>NZ_JACYVQ010000003.1:0-659073 GCF_014842675.1 Paenibacillus sp. CFBP 13594
TAATCGGTCGAGGGCTTATCCAAATATGCAAGTGATAATTCGCATGTTTCGTTTCGAATCTAGTTTTCAGAGAACAACAACTCTGAAATGTAAGCACAGCTATGCGTTTGGTGGCGATGGCGGAGGGGTTCCACACGTACCCATCCCGAACACGACCGTTAAGCCCTCTAGCGCCGATGGTACTTGGACCGCAGGGTCCTGGGAGAGTAGGACGCCGCCAAGCAATAGGAAGACACACTTGAATGATTTCGAGTGTGTCTTTTTTTTATTTTAATGTAATTAATAGTCCCGATTTGACTTGTTATATACATAAAATACTGGCGTTCCAATCCTTAAAGCTGTGATACAATAGGTGAGGTCTATATAGAAAACGGAAACACGCATAAGTACGAGGAGGAAAAGTGAACACGATGAAATCAGCCCCGTTTATTGCCGTGGAAGGTCCGATTGGAGCGGGGAAAACAACGCTGGCAACGATGCTTTCCCATGAATTGAATCTTCCGTTAGTTAAAGAAATCGTAGAAGAGAATCCATTTCTGGCTTCCTTTTATCAGGATATCGACGAGTGGAGTTTCCAATTGGAAATGTTTTTTCTGTGTAATCGGTTTAAACAACTGGAAGACACGGGCGCTCATTATGTAGAGCAGAATACCCCAGTCATTTCAGACTATCATATCTATAAAAATATGATTTTTGCCGATCGTACCTTAAAGGGAACGAAACGGGATAAGTATCGTCAAATCTATCATCTGTTAACAGATGATCTGCCAAAGCCCAATCTGGTGCTCTATATTGAAGCTGAACTCGATACGTTGATGTACCGCATTAACAAGCGTGGACGCTCATTTGAGCAGGACATGGACCCGGCATATATGGAACAACTGATCGCCGATTACAAAACAGGCATGGACTATCTGGCAAATAGCTCAAATCCACCAGTAATCATTAAGGTCAATGCAGAGCAACTCGACTTTGTGGAACATCCTGAGCACTTCAGGCAGATTGTTAATCAGGTAAAGGAGTATATCATATGAATAACTATGGCATTCCATCGAATGCATTAATTACGGTAGCAGGTACGGTTGGGGTGGGCAAATCCACGTTAACGGCTGCACTTGCGCAGCGTTTGAATTTCAAGACCTCTTTGGAGCAAGTCGATCACAATCCTTATTTGGAGAAGTTCTATCATGACTTCGAGCGTTGGAGCTTCCATCTGCAGATTTATTTCCTGGCAGAGCGCTTCAAGGAACAGAAGAAGATTTTTGAACTAGGTGGGGGATTCGTTCAGGATCGTTCCATCTATGAAGATACGGGCATTTTTGCACAAATGCATGCAGATCAAGGAACCATGTCTGCTACAGATTTCGAGACATACAGCAGTTTGTTTGAAGCGATGGTAATGACACCGTATTTCCCACATCCAGATGTGCTGATTTATCTGGAAGGCAGTCTGCCTTCGATTTTAAACCGAATTACGGAACGTGGACGCGAGATGGAAATCCAAACGGATCGTTCATACTGGGAGCACATGCATGAGCGCTATTCCGTGTGGATTGATCAGTTTACGGCTTGCCCTGTGCTACGTCTGAACATTGATGAGTATGATGTGCATGATCCGGCATCGGTGGATGCCATTTTGGCACAGATTGCAGCTGTCATTCAGCCTTCCAAGGAAGTACAAAGGTAAGATAGATAGAGCTTTTCAATGTAGTTTTCTCGGTTACATTGGTTATATCTATGATACAGATATGGACAACATCCCTTCTACGGCAATTATGCTGTTGGAGGGGTGTTTTTTATGTGCCAAGGGAATGATTATGAGATGTTTGTGGATAAAACTAAAATGATATATTCGAGCGAATAAGGAAATAGATGCTTAATATATCTTTTCTATTATATAAATACATGGTCACCAAAAGTAGAAAAATGTTGAATAATAGGTCTTTTTGTGGTTTCATAGGAAAGGTGAATTCTGGAAAAGAAGCATATGCATGACTCAGGAGGGAAAGACAACGTGGAAGAGAAACAAGGAGTTAAAATCGGTATGCCGATCATTGGTGGTTTAATTGCAGCCATTCTGGGAGGCATCGTATGGGCAGCTATTGCTGCAATGACCGAGTATGAGGTGGGACTAATTGCGATTTTGATTGGAGCTCTCACGGGCTACGCAGTTGTGTTGTTCTCCAATAAACAAATTGCGACGGTACATAAGATTATTGCCGTACTGTTTGCGCTTGTTGGCATTTTGTTGGGGAAATATCTGACGGTCGTATATTTTACTTCCGAACTGTTTGGTGATGTAAGTGTGATGGAACTTGTGTTTGATAGCGAGATGATCAGTGCGTTTGTGGAAACCTTTCAGGAGTACTTCAGTCAACCGATTGATTTGTTATTCATCGTGCTTGCGATTGTGTCTGCATGGCAGATTCCTGGCCGGATGGCGAGAACCAGTCTAGCTACGGATGCATCTTCATCGGATCACGCACCAAGAGCTTAATGAGATAGACGGTGGACGCTGGTAGCAAAATGAAGAACGTTTGACAGAAGAAACTTAATATCATCTTCCTAAGCATCTGGTGAAACGGTTATATCGAAGGACTAGGAGCAGAAGAAAAATGTAGTAAAGAGCAATCTACGTTAATTCATAAAGTACTCAGAGTGAGCAGCAGTTAGGCATGTTCACATTGCGGCTGAGTTACTTGGATATACAAAAGGGACGATACGCCTTAGGGCGTACGTCCCTTTTGTATATCCACTGGGTAGTGAGTGGGATACGACTCATAACTTTTGCAACAACTCGGATCGATTTAAATTACTTACCACATAACCCTAGTATATATCCAACATGTTCATAAGGTTAATTACAAGAAAGATGTGGTCACCCCAGGAGGTAGGTTCAAATATCCCAAGGGTCATTTACTGCGAATAAAGCTGATGACGAGAATATTTTACCTTTTCAGGACAGGGGGTAACTTCCAGACTATCGTTTACAGTGCACATCTGACAGCAATGAGAGTTGAATAATACTGAATGTGATCGAAGACAGGGCTATATTATTTGTTTTGGTCAGCAAATACAGCCATAGCATCTCTCATAAATACTGCCAAACCATCGCCAAACTGATCAATATTACGCGTGAAGCGTTCATCGTCCACGTACATCTGACCAAGTCCTCTGAAGGCTTCAGGCGAGTAGTTTCCCATTTGGTTTAGCCAAGTGTACCACTCTTTGATGCCAGACTGTGCCTCGGCAGAAGCTGGTTCTGTGTGACGAAGTGAAGCCAGATGTTTGTAGATCTTGTTCATTTGATCTGATAGAGCCTTCTGATCTGTGGTTGATTTACTGTGCAGCTTCTGATTTGCGTGATCGACGGCATGGTCTCCCCAACGTTCCCGCGCTTCTTGTTCATACGGATTCTCGCTAAAGTCAAATCCTTCGAATTGTTCTTTGGCTGTCATTTTAATTTCTCCTTTCACGTGTAAAACCGTTCTATCAATGGTAGCAATCATCTGGTCCAAGCGTCGGCGCTTCTCCAGCAGTATAAGTCGATGCATATTAAGTGCTTCTTCTGGATTGAAGGAGGGGTTGTTTATAATGTTTTTGATCTCCTTCAGAGAGAAGTCGAGTTCCTTGAAAAACAAAATCTGCTGTAACCGTTCCAGGTCGGCATCTGAATATAATCGATACCCGGCAGAAGTCACTTCGTCGGGGGTTAATAGTCCGATCTCATCATAGTGATGCAGTGTGCGCACACTGATCGAGGCAAGTTCGGCAACTTCTTTTACCTTCATGGCCATGTGTGAAACCTCCTTACAACATCGATTGTACAGTGTCACGTTACGTGAGAGTCAACCGTTGAAAATGAAAAAACAAGATGCAAGCATGGAGGCTGCATCTTGATCATGGATTGGTGAATAGATGTGACTGAATTATTGTATCATCCAGTCACTGGAGGGGAGCGGATGCGCTTCTAAGTCGAAGACATAGACTGCCGCACCGCAGGGGGAGGCTCCTCTGTTATGGAGAGGAGAGCGAGCGGTTATGGGCCGCACCATGTATTCGGTGCAGCCCATGGGGCTGGCAGTGCAGGGATAGCAGGGCTACGCCTGCATCCCGCGCACTGCCGCAGCGAACTGTGCAGCCGCTGCGCGCACATCGGCCGCGCCCGCGATGGCGGAGATGACGGCTACGCCGTCGGCTCCAGCCGCCATCACGGCGGCCGTGGTATCGGGCGTAACGCCGCCGATACCTACAATCGGAACTGCGATGCCTGCGGCGCGCAGTTCCGCCACCCCTGCGGGGCCCAGCACAGCGTGGGCGTCCGCTTTGGAGCGCGTCGGGTACATGGGCCCGACGCCAAGGTAGTCGGCGCCCGCCTGCACGGCACGGCGCGCCTCATCCACAGAGTGGGCGGATACGCCAAGCATCCGCCCATCTCCAATACGGGCGCGTACCAGCGCCGCGTCCGCATCTTCCTGGCCGACATGCACGCCGTCGGCCTCCACCGCTACAGCCAGCTCCACATCATCGTTCACGATGAACGGGACTCCGTGCTGGCTGCACACCTCGCGAAGCCGCATCGCAAGCGTGATGCTAGCTTCGCCGACCAAGGCGCCAGTTCCCTTTTCACGGAACTGGAACAGCGTGATGCCGCCAGCAATGGCCTGGCGCAGCACTTCCACAGGGTCTTGCGTTGTATTGACGCTGCCCATCACCAAATACACCTTCATCGCGCGTTGTACCGCTTCTGCATCCCAAGGGCGCATCACTGCTCACCCCGCTGTCTGCGCTGATATGCAAAATGATTTGTCGGCCCATGTCCGGCCCCAATCCCCAGCTCATCTTCGATGGCTGCCTGAATGAATGCTCGCGCGGTCGTAACGGCAGCCAGAACAGGTGAACCCTTGGCTAACTCTGCGGTAATGGCCGCAGAGTACGTGCATCCTGTTCCGTGTGTATGACGTGTTACTACACGAACATTCTCCAGATAATGAAAAGACTGCCCATCGTAGAGCACATCAACGATCATGCCACTTCCTTCATCATGACCACCTTTGACCAAAGCATACGTTGAGCCCATCTCTACAATCCTTCTCGCGGCTTCTTCCCGCTGACTTAGATTCGTGATGGACATTCCGGTAAGCAGTTCGGCTTCCGGAATATTAGGTGTTGTGATCAAGGAATGGGGCAGCAGCTCCGTAACCAGCGCTTGGACAGCTTCCTGCTGGAGCAGGGGAGCGCCGCCTTTGGCGACCATCACAGGGTCGATGACCAGATTAGACCAACGGTAATGCTGCCATTTCTCAGCCACTAGACGAATAATTTCGGCACTATATAACATGCCGGTCTTCGTTGCGGTTGGTTGAAAGTCTTCACCCGTCGAGTCCAATTGCTGGGCAATGCCATCGTAAGGGATGGGAAAAACGCCCTGCACACCTGTGGTATTTTGGGCAGCAATAGCAGTGATAACAGTCATGCCGTATGCGCCAAGCTCCTGGAATGTTTTCAAATCAGCCTGAATTCCTGCACCTCCCCCGTTATCAGAACCTGCAATGGTTAGCGCTTGAGCAATGCTCATATTGCACCTCCACGGATCTGACGGATTTGTGCGCGTTCTGCCAAGAGGTCTGGTGTTACTTGTGCCAGTTGATTCAACAATTCAATCTGGAAGCTGCCCGGCCCCTGATGAGCTGTCCGCTCTGCCGCCAGTTCAGCCGCTACACCATAAAACGCGAGCGCTTCAACAACACTGCCTAGAAGATCGGCTCCGGATTCCGCTATGGCTGTAAAAGCACCAATCACCGAACTGAGCAGACAGCCAGCACCTGTGACCTGAGTGAGCAGGGCATGACCATTACTCGTAAGGAATGTGGATTGTCCATCAGTAATGATATCTTCTTTTCCGGTAATGACCACAACACAGCCAAGTTTATGAGCTGCCCGCTCCGCAATTCCAATCCGGTCACCTTCACCTGATCCTGCGTCCACACCTTTAATACTCCAGCTCTCACCGATGACATTGGCGACTTCCGCCACATTGCCGCGCAGCACCGTGAGGCGAAGCTCACGAACGAGCATCTGCACGGTTTCTGTACGATAGGTGGTCGCACCAGCTCCAACCGGATCAAGCACCACAGGCACGTGATACGCATTAGCCGATTGGCCTGCCAGACGGATCGCCTGAACGACTTTGTCATCGAGTGTACCGATGTTGAGTACCACGGCTCCTGACATCTTGGCGACATCAGCGACCTCTTCATGAGCATAGGCCATAAAAGGGGACGCACCTAGTGCAAGCAGACCATTGGCTGTGAAGGGAGCCACGACAAGGTTGGTGATATTTTGTACCAGCGGATTTTGCGTACGAACACGTTCCAGATAAGACATATAATTTCCTCCTTGTTATGAAGTAACCCCATCGGCGGAAGTCCGATATCTGGAGTCACTCAGCAGAATAATAGAATATGAGTCTCCTTGTTGAGTTGGGGCGCAGAGTCTAACAACAGCCAGATGCATTAATGCGAGAAAAGCAGAAACGTAAAATCCAAATTAATTTCATAACTCACTAAAAAGGGTTTTTTTGTAACAGGATATAGACAAATTGAATCATTCTGATCGATATCTAGCCTTGATTGAAATAGCTAAAAGGTAGATTCATATAAAATGTAAATTCGCAGATAGACAACCGTACAGCTACGAAACAGTACAAAACGAAACGATACAAAATACAGAAAGTGAACCCGGGTCTTTCTCCAAACTCAGGCAAGAGATAGTGTGATGGATGTTAGCGTCTAACCAGTGTCTTGAAGTCCAGGCTGGTCGATACCCAACTGATTGGGGCACGACTGGTCAGACGGTGTTTCTAAAGAACCCAGGACATCTTATTTGGCTGTCAAATCCTACTTTTGAAATCTAAGGAACGTCAGACACGTTATTTCCCAGAATCTCCTGACCAAAACGCTGCAAACAGCTATTTATTCTGATATAACATGTTTCAGGTTCTTTAGATTTCTGCAACCGCTACAAATCCCTGAATAGGACGCCTCAGATTCGTTAGCGCTCGCTGCATGCTCTACTCCAAGCACATTAAGGAGCTAGCTCCCGGAAGGTTTGAAGATATGCGCTAATGTTCATACCAAATTCATACCAACAAGCCACCAAAACGCATATCAAGCTGCTCTGATGCACATCAAATCACTTTGGCTTGTTAAAAATTCTGATTCTCAGATGCTTGCTTCAGGGCAATTCCATTTCGCAAAACTTCCTGCATCCGATCCTAACGTTTCTTGCTAACTTTGCTTTTGATGACATTGCTTTCATTCCCTTGCGTTCAGTCACTTTTCCTTTATTCACGTTGCTCTCCTTTATTTACTCTCCTTGCAGATTAATAAAAGCATCCTCGGCTTTCACCGATTCAGGAATCAGATCCTGTTCAACGAGCCAAGCACGTACATTCTCCCATGATTCCATTTCCTGCCGACCAAACGGTTGGCCTTCTTCATTCATAAGTGGCAGTAGAATAGTAAGGCTTTTGGTTTCGACATCCGGGTCAAGCGGAGACGTTTGATTCTCATGAGCGAGCAGAATATTCAAGGCTTCTTCTGGATGCTCAGTCACATATTTTTGTCCTTCCTGGACCGCTTTGACGAACCGGGTAAGCTGTTCTTTTTTTGCTTGAATGCCAGCTTCACTCGCAGTCAGGACCAGTTCATAATAATCAGGTACGCCATAATCGACGGGGTTAATTGATTTCATGGAGTGTCCTTCTTTCTCCAAAATCAATTGTTCATGGTTAATAAAACCACCCATAATCGCATCCGCCTGTCCGGAAGCCAGTGAAGGAATCAGATCGAATCCAACGTCGACCAGATTCATGTTATCTGGGTTGCCACCATCGTGGCTGATCATCGTACGAACCATCGCTTCATACAGCGGAATTGAAGAATACCCGACAGTTTTTCCGTCAAGATCTTTGGGTGAACTCACGTTGCCATTGGCTTCGGTCAATAGATGAACAAGCGGGTGCCGAACAACAGCAGCAATAGATCGTACAGGAATGGTCTCGCCACGCGCGAGCAAGATTTGGGGCTGGTAGCTTAAGGCCAGATCAATTTTACCGGCAGCAACAAGTTTGAGTGAATCATTGGTATCCGCAGGCATCTGAATTTCGACATCCAGACCTTGGTCTGCGAAGTACCCTTTTTCCTGAGCCACATAGATGAAGGAGTGTACTGCATTCGGGTACCAGTCGAGCATGATGGACAGTTTATCTTTGGCGTCTGATGCTGGTTCGGTTGCAGACTTGTCTGTTTGTTGTGCATTGGTTGCAGAGTCTGTTGTTGGCGTGTTACTGCTGGTATTCGTGGTGCTGCATCCACTGACTATCAGCAAAAGGCTAATGAGCATGATGGGAAGCAGGGAGTGTATGCCTTTATTATTCATAATGGAAGTTCCTCATTTCATTGTTTAAGGTTTGTAGGAGAAGAACAGCAGGATGTTAACGGACAACGTGATGATTGAAACATAACTGATGATATGTGAAAAAAGTGTTTGGAAATCATACTTCCTATCATTAAATCGGATTCACTCTCCAAGATTATCCGTTCTTTCTTTTGCCTCCATGACGGCGTGTGTTAAACCGTTTCTCCAGCCAGGCAATCAATATAAACAAAACGATCCCAAGCAGGGATAACAGCACAATAGCGGCAAACATCGCGTCCGTGTTCATGTTGCTGGACATACGGCGGCTGAAGTATCCGAGACCTTTGCTGCCACCGAGCCATTCGCCAATCGTTGCACCAACCACGCAGTACACCACAGACATCTTTAGCCCCGAGAAAAAAGAGGGAAGGGCAAGTGGAACCTGGAGTTTGCAAAAAATATCCCACTTGCTGGCGCCCATGGTGAGCAGCAGTTCACGCTGTTCTGGATCGCCTTGGCGAAGTCCATCGTAGGTGCTGACCACAATGGGGAAGAAGGCGATCAGGAACACCACGGCGACTTTGCTCCACAAGGTATAACCAAACCACAGGATGAATACAGGGGACAGGGCAATCAGTGGTATGGTTTGACTGATCACGATGAAGGGATACAAGGCCTTTTCAATCGATCGGTTCATATGCATTCCTGTCGCTAGCGTAATTCCAGTCACTATGGACAAGCCAAAACCAACAATAACCTCCATCAAGGTAGCAGGCAGATGTGTAGCCAGCAGGAGGTAGCGATGCTCATACAGGGAGCTGGCAATCGCCGTTGGGGCTGGAATGATGAAGGAGGGCACCCATCCCATACGCACAATCCACTCCCAGAAGACAAGCAACAAGAGCAGGAGCCAAAGAAACAGACCATAACGGGCAAGCCAACGCCTTACGCTATCCTTCATGCAGTCTCCCAAGTTACCTTCTCGCATGCAATTGTTCCTCCAGTCGTCGTCTCATCTGAACGAGCGCCGGTTCATAGATCATGTCCGAATGTCTTGGACGTGGCAAAGGTACCGTCAAATCCTGTAGCTGTTGGCCTTGGCGCCCCGGAGTTAACAGGATAATCCGATCACTGAGCAGCAGCGCCTCTTCAATGTCATGCGTAATGAACAACACGGTTTTGCCAAAGCCCTCCCACAGTTCCAACAACCAGCGATGCATCTCCCGTTTGGTTAAGGCATCGAGTGCGCCGAATGGTTCATCCAGCAGCATGAGTTGGCCACCTGTCAGCAAAGTACGAAGCAGCGCGACACGCTGGCGCATGCCACCCGATAGCTCGTCTGGGTAAGCATGCGCGTAGCCGGATAGGCCAAATCTGTCGAGCCCAGCCAGAATGTCCGCGCGAATTCTCCCCTTATCCTGCCGCTCTGGAGCAAGTTCAGCGGGGAGCATGCAATTCTCCATGACGGTTCGCCAGGATAACAGGAGGTCCTTTTGTGGCATATAGGCCACCTGCCCCAGTCGCTTTCCTTCAGGGACCCAAGGAATTTCTATGGTTCCATGGGTTGGCTCAAGCAGGCCTGCCAGCAGCTTGAAAAGGGTGCTTTTACCGGAGCCGCTGGAGCCGATAAGCGAGACGAATTCGCCGTTGGCTACACGCATCGACACATTGGAGAGCACGGGGGAATCCCTTTTTTCCGGGAAAGCGTAGCTCATGTTGTGAATGGTTATGTTATTATCCATCTCGTTTTGTCCCCCCTTGTTATTCCAAATTCAACTTCAAACTACGGGATCTTTAATTACACCTTCTGATCTGCCCGCAGAACGCGAAAAAGACCCACCCATTTCCGGAGAAATGAGTGGGTCTGTAAGTTCAATTCACATTAAATTTCATCATCAACATGAAAAAATCCGCTTACTGAAAGGCCGCTCCACTTCCCTCCGCTGGTATGATCCAGATCAGGTTCAAAGGGTCCGAATCATTCGATTCGTCTCAGCCGTAAGGCTCCCCTAGTGCAATGTTCAAGATATGCAGTTGTGTGTTCAGCATATATCACATGCAAGTGGAATGTAAAGGGGGCGCTCGGAAAGAATGTGAGTACTGATCTTGGCTTTCCGCGGATTCATAATACGCTTCGTTTATTTAATCAGATAGATACGGTACAATATCTATTAAATTTCTATATGCTGCTTTCGGGATGTATTAAATGGAAAGGGGAGTGTATATGAAAACGATTGGCCTTATTGGTGGAATGAGCTGGGAGTCATCGTTAGAGTATTATCGAATTATTAATGAAGAAGTGAAAAATAAATTGGGAGGATTGCATTCAGCCAAATGCATCTTATATAGCGTGGATTTTGAAGAAATCGAGCGTTATCAGGCTGAAGGTAATTGGGAAAGTGCTGGTGAATTATTAGGGAATGCTGCTCAGTCTCTGGAAAAGGCAGGAGCAGAAATGATTGTAATTTGTACAAATACGATGCATAAAGTGATTAAACATATTGAAGAAAAAGTGCGTTTACCCATTGTACATATTGCTGATTCAACAGCAAATCAAATTCATAAGTCCAAAATAAGTACGGTTGGTTTACTTGGCACTAAATATACGATGGAACAAGACTTTTATAAAAAACGAATTGAATTGAATGGTATTAAGGTTTTGATACCGAATGAAGAGGATAGAAAAGTTATCAATAAAATAATATATGAGGAATTATGTTTAGGGAAAATTGAGCCCTTATCAAGGGATTATTATAAAAAGGTGATCCAAAGGCTAGTTGATGATGGAGCTGAGGGGATCATATTAGGTTGCACCGAAATTGGATTATTAGTAAAAGTAGAGGATTCAGAAGTTCCATTATTTGATACAACACGTATTCATGCGATTGAATCTGTTCATTTGGCACTAGCCAAATCATTTTGACACAACCAGATAAACCAGTTCTCTGATTTACCTTGGCTCATGAACCCGATATAATAGGGATGGCCCGTATAGGCCGGATCACAAAATGCAGGTGGGATTGTTCTCCCTCCTAGGCAGAATGGGGACCCGAGTTGAAAACGTTCAAAAAAGTATATATTGAGATCACGAGTATCTGCAATCTGGCTTGCAGCTTCTGTCCACAGACGCAGCGTGCCAAAGGATTCATTGACCCTGAAGTCTTCAACAATATACTGGAACAAGTTAAACCACACACCAATCATATTTATCTACATGTCAAAGGTGAACCCTTGTTGCATCCCAAAATAGATCTGTTGCTCGATTCCGCACATGAGAAGGGACTCAAGGTGAACATTACAACGAATGGTACACTATTGCCCAAGACTCAGCATAAATTGCTTGGCAAACCGGCGCTGCGGCAGATGAATTTCTCCCTGCACAGCTTCGATGGGCATGAAGGTTCGACCGACCGTGACGGATACCTGAGCAACATTCTGTCTTTTGTTCACGAAGCGGTGAAGCACAATGTCATCATCTCATTCCGGTTGTGGAATCTGACGCAGGATAACTTCACAAATGCTCAGATGAATCGAAATCGGGAGACCCTTGAAGTATTGGAACGTGAGTTCAATCTGGACTTCCGAATTGAGGAAAAAGTAGTTCCAGGCAGCGGGGTCAAAATTGCCCCGAATGTATACCTGAATCAGGACCATGAGTTCCAGTGGCCGAGTCTGGATGCACCTGAAGATGACGGCAAAGGCTTCTGCCATGCATTGCGTGGTCAGGCAGCTGTGCTTGTAGATGGAACGGTGGTTCCATGCTGTCTTGATGGTGAGGGTGTCATTAACCTTGGTAATGTGCACGAGAAGTCATTCTCGGAGATTATTGAGGGTGAGCGAGCGAACAATCTGGTATATGGCTTCTCCAGGCGCGAAGCTGTGGAAGAGTTGTGTCGAAAGTGCGGTTATCGTCAGAGATTCGGAGCCTGATATCTTATATCAGCAAGCCGGAAGCCATTCAAGATCACACATTTGGAGACAAATGTAGTGGTCTTTCTTTGTTATCGGGGATTCAAGTGAGGGTGCATACGTTACAAATGAGCATACCAGAGGTTGATATGAGCATATTGCTTGAGAGACCTGGCATGCAAAAAACGAGGATATGACAGGGATTGTGCGATGTCATAATATATCTGATCTAATGATTATTCTAGTTACCTTCCTTATTTGGTAGGATTAGGTTGTGGGTCGGACAGAGGTGCACCTCTGACGATCTTCCAGGACAAGCTCAGGCTTGTACACTATCAAATAACGAGAGAATAAGGGAGGAATAAAGTTATGAAAAAAATGTTGACGTTGTTGCTGTCCGCTGGTTTGGTTGCTTCTATATTTGGTGCCGTTCCGGCTGCGGCTGCACCTACCGTTGTAAATTCAACCATTGTGGTTCCAAAGGGCACGACCTATGACGGCCAAGGTAAAACATTTGTAGCCAATCCTTCCACACTGGGCGACGGATCTCAAGCAGAAAATCAGAAGCCAGTCTTTCGTCTGGAGGCAGGGGCCACGCTCAAAAACGTAAACATTGGATCACCAGCTGCTGATGGTGTTCATTGTTATGGCAACTGTAATATATCGAATGTGGTCTGGCAGGACGTGGGCGAGGATGCACTGACATTGAAGTCTGCCGGAACGGTTAACATTACCGGTGGGGCAGCTTATAAGGCTTATGATAAAGTGTTCCAGATGAATGCAGCTGGAACAATTAACATCAAAAATTTCCGTGCAGATGATATTGGCAAACTGGTTCGCCAAAATGGTGGAACTTCCTTCGCAGTTAACATGACGCTGGATAACTCCAACATTTCTAATGTAAAAGATTCGATTATGCGTACAGACAGCAGCACATCACAAGGGAAAATTACGAATACCCGTTATTCCAAAGTACCAACGTTGTTCAAGGGGTTTGCTTCAGGGAAAACGAGCCAGTCAGGGAACACGCAATATTAAGAACAAGGATACCTTGGAATACGCATTGAAGGCTTGTAACGGATAAGGTAGCTATTTCACATCGTGAAGTATGTCCAAAAGGCATCCAGGGGGATGCCTTTTCCTATGCCAACATTGATTTTTGTAGAGACCATTGCCACAAATACCCATCTGATGTACATTAGAAGCAATGAAATAAGTGAACCGGGAGCTCAATGAAGTTGGGCTGAGAGAGTGGCCTTGTGCCGCTGACCGTACATCTGATCTGGGTAATGCCAGCGTAGAGAACATGGATTTGCGATATGTAAGGGTGAATTGTGAGAATGAACGTGGATGAACAACAGAACTCTTTGAACTGTGGTGGTGTATCTGCCATGACGGAGTGGCGCTGGTTGATATTCCGTATTTTTGACATCCACCCAATACATCATTGTGAGGATTGTACACTGTACGTAAGGCCTGCCCGGAACCGGGGAGGCTTTTTCGTTTATTTTTAGAGGTTGTTCAACCAGTCTTTTTGAACACACACTTTTACAACCCCCACAGGGAACAAAGGAAGGACGTAGAGAACATGGCAATAACAGCAGGCAACAAGCGATTGAAACTAACGGATATTCTGGTAACCATCGTGATCGCAGTAGTGTTTGGGGTGATCTACAAGATATGGGGACCTACATATGACTTGATGAAACCCTTTGGTGTTCATGCGGAGCAGATGATCTACGGCATGTGGTTTATGGCGGGCACGTTTGCTTTTGTTATCATTCGTAAACCTGGCGTGGCTATTCTAGCCGAGGTTGCGGCTTCAACGGTAAGTGCTTTTCTGGGCAGTGAATGGGGCATGTCCACACTTGTATACGGTCTGTTGCAAGGATTGGGAGCCGAGATATTCTTCGCCGCATTTTTGTATCGTAAAACCAACCTGTTTGTCACCTGTCTTGCAGCCATAGGAGCCGCAGCGGCTTCGCTTTTGCTGGATTATCAGTACGGGTATATTGATTCACTCTCGGCCTGGAATTATACGTTATTTATCGGATTCCGCTTCATCGGAAGCATCTTGATTGCAGGAGTGTTTGCTTATTATCTCGCCAAAGCATTGGAACTGACCGGTGTAACACGCTCACTCAGACCAGTATCCAAACAAGATTATGAGGCGCTGGATTAGATGAGCGTAGAGGGGAATTCGCAAGCGGTAAGTGTGACAAATCTAAGATGCAAGTTCCCGGGAGAGAAAGCCTTGGTATTTCAAGGCTTGTCTCTTTCTGTGCGTCAAGGGGAGAAAGTGCTGTTGCTTGGCCCAAGCGGCTCCGGTAAATCGACGTTATTGCAAATTCTGAGCGGTTTAATTCCACGTTCAGTTGAAATTCCGATGAAATGTGATGATATTCAGGTTCCCGCCAGAGCAGGAGTAGTCTTTCAGGATCCGGATACCCAGTTCTGCATGTCCTTTACGGATGAAGAGATCGCATTTGTTCTGGAAAACCGAAATATTCCGCGTGAAAAGATGCCAGGGCTGATTGAATATTATCTGAAACAAGTGGGGTTATCCTTTGAACAGAATCGTGTATTGATCCAGTCCATGTCTCAGGGGATGAAGCAGCGTCTCGCGATTGCTTCAATGCTTGCCATGGACCCGGAGGTATTGTTTTTGGATGAACCCACTGCACTGCTGGATGATGAGGGTACTTCCCAAGTGTGGGATACCGTTAAACGGATCGCCAGTGACAAAACGATCATCATCGTTGAACACAAAATAAACGAGATTGTGGATATGGTCGACCGCATCATTGTCTTATCACCTGAAGGAAAGATTGTGGCGGATGGGCCAGCACAGCAGGTATTCACGGATGAACGGAGCAAGTTGAGGGATTATGGAATCTGGTATCCAGGCGTGTGGGAAGAGCATGAGCAGGAGAGGGCAACAAAAGAAGAAAAGGGAAGTGCTTCTGGAGAGCTTCAATTGTGTGTGGACCAAGGCATCTCAAGTTTGGAAGCACAGCAATCGTCTGGTTTATCCGATACACCGGGTATATCCCCCATATCTCACGTCTCATCCATATTACCTGTATCACCCGCCTATCAGCCTGCACTGGACTTGCAGCAGTTCACCGGATGGCGTGGGAAAACACCCTTCATTCAGGTGGAACAGGCCAAGGTATGGCACGGGGATTGGATTGGTATTGTCGGAGCCAATGGAGCTGGCAAGAGTTCATTGTTGTTATCTCTGATGAATATTCTGAAAACAACAGGTCATTATGAGGTGCACGGTCAGCCTTCTGGCAAAACGGAACAGCTTGCAGATCAGATTGCGTTTGTCTTTCAGAACCCGGAGTTTCAATTTGTGACGAACACCGTCGCGGAAGAAGTGGAATTCTCATTGCTGGGGGGCAGGCTTACAACGGCAGAAAGACATGCCAGGACTCATCATATGCTGAATCAATTTGGACTAATCGACCTGTCCGAGCGCCATCCTTACCAATTATCGATGGGGCAGAAACGACGTTTAAGCGTTGCCTCTGCACTGGTGAGAGAGCAGCGAATACTGCTGTTGGATGAACCTACTTTTGGACAGGATGCCCGCAATACGTTTGCCATGTTAGCACAGCTGGAGCAATTGCGGAGAGAGGGAACAGCCATTGTTATGGTTACCCATGATCGTGAAATTGTAAAAAGATATTGCACCCGAATCTGGACGGTGAATGAGGGGAGGTTATCTGATGCAACTGTCGTTTCCTCACCGTGAAACCTGGCTTCATAACGTCAATCCGGGATTAAAGATGATCATTCTGACGATGATGTTTGTCATCGTTATCCTCATTCACAATCTGAATGTAATGGCCAATGTTGCGGTGGCGATGATGTTATTACTGTGCTGGACAGGTCATCCGTGGTACAGATTGATACTGTATGCATCACCATTTATTCTGGTTTTTATCTCCACGTCTACAGGCATGATGTTGTTTGGCAAGGGCGAGACCACATGGTATAAGTGGGGACTGATCCACATAACCGAAGAGAGCTTCTATCGCGGTCTACACTTGGGTTTTCGATCGCTGACTATGGCTGCGGCTGGGTTACTCTTTGGTCTTACGACCAAGCCTGTGAGACTGTTTTATTCCCTGATGCAGCAGTGGTGGCTTCCGGCGAAATACGCCTATAGCTTTCTGGCCGCGATGCGCATGATCCCGATTTTGCTGGATGAATTCCAGACGCTCCGTTACGCTATTCGTATTCGTGGAACACAGCAACGTGGCTCTCGCTGGAACGTGTATGGTACACTCAAGCGTTACGCTATTCCGCTGCTGGCACAGAGCATTCGCCGTGCACAGCGAATGGCGGTAGCGATGGAAGCGAAAGGATTTACGGATGGAGCGAGCCGAACGTATTACATTCAGATTGGCTATTCGCGGGCTGATCTGTGGTTTGTATTTTATTATATGCTCACCTTAACAGCTGCTTATTACATCGGGGTTACCTTTCCTTATCATGCTACGATGGTGGATGTAAGGTAATATTGGGAGATAGATAGAAATATATTGAGGTAAACGGTAACTTTTTCCTTTTTACTGCGTCTCTATTGGAAATAACTTCTAATGGATGGGGATGAACGAGAGTGAAGACGGGTCCTGACTGTCAGAGAACGGGGTACAAATGGATTACCATGACTGGATTATCAGCTGTGCTGTTGACGGGCTGGATGCTGCTGGATTCCAAGATGGTTGTGCTTGGAGGACAAGCTTTGGCTACAACGCCACAAGCCTTGGGTGCAAGTTCTCAAGTCTTATCAACACAGTTGGCCTACAAACAAGGAGAACCCGTTACGCTCATGAATGACATACCTTTGTTCAAAAACAGAAGGGACGGCAGTGTGGCTGCTGACCAGCTGGGGATTGAATATTATACAACAAAAAACGAAAAGTATACGTTAGCCTCGGTTCGAGGCGAGTGGGTGCAGCTTAAGTCAACCGATCATGGAGACTTTTGGCTGCCAAGTTGGTATGCCCTGAAGGAGAGCAGAAGCATGACGGAAACAGCTCCCCAAAACTTCACGCTCCGATCAGGCAGTAAGCTGTATCTGGCTCCGGATAGTTCTACAACTTGGTCTAGTGAGAAAGCGCTAACAGATAAGGCTGTTATTGTTGCAAAGTGGAAAGGCTGGTATGGGGTCTCCATTGCCCCACGAGTCTGGAATAAAGAATCCTTCACGTATCGGCCAGGACTCTTCTGGATCAAGGCACAGGCTCTAGAGCAGAGGAAGAATGTGGCGGATGGTTGGTTCCAACAGAATACATCGCTACCGACTTCGTTTATTCGTCATTTGACGGATATTAAGCTGAACAAGGCAACCACCTCCAAACAAGTGGCTGGGTGGTTAGGCGAGCCGGATTGGAAAGAGAGTTCAAGCAATCTAAATTTCACGGGTTATTCAATGAGTATTGGACAGACCTGGAGATATGAGCGGGAAGATGCGCAATTTATGGTCACATTCAACAAGAATGGCAGACTGGTCAGAACACGCTGGAATTTAGCACAGGATAATCGAAATGCTGTTGTTTCCGATTGGAACATCAGTCGGGCGGATGAATATGGGTTCACAACAAAAATCTATGGCACAACACTGCCAACGACAATCCCTTGGAAACCGGTCTGGACTAACCAGGGGGATATTAACTACACTTTTTTACAAGCAGCCACGGATGATGTACTCCTGATGAAGGGGGATGACGGTGGATTTAGCGGGGGCTACTACGAAGGTTCCATATATGCCCTTGACCGTCATACGGGCCAGAAATTATGGAGGATTAATGGGGGTTTTGGAAGACAGCAGGCTGAGGTGGATACAGCACGCCAATACGTTACAATCTACAATGATTATGACCCTGACAAGAAAAAATACGTGGATCGTATTCGTCATCTGAACTTGAAGAGCGGGAAGGTCACATGGACGTACACCCCTAAGCAAAATTTTAGACTAAATGGCATCACCGCTGCGAAAAACGTTGTGGTCGTGGATAGCCCGGTTGTTGAGAGCTCAAGCAACAGTTGGTTGACGGTACTGGATAGTGCAAACGGAAAAACATTGTGGACGCGAAAACTCGCGAAAGGTTATGAATTATTGAACAAGAGTGCAGATGACCCTTATGTGTTGTATTGGGAAAAGAATAAGCTGATTGCAGCCGATCCGCAATCAGGGCGAACCGTATGGAGCTTGAAGGCCAAGCGATCTACTATAGAACAACTTGGGAATGATCCATATTTTGATGGAATCGAACGTCTGGATCCCTTTGCAACCAGGAATGCTGAAAGATGGCTATCGTTAGATAATCAGTGGCTGCTGCTTGATCTGAACACGGGGAAAAAGCTTGCACAATTTCCTGCTCGGGTAGGCCAGAGATTGGAGGAGCTGAATGATGGCATGTTGTTGATCCGTGAGAACAAAAACGGCGATCATTACGGAGAATATGAAGATTTTACAACTACCCTGTACGATGCCAAGACAGGCAAAACACGGTGGACGCTCAGGGGCAAGATTGAACGAGGACTGGTGGAAGATGATCAGTTATATGTAATTAAAAATGGGTACTCCGCGGCTTTGAATTATGATACGGGGGAGACGCGTTGGAATGCCAAAGATACGATTGCCACTCTTAGGTATCCCACGAATCAGGGGAGCTATCTGGTCATTGATGATCAGTTGCTGCTGCCCATGGATGAGAATTGGTTGGTATTGAATAAAAACAATGGAGCCTTGTTAGGTCGTGTACATGACGTGGCGATGGGAAACCCGGAGCATCGCGACCGGGATGCGAAGAACGGAACGATCAACCGGATCGGCAATGAAGTGTATGTGGGTTCGTCCAACGGACGTTTTCGCGTGTATGAAGCCAGCCGCCTTCAGGAGGCAATCTCACCTTAAAAGCTTGTCTCATCAGGGATGTTGATTTATTATAAATGAACAGGATTGCTCGCGCTCCGGTTATCGGCTGTGCGGGCTTTCTTCATGTGTTCTTGAAGAACCATGCATGATCAATCACGGGAGGACTCTCCATGATCTCATTATATGGTGTAAGCAAACGTTATAACGAGCGCGGTTCCCGTGCAGATCAGGGATTCGAAGCGTTAAGCTCGGTGTCGCTCGAAGTGGGACAAGGCGAAATTCACGGCATCATAGGTTCGAGTGGCGCAGGCAAATCCACGCTTCTGCGGATGCTCAATGGTCTGGAAAAGCCGGATGAGGGTGAGGTTGTTGTGAATGGGCAGCACCTGACCCAGATGAATGAGCGCACTTTGCGTCTGGCACGAAGGTCCATTGGCATGATCTTTCAGCACTTCAATCTGGTCAGTAATCGGACGGTGAGTGGCAATGTCTGTATGCCGCTGGAACTGGCCGGGATGTCCCGTACACAGCGAGTCGAGCGTGGACTTGAGGTGCTTAGGTTTGTTGGACTGGAAGACAAGGCAGATCAATATCCTGCTCAGCTTAGCGGAGGACAGAAGCAACGTGTGGCGATTGCACGCGCACTCGCCAGTCGTCCGGATGTGCTTCTCTGTGATGAACCTACCTCTTCGCTTGATCCACAGACTACGAATGGCATACTGGATGTGCTACGTCATATCAATGAAACGCTGGGCGTGACCATTGTCATCGTGACGCATGAGATGGAAGTGGCTCGCAGACTATGTCACAGGGTATCCGTCATGAAGGATGGGCGACTCGTACGAACATTGACTGAAGCGGAAGTGAGCAGTATTCCCGCTCCGCAGCCGGATCTGCTGACCTCCTTGCTTGCGGGTGATGAATATGGGATGGCAGGTTCGTCTTTGTTCCGTCAGACAGAACAGGGGGACAAGTCATGAGGTTACCTGAATCTGTACTGAAGTATCAGCATGAGATATGGCAAGCGATCGGAGAGACTTTTGTCATGGTAGGTATTTCCATTGCAGCAGCTGTTCTGATCGGGTTACCTCTGGGTACACTTCTGTACTTATTCCAGAGAGGACAACGGTATCAGAATCAAACGTTGTCTTTTGTACTCGGCAGTATCGTCAACATCATTCGTTCGTTTCCGTTCTTACTGCTGGTTGTCTTCATGATTCCATTCACACGAATCGTCGTTGGAACGTCCATCGGTACACTGGCGGCAACCGTTCCACTCTCGGTCATTGCGATTGCCTACTATGCCAGGCTTGTGGAACAAGCGTTGTTGGATGTACCGAAGGGCGTGGTTGAAGCTGCATCATCCATGGGGGCATCGACGATGCAGCTCGTGGTGAAATTCCTGTATGTGGAGGCGCGATCTGGCCTTGTACTGGGACTCACCACAGCTACGATTAGCTTTATCTCCTACTCGACGGTGATGGGTATTGTAGGTGGCGGCGGGGTTGGTGATTTCGCCATTCGCTACGGTTATCAGCGCTTCGAAACGGAGATTATGGTATTTACGATCATCATTATGATTATCCTGGTACAGATGATCCAATTCACAGGTAGCAGACTGTCCCACTGGCTGGATCGCAGATCCTGAACGGTCGGACCGTGCATTATTACGAATAACCAATACAGATTATACGATGAGGGGTAGACATGAAATGAAAGTAAAGATGATGCTTATGTTGCTTGCAGTAATGCTGGTTGTAGCTGCTTGTGGCAAAAAAGAAGAAACACCTGCGGCTGAAGGAACAAAGGAAGACACACAAGCTGCACAAGAAGTTACGTTGAAAGTAGCTACGTTGATTCCACCGATGACAGATGTGCTGGATATTGTTAAACCGCTTTTGAAGGAAGATGGCGTCAACTTGGAAGTTGTTGTGTTATCAGATAACGTTCAACCAAATACGGCACTCGCGAATAAGGAAGTGGATGCAAATTTCTTCCAACATGTGCCTTACATGACCCAGTATAATGAAGCGAACAATGCCAATCTGGTGGCTGTACAGCCTATCTATAATGCCATCTATGGCGGCTACTCCAAAAAGTACAAAACGATTGAGGAATTGCCAGAAGGTGCAACGATTGCAATTGCAAACGATCCTTCCAACATTGGTCGCTCTCTTGTGATGCTGGAGCAGAACGGATTGATTAAGCTGAAAGAGGGCGTAGGTTTTAACGCCACACAGGCAGACATCACCGAGAATACAAAGAACTTCAAGTTTGAGGAAGTGGACTTGTTGATGCTGGCTCGTATGATGGATGATGCTGATCTGGTAGCCATGACACCGGCATATGCCAGTCCGCTCGGTCTTACACCGAAAAAGGATGCATTGTTAACCGAGAAGGATGATTCCCATTTTGCGATCACCATGGTTGCTCGTGAGGATAATAAGGACTCCGAAGCGATCCAGAAGCTGGCTAAACGTATGGCGGGTCCAGAGGTCAAAGCCTTCTTCGAAGAGAAATATGCAGATATTGCGATCCCGGCATTTGAATAGAGAATACGTTGGTCCAATGTAAATAACCTTTAGATCTGAGCGATAACGCTTGGATCTTTTTTTTGTCATCTGCATGCTTATTAATAAGTATTTAGAAAGTTAACAATTTGGTCATATCCCCGGAACACTTTATTTAATAGTTTTTTCGTATAATTTGTTTGAAAATAGTTCTTTTGGATTATAAATGAAGAGATTTATTCGAGTTTTTTAGTGTAAAGAGTGTTTTTCACAAGAAGTGAGACCTAGTTTTTTGAAAAGATGGTTTACAATCTATGAGAGCTTTACAAGAGCTAAATAAGTTGTATGAATCATTCAGCGATTGGCAGGTTGTTCTGCATCGGAGTGGCAAGTGTAAATAATCACTAGTTCAACTTATAAGTAGATCAAGTAAAACTAAAATTAATCTGGAAGAGGTAGAGAAATTTGTCCCAAAAAAATAGCAAACCGACCTGGTTCAACAAGATGCATAAGAACTTTAAGACCAAGCTGGTGGTGTCCTTTATTGCTTTCCTGGCCATTCCTTCGTTAAGTATTGGAGTTTTATCGTATAACAGTGCAAAAGATGAAGTGGAGAAGCAAATTTTACATAGTGCGATGGAAAATGTGAACCTTGCCAGTGCAACGATAGATCTTTCAGTCAATACCAAGCGGAATCACATTGAATATTATGCGAATACACTTGCAGAGCAATTACGTCAAGATGATGCCGAGGTTCGGGTTGTGAACGAATTGAAGGGGTATGCTGCGCAGAACACAGATATCATCACCATAGGTGTAGGCACAGAGGCAGGTGTGTATCTGATGTCCTCTGATGCAGAGATGCCCAAGGATTACGATCCCCGAGTAAGACCATGGTATACCGAAGCAATGGGAAATCCAGAGCAGGTCATTGTTACAGACCCTTATATTTCTGCCGAGACAAAAGAGATCACCATTACGATTGCCAAGGCACTGGAAGACCAATCTGGTGTGGTCCAATTAGATCTCAATCTGGCGGACATTAGTCAATTGGTTAGCGGAATTAAAGTAGGAGAAAAGGGGCATCTGATTCTGCTGGATGCCAGCGAAAAGTATATCTATCATCCGACGATGCAACCTGGAACAGATGCAACAGAAGACTTTTGGACTCAAGTGTATACGAATGAATCCGGTAACTTCAACTATACCTTTGATCAGGTTGATAAGGTCATGTATTACGCCACGAATGCATCCACGGGATGGAAGGTCGCAGGCACCATGTTTTCTTCTGAAGTAGAGGATGCCGCTGCGCCTATTCTGAATCGAACGCTTATGGTCATCGTTTCTTTTCTTGTCATCGGAATTTTGATCATCTGGCTGGTGATGCGATCAATTGTTAAACCGATTCGTCAGTTGAAGGTTCAGGCGATTCAGGTGAGCGAAGGGGATCTAACCCAGACCATTACAAGCACAAGTAATGATGAAATAGGTGAACTGAGTGAGGCTTTTGGCAAAATGCAGAGCAATCTGCGTGTGTTGATTCAAAATGTGGAGAACAGCGCCAGTCAGGTAGTCATCTCATCGGATGAAATGACTCAGAGTGCGGAATCAACCAGTGCAGCCAGTGAGCAGGTAGCGCGAGCCATTCAGGAAATTGCGAATGGTGCGGAGAAGCAGACCCAGGGTATTGAACATAACCATCAGGCCATGAATGAAATTACGATTGGTATTACAAGAATCGCCGAACGTTCCATACATGTCGCTGATTTGGCGAAACATACAACCGTACAAGCAGAAGAAGGCGGCAACACCGTCAAGCAGACGGTGAGTCAGATGCAATCGATTCAAGAGACGGTAGAACAGACAAACCAATTGATTCAGGCGTTATATGAACGATCACACCAAATTTCAGCGATCACGGAGTTAATCGGAAATATAGCCAAACAGACAAACCTGCTCGCGCTGAACGCATCCATTGAAGCTGCTCGTGCAGGTACACATGGCAATGGATTCGCTGTTGTAGCAGCAGAGGTTCGCAAGTTGGCAGAGCAATCCGGGCAGTCCGTCAATGAAATCACCGTGCTGACTACGGCGGTACAGGAAGATATGGCTGCTTCCGTTCGCATGATGGAGAAGGTGACTTCAGAGGTTGGAGAGGGCATGGACATCTCTACAGAAGCGATTCGGAAGTTTGAACGTATTCTGGAGAGCATGAGGGAAACGACACCTCAGATTGAAGAGATTGCTGCCACGTCGCAAGAGATCACAGCAGGTGTACAGGAAGTATCTGCTGTATCCAATGAGTTGGCAGGCATTGCGTCTGGCAACGCCGCAACTTCCGAAGAAGTGGCCGCTTCCTCAGAGGAGCAACTGGCAGCGATGGAGCAGATTTCTTCATCGGCTCGTGGCTTGTCTTCCCTGGCTGAAGAGCTGCAGCGCCTGATTAGACAGTTTAAGTATTAAACGGGATCGTAGAAGAGAGTATCACACAGGGACAGCATCACATCATGTTTCATTAGAGGGAGTGGACAACCATGCAACTGGAACTCAAAGCCTTCTTACTGCTAACGGATGCGGTCATGATTACAGATGAGGAGGGTGTGATTCTGGATGTGAATTCCGTTTATGTAACCAAAACAGGATTCTCACGGGAGAGCACCATAGGTCAGCCTGCCCGATTGCTAATGGATACCCACTGGAGAGGAAATCAGACCTGGTCCGGCATAGCCAAACTGATGAAGGCCGATCAGGAAGTATGGGAAGCCCAAGTTACGATTACATCGGTTCATTTGGATGATTCTCTTTTTTATATCAGCATATTTAATGATGAATTTTCATGAAAAAAAATTGTTGTTTGGTGATAAGGGTATGTTAGCTGAAAGTAGTAATTATTTTCAAAAAAATGGTCAATATCTTCAATTGAATAAGGGAGTCCGGCATACTATGATTTGTGTACTGGGGAACTGCGACCATGAATCTGACAACATTCATTGAATGCATGAAATCCTGAAGTCGTAATGTGGACGGTGACCATTTGCTACGCGATCTTGTATTAAATTTCACGCTAATTTTGATCTTTGTTTTCCTAATTCATCACTATCTGAACCATACAAATGCTACCCGTTCAACATCCATCACGACTCGGATCATTATTGGTATTACGCTGAGCATGCTGGGCACGGCGCTCTATTATTTCTCTATTGTGCTTGAGGATGGTACATTGTTGAATTTCCGGGCCAGTGTGTATCTGCTTGCTGCTTATTTTGGTGGGAGTGGATCTGCTTTCGTTACTTTTGCATTCATGTGGATTTTTCGGATTAATATGGGGCGTAATCCCTTGTTGGAGAACTGGCAGTATGCGTTGACAGAGTTGTTATTTGTTGTAGCCATATGTCTGATCTTTAAGTATATCAGGGGATTTATGCAGAAGTGGTTGTCCGGAGCGTTGCTGCTGATTACTGTGTATGAACTTTCTGTACTAAAGACCTATTCTCCTTCTCTGCTAATGATGGGGCAGATTCTCTTTTTTCAATGTATCTGCCTGCTGTCCGTTATATTATTCCTGTATTATCTGAACCAAAATCATCGATATAGGAGATTGGTCATTCAGAGGGATCAGGAAATGCTGGAGATGCTTCGTATGCAGCCGGGTTTTACTTTTAAAATCCGAAAACAGAACGGAAAATTCGAGTATCTTGTGCTTGAGGGAGAGATGCTCTCTCGTCTGGGCTTGGATATGAGTAATCTGAAGCAAGATTACAAACTGGGTGCATTGAATATTTTACCTCAGGAGAAGGTAGAGTTTCTGCGAAAGCAGTTTAACCGGGCCTGGGAAGGGGAATCTTTTTTTTACGAGATTGAGCATGAAGGTTACTATTCGCTGGTGAAAATTCGTCCTCTGCTAGAAGAGGGTGTGGTGAAATATGTCGTGGGCTATGGATTGGATATCACGGAACACAGAGCAGTTAAACGTAGGATTCAAGAAAGCGAAGAGCGATATCGAACACTTGAGCGAGTGTCGGCAGACTGGTTTGTCGGTTTGGATAACAACAGATGTATAGTGTCGGTTAATCAGAAATTTCTGGATGTGCTCGGTCTCGGCAGGCAGGAAGTGATTGGGCGTCAGATTGAAGAATTGTTGTTCATTGAGCAGCTGGAGAACTGGTTGTTCGTTTTCCAAAAAGCCTTACATCACAATATAGCACAGGATACGGAACTGAGTTTCATTATTGGAGAAGGTCATGAGCAGCATGTTCGGGTTCACCTATACCCTGTTAGAGTATTAAACTCGAGTGAGAAAATTAAGGCAGTCATTCATGACATTTCGGATCACTATAGACGTGTTAAGGCTGACAAAGCAAGCCAGGCGAAGAGTGAGTTTCTCGCATTCATGAGCCATGAGATTCGTACCCCACTGAGCGGCATTATCAACTTTTCTTTGTTGCTTCAACGAACAGATCTATCTCCACAACAAAAGGATTATTTGAGTAAAATCAATGCGTCCTCCCAAACCTTGCTTGCCCTCGTAAATGATATTCTTGATTTTTCAAAAATAGAGGCAGGCAAGCTGATGTTGGAGAAGGTCTCTTTTTCACCAGAGGAAGTGATCAAACGTGTGGCAGATCAGATCGGTGTGGCTATTGGGCACAAAGATATCGAAGTGATCTTTACAACCGATCCCGATCTGCCATTAACGGTAATTGGTGATCCGTTCCGACTTGAACAGGTGATATTGAATCTGCTCAGTAATGCGATTAAATTTACAGAGCATGGATATGTAACGCTTCAGGCAGAGGTACTTTCATTGGAGGCGGAGCGAGTTCATGTCCGTTTTGAGGTAGAGGACACGGGAATCGGAATGTCACCCGAACAATTGGAACGACTTTTTGTCCCGTTTACTCAAGCGGAACCCTCGACGTATCGAACATATGGTGGCTCTGGTCTTGGGCTGGTCATCTGTTACCTTCTGGTCACCTCTTTGGGAGGAAGCTTGCGGGTGGATAGTGTGCTGGGAGAGTACAGTCTGTTTTCATTCGACTTGATATTTGAACTTGCAGATTCGGAAGAAGAAGAGAGTTTTTCCCTGCAGACACACCCTCTCCTATATGGTGCGAATGATGTGGTTATCATTGAAGATGATGAACGGATGGGCGCAAATCTGAAGCAGCTGCTCTATTCATTCGGTATGAATCCGAAGCTGTATACTTCCTTGAACCATATGATGGAGAGTGATTGGTATACTCCTGAAGCCGAAGGGACAAGTTCGATGTTGATCATGTTGGATATGGATATAGAAGACACAGTTAACAGTTCGTTATGGGACAGTTTCATGAAGCGAATGAATCGAACCAAATTTCAAATGGTGGGTTATACCCATGCTTTTAGTGAAAATGCCCTGTGGAGTGAGGAGAGATCCTTTCGCCCGGATCTCATGATGATCAAACCGATTACACGTCTGGGATTATTCGAAGTATTACTTGCACTTCAGGGTGAAGGGCCATTGGAGAAAAAGCGGATGATAGAATACGATGAATCTTATTTGCTTAAATCCAAAGGGCACATTCTGATCGCTGAAGATCATGAAATCAATCAACTGGTCATTCGGGCCATGCTGGAACATACCGGATTCAAGGTGACGCTGGCAGATAGTGGCACAGAGGTTTTGAAGAAATTGGATGAACAAACATGGGAACTGATTCTGATGGATCTCTATATGCCAGATATGAACGGAATTGATGCAGCAAGGCACATTCGCAAGATGAGGAAATATGATCGTACCCCTATTATTGCGCTTACAGCGAGTAGTTTAAAAAGTCACCATGAATTATATCTTGAAGCAGGCATGAATGCCATACTGACTAAACCCATACATGAACAACAGCTCGCAGACATTTTGGAAATATGGATTGATCTAAAAGGCATAAGAGATATCAATGGAATTGATGCAGATAAGGCGATCAGACAGATGGACGGCAAGCCACATATTCTGCAATATGCGCTCACGAAATTTAGGACGGAGTATGACTCGTTTCAGAATAAACTGGCGATTCAACATCAGCAACAGCAGATTGCTGATGTCATTCGTAGTGTTCATTCTCTTCGAGGCGTAGCTGCGAATCTACATGCGGTGGACCTGATGTGTGTGGTTCTCCAATTGGAATCGCTCCTGTCCCGTCCGTTAATCAAAGATGAGGAACTGCGTTCGGAATTGGAGAAGGTACAACAGGAAATTGATAAAATTACCGAGTCCCTACCTTGGTGATCGGAATGAAGCTGTGTTGTTTTAAGGTGTGAATTTATATCCTACCCCCCAGATGGTTTGAATGTATTGGGGGTTTTTTGGATTGTCCTCAATTTTTTTGCGAAGCTTGGTAATGTGCACATCGATGGTGCGATCATTAATGTAGGCATCAATACCACGAATGGCTTCAATCAGGGCATACCGACTGTAGACCTTGCCAGGATTGAGGATAAACAGCTTCATGATCTCAAATTCGGAAAATGTCATCTCCACGCGCTGGTTATTCAACAGAACGGTTCTTCGGGCCAGATCGAGAGATATTCCGGTTTCCTGTTCAGTGACAACAGAGCTGTTCAATATGGAGTAGCGGCGCAATACGGCCTCAATACGTGCCTTCAGCTCCTGCATGCTGAAAGGCTTACATACATAGTCATCAGCCCCATCTGTTAATGATCGAATCCGCTCAGAAACCTCGGTTAACGAAGAGATGACAATGATGGGGATTGCTGTATGCTGGCGCATGAGAGAACTAGGATTCTTATTACCCGAATCAGGGAGCATCAAGTCAAGAAGCAGGATATCAGGCCGCGCTTGAAGCTGTAGAAGACCATCTCTTGCGTTATCGACACGGATAACATCATACCCTTCACCTTGCAAATACAAGGATAATGTATCGCCTAACATGTTGTCGTCCTCTATGATAAGCACTTTCGTCATGATATTCCTTTCTGAACCCCCTTCTTGTAGAAGGACTAAGATCCATGGATTACTTCATATACCTGATATTTAAAACATGCAACATGAGGATGTCAAGGCTCTAACATGACGCCGAGAAGGAGAGAGACTCCGATTTAATGCTTGCCAAGATGTGGATCAGCTTCACGCTCGATCAGACGCATCAGTTTGCGCTCGGTAGCGCTCTCTGGCGCAGGGGTATAGACACTGCAACGCAGATCGGAACTACCCTGAACCTGCAATGAAGTCAGATCAAACAACATTTTGCCTGCTTTGGAATGCCTGAATTCGATTAAAACGTCCGGGGCACTGCTGACGCTGCTTTGTTTCCAAAGGGTATGAAAATCGGGATGTCTGTTCATCATGTCATCCAGAAATAAATTATACCATTCATCATCAACGTACTGGCCATAGTAAGCACGAAAAATCGCCAGAAATCCGCTAACAAAATCCTCCCAGTTCACCGCGAGCCTGCGAAATTCTTTTCGATCAAATAAAAGACTGATCATATTCCGCTGTTCGGGGGCAATCTGTTCAAAATCCATAAAAACATGCCGGGCTGCATCATTCCAGCCGACAATGTAACAACGCCGATCCGAGATCACGGTAGGGCAGTGATGAAGTTCTTGCAGAATTTTCTGCAAGGAAGGGTGAAGTTGAACCGGTTCTTCTTCCAGCATGGGCAGCTCTGAGTGATGCTCCATGGCGAGCGAAAACAGATACTTTCGTTCATCTGCAGTAAGCCTTAGTGCTGAAGCAATGTTATCCAACACGGAATGGGATACCTGAATATCCCGACCTTGTTCAAGCCAGGTATACCATGTTGTACTCACTCCTGCCAGTTGGGAAACCTCTTCTCTCCTCAGCCCAGGCGTTCTTCTCCGACTTCCAGTGGGTAAACCGACCGATTCGGGAGAAATTTTGGAACGCTGTGTTTTCAGAAAAGTGGACAATGCCTGTAACCTGACATCGTAGTTCAATCCATCACCTTCAATCCTCGTTATCATGGTAGTCATTATACTATTATAATTGACAACTTGTAATAGGATATTCAAAAGTGCACTATTAGTGGCAGAGCGTAAGGGCAAGGTAGACAACAGCGCTGAAGGAGGATGGATATGGAACGAGTCGTAATTACAGGTATGGGAGTCATCTCTCCTTTGGGAAATGATGTACATACATTCTGGAATGGATTAATTGAGGGTAGATCAGGTGTGTCACCTATAGAACATTTTGACACAGTTTCGTATAAAACCAGAATCGCTGGCGTGGTCCGTGATTTTGATGGTGAAGAGCGTTTTGGACGCAAGGAAGAAAGGCGTATGGATCGATTCGTTCAATTTGCTGTTGCTGCTGCGGATCAGGCTGTATCACAATCGGGTCTTGTGATGGATGAACTGGACCGTGAACGGGTAGGTGTATATATTGGTTCAGGCATAGGCGGCATCCAGACATTGATGGAACAAGGCAAGGTCCTGTCAGATCGGGGACCTGCGCGAGTCAGCCCAACACTGGTACCCATGATGATCTCCAATATGGCTGCGGCTATGGTCAGTATGAGGTTTGGTTGCTGGGGACCGACATTATCGCCAGTAACAGCTTGTTCCATTGGCAATACAGCCATTGGAGAGGCTTTCCGGTTAATTCGTCATGGCGGAGCCGATGTCATTATTGCTGGGGGGACAGAAGCGGCTGTAACGGAAGTGTCACTGGCAAGCTTCGGTAATGCGACAGCGTTGTCTACACGAAATGAAGCGTTCCAAGCAGCCAGCCGTCCATTTGATGCAGGGAGAGACGGTTTTGTCATGGCGGAGGGTGCTGGAATTCTGGTTGTGGAATCACTGTCTCATGCTCTAGCAAGAGGGGCGAATATTCTTGCCGAAGTGATTGGATATGGTGCCAGTTCGGATGCGTATCATATGGTAGCTACCCATCCGGAAGGACGGGGTGCATATCTGGCGATGAAAGCATCACTGAAAGAGGCTCAGATTGGACCTGAGGACATTGATGTGATTAACGCTCATGCCACCAGTACGGAGGCAGGTGATCTGTCTGAGACAAGAGCGATTAAGCAACTTTTCGGGACAGGTGCCTATGATATTCCGGTCACAGCGAATAAGTCCATGACAGGACATATGCTTGGTGCAGCAGGCGGTGCGGAGGCGATATCACTTATTCAAAGTCTGCGGCATGGCATCATTCCGCCAACTATCAATCAAGAGCAGAGAGATCCCGAATGTGATCTGGATTATGTACCAAACGAGGCAAGAAGAGCAGAGTTGCGGATTGGGATGTCTAATTCCTTTGGTTTTGGCGGTCATAATGCGGTTATTGTTCTTCAAAAATATTCATCTTAAGTAGAAAGGCAGCCGTAACCAAAGGAACAGCGCTGCCTGATGGGGCAACGCTGTTTCTTTGGTTACTTATGGATCACTCGTAAACACTGTATCTTGGTTAACGGCCGAGTGGTTGTACGCCTCAGGAAGAGAGGGATGTCGAATCGGCCATGCCTTTGTTACCTCGACTCAGCCAGCTTACACGCCAGCGGGATTGCATGAAGAGAACCAGGAACAGGGAAGCTGCTGCAATCAGGCTAAGAATGACAAAACCTGGCGTGTAGGATTGATAGCTACTGTACAGTTGGCCCAGAATCAGCGGCAGTGCATACCCGCCCAATCCGCCAGCGGCACCTACAATACCTGTCATCAGGCCAATCTCATTGCCGAAGCGTTGGGGAACCAGTTGGAACACCGAACCATTTCCGGCTCCCAGACACATCATACCGAGGAACAACATGACTACCACAACAGGAAGTGGTGGCATGAAGGATACTCCGATTAACATGACACAAGCCCCTGTGTACAGGAATGTTAGCATGCGGGTTCCACCAATTTTGTCCGCCAGGTAACCCCCAACAGGCCGGAAAAAACTGCCTGCGATTACACAGAAGGTGGTAATGTCTGCGGCACGAACAGGAGAGAGCCCATACTGGGTGTTGAAGAAGATGGTGAGATAGTTACATAATCCAACGAAGCCACCAAAGGTCACACAATAGAAGGCACAGAATACCCAAGCATCTTTTTGTTTAAGCAGACTCCCGTATTGGGACAATTTCTTGGGTTCAGGCCGGTTCGGGCTATTTTTGGCAAAGATAGAAAAGAGGATGAATACAATAGCGATCGGTATAATAGCAAGTCCGAACACAACTTCCCAGCTGCCAAAATGCGTAGCCAAGCGATTGGCAAACAACGTTGCGAGTACGGTTCCGCTGTTACCCGCCCCGGCAATACCCATCGCCAGACCCTGATGCTCTTTGCCATACCATTGGCCTGCCAGAGGTAGCGCAGCAGCAAAGGAGGCGCCTGCGACACCGAGCAAGAGTGCCACCACGTACAGTTGGCTTAAAGAGTCGACCCATAACCAGCCGAGTAATAAAGGAACTAAGGTGACGAGCATCCCGATCTGTGCGGTCAGTTTCGGACCAATATAATCAGACATGAACCCAAGCACAAGGCGCAGGATGGAGCCGCCGAGAATAGGCAATGCGACCAGATTGGCCTTTTCCAGCGGAGTCATCGGATAATCCAATGCAATGACAACTGCGAGTGGACCCAGCATTCCCCATATCATAAAACTGATGTCAAAATACATAAACGCCCCGAAAAGGGTGGGCTTATGCCCGCTTTTCCAAAAACTTTTGCTCTCCATCATCCATCATCGCTCCTCATCCAATTGAGATCTTCGTGATTTGTCTATGTGCTTGTTAAGGCAGAAAAAGGCCGCAATTCGTCCAGATCTGAACGATTTGCGGCCCCGTTGCCGACAGGCGGTACACGTCATTGTGTTTCCGCATCTGAGTTGATCACAGCACTGTGATTTTGATTCAAATTATAATCAAGAGAAAATATATATGTCAACAAAAATTACATGTAATTTTAGATAATTCGTTTTTTAATCGTTATTCGCATTTTTGTGTTAATTTAGTTGACATTAGATTCAGATTCCCTTAATCTGAATCTAATATGAATCTACACAAAGGCGTGTGGATTCCGGAGGCAACGGTGCCCTTTTCCGAATCATGGAGAAGGGATTTTTCTGTTTATTTTCAGGTGAGATAGATAGGGGGCAGCCCATGAGTAGAAGCAAACTGGTGATTATCGGGAATGGCATGGCTGGAATGAAGTGTGTCGAAGAGATTATCGCACTGGAGCCTGATACGTATGAGATTGTAATCTACGGTAATGAACCCCGTCCCAACTACAATCGGATCATGTTATCGAAAGTATTGCAGGGTGAGCATTCGTTACAGGATATCATTATCAATGATTGGAGCTGGTATGCCGAGCATCAAATCCGGCTATGCGCAGGTGAAACGGTGCACCGCATTGATACCCGTAGAAAATATATAGAGACTGAATCCGGATTAAAAGAAACCTATGATGTCCTGATTCTGGCGACAGGGTCTTCACCTTTTATCCCACCGATTCCGGGGATTGATAAAGAGAGGGTCATGTCCTTCCGAACGATTGATGATTGTACGCGCATGTCTGATTATTCCAAAACATATCGCAAGGCCGCAGTCATTGGTGGTGGATTGCTTGGGCTGGAGGCTGCACGCGGGTTGCTGCATCTGGGCATGGAAGCTGTGGTGGTCCATAACGCGCATTACATTATGAACCGGCAGTTGGATGAGAAGGCTGCCGCGATGCTTCAACAGGAACTTGAAGGGCAGGGTATGTCCTTTCTTTTGAACAAAAATACACAGAAAATTACCGGACGATCACAGGCGCAGGGGCTGCTCTTCACAGATGGTTCCAAGCTTGAAGCTCAGGTTGTCATTGTCGCTGTAGGGATTCGGCCAAATGTGGATCTGGCCAGACGAAGTGGAATCGCTACGAATCGGGCAATCATGGTAGATGACTATATGCGCACCAGTGTACCGGATATATATGCAGTTGGGGAATGTGCCGAACATCGGGGAATCAGTTATGGTCTGGTGGCTCCTATATACGAACAGGGGAAGGTGCTCGCACGTACGCTCTGTGGACAGGAAACGCCTGAATACAAGGGTTCAATTCCTTACTCACAACTGAAGGTATCGGGAGTTGATGTTTTCTCGGCGGGTGAGATTAGCGGGGAAGGCATGCAGACTGCAATTCAACATCTGGATGGTATTCGAGGCACATACAAAAAAATACTGATGCAGGCTGGCAAAGTGCGCGGCGCCATTTTATTTGGAGATACAGCGGAAGGAACGGCTTTGCTTGGACTGGTGCAACGAGGTGCGGATGTAGCGGAATTGGCTCCGCGTGAAGGGGCCCCGGACCCGGCTGAGATGGCTGCTGCGGCATTACCAGCTCAGGAGACCGTATGTGCCTGTAACAATGTGACCAAGGCTGCCATTATGAAGGCGATTCAGGAACAGGGCCTCGAGACGGCAGATCAGGTGAAGGAGCAGACGAAGGCTTCTGGTTCATGCGGTGGCTGTCGCCCGATGGTGGCTGCACTGTTGAAACATACGCATAACCTGAAAAATAACGGGGGTACTGGAGTGGAAGCCACACCAGATAAACCTGCTCCAATGCCTGTGTGCAGTTGTACGGCGCTTGGGCATGCAGAACTGAAGGAAATACTGGCTGACATCGATGTTCTGGAGACAGGGCTACCAGACATATTTTTAATCTTGCAGAAGCTGGGTTGGGGTTCGGAACATGGTTGCTCGGTATGTCGCCCTGTAATTCATTATTACTTACAGGTATCCGGTGGAACGATGGTTGTTCGAGAGATCGAAGCTCACTCAGAGGTTCAGGTGCGCTGGGATGATCAGATCCCGCTTTCATCCTATGCAAGAGATGCCAGGGGGTTGGCTGCACAGCTTCGTACGAGTTGGATCGGTGCTGCGATGCCGTCGCCGGTGAATATGGGCGTCGCACCAGGGCACGGTTCGTTGGTGAGCGCACTGGTGCAAGATATTGGCTTGCTGGCTTCACCAGCTGGTTGGGAGATCTATGCAGGCGGTCATGCAGAGCATCCGGTCAAACAAGGTGGCTTGCTCGGGGTGGCTGAGACAGAGGTGCAAGCGGCCACACTCGCATCAGCCTGCCTTCAATGGTATCGCCAAACCGCTTGGTATGATGAGCCGTTATGGGCATGGACGGAACGATTGGGATTCATGTCGATTCGGGAAACGCTGCTGGATGACCAACTACAGAAGGAACTTGTTGCGATTCATCATCATGAGCGGGATGTGGCTTCAGCATCCCCTATGAAGCGATTTCTTGAATCTCCCGCGGTGCAGGGCACCGTCTGAAACGGATCAGTATTACAGCTGAAAGGTAGGGATGGGAAAATGGAATTATCGATAACTTCGGAAATGGCGGTATCCAAGCTGTATGTAAAGGAGACCCAGTGTCCATATTGTAGTGTGCAGTGCAAGATGACTGTTGAAGAACTGGCTGCACCTGTTGCAGGACAGCGTCGTGGTGAGTATACGGTTCAGGGTGTTCCGAATGAAACCTCTCAGGGCAGGTTGTGTGTGAAGGGTATGAATGCGCATCAACATGCGCTCAGTGGTCAACGATTAATGCATCCGCTCATTCGTCGCAATGGTGAGCTTGAATCCTGTTCCTGGGAAGAGGCCATTCAAACCATCGCAGAGCGGTTTCAGGACTTGAAAGATTCTTACGGAGCAGATACGGTCGGAGTCTACGGAGGCGGATCTTTGACCAATGAGACAGCCTATCTGCTCGGTAAGTTCGCCAGAGTTGCATTGGGGACGAAATACATCGACTATAATGGACGGTTCTGCATGTCAGCTGCGGCTTCAGCTGGAAGTAAAGTGTTCGGGATGGATCGTGGATTGACGTTCCGTCTGTCCGATATTCCCAAGGCAGGTTGTATAGTACTCGCAGGTACCAATATTGCGGAATGCCAACCTACCCTGTTGCCCTACTTCAATCAGGCCAAGGAAAACGGGGCCTTCATTATCGTTATTGATCCACGCAAGACGGCAACCGCTGCCATTGCCGACCTTCATTTACAGGTGAAGCCTGGCATGGATGCACTGCTGGCAGATAGCATGTTGAAGGTGATTACGGATGCCGGCTTGGTGAAGCCTCATTTTATAGAAGAACGAACGCATGGTTACGAGCAATTGATACAAGGGTTGGCTGATCTGCAACTCGAACAGGCGGCACAAGCATGCGGGGTTGATCTGGCGTTGATTCGTCAGGCGGCGATGGCATACGGTGAGGCAGAGACAGGCATGATCATGACAGCACGTGGTGTGGAGCAGCAGACGGATGGGCATATGGCCGTCAGGCACTTTCTGAACCTGGTGCTCGCGACTGGCAAAATTGGCCGAGAAGGATGCGGATATGGTGCCATCACAGGTCAGGGGAACGGGCAAGGCGGACGTGAGCATGGGCAGAAGGCTGACCAACTACCAGGCTATCGATCCATTGAAAATGAAGCCGATCGTGCCTATGTGGCATCCGTCTGGGGTGTGGAACCTGCAAGTTTGCCAGGCAAAGGGGTATCCGCCTACGAGATGATGGAGAAGGTCCATGATCAGGAGATTCGGGCGTTGCTTGTAATGGGCTCCAACCCGGTCGTATCCAACCCCAATGTGCGTTTGGTGGAGGAAGGTCTGCGCAAGCTGGACTTTCTGATCGTGGCAGATATGTTCCTGTCGGAGACAGCACGCATGGCTGATCTGGTTCTCCCGGTTACATCTTATATGGAGAATGAAGGTACACTGACCAATCTGGAGGGGCGTGTTCTGCTCCGTGAACAGGGGCGGCCTGCGCCGGGAGAAACGCTCGATGATTGGGATATATTATGCCGGATTGCCGCGCAATTGGGTAAAGCTTCTTATTTTGAATATGACACTGCTGAGGATATCTTTAATGAGCTTCGGGTGGCGAGTCGTGGCGGGGTGGCTGATTACTATGGCATTACCTATGAGCGTTTGCGTAACGAGAAAGGGGTATACTGGCCGTGTTCTGCCCTGGAGGATCAGGGAGAAGGACTGCTGTTCGGTGAACGATTCGCTCACCCGGACGGCAAAGCGGCGTTCACATTTGAATCCAGCCCGGGCTGGAATGATATATCTTCGGAGTTCCCCTTGATTCTCACCAATGGGCGTGTGTTACCTCATTATCTTACAGGGGTGCAGACACATCGAAGTCCGGCACTGGCAGCTCGTGAATTGGAGAACTTTGTTGAACTTCACCCGGCTACCGCTGCCCGTTATCGTATTCACGATGGAGAGTGGGTAGAGATTCAATCGACGTACGGAAGCTTCACGGTTCGTTCGCGCATCAAGGATTCAATTCGGCAGGATACCTTGTTCGTGCCGATGCATTGGGGCGGCATTCAGAATGTGAATCGGGCCACCAGACCAGAGCTAGATCCGTTCTGCCGGATGCCTGGGTTCAAGACAGCAGCTGTAACCATTCGATCGTTGCGTCTGGCGAGATGATTCATAAAATTACAGATTACCGGTGTCATAAGCTGTTCTAATAGTAGCTTAGCGGCTGCGCAGTCATATTTATATGAGACTGTGCGGTTTTTTTTGCGTATATGTACGCAAGTAGGCCATAGTTCCGTGGTTCCACGTAAACATGAGGATTGGCTCATGAATATGGATTGAATTTTAGTTATGATGTTCATCAGGGGTACATATGTACGTATTTTTGGTTTTATTTTGAGATAGATCGTCATTTCGAGTTTAGGTTATTACGCATCGTGGTATAGATATCGGGGCTTATGGAAGTTTCTTCAAATAGGGCAGGACAGAGGGGGCATGACAGTGAACGTATGGATAACGGTAAAAAGTCTGGGTAAGCGCAAGCCGGTACTTGCCAAGCAAGCTGCCGAACTTCCGGAAACAACTCATACGTTAAGGCAGCTCATTGAGAACATGGTGGCTCTGCAATTAAAAGCGCTTCAGGACAAGAAACAACAGACTGAATTGCTCTCCTACCTGATGCCGGATGATATTGAGGCGCAGGGAGCGGCGGGAAAAGTCGGGTTTGGCGCAGTATACAATGAGGGTGTTCCTGATCTGAATGTTGCGATGGAGACAGCTATAACCGCCTATGAGGATGGGTTGTACAAAGTGTTTCTCAACGATGAAGAATTGCAGGAACTGGATGAGTCACTTGTTGTAAAAGACGGAGATAACGTGGTATTTATTCGTTTTACAATGCTTGCCGGACGTCTGTGGTAGAGAGTGATGAAGGAGGAGAACAGGATGAATCAGGAAGAGCAAGTACAGGTGTATATGGATGGATTGCAGGAAAGAGCCAAGTCGTTAACAGGGGTACAGCTTGAGCTGGCAGGTTATGTTGTGGAGATCGCCGGGTCTACGTATTTGCGTGGAGACGAAAAGATGTTTCTGAATACTGACAAGTTGCTTGAAAGGTTGGCTGCAGAAACGCAGAAACCATTATTCGAGCCACTATTGGATGTGCTACAGCATCTGGCGAGCGAGTCATTGGTTGCACGATTCCGTTATATCGCAGAGCGTGCGACTCGTTTCCCATACAGTAACAACTATGAACGTCGGCCTTTCCGCACATCCGATCCGGAGCAGCATGTAGAACAAGTCATCCGTAAACTGATGGGATTGTTCCGTATGGAAATGAAAAATTTCTCCCTGGAAGAATATGTGTCACTTCGTGAGTACAAGCTGGATTATCTCCATGAGATCCGTTGGGTTCTGGCGGATTGTATCGCTTATGAACTGGATCATCAGGGCGGAGATATGAAGCAGGCGCTGCATGATATTATCTATGGTGACAATCAGACGGCGTTGTTAACCCATGAAATGATCAAAGGCATATTCATGAGCGATCAGGCGGATGCCTATCAGATGGTGGGTGAGCTGCTCGTTGCAGCAAGGTTGCAGGAAGGGCTGCGCCAAAGCATTGTGGAGCGGATGGATGAAGGGACACTGGAAGCCTATATTTACATATTAAAAATCATTATCGACAACAACCTGATTCGTTTCAGTTCCGTGGTAAGAGCGCTTGCCGTATGGACGGGGATCGGCATAGAAGCAGCCAACCAGCGTGTTGCCTCACAGTTGATTGAACAGGCCTATCAGGCGCTTGTGCAACCAGAAATACGCGAGGCCTGGCAACAGGAAGCTAACGCCAACAAACTCTTTATCAGTCTGTGGGCGACAGCGGTCATTGAAGAGAATGAATTGAAGAGCAAGATCATCGAGATTATGGATCAAGGTCAGTTATATCAGAAGATTGTTGCCCAATATGTACTGGCTAACAGCCAGAACCGAGAGCTTCGTTTGGACATTGCACGTCGTTATCTGGAGGCGCAGGATACCGAGTTGATGCACTGGATTGTGAGCAATTATGATGCGATGTATATGTACAACTGGAGTTTCGAGAATGGAGAGAATCAGCGTAGTGTCTACGTGTGGCCATTACCTGCTCTGGGAGATAAGGCCTTGCGGCGTAAGGACTTTGATCAGTTCAAACAGATGCTGGCTGCCATTCCAAAAGGCGGGTCAGGTGGACCATCGGGTGTACTTGAGTATGTTCACTACCAGATTGATACGGATGATGTAGTCAAGAAAATGTTATATTTGGCTGCATATGATATGGACCCGGAATGGATCGGGGAGGTCATCGCAATCAAGGACCGATTGAGCCCGGAACTGCGCGGAGAGCTGTTGTCCCAGTTTGTTCAGCATCCCGATAATGAGGTACAAAGACAGTTTGTGTTTGAGAGTTTGTCTGATAAAAGCATCAGTAATCGGGAGAGTGCACTCGCCAAAGCGAAGCTGCTCACGTTGACGGTTGATGAGATGAAACAGATGGAGGCGTTGATGAAGCTCAAAACAGGCTCACTTCGTCAGAAGGTCATCCATGTATTGTTACTACAACCCGTGGACCAATTGGCGGTCTCGCTGAAGCGACTTTTGGAGGCCAAGAGTGAACTGCAGCGCTTGGGTGCGCTCGAATTATTGACCGAGATTGCGGCAGATCCAGAGCGGATAGATCAGCGGGAGCAATTGCAGCCATTGGCGCAGCTGATTGAGACACCCACTGCCAAGGAGCAGAAACTGCTGGATAAGCTGACCGATCAGGGGAGTCGTTACACAGCCTCTAATGGATTTGGTTTATTTGATCCGAAGCGACGTGAGCCATTGCTGGATGAGAAGCGTGATCTCAAGGGCCATAATCCGAAGGATATCTTTACACTCTCTCTGGATAAGACCAGACCATTTCTGGAGGGACTTAGTGAATTAGTGCATGAACACAGGGATTATGAGTACCAGGTGGAATACTACGCTGGCTACAAAGACACATTGTTAATCGGAGCGAGTCTTCGCTCCAAGGTTCCGTATGGAGAGCGGAATGAAATGAAGCAAATGGAACAGTTTCCGCTTCATGACGTATGGGAGAACTATATTCAACATGCCGGGTTTAGCAGTGTGGAACTGATGCAGTTGTATATGGGTATACAGCTCGGGGATTTCAATGGCAAATTGAGCGACCATTACAGTTACTTCCATGATCAGTATGGCTATGAAGAACTGCAAAAGATTCCGTTACTGGAAGGCTGGCGCAAGACGTTTGCTGAACAGACCTATCCTCTGGATGACATCGAAAAGCTGCAGCAGATGCTGGATTCGTTGACGTATAAAGATCAGGTAGTGGCACTGATATCGGCGGCATTTTTGGATAGCGATCCGATCGACACGTTTGAGATAGCTGAGAAAACCTGGGCCTCCATCATCGCGAGTATGCCTGCTGATCGACTCGAGAAAGAGTCAGGCATGCTTCATATTCTGACTGGACCTTGGAATTATGTAGTTCGTGGCAAAATCCATGACGACAACAGCTTCAAACGTTTCTTCCAGACAGCTTACCAGTTCACCAGTCTTGTAGAGAGTAGTCAACCGCTGTCTTTACTGTCACTTGAAGATTTCCTGCGTGCGTACCAGTTGAACCTGATTGATGAACAGGAGATATATCGACAGGTGCTGGTCGGTGGGAATCGTCTGATGTTTATTCGGAACTTAACATCCACTCGTACAGAAGGGATCGCAAGTGATCCGAAGCTGATTCACTTACGGGATACGGTCGTTAATCGGATTCTGGAGATTGAGCTGACCCGGGGAGAACTCTCTACAGAAGTAAGTACACTTGCCATGAAACTGGAACGAATTGAAGGCATGGAACACTGGGTACATCTGGTCTCGGCGATGGATCAGGATACATTTGTCCGTGGATATATCTATAGCTATGGAGACAACACAACACGTAAAGAGACGTTTAGCTATCTAATTCAGAATTGTCATCCACGGGATGGAGAAGATGAGAAGCGTCTTGGAGAATTGCTCCAGAAGTATCCGGTGAATGAGAAAAAATTGCTGGAGGCAGCCATGTACGCCCCGCAGTGGATGGAGATTGTTGCGAAACATTTGGGATGGGAAGGTCTTCGCAGTGCAGCCTGGTACTTCCATGCTCATATTAATGAACGATTTACTGCGGAGAAAGAAACCATCGTGGCCCACTATTCTCCAATCTCACCACAGGACTTTAATGAAGGTGCGTTTGATATCGCCTGGTTCGAGGAGGCTTATGCTGCTGTCGGGGAGGAACGGTTCAATCTGTTATACGATTGTGCCAAGTACATTTCCGGTGGATCTAACCACCGCAGATCCCAATTGTTCGCAGATGCTGCACTGGGCAAGCTTCGACTGGACGATATGCGTGATTCCGTGTCAGACAAGCGAAACAAAGATCATTTGTTAACCTACAGTTTGATTCCATTCGCTGTAAATCGCGAACAGGATCTGCGTGAGCGATACGACTTCATTCAGAAGTTTCTGATGCAGAGCAAACAATTCGGTGCACAACGTCGTGCCAGTGAAGGTGTGGCATCACAGATTGCACTGGGCAATCTTGCTCGTAATGCAGGTTATGCCGATGTTACGCGGCTGATGTGGGACATGGAAGCACGTAAGTTGGATGAGATGAAATCCTTCTTTGAACCTCATGCATTGGATGCTGACACGACAGCGCAATTGGTCATCGATGAGGAAGGCCAACCCGAGATGGTTATCGTTAGCAAAGGCAAGACACTCAAATCTGTACCAGCTCGGTTCAAAAAAGATGGATATATCGCTGAACTGAAAGAGCTCAAATCGGATCTGGTGGATCAGTATCGCCGGGCACGGCAGGAGCTGGAACGTTCGATGACTGCTGGAACGTCCTTTACACGTGAGGAAATCGCCAGTCTGATGCAAAATCCGGTTATACATCCGCTGGTAAGAACACTTGTATTCCAGTCAGGTGACAAGACGGGACGATTCGATGTAGCATCCAATGGTTTGGTTGCTCCAGGGCCGGAGGGTACGAACCATGCACTAGCGGAACAGGATCAACTGTTTATTGCTCATCCGCTTCATCTGTATCAGAGCGGAAGCTGGAGTGAATTCCAGCGGGATCTGTTCACCCGTCAGGAGCGTCAGCCGTTCAAGCAGGTATTCCGAGAGCTATATCTTCCTAACGAGGACGAATTGGCTAATGGTACGGTGTCTCGTCGATACGCTGGGTATCAGATTCAACCGAAAAAAGCAGTAGCTCTGCTTAAAGGGCGCCAATGGACTGTCAGTTATGAGGAAGGACTGCAGAAGGTAAGTTACGAGCACAATCTGATTGCGAATCTTTATGCCATGGCAGATTGGTTCTCACCAGCAGATACCGAGGCGCCTACCTTGGAGACGGTGCAGTTCTACGATCGTAAGAGCTACAAACCTGTAGCGCTGCAAGATGTACCGCTGACGTTCTTCTCGGAAGTTATGCGTGATATCGACCTGGTGGTCAGCGTTGCACATGTGGGAGGCGTAGATCCGGAAGCCAGCCTGACAACAATCGAGATGCGTCACGTCATTGTGAACGAGTCGTTGCGTCTGCTGAAGATCGACAATGTACGTTTGGATGGGAATTACGCAAGAATTGATGGTGAATTGGGTGAGTATGCTGTTCATCTGGGGAGTGGTAATGTGTTCAAACAAGCCACAGGTGCACTTCATATCGTACCGGTGCACAGTCAGCATCGGGGTCGAATCTTCCTGCCATTCCTCGATGAAGATCCGAGAACAGCTGAGATTCTGTCCAAGGTGATGTTGCTCGCCGAAGATAAAAAGATCAAGGACCCGCAGATCCTTGCGCAGTTACAGAATTAGAAGTGAACGAACTAGAAGTGAACCGCCCCGTGGGGCGGTTTTTTTATTTGTTACTCCGATTTCAATGTAACTTCAAATCTCAATATAACAAGTGTAGAACAAGAATCATGGATGGAAAGTGGACAATATGGAGCAATTCCAACATAAAGGCAGCTGAAGAACCTGTTAAAAGGGACCTCAGTTGCTTTTATATTTTTGGATATTTCATTGGACCGGATTGGTTCCGTTTTCAAATAGACTTAGGACCCAGAGTGTATCGACATATTCCTTAATCTGATAATTAATTGCATTAATTGGTTGATCGGGAGTGGGTCGAACCGACTGTTTTTAAAAGTAAAGAATTTGTTCGAAAGTAGTTACGGAAATGTAAATAATTCGTTTTCTTGTTATGTTATCTGAATTGTTAATATGGTGATTCCAAAGAACTAGGCTTGTTCTAATCGGTCATTTACCAAATTTAAGGGGATGTAATTCATGTTCATGTCGGCTATCGTTAGGAAGCGAAATCTGCTGACTTGCTTGCAGGCTGCAGTTTCAGAAGCCATGTGCAGGACGACCTGAATGCTTGAAAGACTGGGATCTAGCCAGTTTGCATTCCCTTGTATACATGTATTCAATATGTGCACAAGAAAAATGATCAAGAGAGAAGGAGAACTTACAACATGAACAGAAGACTCAATCTGATTTTCCTCAAACGATGGTTTATGTTATTAATCATCGTGGCGGTTGCGGCTATGCCGCTACACGCCTTCGCCGCGGAGGCGGAATCGGGGGCCAATCGGCCTTGGATGAACACATCTCTATCAGCGGAGGAACGTACCGATCTGCTGCTCAAGGAGATGACGCTGGAGGAGAAAGTTGGATTCGTAACCGGTAAAGTAAATAACTATTATGGTTTCTATAATGATGGACTGGAGCGCCTCGGTATTCCAGCATTACAGATGGCAGATGGACCCGCAGGAGTACGTGTGGCTAACCCGGATGTACAGGACAAAAAGTCCACGGCATTGCCTGCACCCATCGCGCTTGCCGCTTCCTGGGATACTAATCTTGCCAAGAAATATGGCGATCTCATCGGTCAGGAAGCACATGATACCACACATAATGTAGTTCTCGGCCCTGGGCTGGATATTGCACGTACACCATGGGGTTCCCGGAACTTTGAATCTCTCGGGGAAGATCCGCTACTGGCTTCGGGCATGGGTGCAGCGTATGTGAACGGGATTCAAAGCAATCCGGTTATCGCGACAGCTAAACACTACATCCTGAACAACCAGGAGACGGAACGTTTCACGACCAATGCAACAGCCAGCGAACGTGCGATTCAGGAAGTCTATGCACGTCCGTTCCAGGCGATGGTTGAAAAAGCGGATCTCGGTTCGGCAATGTGTTCATTTAACCAAGTGAACGGTACATACGCTTGTGAGAACAAGGAGATGCTGACCAATGTCCTTCGGGATCAGTTTGGCTTCGAAGGGTTTGTCATGAGTGACTACGGTGCAAACTTCAGCACAGCCAAATCCGCCAATGCGGGTCTGGATCTGGAGACACCTGGAGAGCCGTATGGCAAATGGGGAGACAAATTGCTGGAAGCCGTGAACAAAGGTGAAGTCAGCGAGCAAACCATTGATGAGAAGGTTAGACGCATTTTGCTTCAAATGTTCGATAAAGGACTGTTCGATAACCCTGTAACGAATACACAAATCAATGCCAAGAAAGACGGCAAACAGGCACGTGAAATTGCAGAAGAGAGCATGGTTCTTTTGCAAAACAACGATAATGTGCTGCCGCTGTCCAAGAAAAACGTGAAATCCATCGCTGTCATCGGTCCGGATGCAGATAACGCATCTGCTGCTGGTGGAGGTAGCAGTCTGGTTAATCCGACGTATACTGTAAGTCCGCTTCAAGGAATTCGTAACCGTGCCGGTAACGGTGTGGATGTAAAATATGCTGCCGGAACGGATCCTATCTCCGCAGGAGATGCATTTAATGGACCATCCGCCGTACCTTCCACTCTTTTATCACCAGCGGATGCTCAGGAAAGCGAAAGAGACTATGGTACAGATCGTGCGGAATATGGTCTGCGTGCTGAATACTGGACGAATAAAGATATGGAGGGTAACCCTTCTCTGGTTCGTACAGATAATCAGGTCAACATGAATCTTGGATTCTACAACTATGAAGGTTTTAACGCACAATCTTCCAAGCTTCCAGTGACACCAACCAAATTCAATGCCAAAATGTCCGCTCGTTGGACAGGGGCAATCACAGCACCCCAAACGGGTGAATATAAGCTGTCTCTGACCAGTCTCGGTTCTGCGAAGCTGTATGTGGATGATAAGCTGCTCGTAGACAATCAAGGTGAAACATTGAGTACAACGAAGAAAGAAATCACATTCAAAGAAGGCGAGTCCCACAATATTCGAATTGAGTATCGTACGGATTTCCCGGTACAGACCAATCATGATATGGGCGCACAGGTTCGTTTTGGCTGGGAAGCTCCAGAAGACGCTGTGGATATCAAAATGCAAAAAGCAGTTGAGCTGGCGAAAAAATCCGATGTTGCCGTCGTGGTAACTCGTACGTATGACAGTGAAGGTTACGTCGACCGTTCCGACCTGGAGCTGCCGAATAACCAGGAGCAGCTGATCCGCAAGGTAGCAGCAGCCAATCCAAAAACGATTGTGGTGCAAATGAGTGGTCGCGCTGTTGAAATGGATTCCTGGCAAAAAGAAGTGCCATCCATCGTTCAGGCTTGGTATGCAGGTCAGGAACAAGGTAATGCAGTGGCACGTGTGCTGTTTGGTGATGTGAATCCATCCGGTAAGTTGCCGGTGACGTTCCCATCAGATGATTCCCAGACCCCGGTATCCACTGCGGAACAATTCCCGGGTGTTAACGGGGTGGGCAACTATTCCGAGGGTATCTTTGTAGGGTATAAAGGATATGACAAAGAAGGCATGACACCGGCGTTTGCCTTTGGACACGGACTGTCGTATACCGAATTTAATTATCGTAATCTGCATGTGAAAAACACTGGCAAAGGTGATAAGGAAACCGTAGAAGTATCCCTGAATCTGCGTAACACCGGTAAAGTTTCCGGTGCAGAAGTTGTACAGGTCTATGTTGGCAATCTGCCAACTAAAGTTGAAACGCCAGAGAAGCAGCTTGCTGGTTGGGCGAAGGTAGATCTGAAGGCAGGCAAGCAGCAGCGGGTCAACATTCAACTGGATCGCAGCGCATTGTCCTACTGGGATGAAACATCCCATGAATGGGTAATGCCTAAGGGTAAAGTCCAAGTGTATGTTGGCAGTGCATCGGATGATATCCGTCTAACAGGCAGTGTGAATATCGGAAGCAAGTCCGGTAAATAAAGTTCAATCAGGGAGATTGGAAGGTGTTCTCCCAGTGAAGTTAATTGTGTCAAATGCAGTTTGTTCTAATTCATATAGATTAGGAAATTGAGTCGTGGCCTAGTGGCCGCGGCTTTTTCCACAATGGAAGGAGAGTGAAGCGTGATGAACATAGGCTGGCGAGAGCATCCCAAACGATGGATGATCCTGTTAATCGCTGTTTGTTGTATCGTTGGAGGAATTTCGCTTATCCTCAACCGAAATGAACAATCCATTCCTCCACCGGTTGTGGACAAGCAGAGAGCGGCCGAAGTCTGGCTAACCACGGGAGATCAGCAAAATCTGCTTACACCACAGAAGCCCATTCCAATTACAGATCACCATGATGCAGACACAAGTTCTTCAGTTTCTTCAACGCAGGAGCCAGACATTTCTTCGTCGGCGTTCACCATACAGATTGACCCGGACAAGACGTATCAGACTATGGATGGATTTGGCGCAGCGATGACGGGTTCATCGGCACATCTGATCAACGTGCTTCCAGAGGAACAACAAGAGCAACTGCTGAAGGACCTGTTCTCGACGGAAGGGCTGAACTTGGATATGGTGCGTCATACGATTGGTGCCTCCGATTATTCGGTAGATGAATCAGGTGTGGCTTCAAGTTATACCTATGATGATATCGAATCCGGCACGGATTATGAGATGGAACACTTTTCGATCGATAAGGATCAGGAAGTTGTGAATATGTTGGAGCGTGCAGTTGGGTTGAAACCGGATCTTAAAGTGCTGGGCACACCGTGGACGGCCCCGGCCTGGATGAAGTACGGGGAAGAGAAGACCACTAACGGCTGGTATCTGGATTATAACAACCCCAAGGTATATGAAGCGTATGCGAGATATTTTGTGAAATATATCGAAGCTTATCAGGCGAAGGGCATTCCCATCTACGGGATCACGTTGCAAAATGAACCGGAGTTCACCTCGGATAAATATCCGAGTATGAGTATGGGCGCCGAAGAACAAGCGATGTTCATACGGGATTATCTCGGCCTGGCGCTACAGGATGCAGAACTGGACACACGAATCATCGCGTATGATCATAACTGGGATCAGGCGGTCGAATATACCGGTAAGGTGCTTGGTGATGAGCAGGCCACTGCATATATCGATGGATCTGCTTTTCACTGTTATGCAGGTGATCCATCTACCATGTCGGAAGTGCATGAGCGCTTCCCAGACAAAAATATCTATTTTACCGAATGTAGTGGTGGGGAGTGGAGTCCTGATTTTGGCGAGAATCTGATCTGGCAAATGTCCAATCTCATCATTGGTGCACCTCGCAACTGGGCGAAAAATGTGCTGCTCTGGAACATTGCACTTGATCCGCAAGGTGGACCCACGAACGGTGGCTGTGAGAACTGTCGTGGGGTTGTGACGATTGACCCGGAGCGTGATGAAATCACCAGAAATGTCGAGTATTATGCGTTAGGCCACATCAGCCGTTATGTGCGTCCGGGGGCTGTGAGAGTTGAATCCACGCAAGAACAAGGCAAGATCGAGAACGTAACCTTCCGCAATCCGGATGGAACGATGGTGCTGGTTGCAGCTAATACGGGTGAGGTAGAAGTTTCCTTTGATGTAGTCATGGGCGGAGATTCGTTTCAATATACACTGCCTTCCCAGTCGGCAGCAACCTTCCGTTGGAAACCAAAAACGGGGGTAGAACGTTGACTCAAGATTGGAAATTATGGGTACAGATTGAATGATGGACATGGTAAAATAAACGTAGAGTTATTTCAAATATGATGTCTTAAACAAGTCCGATCCAAGGATCGGGCTTTTACATAACCTTTTACTTTTAATAGAAAAGGAGAATACGTTGGACATGTTAGTCGTTGCATATCGGGAACAGGATCATGACAAGTTGGTTGGAATCTGGGAGAGTGCTGTGCGGGCAACCCATACGTTTTTGGAAGAGCATCACATTCAGTTCTACAAAAAAGTGGTGAGTGATGTGTTGCAACAAAAACAAGTTGAGATTTGGGAAGTGCTCAATACGAAGCAACAACCCGTGGGTTTTATTGGTGTGGATGATAACTTTATCGAGATGTTGTTTGTAGATCCAAGCCAACACGGACAGGGTCTGGGACGTCTGCTAATAAACCATACCTTCGAAATCAAAGGCCGTCACCTCAAGGTGGATGTTAATGAGCAGAATACTGGGGCAGCCCGATTCTATGAAAAGATGGGATTTGTACAGATGGGGCGGTCTGAATTGGATAGTTCCGGTAATCCGTTTCCGCTGTTACATCTGGAGATCAAACAGGAAGAGGCCGAGAGATTGCCGTAATGGATAGACCATGAGTTATAGATGACCAGGATGAGGAGTGTGCAGGATGACACAGATCAAGGTGACACCGGAACAACTGGAGACGGTCAGTGGGCAGTTCGCTCAGGCACATCAGCAATTATCGGGCTTCATGTCCACATTGGACGGCAAGATGAGTGTCATGCGCAGCAACTGGGATGGCATGGAGCGTGAGCGTTTTTATAACGATTATTCAACGGCTCAAGGCACGATGAAATCTGTTCTGGAACTGGTTCTGTCCATTCAGTCGGAGCTTAAGAAAATTGCCGAGCGTTTCCGCACGACAGATGAGGAGGCGGTGAGCCAGGCAATCATGACGGCGCTGACCGCAGCGCGGGCCTTATCAACCATGGGCAAAAATAAAGGCGATGATCTGGACAAAACACCAGGTCCACCAAAGAACATGGATGAATGGGATGAGAAGGATGCCGAGAAATACCAGAACTATGAGGAAATGCTGAAGAAAGCCAAAGAGATGGGTGACGAAGAACTGGCGCAGCAGATTCAGGCCAGCATGAACATCATTCGGCTTCAGTATGAAGATGTAATCTATCAGACTGACCCCAACACGGGCAAGACGTTAAAAATAACCGAGGATTCCATCGTCGGTACGTACCAGGTAAAAAGCGACAAGGGCGAAACGACCACCATCAGTCTGGATAAACAGGGCAATGTGGTGGACTATACCAAAGATACGGAAAAGTATAAGTATTCGGAGCAAACGCACACCACCAGTCAAGGCGAGCATCTCTTTGGCAAAGCAGCACAAACGGCTACAGCCTACGGCATTGGTCTGCTGCTCACAAGCAAGACGGGCTCTGCCTTCACGGAACATGCGACAGGACTAGGTTCATCCTTCGTTGCGGACAAATTCCTGTTCTCCGTGCCGGAGGAAGGCGAGACACGTACGATGATCTACCGTACCAATAAGGATACGGGCAAAATGGAGAATATGATCGTGGTCACGCGTGGCGACAACGATATTGAATATACTCCGTGGCGGGATTACTTCTAAGCCACGGATGGGGTTGGCAAGCGGGCAACACAGGGCAACCTGGTTGCGGCCCGCTTGCCGACCCACCGCATGGAGCCATGTGGTTGTGTGACACATGGCTATGTGTGTGGAGGGCAGGCGGCTTATCCATGAGCCTGCCTATAGAGAAACACCCCGGCAACCTTCTCCCTGAGATGGGAAGGATGCCGGGGTGTTTTGGATTCTTCTTACCGATTAGCCACGGTCAACGGACCGGACTGTAAGGAGATCTTTTTTTGCCAAAGATTAATGTGTCTCTTCATCCAGAAACGGTTTGTTCACCGCATAATACATAAAGCCCATCAGCAGCACACCGCCCACCAGATTACCCAAGGTCACGGGAACCAGGTTGTGAAGCACACCTTCAAATGAGATCGTCCCCGGGTGGTTCAGCACAAGTGCAATCGCGAACGTACACATATTGGCGATGCTGTGCTCATATCCCGAGATGAAGAAGCAGAACACAAAGAGCATCATGGCAAACATTTTGGCTCCATTCTCCTTCATGAACATTGGGACAAAAAACGCCATACATACAAGCCAGTTACACAGGATTCCCCGGAAAAAGAGCTGCATGGTTGGAACTTCCATCTTATGCTCCACCACGCTTAACAGAAAACCGTTCACCTGAGACGAGTCGAACAATCCGGTCAGGTAGATTAACAGGGCAAACACAGCTGCGCCCATCAGGTTACCGCTATAACTCGCAATCCACAGCTTGATCACTTCGAACCAGCGCAGTTTTTTGCGCAGCGCCGCATACGTGTAATAAAACGTATTGCCCGTGAACAGGTCACCCCCGCCATAGGCGATCAGAATGATGGCCGCGCCAAACGTAATTGCCGCCATCGGATAGGTAAACGGGGACTGCTCCATATAAAAGAAGTTACCTGTCTTAAACGCCACGATGACGCCGAATCCGATAAACATACTGGCCAGCATGGAGCGTGCGAGGTACCTGATTAAACTTTGTTTGTAAATCTTGTGTTTCTTCAGAGCCAGTTGTTCCACGTTGCGTAAAGCTTCCGTTTCCATAATTATCCTCCAATATTTAAGTTGAATGATTGCATTAACTTACAAATCTCACCAAGTTCCTTTTATTATAACGATTTTTGAGATAGTAACACGCTTTTTCAGAAAAAGAATATCTTTAACCAATTTAATCTTATTTTGGATGTGAACTTATAATATGTGTTCATATTGTTTGCATTTTTTGAATAGTTATTTGCATATTTTTTTCGTTCCAAAATCCCGAAATTTATATAAAACAATCTGTGCCCATGTTAAGTGAAATGTGTATGGGTTACATCGATATAATCTTCTTTTATCTGGTTTTTTTACTAGTTGTTTTGTTCAGAATTTGTTCAGAGCATCTTGATAAAATTTGTGCGGAAAACGAAGTTTTATTGGGAGGAACAAATATGAATCAGGATTGGAAAAAAGTGTTGCTGACTTCACTGGTAGTAGGCATGCTGTGGGGAACTCAATTTGTCAACGCAGCAGAGCAAACCGGAGAAGCAACAGTCTCCGTATCATCGGTTTTTACAGATCAGAACGATATACGATCGTCCTCTCTTCAAGCGGTAAAGGAAGCAGTAGAGAAAGGGTTGATCTCGGGTTATCCAGATGGATCATTTCACCCGGACAAGCCTTTGACTCGGAGAGAAATGGCTGTGTTGTTGGCCAAAGCATCACAATTAGAGACTGATAAGACTTCCAACACTGGGCTTAACCATTCAGATTGGGCCACTCCTTATATTGAAGCAATCCGTCAAGAGGGATGGATGACCAGTGATGCAACAGGTGATTTCCGTGCTAACGATCCGATTCGTCGTGAAGAGCTTGCTTCCATTTTGGTAAGAGTTACAGGAACACAAGGAGCAAAGGGAGGCCAACAGCAGACGCTTGCAGATGAATCTACGATAAGTGGTTGGGCTAAAGAACAGGTACATACGGCGTTGAAACTGGGTTTATTGGATTCCAATGAGGGGAAATTCGAATCCAAGGCTTTGGTGGAGCGGCAAGATATAGCAAAAGTTCTCGTTGATGTTTTCCAGACGGGTGAGCGGACATCCTCTTTGACTGCACTGGACGGAGATATTGCTTATGTGGATGGACGTCCATTTGTGATTAGTCAGGCATTGCAAAGAATTTTGAATGACGAGAACAAAGAAGCATTGCAGAACGCAGTAATTACTTATGATGCACGTACACGTAACCTGTCTGCCTTATCAGAAATCCAGATCACCCAAGCAGGCACGCTACAAAATTACGTGAAATTGAATATGGTCGGTACCTCCTATCAAGGTGTGGTCACAGTCTCTTCAAATCATGTTGCTCTCAAGGTTGATACCTTGTCCAAGGTTGTATTAAAGCCAGGCGTAAGTGCGATAACGATTGATGGAGATATCGATGCGGTAACCGTAGATACGACTGACAAAGTCACTGTTCTAGGAAGTGGAACGTGGAAGGAAGTTGTGCTAAAAGACGTGAAATCCATTATTCAATTACCGGCAAGTGTAAAAACAAATACAGTTATTCTTCCAAAAGGCGGCGTAACCTCACAGATCATTCGTAGTGCACCGCCACTAACCGCACCATCCAGCAATACCGTGGCAAGCAACTCCAATACTGGCTCAGGATCATTGACACCAACTCCTACACCGACTCCAGAACCTGAGCCGCCGGTTATTGTACCTCCGTCTCCTCAGAATAAACCGCCTGTTGTTCAGTCTAACATCTCTGACATGATGGTGGTTTTCGGACAAGGCATGCAAGAGGTTGATCTTGGAGCTGTATTTACTGATCCAGATGAGGATGAGCTAAACTATGAAATTACCGAAATCGATCATAACATCGCTACTGCGAATATTCAGCATTCAAAATTAAAAATTGTGGACGTTGCTTTAGGGCAAACCACGGTTACGGTGAAAGCTGCAGATGGAAAAGGAGGAAGTGTATCGGCCACATTCATTTATTTGGTAAAACCGGCCTTTGTTCCACCACCATTCCCGCCTTTACCGCCTATCATCATCCCACAACCACCAATCAACCATGCTCCTGAAGTGGTAAAAACACTGCCAACTGTTGTGGTTGAATTGGGTACCGTGAGTAAGACAGTTGATTTGGCTGATGTGTTCGCTGATATGGATGGCGACATTCTATCGTATTCAGCGCAATCTTCTGATCCCGCTGTGGTAGAAGTGAGTGTACAAGGAGATATATTGACTTTAGATCTCAAGAATGTTAATGGTTCTGCCACCGTTAGCGTCAAGGCTACTGATCCCGCTGGTAAAGACGCTGAGACCACATTCACGGTTAAGGTGGAGGACCCGGATGCAGGGAAGGGCCTGTTTATTTCCGAGGTGGTCTGGGGAGAAGGCACTACTCAGGCTATCGAACTGTATAATCCAACGTCCAAACCAATTGAACTCAGTCACTTTGAGATTAAACGTAGTGATATAGACGATCCGATTACGTTTGCTTCTGGAACTATCATTGCACCTTATAAAACAATGGTCATTGCCGATGACTCCACAGATTTCCCGATCAATGAGGACGAAATCTATTATATGTCTTTTAATTTTGATATTGATCAACCCCAAGACATTACTTTGATACTCTATCAGATTAACGATGGGGAACCTATGGATACAGCCATCTTGAAGCCTGCGCAATCTTTAACAAGGACGTCAGGCAATGTTCATGGTGATGCAAATTATGACGGGGCACGATGGATCCAACAAGGAGAGAACTATTACAACGGTCTGGGTAACTACACATCCTCACCTTTGATTCCTTAATTTTGAATATCCCATATGAAGGAGAACATCTATGTCCAAAATAAGAAGGACTGTGCAGCTCGCTTTGATTGCGTTGCTTCTTTCCAACACTGTACCTGTATCTGCACAACATGATAAGTCGGAGGCGCAGACTATGTCTGTGTCTGACATATCCTCAGATGATAATAACAATAGCAAATTAAACGATGTTATGAATAGGGCCGTAACCATGGGGTTCATCAAAGGTGATCCGGATGGGAATGTTCGTGCAGCTGACCCAATCACCCGTCAGGAACTGGCAGTTGTTCTTGCTCAAGCTCTGGGTCTCACACTGGACAAGTCAGTCTCAGCATCTTTTACGGATGTGAAATCTACTAGTTGGTCAGCACCTTCGATTCATGCGGTCAAGAAGGCGGGGATTTTACAAGGAGATGCAACAGGGCGTTTCCGTCCACAGGCCCAGATTACTGGACAGGAACTGGTGACAGTTCTGGTAAGAGCCACGGCTTTGGCTAAACAAGAAGTTCAGGGAGATTCTCTTCCCTCAGATTGGAAAGAAGCGAGTACATGGGCTGCTCCATATATTCGAACTGCTGAGAAGGCTGAACTTCTAAGCGAATATCAGGGACCTAATAAAGTTAAACAAGGGCTTGTTCGGGGCGAAGCCATAGGCATGTTGTTGTCGACCCTATTCCCGGAAAACCGCTTGTCTGTCATTCAGTCAATCGAAGGAAAGCAGATTCAGATCAACGGTGTTGTCTATCAGATTTCTGAACAAGTGGGAGGCCTTTTGAATAATCGCAATAAGGCTGTACTGGTTCAGGCTGGAATACGGTTTAAGAGTCAAAATCATACACTCACCGAGATCAACGGGTTGGAAATTAGAACGGGGGGTCAGGATGCAGCCCCAGGAAAAGCTGAATTTAGCGGAAATCTGCTATTGGATGGTGGAGACGCCATAATTCATGGGGATCTAACGACGAAGGCAGACTTTGTTTCAGTGGAAGGACTTACAGTCGAGGGCAAGCTGACGATTGCCCCCGAGGTCAAACATGATTTTTATGCCAAAAATATCAGTGTGAAACAGTCTGTCTTCGTTTATGGCGGTGATAGTAATACGGTTGTATTTGACAATTCCACTCTCAATAATGTGGATGTAGATAAAAGCGATGTACATGTGGCACTAACAGGGGATACCCGCACTCAAGAAGTCAACATTAGATCAGACAGTATGCTTGATATCGGGAAAACAGCTAATCTCCCGTTATTAAATATTCTCGAAGGTACAAGCAAAGTGGAGCTACAAGGAGCCGTTGATACGGTTCATATGAATACATCCAAGTCCCTGCAACTCAACGGTAACATCACTTTACAGCAACTCAATGTCGATGGGACAGGCGCTGTCAACATTAATGCATCAGGCTCCATTCAACAGCTTCAAGTGAAAAACCCTTCCGCGCAGGTTAATGTGGCGGGCAATGTGAAAGTTTCGGAGATTTCTTTGGCTGCTGGAGTCTCGTCCTCAGTTGTAAGTGGAAATACAGGAACGTCATCTCCAAATCCGGTATCTCCTTCGTTAGGGGGAGCAAGTGGGGGGAGTGGAGGCGGAACATCTCCTGTTGTTGCCAATCGTGCTCCTGAACTACTCAAATCATTCGAAAGTCGCAAGTTTACGCGGAATGGACAAGGAGCAACGTTAAACCTAAACAACTATGTGACTGATCCGGATGGTGACTCGGTAACTTATACGATCAGTTCATCCAAACCTGCCGTTGCAAAGGTTATCCTGAATGGATCGCAATTGGATGTTGTTCCCTTGGAGGATGGCACGGCTACCATAACAGTAACTTCCAATGACGGTCGTGGTAAAAGGCTGAGATCCACATTCGAAGTCTACGTGAATAGACCTCCTCTTGCATCACCAATTCCTGATCAGGAATTGATAGCTGAGTCAGGTAGCAAGGATGTGGATCTCATGGTCTATGTTATGGATGATGTAAAGTATGAATCGGAGTTGCTATACAGTGTAACAAACAGTGCCCCGGAAATCGTGGACACTGAAATCGTGAAATCGAACTATGCTGAATCTGTATTGAGGTTAACGCCTAAAAAGGCAGGGGAAGTTGTTCTTAAAATTAAGGTGGATGATGGACAAATTGCAGATGATGGCAGTACGGGAATTACTGAACTCGACATGAAAGTTGTTGTTCTGCCACCACTCAATCGCGCGCCTGTGGGGGAAGCTCCATCGAAAATAGAGGTATACCTGGGGGATGACATCCCTCTAGTAAAGTTGAACGAGATATATACTGATCCAGACGGTGACCCTTTGACGTATACAGCGACTTCATCCAATCCAGACGGGGTAACAGTAGAGGAGAATGAGGGTGAACTGAAGTTAACATCACTTCAAAATGGGACGTATACGATATCATACACAGTGAATGACGGTAACGGAGGAATTACTACAGACTTCTTTGAAATCGATATTCTACTCGTTCCAAATCATAATCCGGTAGGAAATTCACCAGGATGGATTGAAGCATACCTGGGTTTCCTCACCGATCCTATCCCCTCGGTTGACTTAAATGATTATTATAAAGATCCGGATGGTGACCCGCTCACATTCAGTGCATACTCCTCTAATCCTCACTTAATTGTCAAGGAGGAAGCGGGTGTACTGAACTTTACCGCTATAGAATTTGGAGAATACATCATTTATTATTCAGTTGAGGATGGAAAAGGTGGTCTCATTTCAACTGCATTTCAGATAAGGGTTAATCCTAAGCCTAATGCTTCTCCAGTGCTTACTCAGCATCTACCTGCTCAAACGGTGTTTGTAGGTAAGGAAGATGCGGTCATTAATCTCTCGGATTATTTTGATGATCCTGATGGAGATGCATTAGAGTTTAATACACCACTTGATTTCAATAATCTCCTGATCGCAGCGGTGGATATTCAAGAAAACAAGCTGATTATTCATCCAAGACAGGTTGGCAAATTTCAAGCTAACATCAAAGCAAAAGATATGTATGGAAAAGAAGCGTCAGCCTATATTGACATTGAAGTTCTTGAATCTGGGAATATCAGTTCAATTCCGGATCAAACGGTAACGTGGCCTTGGTCTGCTCTGAATCTTGATTTGACGTCGTACCTGATGAATTTTGATACAGCCACGTTAACGGTGGATGCTTCCTCAGCAGATACCAATATTGCGACAGTCTCTGCCAATGGTTCACTGATAGCTGTTGCTCCAGTTGCTGAAGGAAATACGACAGTGACGTTAACGGTATATGACCAGAAAGGGCGTAGTGAACAAGCGTCCTTTGGCGTGACTATACAAGGAGAGCCTACTGGCCCTAACTTGGCCCCTGAGGTAGTAAGTAGCATTTACGAACAAGTATTGACACCTAATGTAACGAATGAGCGCACGTATGATCTGAGTCAACTATTCAGTGACCCCGATGGAGATGCGTTGCAATTCACGATAAGCAACAGCTCAAATGAAGCGGTGAATGCAAGCATTAATGGTAACCAGATTATACTAAAACCGGGAACAGGGAATGTAGTTGCTCCTTTAACGATAACAGCAAAGGATGGAAAAGGTGGACAGGTAGATTACACCTTCAACGTTCGCACTTCTTCTTTGGTTAACGGTGGAGTTATGCAGATCAACACGAAGTATGGTGTAATAGATCCTCTAACCCTTACAGCTTCCAATTGGTTCCCTGGGCAGGCGAGTTTTAAAGTATATAGCGGTACGCCGGATTCGACGTTTACAGGACCGGATACGATTAATACTTCCCAGATCCCTTTGAGTGTATCTCCGTTATTATTCTGGATTATAGGGGATGACGGTAGGGCCGTGGTCATTCAGGTAAACTCGAAAAATCAGGGCACCTCAGAGTTGTTCTTCTCTCAGTATGCAGATGCAGGGGACGGACGCAGTGTAGTTCAACTTTATTACACAGGTGACGGTGATCCGTCGCATAAAGCAACCGGATATCAGTTGGAAGTTCATCAGTGGATGAAAAAGACATCCACAATGAAAGTGACAACAAAAAACATATCTGATGTTACTGCAGGGTTACCTTATTTAAACATCAATTATACGTTCTACGACTTTTTCGATATAACGTCAGCTTGGTACTACAATGATGAATTGGAATTGTATAATCCGAATGAGTATAATGTCGTTGCGCTCATTCTGAGAAAAGATGGACGAATCGTAGATGTCCTAGGTGATCCAACTTCACATGATCAATTCATGCCTGCTGGCGGGACGTTTATTCGAAAACGGGGGATATATACAGGTTCACAACAGTTCTCATTAACCGGTGAATGGAATGAGTTTCCTAAAGGGACTCTACAGTACGTAGACAAACATACACCGTAGACTTGTATTTGCTACAATGATGTTCAGTTTAACAGATGGTACGTCCTAATAACGAAATGAAAATCCTCCATGCTCTGAAAGAGAGTATGGAGGATTTTTTCATTTAACCGGATACGGATACATGCAGGATCTAAGAATTTCGTTCTTCTGCTCCTCTGTTCGTTCACGCGGTGCCAATTCTTCTGTATATGAACGCCCCACCTTGGCGCGCATGAAACGTTCCGCATATTCGTTTAGACGAGAGTGAAGTTCTTTGGCGTACTCACCAAATGAGCTGACATCCCGTTCCATTTCCAACACACTGTTAAGTAGCGGACTGCCCGCATAGAGTAAGGGGCCGTCTCTTCAGATTCAAACTTGAGGAACAGAATAGCTTTCTGTAGGGCGTTGATTTCACCTTGGGTGAGGTAAACAGCCTTCGTAGCATGCTCTCCTGATGCTTCTGCTTCTTCTGATGCTCCTGGTGAAAATGGTTCATGGTCCTGATTCATAGATCATCACTTCCTGTTATGGAATGCAGTTCTCGCTTGGCGGAATCGCCGAAATGCGGATGAGATTGAAGAGATTTTAGCGCAAGGACTGCGCCAAGAACATGTTTGTGAGCAGCAAGAATAGCAAAAGCTGCACCTTGAAGTAATATATAGGCATTCCCCGACAATACATCCTGGGCCAACGTAATCTCAGCTTCCGTAGCAGGTAACAAGGTCAGAGTCTGTAAAGCATAAATCTGTACATCCTCATCTTCTTCCGAGTCACGAACAAGTTGTGCGGCAGCATGACGAATTTCATCCAAAAGTGAGGAAGACTCGGCCATGCCCAAAGCTCGCCATGCTTCGATACGGATGAGATCCTCTTCATGTGTATCCGTACCGATAGATAGAACTTGATGTGTAAGTTGGCTATCGGTTAGTTCGATCAGATCACGAAGTGCCTGGATTTTCTCTTCACCACTGATTTCGTTAAAATCAGGGTGTTCATTGTTGTTATGATTGAAATGATTCATATCAGACATCTGCATCATTCACCTCCTGAAGAATATGAAGATGGGGGCGGAAGAATGATCGGACGAGCTGCCAACGCTTCCTCTACAATCTGTTCCGGCGTCAGGTCTCGATCATCCCAGTAAATCAGGTTACTGATCTCAGCGTGAGGCACCCGCTGTTGTAGCTCCGTCAACATGTCATCCAACTCGGCTTCGCTTCCTTCGGCGTCCATCAGTTTGCGAACCAATTCTACCAGATGCGATCGATTGTCCATATGTAATTACACCTCCTGAATAATTAATATCGTGAACCTACTATTCTTTCATGGGCTGATTCAATGGATCATACGTAATGAGCACCGGAAAAAATTTGGGCTCAAGCATCAGACTAATACGTTGTTCGTCTTGATCAGTATAAGAAATGATATAGTTCCCGAAATGAGACTCGTAGTTGAAGTCTTGGAATTGAAAGGAATGTTCGGGACACTTTATCTTCACATATAACGTAGTAACTCCTCGGGCTAAGGTTTCTTTTAACATAGGAATTTGGGCCAAAAGCATAATAGCGACCAGAAAAATTAATATACGTTTAGCGAGACGGGTCAAATGGATTCACCCCAATTATCATAAATCAATATTTAACAAGCTATGAAGGTCTCTCTCAAAACAGATGTCACTCCATACGTATAGCCAGATTACCAAACTGCTCGCCTTTTTCCATGCGTTCGAATGCCTTCGCTACATCTTGCAACGGATATACACTATCGATCACAGGATGTATGTCCTGTTGCTCCACCCATTGCAGCATCTGGACGAACTCCTCACGGCTACCCATAGAGGTGCCGATCAGACTGATCTGCGGGAAGAAGATGGAGCGAATGGGTACGGTCAGATCATCCCCCGAGCTTGCACCATACATCACGATACGTGCACCTGGTCTGATTATATCAAAATATTTGGGGAACATGGCTTGTCCGATGCTATCCAAAATGATGTCCACAGGTTCCAGATCGTTCTGCATACACCAATCGGCATGACTATCTAAAGCATGGGTAGCACCCAAGCGCAGCGCCTCATTTCTTTTGGCCTCACTTCTGGAGGTAACAGTCACTTTGGCACCAGCAGCGACAGCCATGAGCAGGGCATAGGTCGCTACACCACCACCAATACCGGGAATGAGGATATGTTCACCTTGTTTCAGTTCACCGCGAGTGAACAAAGCACGGTAGGCCGTCAACGCCGAAAGGGACAGCACGCCTGCTTCCTCCCAAGATAGGTGGGCTGGCTTAGGCAGGGCATTTTCAGCAGGTAACGTGATATATTGAGCCAGCGTTCCATCCGTAGGACCACCAACAATATCGGGCACGATGGGCACGTTACTTGCAACTTCCCAACCGAGTGTAGGATGGATAATGACTTCATCTCCTATCGCGCACCCTCTTACGCTTTCGCCAATCGCTACGATAATACCTGCTCCATCGGAACCGGGAATGAGCGGGGTGTCCTGGGTTCCGCGTCCTGCCATGATGAATAGATCCCGATGGTTGATACCAGCGGATTTTAATTGAATCTGCACTTCCCCGGCTTCTGGTACACGAGATGTTGACTCTGTATATTGAAGACCTGCAAGGCCGCTCTGGCCTGAATGTACGATAGCTTTCATATTCAATATTCCTCCTGTCGATATAATCAGATTTCACTACTGAGCCTCATTGTACAGATGGTGCAGATTCACGTAAAATGAACAAAAATGATTGTCAGTATCATTGAAAATAATAGATAAACACTTTGCATGAATTAGATGATGAAGAATGCCGATATAACGACGAGCAGGTGATCAAGGTATGGATGCAGGTGATTTGAAAATATTTCAGGCGGTTGCCCGCGAAGGTAGTATCAGTAAAGCTGCACTCGCACTTAATTATGTACAATCCAATGTGACCACACGAATAAAACAGTTGGAGACACAGCTACAAGTACCGCTGTTTCATCGTTCCAATCGGGGGATGTCTCTTACACCAGCGGGCGAGAATCTGCTTGTGTATGCGGATAGAATTTTGCAATTATTATATGAAGCAGAGCAGGCCACACAAGTGGGTAACCCGCCGTCCGGCCTGCTTCGTCTGGGTGCCAGTGAGACAGCAGCTTCCACTTTCCTCACGCCGCTCTTGGCTGAATACAGTTCATGCTACCCTGAGGTACACCATTCGCTTGTCACGGGTGGGACCCATGAGCTGAACCAGAAGGTCATTCAACATGAATTACATGGCGCTTTAATATATGGCCCAATCGATCATCCTGAGCTGAACTATATGAAGATGTATGACGAGGAATTGGTGTTGATCGCTGAACCTGGAGTGCATGAGATACACGAGTTATTGTCCAGGCCGATGTTGTTTTTTGAGATCGGATGCACACATCGCACTCAGGCGGAATCCTTTTTGAAAGATCAGGGTATCCACTCTCTGCGCATTATGGAATATGGAACACTGGACACGATTCTGAATGGAGTATCTGCCGGGCTCGGTGTATCATTGCTGCCGCGGTCTTCAGTTACCAAAGCAGAATTAAGAGGTGAGATCTCAGTGATGTCTTTGCCAGATCCCTATTGCCGGTTGGAAGTAGGATTTGTGTATTCCCGTGGTGAACATATATCTAGTGCGCTGAGCGCTTTGGTTGAGATTATTACAGAACCAGAACTATAAGAGGTTGTTCAAAAGTCTGTTTATGAATATGCACTATAAAGGAGTGAGTGATCTTGAAAGAAACTGCGCTAACGTTGGGTGATGCATTTAATCAGGCAGACTTTATTATAGGTGGTCATGGCAGTCGCCAAGTGAAGGTACTTCAGAACGTACTGGACCAGATCGATGGGGAGGTGTTCAGTGACCACTACGGCAACGGCTCCATCATTGAAGAATTTCAGCAACAGATGGCTGACATTCTCGGCAAGGAATCGGCGGTATTTTTCCCAAGCGGAACGATGGCCCAGCAGATTGCATTACGGATCTGGTGTGACCGCAAAGGTGTAAAACGGGTAGCTTACCACCCTCTGTGTCATCTGGAAATCCATGAGGAAGACGGATTGAAAGAGTTACACCAGATTGAATCGATTTTGCTGGCGGACAAGGATCGGTTGATTCGTTTGGAAGATGTACAGGCGCTTGATCAGGACATTGCCTGCCTGCTGTTGGAACTGCCACAACGCGAGATTGGCGGGCAGTTGCCAGCGTATGAAGAACTGGAAGCGATCTCGGCCTATTGCCGTGAACGCGGGATTAAGCTGCATCTGGACGGGGCACGCCTGTTTGAGATTACTCCCTATTACGAGAAAACGCCTGCGGAGATTTGCAGTCTGTTTGATACGGTGTATGTGTCTTTTTACAAAGGGATCGGGGGCATTGCGGGGGCCATATTGGCCGGAGACACGGATGTGATGCAAGAGTCAAAAGTATGGAAACGGCGGCACGGCGGAGATCTGATCGGTCTGTATCCGTACATTCTGAGCTCCCAGTATTATTTCAATGAACGCATTGGAAAAATGGAGCTTTATTATGAGCAGGCTAAAGAACTGGCATCTCTATTGAATGCATGTCACGGGATACATACCTTGCCCGAAGTCCCGGTATCCAATATGTTCCATGTACATCTTGCGCTCGGTGCTACCGAAGTTGAACCAATCCTTGTGCAAATGGCTCAGCGGTTTGGTATAGGAATGACTTCATATCTGAACAAGACGAGTGCGAACAGCTGTGCTTTTGAATTGTCCACGGGGGATCGTTATGAGAAACTTCCCCAGGATAAGCTGCGTGCAGCACTGGAATGGCTGGATCAAGAATTGCGTACACAGGTGAGATAACAAGCGGATTCTAGTGTAAAGGGGGAGTTCAAGTGAAGTCGATGGAATTGGAACCGATTCGTGATCTTTTGGTGAAAGCTTACGATACGACAATGGGAGAAGGGTGCACGCCGGAAACGCAACAGAGCATTGAGGATATTGAGCAAAAGTATAACGTAAAACTGCCCGCAGCGTACCGTGCACTTCTGCTCGAATTCGGGGCATGTAATTTCGGCGATCCAGCCTTGTATTCAGCCAAAGAACTGGATTGGGCATATCCCGAGTTTCTGGAAATCTACCGTGAAGTTAAGAAAGAGTACCAGCTGACGGATGACCTCAATCCGTTCCCGATTGGTGGATTTGGCGAAGGAAGTATGGCTATGCTCGATCAGACCTCGGGCAAAATCCTGATGTTGATCCACGATGCAGGAGATACACCAATTCGAGAGATTGCAGCAGACTTTAATGATTTAATGACGCAGCTGACGGAGTCCGCGATCTGGGTACAGGAACAGATGAATTAACAGGGAGACGGAAGGAAGCGCAACAGACCTATGGATATTCGTAAGTTAAGATATTTTATCACTGTGGCGGAGGAACTTCATTTTCACCGTGCAGCGGAAAAATTAAACATGACGCAACCACCCCTGAGCCAGCAGATTCAAAATCTGGAGGAAGAGCTTGGCGTAAAGTTATTGGAGCGCACGAGAAAAATGGTTCGTTTGACGCCAGCAGGTGCCATATTTCTGGAACAGGCCAGACTCATCATGGCCCAGCTCGAACGATCCATTCAGCTTACGCAAAAGGCAGATCAGGGCATCATTGGGCATATATCCGTAGCCTTCGTGGATTCCGCTTCGGGCGGGATCATGGTGGAGGTGCTTAGAAAATTTCGCACTGCGTATCCGCAGATTGAATTGACATTACGTGAGATGACTTCGTCCCAACAATTACAGGCATTGGAAGACGGACAGATCCATGTTGGATTTTTGAGATATCAGGAAGATAATCGTCATGTCTCGTTCCGTCCCTGTCAGATGGAAACGTTGATTGCCGTATTGCCAGATCATCACCCGATGGCTTCTCAGACTCAAGTTTCAATTCGAGAACTGGCGGATGAAGATTTTATTTTATTCCCAAGGCATCTGGGTTCTCCGTTCCATCGTCTCGTTCTGGATTATTGCAGGGAGCATGGTGTAGACCCTCGAATTACGCAGGAAGCGATCCAAATGTATACGATTGTGAATCTCGTTGCAGCGGGCATGGGTATTTCCATTGTTCCCTCCTCAGTGGATGTGTTCCAGCGAAAGGGTGTAGTCTTTCTTCCATTACAAGAAAATCCGCCCTCCGTACCGTTGTATACGGCATGGCGGACGGATATGAATCAGGAAGTGGTATCCCGTTTTATGAACTTTGTTGATGAATGTGTTTAACCCGTCTTGGCTGGATCACGCTCAATCCAAGGATTCAGTATTTCATCAATACGAGTCATGATCGCAGAGTCCAGTTTTACACCGGAGGCTTTTACATTTTCCAATACCTGCTCCGGTCGGGATGCACCGATAATGACGGAACTAACATACGTATGCTGTAGAACCCACGCCACAGCGAGTTGAGGAAGAGTTAGGCCAATCTCTTTAGCGAGCGGAACAAGCTGTTGCACAGCGGTAAGAACATCTTCGCGTAACCACTGTCCAGCCAGTTTATTGAAAAAGGGTGCTCCTGCCTCAGCAGCTGCACGTGATCCGGTGGGCAATGCTTCGTTAGGTGCATATTTGCCTGATAGTATACCCTGAGCCAGTGGAGACCATGTAATCTGTCCAAGTCCTGCTTGGTCGCTTGCAGGCACCACTTCTTGCTCAATCACACGCCATAACATTGAATATTGGGGCTGACTTGCAATGAAGGGGACGTGAAGTTCCCGCGCCAAAGCGGCTCCTCTTGCAATCTGATCCGCGTTCCATTCACTCACCCCGATGTAATGAACCTTGCCCTGACGCACCAGATCGGAGAATGCCAGAAACGTCTCTTCCAGCGGAGTGTTGTAATCATAACGGTGAGCGTAATAGACATCGATATAATCAGTCTGTAGCCGCCGTAATGAACCATTGCAGGCTTCCATGATGTGCTTACGTGAAAGTCCGCGGTCATTATGACCTGTGCCGGTTGGGTGACAGACTTTGGTGCACAGTTCAATACTCTCTCTTCGTATATCCTTAAGTGCTTGTCCCAGTACGGTTTCTGCCTTGGTATTGGAGTACACGTCTGCGGTATCAAATGTGGTAATACCTGTCTCCAATGCCGTTCGCACACAAGCTTCTGCTATTCCATCCTCGACTTGCGCTCCATGCGTAATCCAGTTGCCGAGTGAAATCTCACTGACGGTTAATCCACTGTTTCCTAATTTACGATATTCCATTCATGTCGCCTCCCTAAGTCATCTGGACTCCATTGTAACAATGGCAGATTAATAGGTGAAATATCTTTTAACCTCATCTTTGATACGAAAAAAGTATCAGTGAATCTACATTTTCTCCTGGAGGTATTTACGATAGAGAGCAGGCGTAATTTCCTCGAACTTTTTGAATATTTTGATAAAATATCCCGATTCATTGAATCCCAGCTCGTCACTGATCTGTGAGACAGGCATGTCGGTGACCTCCAGCAATTGCTTGGCCCACTTAATCTTGAGTTTTGCAAGGTAGGTTGTGAAGTTCTCACCCGTTTCCTTGGCAAACAGTCTGCTGAAATAACTCGGACTCAGGTGGCATAGATCAGCCATATGTTTGAGCGAAACCTGTTCGCTTTTGTGACTGTGAATGTATTCAAAAGCAGGCTGAAGCACCGGACTGGAGCTTTCCGCATCACTTGGGCTGTTCTTGAGATAGGCATCTGCAATCGCATTGGTCATCTCTTTTTTGATCGACTCGATATTGCGAATGGAGTACCCAGGCAGAATGGTGGAGAGGTTTAACGACTCCTGATTGCCTGAAGCTTTCTCGAACATTTCCACTAACAGATTTTTGTTGAGTGCTTCTTCCACAATGTAGTTGCAGAGCAGGGATAACATGTTGGAGATTTTCACAATCTCTTCATAGGTCATGACAGGCAGCTGGGCGTAATCGTCCTTTAATTCCTCCAGCTTGGCTGCATGCATGGGTACGTTTTTGGACGTGACAATTTGCTCCAAGTCGCTACCCTTTTCGGGGTCGGCGAGTTTCACTTGTCCTGCCATGACAGCGCCGATATATTTGCCATCAATTGTGATCGGAATCGCGATATCTATAATATTGAAATGGCATAAATACACATAAGGCTCGTTCAATCGAACGGCTTCCAGACCACCGCGTGAATCACATTTTTGGCAGTAGGGGAGAAGCTCCGGGTCTTTACGCACATTCTGGCAGAAAGCCTGACAGCTGCTATGACTGGTTACGGGAATGCCTTTATAATCAACGGTGAGGATCGCCAGTTTGGTTACTGTTGCGAGAGAATCTTGTAGACGCTTCCATTTATTAAGGTCGAGAATTTTATTGATATGCAGATATTCTTTGATCATTGGTGCAACCTCCATAGGCTAACCTGATTCATAATTTAGGCCGTTAAAAGTTAGCAAGTTGTACATATTAAGATGTAATGATGACGGGTAATGTATAATGGGAGGTCAAAATTCAACCATCTCATGACAATAACATACCATGATTGCGCTAAAAAGCAAAAAATTACGATTGTAAATTATAATAATTTGTTATCAAAGTCCACTGTAAACCTGCCGCTCATGCGTTATATTAAGGTCAATTGTAAGAAATTAAAATTTGATGTAATCACTACACGATTTCATATCCTTAGGAGGCATATAATATTATGAGAAAAGCATTTATCAGCCCAACTAAATATGTACAAGGCGAAGACGAGTTGTTGAACCTGGGGTACTTTGTTAAATCCTTCGGAGAATCGGCCTTGCTGATTGCACATCCGGATGATGTACAGCGTGTCAAAGCAAAGCTGGATGCAACAGCAGAGAAATTTAATATTACGTTTGTTGAAAGCGGTTTTAAAGGGGAATGTTCCCGTGAGGAAGTTGCTCGTCTGCAAGCGATCGCGAAGGAAAAAGGATGTGACTCTACCATCGGTCTTGGTGGCGGTAAAGCGATCGATGCTGCGAAATGTGTAGCTGAAGGCGAAGCACTGATCATCTGCCCAACGATTGCGGCAACAGACGCACCGACAAGTCACTCGGCTGTATTGTACACACCGGATGGTTCTTTCGATGACTATGCTTACTTCAAACAAAGCCCAAGTGTGGTACTCGTTGATACAACGGTAATTGCTAATGCACCAACACGTTTCCTCGTATCCGGTATGGGAGATGCGCTCTCTACATACTTCGAAGCAAGAGCAACAGCGAAATCCTATTCCCGTGTAAACGCAAGTCTGCCAATGGGTTCCCGCGAAGGATACACACCATCTGCAGTAGGTACAAATGCTGCACTTGCACTGGCAAAACTGTGTTATGAAATGCTGCTGACTGACGGTGCAAAAGCAAAAGTAGCGAGCGACAGTAACGTTGTGACACAAGCGCTGGAAAACATCGTTGAGACCAACATTCTGTTGTCAGGTCTTGGATTCGAAAGTGGCGGTCTGGCCGCAGCACATGCGATCCACAACGGTTTGACTGTTCTGGAAGGCACACATCATTTCTTCCACGGTGAAAAAGTATCCTTCGGTACGATTGCACAACTTGTACTCGAAAATGCACCAACTGAAGAGCTGCATGAAGTCATGGACTTCTGTCTCGAAGTGGGACTGCCGATCAGCTTGGCGGATATCGGTGTAGATACAATTAGTCAGGAAGAACTGTTGAAAGTGGCAGAGATCGCTTGTATTCCGGAAGAATCCATTCACGCCATGCCGTTCCCAATCACTGTTCCTGAAGTGGCTGCTGCCATAGCAGCGGCTGACCGCATGGGTCGTGAGTACAAAGCAGCTCGCCGGGAGGTAAAATAATGAAGAAAATTATTAACCAGGCCGAACATGTTGTTATGGAAATGTGCAACGGGATTGCGCTTGCACACCCGGAGCTTGAATTTCTGAAAAAATATAAAGTCATCAAACGCAGAGAGATCCAGGCTGATAAAGTCAGCCTGATCAGTGGCGGCGGCAGTGGACATGAACCGGCTCACGCAGGTTATGTGGGTAAAGGGATGCTGGATGCAGCCGTATGTGGAGATGTGTTCGCATCCCCTTCCCAAATCCAGGTATACCAAGCGATCAAGGCAACAGCCAGCAATAAGGGAACACTTTTGATCATCAAGAACTACAGCGGCGACATGATGAACTTCAAGAATGCAGCGCATCTGGCTGAAGAAGATGGCATCGACGTACAATATGTGCGTGTTGAGGATGACATCGCTGTACAAGACAGCTTGTATACCGTCGGACGTCGTGGTGTTGCCGGCACTGTACTGGTTCACAAGATTGCCGGAGCAGCAGCGGAAGAAGGCCGCAGTCTGGCAGATGTGAAATCCGTTGCCGAGAAAGCAGCTCAGAACGTGCGCAGTATTGGTTTTGGATTCACATCCTGTACCGTACCCGCCAAAGGCACGCCTACATTCGAAATTGCTGAAGATGAGATGGAATTCGGCGTAGGGATTCATGGTGAGCCAGGGATTCGCCGGGAGAAAATCGTATCGGCTGATGAATTGGCAGGACGTATGGTCGAAGCGTTGCTCGCAGATATGAAGCTGGACAATGATGCATCCGCTGAGATTGCGGTGCTCGTGAATGGTTTTGGTGCAACACCACTGCAAGAACTTTACCTGCTCAACAATTCAGTTCAGCGTGAACTTGCAGGACATGCAGGTCTGAAGGTCGCTACTACGTTTGTGGGCAACTACATGACAAGTATCGATATGGCGGGTGCATCGGTTACGATCCTGAAACTGGATGATGAACTAAAAACGCTGTTGTTCAAGGAAAGTGATACACCTGCATTTAAAGTATCCGGCCCTCCAGTAGCACCAGTGGCGTATTCTGAAGCGCTGGAGGCTGTTGTGGGTGAAGACGCTCCCGTATCTTACGAAGTGGAGACGGATGCATCAGCTGCGGTAATCAAAGGCAATCAATTTTCACTGGACAATGTCGTCTACCTGATCGATAAAATGGGTGAGATCATCATCAAGAACGAAGTACCGTTCTGTGAACTGGATTCCCATGCCGGTGATGGCGATTTTGGTATGAGTGTGGCAAAAGGCTTCCGCCAGTTGAAACGCGAATGGAACCACATCATTAACGAAGATAAAAAAGACATCGGATCGTTCCTGGATGCATGTTCCTTGGTCATCATGGAATATTGTGGCGGCGCATCCGGCCCGATCTGGGGTTCGGCATTCCGTGCAGCTGGCAAAGCTGTAGGGGATAAACAGCAATTAAACGTTGCTGAATTCGCTGAGATGATCCATGCAGCCGTGCAAGGGATTCAGTCTACTGGAGAGCGTTCCTTCGGACGTGGCGCCGTTGTAGGTGATAAAACCTTGATCGATGCACTCGTTCCGTGTGCCGATTCCTGGACACAAAGTGCGGAGTCTGGAGATGACTTCAAAACAGCATTTGCCAAAGGTGCAGCAGCAGCCGTTGAAGGTGCGAAGAAAACCGAAGACATCGTAGCACGTATGGGACGTGCAGGTGCCGTCGGCGATCGTAGTCTGGGCTACCCGGATGCAGGCGCGTATGCGCTGGGTGTTATTTTCACAGAGCTGTCCGAGTCGATGAAATAAGATTGGTTTCAATCATCCAAAATTCAATATGATATGCAGTGATTGACACAGGTAACGGCGCCGGATGTCCGGCGTCTTTATGTGTGCCTTTTTTAGGCCATATTAAGTCAATTTTTACATGTTATCATTTACATCAATGGGTATATCTTATTTTTTCACGCATATGTTCATTTATTTATCTAACATTTTATATTTATTAAAGGAGTTTTCTATGAGAACAGTCACATCATTCTTGAAAAAACCGCAGGGGTTGCTGGTTTTATCACTAGTTCTGGTTATTTTCGGTAGCTTGTTTGCCGGAATGTTCAATACGTCCTTCTATTCCGTGAAGGTCAAAGAGATCAAATTCCAAGCTGAGCACGGAACACTGTCAGGCCTGCTCTACATGCCTAAAGGCGCGGGTGCAGATGACAAACGTCCAGTTATTATTACAACTCACGGGTATCTGAATACCAAAGAAATGCAGGATGCACCTGCCATTGAAATGTCACGACGCGGTTACATCGTGCTTGCACTGGACATGTACGACCATGGCGATTCTCGCTGGAGTGCAGATATTCCTGTGAAGGACCTGTTTGGCACGTTCTGGATCTACTCGCAATTTGATGCCGCCAAATATATCTATGAGCAGGACTTCACCAAAAAAGATGAGCAAGGCAATGCCTATGTCGCAGTTAGCGGTCATTCCATGGGTGGGTTCTCAACATTGCTATCCATGTACATGGATGAGATGAGTTCCCTGCAAACCGGATACCGCATGATCTATACAGGTATCTCCGTTGGTTCGGATTTCTCCTACGCCGCAGCTGTTGCACCTCAAGATCAGCTTCAAGCAGCATATGGCAGCCGGACTGTAGGCATGATTGCAGGTAAGTATGACGAATTCTTCTTCAACAAATCAGATGAAGAAAAAACAGCGGCAGAGAAAGAAGTGCAAGGTACCGTAACTCGTAAGGACTTTGCTGCAACTGCTTCGGGTAAAGCTTTCCTTGGACTTAAGCCAGATGTGCCAAAAGGCGAGACGGACCAATTTAAAGAAGTAACATCCGGTGATCTAACCGTGGATGGTAAGGTGGTACGTGCTTCTCAGACGGGTGAACACATTATGTATACACCGAATCAAACACACCCATGGAACCATTTCTCGGGAACAACGACCGGTCATTTGATCGACTTTTACACGCATGCATTCAATGGTGTGACCTCACCCAACCAGACAAATGTGAATCTGGATTCCGGTAATCAGATCTGGTGGGCTAAGGAAGCCTTAAATTTTGTCGCTCTGATCGGGTTCTTCCTGATGATTGTTCCGCTGATTACGTTGCTGCTCAGACTTCCGTTCTTGCGTAACGCGGCAACAGGTGAGATTGCAACCGTGTCCGCAGCGGTCAATGGGAAACAAAAAACAATGTATTGGCTCGCTATTGCATTCAGCACATTGATCCCAGCAATCTTGTTCCCTACCTTAATGGATAAAGAGGAGAGCGGACTGAATGTACTCCGCATCATTGCTCTGATTTTGCTGATCGTAAGTGTGCTTGGTGCCATTATTGGATTCGTCGTGGCTGGAAGCAAAAGAAACAACTATTCCGCAAGCCGTCGGGTAAACAATATTGCGGTGGGCAGTGTGCTTCTCGCGATCGTATCTCTGGTAATGTGGGTCATCTTCAACTATGCAGATAAGATTTTGGTTACAAGTTCGTATTTCAATGAACCAACAACAAATCAGATTGTGTACTGGGCGTTGGTATCGGCCTTAATTATGATCCTGGTAACCTTTGCATTCCACTATTTCTCTAAAAAGGATGCTGGAACTCGTTTCAGCGATTATGGTATCAGCCTGAACCCTGTTACGATAATTGCCAGCTTGGTAACTGCAGTACTTGCGGTAGTTATTGGGTACTCATTGTTATTCATAGTACAGGCGATCTTCGGAACAGATTTCCGAATCTGGACGTTTGCGGTCCGTACGTTTGAGAGTGAACACTTCATTACCGCATTGCGTTATACCCCGTTTTTCCTGATATATTACTTTGTCAGCGCGGTTGCCCTGAATGCCAATACACGTGGCAAACGCGGGGGCATGTTCCTGGCCATGGTACTGAATGTTGGCGGGTTGGTGCTGTGGTTGCTAGTGCAATACGGCAAAGACTTTATGACAGGTGTGGCGTTGTATCCAGGTCAGGCATTGAATGGCATTTTGCTCTTTGCACTGGTGCCTTGTCTCATCATCGCTGCCGTGTATGCACGCAAATTGTTTGAAAAAACGAATAACGTATGGCTTGCCGCATTTGTGAACACATTATTGTTCACCATGGTTACGGTGGCAAATACCGCACTGTTTTGGAATTTGGTTTAATGTGAAAAAGATATGGAATGCACCTAGGATTACACTTGACCACTCCGATTGCAGACCATACTTGATTTAGACACTCAGGAACTACACAGACAGAAAACCTTTCGATTTCTCTTATCACCGGATTTCCCCCTGAAGGGAGAAATCCGGTGATAAAGGAGTACGCTTCGCTTCTTCAGGTCCTTTCTGTCTGCTTCGCTCTTGTGTCTGTAATAAGTAATATAACTGCAATCTCCATTCCGGTGTAATCATGGGTCAAACCATATCCAACGTTACATTAAACGTGGATATAAGTAAGGGGACCGCTCTGTAGCTTGGCTTACAGAGTGGTCTTTTTGATATGGAGGAGCGGTCTTGTGTGCCTTAAATTGGATTCGCAGTTCCAGATAGTGTAATCTGGAGGTTAGGTGCAGATCGGTAAAAAACCATTTGAACGAGAAGGGATCGGGATGATTCAATGACGCAAAAAATCTATTATGACTCTGCTTATACAAGAGATTGGCATACAACGGTTACAGGCAGAGTGGACAAGGAAGATGGTATATATGTCACACTGGCGGAGACTGCTTTTTACCCGCATGGTGGCGGACAACCTTGTGATCTGGGACAAATTGGTGGCATCGCAGTTCTGGATGTGAACATTGAAGATGGCGAGGTGTGGCATAAGCTGGAACGCGCCCCTGAACAGACTGAGGTACATTGTGAGATTGACTGGGAGCGCAGATTCGATCATATGCAGCAGCATACGGGTCAGCATTTGTTATCGGCAATCACTCTGAAGCTGACTGAAGCCATGACGCTCAGTTTCCATCTTGGAACGGAGTATGACACGATTGATGTGGCTGCGCCTGAACTGGGAGCGAATCAATTGACCGCCATTGAACAAGAAGTGAATCGCCAGATCTATCGTAACGCTCGCATCAACACGTCCTGGGTTACAGCAGAAGAGGCAGCACAATTGCCACTGGTGAAGCAGCCTACGGTAACGGAAGACATTCGTATCGTCGAGATCGAGGGTGTGGAGTATAACGCCTGCGGCGGAACGCATGTGTCGGCGACGGGTGAGATTGGGATCATCAAACTGCTGAAAACTGAAAAAGTGAAAGGCGGCACCCGCATTTATTTCAAATGTGGAACAAGAGCGCTGAATGAATTCACATCCACACAAAACGTGCTCAATAGCATCATGGTTAAATTGAAGACCAGCAAGGACGAATTGTTGGAGCGCATTGAGAAAATGGAGCTGGAGCAAAAACAGCTGCAAACCGAGCTGAATGCAGTGAAAACAACGAACGATGCCTATTATGCGGAGGAACTTCTGGCCGCCCGGCAGGGGCTGGTGATTGCTCAGGTCTTTGAAGACAAATCGCTCAAGGATATGCAGAGCCTTGCCACCAAGCTGACGGCAGACCATGAAGGCCTTGTACTCTTTGCCAGTATCTCAGAGGCCAAAGTTGTTCTGGCACAGAACGGACAGCCGCCTGAATGGGCTTGTGGACCTTTCTTCAAAGGCAATCTTGGAGCCTACAATGGCAAAGGTGGCGGCAGTGAAAAGATGGCTCAGGCAGGCTTTGTCAGCAGTGAAGATGCACTTGCCTTTTACGAATTCACCAAGGATCAGCTGGGACATCACTGATCCTGATTTGTATTTTCCAGATACGAATACGAGATAGGTAGCATTGAAGAAATATGGAGTAAGGAGTAGACACGTCACATTGTGGCGTGTTTTCCATGGATTTTAGGAGGTGGAAAAATGACAGAACGAATTCCGTGTATACGGGAAGGGTGTACAAATACCATTTTACCTACAACAGTGGCGAAAACGGGTGGGTATTGCATGCCTTGCAAGCAGGAGATGGAGCGAGAGGAGCGCCAGAGATACATTGAAGCGAATCGGCGTGACGTAAACTTGTATGCGGGCATCACAGACCCGGTGGGAATTTTGAAAATTATGCACGAACCTCAGGTTCGCGATCCGCTAATTCGCTACGTGCCGTATGAAGAATCTAAAGAACAGGTGTATCTGTCTTTGTCTGTAGAGCAACAAGATCAGATGAAGGATTATGCGATGCAACGGATTCGTACAGGTGATGAAGATATGGCCAAAGACATTCTGGTATATCTGGTCTGCTACCATGATATATCGTTAACTGCCGAAATTCCTGAGCTGCTGGAACAGAAGATTTATTATCCTGCCATTTTGGTTAAAAGTGCCTCGACTGAAGTGCGAGATCATCTCTTGCAGCAGGTAAACACCGATGATGAGAATAGGAACCATATTTTGCTCATGCTGGCTCATATCGGGGATGATGTTGTCGTGCAGCAGTTCAGGCAGTGGAGACAGTCTCCGCCATCCTGGGCGAGCGAATTGTACGTGGCACCTGAGCATTACACCACTGAAGCGGGTTGGGAGCTTACAAAAGACGGGCAGCGCAGGGAATTATTCACTACCCCAAGTTATTCACTCTATAAAGTAAAAGAGAGTGAAGCAACTAACGTGGCAATAGCCGGAGGTTTGCTCTCGATGCTAACTCCTAGCAACAATTGCTGTCCATGGTGTGGTGGTGCGTTAACGACCTTAATTAATCTGGATGTTAAGCATCCGGCACTGCGGGACGTGTCTTGGCATGCCGAGCGACTTCAGTTCCAGACTTGCGTGATATGCAGCAGTTATGGTGTGGTTTACATGGAGCTGGACGCAGGAGGGGAGCCGTTATGGAGTTCACATAACGTGATGCCTGTGGGAGCAGAAGAGATGGACTTGGATGACTATGGTAAACTTGCACCGGATGTGGGCCGGCAGTTTCGGATTGCGGATGCATCACGTCATGCATTCCATGCCAGTGAGTGGGCGATGGAGCCATCGTTATCTCAGGTCGGTGGTCATCCGGGATGGGTCCAGGATGCCGAGTATCCAACGTGTCCATGCTGTTCCATGAGAATGAAGGCTGTAGCACAACTGGATTGGGGTGAAGTTGAGGAGTATGGTGAGGGTATGTATTACATGTTCATATGTGAGCCGTGTCAGATGACCGCCGTATCGTACCAGCAATCTTGATGGTGGAAGCTATGATTAAAAGCTATTATTAGCAATCATCTTATTAGTAATATTACACCGCTGTTAGGGTTGGAATGACAGTCGCAGCAAACAATAGCAAAGGGGCATCCCGTAAGTTCTTGAACTTCATGGGATGCCTTTATAATGTACGTCAGATTTTCCTACAAGTCCGCAGATGCCTGCTTCAGCAGTCCAGCCAACCATTCATAATCCGGTGTATCTTTTTCCTTGAGCTTGATCGTTTTGCGTTCTTCCGAGCCTTCAAATATCCCATCGGGTAGATCAAGTCCAGTTGCATGAAAGATGGTGAAGGACACGGCTTGTTTGGATGGAGAGATGACCGCAGCGTACTTACCGTTTTTCAAAAAATGAGGTTTCTTGTATTGCACACGTTCCTGTACGTCAGGGATGGTATCATGGACCAACTGTCGCAATTGTTCAGCGACTTGTATTTGCCAGGGGATCTGAATCTGTTCAATAAACGCAGTAACTTCTGCATTTTTGGTCATACTTGTTCACCCTCCGTATGGATCTGACTGTGTGTTTCCCATTCTGGTCTCAGGATTCCCATCATCAAGCGGTCGTAACGCTTGCCATCACGATATACAGCGGAACGTGCCCGTCCTTCCAACTGAAAACCAGCCTTCTCATAGGAGCGAATCGCTTTGGCGTTGTAGGCGATGACATCGAGACCAACCCGGTCCAGATTCATCTCATGGAATGCATATCGTAAAATAAGATTCAACGCTTCCGTGCCATATCCCTTGTTGCGATGTTTGGCAAGTCCGATGCCAATGGCAAGTTGTCCGCAGCGGTTGTTCCATTCAATGCTATGAATGACGACAAAACCAATCAGCGTATCCTCTTCATGCGTGCGCAGTCTGAAGTAAACTTCCTTGTTCTTCGTTTCGCCCTCATCTTCCAACTGTTTCTCTGAATAGGGAATGGCAAGATCAGTATCCACATTCCGAAGGTACTCCGGATCTTCGTTCCATTGCAGCATGGTCTGCACGTCTTCAGGACGTGGGGGAGTCATTTTTAATCGTTTGCTATAAAACAGGTTGTCCGTAGTTAGTGTCATAGGGGTCTCCTTTTGGCATCTGATAGCCTCATCATACTGGAAATTATAGGTGAATCACAATAGCGTATTTCAGTGGATATAAGTAACCTCTTGTCATAAAACCTAACACGGTAGTAATATGAGTTAATCGATATACATTCAGTGATAGAACCAATAAAAATGTCGGCAGGAGTGATACGTTTTGGAGATCAAAGTGGATGATTTAACTGGAGTACAAGTGAAGACATTAATTGCAGAGCACTTGCAAGGGATGGCAGCGGATTCGCCTCCGGAGAGTATTCATGCGTTGAATCTGGATGGGCTTAAGAAACCTGAAATTACATTCTGGTGTGCGTGGGAAGGGGAAGACTTGCTCGGTTGCGGGGCCATCAAAGAACTTGATCCAGCGCATGCAGAATTGAAATCGATGCGTACCGCTTCGGCTCATCTGAGAAAAGGCGTAGCAAGAAAAATTTTGGCCCACATTATGGACGTTGCTGTAGAACGTGGTTATAAGCGAGTCAGTCTGGAGACGGGCTCCATGGATTCGTTTATTCCGGCACGGAAGTTGTACGAAGACTTCGGATTCAAATATTGCGAACCATTCGCGGATTATACATTGGACCCAAACAGCGCATTTATGACGAAAACAATCTAAATGGATTTACGTGAGAAACCAGTATTCTGTTTTTTACAGGATACTGGTTTTTTATTTTTGCAACATATCGTACATTTTTAAAGTTGGAAAAGGAGTAGAATACACGCAATGATGTAACATGGACCATGCTATGAAAAGGGTGGAGGGAGCCGTGGATGATATATTGGTGGTTGGATCAGATGAATCCGCTGTTTGCCGTCTTGGTGTTATGTCCTATAATTGCTGTGGTGCTTGGAGTAGGCAGTTATTTTGCCAAATGGTTTAGACTCTGGGTAGCGCTAGTTATTTCTTTTATGTTGCCTTTGTTGTATATCGCGAGTGATCTTTCAACATTGGGTAGTAACATAGGCGCTTGGTTCATCTATGGGGCAGGGTATAGTTTGATCAGCTGGGTTGTATACAGATTGCTTCATGCAATTGTGGGGTATAAAACATAGATTATGTCCGTATGCTTGGGATGAATTGGCCATAAGGAACTACTGGGCTGATTGATGAACAATAGGGTATACTGGACATTATGTCTATGAAACAAGACAGCAGTACAGACGTTTTTTACATCAGGAGGATTTGAATTGGCTCAGACAGAAGGAACACTACAGAAGAAGCTTAAACCAAGACACATCAGTTTTATGGCTATGGGTGGTGTCATTGGAACAGGGATTTTCAAAGGCAGTGCAGAGACGATCGGACTCGCAGGTCCGGGCGTGATTGTCACGTACATTTTTGCTGGATTATTGCTGTTGGTTGTTATGGCCGCGATGGCAGAGATGGCTACGGTGTACAAGAACAAAAATATGAAAGATTTCGTGCAGGAGGCATTTGGTAGCCGAGTATCCTTTGTTATGGGATGGATGTATTGCTTTCTGTGGTTATCGGTATGTGTCATTGAGGTGATTGCTGCCGGGAGCTTTTTGCAGTATTGGTTCACGGAAGTACCGCTGTGGATGCTGAGTCTGGCTTGTGCGGCGTTCATTATACTCGTTAATCTGTTAAGTGTAGGTGTGTTCGGGGAATTTGAGTTTTGGCTGGCCGGAATCAAAATTGCCATGATCATTATTTTTATCTTCCTGGGTGCCGGGTTGATCTTTGGCATTATCCCAAGTGATAACACTCCATATCTGCAAAATTATACGCAAGCAGGCGGGTTCTTCCCGAACGGATGGTCATCGATTTTCTCGGCACTGCTTGTGGTCATGTTCTCTTATGGGGGATCGGAGCTGATTGGTCTGACCCTGACCGAGACGGAGAATGCAGAAAAAGTGATGCCCAAAATCGTGGGCAATTTCATGCTCAGAATTATTCTGTTCTTCACCTTGCCAATTCTCATCATCTGTGGTCTTATCCCATGGAATGAAATTGGGCCGGAGAGCAGTCCGTTTGTACAGGTGCTCGCCTCCACGGGACTGCCGGGAGCAGCACACATAATGAACTTCATTTTGGTGACGGCAGTTCTGTCTGCTGCAAATTCAGGGATCTATGGTGCATCCCGGATGATGCACTCCATGGCAGTGGGCGGGGAAGCTCCGAAGGCATTGTCAAAGACGAATCGCAACGGTAGCCCTATTAACACACTTCTGGTGTGCTCAGTAGTTTTGCTCGGAGGTTCCTTGCTTGGCCTGTTCGCGCAGGATCAACTGTTCCGTGTATTGCTCGCAGTTCCGGGGTTTGTCGTGATTCTTGTGTGGATCTGTATTGCCTCATCCCAGTTGAAACTGCGGAAGAAATATCCGGTTCAACCGACCTTCAAAGTTTGGGGATTCCCTTATATAACCGGAGTCGTGGTACTATGTCTCAGTGTGATTGCGGTGATGTTTGTGTTTGATGAGGGTAATCGGTTCAGCATTAGCATCTGTCTTGCCGTGCTCGCGGTGCTGATCATCTGGTCCCTGATTCGATTCAGAAAGATGAATGGACGGACCGTTTAGTATTTGTAATATATAGATGTACGATAATACGTAACAAAGAACATCCCGGCGGTGGTATTCGAGCCGGGATGTTCTTTGTGTTAATAGTCTTTTGGTATTCAATTTATTGTCCTACATACTTATCCATAAAGTGATCTACTCTTTGGAAATAATCAGTAGGATAATGATTAATCGCATCAATGTGTTCCGTATTTTGAGGATACCATACTTCTGCATTGGGATTATTTTTTAAGGACTCATAGATCTTTTCTGTATTTTTATAACTTATTTGCTGATCCCCAGTACCGTGAATGAGCATAACGGGCTTGTCTTGCATCTTTTTAACCGCGTCCATGGGTGATACGGAATCGAGATCAACGTTAAAGACCCAATCCGCCATCCATGTCGATGTATAACTGAAAGGGAATGCAGGTAAACCTGAGAAGAATGGCAGGCCCTCTCTCAGAAATAAACCGGCATTACGAAATGGACTATCTGCAATTACAGCCTGGATATCATCACTTTCACTTGTGGCCAGTAGAGAAGTAGCAGCCCCCATAGAGAAGCCGATAACTCCAATATGGTCTCCCGCATGATCTCTGGATTTTAGATAGTCTACAGCCCCAAGTAAATCGTATTTCTCATGTAGTCCCAGCGTAATCAAATTCCCATCGGACTTACCCTGTGAGCTGAGATCAAAGGCCAGTACGTTATACCCCTTTGGAACGAAATGTTCTACCAACTTGGGAGTACGACCTTTGACTAAACGATTACTCGTATATCCATGCACGACAATAATTGTTTTGTTACTTGCTGTGCCTGAAGATATACTCGCTGGAAAGAAAGTTCCTCGAATCGTATTATCATTTTTCATACTCTTGAATTCGACTTCTTCGTAAGGTGTTTTCTCCATATTCAACTCGTAGCTGACATTGGTATCTCGTGGATGGTGTAATAACGTGTCTACTACTTTATAGGATACAAAGAATACAAGAGAGACAATAAGCACAAGTGCTATCCCCAGGCCCCATAATAGTTTCTTGTGTTTCTTCATACGACCTTTAAAGGTCAGAACAGGGGGTAAAGATGATTGACTCATTGAGATTCCTCCAGTGTTTCTTCGTGTTGTATGGGTGCAAACAGATAAAAGGCATGTCCCTTCAGATTCTCCCACTCAGGATGATGAAGGATGTCATCTCCGAGAGTTAAAGCTACTCCATTCAAAAAAGAGATATAACTTCGAGAGATCATCGCTGGAGAGAAGTTTTTGTTGAACTCCCCCATGGCTTGTCCCTTTGTATAGACAGATTCAATCGTATCGGTCATTATTTTAATGCTTTCAAGAACCTTCTGTGTAAGTTCGGGAAATCGGGTTCGTTGCCCCAAGACAGATTGAACAAGTCGCAGCTCATTGGTATAGAAGTAAATATGACTGAATTGTTCTTCTACCATGTTTTTTATCAGCGTACCTGGTGTTCCTTTTTGTTGTAGAGAAGCAAGTGATTTCTTCTGAATATCATCAAGCGGTTCAAGTACAGCGGCATGGAACAGAGCTTCTTTGCTTGGGAAGTATTGAAAGATGGTTCCGGAAGTTACTCCTGCAGTTTTTGCAATAATAGCCGTTGTGGTATTGGAATATCCGCCTTCGGCAAACAGGATCACGGCTTCTTTTAGGATTCGTTTACGCCGCTCGAGTCTCTTTTCCTCATTAACCGGTCTGGCCAAATGAATTCTCCTCTCATCATTACAATTAATTAATTAACTGATCAATTAATTAATAATATAACTGAATTAATTCCTTATGGCAATAGTAAGTTGTCCATTCATTTGCTGAAAGGATTTTAACTAGAAGTGGTTACAAGACAAAGGTATATATTGCAGGTTCTGTTGGGAAAAAAACTAAAATTATGCCTAGATGTAGTTTCTGCTAACAAATCTACCACATCCATGATAGCGTTTTTATGATAACCCAATATTTTCTTGCCTAATTCGACATATTCGTTTACTATTTTCCCATACTTAGTGCTTCAAGCATGTGTTTTTTGGGTATCGCCTAGTCAAAAAGGCTTGGGTTCACGGGAGAGGAAGAGGAGCGGATGATCGGTTTTTTTAGGAAACGTTTGGTTGTACGCATTGTTGCAGTCGTTACACTGGCCATGACGATTATAGCTGTTGGCAGCATGCTGTTACAGGTGGCCAATATGAAGCTGGCTGCGCAGGAGGCCATATCGAGTTACAATATCCAGATTGCTCAGAGTTATGTGAATCAGCTGGATACCGCATCTTATGCCGAGTTTGCCAAGAATCCCAAGGAGAATGACGCGTTCTTGAAGATTCGTGATGAGCTGGATGATTTTCGCGTAAGTATCGGGGCCATGTATGTGTATTTCGTCAAAATAGATGACAAAGGTACGCCACTTATTATGGTGGACGGCATGAAGGATGCAGATAAAGCCTCACCGATTAATGAAGTGACGGATGTCCCTCAGGAGGCTGTACAGAAGCTGTTGCAGGGGCAAACAGCCAGTTCTTCAATCATTAACAACGAGGAGTATGGCGACTATATTTCCTCTTATGCTCCTTTGCTCGATAGTAACGGCGCTGTAACAGGTGTCATTGGTATCGATACGGCGGTATCGGTGATCGGAAGCATTGAGTCAGATATTATGAAGTCGAGTATTCCTTTTTATGCTTTGCTGCTTTTAATTACACTTATAGGCATTGCCGTTGTCATGTGGTTTATCGTGAGGGGACTGCGGCCACTTCAACCGCTTAAGGCGAGTGTGGAAAAAATGGCACAGGGTGAGCTTGCAGAAGCCAACAAAATTTTGACGTCGTATCGTCTGAAAAGCAAAGATGAGATTGGAACCACATATCAAGCGATGATACATATGTCCGGCAACTTGAACAAGATCGTGAGTAACATGGTTGAAGGCGTGGCGGTAACCACCAATATTTTATCGGAATCAACGAAGGAATTTAATCGCAGTACCGAAGAGATGCTTGAGATGGGCAAGACGGTTGACCAATCTGTCGAACAGATTAGACAAGGGGCACATACGCAGAAGCAGGGTGCGAGCGATAGCGCGCATGCGATGGAAGAGATTGCAAAAGGTATTACGGATATCTCCGAATCCTCGATGGTTGTATCGGATGCGGCAACAAGTGCGCTTTCTACGGCGGAGTCAGGTAAACAGAGCATGACACTGATGAAAACACAGATGGAGAGCATCTCACATGTCTCAAGTGAAGTTGTAGCGATGGTTCAGGTGCTGAACAACTACTCCCAGGAAATTGGTGGTGCCCTGCACACGGTTCGTGATTTTGCGAGTCAGACGAAGCTGCTTGCGCTTAATGCATCCATAGAGGCAGCACATGCAGGAGAACATGGCAAAGGTTTTGCGGTTGTGGCGGATGAAGTTCGGAAGCTTGCTGAGGCCTCAAGCACATCCATGGAACGGATTTCCGACTTGCTGCTTCGTATTCAACAAGAATCACAGCAGATTGGCTCACAGATGGGGGTTACTGCAACCGAGATTGGACAAGGGGTTACAATTACCGCAGAAGCGGAGCAAGCTTTCGCCCATGTGGTTGATGCGTTCCAACTGGTGACCAGTCGCATTCAGGAAGTCTCCGCTGCGGCAGAGGAAATCTCGGCAGGTTCGGAAGAGGCTGCAGCCTCTGTCAATACGATCTCGCAGATCTCAGCCGGAGTATCGGATCATTCGGATGAAATCTATCGCTTAATGCGTGAACAATCGGCCATGTTCAACAGGGTGGCGCAGACCTCCACCATACTGGAGCAGCAGACGAACGAGATGAGCGAAGCCGTACGCAAAGTTAAAGTATAGTTTGAGTAAGGTGTAGTAATAGTAACGCAAGAGGTAGTCAGAAAAGTGTTCCGCTCTTGGAGAAGTTGGTGTTCATCCCAAACTTCCTTCAAAGGGAGGAGCACTTTTTTAGATTTAAACTTTTAAATGATCCAGCTCTATCGCCTGTCTGAAGCGTTGGGCGAATCGTTCTGCAGCTACGGCGGACTCCTTGGACTCCGTCTGTACGAAGCCAATTTGCATTTTCGGTTGATCGATTCCAGTGATCTCTACCATCTTCACCAGACCTTCCTTCCATAATGGATTTTGGTAAAAGGAAAAGTCGTGACCAATCGTGGCGGCAATATCGTTTCGTAACACCATGTTGATGGCTTCTGAATTATTTGTTTTAAACAGAATGGACAGAGATCCATGATCATAAGTGAATTCCCTGATGAAGTCTTCGATGAAACCATCTCGATAGAGTGCCAGCTTGTGTTCTTTTAATTGATCAGGTGAAACACGGCTGTGTTTGGCAAGTTCAGACAGGTGATGAGTACCAACTACCAGCTTGCCCGAGTACATGGGACTGAAGTGAAGTCCATCGAATTCCCGCAATTGTTTGGCATAGATCGCGATAAAGCCCAGATGGGTTTTGTTACTCCGAATATCCTCGATAATTTCCATGGACCCTTTCTCTTCAATCGAGATGTTAAGTTGGGAGTGCTCACGCTTCATATCTGCAGCAGACTGGACAAGATAGGGCATGACACTTGGAAAAGTAGCCACATGAAGCTCTCCGCTAAGAGAGGAGGTTTCTGCGTTCAGGGATTTCAATTCATCAATCCGCTGCAAAATGTCCAGTGCCTTGGCAATGAATTGTTTGCCTTCGGGAGTGGGATGAGTTCCTTGCCGAGAGCGTTCGAACAGGATAATACCCAATTCTTTTTCCAGACGATGTACCGATTGGCTGATCGCCGATTGTGTAACATGCAGATGCTCCGAGGCGGCGGAGAATGATTGCGTTTTTGCAATTTCAACGACATATTCGAGCTGTTCCAGATTCATGATTTCATCTCCGTTTAGCATTAATACAACTAATGTTAACATTAGTATCTATAAATATGAATAATACATGAACAGCGATATAATATATAGACAATCATATAAAGGGGATGAACTTCATGAAAGCAGCAGTATGGTATGCCCATAAAGACGTGCGTGTGGAAGAACGGGAGGTTCCGGTTGCTCAAGCGGGTCAGGTCAAAATCAAAGTGGAATATGCAGGGATCTGCGGCAGTGACTTGCATGCCTATCATCATGGTGTGGGCATTCAAGAAGGTGAGAATCATCCGCTCTCAGGACAGAAAGCGCCGCTGACATTAGGTCATGAATTTGCAGGAACCGTGAGTGAATTGGGGAGTAATGTAAGCGGTATCAGTGTAGGGGATCGAGTCGTGGTAGAGCCGTTGTACCATTGTGGAACATGTGAGTACTGTATCCAGGGGCGTTATAACCAGTGTACTCAATTTGGATTCGTTGGACTGAATGGTGATGGTGGTTTTGCGGAGTATGTTGTTGTTGAATCCTACATGGTTCATCCCATACCGGATAACGTAACTTTCGAAGAAGGCGCGCTCGTTGAGCCTACGGCAGTAGCCTTTCACGCGGTTCGTCATAGCAAGCTGAAAGTGGGGAATAAGGTAGCCGTATATGGAGCCGGTCCAATTGGATTATTGACGATTCTGTCTGCCAAAGCAGCAGGAGCCTCTGAAATCTATGCAGTCGATGTATTTGAGGAACGTTTGGACTTGGCAACCAAGCTGGGAGCCATTCCGGTAAACAGTGCCAAAGTCAATGCAACCGAGGTGATCTTGCAACAATCGGGCGGCATTGATGTGGCCTATGAAGCAGCGGGTGTGCAGCCAACGATGGATAGCGCCATTGCGGTTGTCAAAAAAGGTGGAGAAGTTGTTGTCATCGCAGCAATTCCGAACCCGCTTCAAGTGAACTTCTTCGATCTTCTGGTCAAAGAAGCGAACCTGACAGCAACGCTGGCCTATCGCCACATTTTCCCTGAAGTGATTTCATTGATTGCGGAAGGATCGCTCGATGTGAAACAGGTCATCACCAAAAAAATCAAACTGGACGACATCGTGCAGGAAGGACTTGAGCTGTTAATGACCGACAAGAGCCATGCGAAGATTTTGGTGGAGATTGGCGACTAAAAACCGTTCGCTAACGAAGATAGATTTTCATATCAACGTAATTGAAGTATAAGTTTTAGATCGCGAAAAAGACCGTTCATCCGTATGAATGGTCTTTTTCGCGTTATTCAAGTAGAACACGCATCTTTCACTAGCTACTCTTCATCAATCATATTCCGCTGATCGCGGCTCTCAGATTACTTTTACCGTCGACTAGGAGTCATATCGGTAGCAGATCGCCTTACCCCCGCTACTCTCGGAGCTGAATTCCTCATCCTCTGTAAATCCGAAACGCTCATATAAACGGATGGCGTTGACCATCTGACCGCCTGTATATAAATACACCGTATTTTTGCCCATGTTCTTGGCAGATTCCACGCATTGCTGGAGCAATTCTCTGGCGATTCCATGACCTCTCCATTTTGGATCAACACCTAACAGCCGAATAAACGGATAATCGATTGGTAATTCAAAGTCTGGATAAGCCTTGCGCGCTGTTTCGAATAATTGGACTGTACCGACAATCTGATCATCAATCTTGGCGATCCATAATTGTGTCAGGTACGGATTAACCACAGACTCTCGAATATCTTTTAGGTAGGCCTCCCAGCGTTCATTTTGCTCAAAAGTCTCCCGATACTCGGCGTAACTTGCAATAAGGATATCTACAATCTCTGGATGGTCCGTTTCTGTGGCAGGATGAATCGTAACGGCAGCCGTTGTCATCTAATAATTCCCCTTCTCTTATGGGTTAAGTTTGGAATATCGTTTTCTTGCATTTTACCATAACGGATTCAATCCGATTGATTCAAATATTCTATAGTAAACTCAGTCATTTCTATAGATCAAAGCATATCAGCGATTGAGCTGTGTGGAATACAGATGATTGCGATATTCGGTTGGCGTATTGCCTTCGTATTGCTTGAACATGCGCAGGAATAGTTTGTAGTCGGAGAAGCCGCACTGTCCGGCAATTTCTTTTACACTGGCATTGGTGTTCAGCAGCAGCTGTTTCGCCCGGCGAATACGTTCGGTGAGGATATAGGTTTTGAGTCCAGTACCTTTCTCGCGCTTCACCATTTTGGAAATATAGTCTTTGTTAAAATTAAAATTTTCTGCAATCTGACTCACCGTGATGTTTGTATGCAGATGAATATCGACCCACTTGCAGATATGGTCCACAATTGCATTGTGCGGGCGATAATCGGCCTCTATATTACGCTCCAGTTCTCTGAACAACAATAGCAATGCAGCGTCGGCTTCCTCCGGTGAGAAGGATGACACATGCAGCAGCTGCTTAAACAACTGATTGGCCATGGAAGGTACCTGAATGGTGGCATGTGTCCTAAACTGGTTGAAATCTGCCAACATGGCATCATAGTGAACCCAGTAGAAGCTGACGGGGGCGTCGCTGATTTGGTAGCCATAGTGGGTGCGACCCGCGCGCAGAAACAACAGATCGTTGGCACGAACTACATATTGTTCCTCTTCTTCCGCGATGTACATCTCACCTTCCAGCATCAAAATGATCTCATGCACAGGCATGCTGCGTCTCATGTGGCTCCAGTTGCCTTCGGATATGAACTTGCCGCACAGGTAATGTTCCAGTGGCTTTTGCATAGGACGGATTTATCCACCTTTTCTTGGATTATGAGTCTGATGTAATTATATTTTATTTGATAATATGGGGATATTCAAGCTCTGAAGTGGATTGTTGAGTATTGGACATATGGAACAGAACACGGATTTTACCCCTTAAGAATGAATGGATATCTATATAAGTTGAACTAAGCATTTACATGATAACGGAGAGGACAGAAAAAACCTGAAAAAGCGAAGCGTTCGCCTTTATCCCTGGATTTCCCTTGAGAAAGGGGATCAAAAAAATCTGGGGATAACAGCGATTGGAAGGTTATTCTGTCATCGTAGTGTCAGTGTAAATAATCTTTAGTTCAACTTATCTATTACATCCCGAGAAGGAGTGAGTGTCATGATTGATACGAAAAAAGGATTTCTGGGACCGGAACATGTAGATCTGTTAAATGGAGTGTTCCAAACATCACAAGAGGTGGGGGAGCGTTACCTGTTATCGCTGGATATTGATCGATTCCTGGCTCCATGCTTCGAAGCTCATGGTTTACCTGCCCGAAAAGAGCGTTACGCGGGTTGGGAGGCACGTACCATCAGCGGACATTCCCTCGGACATTATCTGTCTGCCCTGGCTGTGACGTATCAGGCAACCGGGAATATCACGTTAAAAGAAAGACTGGATTATGCTGTCACCGAACTGGCGAGAATCCAACAGACCACGGGGAGCGGGTATATCGGTGGTTTGTCCGAAGAACCTTTCCACATGGCTTTTCGAGCAGAGAATATCGGTGGGTTCAACATCGGTGAATACTGGGTTCCCTGGTACAGTGTGCACAAAATCTATCGCGGCCTGATTGATGCGTACAAACTCACTGGTAACGGACAGGCACTTGATGTAGTTACTCGATTTGCAGACTGGGCGGTAGAAGGTTTGCTCCCGATGACAGAAGAACAGATGCAGACGATGCTTCAAAGTGAACACGGGGGCATGAATGAAGTATTTGCACACTTGTATGGGATCACGGGCAAAGCCTTATACCTTGAGATCGCCAACAAGTTTACCCATCAATTGATCCTGAGACCCTTGGAACACAAGCAGGACGATCTTCAAGGCAGACACGCCAATACTCAGATTCCCAAAGTGATCGGTGCTGCCGAAATCTACAATCAGGATCATACCCATGAGAGTTACCGGACAGCGGCAGAGTTTTTCTGGAACACCACGGTGCATCATCGTTCTTATGTATTTGGTGCGACGAGCATTTCGGAGCATTACGAAGCAAAGGGCATGGAGAGTCTCGGGATCAAAACAGGAGAGAGCTGTTGTACTCACAACATGTTGCATCTAACGAAGCAACTCTTCGCCTGGAATCACGATAGTGCCTACATGGACTATTATGAAAACGCCATCTATAATCATATCCTCGGCACGCAGGACCCCGATACGGGGAACAAAACATATTTTGCATCAACGCTACAAGGCCACTACAAAATCTATGGTACTCACGATACCGCCTGGTGGTGCTGCACAGGATCAGGCATGGAGAACCCGGGCAAATATGCCGAGGCCATCTATTTTGAGAATGAACAAGACCTGTACGTCAACCTGTATATCGCTTCCCAACTGGATTGGGCGTCACAGGGATTATCCCTGAAGCTTGAAACCGACTTTCCTTATTCGGAAAAGGTGACCCTGACGATCACCGGAGGCAGCGCCTCGGCTCATCTAAGATTACGCGTACCCTCATGGCTGCAAGAGCCAATGACGGCAACGGTTAACGGGGATACGGAACATCCGTATACACGGATGGAACCCGGCTATCTGTCCATCGACCGCATCTGGTCTGCGGGCGATGTCATCACAATCACCCTGCCGATGTCACTTCGCCAGTACACCTCCCGGGATGATGCCCACAAGGTGGCATTCCTGTACGGCCCGATTGTACTCGCCGGTGCACTGGGAAACGAGGGTCTTCCAGAGGATACGATTGTGGATGAAACAGCACTGAATCCCAAGACCGCACCCGTACCTGTGATCTGGACGGAGCAGGAGGATGTACAAGAGTGGATCAAGGTTGTAGATGCAGACACGTTAACATTCGAACTTAGCAAGGATGTCACTTCCACAGGTGAAGCCGTGAAACTCATTCCGTTCTATGATGTGCATCATGAATTTTATACCGTGTATTGGCCGTTTAACGATGAAGGTGATGCGCTCGAGAAAGAGTTGAACGATATCACGATCGACAGGGTTCAGGCTGACGGTCAGCAGGATGAGATTGGACATCAACTTGATAGCAACTGCCGTGGGGAGCATCACAACGGTTCAACCACAGATGGCCGTAAGAAGTTGCATATGTGGCGAGAGGCTTTTGGCATCAGTGGAGCTTACTTCAGTTATCAACTGGCAGTGGACCACGCCGCAACCAATTATTTATGTGTGGCCTATTGGGGTGGAGATCATTCCCCGTTTGAGCGGGAAGGTACGTTATATGAGAGACAATTCACCATTACCATGGATGGAACACTCATTGGAGAGCAGCGAATTCATATGAACAAGATTGGCGACGTGTTCTATGTGACATATGATATTCCTGAGAGCGTAACATCAGGTAAAGACAGCGTTAAGGTCATGTTCCAGGCGAAGGGCGACAATGGCTGTGCCGGGAAAGTCGTAGAGGTACGTACTACACGAAGCAAACCGGAATCTCTCTTTGCGTAATAAGAGGCATGGTGTGAAAAGGCGCAAACACAATGTTATAATGAAAATAAATTACGGTTAGGTGAAAGAGGAGGTTGGAAGTGTGGCAAAACCCGATAATAAAGGTACTTATAACTTTCAGGATTGGTTAACTTGGGAGGGGGCATGGGAATTAATTAACGGCAAAGCTTTTAATATGTCTCCAGCACCCACTTCATTGCACCAGTTTATTGTGGGTGAGCTGCACTTCTCTTTGCGGACTTTTTTTCAGAATCGGAAATGTTTCGTGTTTGTTGCCCCTTTTGATGTGTATTTTAGCGAAAATGAACAATATGACCTGCCAGATCAAGTTGTACAGCCTGATTTATCGGTGGTTTGCTCCAAAGACCAGATATCTAAGAATGGCTGTAACGGTGCACCTTCTTTAATTATCGAGGTGTTATCGCCTTCGACTGCGCTAAAGGATTTTAACGAAAAATTTAACTTGTATCAGAAATACGGCGTGAACGAATACTGGATTGTTGACCCCGGGAATCAAACCGTCCATGTGTACACGTTGGAGGATGGCAGTTACCAGACCCGTCATCTGTATACAGAGCAGGAAACGATTATATCTGTCTTGTATCCTGAATTGCACATTCCGCTGGATTCGTTGTTCAAGCTCAGGTAGTGGAAACTAAAAAAAGTGAACCAACGCATAAGGGACGAAACCGGATGATTTCCGATTCGTCCTTTTTGCAGTACTATTTTTCAGACAAGTCTTATATAAAAAATGACACGCATAGCTATTTTCCACGTATTACCTGATAACATTTCTTCTCCACAATCTGCTGTTTGAAAAGACGTACTTCTACGGATTGACCACCAAATTTCCTGCCTAGTTCCACGTTGTCCCTGAAAATATGAAATGGGATAAGCCCAAACCACGTATATTATGAGTATTCGAATATCCAATGTTATCCACCTGAGAGCGTTAACATCATGTACAATAAGAAGAAGTTGATCAGGAAAATTACGACATGAGGCACCAATATATAACATGAAAGGAGGTCGGATGATTGAACATGATCAAGTACATAAAATTATTGGGATTAATCCTCGGTATTGTGGCTGTGAATGTTCTGGCATTCTCACCCGGCTTTATCGGGCTGAATTTCGGGGAGGGTGCATTCACAACTGCGCTATCCGTTACCCTGTTGTTCGGCAGTGCAATGGCACTTTTATATGGTAGTTACACCTTGTTGTTGAGGCAGCCGATAGTTCTGCCCGTGAAGCATATCGAAACACATGAAGATTATGTGGAAGCTTTATCTTTTTATAGACGCATCAAAGTCCTCGAAGAAGATATTACACTGGGGCTGTCTCAACTTAGCCGGATGAAAAAGAAGAAAGAAACACTCCTGAATGTGCTTCATCAGCGGTTCGATCCGGGGGAACTAAGCTACAAAAAATTCGCATCGGTCACGCTGGAAGTGGAGAAGTTGCTATATCTCAACATCCGCAGTGTGCTGAACCGGTTGAATGTATTTGATGAAGCCGACTATGCCAACATGATGAAATCCAAATCCTCAAACCTTCCCCAAAAACTTTTTCAGGAAAAAACCAAGGTATACAACGATTATCTGTCTTATGTGAAGAATGCATTACACACCAATGAGGAAATTTTGCTCAAGCTGGATCAGTTGTTACTGGAGATTTCACGCCTCGACAGCTTTGAAGCCGGAGATATTGAACAGATGCCTTGTATGCAGGAGATTGATCAGTTAATCAAGCACACCAAATTATACAGACAGTGAGGGGTTGCTCGTATGGCCAAGAAGGGAAAGTTTTTTTTCATATCGATTGTTATGCTGGTACTCGTATTTGGTCTGGTCTATGCAGGGATTACACTGACGTCGAACTTTGGCAAGTCGACCACACAGGTGAGCACAGAGAATGCAGGTAAGGAACTGGGCAAACTGTACGCGGACATTGCACCAGCGACGGCGGAGCCGGTCAAAGGACAGATAGATCTCGATCCGGTCGACGTAGCAGAATCTCTGCCGGATATCTCCAAATTCGCAATTGCCGTAGAGAATACAACGAATGATTACGTCGAAATCTTCTCTTCCCCAGAGAAGTCGGGCAGCGGGGTAGACGGTTGGTTAACCGAGGTGGGTGAGGAGTTCAACAAAGCAAATATTACCGTTGGCGGGAAACAGGTATCCGTCAAAATCCGCAACATTGCCTCCGGAACGGCTACCGATTATATCAAGTCGGGCAAGTATATACCGGATGCATTTACACCTTCCAATGAACTGTGGGGCGAGATGGTTGAGGCCAGTGGGGTGAAGACAGAGATGGTCTCCAAGCGATTGGTTGGGAATGTCCCTGGTATTGTCATCTCCAAAGCCAAGTATGATGCACTGGTTGATACCTACGGCTCCGTTAATGTAAAAACCGTAACCGAGGCGATTGCCAACAATGAACTCGCGATGGGATATACCGATCCATTTGCCAGCTCCACAGGACTGAACTTCCTGGTGACTGCACTGAATACGTATGATAGCGCCAATCCGCTGGGAGAGAAAGCGATTGAGGGATTTGAGAAATTCCAGACGAATGTACCGTTTACGGCCTCGACAACCATTCAGATGCGGGAAGCTGCCAAGTCAGGCAGACTGGATGCCTTTGTACTCGAATACCAGACGTATGTGAATACCGCCGATCTGAAGAGTGGTTACGTCTTTACACCTTTTGGCGTGAGACATGACAGCCCGCTGTATGCACTGGGACAATTGCCGAAGAACAAACAGGAGATTATCCAGAAGTTTGCGGAATTCGTAACCCAGGCGAAGTACCAACAATCAGCGGAAGAGTTTGGTTTCAACGGGTTGCAGGATTACAAATCCGAACTGGCCACCGTGGATGGCGGCACGTTGTTGTCTGCACAGAAAGTATGGAAAGAAAAGAAAAACGGTAGCAAACCGATTGCCGCTGTGTTCGTGACGGATGTATCCGGAAGCATGGACGGCGAACCGCTTAACCGACTGAAGGAGTCCCTGCGCAAAGGTCAGAAGTACCTGGGTACAGACAACAGTATTGGCTTGGTTTCATACTCCAGTGGGGTAACCGTTAATCTGCCCATTGCCAAGTATGATACGAACCAACAGTCCATGTTTGTCGGAACAGTGGATAGTCTGCAAGCTGGTGGTGGTACGGCGACGTTTGACGGGATCGTGGTGGCGATGAAGATGCTGGAAGATTATATGGTTGCTAATCCAAACGTGAAGCCGCTGATCTTTGTCCTGAGTGATGGCGAGACCAATGAAGGTCATACCCTGAAGGATATCCGGGATCTGGTCGAGACGTACCAAGTGCCGATCTATACGATTGGGTACAACGCAGACATCAAGGCTCTGGAGAGCATCTCCAGTATTAACGAAGCGGCAAGCATCAATGCCGATACCGACGATGTCGTATACAAGATCGGTAACCTGTTTAACGTACAGATGTAATCTAAAGGGGGAACTTAGATGTCATTTTCAATGGAAATACCAAGCCAGAAGGAAATTCAGAAGGTGATTGAAGAAGAGGTAAAACCTGTGCCCGCCGAGGTCGCGGAGCTTCAACAAGTGGCCGATGCCAACGTAGAGATGATTATGACACTGGATCTCGAATCCCTGGAAAAACGCAAAGAGATTCTGCAATCCATTGACGGCTTTGGTATGAACACGATGAGATCCTCTTCCGAGAAAAACGCCTTGCTTCAAGTCTCCGTTGGACATCTGTCCAAGACGGGAGACGAGGGCGGTCAGGTCGCCAAAGGTTTGACCGAGCTGCATATGCAACTGAAGGATCTCGACCCAAGTGTGGTTGATTTCGCCAAGACCGGCTTCCTCGGGAAATTATTCAATCCGCTTCGCGCCTATTTCCTGAAATATCAGAAAGCTGACGCAGTCATCGCTGACATCGTAACCTCTTTGGATAAAGGCAGATCTACCCTGCGTAACGATAATACGACGCTGGAGATCGAACAACAGAACCTGAGAGAACTCACCAAACGACTGCAAAAGGAGATTCAGCTTGGTGTGCTCATGGATGAGTCCATCGATGCGCAGATTGAAGCCGCCAAGGTTCGCAATGAGGACCCCGAGAAAGTCCGCTTTATTACAGAGGAAGTACTGTTCCCGCTCCGTCAGCGGGTCATGGACCTGCAGCAAATGCTGGTCGTGAATCAACAGGGCATCATGGCGATTGAAGTAGTCATCCGTAACAACAAGGAGCTAATCCGAGGGGTAGACCGGGCCAAGAATGTAACGATCTCGGCACTGAAAATTGCTGTTACGGTAGCGAGTGCTTTGTATAATCAGAAGATTGTATTGCAGAAGATTGAATTGCTGAACCAGACAACCAATGATCTGATTGCGGGTACATCCAAAATGCTCAAGGATCAGGGGATTGCCATCCAGAAGCAGGCATATGAAGCCAGCATTTCCGTGGATACGATGAAACAGGCGTTCACCGATGTGTTGTCAGCACTCGATTCGATTAGTCTTTATAAGCAGGAAGCCCTGCCAAGAATGCGCGAGACGATTAACCAGTTCCGTGAACTTGCGGATACCGGAGAGCAGCAGATTCAGCGTTTGGAGAAAGGGCAGAAGCTGGGGCTGTAAGTCAGAAGAGAGAGAAATACAATGTCACTTGTTAGATGGCTATCATTTGTATAATTAGAAAAAGCGATCATTCCTCATTAAGCATGGGGAATGGTCGCTTTTTGGGCTTCTATGAAGATTGGTACTAATGTAGATACCCGATATTCCGTGCATAAGGGTATATCTGTTGCTCGTATTGGTCGAGGAGAACTCCAGCCGCACGTACTTTGGCACGACCTTGTTGCAGTATCTTGGAATTCACTTTGTTTTTAGAAACGGCTTGTTTGTACAACAAGTATCCTTCCAGCTGAAGGTAGCTTCCCTTGACATAATAGGCATGTATTTTCTTAAGTTCAGGATTAGAAGGTTTGATTTGTTTTAACATGGATACCGTTTTTGTATAATTAGGGATCACCGTATTCGTAAGTTTGAGGTACATGGACTTGCGATTGGTTGAACTCACCTCACCTCCCACACTACCCAATGTGTCGATTGCTTTATTCTCATAAGGTACAAGGCGAGATATTTGTTCGAGGTATTTTTCGAAATCCTTTTGATCTTTAGTGAGCTCCTGTTCTGCATCATCTAATTCTAATTCGTCCATAAGTTCTTTGTTCAAATTATCTTCGTTTTCACTATAACTCTGATCTGAATCTGAATATGTAGAGGTTGCTACTTTGGCTGCATCAGCAGAAGCGGCTGGAGAGAAAAGAACTCCTCCAAGCAAAACAAAACTGGTAATCAATGATATAATCCACGACTTCTTCAAATGTATTGTCATCCTCCTTTTGTTTGTATTCCAATGGATAACCTAACATATCATTACCAGAAATTACAGGAATACATTTACATAAAATAGAGTTGCCGATTTTTTTTCAAAATCCCCCTCAATAATCATCTTTTAACACGACATTGTCGGGCCTGTAATGAATGATCTTGAACAATTCCTCGGCCATGTAGGCGGGGCTGTGCTTGAAATCCTGTCTGATCCACTCCATGATCATGCCAAATATCGCATGAGACTGGTAACTTGCCAGCAGTTCAGGGTTAATGTGCTGCGGGAAGATTTGGTTCAGATCCTGTAAGGAAAGATCTCGAAGAACATCGCAGATCATACGCTGAAAATTGGAGGAGGCCTCCGATTTCACAACCAGTGTGTAGAATTGTGCATGCTGGTGCACATGTTCAAATATAGTGATGGCCGAAGAGGGCATCAGACCAACCTCGAACTCTTTCAACCCTTGATAGGGTTTGCGAAAAGAAGTTACCAGATCCTGAATTACATCATCGATGATTTCGTTGAACAGGTCTTCTTTGTACTGATAATGCCTGTAAAAAGTACCTCGATTCAGATCGGCGCGCTGAACAATATCCGTAATGGATATTTCTTTAAAGGGATGTTTTTGCATTAAATGGATGAGAGCATCCTTCAGCGCAGCTTTGGATTTCTTGATTCTTCGGTCCATCGAATTTGGGGTTTCAGACATCTATTTTCCTCCTCGCGAGTTCACTTTATTAATTAAAGAACATTTGGGCTTAGTAGTGTTGTTTAACGTACAACTGGACAAGCTTTTACTGATTGAAGTGAAACGCTATGACTTATTATACTAAGGATAAGAGTTAATGAACATTTGTTTGTTAACTTATTGTAAACGAATACACAAAGGAGGATACATGGAATGAAACTTCAAGATAAAGTGGCAGTTGTTACAGGTGCTGGTTCAGGTATGGGGAAAGCGATCGCCACGTTGTACGCCCAAGAGGGTGCAAAAGTAGTTGTATCGGATATTAACGAGGAATCCGCACAGACGGTAGTGAATGATATTAAGGCACAGGGCGGGGAAGCGATTGTAGTTTTGGCCAATGTAGCCAAAGAAGAAGATGTGCAGAATCTGATTGATACAACGGTGAGCACATACGGTACAGTAGATATTCTGATTAACAACGCGGGCATTATGGATGGCATGGAGCCAGCAGCGGATATAACGGATGAGAAGTGGGAGAGATTGTTCGCTGTGAACACAACCAGTGTGATGCGGACAACACGGAAAGTATTGCCGATCTTCCTGGAAAAACAAAAAGGCGTCATCGTGAACATTGCTTCGGCAGGTGGATTGCACGGCGGACGTGCAGGAGCAGCCTATACGGCGTCCAAACATGCGGTCGTGGGCTTCACTAAAAATACAGGGTATATGTATGCTGAGCAAGGCATTCGTTGTAATGCGATCGCTCCAGGTGCCGTGGCAACCAACATCAGTGCATCCATGGCTGGCATTAGCCCATACGGTGCAGGGCGGCAACAGCTGGGCATGGCAATCAACCCACGCATTGGGACGAGTGAAGAGATCGCCAAGGTGGCGTTGTTCCTCGGATCGGACGAGTCCAGCTTCGTGAACGGAACCGTTGTTACAGCTGATGCAGGCTGGAGCTCTTATTAATCCGTTCAAGCGCAGTCGAGCATGGAGCACTGAAATAGTGCGAACAGTCAGGAAGCCGCATAACCATATGCGGCTTCTTTTTTTGTGTTACTCCGTAAACGGTGGACCATAGCGCCATATCCCGTATAGGACAAACGTTTGCATTACTACACGGATGCTCGAAATGAATCAGTTTGAGGGTGGCTTTGGTTTGGAAAAGAGTGAGGATTCGCGCACGATCAGACGATGGGGGATAATGACCGGATTATGAGGTTGTGGTTCCCCGCTTAGAATTTTCAACAAGACCTGAACGGCTGTATAGCCCAGCTGATAGGTTCCAATGTCTATAGAACTTAATGGTGGTGAAGCCAGCTCCGATAGAGCAATATTGTTAAAACTGACCACGCTGATATCCTCAGGCACCAGATAATGAAGCTCGGCAAGAGCTCTCAGTACCCCAAAGGCCACATTGTCATCAATGACAACGATTGCGGTGGGTCTGTTTGGCAAGGACATGAACAGCGACATCGCCCTGAATCCACTTTCCTGCAGAAATTCGCCTTCCACAATCCAGTCACTATCGGCATCCAGCCCGGCTTGGGCAAGCGCTTTTTGGTATCCTAACATGCGATCATGCGATAACGTAATGTCCGGTGGGCCGCTGACAAATCCGATTCGCGTATGCCCTTGGGCGATCAGATGATGTGTCGCATCATAAGCAGTCTGTACATTATCGTTATCCACCATGGGGGCATTGGGATGAGCTTCACTGCGACCGATTAACACAAAAGGAAACTTTTCCGCTTCCAAAAATGAAATAATGGGATCGTCTCGTTTGGACCCAAGCAACAGAATGCCATCCACTCTGCGACCATGAACAAGACGGGAGATCGCGTGCAGTTCATTGTCTGATGAAGTTTCAGTGGTTAGCAGCAATTCATAATTCATACGGGTGGCATGTGTGATAATACCCCGCAGCAGTTCCCCGAAAAAGTAATTTTGAAACAACTCTTCAGCAGGACGTGGAAGCATAATGCCAAGGGTATGTGTCGTTTTGGAAACCAGGCTCTTCGCCATGATGTTGGGATGGTAGTTCAATTCTTTCATGATTTGCTTCACTTTGAGAGACGTCTTGGTGCTGATTCTGGGATGGTTGGAAATCACCCGTGACACTGTAGAAGGGGAAACACCCGCCAATTTGGCAATATCCTTGATCGTAATCATGTAAAAAATCCCTTCTGAACAATCGTATAAATATCCTCCTATGGTAATCCAAAGGATACGATAAATCAATTGCTAACTGCCAAGTATGAGATGCACAGGAAGTAAAATAAAGGAAGAAAGAGTCTGAACAAGGAAACAGGAAATTACTGTAGGTAGAAGAGGTAAATTGGTTAAAATTGAGCAAATATGGCTTGTGCAAACGTTTGTGCAAAGAAAGTGCAGTATTGTATGATGTGATTGTTATTGTAGCGCTTACATCTGTGGATTTATATACTTCTTGACTAGTTTCCCCCTACATATTGAACGGAGGAGTCATCTTGTTTTCCATTTGAGCAAACGTTTGTACAAAGGTGAACATGGAATGCAAAACCTGACAACATACGCAGACAAAAGGGTGAAAAGCGCGAACATTGTTGGACCAAGCAGAGGGAAGGGGACATTTTAGATGAGAAAATGGCAAGGGGCAACATTGTCCGTCATGATGGCTTTTACACTGGCTGCGTGCGGGGCTGGAGGCGGAAGTCCATCTCCAACTACGGCAGGTGAGAATCCGGAGGAAGTGGTAGAGCTGACAGCCGAGAACCTTCAACCGGAAGAAGGGGCAACGCTGGTGATCTGGGAGGACAAAAATCAAAGCAGTTTTATTGAGCAAAGAGCCAAAAAATTCGAAGAGAAGTATGGGGTAACGGTCAAAATGGAGGAATTACCTCCAACCGATCAGGTAACCAAACTAACGACGGATGGCCCGGCGGGTCTCGCAGCAGATGTCGTCGTTTTCCCTCATGATAAGATTGGTAGCGCTTCAGAGGCGGGACTTATTCTACCCAATGACATATTCGAAGCAGAGACCGTAGAGAACGCCAGCGACAACGCACTGAAGGCGGTGACGTTCAAGGATATCTTGTACGGCTATCCGTACAGCGTGGAGACCTATGCTCTCTTTTACAACAAAGCATTGTATCCAGAAGCTCCGAAAAACTTTGATGAGATTATCAGCTTCGCCAAGACGTTCAATAACGTGAAATCCAATCAATATGCGCTGATGTGGGAATTGCAGCAATTTTACTATAACTATGCATTCCTGGCTTCACAGGGCGGTTATATTTTTGGGGACAACGGGATGGATAGCGCGGATCTCGGTCTGAATAACGAAGGAGCCCTGAAGGGTGGACAGTTCTTGCAGAAGCTGAAGTCGGAAGTATTGCCGCTCAAGATGGGTGACGTGAACTATGATATCAAAAAAGGATTATTCTCCAGCGGCAAGCTGGCTATGGATATTAACGGTCCGTGGACCATTGCCGATTATCGCGATGCCGGTATTGATTTTGGCGTTGCTCCGCTTCCGGCAATTGATGGCAAACCGATGACCTCCTTCTCAGGAGTTAAAGCCTATTATGTAAATGCATTTACACAATACCCGAATGCGTCGAAGCTCTTGGCAGCGTTCCTTTCCAATGAAGAGGCTCAGATGGAGAACTTTGATCTAAACGGTACACTCCCTGCGAACAAAAACGTGGCTGCTGATTCGAAGGTGCAGGAGGACCCGATCAATAAGGCGTTCTTGGAACAGTTCAACAACTCGACACCAATGCCTTCACTTCCGGCCATGGACAGTGTCTGGGGACCGATCACGTCTGCCATTACGGATATATGGGATACCGATAAGGACGTGAAGGCATCGCTGGACAATGCTGTGAAACAGATCCAGGAAAGCCTTGCTACTGTCCAATAGGGACGAACGACGAATGCGAAGATATGCATAAGAATTGTATAGATTGAACTTCATATTTACACAAAAACGGAGAGGTCAGTGTAAGTACACTTTGTTCAATGTATACAGGTTAGCAAGAGGCGGGGAGGAGAGAGCAAATGCAACAGCAGCATGTCCCGGTGCCCGTTGGACCGAACAGGGAAAGACAGCATCGGATGACAGCGGCTATATGTTCCATCATACTGCAAGGTCTTGGGCAGCTGTACAATCGACAGTGGATTAAGGGAATTTGTCTACTGTTACTGGAGGGGGCAGGGCTTGCGTACCTGCTTCCTCGCCTGTCACAGGCCGTATGGGGCATATGGACACTGGGGGAAAATACACAGCGTTTTGTCAAAGTGAATGGGTCCACCGTACTCCAAAGGGGAGACCATTCCATCTTTTTGCTGTTGGATGGCATTATCGTATTGCTTGTGTTTTTTGTGTTTATCCTGATCTACATCTTGAATATCCGGGATGCGTATGTCACGGGACTCGCAAGGGAGGAAGGGAAGAAGACTCTGGGCGCAGCGGCTTCGCTTCGGAACATGATGGACAAAAACTTTCCCTACCTGTTTCTGTCCATCCCGGCACTGGGCATTCTTTTCTTCACCGTTATGCCGATTCTGTTTACGATCACCATTGCATTTACCAACTACTCAGCCCCGGACCACATTCCGCCAGCCAAACTCGTGGACTGGGTGGGCTTCAAGACATTCAGTGATCTGATTCAGTTGAAATCCTGGAGCCAGACATTCTACGGTGTACTGACCTGGACGGTCATCTGGGCCATTCTGGCGACAGTCACCACCTATTTTGGCGGTGTGCTTGTGGCGCTGTTGATTGAACAGCGGGGCATACGCTTCAAGAAGCTGTGGCGTACGATTTTTATTCTGCCTTATGCGATCCCGCAGATCATTTCTTTGCTGCTCATGCGTAATCTGTTTAATGGCCAGTTTGGACCAATCAATACGTACATGAGAGCGTTTGGGCTGGAGGGATTGCCCTGGCTGACAGATCCGTTCTGGGCGAAAGTCACCGTCATTGTTGTCAACATGTGGATCGGTATTCCCGTCAGTATGGTGCTCATTCTGGGTGTATTGACAGCCATCCCTCGTGATCTCTACGAGGCTGCGGAAGTGGATGGAGCATCCGCATTTCAGAAATTTCGAATTATTACGATGCCGTTCATTCTTTTTGCTACAACTCCGGTACTCATTATGCAGTTCGCCGGAAACTTCAACAACTTCAATGTCATCTTCCTGCTGACGAACGGAAATCCGCTACGCGGAGATTATCAGTACGCGGGGGCGACGGACCTGTTGGTAACCTGGCTCTACAAGCTCACGCTCGATAATAACAAGTTCAATATGGCTTCAGCGGTAGGGATTATTATCTTCCTCATCATCGCTTCATTCTCCATCTGGAACTTCCGCCGCTCCAAATCATTCAAGGAGGAGGACATGATTCAATGAAGACACGTAATAATCCGCTGCGTCTGGCCCTGAGTTATGTGTTATTGGTGATTATCGCTATTGTCTCCATCTACCCGGTACTCTGGATCTTTCTCTCTTCCCTGAGACCGGGTGCGGCATTGTTCAGTGAACGGTTGTGGCCCGAAGCATTCACGCTGACTCATTACGGTGAACTGTTCAATAATCCGTCCTTTATGTATGGAAGATGGTATATGAATACGCTGAAAATTGCCTTTTTCACGATGATCTTCTCCACGTTGATGGTGACACTCGGAATGTACGCACTGTCCCGCTTCCGCTTCCGTGGACGTAAAACCATTCTCTCCACCATGCTGATTCTTGGCATGTTCCCAAGCTTTATGAGCATGATTGCGATCTATATCATTTTGCTGCAAGTCAAATTGCTCGATACCCACGCTGCGCTCATTCTGGTCTATTCTTCAGGAGCGGTACTCGGTGGATTTATCGTCAAAGGTTTCTTTGATACGATTCCCCGCAGTCTGGATGAAGCGGCCCGCATGGATGGTGCGAGTCATCTGCGTGTATTTACCAGCATCATCCTGCCCTTATCCAAGCCAATGCTGACCTATGTGGCATTAACCAGTTTTACTGGTGCGTGGATGGACTTTATCTTCGCCCGCCTGGTATTGCGGACGAAGGAAAACTGGACGCTGGCGGTGGGGATGTGGGATCTGGTCAATCGGTATCAGGACAGTAACTTTACCATGTTTGCTGCGGGGGCGGTTCTGATCGCCATCCCAATTACCCTGCTGTTTGTTTTCTTGCAACGATTCCTTGTTCAAGGTCTGACGGCAGGAGCCTCCAAAGGTTAATTCTGTGCCATAACAACATAGTCAGCCGCGATACCTGCGGCACATTCCAACCAGGCACTTCCGTGATGTCATGTCTTTATCGACTGGCAAAGCTGCGGAAGTGCCTGGTTCTATATGGGCTCGAATCATGATTAGGGAGGAACGTGATGTATGGGCATAAACACGTCCAGTGAACCCGAGATTATGGGATATCAAGGAGGACAAGCTGCATTGCAAAATGCCAAGACTCCGCGAACGCTTTGGCGTAATGTTACCTTTCGGAGAATCTTGTACGGCTATGGGATCTCCGTATTCGGGGATTGCTTCAATGGGATTGCGATCAGTCTGTGGGTGTTACAGACCACAGGGAGTGCGAAGAGTATGGCGGCCGTACAGATATGTAATATGGCCGTCAGCTTCCTGTTTGGATCGGTGGCGGGTACGGTTGCAGACCGATTGGATCGCAGGAAGCTGATGCTGGCCTCGGATGTATTCCGCGGCGTAATGGCTGTGCTGATTGCGATTAGCTTATTTGGTTGGCATGCGCCGTTCCCGGTGGTGCTGCTGTTGCTCTCACTCTCCATGTTTTCAAGTCTGTTTCAGGCACCTGCATTCCACGCCTCTGTAGCAAGTATGGTAGGTAGGGAGCATATTCAACAAGCAACCGGGACCATCCACATGGTGGATAATCTTGCCCGGATCAGCGGCCTAGCCGCGGCGGGAGTTGCTGTTGCTGCATTTGGCGGATTCATCGCTATATTAATTACAGGGGCAACCTTCCTATTGTCCGCAGTCTGTGTGCTGATGGCGGGCCGCTTTCCTGAGGTACAGCGATCCGTTAGTCAGCAGACCACGTTTGTTCAGGAATGGCGCAGTTCGTTCGGCTACATTTATCGGAATCGTCTAATTCGATCTATCGTATTGCTCAATCCGGTGCTAATCTTGTTTTTCATGTCTGCCATGATGCTGGTTCAAGTGATGGCGGTCAAGGTATGGGAGGCGAATCCGGTACAGTTTGGATTAATTGAAACCTGTATTCCGCTTGGATATATGATTGGCTCTGCACTGCTGATTGCTTCGGGAAAACGATTGAAACGAAGAGGGAGATGGGTATTTATCGGTCTGATTGTACTAGGCCCACTCTATATTTTTTTGGCGAATGTATCCTCACCAATCATGGCGTTGCCGTTAATCGTGGGCGGAGGTGCGATGTTCGCCTGCTGTACGATGCTCACCCAGATTATGCTGAGGACAGCCGTTCCAGACGAGCTGCAAGGAAGGGTCTATGGTGTCGTTGGAACAATCACCAGTACAGCGCCTATTCTGGGATTGACTGTTGTCTCCGTATTGGCAGATCAGTGGGGGGCAGCTTCTGTGTTGCAAGGCGTGGGCATACTGCTGCTGGCGACAGGTATTCTGGCAGCTACAACCTTGAAGTCGATCCGAACCTATCAATAAAACGTATTAGGGAGTATCAATGTTATGGATTGAACCACATGTACACATCAGCAGAGAGTGGGATAGAGGTAATCTTAGCAGCTTATGAAAAACCTAAGCATTCTGGATAAGCAAAACAAAACAAAACAAAACCCGGAACATACGCTGCGTTAGCGTAACTCCGGGTTAGCTTGTGGACAGAATATTCTATTGCCAGTTTACATTTACAGTCGCTGTTCCGCTGGTTGGTGTGGTGAACGTGTGGTTGGAACCACCTTCCCACGTAATGGTTGCTCCATTTTTCTTGAAGAATTTGAACTCCAGTTGTTTTCCAGCGGGCACGCTCACATCATAGTACCAAGTTGGGTAGGCATGGATAACTTGATTGAAAGCAGGTCCAATAGCGGTGGTGCCCGTACTCCAGTTGCCGAGTTCTGCCACATTACCTGTAAGATAGATGTTCTGACCCAGAGTGGTGGAAGCGTTGTTAATGACAAATCGTACAGTGACCTGATCACCCGTAAGGATGGTGAAGTTGTTATACGCATTGCTGTTGACGCCATTCGCAGCTACTTTCACAGCATAATTGCCTGCGGCAACAGCTGGGATCGTCACTTTGATCTGTGTATCTTCCCATGAGGTGATAGCAGCACCGGTAACGGCTGTTGTACCGAAGTATACGGTACCTTTGGTGGAGCCAAATCCACGTCCGCTAATGGTAACAACATTACCCGGTTTACCCATCACCGGACCTACATGTCCGATCGTTGGTGTTGTTTCACTTGTTGTATACTGCCAGACCGCGGTTGCTCCGGCTGCCAGAGTGAATGAAGAGACGGTACCATTGGTGGAAGTGATGTTATTACCGTTCAGTGCGCCGCCCAGTACATCGGTGTAGTTGCCTGTTGGCAGTGAAGTGCTTAGATTCGCAATGCTCGCTGGTGTGGAGAGATTACGGTTCACGGCAACAACAGCTACACTTTTGCCGAATTTGCGCTCATAGATATACACATCATTATTGATCCAGCGTTGCTGCGTGGAGCCGTAGGCAATGGCCGGATTAGATTTGCGAAGAGGGGCCAGCTTGCTGATGACGTTGAAGGCTGTTGTTGTTTTGGAGAAAGAAGGCATTTTGGCCCGATTGTCAGGGTCTCCGTTACCTGTCAGATACTGTTCGGTACCATAATAGATGGCAGGTACGCCGCGTGAAGTCAGCGTGAAGGCCAGCGCCTGTTCCAGACGACGGTTATTCACGGCACTTGTTTTGAAGCGATCCATATCATGGTTATCAATGAACGTAACTTGATCATTCACCTGATTGTAATCTGCCGCTGTACCTGTAATCATCGAATCGAGGGCATACATGTTGGATGTGTTATCCCGGAAGACGTTACGTACGGCAGAGTTAAAGCGGAAATCAAGCAGGCTCATCCCGGATTCGTTGGCAAATTCCGTGTTATCCGCATCGGATGCAGCAGATCCCAGGAACCATTCACCGAAGGTGAATACTGGCTGGTGTGCATAGATGGAGGACATCCAGCTCTTTTGCCAGCCGAGAGGCATATGTTTCACCGCATCCACGCGAATGCCGTCCACGCCCATATCAAGCCAGAGCTTGATTGCATCTTTGAAATATTGGTCAATGGTACTGTTATTGTGATTCAGGTCAGCCAGGTCATAGAGGTTTTTGTAGATACCATTCTCCAGGGAGGAAAAATCGGAGCCGCCGTTGTGATGGAAAAATCCATTTGTATCATTTGTGTATCCGCCAACCAGATTACCATTATCGTACAACTTGCCATTCTCAGCAAAGGACGTATCGGTTTCCATGGCAGGAGACGTATGGTTCGGTGCAAAGTCAATTACGATCTTGATGCCTTTGGCATGAGCGGTTGTAATCAGAATTTGAAAGTCAGCCATCGTTCCGAAATACGGATTGGTCTTCTTGAAATCACGTGCCCAGTAGCCATGATACGCTGTGTTGATTACGCCGCCATAGTTGATCGTGGCGAAGATATTCTCAACCGGCTGGGAGATCCACAATGCGGTAACGCCCAGATCGCTGAAATAGTTATCGTTGATTTTGTTGATCAGGCCCTGCCAGTCTCCTCCGCAATACAACTTCAGGTTGCTGCATGTAGCATCGTAGGCAGCTCCGGTGGGATTGTTGGAAGGATTGCCGTCCAGGAAGCGGTCCGTAAAGATCTGATAGATGACGTCTGTACTAAAGTTCTGCTTGTTGGTAACTGCGGTATCCGCATCGGCATAGATCGCGGAAGCAGGTAGATAGGGAAGTGCGCCTCCTGCAAGTAAACTGAGTGTCAGTGTTGTGCTGAGGAGTACGCGTTTGGCCATTTGAAACATAGTAATCCACCCTTCTCGTGAATGTAGTAGTTTAAATAAACAACCAACCTGGCTCTTGAATAACAGCGCTTTCAATACAACGGAATGATACGCAGTGGATTGAAGACTTCCCTCCTTTTGACACGCCAACAACCCCGGCATCTCCTTCGGGAGTTACCGGGGTTGTCCTAAACCGCTCTGGTTTAAAAGCATGGCCCTCGAGTTATGATCACAACGTTATCGTAAGAAATATTGGATCTTATGTCAATAACTTTTTTGAGAGCATTTATTTTCTATTTTTATGTTTACAAAAGTACGTTCGCGCATTAAACTATTCGCAGATTCACAATATAAGGGCTATGTATCCCGGGACACGCACGTGTGTTTTGGGACAACCCCGTCTCTTCTGAGGCGGGGTTATTTGTATTATGCAGTCGAATCGGGAGAAGAGAGGCGGTTGATGATCGTTGAGTACCCATTCTGTCATCGAATGTTTGGAAGGCATTCAGGCGTCACGGCTGGGCAATATCCGCAACATTTATGTGTATCTCCCGCCCGGTTACCATGAGCAGACAGCTCGGCATTATCCGGTTCTGTACGTTCATGCAGGGCAGCGGGCATTTGGTCCGTCCGGGCCAGGCAATGAAACATGGAACATGGATCAGGCAGCAGACGGTCTTATTTCTTCCGGGCAGATTGAATCACTGATTATTGTCGGCATTACGCATGTCCGTCCAGTCACGCACAACGAATTCTATCACTTCATCGCTCCGGAGAGAGAGGCCGTGAGTGTGGGATGCTCAGGCATCGACTATGAGTATTTTATCATTCATGAACTCAAACCGATCATAGACCATCGTTACCGGACGTTGCCGGACAAGGAGAATACCGGGCTGTTGGGTTCATCTGCTGCTGCACTTTGTACATTGCACATGGGGATGCGAAATCCGGATGTTTTCGGAAAACTGATCATGATGTCGCCATTCTATGTGGATGTGCAGCTGGACGAAACATCGGAAAGCGGGCTGTTGGAAGAAAACATGTATCGCTTGCCAGAAGAGGTACCCGACGTTCGGATGTGGATGGATATTGGAGACACGGAAGGTCTGTTTCTGCCTTCCCAGGTCAGAAGGGTAGCTCATCAATTACTTGAACGCGGAGTCAGATCGGATGAGGAATTGGCATTTTTGGAACAGCCAGATGCCTGTCATCAGGAAGGTGACTGGGGAGCACGCGTTCATCTCCCGTTACTATACATGTTCGGCCACATTGGTAAACCCACCTCGCTCAAACTGCTTGGCAGGGATGTCATCGGACTACAGGGTGGAATGACCGTGTGTATCAATGCACAAATGCACTACGAGAGCGGATGGGTTCGGAGTCTGCTGAATGGGAATTATACTTCAAGTGACCCGGATGTAATCCAGGTTCGTTCGAGTGGAGAACTGGTGCCTGTCGGTATTGGAAGTGCATCAATCACGCTGAATATGGGGGGACTGTCTGCTACACGCATCTACACTGTCGTTCCTGAATTGTCCACTCATGTGGAGGTCTGCATTCATGCAGAGGTAGCCTCAGAGGAAGGGACGCAGGAAACGATCTATGGTGGGATGGGCATGAAGCTTGTCCGTTCCGGTATCGGTCGATATGAAGGTTGTTACCGAGTTCCGCGTGATAGTGGATTCTCCTTCCGGTTTACTCGCGGTTTCCGTCGTTTCGAGACCGATGTGGATGGCAAACCTGTTTCCAATCGGGTATTTCGAGCGACAGATGATATGTCTGTGCATTATCTAATCCAATCCTGGGGCAGTACGTCAGCCAAAACGGGAACAGGAGGCCAAAAATGATCATTCCTTCATTCGCTCCAGTGCTGGACATTCCCTATTATTATCCCTGCAATTTCCCTCTGATTCATGAAGTGCTCCATCAGCAAGGATCCATCACAAGTCTTGCACTGCTGGCGGCAAGCCGGTTGTACAGCCTTCCATCGTGCGGGGATAACGGACTGGTGAAGCCTTATTTTCACAAACTGGATTATGTAGAGCCGATCTGGGAGATGTACGGTCAGCGGGAGCTGGAAACCTTCGAGGAAGGCAAGGCGCTGATCAGGCAGCATATCGGCGAAGGTGGACTTTTTTTGGCTACAGGAACCAGTTATCATCTGCCTTACTGTGAGGATTATCAGAATCCCGAGTACATTCGCAAACACGTGAAGCAAGGCTCCCGACTGCATCTGGTAGACCATTGGATTGCCGTATATGGTATGGAAGATGAGCATGTTCACGTCTACGATCCCGTGCCCTCCAAGTATAAGGGAAAGGTTACTCAAAGGGCCTTTCATGATTTCTGGAAAGGGAACCAAAGCATACCCGAGCTTGCTCACGCGAAGCGCAAAGAAAAACTCCGAACGTTTGGCACCATGGACATTCGGGCAACTGTGCAGCTTGACTCTGCCGGGTACCGAGACATGTTGACCCAGGCGTTAACAACGCAGATTGAAGAATTTCTGACAGGCCGGACGATTACACAAGGAGAGCGGAATTATTATTTTGGACATGCGGTGTCTCTGCAGCTCCTGGATACGTTACATGGGACGAAAGAAGGGGATCAGGCCAATGAAATGTTAATATCGGGTCTGTTGTTCGATATGCGATGGAGCCGGTATTTTCTTCGAGATCTTCTTCAGGAGTCTGCCTTATGGCTCGGTTCTCCACTTGATCAATATGCGAGAGAATTCAGCGACATCATTGCACGGTGGGAGAAGGCATACAATATGCTGCAGGTCAGCCGGATGAAGAACCGCGAGCACTGGAAAGTACAGCTGACAGGTGTCATTAAAATGTTGGTCACGGATGAATGGCACTGGTATGAGTCGCTTCGACAGTCCATGCCTCAGGCAAATTGCTTTCAACGTCAGACCGTGCCAATGATTGAACAAGAACACAGGGAGGCCTTGCTTCGTATTGTGCTGGATAGTTGCCGGGAGTTAAATGCATACCATAATACATCGATTCCGCTTGGTGAGGGCGGTAACGCTCCGCTATACGGACGAAATGGGCAACTGGATTCGCTGGAACTCGTGTCATTGCTTGCTGTGGTGGAGCAGGGAATTGAAGATCGATGGGGTACGGGAATGGGAGCTGCTCTGGCGGAGATAGCTGCTGCTTCCATGCCGGAAAGTCCCTATCAGACGGTAGGCTCACTTGTCGATTATCTCGCACAGCAATATTCGCCTGCCGGTGAGGAGGAAGCAAAATGTTGAACCAATTCTTGCTTGAACGATTCGCGGAGCAGGGACAGCATCCTGCACTGATCTGGAAGGATCGGGAGTACAGCTACCGTTGGCTGCTGGAACAGGTTGGCATTATGGGTGAGTGGATTATAGCAGAAGGGCTGACGGGGCAACTTGTAACACTGGAGGATGACTATTCCCCATATGCAGCGGCGGCATTGGTTGCTTTGCTCGGACAAGGGTGTATCGTGCTCCCCATGGATCGGTACCTGGTTGAAGCCAAACGACAGGAATACATCGAACTGGCACAGGTGAAATGGCGGTTGAGCGTTGAAGAAGGCAAGCTATGCATTCGGCAAACGTGTGAAACTTCTGGAGAGGTTCCTGTGTTGTTAGCTACGCTGGCACAGGAGGGTGTAGGAGGACTGGTACTCTTTTCATCCGGATCAACCGGAGTGAGTAAAGCGACTGTGCATCGTGCAGATCGGCTGTTACATCGTTTTCGGCGGCAGGTTCGGCCCTTGCGAACGATTCCATTCATGATGTTTGATCATATCGGCGGTGTGAATACAATGCTGCAATCCCTGTCCAGTGGGGGATGTCTGTGTATCATTGCGGATCGATCTCCCGAAGAAGTGTGCCGGACGATTGAGAAGTTTCGTGTGCAGGCGCTGCCTGTCTCCCCAACATTCATGAATCTGTTGCTGCTGGGCAGAAATGATGAGGGGTATGACCTGTCCAGTCTCGAGGTTGTATCATACGGATCGGAAGTGATGCCTGAATCTGTACTGGCAGCCTGGAACCGGAGATTTCCACAGATCAGAACGATACAGGCCTATGGCATGTCTGAACTTGGTATTCTGCCAACCCGTTCCAAAGAACCAGGTTCTCTGCTGTTCTCCATTCAAGATGAAGAGGTCAAGTACCGGGTGGTGGAAGGAGAACTGCAGATTCATACAGCAACTGCGATGATCGGATATCTGAATGCACCATCACCTTTTACGGAGGATGGGTGGCTGCGTACCGGAGATGAAGCCGTATTGGAGCAGGGGTACATTCGCATTTTGGGCCGCCGTTCGGAGATTATTAACATAGGGGGACGGAAGGTATATCCTGCCGAGGTCGAGGGTGTTCTGGAAGAGATGGAATGTATTGAAGCGGCGGTAGTTTCGGGAGAACCGAGTGGTATCACGGGTCAGAGAGTGAAAGTGACTATCCGGTTGGCTACAGAATGTACTCTAACCGATCTGCGGCGGTCCATCTGGGAATATTGTCGGGACAAGCTGCCTTCATACAAGATTCCGCAGAAAATCGTAATTACACAGGGAGAACTCGTAAGTTCGAGAATGAAGAAAATCCGTAAACCGATGATGTCGATATCCTGAACGAAATAATATTTCTCTGATTCGTTAGCCATTGAGTCCGCTTATAAAATGAAGAAATTAACGTGTGGTGGGTTCGTTAGGATATGACGTATAAGATGCACAAGACGTACAAGATGTAGGAGAGGCTGTCTCTGGTCGACAATATGACCTAGGAGACAGCCTATTTAATGTTTTTTTCCTTGTTAGCTGTATTTATATCAGGCCTCAGCTGGTTGTTTGACCTCCATTTGCAGTAGGGAGAAGCCGTATGCTTCCAGATCGAGGGTCAGTTTATTTTGCCTAGCTTCCACGGTGTTTGATGTGTACAGATTCCGCCAAACGTTACGCTCTGCCAAAGGGAGTTCAAGAGTACATGGCTCATCTCCCGCATTCAGCACAAGAAGCATGCGCTCACCCGTATGCGAATCCGATCGTTCGATGGCAAGACAAGGGTCTCCGGCTTTTGCATATACAATCTTCAGTTCCGTGCTGCGCAGCGCAGGGTGCTGTTTGCGAAGGGCAATCGTATGGGTGAAGAATTCCAGTAGTTCACGGTTCTGCTTGGTCTCATCCCATTCCATACACTTGCGGCAACCCGGATCATATCCCCCGTCAAGCCCCACTTCGTCTCCATAATAAATACATGGCACACCTGGATACGTAAGCAGCAGCGTAACGGCAAGTTTCATCTTGCGCTCGTCTCCATCACACAAGGTCAGCAGTCTGGGTGTATCATGACTTCCGAGCAGATTGAAGGCAGCTTCAGTAACCGTTTGTGAATAGGCTGCAAGCAGTTTGCCGATCTCATTGGCAAATCCGAGTCCGTCGAGCTTTCCGTTCACGGCGTAGTCCAATACCGAATTGGTAAACGGATAATTCATCACAGCATCGAATTGGTCTCCCTGAAGCCACATGAGCGAATCATGCCAGATTTCACCGAGCAGATAAGCATCAGGCTTGATGGCTTTTACCGTCTGACGGAATTCACGCCAGAACTGATGATCCACTTCGTTGGCTACATCGAGCCTCCATCCGTCAATGTCCATCTCCTCGATCCAGAAGCGTCCTACCTCCAGCAGGTATGCCTTCACGTCAGGGTGCTCCGTGTTCAGCTTTGGCATAAGCGGTTCAAAGGCAAAGGTATCATAAGTTGGGATGCCATCCTCCACACGCGGCGGCCAGTCTTTGATATAGAACCAGTCTGCGTAGGGGGAAGCGGCTCCATTCTTCATGACATCGACAAAAGGAGGGAACTCTCTGCCGGAATGATTGAATACCGCATCGAGAACGACACGTATGCCGCGCTGATGACAAGCCTCCACAAAGGTCTTGAACTGTTCATTGGTTCCAAAATGAGGATCAACCTTCATATAATCGCCTGTATTGTATTTGTGATTCGTGGTGGCCTCGAACAGCGGACAGAAATAGATGGCATTGACGCCCAGCTGGCTTATATGATCCAGATGATCAAGCACACCTTGCAGGTCCCCTCCGAAGAAGTTCACAGGTGTGGGTTCCCCTCCCCAGGGTTCAGCATTGTTAGGACTGATAGATGGATCGCCATTGGCGTAACGTTCAGGGAAAATCTGATAAAACACGGCGTCCTTCCCCCACGCAGGCGGTTCAAAAATGTCGACCGGATTCATAAATGGAAAATCAAAAAACTCCAGTGGATGATCAGGCAGCGCCTGCTCGAATCCGCGCTCTGTCATCCAGACCGATTCCTCTCCCTGAATTAGTTGGAAACCATACCGTAATCGGCGGTAGGGAGGTGAAGTCTCAGCTTCCCAATAATCGAACATTTCATCCCGGGCAAAGATGTGCATGGGAATGTGTGTGATCGTTCGGTCCCAGGCATATTTATCCCCGGTAATGGCAATCACTGCATCCAGATCATCACGTTTGGAACGAAGTCGCAAATGCATGGTCGAGCGGTCATAAGCATAGGACCAATTGAGTTTGGGGCGATGGTAAATGGCTTCAAGAATCATGTAAAACACTCCTCGTTAAATGATGAGATTTCAGATCAATGCGGCCATGAACGCAAAAAAAGGCACAACCTCAATTGTTCACGAGGTTGTACCTTTCGGCAGCATAGCCTTTTGATTATAGTGTTATTATACGAATTAACTCAGCAAAAGAAAACACTTTTCTTCCTTAAATTTCAAATTGTTTTATTCGAAATGTAGGATGCATATCTGCAATTACTGTTTTTTATAAATCAAATCCAAGTTTATTGGCGTATGCAGAGAATTCTTTGTGAAACTTCTCGATATTTTTCTTGCCAGCAGCAATTTTGGCATTGGATTGTTTCAGGAGAGCACTGTTTACCGTTGTTTTGGAGACCGCTTTTTTAGCAAGTTGGAATCCTTCCAGCTGTGTATAGCTACCTTTGATCAAGTTGGCATGGATTTTTTTCAATTCCGCATTTTGCGGTTTAATCAACTTCAGCTTGGATACATATTTGGTGTAGTTAGGAACCGCTGTGTTGGTCAGTTTCAGGTAAACGGACTTGCGATTGGATGATGTAATGTAAAATCCACCTCCCAAAGCATTAAAGGCTTTCTCCTCATATACCGACGCGGTATCCAACTGATCCAGGTAGTTGAGGAAATCTTCTTCTTCGACTGTAGGGATCGGTTCTTGTTCGGACGTGTCAACTTCTTCATAGTATTCGTCTTCCGAATATGTAGTGGTTGAGTCATCCGCAGCTGAGGCGTAGGACCCCGCAGGTGCGAATACCCCGCCAAGCAAGACAAAACTCATAATGATTGATAGTACCCATGATTTCTTCACGTGTTAATATCCCCTATCTATAGATGTGATTTTATTCCAATGGATAATCTAACATAGTGCGACAAGAAATTACAGGAATTGTTTTACAGTAAAACCCTTGGTTGGATGCATATGAATGCATATGAATGAATAATGTTTCACCAGCAAAAAGGGCTTGCACTAGATGAAGCTAAAAGTAAGAAGAGAAATTGGTATGTTAAGTAAGAAAGAAAAAATTACATATACGGTTTATGTGGAATTGGATTATATCATTGATTTCAGAAGTGATATGGTTTGAAGTAGAATGAAAATTTTTTCCAAATAAATGCTTGTATAATGATTTCATCTCCATTACAATTCAGTTGATAATGAGATTCAATATCATTTATCAGAAAAAGGGAGACGGGTTACATCACATTGTGGCTGTTTACAACAAGTCCATCTACGTAGAAAGGTAAACCGGAAGATCTCGTTACACAGGACATGGTCCAGAAGGTTTTCCAGATGGAGTGTGAGATTGCAGTCGGGTCCACTGTCCGGCACACCAACCATTATCCCGCATGGAAGGGGAAGGAAGCTGAATGGAGAACAGCGTTACACTCAGCTGGCCTGAGGATCTGAAGATGCAGATTTTGGCTGCGGAATATCGACTGACGAAGATCCCAAGAATTACTGTCCGACCTGTCTCAATTTAAACCATTAAGTATTTCTCTACGTGTTCCATGATTACTTCAATAAAGATTCGATGAATGATTCAAGCTATATCTCTATTTTTAACCCTCCTCGTCAACGCTTCTACGTTCAATGCAGATAACAGGAACAGGCAAACTCTTGGTTTCATCTGATTCAGAGATTGCCGCGTATGTTGTACCTGTTATTCGATGTAACAAAACCACGCCGACATAAACTTACTTCAAAATCAATCTTATTTTTCCTTAAAAGTTTATTATTGACAACAAAGAACAAATTGCCATAAAATAGATTTTATATGATATTGATAATCATTATCAATATCAATATCAATCACAATAAATATTGATGAACGTATGAGCGAGTACTTTCATTCGATCGAGGAGGATTTTCAGTGTTTCCGAAAGGGATTCATAATCTGCAAAACCGACTCATTATAAGCAAAGCGAGAGAAATGGGCATCACCTGTGAGCCACTTCTTGAGGGATGCGAAGATTTTCTGAAGCTGTCTGTAGGGGATAAAGAGATCATCATTAACAAGACCAGATCTCATCGTCTGCCGTTAATCGCTGGACTGCTCGCGAAGAACAAGCAGGCATGTAATATGTTGCTGCATGAACAGGGGATGCCTGTACCATCATTTATCGTGATCCCGGAGATGGGGAGCGAAGCAGTAGCTTTTCTGAAAAAATACGGCTCCATTGTAGTGAAACCACTGGATGCGAGCAGCAGCATGGGCGTGACGTTGGATGTGCGTACCGCTGATGAACTGGAGGCAGCCATTCGTCTTGCGAGTGTCCACGGCAGCAGCATTATGTTACAGCAATATGTGACCGGGATCGATTACAGAGTGCTGATTATCAACGGTGAAGTGGTGGCTGTGAACCAGTATCGACCTGTCTATGTCGAAGGAGACGGAACTTCAACCGTTCGGGCGTTAATTGAGCAGTTGAATCAGGATCGAATCGCGATGACGAACATTGGCGAGTATGAAGCGTTTCCCCAGGTGGATGCAGAAACGGAACGACTGCTGGAGGTATTGCATGCACAAGGGACAACTCTGGATGAAGTTCCTGCTGCTGGTGAAGAAATCGAGCTATATGATCTCCGTAACTCAGCCGCCGGAAAAATCAGTGAATTCTACAAGGATTGTACCGAAATCATTCATCCCGAGAATGCGCGAATGATCGTTCAGGCGGCCCAAACTCTTCAGATTGATGTAGCAGGGGTCGATGTTCGTTGTCGTGATATCCGCACGCCGATCTCCAGAGAAGAAGGGGGCATTCTGGAAGTGAACGCCTTGCCGGATCTGACACACCACGTCTTTCCCCATGGGGGGACAACTCGTGATGTGGTTCGGTTATATCTGGAATACTTGTGTCAGGAACAACTTGAATATAAGTCGTATAACTTATAACAACGTATAGATGACAATATATAACGAATATCAGATGATGGATGATAGATACCATCATATATAAATCGGAACTTACCATGATTTTGAACCAAGACACCTTGCCATATATGAATAGTGCAGAACAAGAATCACAGGCAGCAGTTAAGCCTGAATCGATGATAAGGAGCGTTAAAGGGCTATGTCAGTAGAAGTGCAGACGGAATATCTGAAGATGCAAAATGAGAAGGAGTCCAATGCAAGATCGTACCCCAGACATTTCCCGCTTGTCATTAGCAAGGCCCATGGGGTGAAGATTACGGATACGGAAGGCCGCGTATTCTACGATTGCCTGGCTGGTGCAGGAACATTGGCGCTAGGGCATAACCATGACACGGTGGTCAATGCCATTCGCGATGTCCTGGATCAGCAAATTCCGCTACATACACTGGATTTGGCAACGCCGCTGAAGCTCTCATATATGCAAGAACTGTTCTCCATTCTTCCAGCAGAGATGCAGAACAAGGCCAAAATCCAGTTCTGTGGTCCAACCGGAGCGGATGCCGTAGAAGCAGCCATTAAGCTGGTTAAACATGCAACAGGCGGCAAGTCCATTCTTGCCTTTCAGGGTGGTTATCACGGTTCGACCCAAGCAACGATGTCGATGAGTGGCAACCTGAGCAAGAAACAACATTTGCAAAGCCTGCTGCCGGATGTTCATTTCCTGCCTTTTCCTTATGAATACCGCTGCCCATTTGGTGTTGGTGAAGGCATGACGGCCCGGTTAAGCGCACAGTATATCGAGAACTTGCTCGATGATAGCGAGAGCGGTATTGCCGCACCGTGCGGAGTCATTGTGGAGACGGTGCAGGGCGAGGGCGGGGCGATTCCGGCAGACATTGAATGGCTGAAGGAGCTGCGCCGAATCACAGCAGAGCGAAGCATTCCACTCATTATCGACGAAGTGCAGACAGGCATCGGACGCACAGGCCGAATGTTTTCATTTGAACATGCCGGAATTATACCCGATGTAATCATCTGCTCCAAAGCGGTCGGCGGAAGTCTGCCCATGTCTGTCGTCATCTATAAGGAAGAGCTGGACCAATGGCAGCCTGGTGCACACACAGGAACGTTCCGTGGCAATCAGCTGGCCATGGCTGCGGGACTTGCCACACTTCGTTATATCCGGGAACAGGATGTTCTACACAACGTGCATCTGCGCAGTGAGCAGTTCATGAATCAACTGAATGCATTGAAAGAGCGGTATGCAGAGATTGGTGATGTGCGAGGCAGAGGATTGATGATTGGCGTTGAGGTGGTTGATCCAATGGGACGGAAGGATCGTCTGGGACATTATCTGCCTAATGGTGCGCTGGCTGAGTCTATTCAGCGTGAATGTTTCAAGAATGGACTAATTGTGGAACTGGGCGGGCGTCATTCAGCGGTTGTTCGTTTTCTGCCGCCACTGAATATTACGGAACAAGAATCGGGCGCGATCCTGGCGATCTTTGAGAAATCGGTAGCTGAAGCGATTGCCTTAGCAACGGCTGCATGCTGAAGCTGTCCCTGATGAAGAGGCATGCCGTATTACTCGCGATTCTGCTCGGTGCTTTTTCGCTGGTACTAACCAACAGTGCATTCAACCTGCTGCTGCCTTATTTTGTGCAATATTATCAGATCTCTACGACAGCAGGAGGATGGATCATCGCCCTCTACATGCTCGCCATGACATTAACAATGCCACTGGCTTCCCTAATTGTGGACCGACTGGGGCGTAAGCAGACGTATATGTTGGGCATCAGTATCTATGGACTGTTCTCGGTGGCAGGTGCGTTGTTTTATCACTCCATCGAAGTACTCTTGCTGGTTCGTTTCATGCATGGGGTTGCCGCCGGGCTGATGATTCCGTTATCACTTGTGTTGCTGTTTGATGTATATGGACCGGAGGTAAGGGGACGAATTACAGGAGCGTGGGGGTTGCTGCTAATGCTGGCTCCTGCGGCTGGGCCAACGCTGGGCGGTTTCATCATTCAGTATGGACGGCTTGAAATGCTGTTCTGGCTTAATGTGCCGCTGGCTATATTCTCGTTCATCGGGTGCGGTCGAGTCATTCAGACCTATATCCCTGCACGTAGGAAAAAATGGCATCCATCCAGTGTCATAATGCTGATCTGCGCTGTAGGTGCCCTTAGTCTGGGGGTACAGTTGTACGCAAGTCCTGTCGTGGCAGTATGGGTACCTTGGATGCTGATTGCGCTTGGTGTGGTGTTGCTTATTCGTTTTGTCCAAACCGAGAATGGTCGCAAGGAACCACTGATCCGGTACCAGTTACTGCGGCGTAATGCCGTCTTTCCACTGACCGTGCTGATCTCGACCATTCAGGATTGTGTCATGTTTGGCGTGATCTTTGCATTGCCGTTATTGTTCCAGGACGTCTTCCACCTGTCGCCGGCCCTGTCCGGTGCGTTGTTCATTCCCTTGTCGATCTGTACAAGTCTGTTCATGTGGATTGGCGGCAGTTTGCTGGATCGCGGTCGGTCCATGCATTTTATCGCATGGGGTACGTTGCTGGTGTCCATATCGATCTTGTCGTTTGCGGTTCTGCCGATGGGAGCATCGATCTGGATCATCGGTATGCTCATGGCGTGCCGTGGAATTGGCGTTGGTCTGTCAGGCATGAGTATCTCTGCAATTGGCCTGCAAGCATTACCGGACGAAGACATGCACGAAGGGTCAGTGTTATCAACCACGATTGAGCGGCTGGCTTCTTCGTTTGCGGTGATGGGTATGACCCTGTATTACGATATGCGCTGGCAATGGCTAGCCGGGACAGGAACGTCCATGGAGATGGCAAAATGGGGAGCGCTCAAAGAGATCTGTATCGGACTTGGCTGTGCCATACTGCTTACACTTCCCCTGGTCTTACTTATAACCCGAAAGAAGGTTGGCATCATTGTTCGAGATGGAAAACAAGCTCCGGTCTGAGGCTGAGCAGCAGGCCCATGAACATTCGTGCAAGCTGTTGCTGAACTGTTACATACGTGAGCTTGCGCTAGAGAAAGAAAGCGATATTCGGATCAATCCGAATACGCTGACGTACGCGGTTGCTTTTCAAGCCAGCGGGGTGACGGTGACAGGTCGCTTGTCTTATTACTCTGCCATTGGGGAGCATGAATACCTCAGCATGGAATCTGGCGGGGAAACCGTGCATTATCGCGACCTGGTTCGTTGGATCACATCTGAATTAAGCGGGAATGGGGAACAGGGAGCGAGTTTGGATCAACGTGGAATGTTGAAGAGTGCGGTGGAAATGAAGAGTTCACTTGAGCTGGAGAATATACATCCATTGGGTGAAAATACGAACCGTGTCGAGGCGGCGTATGCCAGAGATTTTGCACAAAAGGTAGATAACAGTGTACGTAACCTTACCTTGTATATCGAACAAGCAGCGGGTCTCGACATCAACGACTATCGCACATCGGAACAGTCTTTGTTGGTTGGTCATCCGTTTCACCCGTTCCCGAAGAATTCCAAAGGCTTCAGCGAGCAGGATGTTCAGAAGTACAGTCCGGAGCTGCGCACATCGTTTCAACTCTGTTATATCGCGGTGAGGCAGGATGTCTACGTGCAGGAATGGGTCGATGACGAGGCGGCAATGGATTTGCATGATCTCCTGCGGAGTCATATGGAGCCTATTTTAAAAGGAAAGAGTGAGATGTATGGGCTGCTTCCCGTCCATCCATGGCAATACGCATATATATCTCGGTTGTCCGAGGTACAGCACTATATTCGAGATGAAAAATTAATTCTGCTTGGCAGTGCGGGGCCAATCGTCTATCCGACTTCTTCGGTCCGTACGGTATATGTTCCCGAATGGAACTGCAATATCAAGCTGTCACTGAACATGCAGATCACCAACATGATTCGCACCAATAGTGCTGAGCAGATGCGCAGAACATTGGATGCCTCCAAATACGTCAGCCAGCATGACTGTTTCGGTGCTGAACCGCACACCCATATTGCGTATGAGACAGGCGTAGCGACATGTAACTTTGATGATGAAGAGTTAACCAGTCTGTTTACGATAGCTTATCGGCCCGTTGAGTTTGACGTCGAGAATACGTATGTCTTATCCAGTCTGGTTGAAGCACCGATTCCCGGGATGCGGTCGCGACTGATGACGATGCTGGGTGGTGGACGTGACATAGCTGAGCGCTGGATGGATCGTTATCTGGCATGTTCTCTGCTGCCGATTGTACGGGCGGCGGGAGAGAAAGGCATTCATTTTGAAGCCCATTTGCAGAATACGCTTGTGACATTAAAGGATGGCATGCCTGTGGATTTTATCGTCCGCGATCTGGAAGGGGTCAGTGTGGATGAGGAACTTATCCGTGAGCAGGATTGTGCTGCGTCCGATTTATTATTTTATTCGCGAGAGAACGCCTGGGCGCGGACATCGTACTACTTTATCGTCAATCATCTGGGGTCTCTGATTCATGCCATGGCGCGAGATGTGAACGTCCCGGAGGAGCATTTCTGGAAGCAAGTACGTGAGGTACTTGTGGAGGAACTGGAACGAACGGGCAATGCATATGTGCAACATCTGCTGATAACGGATGCATTTCTGGCCAAACAAAATCTGGTGAGTTGTCTAAGGGGTATCAGTCAGACTCCAGCCTACGTGCCAGTGAGCAATGTAATGAAACGAATAGGGAGTGAAGTGCGTGGGAGTCGTGGGATACAGGGCTGAAGCAGGCGGCAGGACAGAAGCGATATACGTAAATGTACAGGAACGGATCATGCGGCAGACGCTGGAGGCGATGTGGTTCGAAGGCATTTTGGACAGTGATATGAGTGGAAGCGAATGGCGAACCAGCGGCCTTACATCTTCCGGCGATTCTGTGGCGTACACGTGTGAAGCCGAACGAAAGTTTTCATTTGGCCGAGTGAAGGTGAAGAAGGGTTCGATTCAAAGGGAAGGCGTACCCTGCACCGATCTGGATCTGTTTTTGGAGGAAATCGTGCTGAACTCATTGAAGGGTGCCAATGTGACGGCTTTTATTCAGGAGCTGCTCGAAACGATGGCAAAGGACAGCCAGTGCCGGGCGATATTGCCGTTGAACATTCCGCTAGAAGATCGGCATTATGATGCGCTCGAAAGTCACATGACCGACGGTCATCTGTATCACCCGAGTTACAAGTCGAGGTTAGGGTTTTCTCTGAAAGACAATCTGGCCTATGGTCCTGAGTTTAACTCTGAAGTTTCATTAGTCTGGGTGGCTGTGAAAAAAGAACTCGCTCAGACCGCTGTATCCGCGGGATATAGTTCTGAAGAATTGGTAAGGCAGCATCTGACTGCGGAGGACGTAGAGCGATTTCAAGAGGTTCTGGAGGGTGACGGTAAGACAGGTTCTGACGCGGATGATCGATATGTGTTCATTCCGGTTCATCCGTGGCAGTGGGAGCACCAGTTGGAGTCGGTATATGCCCGTCAACTGATGGATGGAGACATCGTGTATCTCGGTCCATCGTCTTCGCCCTATCGTGCACAGCAGTCAATCCGTTCGCTGTCGAACCGGGTGAACCCCGAAGCTCCTTACATTAAGCTGGCTCTCAGCATTACCAACACGTCGAGCACGCGGATTCTGGCACAGCATACGACCCAGAACGCACCGTTGATCAGCGATTGGCTGGATAATCTCGTTCGTGAAGATGAGCTGTTGCAGCGGGCGCAGTTTGGCCTTTTAAAAGAAATCATGGGACTGTCGTTCCGTTATGAGCAGTTGCCTGCAACGCAGTATGGACGGGCCTACGGCACACTCGGAGGCATCTGGCGGGAGAATGTATCGGTTCACCTGAAGCAAGGTGAGACGGCGTGGCCGCTGAATGCGCTGATGTTGGTACAAGCGGATGGTGTTCCATTTATCCAGGATGCTGTAGAACGACATGGCGTGGAAAAGTGGAGCGAGGCCCTCGTTCGCACGGTTACACTGCCGATTATCCATCTGCTCTATGCACACGGGATTGCACTGGAATCTCATGCTCAGAATATCATTTTGGTACTGGAAGACGATCTCCCGAAACGGATTATTATCAAGGATCTGCATGATGGTGTTCGCTATGTACCGGATCAACTGTTACATCCGGAAAGGGCACCGAAGCTGAACCCCGAGCCGGAAACTCATCGCAAGTTCAATCGGTATTCTTTCATCTATGCGGAAGATGTGTCGGAAGTCCGTGACTATACGTATGACGCATTCTTCTTTATCTGTATGACGGATATTGCGTTGGCCTTTGAGAAGTTTGGATTGTCAGAGCAGTCATTCTGGCAGCTGTGCGCAGGTGTAATTGTGAATTATCAGAAGCAGCACCCGGAATACGCAGAGCGGTTTGTTGCATTTGACCTTTTTGCCGAAGATGCACTGATCGAAGAGATGACCAAGCGCCGTCTGTATGGGGATGGGGAGTTGTATTTCCGTAAGGCGAGCAATCCGCTCAAGGTATCGAAGGATGCACTGGAATCACAGGGAACGCTTGAATTAAAGGGAATCGTCGAATGAGAATGAACACGCTGAAGGAAAAAATCTCACGTAAACAGCCCGTGTATGGCCTTTTTGTATCCATACCGCACCCAGTCATCATTGAGATGATCGGACATGCGGAATATGACTTTGTCATTATTGATCTGGAACATGCCGCAACATCGATGGATTCGGTAGAGGAATTGATCCGGGCGGCGGAACTGGTAGACCTAACTCCGCTGGTACGTATCTCGAAGGTAGAGCGAGCGGAGATTCTTAAAGTGCTGGACTGTGGCGCACAGGGCATCGTTATTCCGCATGTCGAGCAGTTGGAGCAGGTGGAAGAAGCGGTTCGTCACGCTTACTATCATCCGGTTGGCATGCGGAGTCTGAATAGTGGTCGTCCTGGGGTATTTGGGAAATATCCTCTCACGGGATACATTGGGGAAGCGAACGAACAAGTGATGATTGTCCCCATGATTGAAAGTGCAGAGGGAGTTCGGCAAAGTGCACAGATTCTGTCTCACCCTCGGGTGAGTTTTGTATTGGAAGGTGCGGCGGATCTGTCGCAATCCCTCGGCGTGCCATGGCAGACCGAGCACCCGGATGTGAGACGTGCGCTGGATGAATTGCATGCTACCGCGCAGCAGCGCGAAGTACCTTATGCTACGGTCACGAGAGGCATGGAAGACATGGCGCTCTGGGCTGAGCGGGGAGTACATATATACGTGCTGGGGGATGACCGAAATACGGCATTTCGGGCGTATGCCCAAAAACGGAATGACTACAGGAAATGCGGGTGGGCAGATATGAAACCAAGTGTATGGCAGGCGATCGATGAACTTCAACGAGGGATGGAAGACCCGGTATGTGCGTATATCTATGATCTGGCTGGCATTCAGGAACAGGTACGTCAGATGCTGGGCAGCATGCCCGAAAATACACAGTTGTTCTATGCCATCAAGGCGAATCCTGATCCACGCATCATTGAGGCGTTGCTTCCATTGGTAAAGGGCTTTGAAGTGGCTTCCATTGGAGAGTTGCTCAAAGTTAGAGCTGTAAGTCGAGAGGTTCCAATTCTGTTTGGAGGTCCGGGTAAAAAGGAGAACGAGCTGCGGTTAGCAATCGAGAATGACGTGAGTTATATCCATGTGGAAAGTCTGCTGGAGCTGCGGCGCATCATTGCGATTGCGAAAGATAGAGAGAAGGAGCAGGCGCAGGTACAGAAGAACAGGCAGCAGCAAGAATGGGAGCAGAAACTGGGGCTGAGGTACACGCAGGAGTACAGAGAGGAACCTATTCAAGGACAGCAAAAGCAGGATCAAGAACATGCGCCCCAACAGAAACAACAACAGAAGCAAACGCAGGAAGTACGCATTCTGCTCCGAATCAATCTGCGAAGCAGTACGTTACCCCGGACGAAGATTGTCATGGGCGGTGGGCCAAGTCCTTTTGGCATCGATGAAGAGTCGGTGGAAGAAGCGATCGAACTCATTCGTGTGGAAGGCGCGGGTATTGTTCGGTTGAGCGGGTTCCATTTTCACTCTTTGTCCAACAATATGGACGCCAGGCTGCATGCTGAGATGATTGAGCTGTATTTGCAAAAGGTAGAGCAATGGCAGCAACAATATGGTCTTCCTGTGGAAGTGGTGAATGCAGGAGGGGGATTCGGTGTCACTTATGATGGAAGTCCCGGATTCGATTGGTCGTTGTTTACTTCCCTGCTGGAACAAAGTGAAGCCAGACAACGCCTTGTTTCACGTGGAGGTGAGTTGTATTTCGAATCTGGTCGACTGCTTGTGGCAGACCACGGGTATTATGCCGCAGAGGTTACGGATATCAAAACTTCTCATGATCAGCATTTTGTTGTGTTAAGAGGAGGTACGCACCATAATCGTCTGCCTGCTTCATGGGGGCATAACCATCCGTTTCAGATCATGACGACGGAGCGTTGGAAGCATTCATTTGCCCGCCCAGAGGTAAGGGATGGTCGAGTCCATATCGTAGGTGAGCTGTGTACACCCAAGGATCGCATGCATTCTGATGCGGAGGTAGCACTGCTGCGGGTGGGAGATATTGTTTTGTTTGAAAAGTCTGGAGCTTATTGCTGGACCATCTCGCATCATGATTTTCTGGGGCATCCGCACCCGGCATTCCATTATCTAACGGAGGACAATAATCATGTCAACACTGATGAAGCATTCCAGTCTGCAAGCCGCTGAACGCCAGATTATGGCGGATCTGATGAATTCATTTTTGGCCGAGCAATTACTCCCACTGGAGGATCACCCATTCATTAATTTTGCCGCAGCACCTGCACCATTCAGACGATTGTATAAGGAATATGACGGCGAAGAGCAGATACAGAATGGTGCTTCTGACATTAGATTGCATACGCAAGGTGTACTGTGTCTGATTGAAACAGGAGTGAGACAAGCGATTCAGTGGGTTCAGGGTTCAGCAATATATGAGGAGAAACCAGATGGAAGCTGGGTTCTCCTTGATTCTGCGGCAGAAGTTGGACGTGCGGTGTTACAGAGGGCTTTGTCGGATGGGGCTTATGCGCAGCCTGGAGTTGCGGAGTTCCTAGCTAGTCTGGATATTGCTGTGGAGCAGTACGCTCTGGGCTGGGAACAAGTTCAGTATCTGTCCGCCTGCGTTCCTGCCTCTGCTTATGAGTGGTTTATCAAAGGGGAGCGCGTTGCGGCATTACGGGATCGTCCATTCCACCCATCGTCCAAAGCCAAGGTGGGATTCAACGCAGAAGATGTTACACAGTATGCAGCGGAATTCGGGAAGGCGATTTCGTTACGCTGGGTGGCTATACGGCTGGATGCCGTGCAGCAAGGTTGCGAAGATGGGTTGTCCATTTTGGACGTCTTAGACGATGTTCAGCGAGGAATGGTGGAGGCCGAGTTTGCCCGAAAAGGGATCACGCTCTACGAATATCTGCCGATGCCTGTTCATCCGTGGCAATTGCAGCATGTGATCCTGCCTCGCTTCACTGGAGAGATTGAAGAGGGCAGCATTGTTGTATTGGATATTGAAGCGGGCGACGTACAGGCCACATCCTCTCTGCGCTCGATGGCCCCATCAACCGAATCTAATCTGATGCTCAAACTACCCGTTAGTGTGCTGTCGCTGGGGGCTGCTCGTTATCTGCCAGTAGTCAAACTGTTGAATGGTCTTGCTGGAGAACAGATGTTAAGACAGGCCGTTGCTTGTGACGAGACGTTGAAGGACAAGGTATATATGTGTGAAGAGCAGAACTGGTGGGGGTTCATGCCCGAATCCATGGGATTGTTCGACGATCATCCCCGGCATCTGGCTGCACAGATTCGTGTGTATCCTCCTGAATTGTTGGATGAATCCTACAAAGTCATCCCTATGGCTGCGCTGGGTGTGAATCTGGATGGACATCATCTATTAACGGAGATTCTGGGAGATGACCTTAGCAGTACGGACGTGGTGGAATTCTATAAGAGTATAGCTACGACGTTCTATGATATCGTGATGCGTCTGTTCAAGGTGGGTGTTGTACCTGAGATTCATGGTCAGAACTGCTGTCTGGTGTTACGGGATAATCAGGTAAAAGGTCTATTGTTCCGCGATCATGATTCCGTGCGTCTGCATCAGCCTTATCTGGACAAACATGGCATTGCAGACCCTGCCTATCATATTCGACCTGGCTACTCGAACAGTCTGTATAACGAGACGATCCAGAAGCTGATCTTTTATGTTCAGTCGCTCGGGACGCAGGTGAATCTGGCTGCGATCATGGAGGCACTGAGCGAGGTGTATCACATCCCGGAAACGAAGTTATGGGAGATCACGGAGCAGGCTTGGAAGGAAGCGCTGACTCATGTGCAGCTTCCTGAAGGTGACCGGGCCGAGCTCGCTCATGCGGTGTTCGAGAGCGAGGCGTGGCCCGTGAAGTTGGTTGTCCGTCCGCTGCTTGAAGCAGACGGAGTGCCTGGCGCGATGCCATCGGGCAAAGGCATAGGGTGGAACCCTTTTCACAAGGAATAGAGGTTAAAGTGAGTTCAAAGCTGCATAAAGTATTACAAAATAAGAGGTGACTTGAGATAATTCAGGTCACTTTTTAGATTTGGTTAACGATCAACTTGCAGTTCAAAGTGTAATAATTACTGAACTATATACAGTTTTCATGCAGGGAATGTCATTTCCATGACGAAACTTCTAATTAAGTTAGAAATAAGCAAGTTATGGAGGAATTTATGAGTAAAAATAATTGGTTTATTAGAGCCGGAGAGAATGCATATCTCTTCGAAGAGTTCAAAGAAACACAAATGATAGCCATTGGTTGGAATGAAGTAGGTTCATTGGCCCAAGTAAGACATATCGATGATGTGAAGAAGCGACTTCGTAACGAGTATCCTGACTATAAGGATGGCAAAGTAAATATAACAGCGGGCCAGTTAATCAGATTTGCTAATGAAATGAAAGTAGGAGATTTGGTTGTTACATATAATCCTCAAACACGCGAGTATCTGATTGGGGAAATTACGTCAGACTATGAATTTGGTGAAGGGGTTATTTCCGACAAAAATCACTATAGAAAGGTGTTGTGGAACGGGCTAGTTAATCGAGATGTTTTAACAGCGAACACACGGAATTCCCTAGGTTCGATAATGACTCTTTTTGCATTGCAAAATGAAACAGTGAAGGAACTGATCCATTTTTTGGAATCCAAAAGTGCTGAGTCTTTTGAATCACAACCGGAAGAGACTGAGAAAGAACAGGCAGAACTAGATACAATCAAGGAAGATGTAATTGAAAGAGCACATGAATTTATAAAGGACAAATTCAATCATTTAGATTGGGAAGAAATGCAGAGTCTGGTAGCTGGTGTCTTAAGAGGCATGGGATACAAAACAAGAATATCTGTAAAAGGGCCTGATCGCGGAAGAGATATTATTGCATCGCCAGATGGTTTGGGGCTACAACAGCCTAGAATTATGGTGGAAGTCAAACATAGGAAAAACGCGATGGGTTCCAATGAAATTCGAAGTTTTATCGGAGGATTAAGACCCGGTGATCAAGGGGTTTATGTTTCAACAGGTGGATTTACCAGAGAGGCTAAATATGAAGCAGAACGTTCTAACATTCCAGTATCTTTGGTAGATGCAGATCTACTGGTAGAGCTGATTAATCAGCATTATGATGCATTTGATTCAGAGGCTAAATCATTAATGCCCCTAAAGAAGATATATTGGCCTCTATAAAACAGAGAAGGTAACCCGGTTGACGGGTTGCCTTTTTGGCTTGTTGTCATTGGGAGTTGAAATACTTGGCGGGGAATAATACGTTCATCAATCTGGCTAAAAAATCTTGTGAAATGGAGTTACAGGAGAGAGACTGATGATATAATCAGGTTATGTGTTATAGTCATACTTGTGTATTATCGAAAAGGTTTTCGTAAAAATCGATATCAACTGTTGTAACCGCAATCATAATTTACTTCAAGAAAGTGAGAATCTACCATGAATCAGAAGAGGCTTTTTAATGATGGATGGCAATTTGTGAAAAGTAAGCTGGACGTTACGGAACCTGCGGGTCTGGTGTATGAACCTGTGGAGCTTCCCCATGATTGGCTGATATATAATACGCTTGAACTGTATGAAGACAGCATTGGATGGTACCGTAAGACGTTCCATTACACGAAGGATGAGCAGCAGCTTTTGCTCTGTTTTGATGGCGTATACATGGACTCTTCCGTGTATGTGAACGGACAGCTTGTTGGGGAGTGGAAGTATGGCTATTCTGCTTTTGAACATGAGATCACAAATGCACTGGTGGAAGGCGAGAATGAAATTTTGGTCAAAGTGGTGCATCAGAGCCCGAACAGCAGATGGTATTCCGGGGCTGGAATCTATCGCAACGTGTGGCTGAAGACAAGAGATCGCAACCATATTGTTACGGATGGAACGTATGTATCTATCAAGCAACAACCGGGTGGCTGGCAGGTGGAAGTGGATACGGAGCTGAACCTGGAACAGAATCAGCAGGCAGAGTTGGTGCATACGATCCGGTATGAAGGTCAGGTGGTGGCATCCAACCAAGCGAATGTTGCGGTTTCGGTGGGTGAGAACGCGGTTGTATCGACAGATAGCCAACAGATCATTGTGCAGAATCCAAACCTGTGGAGCCCAGATGCACCGCATCTGTATGAGCTGGTCACCGAACTGAAACTGATCTCGGAAGATCAGAGTGAAGAGATCATTGAGGCTGTATCCCAACGTATTGGATTCAAGGACGTTAAGCTGGATCCGAGCGAAGGTTTCTATCTGAACGGGGTCCACACGAAGATGAACGGTGTGTGTGAACACCATGATCTCGGGGCGTTGGGAGCGGCATTTAACCTGACGGCATTGCGTAGAAGATTCATCCTGCTGAAAGAGATGGGTGTCAACGCCATTCGAACTGCGCATAATATGCCGGCCAAAGAGTTTATGGAACTTGCAGACGAGATGGGCATGCTCATTGTGTCCGAAGCGTTCGACATGTGGGAACGGGCTAAGACACCGTATGACTATGCGAGGTTCTTCCCGGAGTGGGCGCATACGGACGTGAAGAGCTGGGTGAAGCGGGACCGTAACCATGTCAGTCTAATCATGTGGAGTATCGGGAACGAAATCTATGATACCCATGCGGATGAGCGCGGTCAGGAAGTGACCCGGATGCTGATGGATTATGTGTTGGAATTTGATCCAAAAGGCAATGCGGGCGTGACGATTGGTTCCAACTATATGCCATGGGAAAATGCACAGAAATGTGCGGATATCGTGAAGCTGGCTGGCTACAACTACGCGGAAAAATACTATGATCAGCATCATGCAGAACATCCGGACTGGATCATCTATGGCAGTGAGACCTCATCAGTGGTGCAAAGTCGTGGCATCTATCACTTCCCATTCGAACAGCCAATCCTGGCCGATGATGACGAGCAGTGCTCGGCGCTTGGGAACAGCACGACAAGCTGGGGCGCAAAGTCGGCTGAATATTGCATTCTGGCTGAGCGGGATCGTCCGTATTCGTTGGGGCAGTTCCTGTGGACCGGATTCGACTATATTGGCGAACCGACGCCGTATCATACGAAGAATTCGTATTTTGGACAGTTGGACACAGCAACGTTCCCGAAAGACGCTTATTATATCTACCAGGCGGCATGGACCGATTATAAGAAAAGTCCGATGGTTCACCTGTTCCCTTATTGGGATTTCAATCCGGGTCAGATCATTGATGTACGCGTGTGCAGCAACGCGCCGAAGATTGAGTTGCAACTCAACGGTGAGACGATTGGCACCTACGATATTGATCACGCCCATGGAACACAGCTATCCGGCTGGTGGAAAGTCCCTTATGAAGAGGGTGAGCTGAAGGCGATCGCTTATGATGAGAACGGTGTTGTGATTGCAACCGATGTACAACGCTCTTTTACGGATGCGAAGAAGATTCGTCTGCAGGCGGATCGGGAGCAGCTACAGGCGAGCGGTAAAGATCTCATTTTCGTGGAAATTACGGTGGAAGACGAAGCGGGTAATCCGGTGCACAATGCCAACAACCGCGTCCAGGTTCAGGTGTCCGGTGCAGGGCGATTACTGGGTCTGGATAATGGAGACAGCACGGACTATGATCCATATAAAGGACTCAGCAGAAGGTTGTTTAGCGGCAAACTGATGGCCATTATCGGAGCAACAGATGAGGCTGGGACAGTACGGATCGAAGTATCTTCGGAAGGGTTGGAAGGTGCCGCAGCTGAGTATGAAGTGCAGGTTGTGGATGCGACAGATGTCGATCGTGATATAAAAGAAGTGCATTCCGTCTTCATGGTCAATGAAGAACGTCCGGTGCTGACGGGCAGCGCTCAGGAGATTCCTTTGCGGAAAATCGAGATCATCAGCGAATCAGGACAGCTTCTCGATCCGTCCAACCCAGAGCTGGTCGTAACGGCCAAGCTGTATCCGGAGAACACGTCCTATCGGGACATCGAGTGGGCTGCTGTGAATGATGGAGGCATTGAATCCAACATTGCCAAGGTGGAGGTCATGCCTGCGGGAACGGACGGCAATGGAGAGAATCAACATACGGTGAAAGTATCGGCGATCGGTGACGGGGCGTTCCGACTTCGCGCTACCAGTGCAAATGGTACGGATAAAACAAAACTCATCTCCCAGCTGGAATTCAAGGCGGAGGGTCTCGGAACAGCATACAAAGATCCATACGGCTTCATCACGGGCGGATTGTATGATTACACCAAAGGCGAGGTTGGTAACGGGAATGAACGCGGTGTAGCAACAAGTCGGGACGGGGAGACACATGTAGGCTTCCGTAATATCGACTTTGGACCCTATGGTTCCGATACGATCACCATTCCGATCTTTGCATTGTCGAGTGAAGAGTACTTTATTCAGATCTGGGAAGGCATGCCGGATGAAGAAGGCAGCACAATGATCGCTGATGTGGTATATGACAAGGAATCCAAATGGAATGTGTACCAGGAAGAGACATATAAGCTGTCCAAACGCCTGAGTGGGATTACGTCGATCTGTTTTGTGTTGAAGCAGAAGATTCATATTAAAGGGTTCTCTTTTGAGCCCCAGAGTCGCGCTTTTGAACAAAATGCGGCTGCATCCTGTGACCATCTCTATGGAGATACGTTCAAAATTGAGGGTGACCGTGTTGAAGGTATCGGGAACAACGTGTCGTTGGAGTTCGAAAACATGGACTTTACAGCAGAAGGCACGCCGAAGCTCGTCATTCATGGCCATTCACCAATAGATAAGAATACAATTCATATCCGCTTCGCAGGTGAGGATGGACAGAGTAACCAGCTGGTTGAGTTCACACAATCCGAAGGATATGAGGAGCGGGTGTTTGAGCTTGAACGTGTGACAGGTGTGCAAAAGGTAATCTTTATCTTCTTGCCGGGAAGTCAGTTTGACTTCAACTGGTTCCGTTTCGAGAAGTAAGTATGATGTAAATATAAAAGCCCTTCATGCAGGCATCAGTTCATGGAAACGTGGATCTGAATCGCTTGCGTGAAGGGGTTTTTCTTGTATGTAGATGTGGAAGAAAACATCAATGAACCTGCTCTGCCTCAACGGAGAGATCTAAGTGATGACCTATCCTGCTATAAATGTACAACTTAATATTCGTGTCTTGTAATGCAAGCAGATTGATCGTTTTATCACTATTTCTGCTGATAGATGTCTCCATAGGTTCACTTACTTCATCGACATACATCTTCACATATACCGTGTGGTTGCTGTTGTTTCCAATTGATATGTTGGCATGTGTCCCGTTCGAAGCAACCATTGTGAAGCTGCCGTTGTATGCGGAACGACCTTCATGTTGAGTTGGGGCAATGAGCAGAACAGATGTAGATGTTGGGAAGGAGCGCTCCATTTCATGGGCTAATCCCTTTGACTGTCGTTGGTTCGTTGAAGCTAGAGTCGCTGTATTGGCTGAATGGGTGGATATGAGTACAGATAGAGTCAGTGCTACACCGAGCATTGTTTTTAACGTCATTAAATCAACCCCCTGCTGCTGAATGATAAAATACTAAAATTTCCGTTCCTGTTATCTATATTTCTATGGTTCTAAACGTTTTGCACAGCAGTAGGGTTACGGGGAAATGGAAAAATAAGAATAATGATGCAACAAAGGATAAGATTGAAACGTTCCATACATGAGGTGATGGAATGAAAATTATGCTTATCCTATCGTTAGCTTTAATGCTGTTAACTGCTTGTGAAGCAAATGATCCAACAACGGATGCTTCCGGAATTACGCAAGCTTTTCCAGAAATTATTGAGCCCCATAATCCAGAGCAAGCGGAGCAAAGCGGGGATGTGGTTGTGCTTCATGGAGACATACGGAACGAAGATAAGTGGGACACATTTATGAAAAATGTGAAGAAAAAACAGCAGGATCAGGTTCGTGTAACGATGTATACCATTGAAGGTGGGGCTATTATCCAGGAATTGATATACGATGGCTCAGCTATTCAATCGACTTACGATAACTCAAGGGATCTCTATGGCTCCAAACAGGGAATGAAGACTGACACCTGCAAAGGGATCGGGACAATGAAGAGTGAGCAGGGACATATTTTTTACGTGTTAACCGGGTGTGAGAAGGAAGAAAACCCTTTTTGGATGCCTAAGTTGTAAATGAGATGTATCCACATGCAATTTCTTAATAAAAACTGTGAAGCCGAGGCTGGCTGTGCAGGTTTTTGTAGTTATATGAAAGGTGGATAATCGGGATTTTATCTGTACAAAGCAATTGACTGCCCACCGCCCTGAATCTCATAACCCAACTTCACTTCATGATCTGTATAGGTTTCATTAAGCAGGGTGATGGTAAGCCCTTCTACAGTTTTGGTTTGAGTTGGGATGTTTGAATCGGGAAGTGCGGATTCTTCTGTATTAGTAACTGTAAAATAAAGCACAAGTGGAAGTATCAATATGATAAGGCCAATAATGATAGCGATGATAATATTCCTTTTGTTCAATGTGCCTCTTCCTTTCAGAGAAAAAATGTATTGAAGTGCAGTTGATCATTAATAACCAATTATATCATATTCTGGAGGAGGGATTTAATGAAGAGGTTCTGGATGTTATGTATACTAATACTCCTATTAACAGGATGTAATCAGAACAATAGAGAGAAAGCCATTGATTATCTAACGCAAAATCAAAGAAATGATGCATCACTCATTGTATTTACCGACCGACCTTCGGAGCGACCATTTATTGTTGAGTTACAGACGCAATTAAATAAAGTGAATAACGAGAATTTGAGGGCAGAAGGCCCAATAACTAACGTAACCTTTTATAATGTCCGTGATGAAAATAAGTTTAATTATGAGAAGATTTTTGGTCTGAAATCATATCCATACATGATCCTGTTCGAGAAAGGCCAGATCACATTGGAAACGCAGGAACCGGAAGAGATCGTTCAGCATTTTAAGAAGAGGTAAGAGTCTACTGAAAAAGCTTGCCCGAACACGCAAAATATCTGGCCAATGAATTTTCCATCTACTGCAACTTGAACGAGAAAATGAATCCTCCGTTTGATTCCAATCGACTTCGTTGAAATTTGCGTATAATTACTACGGTCAAGTTGGCTGGTGAAGATAGAATACAACCTATTGAGATTCATCCCGATGGATCGTCTGAGTTAAACATAAAATGTGATATGCGAGGTCTTGTCTGGAAAGACAAAAGACAACTATAGAAGGACTCTTGTCTTTTTTATTGGGCTTCCCTCATAGTTATTCGCACACTCTCCGAATGTGTTAAGGACATAGTATAGGGCATATATACTGTGTGCCTTGGCCTAAGGAGATGATCATTTTGAAGTATCTGAACAAAAGGACAGCCACCCTCAACAAATTGAGGCCCAGTCGTTCTACGTCGAAATGCAGAAACAAACACTTGGGAAAACGAAAGAAATGCCATATTATCCGTAGGTCATATCGGAGAAAACGCTGCTCAATGAAGCGTCCATTAAGATCACAGAAGATGGCCCGTGACAAAAAAGTCATTGCATTACCGAGAGGGGGAGGCAGCAATCCTGTATGTTGTGAGCCTTCCCCCCTGCTCGCTCCGTTGAGACAACATGAATTGGAGACTGTGAGTCTCCCTGGAACGCAAGGTGTGGCAGGTGTCCAAGGCCCCGCGGGATCTCAAGGTGGGCTGGGTCAACCGGGAATTCCCGGAGCGCAAGGCCCGGCAGGCTCTCACGGCGAGCCGGGTCAACCGGGAGTTCCGGGAGCGCAAGGCCCTGCAGGCTCTCACGGCGAGTCGGGTCAACCGGGAGTTCCGGGAGCGCAAGGCCCTGCAGGCTCTCACGGCGAGTCGGGTCAACCGGGAGTTCCGGGAGCGCAAGGCCCTGCAGGCCCTCAAGGTGAACCGGGTCAATCGGGAGTTCCGGGAGCGCAAGGCCCGGCAGGGCTTCAAGGCGAGCCGGGTCAACCGGGAGTTCCCGGAGCACAGGGTCCCGCAGGCCCTCACGGCGAGCCGGGTCAACCGGGAGTTCCCGGAGCACAGGGTCCCGCAGGCCCTCAGGGTGAGCCGGGAACTCCCGGAGTGCAAGGACCAACGGGTCCCCCAGGTGAGCAAGGTCCGCCGGGCACCATACCCGGAATTGAAATCATTCCTACGGCAAACCGTTACTTCTATTTTCCGGATACCGATCTGGATTTGTCGGTCTCAGTTATAATTCCTGCCACAGCATTTACTAATGACGATGGTGACAGCATAACCCAATTTGGCGGGATTGGACTTAACAGCTTTAACAATCTTTATATCAACGGAATCGTTCAACCAGGAAATTCATACAGTGTAAGTGCGAATAGGTTGTCTTTTTCGTCCCAAAACGGTGTGATCTTTGCAGGGACACCTATTACTATCGAGATAATTATAATAACAACCAATATCATAAATGGTTAAAATTGGTTTAATTTACCGGTTCCTTTGCCTTCACTACTCCCAAACCTACCACATATACTATGTTAGGTAGGAGGTGAGAAACATGCCACTTGTGACACCCTTTCAGAACAGTTTGAGATTTGCTGCAACCATTGGTGATGGAACCGGGACTGGAGCAACGTTTGCGATTGCTGCGACAGCTTTTACAAATGACGCGGGTGTAGCTGCAACGGCATTTCCAGGCACGTTCAACTATTACAATCTTTATATTAATGGCCTTATGCAAACAGCAGATACATCCTCGGCTACCACGACTACAATTACAATTCCCGGTGGAGATGCATTAAATGCAGGGACTCCAATTGTCGTACAATTTGTAGTGTCTTAATGACGATGTAATCATGCTGTAACGTTATCTTGTGCGACTTCTATCTGAGATAGAAGTCGTTCTTTTTGTACAAGACTCTCGTCGACATAACAGTATTCATTCATGCATTAATGTGCAAAAATGGTTACCCAAGGATGTTGCCCAACTACCGGATAACCTCTGAGGAAATGATCCTTCCGTTTGATTCCAATCCTCACTCTCACTTGTTAAAATTTAGGTACATAAACTATGGTCAGGTTGGCGGTGAAGATAGAATGCAACGTATTCAGGTACATCCCGATGTGTTGGACGAGAAGGCTCGATTGGTCCAGCAGAAGAAACAGGAACTGGAGCGAATGGTCTGGGAACTGGAGAAATCCATCTATATGTTGCAATCCGATTGGTCGGGTGTGACCGGAGAGCGTTTCTTCTGGGATTTTATGCAGGCAAAAGAAGTGTTCCCAACTACACTCGGACTGTTGGACAAGATCCAGAATGAGTTTACGTTTATCGCAAAGAACTTCAGAACAACGGACGGCTCAGGCCAGGTGGCGTTGTACATTCCAGAAGAGCTGAAGCGCAATTTCGCTGTAGGGCTGCTTGATAAATCCATAGGAGAAACAATAACGGGAATGGGCCAGACGGCAGAAGCTTTCTTCCATAACCCGTTCAGTACAATAGGCAGTGTGGCATATGCCATGACCGTCGGCAAAGTTGTAGATGTTGGGCGGGGCATTCAATTTGCATGGGATGCTGCCTGGGGCACGGGAACGGCGAGGTCGGATATAGAGCAATTCGTAGAAGACCAGAAGAAGCAAATTGATGAGAATGGAGCAGGATATTACGGTGGAGCGATGACAGGTCAGGCTCTGGCGTATGTATTGTTTGGGAAAGCTTTTCGTTCGATGGATGACAAGCATACCGATCTGGGTGGGTCGGGGGGAGGTAAGAAGGAGCACGGGGAGAATGGCTCACATAATAAAGAATTTACGTTTATTACAGACCCCGGAGAAATGAAGAAATATATTACGCCTCCTAAAGATGGATTTCAGGCGTATCTTGAAAGAAATTATATTGAAATTAGAACAAAAGGAATTGAAGATGTACCTATTGTTGCTAAAAATACAGGACTGACAGAAGAACAAGTTACTAACATGAAAAGACATCTATTCTTGAGCACTTATAATTTGTCCATAGAAGGTAAACCGTATAAAGAAAACTACTTTCAAGCCGACGGGGATATAGCATATGCTTGGAAGAAAGCTCAAAACGGTGATCTTAATGAAGCTGAGAAGGATTGGTTTAAAACATTAGCGAATCATGAATTAAGAGAAAAAGAGTTAATGAGTGAAGGAATGCCCCTGAGGGATCGGTCGACTTGGAGCGCGGAATTAGAGACATTTAAAATAGATACAGAGAAAAATGCTCATGATAAAGCTGCTGTAACAGCTCCCAATCCCCCGCCTTTTCCAGGTTACGATCCTAGTAAGGATTTTGGTAAGTACTACGATGATAAGATTGATTACTAAATGTTGAGGTGAAACAGAATGTCATTGAAAAATGCAGTATCCAAACTAAATAATATAAATTGGGCCTTAGTAGGTACTGTTATCTCTGAGGAGGATACTAAACTCGGATATGAATTTCTCAGAAGAATGGCTCAATTTTATAAAGCGGAGCAGCTGAAGCCTATGCCACCTGCATTTACAAATGTGGCGAAACTGCTAGGAGATCAAGAAGAGGAATTAGATATTTCAGCTTATTGTAGTTCGGAGGCTGTTGCGTATTTGAATCAAAACTCATATGTGAAAAGAATATTTGAATATTATCTACAGTTGGCGAAGTACGCAGAGAATACTCCGAGCATCAGCCAGTATCTAGACATATATGAACCGTTAATTATACTTTTTGAACGGGGGGGCTCTTTTACCATCAAACCACTCTCTCTAGAAATTACACAAGTCTCACATTTTCCATTAAACAATTGGTATGAAAAATTTGTTGAGAAAGATCCGATTGATATTTAATAATCTGTAGATCATTAGGTTAATATTTCGCAAAATCGTATTCATAGAAAAGCACTTCTACCAAACCAAACGTAGAGGTGCTTTTTCCTATGAAATCAAACAACTAATGAAATCTCCCACAGATTGGTCGATAATATAGAAGAAACATTTATATACATAGAGAACTATCCACAACCATCCTATACCCACACGAGGTACATTCATGAAACAAGGCATATATGAACAGCTTATTAACACGATCACCAGACAGGAGATTTCGGCACTGGACCCGGATGTGTATAACATTGGGACCGAGAAGCTGGATGCAGAGGAAGCGCGCAAGCTGCTGTCCACGTATTTGGCGGCGGTAACCCGGCGAGCGCTCAAGATTGTGCGGGAACAGACGGAAGATAAAACGGCAGTATTGGCGCAGATTCGAACGTGTAATGAGATTATTGCTACCTTGAAAGGTACGCTGGGGGAAGAAGAGTACAATGAATTGCAACTGGATGAGCAGGGGGAAGTGTTGACCCATGTGTATTCCAAGCTGAACAGCATTCGTGCGGTCCGGGATACCAAGATCGTTCGTCCAGATACACCGATCTCCCAAAGCTCTTTGTTCACAGGTGCAAAGTCCGAACCGAGTATGTTATTAGAGTTGCAAAAGGAGATCGTGACAGCCGATCGGATCGATTGGCTGGTATCGTTTATCAAATTCAGCGGGCTCCGCCTTCTGCTGGAACAGCTTCAACAGTTCACGGCTAGTGGCGGGAAGCTGCGGATTATCACGACCACCTATATGGAGGCGACCGACCTGAAGGCCATCACTGAACTTAGCAAATTACCTAACACGGAGATTCAGATTTCGTATGATACCAAAGTGACTCGGCTGCACGCCAAAACGTACATTTTCCACCGTGATACTGGCTTCACTACTGCCTATGTCGGCTCCTCTAACCTATCCAACCCAGCGCTGACCAGTGGTATGGAGTGGAACCTCAAGGTGACGGAGAAGGATTCACTCGACGTGCTGCGCAAGATTGAAGCGACCTTCGAGAGTTACTGGAATGACCGTGAATTCACGCGATATGTAGCTGAGGATGAAGGGCATGAGGCACAGTTGAAGGCGGCTCTGAATCGTAAAAAAGATCAGTCCAACCACTTTCACCTCGACATCCAGCCTTACGATTATCAAAAAGAAGTGCTGGAACAGCTGGACGCCGAGCGTACGCTGTATGGACGAACCCGCAACCTGATCGTCGCCGCCACAGGCGTTGGCAAAACAGTCATCTCTGCCTTCGACTACAAGCGATTCCGGGCAAGCCATGCGGGAGCTAAGCTTCTTTTTGTCGCCCATCGGGAAGAAATCTTGAAGCAAAGTCGGGACACGTTCCGGTATATCCTGAAGGATATGAACTTTGGTGAGCTGCATGTCGGGAATTACCGAGCAGAGGCGCTGGATCACTTGTTTGTTAGTATTCAGAGTCTTAACTCCATGAAGCTGACGGAGATCACCAGCCCAGACTATTACGATTACATCATTGTGGATGAATTCCATCATGCGGCTGCTCCTTCATACCAGAAGCTGTTGTCCCATTACGAATCGAAGATTTTGCTGGGACTTACTGCGACACCGGAACGGATGGATGGCAAAGACATTACCGCCTACTTCGATCATACGATTGCCGCCGAGATCCGCCTAACCGATGCGATTGATCGGAAGCTACTGAGTCCTTTTCAATATTTTGGCGTCACCGATACCGTCGATCTGTCCCAGGTGAAGTGGTCGCGTAAAGGCTACGACCTGAACGAACTGGAAAAGCTCTACACTCATAACAAAATCCGTGCCAACCAGATCATCCAAAGTCTGAACAAATACGTAACCGATCTGGACGATGTGAAGGGGCTTGGTTTCTGCGTAGGGGTGGATCATGCGATGTATATGGCAAAAATATTTAACGAAGCCGGCATTCCATCCATAGCCCTGCATGGTGGGTCGAGCGAACAGGAACGTCATTCTGCGAAAGGACAACTGGTAAACGGGGAACTGCGCATGATCTTTGTCGTTGATCTGTACAATGAAGGTGTGGATATACCCGAAGTGAACACCATCCTGTTCCTGCGTCCTACCGAGAGTCTGACCGTATTCCTGCAACAGTTGGGACGTGGACTACGGATGGCGGAGGGCAAAGAGTGCCTGACCGTGCTCGACTTCATCGGACAAGCGCATCAGGAGTACAGGTTCCAGGATAAATTCCGCGCCCTGATCGGCGCCACCAAACATTCCATCTCGTACTACGTCGAGAACGGCTTTTCGAACCTGCCACGCGGCACGTTCATTCAATTGGAGAAGCAGGCGAAGGATTACGTTATGCGTAACCTCAAGCAGATGAGTCGTAATCGCAGAGCGTTGATCCAGAAGCTGCAAACGTTCCAGCAAGACACCGGACTGCCGCTGACCTTGGCTCATTTTGTAGAGCATCACGGGATGACACTAGTTGAATTGTATGGTGGACGTACGGGGAGAAGGTATTTCCGCGGCATGTTAGCCGAAGCTGGACTGACAGAGCCTATCGAGAGGGAGCAAGAGGAATATATCCGCAGACTTCCATCTGTGCTGACCATCAACTCCCGAAGCTGGCTAACGTTCCTGATTAACTACATTGAAAAAGGCGAAGAACCGACCAACACTGATGAACAGCGCATGTTGATTATGTTCTATTACACTTTCCACCGGGCCGCACCTGAGAAACTAGGGTTGAGCAGCATCGAAGAGGGTGTGCAGCGTGTGCTGTCTTGTGAAGCATTCCGAGCAGAGCTTGTGGATATTTTTAAATATAATCTGGCTCATCTGCGATTTGTGGATAAAAGCAATTCGTTCCCGTACACTTGTCCACTGGATATCCACTGTATGTACTCCATCGACCAAGTGCTTGCCGCCTTCGGTTATTGGAACGCTGAACAATCACCTGCCTTCCGTGAAGGTGTAAAATATTTTGCAGACGAACAGACTGATATCTTCTTCATTACATTGAACAAATCGGATAAAGATTTCTCACCATCCACGCTGTACGAGGACTATGCGATTAATGAGCGCTTGTTTCACTGGCAGACTCAGAGCAGGGTGTCGGAGCATACGGCTACTGCACAGCGCTATATCCATCACGGGGAGACGGGCAACCGGATTGTGCTGTTCGTGCGGGAATATAAGGAGGAGCATAACTACACGTTTCCATTTGTGTTTCTGGGTGAAGCCGATTATGTGAGTCATGAGGGGAACAAACCAATGAGCTTTGTATGGCGACTGCGGGAAGAGATGCCTGCGAAGATGGTAGCGGTGGCGAATAAGTGTATTGTTTGAATTAGCATTATAAAGAAATCAGACATCTTAAGCGGGATTTTTGTTCTAATCATATTCGAACATGCACAGGTCGCTTGGAAATAATACCTATAAATCTTAATTTTGTACCTTAAGAACCATAAGTGTGGTATATTTATCCTATAAAAAGTCATTTATTGTAGATTAGTGCTTCGCATTATTGTATGTATTGAATTAGTTCCTTTTTGACTTTATGTATGCGGGACCAAAGCATGGTCTATTACACAGTAATCAGCGTATGATGACAGACATGGTTCCTATAGGAGAACTATGTCTTTTTTTGTGGAGATTTATAAAAATGTGTTTTGGAGGATGGGGCATGTCTACAAATATTCATTTCATTGATGTTCTTAAGCGCTGTAAGCAGTCTTCGAAGGAAGCTGTAGAGAATCTTGAGGGATTCAGTGAATTTAAAAAATATATGCATGTTCAAAGACCAGTAGAAAAGGAACTTGAAAACTATATTTTAGAAGCCAATCAAACAAATGAAGCACAGTTAATATTGGTGTGTGGCGGAGTGGGCGATGGTAAATCACATATCTTATCTTATTTAAAAGATAAGTATGATTTTTTAGCTGATCCAGAAAGATTTTATCTACATAATGATGCAACAGAGAGTTTCTCACCTCGGAAAACTTCAATTGAAACGTTGGCCAAGGTACTAAAGCCGTTTTCAGATCAAGAGATTGGAACGGGTCCGAATAAAACCATTGTTTTAGCCATTAATCTGGGCGCTCTGAATAACTTTATTGATGCAGAGGAAGGAAAGGAGTTCACTCGGCTTAGAGAATTTGTACATGCAAAGAGAATTATGGAGTCTGTGATTACAGAGGAAGTGTCTCAGGATGATCACATTTTCAAATATGTGAATTTCAGTGATTATCACATGTATGAGCTAACTGAACATGGTCCTCGTTCTAGTTACATTAGAGGGATTTTACAAAGAATTACTCAGGATACAGAACAGAATCCGTTCTATAAAGCTTATCTAAGAGAGAAGGCTGAACATCCCGAGGTTGTTTTTAAAAATCCTATTATTCAAAATTATGAGTTATTACAATATGAGGATATCCAAGACAAAATTATTGATTTATTGATTCAAGCGATGGTAAAAGAAAAGCTTATTATTTCGACTCGGGCTCTGCTGGACTTTATATACAATATAATTGTTCCCTCCTCAATGGATAATATAGATCATGAGAAGTTAATGGAATTAATCAAACATCAGGATTTTCAATCTTATACGTCATGTTTACTTCCTTTTCAGCTATTTGATCGTGAAGATGCATCTGCTATACATCAAGCCATAAATCATATCAATCCAACACAATATCGTACTGAGTTACTTGATCAGCATTTGATAGATTTTAAATCTAGAAAAGACGGTGCATATTTGTTTAGCCTATATATTGACGTTAATAGGGCACCGTATTTTGCAAAATCTCTTGTTCCACACTCCCCGTGGAAAGAAGAAGACAAAAAGAGTATTCCTTTCAGAAATGAGTTAGTTAAGTTATTTGTATACTTATACTATTTAGTTCCGAAAGAAAAACACGACTCATTTAAGGATCAGGTCTATGATCAATACATGAATTACTTATTTCATTGGAATAGAAGATCTTGGAATATGCTATCCAAACTCTATAGAGAAGACGTTCGTGATGCAATATATAAATGGAATGGTGAGGGACATGGCGGACTTATATATGTTCAGATTGGACAACCACAGACGCATTATTACGCTTTACAGAAGCTCGAAATCGAACCAGCGCTTGAACGAGTCGAATCTAGAGCAGAAGAGATATTAATGAAATTTCTGCCAATGTTAACGATTGCTTTCAGACCCAAAGGCGGAACCCCGGTCGAAATCGATATTGATTTCTCACTATATTCCTTGTTGATTCGAATCAAGAACGGTTATCGACCGAATAAGAAAGACAAGTTCCAATATATCAAGTTTGTTGAATTCATAGATCAGTTGAGTAGTAAAGGAAACGACAAAAATGAGCTTATTTTTGAAAGCAAAAAGTTCGGTAGGTCCCAGCGTTATAGACTGACTTACGATGATTTATTCGATCAATATTCATATACGGAGATGTGAAAATATGGAGTATAAGTTGGATTTAGAAACCATTAAAGACAAGTTCAAATTTGATTCTTCCATTAGGCATAATCCTAAAATTCCTGTTGAACTCTTACCTTACAACACTAAATTTAAAGACATGCAATTCAACCTTAAGGAAGTTGTAGGCGAGTTTTTGCGTCTGGTTGGACAAAAGAAAATGTCCTCGGAAGCGAACCCCGAACAACTAGTCGAAGCTGTACTAAAATCCATTGAGTTCAAAGATATAAATCAAAAAAATGAATTCAAGCAGATGGTTAAAACTTTATTCATTGACGAAAACAATCAACTATTTTTATTCCATCCTCAAACGCTCTATTATATCAATACAGTTGAGAATGAGAACAGAAAGTTGGCTGAGTTTCTTTATGCGGTTTTATGGAATGAAAAAGCAGCATGGGAAATCAGTACAGAAGAACATCAGACGGATGATTTGATGAGTTCGTTAATATTCAAAGCTTTACCAGAGTTGAAAAGTGAGGAGGCACAATCCCGAAAGTTTGCTGTGTTATTACCAGAAATCTCTGAACTATTTGCTGTAGATTTTGAATGGCTTTCTACGAAACAGGATTTATTCACACAACAATTTGAGAAACTTCTATCTTACTATTATTTTTTCTATATTACTCAAATGACACGTAGAAATGAAACTCTGTTTGCCAAATACGAGAAGAGCATAGTGCCCATTTATTTTACATTTGAAGAAGAAGAAAGACTATCGAAAACCAGAGTTAGTTACGAATACGGATGGAAAAACATTGAGCGATCGATCAATCGCATGTTTACTCATGTGAATTTTCTGAAAATGCTGAATGTTTCAGTTGAAGGAGTAGGGAAGTTACTTTCCTATCAAGAGATCTCCGAAATACTTCGTGCAGGTAAATATGAAGAAATCCTTGCGATCGACGAAGCTGTAGATAAGGTGATTGAACAGTATCGTGAGGGTCTGTCTGATGTGAAGTGGAGTCAAATGAGCTTTAATCCTGAAACTTATGACCTACCTGTATTAAATAAGCTATCAACATTATTTCAAATGATTGATTACCAGTTTAATAATTCATTTCGTTCCAAACCGTATAACGAATATAAGATGTGGTTTACTCATTTTTGTCAGAGAACATTCCTCAAATCTAGGGGCAGATCTGGAAAGATGTTAATTCTGGATACAGATTATTTATTATTCCTTACTAAAGTTATCATTAAAGATGAGCCTAAAATCAGATTGAAGAAACTATTTGAACAATTCGAAGTAAGAGGAATTATTTATGATAGAGATACTCAAGGTTCAATCATTGAGTATTTTGAAAAGTTGAATTTGCTAGAGAAAAAAAGTGATAGTGGGGATGCTATTTATGTCAAAGCATTTTTATAGTTATCTTGCTCATCTCGTAGATCGTTTTTTGAGCGAGGTCAATATTCATGCAGGAGAAAAATATCATATTCAATTTGAACGTGAAGAACAAGTCGTAAATCTAGTAAATCAAATTAAGGACATTAATCGAGTTAGTCCGTTCTCAATGCCAACTGAGGATGGATTCTATCAATCGCACATTTTAAATTATGATCAAGCCAAGGTATTAATCGCATCAAATATTGAGGAGATCACGCCAGACTTTCTTACAACATTACGGAATAAAGTTGGCATATATGAAGATCCTTTTGAAAATTTGGCTATGCTTTTAATCCACAATTCAAACTTAGATAGTTTGGTTCAGGGAATGACTTCATTTGCAAAAGAAGGTATGCCTTTTCATATTGATTCAATTGAAAAAGATTTGCAAGAAATGATGAAGCAATCGAATCTATCCTCAGAAGAGAAGCAAATCCTTAACTTCTCGATTGAGTCCATGAAAGCACAACAGGGACTTCATGAGAGAGTAAACTTATTTGACTACGAGAATATACTTACTGTGCTGAATAATGAAAAACTGGAGAAACATGAATATAGAAACTTTGGAATTTTTTATGATGCGGAACTTTTCAATACTCCTAGAACTCCTAAGGAAATTAAAGAAAGACTAAAGGAAAACCATTCGTTATATAATGACGTTGAAATAGCCCATCAATATGGTTCTGCTGAGGTTAGCCTGGAGCGGCATTTTGATGATCAGGGGATCAAGGTTTTATCCGAGTCTGAAACGTGGCAGGATGTTGATTTTGGTTCAGTACGAAGATCGAACCAGAAAAAATTAGAAGGAAAAGGTTTGGAGTATGTAGAGACTGGTAAGAAGTTCACTTTGGAAGGGTTAGAGTATTGGGAGAGAGCCGATGGCGAGACAAAGAGTAAGCAACGTAAACGAAACATTATCGTATTTAATCCTGATCAAAAAGAGAATATCGCTTTAGAGTTTACATTTAATGATTTTATCAAAAATCAGTATATCAATGAAACTAAAATTAAACAGCCAATACAGGTGGAACAAGCAGGTAAGAAGATCCGTGTACACTTAAAACATGAAGTTGGACAGACTACATTCTATGGTGTGAAATACAAGACAGAAGTGTCTCCAGCCTATGAATTTAGAATTACAGTGGTTGAGACACAGTCCAAGCTTCTTCAGACGATACAAACTTCTTATGCCATTACGTTATCAAAATCCAAGGGTTCGTATCTTTTAATTAATTCTGATGCGGAGCATTGGTTTTTCAATAAAGATGCTTCAGAAATCACCAAAGTTAATTTAACAGAATCGCACAGCACATTTGACATTACTGAGGACCAGGAATTAGTTGTTTCCCGTAATGATGAAAATAATAGTGATGAAGAAATGATTTATTTTAACATTCAGCTTCCTCATACAAGTATTCCATTTGCTGTGCAGGATTTAGTTGAACGACCTGTTCCTATTGGTGGTTTTAGTGTGTGGAAGCTGAAACGTGAAAAGCAAGAGCACTTTACCTATCGCGTAGAGAATGAAAAGATGAAGATTGTGCAAGGAACAAGGGAAACTTTTGCTCAAGGAGAATTCAAACGTAATTTAGAGAGGGAACGCAAACTCTTAGAAACCAATCATTTGTATTTTCTCGAAGATAACTTAGGAGAGATTGTTCCGCAAGCTATTTCAGTTTCTGAACCGTTAAAAGAGGCATATTGCGATTTATTACGTTACTTTAGAACTAACGATTTGCTCCCAAGTTTAGCCTATTTCGATGAAGACTATACTGTGCTAGCCCGTAACTATATAGATGTGTATTTACAGGAGCTTGAACAATTACAAAACGGTCAGTCATTAAACCAGACCCAAAGAGATCTTGTTTTAATTGGAACGATTCAGAAAAATCATATAAACCCAGAATGGCTATTCACACCATTACATCCTCTACATTTGGCTTACCAAATGCAATTAAATCAATTGGTTGGTGATGAGTCAATAAATGATGAATTGTTGCATTCCATGAGACCTACGAATTTATTGCCTTATGTTAATTTCAATTCCAAACTATACAAGGCAATTGAAATGATTGATTCATATGAGTGGGCTTCTTACATGGATCAAAGTTTACCAAGATTCGAGTCATCCAAAACATTTGTAAGTAAATTAGTCCAAGAAAAAATCGAAGAGTTTACTGGCCATTTTGGATATCTTTTTGAATTAGATCGTCGTGCTCCCCTCAAAATTAATACAATTAATATGGGAGACTGTCAGGAAATCCTTCAAGGTCTTTTTGAATACTACAAGAAGCAACTTAAAGATAACTTGGAAAAAGGGAATCTACTCCCTATTGAAATTCACATCTATGCTGAAAAAGGAATCAACAATGTCTTTGAGGAGATGTCACAATATGCAGATGCAGAAGAGATTGCTAAACAGTTCAATCTCAAATTGGAATTGGATGGATATCACGCAGAAGAATTGTTAAATGTTTTCCGAGACAAAGTGAAGTTTTATTCTAAAAATGTGGATACTGATCGTTACGAGTACAGTCATGTTACTTTCTATCAGATGAATAAAATCGAGCAGATTGCTACAAGCAATGCTTCGGAGATGATTACGGGAGTTTCATTATTCGGACTTGTTTCAGGTATTCCTTCTGTATTCATCAACGAAGATTACAAAACGGGATTCGGAACGAGATACTATCCGATACAAGAAGCTCAACTATTGAAAATGGTACCGAAATTAAATTCTTTACTGAGAGTTGCCCGAACTCTTGATAATTACCAAGAGGATATTAATATTGTTACTGCGATCTCTGCTGATCATAAACAGCAACTAGATCAAGTCTACGATTCAGCCCATTGGGTTACTTTTATTGAACCAAAAGTAGACCTGAGTTTTTTCAAGAATAGTGATGCCCAAAAAGAGTTGCTTGTTATTCATTACAGTGATCAATATACATCCTCTAGTGGTTTTGATGCTATCACTGTTACCAGAAGATCTAAACAATATCAGCGTTTAATTAAAGAATTCCTTGGACATCAGAGGCTCTATGTAGACGATCATGTCTTGCCTCCAATTATCAATTTCTTTAATGCTATTAATGGCAATTGGCTGCTTCGTCTTTTGGCTCAGAAGAACTATTTTCCAAAGGAAAAAATCAGTATTCTTTCTGCGGTAAAACTATCCCTTGCTGCATATGCACACAGCGATATTATATGGATTCCAATATCAATGGAAGAAATTCTTAGAATTTCAGGTGGAACTGGCCTAAGACAATCCGAAGGTTTATTTTCTGCTAAAAGATTGGGTAGATTCGGTTCTTATAGTGATGATCTGTTATTGATTGGTGTCGAACCTTTTGACCAAGAGATGTTTATTCACTTTTACCCCATTGAGGTCAAAATAGGATATAACGGGGCTAACGTGCAAGATAAAGCGATAAAACAAGTAAAAGAAACCAAGCAACTATTAATGGAGTTCTTAACAGGGGATGAGAAGAATTTTCAAGCAGTACTATATCGTAATTTCTTTATTCAACTAGCGATTGCAAGTGCGGAGAAAATGAAGCTCTACTCAGTGTGGCCTGAACAATCATGGAGTCAAATTACGGACCATGATGTTCGCGAACGTCTTCTTAATGATAAGTATACGATTGTAGATACGTTAGATCAGTATATTGGTCAAGGTGCGGTAATCTCATTTAAAAAGGATGTCGTATTTACCGATATCAAAATGAACGATAATGTGATGGTTTATGACTATCCTGAACAGAGTGGATATGAATTCATACTCAAAAGTGTTGAAGAGATGAAGGAATATATACAGAGTAATCAAGGGGATTTGTCCCCTGAGCAATTGCTGAGTAATTTATATAATTCTTCTAAAAAGTCGAGAATGACGCAGGTTACTGACCAGGTGTTACTTGCTGCTGAAACTCGTGAGCATTATGAAACAGGACTTGGTGAAATAGCAGCTACCACGCACTTAGCTGATGATCAAAGAGTTGAGTTAGAACCTGCTGGAGATCATCATAGTTCTGTTAATCATCAAGAACCGATGAAGTCGCTTGAAGTTTTGTTTGGACATAATGCAACTTCGAATGAAGAGGTCAAATGGTTCCCTACTTCAACGAATAAGATTATGCACACCAATACAGGAATCATTGGAACGATGGGAACGGGGAAAACACAATTCACAAAATCATTGATTACGCAGTTGAGTCGTAACAGCTACGATAATGTTAATCAAACACCAATAGGCATATTGATCTTCGATTATAAAGGTGATTATATCAAGCCTGATTTTACTGAAAAGACAAATGCGAAGGTGTATAATTTACATCATTTGCCGTTTAATCCATTGTCTTTGTATATGGCGGACTCATTTAAAGCATTTTTGCCTCTTCATACAAGCAACTCTCTTACAGATACAATTGTGCGATCTTTCAACCTTGGACAAGTTCAAGCCATTACTTTAAAGGATATTATGATGGAAGCTTATGCTAAAAAGGGCATTGTTAAAGGTGATTCTTCGACCTGGAATTTGCCCGCACCTACGATGAGTGATGTATATGAACTATATGTTGGAAAAGAAAATACCAAAGTTGATTCTCTGTATGCAGCACTTAAAGAGTTATATGAAACTGAAGTGTTTGAAACAGACTCGTCTCAAACGATCTCTCTTTTCGAGATGATTGATGGAATAACCGTAATTAACTTATCTGGCTACAGTGAGAGCATTCAGAACTTGGTAGTTTCCATTACGTTGGATGTCTTCTACAGTCAGATGCAAATGTTTGGACATAGCGCAATTAATGGAGCCTATCGTGAAATTACACGAATGATTCTAGTCGATGAGGCAGATAATTTCCTCAGCAAGGACTTTACTTCCATTAAGAAGATCTTGAGAGAAGGACGCGAATTTGGGGTAGGAACGATCTTATCTACACAATTCCTAAGCCACTTCTCAACGTCCGATAACGATTATGCCAATTATATTCTGACCTGGATTGTGCATAACGTATCTGAAATGTCTGCGAAGGAAATTCGAATGGTATTTAGCACGCAGAGTAAGTCTGAAGAAGATAACATTATGAATCGGATCAAGTCGCTACAGAAGCACTTTAGTATTGTGAAGGCAGGCTCAGGACAGCCAATTTGGATGCGGGATAAAGCGTTTTGGGAGTTGTAATTATATGTATTCGGGGTTGTGAAAAACGTACAACTCCGAAGCATTATTTAATGTGGAGGCGTTAAAATGAGTAATGGAAAACTTGTAGTTATACCGTTTAAGTGGAATGAACATACATGCTATATAGGTAAAGTGAAGTATAAACAGCTTGAGACAATAGTTGACATCCGATCAGATCTTTCAATGAATAGGAATATAGACGACAGAAGAGTAGATAAAATAAAACAATATATTCTAAATGATATTCCAGCGACTTTTTTCCCCCCTACTATTTTAAATAGCAAAGCAGAAATTATATTTACAGAACCTAGCTCATTAGAAGTTAAAAGAGGAATGTTTACTGTAATAGACGGACAACACAGGATAAAGGCTATAATATCTTTGATGAAAGATGTTGAAGGGCAACAAAAGGAATTACTTAATAGAATGGAACTTCCAATTTTCATAGTTGAAGGGATAGAAGATTATCAACATAGAGATCTTTTCTACATGATTAATGAAACACCTAAAAACGTTGAAAGTAATGTCTCAGAACGTTTTGCACCGAAACTTGAAAATTTGTTAGGCTTAAAGTTTTTTACTAAGAATAAGGACTTACTAGCTTCTATTGAGTGGAATAAAAAACAGTCAAGTGAAAAGATAGTATACCTACATATGACGGATTGTATAAGAGAATTAAATCTCACTATATATCCCCTCATGAAGGACTGGGTAGAAAATGAAAAGGAGTTAGTTTATTTAGATGAAGAATATTATCACATAATTGAGGTTTATTGGAATAAATATTTTGAATTAATGCATTCTCTCTCAGAAAATGACCAAGCTTTCTTCAGAAAGAAAATTACACTAAGAGCATTGGTTGAAAATTTAACAATAAAACTAAAAGAAAATGAAGAAAACATACATGAGAAATCAAATGAATTAGCTGAACTAATTGACGAATTAAAAATGATTATTGAGACTTCACTTGAAGAAATGATACAGGTTATGCCAATACCTTACGTTGGTTTAGAAACTGTTAGAAAAGATGTATATAAGTCCTTAAGAAATTATCTTTATTTAAACAATATTCTCAGCAAATATCAGGCTGAGATAATAGAAAACGAGGTAATTAGACAGATTTTAGAGAAAATATTTGATGCGTTTTATGATGATAGAAATTTACTAAGTTTATCTAACACAAATCAAACTACCGATGAAAATATTTTTGAAGAATATATTAAACAACTGTTATCTGAGGAAGAGAAACTAAAGAGTATTGATATAAATTCCATAAAAGAAATCGCAGCGGGAAAACAAACTATAATGGATGAAATTCTCAAACTCAATAGAGAGGAATGTTTATAGTGGATGTTAGAACAAAATATTTGTTGGATTATCCTAAATTTCAAACAAGTTTTATTGTTTCATGCAAACCAGGTCATAGTGAAATCACAATTTTAGATATTTATGAGAGCGGTGGATATCAAAATGAACTAGAAATAATGATTAGCCAAGAGGGGAGTATCTATTATCTTACTATTTACCCTAAAAAAGATAAGGAAAGAAAGTTTGATAATAACAAAAGAAGCTTTCTTGAGAAAATTAAAATAGTATGTGATTACATATCTATTGTGTATGACAATCAGACTATTGATTATATGAGAAAGATTTCTGAGAGTGTTTACGTATTAGAACGTGAATTTCGGACTCTGATTGAAATTATATTTTTAAAAGAGAAGGGAGTAAACTGGTATAAGCACTTATTTAAAAACACGGAAAGAGAAAAGAAAAGAACGATCAACAGAGATAAAATAGTGGAATTATTGAATAATCCTTTAGACGATTTGGACTTTGTCCATCTAAAAGATTTTGTAGAAGAAAGAATAAAATTCTCGAGTTCAAGTATCTCAGATAAATTGAACTCAATTGAGGGATTATTGTCTTCCAATGAAAACATTGTAGGGACTCGAAAAGATATCGATGAACTTTTATCAACTCTAAAAGAAATTAAAGAACTAACCTCAACACGGAATACGGAATTATCAGTATCAACCTTATATAAGCATATCACATCTGAGTTGGCAGACGAATGGGATGAACTCTATAATTTTCGAAATCCTTGGGCACATAACCATTGTTTAATGACGAAAAGTGATTTCGTGAAGTATGAGACCTTGGCTGTATCTGTTCTCAAAAAAATAAGAACTGAGATTACTTTGTTGAGTCTTCTTTACTCTAAGGAAGATTTTAGTATGTCAGGAGATAAAATAAGATTATCTATTTCGCGTTTCTCAAGTCTAGGGACTTCATTCTGTAGGATGAAATTGGAATTTAAAAGCAAAGATATACAGCAAATGTTGGAAGTAAGTGATGCTACGTATGTTGACTTTATTGAAATCCTGAGAATATTGACAGAATTCTCAGGATTTCAAAACCACAACTTTGACATTAAATATATACAAATGAATCCCTTTATTACCGGGAAAATAGAGGAATATGGAAGAGAACTGCTTGCTAATTCAGAATTAGAAAAGAAACTTGATGAAAATTTATTAGAACTCGAAGAACTTTTGAAAAAATATAATGGAAACTATAATTTAAGAAAATTAGAAGGTACAGCATTTACATTAAAAAAAGATGTTGATAAGTATCTAAAGCAGATATCCCATGAAATTACACAGCTAGGGGATAATCATCCACCTGAATAGTGAATTTGCTATTTGATTTCGTTAAATAAATCTAAATCTTTTTCACTCACATCACTACCTAAAGTAATCCTTATCGTCTGACGAACCTCTTCTAGCGTTTTCCCAGTGGCACTCAACACATGACTTGGTTTACTTGAACTACAAGCTGATCCGGAAGAAAGGGCGATGAAGTTAGAAAGTTTTTTCAGTAGCAACTCATTGTTCACACCTATGAATTGAAGACTAATTAATCCCGGAATTTTGTCGTGATCATCGCTATTGAAAATAATTTTATCTCTAAGATTATTCTTTAATATATCAACCAGATAGTTCTCCAATTGAGTTAGACGCTGAACGTTTTTTTCTAGACTAAGTGAAGCAATCTCAGCAGCTTTGCCTAGTCCAACAATGTTGTGAACAGCAAGAGTTCCACTCCGATAGTTATTTTCCTGTCCTCCTCCGTGTAGAAGAGGGGTTAGGCGGGTGAAAATCTCTTTCGACTGTTTCCGTATGATGGCGGCTCCGATTCCTTTGGGGCCGCCTATTTTATGAGCTGACAAGGAGAGGAATCGAATCCCTCGGTGTTTCCTCAAATCAACAGGTATTTTACCTATAACCTGAGTCGCATCAGTGTGGAAGAATAGATCATTAGTTGCAAAAAAATCGGAAATTTCGTCAATCGGATTCAATGATCCAATCTCATTATTTCCCCACATAAATGAAGTAAGAAGAGGCTGGATCTGAGTAACTGTTTCTTTAACATTATGAATATTCACTCTTGCAAAAGTATCGACATCAAGGAACTTCGTTTTGTACCCACGTTCACCGAGAAACTCTACTGTTTCGAGAACAGATGGGTGCTCGGCAGCAGAAGTTAACAAATATTTGGATGAGTTCTCTTTATGACCGTAGTAATCAGCTACTCCCTTAATAATCATATTGTTGCTCTCAGTAGCTCCGCTTGTGAAAACAACCTCGTCTGGGTCACATCCTAATAGTTGAGCGACTTGTTCACGTGCTGTGGCTACAGCTTTTTTAGCGTTCTCTGCCAGAGAATAAAACTTACTGGATGGATTACCGTATTCCTCTTGAAGATAGGGAAGCATTGCTTCTAAAACCTCAGGATGGATCTTAGTTGTGGCGCTATTATCCAGGTATAACATGTGATCACTACTTTCGTTAGATTAACAAATTACGAATGAATTTTTCGTAATTTCCTGCGCTTTTATACTCTGAAGCCAAAGCGCGTATGCCGCGTTCCAGATGAGCGTTAAAATAAGAAGGAAAGAATTCTTCATCTGTTAATTCGCGACCAGCGGCTTGTGTAACCATTGCACGAAAGGTGTAATCAAACTCTCCTGTAACTGTGCTCCGATTCAATACAAGACCATCTGTAAAATCCTTTGTAATAGGTGCAATTGGATTACTTGAATCATTATTTCTCAGAGATAGAGCAACTGCATACCGGATCAAAATGTTGGGAGTAATACCGGTTGAGGCATGAAGTTGCGTTAGCGTCTCTTTAGCATATTTAGATGTTTTTAATGTAAAGTTCATGAATTTTGTCCCGCCTCTCTAACGATATCGAAGTAGCGGTCTTTTACAATCACTGCGCTCTCGAGAGAGGAATTGTATTCTAACGTATAGCAACGAGCTGTAATCTCTTCGATTACATGAAACTGTTCTGACGTGATTTCAGAATCCGTTGTGAACATAAGGACTTGTTCTCCGCAGCGTGGGATGAAATGTTGAATAAGAGATTTTTTATGATCCTGGTCTAGTCTACCCATGAGGGTGTCGAACACAAATGGTAGTTTCCAGCCCGATACTCTAAACATAGCGAGTATAACCGTTAACATCAGCATTTCTTTCTCACCAGCAGATAGGCGCTCTTTTGATATTTCTTGATTCATTCGGTTATAGAGTTTTAATTCGAATGTGGTATGGTCAATATGAATTCGTTTGAGAAAATCTTTCTTACGGAAAAGCACGTCAATCATACGTACGGCTTCATTTGCAACGTCATCAAGCTTTTTACGCCATTGTCGTTCTCTAAAACGTTGACTAACTTTTAGTAATTTCTCAGTCATTTCATATGACTTTTCAGATTTATGATATTCTCGAATCTTGTCTTCTACTTTTTCTTTTTGCAGTATTTTAGCATGCAAGCTTTCAGACAAGGCTTGAATTTCAAACTCAATTTGTTCCATCATCATATTGTGTTGCTCAGCTTGTTTTGTTTTCTGTTCAATGCGTTCCAGAAGTTCTTTGAATTCGCTGGCTTGATCATTCGTTTCTAATTGAGTCCTTAATTCTTGAGATTCTTTTAACAAGATAGCATTTTCATCAAAACGGCTAACATATTCGGTTACATTAAGTGCTTGAATTTGTTTATTCAAATTATGAATCTCGCTACGCTGCTCAAACGATGCACGATGAATTAATTTGGTTTGATCGGGTTTTATTAAATTCAGTAGACCTTCAAATACAGATGTCACTTCACGTTCATCAACCTTTTTGCTTGGCCCAAGTACATTATTAAGAAGAGAAGCTAACTTTTCTTCTACTAGTGAGTTTGCAACATAATTGTATGACTCATATTGTTTTTCTCCATTTAACTGATGATATACTTGTCTGAGTTGTTTCCTTGCTATAAAGAAGGGAAGAAGAGATGAGACGAAATGTCGTACATGTTCTGAATTCGTTTTACGTTTGTTCTCAATGATGTTTACTCTAGAAACAATTTCTTGTCTTTTTTCCTGGAGTAAGCCACCGTGAATTTCGAAATCTTTTTTATCTTGTTTAATAGCGTCATTCAGATTGTTTATCTCTTCTTCATGCAGAACTGTAAGCTGTTGTTTTTCGTCGATTGTTGCTTTGAGTTGATCAATTTCCATCTCAAGTTGTTCATACTGAGCAACTTCTTCTGCTGCACTGGCATTTTGCTGAGCATATTGTATTCGGTATGTGTTCAGATCCTTTTCCAAATTTACGAATAGATCCAGATTAAATAGAATTTTACCTGACTCTTTCAAGTACTCTGGAATTTTTTCTTCAGAAACAATACGCGAAATATCCTCACCATCAAAAAGGCAAAGTTCAAATAGTTTTGGAGGCATTTCTTCACGTAAACGACTCTGGAAATCAGAAGTTTGTTGAGCAGATAAGAATTGATTATCACGTTTAACTGCAAAACTCTCACGAATACGTTCATTTTTTATGCGCCAGCTTCGTACTAATGAATATTCGTGTAATTCGAAATCTTCAGTAGAAATGTAGTCAAGAGTGATTTGAAATTCGTCAGTTACATTTTCATTAATCGCTTTGCGATTTAGCAGCGTTCTAATTTTACGAAAATAGGGTTCATTTTCCGTAACAAAACCATATGCCATGGAGCCAAATAAAACGATTCTTAAAGATTCTAGTATTGTCGTTTTACCAGCACCATTTTTCCCACCAAGTAGTATTACGTTACGGTTAGCCGTTGTACGGAAATCAAATTTATTGAGCTCTCCATGGTAAGCACCTATGTTTCGGAGAGCCAGTTTTTGAATGTGCATTGATTATTAATCCACCTTTATAAATGTAAGAAATCTTGTCTGAGTGTTTTATCAAATGCCTGGAATAGTCCTCTTCTTACTTTTACACCGGAGTATTCTTTCTCAACAGATATTAATTCTTTAAGAAGATTAAGGTTGACTCCTTCTTCTTGACAGAGAGATTCTAGATCGGTGACTTGGTCTTCTTTGAATACAGGACGATCATTTTGATGCCAATCGTAAGCTATACCTGTTTCTTCTTCGACGATCAGAGGAAGTCGATCTTCCCACTGTAGGTCGTCATGCCAATATTTCCGAATCGCCTTAAGCTCTTCAAATGTGATCAATTCAACGTTAGGGTCATGCATTTGGCGAATTTCTTCTTGAGTTTGTAATAATTTTCGAAGAATTTCTTCCCGAGCTTTCATTGTGAAAGGACCGACGCCAAAACGTTTAGGAAGAGCATCTGGATTTTCATCATCAACGATCAAAATATCCAATTCCTCCACAGATGCAAGGTTAATTTTATTTTCTTCAATATAATGCTTCATTTCAGATTTGTAGATTCTCGGGTGACTCAAATCATCAGGATCTATACCGCCTAAATTTGTTGTCAGATAGACTTCGCCATTCATACGATGTTTTTGTCTTTTCGTACGATCTTCACGTATTTGAACAAGGAAATTTCTAAAGTCATATAATGGACGTAACCAATCCACACCGTTATTAATAAATCCGCTCAACGCCTTATCTTCATTAACAACTGTACATGTCCAACACCCGAAACGACTATTTCCACAAGAACCTGCACTTTCTTTTATCTCTTTGTCTACTACGAGAGGGCATTCACTACTTGAATCTTGATAGAGCTGAAGCAGTTCATTATTATCATCGCCCCATGGTGACTCATACTGCAATAAAAATTCCCATACATCATCAAGAGTGTATGAGCGGATAGGAGCAAAGACAAATGCGTTTCGAAGTGTAGAGTGACGCATTAAATTTGAACCTTCTATAGTATGAGATTGCATTACTCCTGCTCTTGTCGAACTTTCGGAATCTCGAACTCCTAGTAGCATAACCACTTCACCAAACTGATCTACTTTATCAAGAATGAAACGGTTAGCAGGCTCGATTTTCAAACGATCCGTACACCATCTGAACTTTTGACGAGGAGTAGGATAACCTTTTCCAATAATAGATGCCCAAAAGGTCTGCTCAACTTTTGGACGTACCTTGTGCGTTTCAATAGGTAAACCTACAGCGAGTGCTTTATTTTGTATGCGTCCAAGGGTTCGCGTTATTTTGTCTATAATTAAAGGAGTTTCTACTTGAGTATCTGATGAAATGACGTACACTTTTTTCTTCAGAAGAGAAGGTTCTAGCTCGGATAAGGCTTGAAAGACTAGCTGTACAACTGCCGTTGAGTCTTTTCCCCCACTGAAACCTACGACCCAAGGCTTCTCATCTGCTAAATAGACTTCTTTGACTAGTTCTTTGGCTTCAACGAACTTGCTTCCAGTATTAAATATGTTAAACATCAGTAGATGTACCTTCTTTTATTTTATTTTCAATTTTCTGCTCGGCTTCTGTTAAGGGGAGCCCTAGTTTGAATTTTATGAGATTTGCAGTCAATTGAATGGTCTCATTTGTCTTGTTAATACGTCCGGTTTGTCCATAAGCACGGCCTAACCAATCCGCTTTATTATCGCGACTCCAGTCGATTTTGGATAGTTCTTTTACGTACAATTCCCATTGATCTGCATGATAACGATAAAGATAGTGGCCGACTATACCAATAGCTTCGAGAAATACACCATGCGCTACAACCGAACCAATACGAAGATCTCTTGGCGAGGTTCGCTTATTGAGTACATCTTGCCATTCTAATATAGAAACACAAAGAAGAGCCCAGAACTCAGACACAAATTTTTTCTCGGGTTCTGAGATTAACTCACCTTTACGCTTGCCTAACAGTTTACAGATCGTATTGAAAATGTGATTCAGAGCGAACAATTTAGGAGAATTTTTGGACAACGACACTTTCTCACGATCCGTATATCGCTCCAATAAAGGAATCTCATTGATTAAACTTTTAGTGATCAAAGATAGTTGATCACGGTGATCGTATAGAATTCCGATTGAAGATGTGGTATTCACTGCATGACGATTCAAATCCGAAAACATTTGCTGAGAGCGCAGAAGTCCAAGATCATGAAAGAATACTACGGATATCGTTTCGTCGCCAAGTTCAGGCGAAATTTTGAGAGCTTCTTCAATAGCTGCGCGTCTATGTTGACCGTCATTAATGAGAAATTGGGCGTCTAAAGAAATATTCAAATAACCAAGATCCTTAAACTCTTCCGATTGTGGCTGGAAAATTAACTCGCCGTTTACTGATGCAGTTAATGAAGAAAAAATATAATCTTTAGGATTCTCAAGAATATAGTTCGTAATATCCGGAATTCTTGATTTATTCATTAAACGCTGTGCACGGTGGTCGGCTGGAATTTCCTCCTCATCAAAGAGGAATATCCTAGGTATTAACTTCAATGGGCACATTACTGTATAAAATTCTCTTCCAGCTTGAATCCCGCGAATCGCAGGAAAACTATAACTAAAGTTCATGGACATCCTCCTATTTTACGTACGTAATATCGTAGAATGTATATTGATTTTATCGTAAGACGAACAAATGTTCAATGTTTAAATTACATAATAAAGTAAAGAAAGTACGTAATTACGTGAATAAATGATGAATAAATAATGAAAAAAAGAATAACATCCCGGTCGTGTAAGAGCGGGATGTTATTCTTTTTTTTAGTTTTTATTATAAGTTTCGAAGATCTCAGTAATGATATTAAGCACCATTAAAATGTGCTTAGGCTCATGGGTTCTTAAAAGAGAAATGATCTTAGTAATATTGGCATCATCATGTGAGAGATCTTCACGCTCCTTAACGTATGTAAACAGTTCATATACACCGACATCTAAAGCGGCAGCAATCTTTTCAAGATTTTTCAATGATATATTTCGTTCTGCTCGTTCAATAAAACCGATGTAACTTGGATTAAACCCCGCATTTTCAGCTAATGCTTCTTGAGACAGATCTCTAGACTTCCTTAGATCTCTTATTCTCGCGCCCACTAATTCTAAAAGTTCGGACATATGAACACCTCTCTTTAATTAGAAGTGTAGAGAAAGAATCATCGTTAATTAATCGATAGATAATAAGTTATTTGTATTTAAAACTACTATGTAGTAATATTTTGTTTGTATCTTGCCCAAAAGTTAAAAATAACATGCAGAGTGCTCAAGTGTAGTGTGGATTCTAAACTAATATGTTGAGGAGTTGATTACCTTGAATCATGCTTACTCCTACAAGAATCGGCAAAATAATGAATTTGAATATCAACGACTTTCCCAGTATCACATCAAACTTGCTACCATTATGCGTAATCACAATCAGTTCAAAGCTTGTCTGATTCTTTGCGAGTGGGCTCTAGCCTCCATGATCAAGGCGTTATATATCCATAAGTATCATTCAGCGCATCCACCCAAGGAACTCACCATGAATGAAATCTTGCCTTTAGTGCATACGGACACTGAACCCGGATTGGATATCGCTTTGTTCATCGGCACGATGCAACATATGTCATCTTTTGAGGAACGCCAAGTGGATCAATATTTAGACCTTGATAACATCGAAAAGCTCCTTCAACGAACGGAAGACATTTTGGAGGAGTTAGCCACTCGATTGAATGATAATTCATCAAAGTTTTTCTGATATAAGGCGTGCCATGATGATCTGGAGGTTCCTTTCACAGGAATGGGACTGGAGAATTATAAGTACTGAAAAATATTCAATTGAAGAAAGGGGAAATCAGGATAATGGGTGGATGCATTTGCAACAAACTTCTGCTAACATTGTAAAATCCTAATTCTAACGGCGGAGAATACTATGAGTACAATTAAAGTGACACCAGAGCAACTGCTGCATGTATCCAGACAGATCGAGCAGGGTAGGCAGCAGTTGGAGGTTATACGTAATGACCTGACTGCACGGATCGGATTTATCCAGTCTCAGTGGGCGGGAGCAACGCAGGAACGGTTTTTCTATGATTTTCAGCAGTCACGTCCTGTACTGGATCGAGCACTGGGAAGTATGGTGAAGTCCTCCCAGGATCTAATGGCGATTGCCGAAAGATTCGAACAAGCGGATCAGGAACAGGTGAGCTTGGGAGCCGTTGCTGGACAGATTGCTGCCCATACAATGATGAACCATAATACAGGTAACACAGAAGAACAAAGACGAATGGTATATAATCCTTTGTTTGGAGTTAACATGCCTGCCAGTGAAGCAGAGGATGGGATGCCAGGACAAAAAGAGTTTGTTAAGTATTGGGAAAATGGTGGCACTTATGAAGAAATGAGAGCTGGACCGAAGCAACCGGAGTCTGGTGGTGGGGATATATATGATGAACAGATCAGCGCATTTAAGGAAGGTCATCATCCTGTAACTGGAGAATCCATACCTGCATGGCAAGCAGCAGTTTCTATAGGAGGTTTACAGACTGCTAAGCTCGTGTTGGCTTTTACAGGAACGTATAATAAGGGTTATAAGGTTCCGAAAGAAGGATTAGGATTCCCAAAAGGTTTGATCGGTGGAAGAATTACAGTAAGTAATGAAAGAATTCACCATGCTTCACTTGGAGATTTCAATTCTAAAAATAGATTGATCAATGGCGGTCACGGTCAAGATAATATTAATTACTTAAAAATAAGATCGCATTTAACATTACTAAAGAATATGAAAACGGTGTACGGGTTGGTAATATACCTAATCACAAAAATAAAGCAAAGCGAAGTGGAGAGGGCCAAGCTTGGTTCCCTAAGGAGTGGACATCGGAAGATATCAAAAAATCAGGTGAGCATGTAGCAAATCTGCCTGAGAATAGAGTTAAGGGTGACGGTGAATGGATGTTTGGAAACTATAATAACGTTAGAGTAGGAGTGATCAAGAACGATGGACAGATCGGAACGATTACTCCAGATAACTCAAGACAACCGTGAGGAGAGCGAACCATGGTAGACTACAGTGAAAAAGTTATCTCATTAGTAAAGAAGAGAAAAGATTTACATCCCGACGATCCAGCTATTCAAACGATATGGAATGAGATGGTAGACATTCTAAAAGAGAATGAGCAGAGTGCCATATCATTTCTAAATCAATGTGTAGAAAAAGATTTATATTGGCTCAGTGAGATATTTGAAGATCTATCTTCTGAATTCCAAAGTCGAGCATTTATAGATTGTCTTCTTCAATTGCAAAAGAAGTATCCTGATCTGGATATGGAGCAAGACATAGAATATGCGATCCAATCAATGGAGGATTAAAAATAAGATCATTGAAAGTAATCAGGAAAACATAGTTTTCAACAAATGAATAAACGGACTCTCAAGTGGGTGGCATGGTGTCAAAAAGTATTTATATGAAGAACAAAGAAGAGGTGCTTGCACCGGAACTTATGGCGTATACCTTGGCCAAATTAGGTTCGTATGAATGGAATAGAACAGAGATGTATAATCCGAATCGGATATATGAGAAACCTGCGGGTTTTTATTTTAGATTCCACAACGCTGATCGGGTTTACGAGCAATTAAAGAATTGTATTCAACACTTTAAGGGCAACCTTGAGTGGATGATCTATGTAAGTCCTATAACCAAAAATCAAAATTATGTCATTGAGCCAGCGGATATGCATCATGCTAAACAAACTGAGGCATATCAGGTGAATTTGGAACTTGAGGAAGTGCTTCAAGATTCATATAAAGAAATCTGTGAGCAAGCGATTTGAGACATCCCATTGTTATGTAACCATATTGAGCAATGGTTTGGGTTGGAACATAAGCAACTACATCCGCCTATAATACCGAATTAATGTGATATGAAGTTACCTGATGTAATGATGTAAGAGGGGTTGTACTGTGGAAAGTTTAGAAATTATTTTGATTGATTTTGATAAAAATAAATTGGATCAATTCATTAAAAATGATTTGAACATTCAGTTGGATCAGATCAAAAGTTCTCACTTTTATGATAACCGTAGTGAAAACGATATTGAATTTCAGCAAATAGAGAGCCTTGAAGAGATTCTTTCTCCTAAGGGAACGGGGAATATACTATTGTCTCAGCTTAACCTGGGTCATACCTTTAACGACGTGATGATTGTATTTTCATTCGATGAGGAATCTGGAGATACTGTAATTAATTTTCCTGAAGAGGAGTTGTTCAGTGGAGAAAATTCAGAGACAACGTTAAAAGCTCAGAAGTTAATAGAGTATATTCTTGATATTAAGAAGAAGTATGCAATTGAGAAGGTTAGAGTCGGTTATGGACCAGCTATGGATGATGACACTTGCTTGGTCGAGATTGATATAGAAATGATGGATACGAATGTTATTGTCTCAAAACTGTTGGTTTAGAATCCTTCTGAACCAGAGTCTAATGCAGAACAATTTGATATTAATAATGGCAGAACGCCCATTTCAACTCGAATACGAGTAGTCTTGGGCTATTTTTATCTCCTCATTCCACCCCAACTACTTTACAAAATCAACCCATCCTTTCACATAGCAACTTGTATAATGGCAACAAGGGAGATTCTGGATCGAAGCTGGGAGACTTCAAGAGCAGAAAGGATGTTATACCACATGCCTACATATAACAAATTGGTGAGGGACAAGATTCCGCATATTATCACATCCAGCGGTAAGGAAAGCCGCACACGCATTCTGGACCCGGAGGAGTATAAGCAAGAGTTAAGAACGAAGCTGCAAGAAGATCGGATGAGTTTGTAAAAGCAGCAAGCGATCAGGAAGCGCTGGAAGAATTGGCAGACATGCTCGAAGTGATTCGGGCGCTGGCGGAGCTGCATGGTGCGAATGCGGCCCAGCTGGATAAGCTTCGAGCAGACAAAGCCGAGGAGCGTGGTGGATTCCAGGAACGGGTGTATCTGATCGATGTCGACGAAGCTTAACGTTAAACTCATTACAGATAACTTGGCAGACGAACTCATTTCCCGGATGCAGCATGCGTCCGGGATTTATATTATGACGTCCTTTATAATGCAGTCTGGTGTGAAGCTACTTGCGCCGCATTTAAAGCGGGCGGCGGAGCGTGGGGCAGAAGTACGGATGCTCGCGGAGACTATCTGTATATCACGCAGCCAGAAGGACTACGGGCGCTCTGTGAGGTTAATCCACGAATCGAGACACGTCTGTGGCGAAGTATGGGGGACTTCTTTTCACTCGAAAGCGTATCTGTTCGATGCCGATTGTATAAAAACCATAATAGCTTCATACAAAAACCTCAAAAATCTCTCATCACCAAACTGATCAAAATAACCCGCATAGCGACGATCCGTCGTATAGGCTTCTGCAATACACCTCAGAATCTCAGCATCACAGACCATAAACTGCTCCAGACAACTTTTCCATTCACCCACTAACGCTTGCACCTCACCAGAAGCAGGGGGCAGGTCCTGATGATTCGCCAACTCCCGAAATACCTGCTCCATATTGATCGAGAACTGCTGGTAGGCTTGTTCTTGCTCTTCCGCAGACAGCTGGCTCACATTCGCTTCGAATTCCTGATATTTCTCGGTATTTCCGTAGATGAACTTCGCCTCGGATTCGTATTGCTCTTGAATGGACAGAATGGATGAGTCGTCAAACAGATTAAGATGAGAGATATCCGTCCCATCCACATACTCGTCCAACTGGTCGATGATGGTTTCGAGCTTTTGTTTGCGTTGAACGAGTGTACTGCGGTGCTCTCTTAGGATATCTTTTTGTTTGTCTTTCGAAAGCTGCATCATGGCTGCAATTTCTGTTAAGGAGAAATTCATTTCTTTGAACAACAGAATCATTTGCAGATTCCCCAGTGCCTCTTGATCGTAATACCGATAGCCATTGTCCTCGACTTTGCTAGGTTTCAAGAGATCCGTTTTATCGTAATAGTGTAATGCGCGTTTGGTGATGCCTGTGATCTGAATAATATCTTTAACGGTGAAATAGGGTGTCTTCATTCCAAAAGTCCTTTGTTTCAGCAAGGATGACACTTGCCGGAGTGATGGTTGCTTCAGTGATTGGTGTACCTGTTTTGTTCAGATAATATTGGATTAGGTGATAACCGCAGGCATAGCCAGCCGCATAGGGCATACCTACGGGCGTGAAGTTTTGCATTGTGGCAAGTTCATCGCCGTATAGATACGGATTAATCTGGTCAAAACCGGTGACATGCAGCTGATCTTTCATTTGCGGCTTGATTACGTTGTTCAAAGTCTCCATATCCGTTTTGGCTACCCAAGGGCCTAGCCACTCTGCTCCATACAGGGACGTCGCAAAGCTCTCAGCCAACCCCTCGCTAACAACCATTTCCCCAAGTGTAATCTGTGGATTCCACTGGATATATTGGTACCTCACATTATGATTGCATTCATGGGCTAACACGGATTGCATACGAGGTAGAGTATATCTATTCGGGATTAGGTTCGCAATAATGTAACCTGGGATTCCACCGTCTCCGCTGATACCTTCGTTCATGGTCAGTGAAGGGCTATTCTTATCGCCCAATAAAATCGTATATAGATATTCGGAGACCGATAGCTCAATCCCGTGCTCTATAAAGGTGGATAGACTCGTATGAACAGCTTCATGACACTGTTGCCAAAATGCTTCAGACGAGATCGCAGCTAACGATTCGTTAATCTCAGATGTGATATCTGCGGGAGCGATGTTCAACAAATTATTCATCATGATCACGTCGAAGCCATTAGGCTCTTGAGATTGAAACGGGATCTGTTGAATGTTCCATTTGTTCATAAAAGGACTCATCATTCGCTCGCGGTATAACTCCAATTTTTCATCGGGTGCAGCCTGGATGATCTCCTCATAGATTTGATCTGAACGTAACGCGGTAATCTTCATACCTGATCTCTCCTTTTTATTCGCTTGAGATCATTATCAAGTATGACCTAACGTAACAGTCAAGCGTTGATGTTGCGCTGCTGGTTCTCTGAATGACTCTTCATCTTCATGGTAAATACCAGCGCAGACAGGATATAGATTAGGCTTAACAAGAGATAAGGGAGTTGCAGCGAGAATACACGATCGAACGTCGTTTCACTAACCCGCACCAATAATCCGCCGAGAAGCGTACCAATAGCACTAATGCCAAAGGACAGAAAGCGAAACACACTTCCAACCCGGCCGAGCATCTCATTAGGAACGGAACGCTGCAGGATGGAGGAACGGGTAACATTGTAGACGATGATGAAAAATGCAGCACAGAAATACAGGCCACCTACCAAGTACGCATTAGTAGTAAGACCAACCACACCGTAGATGATTCCCATGCACAGAATGGAGGAGATAATTAATTGTTTTGTACTCCATTTCTTGCGCATATATGCAACAGCCTGGCTTCCTACAATGCTGCCGATCGTTGCGATGGAGATGAGTATACCGAATGCAAAAGCATCCAACTGAAGCACGTCTCGTACAAAGAAGATCTGAGTAGACAGAATGATGGAATACATCAGCGTAATGGTGACAGACAGAATGGCTAATCCGCGGAGAAAACGATCATGATAGACATATTGAATACCGGACCACATCTCGCGTTTCCAATTATTCATCGGGCGAACTTCCTTCCTGGTTGTTTCGGTATCCCCCGGGTAAAAGTTTCCCTTCATACTGATTAAAAAGAGCAGAGCAATAACAGCCGTTACGGCGTCTATGGCAAAAGGAAAAACAATATGCAGGGTGATGATGAACCCTCCCAGCGCAACGCCCAGAATATCACTTGTGATTAACTGTCCAGCGGTGAACTGCCCATTCGCTTTCTCCAACTTACTCTCATCTACCAGTTGAGGGATGGCCGTCTGCACCGTACTGTCGAATACGACCCGGCTAAGCCCGATCCCGAACATGAACAGAGCCAGAATCGGAATGCTCACCCATCCTCCCCAGATACATAACGTCAGAGCAAGCAGAAGAATCATTCGTGTAAAACCAGCCCCAATCAGCATATGTTTGCGTGAGTACCGGTCGATGAGAACACCCACGGGCAGACTGAAGAGAAGCCATGGTAAACGAAGTGCCGTCATGGTGACAGAGGCATACAGCGTATCGCTTGTAAGTGTTGAAATGAGCCAGGGAACGGCAGCTAGCGTAAGTCCATCACCCAAAAATGTAAGCGAAAATGCACCGAATAGCTTGTTATAGTTCGACTTAATTTTCATCGTTCCCTCCACCAATAAGATGTAAAGCATAGCTATAATAAGATTGGGAAATAATGTGTTTTCACTTAATAACAATGTAAGTTATTGCAAAATGGATTTCAATCCTATTTTTACATTAAATAACTTCACAAAACGCTTACAAACTTTCAATTCTACCCTACCTTTTCCGCTGTGAAGCTGAGATAATGGGAGAGGAATAAAGCATGAAACAGATGCGATAACGATGTTCACCAACAGCCCAAAAATAAAAGCTGCACATCCATAGGAGGATTATTAATGACGACACAACCATTGAATCTGATCCAATCCACGGAGGGCCAAGCGTTACTTGCCCAAATGTATGGAGAATCACAAGTAGCGGAACAGACTGCACGTTACACGAAGTTGAACGCCACGTTCGAAGAGTACTTTGGCGCACAAGAAGGAAGCAAACTGTTCAGCGCGTCAGGACGCAGTGAGATTGGCGGCAATCACACGGATCATAACCATGGGAAAGTGCTGGCGGGCAGCATCACGCTGGATACGATTGCAGTGGCAGCACCAACTGCGGAGTCGGTTATTACCTTTTACTCAGAAGGCTATGACAAGAAATATGTAATCGATCTCACGGACCTCACGCCAAATACGGAAGACGATGGCACAACAGCATTGATTCGCGGTATGGCTGCGGGATTTGGAGAATTCGGATATAAAGTAGGTGGCTTTCAGGCGTACCTGTCAAGTAACGTGTTCTCGGCATCTGGGGTGAGTTCCTCGGCGTCATTCGAGATGCTGATCTGTACGATTTTGAATCACTTCTATAATGATGGAACAATGGATGTTGTGACTTTGGCCAAAATCGGTCAGTATGCAGAGAACCATTATTGGAATAAACCTTCCGGTCTGCTGGATCAGATGGCTTGTGCATATGGCGGACTGATTGCCATTGATTTTGAAAATCCTGCACAGCCAGTTATCGAGCCAGTTCAGTGGGATTTCCAACAGAATGGTTATTCATTGGTTATTGTGAATACAGGTGGCAACCACGCCGATCTGACGGAAGATTACGCGGCTGTGCCCAATGAGATGAGAGCGATTGCTCAGGCGCTGGGCAGTGAGTATGTTCGGGAAATTACGGCAGACGCAATCTACGCCAATCTCAAGAAGGTTCGTGAAGCGGCTGGGGATCGTGCCGTGCTGCGCGCGCTTCATTTCCTGGAGGAAAATAATCGTGTCGATGGTGAGGTTCAGGCGTTGCGAGATGGACGTTTTGCTGATTTCCTGAAACTGATTACCGCATCCGGTAACTCGTCATGGAAGTGGCTGCAGAATGTATATCAGAGTGGTGCTGTGAAGGAGCAAGAGATTGGCATCGCGCTGGCACTGACCGAGAATTATCTGCAAAACCTGGGTGACGGCGCTTGTCGTATTCATGGTGGTGGATTCGCAGGGGTTATTCTTACAATTCTTCCAAACGAAAAAGTGGAAGAGTATATGTCCTGGATGCACGACATGTTGGACACGCCAATTATTGTTGTTAATGTGCGTGCACAGGGTGCAGTATGTCTGAATGCATTAATCGCTAACGCAGGCTAAAAGCACTCAGATAAATAGTTCTAACATGATTCTACGAAGTCCGGGCTAAGCTCGGGCTTTTTGGCCTGTTCATTTTTTGAAAAACTTCAAACTTTTAAGGTCTGTAATGTGTTATTTAAGTAGTGGTTTAGTTAGGTTGGTAGTGACTAGAATACAGGCGTATTGATGATGGTTCGATTAGGTGAGAGGCTGTATCTCAATAATGTTCTCATGGGAGGAAGGATCAGATGATTACACCTACAGTGGCTGCGCAGGAAGAGACTCAATTATACGAGGAGTTGCGGCGTGCGATCGATGAATTCGAAGAGGGTGAGCAGCGGAAAATCGTTCTCAATCGGATGATTAAACAGCTAAGGTTCGCCAAGTGGCGCAAAGATCGAATGCGTAAGATCGATGCATACTGCCAAAGAATCAAGCCCGCGACACTTTGGATCATATTAGCTACAGGAGCACTTGCGCCGGTTTTGTTATTTAGCATGTTCATCTGGGTGTCGTTGTGGGTGGAATGAAGCTCTAGCGAAGGGTTATAACATTATGATATTAATAAAAAGAACCGCTAATCATCGGATAGTAACATTCCGACTATAACGATTCTCTGAACTATTTTAGATTAGTGGGACATTTGTTTAGATTTACTGTCTAAAGATTGCACTTGTCCCTGGATATACTGGTGGTAATCACGGAAGCTGCTGATGTGATGTAAAGAATCGGAATTTTCAGACTGGATCTTAATTTTACCGTCCTGAGGCAATTTTTTCATCTCAGCAATGACCGATTTGGAACCTTGGATATCACCTGACATCTCCTGAATTCGCTGTAATAATACGGGATGTCCTTCATGCTGGAGCATTTCAGCGAGCGGTCTCATCTCCTCCAGCTTTTGGCTCGACCGTTCAAGCATGGTCATCACTTTGCCTCCATCTGTACTTGCACTAAGCGAAACCATCCGGTGGATATGATCTTTCTCCATACGCTCAAGCGCCTCAAGATGGGAAGCTTCCAGTCGTTTGGGATCGCTCCAACTCTCCGAGCGAACGGTGTCATTCTGTTGCTGGGAAGCATTATTCGCAGTGCCATTACCACAGCCCCATAACAGAGTTGAGCAGGTTAACACGGCTCCAACGGCGATGATACTTTTTAACCTCATGCTGTCACTCCTTCGATAATTTTCCTGAAGGTAGTATGAGCTATAATATCCAAAATCATGCTTCTTCTCTTCATTTCATTCTCAGTATGTAATTGAATAACCTTTTAAAATCGAGAGTACATATCTTCGCAAATTTTTGTAGCCTGTATTTTCACGTGAAATTGCAACGGTAAGTAGCGAGGTGAAAAATAATGAATCTTTATACTAATAACATCTGGCGCTGGACCATCAACCTTCTTTATCCTGCCATCATCTTTGTCTTTCAGAGCTGGGGACCAATATTGGATTCTTGGACAGGTCCCATTTTGTTTGTCGCGCTGTTCTGCTTTCTATGGAGTGATGTAAAAGACATGTTCCTCTCAACGGGACTGACATGGTTTATTGCCATCCCGTGTTGGTGGTATTGGATTGAGCGCCCGGAACCATCATTCGGTGCGGAGAATTTTGCCGCACATTTGTGGTTAATTGTACTGATGTATATTGTCTTCGTGCTCATTCCTCAGACATTAATCCTGACTACTCGGTTGCGGGTAATGGATTATTATAAGAAGGATGGTGAGAAGTGAAAGTTAATTGAGAGTAGGAGGACGTTGCGCGCTTTTTTTTATAAAATGAACGCATGGGAGAGAGTTCGATTTTCGAGCAAAGGTATAAGAAGTAAAGAAAGAAGTTTTTTGTACATCATGATTTTCACCTTAATATATGGTCTGACATTACTGATCTGGCCGTTGATCGCATTTGCCATGGGAATGTCGCTCGCTGCACCCACTCCTTCTGAGTATCAGGTTGCAAGTCGTCTGCAGGGAGACATACTAATGTCATACCCACTCTGTGTTATTGGGGCTTTGGTTTCGGGATGGGTTTCTTATCATGAGAAAAGATACATTTTTCCTTATTGGATCATGCAGTTGCCATTGTTATGGATCGTTGCATGGATGCTGGTAGATTACCTTGGGTCAGCACTATCTGACATACCATTTCTACGATAATTAATTGTTTATACAGATTCAAATGTAAGGAGATATTATTCTATGCCCAAGACACGCAACCGTAAACGGCTAACGTACGTGTTGTTCTTGTTCCTCGCTCTGTTTTTGATACGCTCTTGTGGTCCGCAGGACATCGATACCATCTTAAGTGAAAAAGGTATTTTCCCAGAACAGGTGAAGCTTATTACAACTTTTGAACCGCGAACACAAGTGGTTTTATATCAAGATCTCACTACGAATAACCTGACTCCTGCTTTGATCCAGCAAAAGATGTGGTTCTCCGAACTAACCAAAATAGGCGGTGGTCTGCATGATAATCCGGCCGAGCCGCTTTCTTCTCAGATATCAGGATACCAGAAGTCTAAAGGCAAAATGATCTATATTATATACGGTTATCTCTACGATGCTGACATTACCCAGATACATATTCGTTACGAACCAGATCGGGCATCTGCACAGTTGGAAGCGGCGATCGTTGAATCTTCTTCCGATCAATCTAGCCGCAGGTTGTGGTATGCGGTAACCCAGCAGCCGATTCATGAGATGATATGGGATATCAAAGGGTTGGACAACAAAGGTCACATCATCTATTCATCTCTCGATAGCGAGGCTTAGGAGGTAAAATATGAATTACCTAAAAAGGATCAACAAGCCTTACCTCATTTTCCTCATCTGGAACGTACTCATGATCGGTGCTGTACGTGGATTAACCTTCCAGCATGAGCCGGGTAGAGGGGTATCTGGTAACGGTAACCTGGGCCTTCTGGTGTTAGCTCCATCTCTTCTGACCTTTCTCATTCTCTGTATCTGGACGACAAATTTGTCCAAATGGTGGTTATATGATCAGCGTCAGCGCTGGGGAGGGAAGATACATGCCTGTGTACCCTTTGCAGCTCTCTTGCTGTGTGTGTTGTCTGTCGCTTGGGAGCTACACACCATCAATAACCTACGCCTCCAGCTCAATGGATTTACGAATGATCCGGATTCGGCCGTGTACCGTTTTGGTTGGCTGAACCAGTACACGAACACCTTGTTTTATAACGTTCCGATTCTACTGTTTGGTCTGTCATTCTCCATATTTATAAGCTGGCTGATGGAATGGAAACTTCGCAGTCCTAGGTCCACCTAATCCGAACTGCAAACGAAATATATCCTTCATCAACACAAACACCCCTCATCCGTCGTATCAGACGGGCAAGGGGTGTTTCGAGTTATATTACACTTTTCTTTTATATTTTCCTGTATACGGGATGGTGAGATGGATTTTCAGATCCTGGATCGAGTCTTCGGTAAGCATCATCTTGCTGCCATTGTTTGATAACTTACGCCAGAGCTTCGGATTTTTGCGATACAGTTTCTCCTGAAGGCCGTAAATATCCACACCACGCTCAAGGCCGTGACGATAGGTCTGCATAATCTGCTCCCGCAACTTCACTTCACTAATCTGGATCATCTCCTCATAAGAGGTGGGCACCAGATATTCATACAGGGCAGTTAGGTATTGGGCGTCAATATTAAACTTGACCTCTTCACCCTGAATGACAGGCTTGATTTTAATCTTTGGTAAACCTACACTGAGTGCCCCATAGATCGTTCCATCCTTCTGCACAAGCAAGGGAGCACGCCGCATGTCCTTGATCAGCCAGTGATAACCGGGAAGCTGACTGCGTGGAAGGTATTCAAAGTCAACGCCTGTCTTTTCGAAAAAGGCCCCCTCGATTAGAAATAAATCCTTTTTCTTCTCGTTCTCGGCCCATTGGGAATTGTTCAATGCAATACTGGGCAGATACGTCGTGGTAGCCGGATCATTATGCGTTGCAATGAGCTTGAAGCTAAGCACGGGCGGATACAACGATTCTTCCAGATAAGTCGGGAGCGGATTATGAAGAATGCTATCCAAGGGCGACATATTATAGATGGACGTTGCACTGAGAATTTTCTCCAGTGGTTCGCGGGTTCCGTAGACCCAGGTCGTATAACGGGATTCTGGGAACCGTCCCAGCATATCGAACACTTCTTTGATATGTTTGCTGGTGAGCACACCTTCCGCCATAACGATGGCTGTCACATGCCCCCAAGCCATGTGTAATTGAGCTGTACGAAACAGTTCGTTCAGCGCCAGACTCATGGTTTTCCCTTCGGCATGTCCGACCCATACAGGTGGCGTATCTGCACTTTTGGTTGAACTCTCACTTTTGGCGACACTGGCAAAATCCAGCGTTTGTACATACAGGTGATACATCCCGTCTTTGTAATCAATGCCAAAGGCTTTGGCGTAGTCCACCTGTTGGATCTCAAAGGCACTCCAGCATCCACTTGTCATCACGCACATTGATAGGCTTAACAGACCCAGCGTACATCTCCGCAACAAACGCTTCATCTTCCGTTTCCTTTCTTACGCGGTTCTTGAGTCTCAAGATAGACGGGTCTGCGTTTACCCAACCCTTTTGGCAGTTTGAATAATGAAGCTATCGCTTGTTTAAAATGAAGCGGTGTTAACGGCGTGAGATACGGAATGCCAAATGATTTGAGATCGGTCAGGTAGATGAGGAACAGAATCAACGACAGGATGAACCCAAAGATGCCGAGGGAAGCTCCCAGGACAAAACAAAGGAAGCGCAGGATCAGCACAGAACTGGTCATAACCTGATTCACAATGGTTGCTCCAGCTACGACGGTAACTGCGATGATGACAATCATGAGGGGAGAGACCATGCCGGCTCGAATGGCGGAATCCCCTATGATCAGACCTCCAACCACAGTTAATGTCTGGCCGATGGCACTTGGTAGACGTACCCCCGCCTCTCGGAACAGCTCCATGAGCAGCATAATGAGAAACATCTCCACTCCCGATTCCATTGGCAGTCCCATACGTCCTACCGATATCGTGGCAACCAGTGGGAAAGGAATCTGATCCATATGAAATGAAGTCAGCGCAATATAGAATCCGGGCAGGAACACGGTGATCATCAGGCCAAGAAAGCGCAGCATCCGCCCTACGTTGACAGCTAAGAAGGGAAAGCTGGCATCTTCCGGTGATTTGAGCAAAAGAAACAGATTGACTGGCCCAATAATGGCGCTGGGATTGCCGTCGACAATGAGGATAAAACGTCCGTTCAGGAGACATTCTGCAGCAAAGTCAGGCCTGCCCGTATAATGGGTGACGGGAAACAAAGTGATTTTCGAAGGTGACAGCAATTCTTCCAGTTCATTGGCGGTCAAGATTCGTTCGATCTCAATCTTACGCAACCGATCCTGGACGTCTTCGATCAGCTCCGGATTGGCGATATTTTTGATATACATCAATGCCACCTTGGTTGCAGAACGTGTACCGATCAGTTCGATATTGCAGGCAAGTTGGTTCGTACGCAGACGGGTGCGTATCAAGGCAACATTGACGGCAAGGGGTTCAATGAACCCATCTCTTGCCCCGCGGATAGAAACTTCGGTGGTCGATTCCTCCGGTGTTCGAGTAGGGATGTTAGATATATCAATACTCCACATGGCTTGAAGAGATGGTATACAGATTAGCATATGGCCTTCAAAAACACGGAGAGACATCAGTTCTGTTCCAAATGCCGGATCTTGCAGATCCATTCGGGTCCAATCCAGGCTGATGCATTTTTCAATGTCGGATGTACGGATAAAGTGTGTATCTTCATATGTTCGTTTGAGTTCCGGGAGAATAATATCGTAGATCGCTTCACTATCCACCATACCGCTGCAATAGGTCATAAGGAGTTGCATCGGAGGTTCTCCGAACATGTGACTATTGATGATGACATCATCAGATCCCGCAAAAAAGGTGTTCAGGTTATGCTCGTTCATTCGGAACGGTTCAACTTCACGATTATTCTTGGGCTGGGTTGAGATCGGCACGTTTGGGAGCCTCCTTGTCCTTTTTGTGGATTAATGCGGCAATGGTTAATATCACGGTAACGATTGAGACATAGGCCAGCATGACCGGGAACTGAATATGATCTACGTAATAGTCGACGTAATCAATGCGCCACCATTGCATCGCCATAAAGCTCATGATGACGGTGATGGTGAGAATCGCGATATATCGTTTCTTCGGTCTGCGGAAATTCAGCAGATCCACGATGAGATACATAGATATAGCGACCCTTGCAAAGGAACCACTAAGCCATTGATAGATGGACAAAAAATCAACGTGTTGCAGCAGCTTGCCGATATTCACAAGTTTCCATTGCTCATAGGGACTGTTTCGTTGTTTTGCTGCTTCTTCTGGACCAAACTCGACGATGGCTCCGATCGTGGGACCGATCGCCATACTGAGCATAAACACGCCGAGGATCAAAACATGCCACCAACGAATTTTGCCTTTGACTTCATGTTGGAACAACATAAGAATCCAGATTTCCATAAGCCCGGCAAGAGAGTAGATCATGCCCCGCCATACGGGGCCCATGCCGTTCTCCATAATCGGGAACAATAGACTGTAGTCTTTGTATTTCATATTGGCGGACATTACAAAATAACCAAGTAAAATTACAAATGGCAGCAGCAGACTGGAAGTCATCGCAATGGAGCGTATGCCTTTAGCCGCTGCCCACGCGGCAACCAGTGCTCCGCCACCAGCCAGAACGTAAGGTGGCGTGAATTGAAGATATGTGGACACGGTCCAGTTAGTTGTCTCATACAGCGTATGTGTGCCAAGCGTGAACAGTAGAATGGAAGCGGAGATCCGGAAGATCCAGGAAGGAATCGGTCCGAATTCTCGCGTAATCCAATCTGTTAATCGCTGTCCACGTACTCGCCGAATGATGATATACATCATACATAGAAACAACATGAAAAAAGGTCCTGCCACCACGACAGACAACCATCCGTCTCTGCCGCCTGCTTCGAGAATTGCTGGGATGGACAAGACATGGCAGACCAGTCCGGCACTTAATAAAATGATGGAAAAGGACAACCAGATGGTAATTTGACCTTTCTCACGACTCATGGGAATCCTCCTTTCCAATGAAGGAAGTTTCCGTTAGGTTGTACAGCACACAGGAAGTTGATTCCTTTTTCAGATTTTTTCACAGAAAGTTGCAACCGATATGGACGGACTAAGCAGAAAGCTTTAACATACAGATATAGCAATGTCGAAGACAAGCACTGAGCGAAGCATAGAGAAATAGGGAGGAAACCTGCGATGACAAATACAACGAAGGCACCTGGAGAGACGAAAGTTGGCTTTATTGGTACAGGCGTGATGGGTAAAAGCATGGCTGGGCACATCCAGCAAGCGGGATATCTGCTGCATGTGTACACGCGAACTGCTGCCAAAGCGGAAGCATTGGTGAAGGAAGGTGCCGTATGGCATGACACACCAGGCAAACTGGCTGCCACGTGTGATGTCATCATCACAATGGTGGGGTATCCGAAGGATGTCGAGGAGATTTATCTCGGTGAGGATGGTCTCGTAGCCAATGCCAAACCAGGGTCATATCTGATTGATATGACAACATCCAGTCCGTTACTGGCTGCACGAATCTTTGAAGCTGCGGAAGCCAAAGGACTGCATGCACTGGACGCGCCTGTATCGGGCGGTGATATCGGAGCGCAGAACGCGAAGCTGTCCATTATGGTTGGAGGTAGTTCGGAGGCCTTTGAAGCCGTGCGTCCGCTGTTTGAGCAGATGGGCACCAACATTGTGCTGCAAGGCAAGGCGGGAGCCGGGCAGCATACCAAAATGTGCAACCAGATTGCCATTGCCTCTGGCATGATGGGCGTGTGTGAAGCACTCGCCTATGCCAAGACGTCTGGTCTGGACGCGGAGACCGTGCTGAAGAGCATTGCTACCGGTGCAGCCGGAAGCTGGTCGCTCAGCAATCTCGGTCCGCGCATGATCGCAGGCGATTATGAGCCTGGATTCTATGTGAAACATTTTATCAAAGACATGGGAATTGCACTGGAGTCTGCAAAAGCGATGGGCATGAAAACGCCTGGTTTGGCTCTGGCTGAATCCCTGTATCAGGAAATAGCGAATAATGGTCTGGAAGAGAAGGGTACTCAGGTGCTCTACACCTATTATCTTCAGGCTTAACATCCAAGAGAACAGCAGCGTATTCTTTTTCTATTCAGGAAAGGGTTGCGCTGTTTTTTTCAATTTTGCGGTTTGTTTATGCGTCTAAAGTCACGGAATTGGTTAAATGTTCATATGTACTTTGCGTATTGGAGAGAATTTGATCGTTTTCCCTTTATTTTTACCCCGCTTTATCCGACATAAGTAATAGAAGTTTACATAATGAATGTGTCAAAGGATGTTATTCCTCCTGTAATGGTCACCCGTAACCCACACTATAATAGAACGGAGCTTGCCCATGTTCAAGAAAATCCTGTCTCTGTTCAAGACACAACCAGAGCTTGCGAACCAGATTACAGCCTCCGCTTCAGCGTTACCATCGACGACAACCATTCCCCCGCGTATGGTCCGTAGTAAGCGCAAGAAAAAGGCGGAAGGGGATTGGACACGCCAGCCGGAGGAACCTAGTACAGCAGATCAGCTGATCGGTCTTCCAAGTCAATATAAAGTGCTGAACGACCTGCTCGTTACCAATCCGAAGTCACGCTCCGGTTATTCGCAGATTGATCATGTCGTGATCGGTCCGCGGGCAATCTTTGTGATCGAAACCCGAAATCTGACGACAGGTGAGATTCGCGGCGGAAGAAGAGAGGCCAATTGGTCGGTCAGCAGCAGCCGGGTCAAAATGTACAATCCACTCATGCAGCATCGTGCGCACGTGGAAGCCATCCATGCACACCTCGGAGACTACAAAAGAGTGCGTCTCGTCTCCATGGTGACTTTCACCAACCGTTGCCGTATCAGTGTTGATCCTGCTGTGAGATACGTGAATTCAGATGAACTGATCATCTACGATCATGAATTGGTGGAAACGATTCAGCGGAAGACGGAACGACTTGAGAGTGAGGTTCCCGAAACCGTATTTCAAGAGAAGGATATTCAGGCGATCTACGCTCTGTTATCATCGGTCAATTCCACCGATCCTCAGATTCGGTCAGAGCATATGGAGAAGGCTAAAGGGATCAAATAATTACCCTTCACGAACACTGTTGTCCATACGGGCGGCAGTGTTTTTGTGTTGCGGTGGTAGTTAATGTGCGAGTAGTAAAAGGCTTTAGACACAGGTATATCGTCGTATACAACCGATTTTTAACTTATGATAGAATGTAGAGCATGTCCATTGTGTGAATCAAGCATGTTATATGAAAGGATATTTTTGTAAGCGGGTGTTCAAGTCTTGAAGCAGAGGTTAATGGTTCTCAGGAATATACATAGGATAGGGGAAGATTATACATGAAATGGAATTATACGATAAAGACGTTCACAGTTATGCTTGGTTTGGCAGCGATTCTGACAGCTTGTGGTGGCGGAGCGAAAGAGACGTCATCGCCGGAGTCTGCTTCCGGTACAGAAGTTGCTTCATCAGAAACAAGCAGCTCGAATGCTGCTGTAACAGAAACCGCAGCAACCGGTTCGAATGGGAGTGAGCAGACAGGTTCAGCTACAGAAGAATCTTCTTCAGCTGATGACGGCAAGATTGGAAAGGATTCGACACTGGAAGAGTTGAAGCAGCAGTATGCGGATAAACTTGGTTATATCCGTATCCCTCTGAATGATTATCCGGTGCGTCGGGTTAGTGAGGAAGGTTCCAAAAATATTAATGTAGCCAACTACAGCGATGCCGTTGTGGACATGAATGCAGGGGTGCCAATTCACTCTGATTCGCAGCGGTTGATTGATGATGCCTTTCCTTTTTTTACAACCGTACAAGCACCTGACGAATCTTATATAACTTGGGGAGAAGCAACCAATCTGGAGCGTGCCATGGTGAAAACGCTGTTTATCGCGCGTGAAGGGCTGCTAATTACCGAAGATGCGATGAAAAATAAGGACTACAGCAGTACATCGTTCCAGGATTCCAAGGATTTCTTCAGGGTCACAGCGAAATTTGAATCGATGGCACCTGTTGCACAGCATCCACGTGACATTACGTTGAGTACGTTATACGACAAAGCCCGCACGTCATGGGGCAAGCTTGCTGCGATGGACCCGGAGCAGGATGAAGCGGCGTTTGCCGAGATGTACAAGACGACGAGAACCGATGCCAATAATGCCATGGGGTTGCTTAATGTTCTATTGTCTACCAATGAGGATGAACGGATCAAAGAGATTTACGGGGAATAAAAATGCCGTGATCCAGAGTTAATCTGGATCATCCCGGTAACAGGTCTGGATCACATGCCTTCAAACTCTGACTACCGATTGAAGCGGGGTCAGGGTTTTTCTGGTTTTTTCCAATAGGTGTATGATATGTTTTTAGGAGTCAGACATGTCCGGAATATAGGTGAGGTGTGTGAAAGATGTGGTGGATGAACTTTTGTAAACGCTTTAAATTTAAAACGAAGCTAATCTTGTTTTTATCTACCGCAACGGTCTTAATCTCCGGAATCACAGGGTTGATCACCTATCGCATCCATATCGATCTGTTCAATGAAGAGGTCAGTCGCCAGTATAGTCTTACCGCAGAGCAGATTCTTGCACGTCTGGATTCCAGGGTACACGACATGTATAAAGTCACCGATTATATCACACTGAATCCCTCCGTAAAAAATGCCATCAAAGCACAGACCTCTGGCATCTCGTCCTATGATCAGATGAAGCTGGAAGATGAACTGGATGATCAGTTGTATCAGGTAAGGCTGGATGCACCGGAGATCATGGGGCTCCGCATATATGACCTGAAGGAAAACATATTTAATCTCGGTGCCTTTGCCGGCTCATTTCAACAGATGGATCCTTCCTATCTGGCAGAGATGGTTCATAGACTGGAAGGAACGGGCGGCGAATATGGTTGGAATCGTTTGGGGCCGGATGCTTTCTTGCAGGAGGAACAATCCAATTGGATTCTGGCGGGACGATTAATGCGGTCTGTTGATCTGGAGACCTATGGCGTCATGTTAATTCTGTTTAACACCTCATTGTTCGAATCGTATCTCAAAGATCTGCGACTGAATGAGGAAGTTGCTGTCTACTTGTTTGACGCAGATGGTGAGCTTCTTTATGCCTTTCATAATCAGGATGCGGATCCACCACCACTTACCGAGCTAAGCCTAGGGGCGACGGAGATCAGGGACGAGCAGGGAACAACCCAATTGTATACGAAGCAAACGTCTGACAAAGCGGGCTTCACCTTGGTTAGCAAAGTCTCACTCGCTCAGATTCAGAACAAGGGAAAGATCATTGTCAAAGTTGCTGTGTTCTCTGCGGTAGCCAGCATATTATGCTCCTGGTTCATCATTACCATAATTAGCGGCAGACTGTTGCGTCCACTTGCGAGTCTGGTCAACGCGATGAAAAGAGTGCGTGATGGACAGTTCGATACACGGGTTCGGATCGAGACACGGGATGAGCTCGGTTTTATCGGTGAACGATTCAATGCAATGGCTTCCCGGATTGATACGCTTATACATGAAGTGTACGAGCGCGAACTCAGTGAAAAAGAAGCTGAACTCAAAGCTATTCAGGCCCAGCTTAATCCCCATTTTCTGTATAACACGCTGAGCATGTTTTTCTGGAAGTTCTATATGCTTGGCGATGAGAAATCGGCTCGCCTGGTCACTGCCTTGTCCGAGATGCTGCAGTATACGCTGGAACCCGTGCAGCAACTGACGACCGTGCAGGATGAGATGAAGCAAATAGATCACTACCTGCAGATTCAGCAGGCCCGGTATCAGGAAGCCTTGTCGATTGAAATTGCCGTTCCTGCTGAATTGCTTCGCTGTCAGGTGATCCGACTGTTGCTTCAGCCCATCGTGGAGAATGTTTTTGTTCATGCCTTCTCGGACAAAAGGAACAACCGTCATCTGGAGATTCGTGGCTCGCGGCAAAACGGGCATGAAGGAGAGCTAGATCTGCTCATCATTGAAATTTCAGATAACGGCTGCGGCATGCACGCATCGGTCATTGAACACATTATGACGCCAGTGGCACATGCGGATGAGGAACGTCAGCACATTGGCATGCGGAGTGTACTTCGAAGAATTGAGTTGATTCACGGTGAACCCTACGGTGTACAGATCGAGTCGACTATGGGAAAGGGTACGCTAGTACGTCTTCGTTTGCCTTATCAGATCGGTGAGGACTTATGCCGGGAAATTCAGGTGACTGAGAGGAGTAGGTTCTGTTGAATGGACGTATGCTCGTAGTGGATGATGAAGCATTATTTCGTCAGGGTCTGATTCATCTGGTTCGCAATAACCCCCTCGGTTGGGAGGTTGTCGGGGAAGCGGCCGATGGAGAAGAAGCGATACAGGCTGTACACAGCTGCACACCCGATCTGATCATTACGGATATCAACATGCCTGTGATGGATGGTCTAGATTTGGCCGAACGCATACACGAGAGTGGACTGGACATTATGATTATCATTTTGACAGGTTATCGTGAGTTCGAATATGCACAGCGTGCTATCCGGTATGGAGCAATTGAATTTTTGTTAAAGCCGTTTTCGCTCGATGAAGCATGTCAGGTGTTACAAAAGGCACATGAACGATATCGCCGAAAACAGTCCGACATTCGGATCAGGGAACAATACAGCCAGGTGGACCGTACCGAGCGACTGCGAGAGGAACTGACTTTGTTGCTGCTCCATCATCAATTCGGATCGATAATGAATCGGATCGAGGTGTTGCTGGAAGAAGCGTCCGGGATGAGCTTGTCACAAGGCAAAGCGGAGATTCATATGCTTATGAAGGTCATGACGGACTTACTGGTACAACAGCTTCAGCCTCAGGAATCCGGTGGGATGGACTCAACTGCCCCAGATCCACTGCTCTGGATTCATACCATACCTGAAGTCATCGCTTGGGCCAGATGCAAGAGTGAAGAGTGGGTGGATATGCTGATGCGTCTAACTCAGGAACAGCAGGATCATGTCGTTACACGAGTTATACAGTATATTGAAATGAACTATTCCAGCACATGCACGTTGCAGGCCGTGGCTACCCATGTTCATGTGACACCCAACTACTTGAGCCATTTGTTCAAAAAAGAGACAGGACAAGGCTTCAGCCAATATGTCAGCAAGCGCCGAATTGATAAGGCGAAGCTGCTGCTGCACAGCACTCGGCAGAGCATGGCAGATATCGCGGAACTGACCGGGTTCGATAACTCCAGTTATTTTACAACCGTATTCAAACAGATGACGGGTATATCGCCCCGCGAATATCGCAAGCAAGTAGCCAAGTAAAGTGCCCGGTAGCAATCCTCCTTGAACTGCTGCAGGGTCACAATTAAAGAGAAGCCTCCTCTTAATATCTGTTCGTTTCCAAGTTCAACCCCACCATGTGGGGTTATTTTTGCGTAGAAAATTATAAAAGGATCGTTAAATAACAAATGTTTACGCTTACATTTTTATCTAAAATACAACTATAGTACATCAACAGCAGAGAGGAGTGATGGATATGAAGGGGGAACTGACCGCAGGTCCGCCGTCTGGATTACAACCACCGGATAGTGAAATGAAGCATCGGATTCGGCAGCAGCGGCTTCGACGATTCAAGATGAATATACCGTTAATCTTGATGTTTGTTCCGGTGATTATGTTCTACCTTACCTTTCGTTATGCACCCATCGGAGGGCTGGTCATGGCCTTTAAGGATTACAACTTCTATGATGGGCTGTGGAACAGTCCATGGGTGGGCTTTCAGCATTTTCAGACGCTGTTCAGTGATCCGCGCACGGTGGAGATTATTCGCAACACCTTGTTCCTCAGTTTGTTAAGCATCATTATCGGGTTTCCCATTCCAATTATTCTGGCCATTATGCTGAATGAAGTGCGAAACATGGCCTTTAAGCGAACGGTGCAGACGGTGGTCTATATGCCACACTTCTTTTCCTGGGTCATCATTGCGATGATGATCATGACGGTTTTCTCTTTGGAAAATGGGATCGTAAATCGCTGGGTCGAGGCCTGGACGGGAGCACCTTATCCGTTCATGTACAACAAGGGTTCGTGGGTTGCGGTGTTTGTTGGCTCAGGGATCTGGAAGGACATGGGCTTTAATGCCATCATTTTTCTCGCGGCACTAACGACCATTGATCCGAGCCAATACGAGGCTGCACAGATGGATGGGGCCAGCAAAATGCGCCAGATCTGGCATGTCACCCTTCCGGGTATACGCTCCACCATTATTCTCCTGCTGATTCTATCGATGGGGCGGGTGATGGAGGTCGGATTCGACCAGGTGTATATGCTTCAGAATTCCAATGTCAATGAGATAGCGGATGTCATCAGTACCTATATCTACCGCACCGGTCTTCAGGGAGCACAGTTCAGCCTGACAACAGCGATGGGATTGTTCGAATCACTGGTTGCATTTATCCTCATTTTTAGTGCGAATTATATCGCGCGGCGATTTAACGAAGGTTTGTGGTAGGGAGGGAGAACGGCATGAGAAAAACCAAAGGAGAAAAAGTCTTTTATTTAATCAATTATGTATTGTTGTCATTGGTTGCCGTCAGCTGTATCCTGCCCTTACTGAACATTGTTGCCTTGTCATTTAGTGATGCGAGAGCGGTTGTTTCAGGTCAAGTGGGATTATGGCCCGTCGATTTCACCTGGTTCTCCTATCACAGCCTAATTACCGGAACGCCGATTCTGAATGCATTCTGGAATAGTGTGGAGATCACATTGATCGGTACAGGGCTCAGCATGGCGGTGACGATTATGGCGGCATATCCGCTGTCACGTAGACATTTTTATCATCGGCGCTTCTTTACGATGGCGATGGTGTTCACGATGATTTTTAACGGTGGACTCATCCCGACTTATTTGGTCGTGCAAAATCTCGGTCTTGTGAACAGTTACGGTGCGCTTTGGCTACCGGGCCTGGTGAGCACGTACAACATGCTGATTATGCGATCTTATTTTGAAAATCTGCCAGGGGAAGTGGACGAGGCTGCGCGCATCGATGGTTGTGGTGAACTGGGGCTTTTGTTCCGCATCGTGTTGCCATTGTCCAAACCTTTGCTGGCGACTATTGCTCTCTTTTACGGCGTGGGTTACTGGAATTCGTTCATGAGTGTGATGATTTATATCAATGATACGTCCAAATACAACATGACCGTGCTTGTCCAAAATATGATTATGTCCAATCTGAATGTACAGGATTTTACCGATCCAACGATGATATCGAATCTGACCCCGGAAGGCATTCGGGCAGCAGCTGTCATTGTGATGGTCATACCCATTTTGGCAGTGTATCCGTTCTTGCAGAAGTACTTCGTTAAAGGGGTCATGCTTGGATCAATTAAAGGTTAAAGCAGGCTGTGGGTTAACCCGCATGGGTTCATATTACAGGAGAGAAAGAGGGTCTTATCTATGGCGTTAACGATGAAGGCATGGATGAAGTCGGGTCTCGTTCTGGGCTTGATCGGTGGTTTGCTGGCGGGATGTACAGGAGGTAACGGTAGCGAACAGGCGGAAGGCGAAGGCAACAGGGGGAACATCACGTCAACAATCTATGATCGGGGCGCGGTCCCAAGCGGCATGGGTACAATCGAAGATAACATGTGGTCCAAGTGGATCAACGAGAATGGCCCGGCTAATGTAAAATATACAGCAGTTCCCCGATGGGAGTCCCAGTCCAAACTTAACGTATTATTCGCTTCTGGCAGTGCACCGGATATCATTTTTGAATTCGGTACGCCGATCCGTAACACACTGTTTAATCAGAAACAGCTGATGCCGCTGGATGAGTTGATCGAGAACTCGAGTGTGGAATACAAAGCCTTGATGGAGAAATATCCCCAGCTCAAGAAGGCCGGCATTAAAAGCGATGGTAAGCTCTATGAAGTGGGGCGTATGAACGAGGTGTTTCCACTAACGAGCTTTTTCATACGGGAAGACTGGCTGGAAAAGTTGAATCTGGAGGTACCGACCAATGAGGAAGAGATGCTGGCGGTAGCCAAGGCCTTCACGGAGAATGATCCCAATGGAAACGGAGCTAAGGATACATACGGCATCGGTGGATTTCAGTTCGGCGATACAGCGGGTCTGTTTCGCTATATGTACAACGCCAACTGGGTGAATGTGGAGGACGGGGAGATGGTGGTTGGTCCCAACAACATGAAAGAAGCAACGGCATTCAAACGTGCATTATATGAAGCAGGAGTGGTGGATAAGGACTTACTGACCGACAAGGACGGGGCCAAGGCGAAGCAGGATTTCCTGAATGGCAAAATCGGTATGTACGCGGCCATGACTTCGGATTATACCGGGTTTGCGGCGAAGGAACTGGATACGCTGATGCAGAATGTTCCTGAGGCCAAATTAAAGGTCATCGCTCTGCCAACCACGTCCGTAGGACAGCACACGATGGTGTGGAATAACCCGGTTCAGATGACTGCAGCTGTGAATGCACGAGCCAAAAATCCGGAAGCAGTTATGCAATATATCGATTTTCTGACCAAAATAGAGTCAGGCCGGACCTTCAAAAATGGATTTGAAAACACGCATTATACGCTGAACGATCAAGGCTGTCCGCGTATCTCGGATCAGGAGAAATACAAGCAGGAGATCAGCTGGGCAGGCGATTACGCCATGTTGTACAGCCGTCTGGAGGAAGGCAAATGCGGGTACACAGAAATGCTGTTCAGCGAAGAGATCCCATCGCAGAAAGAAGGACTTCGACTATTCAAGGAAGCGCGTGAGGTATATATGACGGATCTTCCGGTAGGAGAGGGTGTTACCCATTCAGAACATATGCCGCAGCTACCGAAGGAACTTCAGGTGAAGTTGACCAATGTGACAACAGCGATCAACGATATTTTTACCCGTTCCATCATTGGCGGAAGCAAATATACAGTCGAACAGGCTGCAACGGAAGCACAGCAGAAGTGGGAGCAAGGCGGTGGCCCGGAGATTGAAGCATGGTACAAAGACTGGTGGAGCAAGGAAAAGAATAATGTACTCGTCTGGGACGATTTCTATGAGATCTATGAACAACAACAGGCTGATTTTGAAAAAGCAGAGTGAATTCAAGGATTCAAATCATTCATAAAATTTATAATTTTGGTGTTGGTAGAAATAAGCGCTCTGATCCCCTGATCAGAGCCTTTTTATGTTTGGGCTTCAAATAGGGGAATATTTGACTGAAAAATGAAGTGAATAGAAAGTTCTCGCCTCTCGCTTGAAACCATATCCAGAACGATGCGTATCATAAGGTATTAATTGTTTTTTAATGTAGAATATTGCCGTATTTCAGAGTATAGTTAAGGAATAATTTAACTTATATTCAATCATGATGTAAGGATGAAAATTACTGAAAACCATGAAAAAAAGTGAAGAACACCATGTATGAAACTATTGGAGGTTGAGTATGAGTTCATTTAAAAGTTGGTTAAATTCAACAAAACAAGGACTTGAAGAGCAAGTCAAAAAGTTTAAAAATAAAGATTTTATGGATGCCGTGGTTGCAGGTTGTGCACTGGTTGCTTTTGCAGATGGTTCCATTGACGAAGCGGAAAAGAACAAGATGGCCGGTTATATCAACCTCAGTCAGGAATTGAAAGTATTCGATATGGCTGAAGTGATTACACGCTTCAATCATTATGTCGCGAACTTTGAGTTCTCTCCAGAGATCGGGAAGCAGGAAGCGCTGAAAGCCATTGGGAAATTTAAAGGTAAGCCAGATGTAGGACGCGTTATTGTGGGCGTATGCAGTGCAATTGGTTCAGCGGACGGCAACTTTGATGATCAGGAGAAAAGAGTTGTTGCCGAGATCTGCAATGTACTTGGACTGAACCCGGGTGAATTCAATCTCTAAGTAGAGTAGATATTTTACATGTGAAGGGAGGTGAAAATCAGTGGCAAGCATTAACTTGGTCAAAGGACAGAAGATTGATTTAACCAAAGGCAATGCAGGACTTACGCAGGTGATTGCTGGTCTCGGTTGGGACCCGGTAACTGCCAAAGGGTTCTTCGGAAGAAAGAAACAAGCGGATATCGATTGTGATGCATCGGCGATCATGTTGAATGAAGAAGGCAAGTTGGTGAAGGACTCCAACCTGGTTTGCTTCCACAACAAGCAAAGTGCATGTGGTTCGGTTATCCACTCAGGTGACAATTTAACAGGACAGGGAGACGGTGACGATGAACAGATCAAAATGGATCTGTCCCGTATTCCTGCTGATGTTCATAAAGTATTAATCGTTGTTAATATCTACGATTGTGTCAATCGCAAGCAAGATTTTGGCATGATAGAGAAGGCTTATATCCGTATTCTGGATGGTAAAAACTCCAGTGAGCTCGTGAAGTTCAATCTATCCGATAACTACACAGGTTCAACAGCGTTGATCTGTGGGGAATTGTATCGTCATGGAGGCGAATGGAAATTCTCAGCAATTGGAGAGGGTTCCCATGCGGTACATATCAATGAACTCGCTCGCAGGTACTCCTAAGTACAAGATTTAACCTAAATCGACAATAATCCTGATATTCATATGTCACGATAACTACAATACACTTAAATAAGCGAGGATGATCATACGATGGCAATTAATCTCTCTAAAGGTCAAAAAATCGATCTGACTAAAACGAACCCAGGTTTGACAAAAATCACAGTAGGCTTGGGCTGGGATACCAATAAGTATGATGGTGGAAAAGACTTTGACCTGGATGTATCGGTATTCTGTACCAATGCAAACGGTAAAGTAGAAGGCGAGAAAAACTTCATCTTCTTCAACAATCCACAAAATGAAAATGGTTCTGTTGTTCACACTGGTGACAACCGTACAGGAGATGGCGATGGTGATGATGAGCAGATCAATATCGACCTGCCTAACGTACCCGCCAATGTAGAGAAAATTGCATTCTCCATTACGATCTACGAAGCTACAGAACGTAGCCAGAACTTCGGACAAGTCTCCCGTGCTTATGTGCGAATCGTTAACGAAGCAAACAACGAAGAACTGATTCGTTTCGACCTGGGAGAAGACTTCTCCATCGAAACGGGTGTAGTTGTTGGTGAATTGTATCGTCATAACGGCGAGTGGAAGTTCAGTGCCATCGGTAGTGGTTACCAGGATGGATTGGTTGGATTGACACGCGATTACGGTTTGCAATAGGACGTACAGAACGACTTACAGGATGGGAAGAACCGTCTCCTGGGCGGTTCTCCTTTTCATTTAATCACATATCTTGGAAAGGTGGAAAAACAAATGACGATCAGTCTTGCCAAAGGACAACGTATTGACCTGACTAAGACGAATCCGGGCCTTACCCGTGTGGTGGTTGGTTTGGGTTGGGATACAAACAAATATAGTGGTGGAGTCGACTTTGACCTGGACGCTTCGGCTTTTTTGTTGTACGAAGATGGAAAAGCCAAAGGTACGGATGACTTTGTTTTTTACAACAATCCAAGCGGCGGTGCGGGTTCAGTGACACATACCGGTGACAATCGTACGGGTGAGGGTGACGGCGATGATGAGCAAGTTGTTGTTGACTTCAGCAAAATCCCTGCGCACATTCACCGGATCGGTATTACGGTAACCATCTATGATGGAGATGGACGAGGGCAGAATTTTGGACAAGTCTCCAATGCTTTTGTTCGTGTTGTAGATGCTGCAAGTGATCGGGAAGTGCTTCGTTTCGACCTCGGAGAGGACTATTCCACAGAAACAGCTGTGGTGTTCTGTGAGTTTTATCGTGCAGGTGCGGACTGGAAATTCCAGGCGGTAGGCAGCGGCTTCACAGGTGGACTATCTGCTTTATGCAAAAATTACGGACTGGATGCACAATAACTTGGCATAAGAAAGGTGAGTCTGCTATGGCGATTTCTGTCGTGAAAGGCCAGAAGAGTGATCTGACCAAAACCAATCCAGGCTTGTCCCGTCTAACGGTAGGCATTGGTTGGGAGGCAGCCTCGGGTGTGGAGCTGGACACATCAGCATTCCTTCTGGGTTCAGACAATAAAGTGGCTGGAGATGAGGATTTTATCTTCTATAACCAGCCCTCTACCGCGTTTATCACGTATATGGATGGTGGGCAGGTTAGCGGTGAGAAGAAACAGTTCGCCATTGAACTTGGCAAGATCCCTACCCGAATTGAGAAAATCGCCTTCAGCCTGACGATTCATGACGGTGAAGCACGACGCCATCATTTTGGACAGGTTCAGCATGGTTTTCTACGGTTTGCCAATGCAGCTACAGGTCAGGAAGTGATGAGATATGATCTGGGAAGCGGTTTTACAGTGGAGACCGCGATTGTCATTGGTGAATTGTATCGCCATAACGGAGAATGGAAGTTCAATGCAATAGGATCGGGTTTTGCAGGAGGTTTGAATGCACTCTGTGCTAACTTTGGTGTGGATGTGGATGGTGGATCAGACGCTGCGCCAACCACATCAACCGTTCCCCCGACAGCTGCACCGACTCCACCACCCCCGGCACCCGCACCAGAACCGACGCCTGCTCCTGTGAATTCGATCAATTTCAGCAAAATTGAATTGAAGAAGAAGGGCGACACCATTAACCTCAAGAAAAATGCGGGGGGACTTGGTGAAATCCTGATTAACCTCAACTGGAATCAACAGGGTAGCAAAGGGTTATTTGGTCGCAGCAAGAGTGTGGATCTGGACTTGGGCTGCCTGTTCGAGATGAAGGATGGTACACGAGATGTGATTCAGGCCTTGGGACAAACGTTTGGTTCACTGAATCGTTTCCCTTATATTGCACTGGATGGAGATGACCGGACGGGATCGGTTAAGACGGGAGAGAATCTGCGGATTAATGGTGCCCGTATTTCGGAAATTGAGCGCATCTTGGTATTCACCTATATTTATGGTGGTGTGGCCAACTGGTCTCAAGTAGACGGTGTGGTAACCATTCAGCAGAAGGACGGTCCCGATATCATTGTTCGAATGAATGAATACGGGAGCCCGCTTGGCATGTGTGGCATCGCGATGTTACGCAATGTGAACAATGAGACATTCAGTATTGAACGAATCGTGCAGTTCTATAATGGGCATCAGGCGTTGGACGAGGCTCATGATTGGGGAATGCAGTGGGTTGCGGGAAGAAAGTAATCATTCGTATTTATTGAATATATAAACGCTGTATCGGTCAGCACCATTGCAAGGATACTGTTGACCAACGTTATCCTCGATAATAGACCATCAATCCCTCCAGACTAAGGAGGGATTGGTTTTTATGCCCCGACAGCTGGAATCAACTATTGCAGATTGGCTATTGCCAAAGGTGCGAGGAGGAGACAACCCTGAAATATTTTAACTTTTTGAGTCTGGAAGAAGAAGATACTTTATTTTTCTCTTCACCCGTCTCGTTCAATCACCGGACTTCCAAAGATCTACTGGCATATGCTGTTGGGGCCGCTTTATATATGCCCGCGACGCGCACTCATATCGCGGACGACATTATGAATGGTAAACATGAAGGTCTGACGACCATTATTATTGATCTGGAGGACGCTGTGGGTGACGACCAAGTAGAGTTTGCCGAGCAGTGTCTGGTACAGCATCTAACTCAACTGATGACTTATATGGAGACAGGCATGCTGAGTCAGGATCAAATGCCTCTTCTGTTTGCTCGTGTACGTTCACCACAACAGTTGGAACGTCTCATTGATACGTTGGGAGAACTGGTGTCCATGCTGACAGGTGTGGCTTTGCCCAAGTTTTGCGTGGGCAATGGAAGAGCCTATTTTGACCAGATCCGCAAGTATAATCAACAGAAACCGAATCAATATCCCGTTCTCTATGGAATGCCTATATTGGAAACGGCTTCAATTATATATCGGGAGACACGTTGGGAGACCTTACTGGGCCTTCGAAACATCCTCGATGAAAATGTTGAATATGTGCTCAATGTACGCATTGGTGCGACCGATTTCTCCAGCCTGTTTGGACTACGCCGAAGCCCGGAATTGACCATATACGATATAGCCACGATCCGTGACTGCATCTCGGATATTATCAATCTGTTTGGTCGGATGGACAAGCCGTATGTGATCTCGGGTCCTGTCTGGGAATATTTCAGTCAGCGGGAGCGCGTGTTCAAACCTCAATTACGACAGACTCCATTCGAAGAAACCTTGGGCAAATCAGGGCTGCATCTGAGAATGAAATATATTACGAACACAATGGATGGATTGATGCGTGAAGTCATGATGGACAAGGAAAATGGAATTGTAGGCAAAACGATCATTCATCCTTCTCATATCAAGCCCGTACAAGCGATGTACGTTGTTACACATGAGGAGTATTCCGATGCCCAAGACATCATCGCCCGTAATGACGGTAGCCTGGGTGTGTTCAAAAGTAATTACTATAACAAAATGAATGAGATTAAACCACACTTGAGCTGGGCAAATCGAATTCTAATCCGATCACAAATATATGGGGTGTTACATGAACAGCAGCATTTTGTCGGGCTCTTGCCCAAGCACGAACAACAACATAACTACGTTCCCAATTCTTGATCAATTCAGTCTGAACGTTCAGGTTACACATAACCCGCTGCAACTTCCACTAGAATCTCTATTTTCCATGGCTGCACGAATCAATAAGAAACGTTCATTTCTGTTTGTAAGCAGACTGCTGGGCAAGCACATCCCGGTTAACCCGTATACCTCGCTTCTGAGTGGCGCAGCATTAGCTGTTCTGTTATATGAGCACCTGACAGAGGAGACGGAAGAGACCAAAGATCAGATCACCGAGTGGAAACGGGAAATGGTCGAAGGATTGATTGATCCCAAGCAAGCTCGGCAAGTGTACAACATGCTGTTGCAAGAAGGCTTGAGCTTGCCGGAAACGATTCGTTTTGTTGGTTTTGCGGAGACAGCGACAGCGCTGGGCCACAGCATGTATGAGATGTTTGCTGATCAAGCTTCCTATATTCACACCACTCGCGAATATGTTCCAGCGATGCATCCAGATATTCAATTTGAAGAAGAACATTCCCATGCGATGGCTCATCGTTGTTATGCGCTGGATCATGAAGCCTTTGCAGGAGAGGGCCCGATTGTTCTGGTGGACGACGAGATTACGACGGGTAAAACGACGTTGAATATCATTCGGGATATTCAGGACAGATACCCCCGGAAGCAATATGTGATTGCTTCGCTGTTGGACTGGCGTACGGAAGCGGACGAGAATCGATTTGCCGAACTGGAAGCTGAACTTGGAATTACCATTACACCGTTAAGCCTGTTGAAGGGCCGCATTGAAGTGGTGGGTACTCCACAGTTGGAAGCAACACAGCAAGATGAGCAGCTATCTCATCCTGCCGTAACGCTTCATACCTCTACCGTTGCAGATGCCTTCGATCAGCTGCATGCCACTTCGGAGGATGGAGAAGGTAAACGTAGCACAGCGAGCTACGTCCAGCATACGGGCAGGTTTGGTATGCAATCCCGACATAATGACGTATTGCGTGAAGAGATTAGCCGGATTGCAGAACGACTTCGGTCACAGCGTACGGGAGAACGGACGTTGGTGATGGGAACAGGGGAGTTCATGTACATTCCGATGCGTATTGCTGCCGAGATGGGAGAAGGTGTGTTTTATCAATCCACTACTCGCAGTCCAATCCATACACATCCAGCTCCAGCATATGCTGTTCGTAGTGGTGCCGGATATGCTTCACCGGAAGACGCTTCTGTTCGTAACTTTATCTATAACATTGCCCCGGGACAATATGATGAAATCTTTGTTTTGCTAGAGAGACAGATGTCCGAAGAACGAATGGAACCGATGTTGAAGGTACTGGGGCAGTTGGGATGCGGACACATTCATATCATATATTGCGGTTTGCCAGAGAAGACAGGGGACAACGAGCAATGAACTTAACTACACTGGAGCTAATCAGACAACGTGAGATTCCGTCTCCCCAGCCGATGGGCAGTTATGCTGCATCGGACGTTGTTTTCCTACTGAAGGATATCAGCCATGTGGATCTGGAAAAGGGAACGGGTGAACGGGAGCAGGCGATCCAATCCGGGGTTCATTATTCGGAGATGCTGCCCGTGGAATACCAGCCCACAGCAGAATACATTGAGCTGTTCCATCAGACGCTGGAACAATCCGCTGCAAGAATCGCACGTCATACCGCCATTGTGGCTGAGAAGATTGTAGAGCGCAGGGGACTGAATCTGGTGCTGGTATCTCTGGCTCGAGCCGGAACACCTGTGGGCATCCTGATCAAGCGTTATATTGAATTGAAATACAAGGTATCGATTCCGCATTATAGCATTTCAATTATTCGTGGCAAGGGTATGGACGAGAACGCAATTTTATATATTTTACAGCAGCATGGTCTGGAAACAGCCATTCAGTTTGTAGATGGTTGGACAGGAAAAGGGGCTATTCGCAAAGTGCTGAAAGAGTCCTGTGACCAAATGGAACGGACTTACGGTGTAAGCCTCGATGATGATCTTGCCGTGTTGGCAGATCCGGGGCAATGCTCAGGCACCTTTGGGACGAGGGAAGATTATCTCATTCCTAGCGCTTGTCTGAATTCCACTGTCTCTGGACTGGTTAGCCGTACAGTACTTCGCGATGATCTGATTGGGCCGGAAGATTTTCACGGGGCCAAATGGTATCGTGAATGGTCCTCTGCGGATGTGTCGACCCAATACGTGGATACTATTGCTCAGCATTTTCCGCAAATGATGGACCTGGCGGAAATTCAAACGGACGACAATGCTACCGATACTTCGGAAATCACCTGGAAAGGCTGGCAAGATATCGAGTCCATCCAGCAATCCTTTGGCATTGCGAACATCAATCTGATCAAACCTGGGATCGGAGAAACAACCCGGGTGTTACTGCGCCGTGTTCCTTGGAAGATTCTTGTGGACCGTCTGGATAATCCGGATTTGCAACATATCATGATGCTCGCCAAAGACAGAAATGTGCCGGTTGAGGTATATCCGGGACTAACCTATTCCTGTTGCGGCATTATTCAATCCCTGGGAGGTGGAGGAGAATGATGATCTACGCAAGTGATCTGGACCAGACGCTGGTGTACTCCCGTCGTGCGCTCCGTATTCCCGAAGATACACCGGGACTTGTTCCCGCAGAGTGGATTAACGGCAAGTTGTCCGCTTTTATGTCAGCATATGCACTGGAGCGGTTGCAGTCTTTGCCACAAGACATTGTATTTATGCCTGTGACGACACGTACTGTGGAGCAGTACCGACGCATTCATATTTTTCAGAGCGAATGTATCCCGAAATATGCAGTGACGAGTAATGGTGGCAACATCATTGTTGACGGTCAGGTAGACGATGAATGGAATCTGCATATTCGTTCTTTGCTTCGTCAGCAGGCAGCTGCTCCCGAAGAGATCCTGGATTTATTTGACGATGTACTGAGTCCGGAATGGGTGATTAATCAGCGATTATGTGATGAGTTGTTCTACGCATTGCTGATCGAACGTGACAAGCTTCCTATGGAGCGCATTGCCGACAAGATTCGGGTGTTAGAGACACTTGGATGGGAGAGTTCGATTCAGGGGCGGAAGCTCTATCTGGTGCCTTCGGCAGTGAACAAACGAGCTGCAGTGGAGCATATTAGGCAACGCATTGGTGATGTGCCTGTGATTGCTTCGGGTGATTCCTTGCTGGATCGCTGTTTGCTGGACTTTGCGCACCACGCCATTGCTCCGTCTCACGGAGAGTTACATGTGGAGAGACAGCGTGTACCTGAGCAGGTACCGTATCAATTTACGAAACAATTCGGTGCTTTTGCAGCAGATGAGATTCTCGATTACGTTCATCGTATTCATAACGATCAACAGACCCAGATAGACCATGCCGAGATAAGGGAGACCGTATAAATGAAAAAAATGAAGATTTACTTCAACCGTTGGTTCTCTGTAACGTATCATTATATGAATGCGATTCGGGACAATGAGGACGGCATGGAATTTGAGATCTACGGTACTCATCCTGATCCGGGACACATGGCATTACAGGGCTGTGATGTTGCAGAAGTTGAACCGCGTGTAACGGGCCGGGAATATGTTGATTTTTGCCTCGACTTTTGCCGCCGTCATCAGATTGATGTATTTATTCCACGCTGGAACATGCTGGACATCAGCAGACATATCTCCCTGTTCGAAGAGATCGGTACACGGGTTATCGTATGCTCGGACACGGAATTGCTGGAACAATTGATGGAGAAAGACCGATTTTATGAATCGGTGCGTGAGAAAGGCATTATGGAGATTCCGGATTATTTCACAGTTAATAATGCTGCACAATTCCAGCAAGCCTATGAGGCGCTGCGTGCACGTGGACACGATGTATGCTTCAAACCATGTAATGGTGAGGGTGGTATGGGATTCCGGGTGATTAACAATGAGCGTGATCCGTTGCAGGAGTTGTTCGGGTATGCGCTGAACTCTATTTCATATGAAGATGCCCTGCGTGCGTTCTCTTCTGCTCCGTCCTTTCCCAACGTCATGGTGATGGAGGTACTGGAAGGATATGAATACAGCATTGATTGTCTTTCGGATCGCAATGGGAAACTATTAACGGCTATTCCGCGTAGAAAAGAAAGAGGACGTTTGCGCTTGCTCGAAGAAAACGAGGAATTGCTGGCGATTGCCCGCAATGTGGCAGAAGTATATCGGATTCCTTATAATTTTAATATACAGATGAAATATCGCAAGGATACACCGAAGCTGCTGGAGATTAATCCGCGTATGTCGGGTGGGTTGCACATGTCTTGCCTGTCGGGCGTGAACTTCCCTTATCTGGCGGTCAAGTCTGCACTTGGCCATGCTATTGGACCACTTCATCCGAAGTTTGGCATATTGGGTAGTCATATCGAACAGCCATTTATAATCGACGTTCAGAAGGTAAGCGGAGTACACCACGTCTAGCTGAGAATTTTCCTCAACATTGACACCTTCTGGATGGTTTTTTTACAATACGGATGAGAGGTTATTCAAAAAGTCCACTTTTGATTACGAATAATGCCTTACGGCATCATCAGCATCGAATATGAAATTCAGCCGAAATAAGCGGGAGGCTTACGAAGTATGTTTCCTTTGGAAACATTGTGGTTGCTCACGTAGTTTTCCTACGCTCCGCTACTCCATTTCTATCTTCATTCCATCTTCTCGGTACTGAAAACAAGACTTTTTGAATATGCACTTTATGTGTTGTTAAGGCAGGAGGACAAGTAATGTTACGGAAAACGAAGATAGGTATAGGCGCATTGGTCGGTTATGGTCTCGCGGCCATCTCGAGTCCCTTTCTACCGGATGTCATCACGTGGGCAATTCCGGCACTGGCAACTGTGGTCGGGGGACTGATTCCTTCACGATCCACGGCACGTACACAGGTTCAGGGTTCGTCTTCAGCCCCTGTACCCATTACAGATATCGGAAATGAACCATCCCGCTTGAATGGTGGACAAGCACCGAGCGCAGTGCCAACAGGGGCGATAGAAGCTTCTCCGGCACAGCCCCATTCCAGTTCCACTCCCGCACAACATGCGGGCATAGAACAAGCGAAGCCTACCCGCACCGAACCAGATCCTGTATTTGATCCGGTGATTGAATACCTGGAGGTTCTGGAGGACATGATTATCTCCGAAGGTCAGAAGAACGAGCTGGATAATGAGATCGTGGAGAAATCACTGGCGTTGTTTGCCCGTCTGCAGCGTGTGATTCCTTCTCTTCAGGAGCTGAACAACGGGGATATCAACCATACGGTGCGCAGACTGATTTTGAAAGACCTGAACGGGTTTATTAATCCATTTCTACGTTTAAGTGGAGAAGCCAAACGTAATAATCGGCGTATGCTACTGAATGGTCTTCGAGACGTGGATTCCAAGATATCGGATATTGTATCAACGATTGAACATAAAGACTTAATGGAGCTCCAGAACAAAGCGGAACTAATACATCAACGGTATAACAGCTCTGAATTATAGGAGGGATTGGCATGGCAACGGAATGGGCTCAGTTGAAGCAGGAAGATGAGCAACGGATTAACCAGGAAGCAACGCAGCTTATTCAGAAAGTGTCCCAAAGTGACCCGGCTCATCTGGATACCTTAATGGATGATATCGGCAAGTTGGGTGTGAAAACACAAGAGAGAGCAGGACAGACTCTCAAGCTGCTTGATCGTCCAGTCAATGAACTGATGTCGGGGAATCGGGCGGAGGTATCCAACATGATCCTGAAGCTCCGTGATGAATGCGAGAGTTTGCAGCAGAGTAAAAATGTGAGTTTTGTTGGGAAGTTGTTACGTAAAAGCCCGCTGAAAAACTATGTATACCGTTATCAATCCGTTCGCACGAACATTGATGCCATCATTAACGGGTTGCGGGATGGCAAGGACAACCTGGAAGAAAGCATCGTGAACATGCGTCAATTGAAACGTTCTTCGATTCAGGAGATCTACAATCTGCAGACCAAAATCTCTTTTGGTAATCAATTGAAAGCATTGTTTGAAACTGAGATCGCAAAGCCCGAGAACGAGAATCGTAAAGCACATCTGGAGCGTGGGTTGCGCAAAGTGGTTACACGTACCCAATCCATGACAGAGATGATCATGCTGTACAATCAGGCGATCGCAGCTACCGACATCATTAATGATAACAATGACAAGTTGATTGATTCAGTGAATAATGCCATTGATAAAACAGCGAATCTGATCACCGTTTCGGCCATGATTGCTATGGCACTCAATGATCAGGAGAAGGTCATTTCTGCTGTGGAAGCGACGAATAAGACGATTGAAGATCAATTCAAGGAGAACGCCAGATTGTTGAAGACAACAACAGAGAAAACAAATGAACTGTTGTCCAAACCGGCGATGTCCCTTGAAGCCGTCAATCAGGCGATGGGTGATCTGATGTCTGCGCTGGATTTGTCCGAGCAGTCTAATCGCCGGATCATCGAGAGTTGTAATGACTATACCAACAAGATGACAACCCTTAACGCCAAAATGAGCGATCGACTGGGTCTGGAAGGGCCAAAAGCTGCTGCCATTCCGGAGAAAAATAAACCGGATTCCAGTGCATTAGGATCTTTCCTGGATTAGGGTAATAGGGCGAGACTCGCTGCATAAGCCAGGAGATTGCTAGATGTATATCTTTCTACGAGGGACGCCGAGTGCGTCTCTTTGTTTCATTTGATAGAATAAAGCTAAAATCTGGGGTTATACGAAGGAGCTTGCTGAACATGCTGGACTTTTCATTCGAGATTATTGATGAGACCAAGATTAATATTCAATACAAATATGGCAGTGAGTTCTTTAACTTTAACCTGTATTATGCAAACGGGGAGTGGACACTGCATCCATTTGACGGCATACTGATCCAAAACCGTGAAATGTGCAGTCTGATTGTATCTGAGCTGCTCCGTAACAAAGATTTTCATGTCATGCTGGCCAAAGAGAAAATCATTTTATCCCAACTACGTACGAGTGTTAATCTCCAGTCCAATGAGCCGGATGAATGGGTTGCAGATCGGAGAAACTCAGATTATTCCAGACATGATGATGAGTTGATGGATTACATAGGGAACCACAGTTTCGAAGACATATTACAGCTTGAGCGAGAACAGATTGAGGACAGAGTGCAATTCTTCCAACAGATCATTCAGAGAATGTTTATGGAGGGGCTTGGACCGGAAGATGCTGATTCTATCAAAGTTCAGGCCGTGATTCGGATATATAAAGAGACATACGATCGCCTGGGAGAGTTGAATGATGACTACCGGGGTGATCGTGGACGCAGAAGATGGTAGTGAACATCTCGCTTGGTATGTAAACAGATAACTATATTTCTGCAAAGTTAGGCAGATGACCTGAGTGTAGATATGCATTTCTTTTTGATCTGAAATATGTCTGTGAGCGGGCGAGCTGTAAGCACTTAACTAGTGTGGGGAAGGGAGACCTTCCTTTTTTTACTGCCAAAATGAAGAGAAGTTTATTGTATTGGGAAAAGTAGGGTAATAAGAATAGAAGCGGCATTGTAAAATACGCTATAATAACCATATGTGTACATAGAAATGATTACATATTGGACGCTGTGGAGAAAACAACATGTCTAATGGAGGCTCTGAGCTGGAACGTGTTATCGGTTTAGGGTGCTCCGAGCCGGAGGAATGCTTATGATCAAGCTGTTGTACTACTTGAAGAAGTACCGAGTTGCCGCGATTGCAGCCCTGGTCATGATGTTAATTGAGCTTGCGGTGGAGCTGGCTCAGCCTTATCTGATCTCCAAGATCATCGATAACGGGATTCAGCAGGGAGACTTATCTGTCGTCTGGTTGTGGGGCGGTGTGCTAGTTGCTAGTGCTGTTGTGGCTTTTGCTGCCGGAATTGCCAGTTCGTTCTTTGCATCCCATGCAAGTCTGGGATTTGGATACGATCTGCGGGAGAAGTTGTATGAGAAAGTGCAAACGTTCTCTTATGCCGTCTTTAACCGGTTCGCGACGTCGTCCCTGATTACCCGATTAACGGGGGACGTGACCCAGGTTCAGGACACCGTCTTTATGAGTCTGCGCTTCATGACACGTGTGCCCCTGGTGGTGATTGGTAGCATGATTATGGCAGTGATCGTGAACCCGAGGTTGGGTCTGCTGCTGGTTGTCATGGTGCCTGTACTGCTCATTGTTGTGGTGTGGATGATCAAAAAGGCAGCGCTGCTGTTCCGCAATGTGCAGCGTAGACTGGATGCCGTCAATGGAGTCATCCAGGAGAATCTGACAGGCATCCGGCTGATCCGTGTTTTTGTACGGATGGGCCATGAGATTGAACGCTTTGCCGGATTCAGCGGCAAGCTGATGAAAGGCACAATCTCCGCGTTGCGTCTGACGGAGACCACGATGCCGTTCATGTTGCTGATGATGAACGTATGTATCATCGCCGTGTTATGGTTTGGACGAGTCGACATCGCCTCGGGTAATGCAACCGTGGGTGAAGTGGTCGCCGTCATTAACTATCTGCTTCGGACAATTGGTGCCATGTCTGCATTGTCATGGATTCTGGTAACCTTCTCGAGAGCAAGCGCTTCGGCGCAACGGCTGAATGAAGTGTTTAATACGGAGGACACGTCGGAGACTGAACAGACGAAGTCGTTATCAACGTCTGCACCATCTGCTGGATCTATGAAATCTTCGCATTTTCCGCAATCTGTATACCCGGCGAAGAAACAGCGCGCTGTGCAGGGAGCGGTTGAATTCCGCAGTGTGGGCTTCAGTTATCCGAATAGTGAAATTACAGTGCTGGATAACATCACATTCTCGGCAAAAGCGGGGGAACGCATTGCCATTATGGGAGCAACTGGCTCAGGCAAATCCTCGCTCGTACAGCTCATTCCACGGTTATACACAGAGGATCAAGGAAAGGTGCGGATTGATGGTGCCGATGCATCAGAGCTGGATCTGTCCATGTTGCGTGGAGCGATTGGTTATGTGCCGCAGGAGGTTGTCCTGTTTACCGGTTCCATACGGGAGAATATTGCCTGGGGTCAGGAAGATGCTACCTTGGATGAGATCGTGGAAGCGGCTAAGCGCGCGCAGATCCATGAAACGATTGAGAATTTACCAAACGGTTATGATACATTGCTCGGTCAACGGGGAGTGAATCTCTCCGGTGGACAGAAGCAGCGACTTTCCATTGCACGAGCACTGGTACGTAGACCAAGAATTCTGATTCTGGACGATAGCACAAGTGCGCTGGATGTAGCTACAGAAGGCAGACTGCTGGATGCGCTGGAAGAATTGTCGTGTACCACGTTTATCATCACCCAGAAGATCAGTTCAACCACTTCGGCGGACCTGATTCTGCTGCTTGATGATGGACAACTCATTGGGCAAGGAAAACATGAAGACCTGATGGAATCGTCAGAGCTGTATCGTCGAATCCATGAATCACAATACGGGGAGGGTGCACAGCATGTTCAAAGCATTCATTGAGCCTTTCCGTCAGCCGCCACCGCCGATTGATCCGGAGACGTTACGATCAGGTGGTGGTCGCAAACCCAAGGCAAGAGCGAAGAACTGGTCCGGTACGCTAGGTCGTATCTGGAGCTATCTGGCACGGCGCAAGGTTAAGCTGTCCATGGTACTGTTGATGGTGTTAGCCAGCTCCGCACTTGCTTTGCTTGGCCCCTACATGGTAGGGGTGGCCGTGGATGATTTCATTGCGGGTGAAGCCGGGGCAAGCTGGACTCGGTTTCTGATTGGATTAACCGCAGTGTACGTTTTGTTCTCTCTTACATCCTGGTTACAAAATATATGGATGATCGAAATTGCACAGGAAACCGTGTTCCGCATGCGGTATGATCTGTTCTCCCATCTGCACAAGCTGCCGATTCCATTCTTCGGTAAACGCCAGCAGGGGGAGATTATGAGCCGGGTAACCAATGATATCGAGAATGTCAGCGGTACGTTGAACAGCTCGGCCATCCAGATTTTCTCGAGTGTATTAACACTGCTCGGAACGTTTGGGGTTATGCTCTGGCTCAGTCCGCTGCTGACCCTGCTTACCTTTATCGTTGTGCCTTTGATGGCCATCGGCATGCGTTGGATTACGCGCAGAACGGGACCGCTCTTCAAGGAACGGCAACGTAATCTGGGTGAACTCAACGGTTATATCGAAGAGACTTTATCCGGGCAGCGGATCATTAAGGCATTCTCCCAAGAGGAGCGTGTGATTCGCGGTTTTGAGGAACGAAATACCCGCATCCGGATTTCCGGTTTCTGGGCACAGACGATCTCCGGTTTTATCCCGAAACTGATGAATGGATTGAATAACCTGAGCTTTGCGATTGTGGCGGGCATCGGTGGTATTCTGGCGATCCAGGGTTCCGTTACGGTCGGGGTGATTATTATCTTTGTGGAATATGCCCGTCAATTCACCCGTCCGCTGAATGATCTGGCGAACCAGTGGAATACGTTATTGTCCGCAATTGCGGGGGCTGAGCGTGTATTCGAGGTGCTGGACGAAGATGAGGAAGCGAAGGATGAAGGGGCAGCGGTATCTCTGGACAAGGTAGAGGGAGCGGTTCGTTTCGACAAAGTATCCTTTGGATACGATGAAGGACGTAACATTTTGCATGACATCAGCTTTGAAGCCAAACCGGGTGAGATGATTGCCCTTGTAGGTCCGACCGGAGCGGGGAAAACAACATTGATTCAGCTGTTATCCCGTTTCTATGATCCTACAGGTGGCACATTAACGGTAGATGGTCGCGATATGACCACCATTCGGCGTGAGAATCTACGGTCACATATGGCATTTGTACTACAGGATTCATTTCTGTTTCAGGGTACGATTCGAGAAAATATTCGGTTTGGCCGTCTCGATGCGACGGATGAAGAGGTGGAAGCAGCCTCCCGGCTGGCGAATGCCCATTCTTTCATAGTGCGAATGAAGGACGGGTACGACAAAGTGCTCCAGGCCGACGGAAGCGGCATTAGTCAGGGTCAGAAGCAATTACTCGCCATTGCCCGGGCAATTCTGGCCGATCCATCCATACTCGTACTGGACGAAGCGACGAGCAGTATTGATACCGTCACAGAGATCAAAATTCAGGAAGGGCTGCAACGTCTGATGCAAGGACGAACGAGTTTTGTCATTGCCCACAGGCTGAACACGATTCGTCAGGCCGACCGAATTCTGGTGCTGAAGGATGGGCATCTACTGGAGCAAGGGTCGCATGATGCACTGTTGGAACAAGGCGGTTTCTACAGTGAGTTGTATTACAGTCAGTTGCGTAAGAAGGCGCAATAGATTTTGGATAATATGTGACATGTATTAGTAAGCTTGTAGGTATGTAAAAAAGAGCAGGGATGAGGGCGCGATGCTCCTCACTTCTGCTCTTTTTGCATATTTTATTGAATAAACGTGGGAAATGGAACTGTGATTGTATGTTAAAATAAGGATATAATGGGATGGGTCCGTTTTTTGGAAGGTTGCCAGCGGTTTTGAAGCATGAGAATGAATTTTTACACGTATGCCTGTAGTCAGTCATGTGATGCATTAAAAGAGAGGAGGGCAATGCGGAATGGAATTCAGATTTGGGAATGCTGCTCTTCTTTTTCCCCCTTTACACATTACGATTATCGCAATCATTATTCTTTTCTTTCTGGTAAGGTGGAGCAAGCAATTAGAAACAAGACGTTTTACGGTTTTCTTTTATTTTTTGATTAGTACGTTCATTACTCCAATTTATTCTCAAAGTACAACAAAAGGTGTCTTTGAGCTATGGATTCCTTTAGGATTTATAGTGATTTTCTTTTATTTGATTCGCAGCGAAAGAAATCATCCATCTAAAATGAAAGCAAGTATTCTAGGATTTTCCATAGCCTTATATCAGTTAATTCTTCAATATGTCGGATAAGGAGACGGGACAGGATAGTTCAATAAGAACAAGTAAGCAATAGGTTGAAAACAAAAGAGCAGATCCTGATCACAGGACCTGCTCTTTCTTATTTAACTTCCAATAACTTTCCAGTTATCCGCCTGCTCCACTTTTAACGGCTGGTGTCTGCGGATGTAATCCTCCACCAGTGCGGCCATGTCCGTGGCACCTTCATGCAGTACCTTTTTGCCTGGATACATCGCATAATCCCCGCCGCCAGCAGCGCGGTAGCTGTTCATCACCACAGAGTACATGCCATCCATATCCATTGGCTTGCCTTCACGTTCCAATTTCACAACTCGACTGCCTACAGGTTGGGAGATGTCCAGCTCATATTCCATGCCAGCCCACATATCGTAATTATAATGTTGGGGTTTGGGTTCCATATAAGCCGGATTGACTGCCACCTCGCCAGAAGCATTCACTTCAAAGTAACGAGCCGTTTGTTCCAGTGCCTCCCGGATATCCTGACCACTCAGCTTCAGCACCGTCAGAGTATTAGGATAGATGAAGTTGGATAACACGTCTCGAACGGTGATGTGACTCCCGAAACCGCGAGCTTCTTCACTCAGCATGGCGGTATTGGAGAGCTGCGCTCCGGTCGCTTCCATCTGCACTTGATGTACAAAAGCAATGAATGGATGTGCCTTGAGTCGCAGGGCCGTAGCATTGGTGATGGATAAATCCCCAGCCACCTGCCCTATGGGTTGATCAAGCCATGCTTGTGCCTCAGTTTCCAGATCATCTGTCAGTTTCATGACGGTTGCATCAGGTTCAACCTCATGATGTTCATCCAGAAGTAACAACCGAGCCTTCTTGTCTGTAATCTGCCACTTGCCGCCCGATGATTGTTCCAACTGAATGGATACATGCCCCGCACCATTTCCACTGAAGCCCGGTTGAATGACGGTTACACCATGAATATTAGCGGTAAGCTGACGATGCTGGTGTCCGGTAAGCAACACATCGATGCCTTCGATGTCCCGGCAGATGGCATAACCTTGATTTTCTCCAGTTAACCGTTCGGTGGGCTCGCCTGTCTCCAGATCACTCTCAAATCCGCCGTGATAGCTGACAACCATTACATCTGGTTGTTCATACTCGCGTATATAGTTAACCCATGCACGGATGGTCTCCAAGGCATTAAGGAACTGTAACCCCTCAATATTCTTCGGATGCTCCCAGTTTGGAATGTAATGCGTAGTTGCGCCCAACAGGGCAATTTTGACACCCGTAGACAATGTTTTGATTAGATACGGAGGACCGAAGGCAGGTACGTCTGGTTGCTCATTTTTTACAATATTGGCAGACAGCCAAATAAAATTGGAAGCTTCAACTGCTCCACGCAACAGATTCTGACCATAGTTAAACTCGTGGTTACCCATCACCGCTGCATCATAACCGAGTTCATTCAATACTGTAATGAATGGATGAACTTCGTTTGTGGAAATCTGTGAAGCAGCATAGGAGGCCAAGGGTGATCCTTGCAGCAGATCCCCGTTATCCACCAGCATCAATTCAGGTGCACGTTCACGTTCCTTACGAATCAGGGAAGCCAGCAGGGCAAGTCCAGCCGGGCGGTAGGCGTTGGTATTGTAATGAATGGGACGGATGGCCCCGTGCAGATCACTGGTGAACAGAATGTCGAAGCTTGCCGTATGGTTTATGGATGTCATTTTACAATCTCCTCTAATATATAAGTTCAGATATATGGAATTACCATAAAACGGAGAAGACAGAATAGGCTAAAGAACCGAAGTATAGGCCGTTATCTCCGATGTTCTTCCTATATCTTCAACCATAATGAGCCTATTCTAACAGATACAAGTCCCGCTGACAGCCTGACAGGAAACTTTACAAAACTCCAAATTCCGTTTCACATCGCGCTAATATTTGGCAACTATAGTAGATAAGTACTGAAAAATAGAAACTCTTTGGAGGGTGTTCGTTTGAAGAAGTCTGCTTTATTTTTACCATTGTTGATTTTGGTTATGTTTCTGAGTGCTTGTGGGTCTAGTAGTACAACTGGTTCGGCTAACGGAGATAATGCGAGTCCCAATGCATCCGGTACGTCGACGGCAGAGACAGAGAAACCTGTCGAAGGTTATGTGCCAACTGAACTGACGGTTCAATTCGTTCCTTCCCAGAATGCAGACACGCTTGAAGCCAAAGCGAAACCGCTTGAGAAGTTGCTTGGTGACAAACTGGGCATTCCGGTAAAAGTCAGCGTATCCACCGACTACAACACAATTATTGAAGCAATGGCTTCCAACAAAGTAGACGTAGGTTTCTTGCCTCCGACAGCTTATGTACTGGCGAAAGAAAAAGGCGCTGCACAAGTTATTTTGCAAGCACAACGTTTTGGTGTAAATGATGAGACAGGTGCTCCAACAGAGCAACTGGCAGATTCATATAAATCCATGTTTATCGTGAAAAAAGACTCACCGATTCAATCCATCGAAGACCTTAAAGGTAAAAAAGTGGCTTACCAAAACGTAACGTCTTCCGCAGGTTATGTATGGCCAGCAGGTCTGTTGCTCGACAGAGGGATTGATCCATTGAAAGATGTAACACCTGTAACGTTGAAAGGTCATGACCAAGGTGTCATCGCTGTATTGAACGGTGACGTTGATGCAGCAGCGATTTTCCAAGATGCCCGCAACACGGTAGCCAAAGACTATCCGACTGTATTTGAAGATACACGTGTACTGGCGTTCACTGAGCCTATTCCTAACGATACCATTGCCGTTCGTACAGACATGAATGCAGATTGGACTGCGAAGATCAAACAAGCCTTCATCGATATCGGTAAAGATACGGAAGGTCACCAGATCATCAAAGAAATCTATACGCATGAAGGTTATGTAGAGTCCGATGATAGCAAGTTTGAGATCGTTCGTCAGTATGGCGAAAAAGTGAAAGGTGAATAAATCTGATCCAAAAGTAGTTCGGGATCTGTTCACTTTGTAGTCGCTTTCTTGGATGGGAACAGCTTAATCGTAGCAATGGACAGGCCAGTTCAGCGTGATCTACGCTGCGCTGGCTTGTGCCATTATAGCAAGCACTTAGGTATGGTTGATCATTATGAATGAAAGAAGGATATTGTCATGATTGAGCTTCATAACGTTACCAAAACTTACGCTAACGGCACCAAAGGCCTGGATAATATTAATCTGAAATTTGAGCAGGGGGAATTCATTGCTGTAGTGGGTCTGTCGGGTGCGGGTAAATCAACTCTCCTGCGATCCATTAATCGACTGCACGACATTAGTGAGGGCGAGATTCTGATTAACGGAAGTTCCATCACAAAGGCGCAAGGCAAACGGCTACGTATGATCAGACGTGACATCGGCATGATCTTCCAGAGTTTCAATCTGGTGAAACGGTCCAGTGTACTTCGTAATGTACTCGCTGGACGTGTTGGATATCATTCCACCATGCGTACCATTCTGGGACGTTTTCCAAAAGAGGATATTGAACTGGCATTCACTGCGCTGGATCGTGTGAATATTTCGGAGAAAGCCTATTCCCGTGCAGATCAGCTATCGGGTGGACAACAACAGCGTGTGGCTATTGCCCGTGTACTGGCACAGGAAGCAAAAATTATTCTGGCCGACGAACCGGTTGCTTCACTCGACCCGCTTACAACGAAGCAGGTCATGGATGACCTGAAACGCATCAATCAAGACCTAGGGATTACCACGATCGTCAACCTTCACTTTATTGATCTGGCGAGAGAGTATGCGACCCGTATTGTCGGATTGAGAGCAGGTGAGGTCGTATTCGACGGTCCGGTGGAAGAGGCAACGGATGAGCGCTTTGCAGAAATATACGGCAGACCGATTCTGGCTGACGAATTGTTGGACAAGCAGGCTGTGCATGAGCAGGGAGAAGTTGTGGTATGAAGGGGCAGTCCAACGTTCCATTTCAGAATTCAGGCGGAGTGGGGAAGGAACCCGGTTCCAGCCCGGCTCAGGTTGTGACTCGCCCAAAACCGCCTGGGCGTACGAAACATCTGCTCACCTTAGTTATCATTCTGCTCTTATTGTGGGCAAGTGCGAAACAGACGGATGCCAGCTTTACGGAGTTGTTTGAAGGTTTTCCCAACATGTTGGATCTGCTGAAGGAGATGTTCCCACCCCGGTGGAGTTACTTTGATAATATCGTGCAAGGCATGCTGGAAACGATCCGAATGGCCCTGATTGGAACTACCATAGGTGCGATTATTGCGATCCCGATCTCGATCATCTGTGCCGGTAACCTGATGCCAAGTCGCTGGATCTACTATCCGGCGCGCTTTCTGCTGAACCTGATTCGGACCGTGCCAGATCTGCTGCTTGCTGCTTTGTTCGTTGCTGTATTTGGTTTGGGGCCCATCCCCGGAATCTTGGCACTGGCTGTGTTCTCGATAGGTCTGATCGCGAAGCTGACGTATGAGACACTGGAAACCATTGATCAGGGGCCGCTGGAAGCGATGACGGCTGTTGGTATGAACCGGATTCAGCTCATTGTATATGGCGTGGTGCCGCAACTGGCTGCCCAGTTCACATCCTATGTGCTGTATGCCTTCGAAATTAATATACGTGCCGCTGCCATTCTGGGATTGGTGGGAGCCGGAGGAATTGGACTCTACTATGAGGCCACACTTGGATTCCTGGAGTATGACAAGACCAGCGTAATCATTCTGTTTACCCTTGTCATTGTTCTGGTCATTGATTATGTAAGTACTAAGCTGCGGGAGAAATTGCTATGATGAAAAATGAAACAAGCCGCATCCGGCCTAAACCACGGAAGAACCCGCTACGCTGGGTTATTGTATTACTGCTGATCCTTGTGTATGTCTGGGCGCTTGCTGGTGTACCGTTTACTGGTTTCAAGGAAACCGCTGCTCAGATTATGAAGGCCATTGTAGCCGGGATTTTCTCACCGGATTGGGATTTTGTATATTTGCCTGAGGGGGAAGACCTGCTGCGAGGACTGCTGGATACACTGGCGATTTCCGTGCTTGGTACCGTAATCTCGGCTGTGCTCTGTATTCCATTTGCCTTTTGGTCTGCCCGTAACATGAGTGGGCATCGTTCCATCTCGGGTGCAGGTAAAATGGTACTGAGCTTTATCCGCACGTTCCCTGAGATTATCATGGCCTTGTTGTTCATCAAGGCAGTAGGTCCCGGATCGTTTGCAGGGGTACTCGCCCTTGGATTACACTCCATCGGCATGTTAGGCAAATTATACGCGGATGAAGTTGAAAATATCGACTATGGCCCATCTGAGGCGCTGCTTGCCTCCGGAGCCAATCGTATGCAGCAGTTGTGGTTTGCCATCCTGCCGCAGGTTATGCCTGGATTCCTGAACTATACGTTGTATCGTTTCGAGATCAATGTACGTTCCGCGACTATACTGGGTGTAATCGGAGCAGGGGGAATTGGTACACCGCTGATCTTTGCACTCAGCACCCGGAACTGGCCGCGAGTAGGTATAATCCTGTTGGGTATTATCGTGATGATCACGATCATCGACTTGATCTCGGGGTATATTCGTAAGAAGCTGGTGTAAGTTGATGTGGAGCTGCGAATTATATTAGATGATAAATTAAGATAAGTTGATAGAGGAAGAAGAGAGGGCTATTCGGTGCCAGAATATTGGCAGGGGATAGTCTTTTTTTGTGTCTGCAAAAAAAGACGGTGCATTCTTGTTGCTCAGCTAACCGTCGAGGAATAAGAATGTTCAAAGAATATGCATCACAATGATTGAATTATTTTCCAAATACATGTAAGATTAATAGGTTTCTATATAAAGGGAATTAAGGATATTAATTAATACTCCTCTTAGATATCCATACAAGAAATGAGTTTTTCGAAAGGAAGGTGACCTATGGAATTATTTCAATATATATGGATTGGGTTTATGGTACTCCTATTGCTGTACAGAATGATCTTTCAGAAGTTTAAAAAACATAACAAAGAAAATATTGGGCTCAGTGCAATCCTGATCATTTTCACAGGAAGCAGTTATACGATTACACAGATGAACTTAATTCTTGTTATTAGTGTCATCGTCGTGGCCGTTTGTTCTGCGGTATGGAACAGCATTATATTTGTGAGAAATGGATATGAGCCTGAACGTTTGAAATGAACCTAAAAAAACCGAAACCATGTTGCCCTGTGAATCAGGCAATGTTGGTTTCGGTTTTTTAGTTGCTTGTTTAAACGTTAGGCTTCTTTAACTGAGACTTAGCTAGCCAAAGGCAACGCTTTGGTCACTTGAACCGTAATCGTCTCTGTGCTGGTTACGCCTGCCGCGTTGATCAGCTCAGCACGGTACGTGTACGTTCCGTTAGCGCGACCGGACAATTCCGTAACCGCACTTTGAGAAGCAGGTGTAGCGGCTTTCAACGCTTGTGTATCAATCAACACATCATTCTCATAGAGACGGTATTCGGTTGCGTTTGTACCCCACCAGAGGTTCATGGATACGTTATAGTTGCCGTCACCATCCCAGTTGTTTTGGGACAACGTAGCTTTGCCTGGAGCAGCATTGGTTACTTGTACCGTCAGCACGTCACTGCGTGTTGTGCCTTTGTCATTGGTCAGCTCGGCTACGTAGGTATACGTACCGTTGGCTTTACCTGTAATAGCTGTTTTGGAGGACTGAGCCGATGGAGAAGCCGCAGACAACTTCTGTGTATCGATCAGAACGCCGTTCTCATACAGTTTGTACTCGGAACCGTTTTCGCCCCACCAGAGGTTCATGCTTACGTTATACGAACCTTCGAACAGGCCAGTGGTATATCCATTATCAGAAGAAAGCACCGGTTTACCCGGTGCTCCTGCAGCTGGAGTGGAAGGCACTTCGCCGCCACCTTGCTCTTCAGCAGGTACAAAATCATTCAAGCTTCTAGGTTTCAATTGATATACATCTTTGAAAATAGCGGAAACGCCTGTGATATCGATTTTGTCCCCAGCAGCATAAGGGAAGGAAGTCTCCGTCACACCTGTACGGGTGTCTACACGGATGTGTGTGCTCGTTCCATCTGCTGCTACCGCGTCGAATTCAAAAGATCCAACTGGTGTAGCACTGATGATATTCTCGATCGTTACATTTTTCAATTGAACCAGTTGACCTTGGTTCGCATCTGTAATTGCAGTAACCTCGATTGGAGCAGGTACGGAAGCCGTACCTGTTTTCTCAATGGCAACGATATCGGTAAGCTCGAACTCGCTGTTATAGATGGTTGTTGCTGCTGTTACTTTCACCTTGTCACCAGCATGGAAGCCGCTAGTATGCTGGAATACGTAGATTCCGGCAGTTTCATCTTGAAGATAGAAGGCTTGTCCACCAAATGCACCCGGCTCTGTCGTCACAACACCTTCAATAGTTACGGTAGTGCCAACAGCTTTGGTGCGTGCTTCAGCAACTGTGATAGCCGCTGGAATCGGTCCTTCTTCTTCCGGAAGCTGTTCTGCTGGCACATTGCCAACGGTCACGGCATTGGTGATCAGGTTGCTGCCATTCAGACGCAGACGCAAGCTGGCAGCGCCAGTTGTACCCGGTTTGATGCGGACGTTCAGGTCTTTGATCCCGCGACCTTGGCTGTCCGAGGTTACACTGAATGTGGAGCTATAGCCGTACGAAGTCGGCCAAGTACCACTTTCATTCTGGATCATGGCTACCTGTGTTCCGCCAGTCAGATAGATGCCGGCACTATAACCGGATACGGTTGTGTTTGGAGCCATGTTCTCCACAACGACACGAATCTGGAAGTCTTCTGCGTTCGGAAGTGTATCCTGTTTCACGAAGCTGTAAGCAGCGTTCGCGCTGGATGCAGGTCCACCGTAAGAACCAGCCTTGAACGTGGAACGATCATACCACTTGTAACCTGCAGCAGGTGCGGCCCAAGGTTCAGCCTGTGGCTCTGTGGAAGCAGCCGGCTCTTCGAATGGCAACAGCGCTGTAGCTGTGTCCAATTCAAGTCCGTTTACTTGACTTAGGCTTGTGTAGTTCTCTTGTGTAGCAAGCCAGTTCACGGTGTTCACGAGCAACACGGCATCATCAGCTTCTTTAAAACCATCATAAGTCGTTTTGCGTGTGCCTGTCTCTTCACGCAAGTATTTTGGCGATGCATCTTCTACTGGAGAGGAGTCACCGATGAAGGCAGCTTTACCTGCACCCAGCTTGGATACAGCCACATAAGGACCTTCTTCGATCCCGCCACCGTTGTAGACACCTTGGTCTACCGCGTTATTCCATTTTGCGTTGGTTTTTGGCAAGTAAACAATACCTTTTGCCTTTTCCGGATCAGTGATTGCGAGTGTTGAACCTGCGTGCATGGCTACACCCGACACCCCTTCTGTGATGCCGAAGGCTTGATCTGCCGGTACAACGATATTGGCATTGATATCGCCAAGTGCGTTATAGCGGAATCGTACGCCGAAGTTATCGGACAACCAGTCCGAACTGGTTATATTTTGCATCGCTTCAGAATTACGCTCATCTGTGCTCATGCCTTTGGCCGGATCTTCGAATGCTCCCCGACGATAGCCGTTGATGACTTCAGAGCCATCCCAGCGGTTTTTGTTACGGTCAGCATTATAGTGATCTCCAACAAAGAAGATGCTGCCACCCGTTTCAACATATTGTTTGAGTGCTGCTTGTTCGGATGTTTTGAAAGGAATTTGAGGCTCTGCAATAACGAATACGTTATACTCTTTCAGATCATCATAGGTAAATGGAGTTGTCTTGCGAAGTTCTTTGACATAATAACCATCATTCGCGAGTGCATTCCCGAAGTCGGAGAAACCTCCATCAATGACCCAGTCTGCAGCTCCAGCCGTTTGGCCGTGAGAGTTGTCGAACAATACTTTTTTACCTGCATTTTGGTTCACAACCTTTGCCTGGATGAACGGTGCCGGGTCTGTCGGTCCTTCCGCATGAACCGATGCATCTCCGTTCCATAATCCGATCTGAAGCGGCAAAGCCATGGACAATGCCAGGAGTGATTTTAAAAATACTCCTCGCATACCTGTTAATTTACCCAACCAAATCCCTCCCAAATATTAGTTGATTCATGAGTTCGTCCATATTCTACCACACGAAAATCTCACATAGTCATAACAATTTGTAAAAATTAACTCGATATTTGTAAAATTGGGTCTTTTGACATATCCATAGGTATTTCGGTCCCGTCATAATCCATTCATTTCTGCGTGTATATTGATTTTACGCAAATAAAAAGCCATCTCTTATGAGATGACTTTGGCCCGAATTCGATTGACGGCATGGAAGACAGAGGATTTAATCATACCTTCACTACGGTTCACCAGCTCTGCTGTTTCCTTAATGGAGTATCCATGGATGAGCCGAAGTTCTAATATTTTACGATGTTCGGTGTTGTTAATATGGGAGACAAGATCATGAACACCCTCGCTAATTTCAAGGTGGGATGTATCGACGTGATGGGTAGGCACCTCTAGACGACTGTCTCGTCTGAGTGTACGGGTCCGCCTGCGGAAGCTGTCCATCGCCAGGTTACGGGCAATGCGTTTGAGATAATAGAGAATGCGATCTTCAGGGATATCCACGGTAACGTTCATTAGTCGAATGAAACAATCCTGTGCCAGATCTTCTGCATCTTGCGGTTGTTTGACGATATGGGATAGATACCTTGTGATTTCTGATTTATAGTTGACATAAGCATCATTAATTTGTGTGCTGTTCATATGATGTGAATCCCCCTTGGATACAGATCAGGCTTGGGTCCGGTCTGGTATAAGTCTCTTATGATTCAAGTATATCGGGAGGTTGTTTCCAAAAGGTTCAGAGTTGTATCGGAGTTGTAACATTTCGTGCTTCCCTCTATTCAAGCATACGGCTTGGGATACAAAATAAAGGCAGATGAAGGAAATTCATAGAGCAGGGAGATTACGAAAGTATCATGAGACAAAAAGAGATTTTAATTATTGAGGACGAGGAGTCCATTCGCGATATTTTGTCCTATTCGTTACGTAAGGAAGGATTTGAGATCAAGGAAGCAGCTACGGGAAAAGAGGGCCTGGATCTGCTTCGGGATTCGAAGCCGGATCTGATCCTGCTGGATCTGATGCTTCCAGACATGAGTGGTTTTGATGTGTGCAGGCAACTATCCGTGAATTCCAAGATACCCGTCATCATGATTACCGCCAAGTCGGACATGCTGGACAAGGTGCTTGGCATGGAGCTTGGGGCGGATGATTATATCACGAAGCCTTTTGATATCCGTGAGGTGGTTGCGCGCATTCGGGCGATTTTTCGACGGATTGATCTGATCAGCGAGACACTGGAGAATCAGTCCTATGAGGTGGTAAGGCTAGGCAAGCATATTGAGATCCGCAAGGATGAACGGGAAGTGTGGAAAGACGGGGAACGGGCAGGACTCACGAATAAAGAATATGATCTGTTGTTATTTCTCGTGACCCATCATCGTAAGGTTCATACACGTTCTGAACTGCTGGATAAGGTATGGGGATTTGATTTTGCAGGGGATACCCGAACAGTGGACATTCATGTGCAACGGATTCGTAAGAAACTGGATAGTGGTGTGCAAGGTATTTCGATGATTGAAACGGTATTCGGTGTGGGGTACAAGCTGAATATTCAGGTACAGACATGAAGTGGACGATCCAGTTTAAAATGGTGGTGCTATTCTCGGTCATTGTATTTATCGGATTCTCCGTCCTGCTGATTCTGTCCAATAAGGTAGCCCAGGAGAATATGTACCGGGAAGTGCATGAGGATATGGTGCAATCCAAAAGAAATCTGGATATCGCGCTGAATCAGTACTTCTTGATTCATAATAAACGCATGAGCAGAGACTCGCTCGAAGCAGGAAGTCGCGAGCTCGCGGAGCAGATTGGATCAGCCGTTGGTGGGGAGATTACGGTATACCGTCCCGATGCTTCGCCCTACGGATCTGCTGGTAGCAAGGTTAACGTTGCTAAGCGCTCTGATCATCCTGATGTGGAGGAAGCCATACAATCCCGGATCGCTTATACCACAGTTGTGGATAAAGGTCGGGTCACCTCCAGTCTGTCCTTCCCGCTTCAGATGGATCAACAATTGATTGGAATTGTGCAGTTGGAGAAGGATTACACCGACTTGTACAAACGCAATCTCCGGTTCCAGAATACGATCAAGCTGTTTGCAGCGGTTATTTTTGTATTTGTATTTATCGCATCCATCTTTATTTCCCGGAAAATTACACAACCCATCCGTGTACTGACGAAACGTTCTGCGGAAGTGGCCCATGGAAGTTTGAATGCGGACATTCAGATTACAACCAAGGATGAAATCGGTGAATTGGCTTCAAGCTTCACCGTCATGATTGATCGGGTACGGGAGCAGATTGATGTGATTGAGCGAGAGCGGGACGAAGTGAAGCAAGTACAGGCGCGAAGCAAAGTTTTTTTTGATAATGTGACGCATGAATTGAAGACACCCTTAACGACGATTCTGGGATACGCCCAGATTTTACGGGATAACGGATTTACCGACCAGGACTTTTTCGACAAAGGCATGAATTATATCATCAAGGAAAGCCAGCGTCTTAACACGATGGTTGCGGATATTCTGGAGGTGTCGGTCTCTTCTGCGGTCATTCAGGCATACCGGTTCGAACGTATCGATATATCAGATATTATTCGTGAAGCTTGCGAGGACATGTCGATTAAGGCGAGCAAGTACAATATAGGCATCCACTATGAGTTGGAGGAACATCAGTATTTACAGGGAGATCGGGATAAGTTGAAGGAGGTCTTCCTCAACATCCTGGATAATTCGGTCAAGTACAGTGATGTGAACTCCATTATCGAAGTACAGTCCTTCCGGTTAGGTGATTCTATTGCTATTGTGATCCGTGATCAGGGGGAAGGAATCGGAGCTGAAGCGCTCCATCATGTATTTGAACCCTTTTACCAGGATAAAGGAATCAACAGAGCCGAGAAGGGCAGCGCCGGACTGGGCTTGTCTATTGTGAAGAACATCGTTGAGCGTCATGGAGGAACAGTGGAGATGAAGAGCATCATGCGGGAAGGGACACAAGTGAATATCAGTCTTCCGGGGGAAATGAACGCATGAGACATCCTGGATTTTGGCGTAAAAACCGTGACAGATTGATGCTGTCAGGGTTGTTGATCGCATTTGTCAGCGGAATTTTTGGGATTGGGAGCCTGTTCAGTCTCGGAAATCTCAAACCAAGAACGGTGATTTTGCCAAGTGAGCAGTTCAACAGCCGTCTGGCACCACCACCTAGCAGTACGATTCAGATCGAGTCGGCTACCAAGATTCCAAATGACTTTGCGATCTTTGATTTTGAAGTGTTAGACCGGAATACGATTATATTTAATCAACCGGAATTTTCCTATTCAGGGCTCAAGCTGTCTCTCCTGCATCTGGATGATAAGGAAGTGAAGAACATTGCGGCTAATACGGATTACGGTGTAACGATCAGTCCGGATCACAAAAAAATCATATACTCCCAGTATCGGGCAGGTCAGACGCAGAAGACAACGTATGAGTATATGATACAGAGCGGGGAACGTCGCAAACTTCCGTACGACAACTCGTATTATCGAGTGTTTGTAGGGAACGACTCCTACATCGGTCAGGATGATCTGTCATTTAAACAAGTTGATCTGAGCCAGGGGAAGAGTCATGTCATCTACACGTATGAAGAGCTGATGAGCATGTTCACAGGACCAAGACAAGGGAAAGGTTCGAGTGATACGTTTATCGTTATGGATGTGTTGCAGGTCAGTGGGGATCACGAGCAGTTTTATATACTGGTGATGCTGAAAGACAAGTATGCCATCTATCGTGTATCGCTTGAGGATGAGCATGAAGTGAAGGCGTATGCTGCAATGGAAGACATTCAACAGTACAAGTTGCTGAAAAATGGTGACATGCTCATCCAGGGAACGATGAATAAGGTACAGGGCCTGTATCGGTATCATGCAGCAGAGGAGCAGTATGATCTGTTATTACAAGGTTCGATCTGGAGCTTCGATCTGGATGCAGATGAATCCCGAATAGCTTACTTTTTCCCGATGGACAGTCAGAATCAGAAGAATGAGTTGCATGTTGCCTACCTGAATGACAGCAAAATTTCGTCGGATACGGTGATCTATCGCAATATTGATAACTTCATCAGTCTGAAATGGAATGACGATGAATTATTTGCTGTAAGCAGCTCAGTGGATAAAAGTGAAATGTACCGCTTTAGTTTCAGAGCCTGGTAAGCTGCGGAAGGTATACGAATATAAGACCTTGGTCTGATGGAGTGATAGCTGCTCTGCGGACAAGGTCTTTTTGTTATGACATGTTACAAGTTGGATACAACTCCGGCCAGCCCAGATACATCTCCACCCTATAATGAAAAGGGAATGTGCTACGCGAATCTTTTTGAACAACCTCTGTACATATTTAGCAAGTAGAAAGGAAGAAATGTAGTAATGCTTCAAGTTGAACAATTATCCCACTCGTTCCGCAATGGCCAGGGAACCGTGCCGGTGCTTCAGGATATCAACCTGACGATTGGAGAAGGCAAGATGGTAGCCCTGCTGGGCAGTTCTGGTTCGGGTAAATCCACACTGCTGAATCTGATGGCGGGGCTGATGAAACCGGATCAGGGCAAGATTCTCATTGCGGGACAAGATATTGTACGTTTCAGTGAAAATCGCCTGGCTGAGTTCAGGCGCAGTCATATTGGGTTTATTTTTCAATCCTATGAACTGCTGTCCAATCTTACGATCCGGGAAAATGTAGAATTACCCTTGGTGTTTATGGGGATAAGCCCTTCGAAACGCAAAGCAAAAGCATTGAAGTTGCTGGAACAAGTGGGACTGGGTGAAAAAGCAAACTTGTTCCCGTCCCAGTTGTCGGGCGGCCAACAACAACGTGTCAGTATTGCACGTTCGCTTATTACCGAACCCTCGGTTATCTTTGCAGATGAGCCTACCGGGAATCTGGATACCGAGACGGAGGAAGAGATTATTGCGATTTTGCAGCAGCTTAACCGGGATATGAATACAACCTTTGTCATTGTGACACATGAAGCAGAGGTCGCGGAGCAGATGCAAGTTGTGCTTACACTGCAACATGGAATACTGGTCGAAGAGGCTGTAAGGGAAGTTTGAGGCAAAAGGAGAGGAAATGTGAGAATACGGGATGTAGCACGTATGGCCTGGGGACAGATCATTCGCAGAAAAATGGTCACACTGCTGTGTATGATGGGGCTGTCCATTGGTTCTGCCGCCATGATTATTGCACTTAGCGTAGGGCAGTCCGTACAGACCTATAGCGAGAAAACATTGAACGACAATTACAAGATGGATGAAATCACGATTACGCCCAATGAAGGCATACGTACCGGGAACGGCAAGGGGAATAGTCAGACATCGAAGTTTGAACGAGGAGCTTTGACGTTGGAAAAGATTCAGATTATCCAAAGACTTCCCCATGTTGTTGCCGTGGCTCCCATGTTAAAGCTGGATTCGCTGGAAATGGTGCTTCCGGATGGTCGCAGCACGTATGTTGAGGTCATTGGTACCCAGCTGGAGACCCTGGGCGGGTTTGGATACAAGTATGCTGAGGGACGTGGGGCAGAGGATGGTCGTATGGCGGTAACCAGTTATGGGGCTGCATTCGGACTCGTGGACCCCAAAGTAACTCAGAAGTTATTCGAGCAGTTGAATGCTGATCCATATAACAACGAGCTTTTGGAACAGTTTATGGAAATGTCCGCCAAGCAGGATCAGCTGGTTCAGCAGCTGGTTCAGTTCCGATATGAAGATTATGCGAATGCAAGCAAAACCAAAATGAGTGGCTCTATACGCGTGTCTGGAGAGTTGACGAAGCCTTCCAACATGGATGAGATGAGCGCTCAAAACGATAAAAAAGTATATCTGCCGCTCGATACAGCTCGTGCATTGCAGGATGAGCTTGGATTACAGCAGGCCGACAGCAGTGCGGTCAAGCATCTTAACTCGGCTCTGGTCAAGGTTGAGGACAAACGTTATGTATCCCAGGTGGAAGAACAGATTAAAAAGCTGACTTTAAATACACAGAGTAATCTGTTCCAGGAAGAAGCGATGTCAGGTCAACTGGCAATGTACCAAAAAGCGGCATTGGGAATCGGCGGTTTTATCATGCTGCTGGCCTCATTATCCATTATTGTAGCGATGATTATGTCTACGCATCAGCGTCGTAAACAGATTGGTGTGATGAAGGTGCTGGGCGCAAATCTGTGGCAGATCCGTCAGATGTTTATTACGGAAGCAGCGATGCTTGGATTAATGGGCGGCGTGGCTGGTGTGGGGATTGCCTTTGCTGCCCTCGGCGGGGTGAACAGTCTGCTGGCGAGTCAGATGGCAGATCAGATGAATGGTCCGATGACCGTCGTTATTCAGCAATCCGCTCTGCCACTCGGCATCGTTTTTGCTGTTCTGGTTGGCATTGTATCAGGTATATATCCGGCAATCAGCGCATCTCGAACCAATGCATTAACTGTGATCAAATCAATGTAATTTTATCAGCGAAAGGGAAATTGGGCACATGAAGAAATGGATTAAAATCATCATCACCGTTGTACTTTTGGCAGGTGCAGGGTACTGGTTGTATGAAAAGTACAAGCCAAAACCGGAGGCACCTATAGAGATTCCGCCCCCGATTACTTTTGATGTGACACAGGAAACGATGACGCAAACGATACAGGTGAAAGGGAAATCCGTATACACCGATCAGACGGATATCTTCGCTCCGTATGCTTCCAACATCAAGCAGTGGCACGTGAAAAGTGGTGAGCAGGTGAGCAAAGGCGATATCCTGTTTACCCTCGACACTTCCACGTTACAAACAGAAGTAGAACAGTTGCAGAGTGATCTGGAGAAAGCCCAGCTGGAAAATAAGATGAATCAGGTTAGCCTGGATCAGGCGAATATGAGTGAGACGCTTGGCGTGACGGAAGAGGAGCGCAAGAAGGCATTTGCAGATCGGGAAGGTAAACGCCTGACGAATGAATTGAATCAAAAAGCGCTGGTCCTCAAGGAGAAGGAGATACAGAAAAAGCAGGCAGTAATAAGTAAGTCTGTTGTGTATGCTTCCGCTTCCGGTATATTTCAGATGAATGAAGAGGATAGCAAGACACGTGCGGTGACGGAAGGACAGCTGATCGGGTCCATTACAAATATCAGCAAACTGAAATTTATGACGATTGTTGGTGAGGAAGAAATGTTCAGGCTCAAGGTGGGCATGCCGGTTAAGGTGCGAATGACAGCACAGAAAGACCTGCAATTCACCGGGAAGGTGAGCAAGGTATCCAAATTCGCCCGCAAGAGTACGGATACGGACCTCAAGCAAGCATCCCAGTTTGACGTGGTCATTGATCTGAAGCCTGACGCCAGAATGTATGGAGGCGTGAGTCTGGAAGGCGATATCGAGACGATGCGGAAGGATAAAGTGACGGTTGTGTCCAGCCTGGCGATTATGCGGGATCAGACCGAGCCTTACGTACTGTTAGACAAGGGCAATGGACAGACCGAGCCGCTGACGATCCAGGCTGGAATGGAATCGGGGGACAAGACGGAAGTAGTTAGTGGCTTGAAACCGGGAGACATTGTCGTTTTGCCTTAGATGTAGGAATTTAAGAATAAGGCATTATATGTAATGACTAGCTAGACGAGCGGGTAAATTCGGCATTGTAAAACACGAGGTTCATTGTGGCAGATTGCCAGGATGGACCTCGTGTGTCTTTTGGAGCAAGGGATGTCCAGAATCCTGCCTGAATTATGGAAAAAAATATAATTAAATTTATATAATTCAATTTACAGTAAAATTTACATGTCGTATAATCAGAACATAAGGAGGTGACACCAAACATCATGTTTGTAGATGGATAGGCGAAGGCCTTTTTTTTAACTGTTTGAAGAAAGCGCTTACCGAATTTAGGATTCAGACATCCCATACGTCATTTTTCACACTTCTTCATGTCTAACACACGTTCAACCACACCCACCATATTATACTCATTCACATGATTCGCCCTCACACACCATTTGTTTGCTCAAGATTCCAGTGATACAACCATTTCTTTTGGAGGTGATACAACCAACTCATCCGAACGTTCTCTTCGTGCTAAGCATCATAATGACACAGAGGATCAGACATGAGTACAACCCAATCTAACTAAAGGAAAGGTGGAACTATGAAGACTAAATTGAAAACCAAATCGAGAGGTAAGAAGATCCTGCGCAAAGGTGTAAAGCAAATGTTGGCAGCAACGCTGCTCGCGGCGGGGATTTTCCCTGGACTGTCTCCAGGCTTGGCTCAGGCGGCTGAAGCACATGTGGATAATCCATTTGTAGGGGCAACGGCCTATCTGAATCAGGACTATTCAGCTCTCGTGGATACGTCCATTGCACTGACCAACGATGCGTCGTTGAAGGCCAAGATGGAGACCGTCAAATCGTATCCAACCGCAGTATGGGTTGACCGGATTGCTGCAATCTATGGCGGTACGGACAACGCTGGTCGCAAAAGTGTAGAGCAACATCTTGATGCCGTTCTCGCTCAAAAGAAACCGGGTACACCGATCACCGCTTCGTTTGTTATTTACAATCTGCCCGGACGGGATTGTCATGCACTTGCATCAAATGGTGAACTTCCACTAACACAGGCGGCACTGCAGACCTATAAAACGGATTATATTGATGTGCTCGCAGATATCTTCGCAGATCCGAAGTATCAGGATATTCGCATTATTGCTGTCATTGAACCGGACAGTCTGCCTAACCTTGTGACCAACCTGAGTACACCAGCTTGTGGTCAAGCCAGCTCAACAGGTATCTATGAGGCGGGTGTGAAGTATGCACTGGACAAGCTGCACGCCATTCCGAATGTGTACAACTATCTGGATATCGGTCACTCCGGCTGGCTTGGCTGGGATAACAACCGCTCTGCAGCAGTCGCGCTGTATACAAGTGTTGTACAAGGGACAGCCGCGGGTCTGAGCAGTGCAGATGGTTTCATTACGAATACAGCGAACACCACACCGTTGGGAGAGCCGAACCTGTCCAACCCGGATCTCAATATCGGTGGACAACCGATTAAATCGGCCAAGTTTTATGAGTGGAATCCTTATTTTGACGAAACCGATTTCACTGCTGCGCTGTATGCCGATTTCGTACAAGCCGGCTGGCCAAGCAGCACAGGTTTCCTGATCGATACTAGCCGGAACGGCTGGGGCGGGGTAGACCGTCCAGCATCCGCTACGGGCAGCAACATTAATGATTATGTGAATTCCGGACGTGTAGATCGCCGGGAGCATCGGGGGAACTGGTGTAATGCCAGTGGCGCAGGTATTGGTGAAGCACCTAAGGCTGCACCAGGACCAGCGCATCTGGATGCTTATGTATGGGTGAAACCTCCGGGTGAATCCGATGGCTCCAGCTCCGAAATTCCGAATAACGAAGGCAAAGGTTTCGACCGGATGTGTGATCCAACCTTCACAACTCGGGATGGTGTATTAACAGGTGCGTTGCCTAATGCTCCGGTATCGGGTCACTGGTTCCATGATCAATTCGTGGCACTGGTGAAAAACGCATTCCCTGTACTTCCTGCAAGTAACGGTGGAGGCAACCCTCCGGGTGGAACAACAGCTCCGGCAGCACCAGCAGCATTGACAGCTTCTGCCGGTAACGCTCAAGTCTCCTTGACGTGGACTGCTTCCACAGGGGCTACAAGTTATAGTGTGAAGCGGGCACTAAGTGCATCAGGTCCATTCACAACAGTTGCAGCTAATGTAAGTGGAACATCTTACAGCAACACCGGTCTGATCAATGGTACAACCTATTATTATGTGGTAACGGCAACAAATGCAGTAGGTGAAAGTGTTAACTCTGCAACAGCAACAGCTACACCTGTTGCAGGTGTAACGGCGCCAGCTGTACCGACTGCTCTCACAGCAACTGCAGGCAATGCACAGGTGAGCCTGACGTGGACCGCTTCTACAGGTGCAACAAGTTATGATGTGAAACGCGCACTGAGTGCAACAGGTCCGTTCACAACGATCGCCGCGAATGTGAGCGGTACGTCCTACACAAACACTGCCCTCACGAACGGCACAACGTATCATTATGTGGTAAGTGCAGTGAATGCAGCAGGGCAAAGCGCCAATTCCGCTGTAGCTTCCGCGACACCTCAAAGTGTCGTTGTACCAACCAGTGACCTTGTTGTGCAATATCGTGCTGGAGATACCAATGCTCAGGATAGCCAGATCAAACCGTATTTCAACATCAAAAATCTGGGTAGTACTGCTGTGAATCTGAGTGATCTGAAGATCAGATACTACTTTTCCAAAGAAGGCTCGGCTGCGATGGATTCTGCCATCGATTACGCTCAAGTTGGTGGAGCCAATATCCAGCGGACCTTCACAGACTCGTATGTGGAGCTGAGCTTCACATCTGCCGCTGGCAGCATTCAGGCTGGTGGACAGACTGGAGACATCCAGCTTCGCATGTACAAAACGGACTGGTCCAACTTTGACGAGACGAATGACTACTCTTTCGATCCAACGAAAACATCCTATCAGGATTGGAACAAGGTAACACTCCACCAAGGTGGAAACCTGGTATGGGGTATTGAGCCTTAAACTTTATTTGTAACAGTCTTAACCGCGATCCTCTGTGTGTTAGAGGATCGCGGTTTTTTGCTATGCATTACAAGAGTCATTCTAGATTGAAGTTCTCACATGAAAATGTATTTAGAATCGCTTGAAGATCCGTAATTAGGGATGTAAGAGCGGGCGTATCAGGCTGGGCTGTCCTCTGGTCATGAAAATAATCAAGGGGAGGGGCAACCCTCTTTCTTTCTAACGAACAGAGGGCACACTATTTAGTTGAATTGATACAGTTGAAAATTCTAACGAATCGTAGACACGCTATTCAGTTAATTTGGGTGGATTTTGCCCCGTTTAGACCCGATTTGGTCCAAATAAGGTTGCTGAGATTCGTTAGGATTCGTTGTTGGAGTTTAACGCCCCAATAGGGTGTGTGAGACTCGTTAGAAAAAACTTGGCGGTGAGCTTAAATCACCCTTCCGACCGAAGCGTCATCGGGTTGATTTTCCAAATGACTCCTAAAAACACTGATTATTAATCGTTTTGGACGGATATTTGCCTAGGGTGTGGCAGGCAGGATGTCTATAATAGAACCCGATGGGCGGGATCTCCTCGCTCCGATTGGAAAGAGAATGGAAGGGGGACGGCACTCTGGTAGTCGGGCAAGCTGATTTCTCTTTTTTAATTTTGTAAGCGTAATCATTATGGGTTGAAACCTTCTTTCGAAGAAGGTCTGTGTGGATTAACGAACGTCCAATCATCATCAATGTGTATATGCGTTACCCATTCTGTCTCAAGGAGCGTGAAGGTGGATGAACTTAGAAACAACAGCGCCGGTACATAAAGGATCGGCTTCAAGTCAGCAATCCGGTCGCAGGAAGGCTCGTATGCCACTTGCAGCCAAGGTGCTCTCTTCGGCACTTAGCGTAGCTTTGCTCATTGGAGGAACAGCTGCCGTTACGGGAGCGGAAGCTTCCAACGGTAATGGGGCGACGGAGAGTGGCCTGCAATCACATAAGGGGGGCAGTCACATGAAAGAGATTCAACTGGAATATCTGGATCGAGGTCTGGTGGCTGCTTCGACATCTGAAGGTGTGTTTCTCAGCTGGAGATTGCTGGGTGATGAGGCTACAGGGTATAGCGACAAAGGGCTGACAGGTACGGACTTTAACGTCTATCGTGATGGCAAAAAGATCGCTACCGTCACCGACAGCACCAACTATGTAGATGCAACGGGCAAATCGTCTTCCCGTTATGAAGTGGCAGCGGTGAACAAGAAGGGCAAGGAGAGCAAACGCAGTGCATCCGTCAAACCTTGGGCGAACGGGTATGTGGATATTCCACTGCAAAAACCTGCTGATGGCGTGACGCCGGCCGGAGAAGCCTATACGTATTCTGCCAATGACATGAGCGTGGGTGATGTGGATGGGGATGGCCAATATGAGTTTTTCGTCAAATGGGACCCTTCCAACGCCAAGGACGTATCGCAAAAAGGATACACCGGTAAAACCTACATTGATGCTTACACCTTGGACGGACAGTTGCTGTACCGAATCGATCTTGGGGTCAACATCCGTGCAGGTGCTCATTATACACAGATGCTCGTTTATGATTTTGACGGGGATGGCAAAGCTGAGATGATGTTCAAGACCGCTCCGGGAACGAAGATTATCAAATATAACAAAAAAGGAAAAGTAACCTCCGAGAAGTACATCACGCTTCCGAAGCAGGATCGCAAGGCAGGGTACTCGAACGAAGATGATTATCGTTTAAGTGCTGATGGGTACTACGATCACGTGGTGGATATGTTCAGAAATTGGCATAAACATGATGAGGTTGTGAAGGGGAACTGGCCTGCGACGTTGGAAGAGGCTTTTGGAATGGAGAAAAAGTATAACTATCCATTATCTCAGCAGGATGCCGAGAGCTTGGCCGATTACTTCATTGATGTCTATGCGGTAGAACGTAGCAACCGAAATGAGTTGCGCAAGTTTGAGGGTTTTATCGTGGATGGACCGGAGTACGTTACAGTATTTGAAGGTAAATCAGGTAAAGAGCTGGAAACCATTCCCTATGAACCTGAGCGTCATGATGATGGCCTGATGTGGGGCGATTATGCGATGGCACGGATCGAACCCGGGAATCGGGTAGACCGTTTCCTGGCAGGCGTGGCGTATCTGGACGGCAAGAAACCGTCTGCAATCTTTGCACGCGGATACTATACACGTTCGACGATGGTTGCCTACAATTGGGACGGCAAGAAGCTGAAAAAGGAATGGAAAGTGGACAGCGGCTGGACGCCAATGAAGAACCCATTCAATGACGGACCACACGGCGTAGATGGTACAGATCCGCAGTATGGTTCCATCACAACTCAGGGTGCGCACTATTTCAGTGTGGCGGATGTGGATGGAGACGGCAAACAGGAGATCATCTATGGCTCCGCTACAATTGATCATGACGGCAGCGTGTTGTACAGCTCCACAGACCTGATGCCTGCCGAGAGTGCTGCACCGGGAACGATTGCCCGTCTGGGTCATGGGGACGCACTTCATGTGGCAGATATTGACCCGGATCGTCCGGGACTTGAGATTTTCATGGTACACGAGGGTGGTCCGTGGGCTCCATATGGCTACTCCTTACGGGATGCGAAGACCGGAGAAGTGATCTATGGTGGATACACAGGGAAAGATACGGGACGCGGCATGGTGGGGGATGTTGATCCAACCCGTCGCGGTCTGGAGACATGGGCTGTAGGCTTGTGGACAGCACAGGGGCAGAAAATCAGTGATCAGGCACCGGGCACGAATATGAATATCCGTTGGTCTGGTGATATGACGACACAGATCGTAGATGGTGCGATTGATGTTACCCCAACCATCAAGGATTGGAATCGTGGCACGTTGCTGACGGCAACAGGCACATTGACCAACAATCACACCAAAGGTACACCTTCTCTTGTAGCTGATATTTTCGGGGATTGGCGGGAAGAGATGCTGGTGAGAGCCACGGACAGTTCCGCGATTCGTATCTATCTGAGTACCGAGAAGACAGACCGTAAGCTGTATACGTTGATGCATGATGCGATGTATCGCGTGGGCATTGCCGGACAGAACAGTGGATACAACCAGCCTTCCTATCCGTCCTTCTACATGGCATCGGATATCGACTGGTCGAAGGTAACGCTACCTAAGTTCTACACGCCAGGTAAGGGCGGGAAATAAACAGGCCGGATCCGCAATAGTAAGAAAGCGTAAAACTCGATCAGATTTGTAACGTAAAGAAGCGATGTCAATGCTTACGAGTAGGCACTAAAGCATTTTGAAGTGCTCTATAGCTCTGGAGTCTCCCATGTGTCTCGGCACATGGAGGCTTCAGAGCTTTTTTACATGAGGCTCTGCGGGTAGAGCTTGGTGTGTTCCAATCCATCCGTGTTACATCATTCTTTTACATCGTTGAAGTTTAGATGCTCGGTAGAAGCGAACGCTTCAATGGTGTAGTTTCCTTGATCATGGATTAGTGTGGTGATAGAGCACTCAGGGATCAATTGGTTCTGCATAGCTATAAAATCGGAATGCAAGACGTTAAGCTCGCGCTCGGTAAAGGTTTGCACCAGAAAATCAGTAATGAGTCCTCCATGTGCAACGACAATAATGTTACGGTTCTCCTGCTCTTCATTAGCCAATTCGGTCAGGAGGGAGGCCAGACGTTCACCAGCCTGTTTTGCCGAGTCACCGACCGGTGGAATGTAATCGGGGTCAGATGTGCATCGATCCCACATCGCAATGAATTCTTCGAATGATTGATCGGGACAATCTCCCCAATTGGCACGTTCACGCAGGCGAGGATCTTCGGTTATATGGGCATGGGTATGGCGGGCAATCATATTTGCAGTTTCTTGGGCACGCCGAAGTGGGCTGGTAAGAATTTTAGTAACAGTAAGGGCAGCTCTGGCAAAATGAAGTGCTGTGGCTTCGGCTTGTAACGCCCCTTCGGAAGTGAGGGGGACATCACCGATTCGTCGTTCTTTGAGGCCGTGCCTCACCAGATGAAAGGTGGTACTCATAATTGGAAACCTCCTTAAGTAAAAATAGTTCAAACAAATCATTAGATGATAAACTAATTATATATTTGTCTAATTATAAAATACAATCATCATTTGAGTCAGGACGTTTATATCCAACCTACATAATTGTTACAATGGAGAAAAGTGAGGATCGATCGTTGAAGGACTGGAGGTATAGACATGAGCATCTCGAAGCGCTGGACAGGAAGCCTGTATCAGGAGGCATTACGAACAGAGGATTGTGGGCCGCGTTTTTACGCGTACTATTACAAGCAGTGGGACAACTACCGTATGTCCTATCACCATCATGATTCCACAGAGATCATGTATATTATTTCGGGAATGTGCCGGGTGGATGTACAGATGCCGGATGGGAGCTCGGAACATACTGTTCTGAAAAAGGGGCAGTTCATTATGCTCGATGCTGGCGTCCCGCACCGTTTACTGGTGGAAGATGGCGTGCCTTGCCGGATGCTCAATGTGGAGTTTGGATTCTCAGGCTCACCTCCCGGACAGCTATCCATCCGTCAGCTCGCGCTGGAGGAGGAAGAAGTTCACACTCTACTCACTAATGCTTCGCCATATCTGGTACTGCCTGATCCGGAAGAGGTGTACCACATTATGAAAAGTCTGGTGTTGGAACTCGATCAGCGTGGTCTACTGGAGCAAGGAAGATCAACTGTGCCGATGAAGATCATTCCACCAGATGAAAGGTCACATCACCGCGAAGCCCGGAATCTCTCGTCCCCGGAACAGGGTATGCTGGTGCGTACACTGTTTATTCAGTTGCTGGTCCGTGTTGCACGTCTGCGCGGAGAAATGAGCCGGAGTGCGCCAGATCAGGCGGAGCTGTATGTCAAACGAACCATTGAATTCATGCATCACAATATGGATCGCAATATTCAGATGAAGGACATTGCCGCAGCCATCAATCTGCATCCGGGTTATTTGCATCGCATTTTCCGTCAGCACACGCAGCGCACACCAACCGATTACCTGACGATGCTTCGGATGGAGAAGGCCAAGATGCTGCTACAGCAGACGAATATTCCGATTTCTGAAATTTCCGACTATGTAGGAGTAGGCAGTCGTCAGTATTTTCATATGTTATTCAAAAAATATACAGGCCGTACGCCCGTTGAATTTCGCTCCTCGATGGAACGACATGTCAGTCAGTACCCGACGAATGAATAAGTTAGGATTTTTGACAACAGAGACTTGAACAAGTCATGATTTTGATAACGCTTCCCCTATTGGCGTTGGTACAATGATTTCATGAAGAGAGTCATTAACCGAAGCGAAAGATTCGGATTAGGGGAGGACATAGACATGACGTTTAAAGTGGCGTTTATCGGGGCAGGAAGTATCGGATTTACACGGGGATTGCTAAGGGATTTGCTGACGGTACCAGAGTTTAACAACATTGAAATTGCATTCTGTGATATTAACCAGCACAATCTCGATATGGTGACTGAGCTATGTCAGCGGGATATCCGTGAGAATGGATTGAATATTCAGATTCAGCCGACAACGGATCGGAAAGAAGCGTTAAAAGATGCGAAGTATGTACTGTGTACGATTCGTGTTGGGGGACTGGAAGCTTTTGCAACCGATGTGGATATTCCACTGAAATATGGGGTGGACCAATGTGTAGGCGATACGCTGTGTGCAGGTGGCATTATGTATGGACAACGCGGAATCGCTGAGATGCTGGATATCTGTAAAGATATTCGTGAACATAGCGCACCTGACGTGCTGCTCTTGAACTATTCCAATCCGATGGCAATGCTCACATGGGCCTGCAATAAGTATGGCGGTGTGCGGACGATCGGACTGTGTCATGGCGTACAGCATGGTCATCATCAGATTGCGGAAGCTTTTGGATTGAAAAAGAGTGAAGTGGATATTGTCTGTGCCGGCATCAACCATCAGACCTGGTATATCCAGGCTTCTCATGAGGGCAAAGACCTTACAGGTGATCTGCTCGAAGCTTTCGAGAAACATCCAGAGTACAGCCGCACCGAGAAAGTGCGGATTGATATGCTGCGCCGCTTCGGCTATTACAGTACGGAATCGAATGGTCATCTGAGTGAATATGTGCCGTGGTACCGCAAGCGTCCGGAAGAGATCAACGAGTGGATCGACCTGGGCAATTGGATTAACGGAGAGACAGGTGGGTATCTGCGGGTGTGTACCGAGGGGCGCAACTGGTTTGAAACTGATTTTCCAAACTGGATGAAGGATGAACCGATGCAATTCATTCCGGAAAAACGGGGTGAGGAGCACGGTTCGTACATTATTGAAGGGCTGGAGACGGGACGTGTCTATCGTGGACATTTCAATACCGTTAATAATGGAGTAATCTCGAACCTGCCAGATGATGCAATTATTGAGGCACCGGGATATGTGGATCGCAACGGTATCTCCATGCCGCATGTAGGGGATCTGCCCCTTGGCCCGACGGCGGTATGTAATGTGAGTATCTCCGTGCAACGTCTTGCGGTTGAAGCTGCGGTGAACGGAGACGACCAATTACTTCGTCAGGCGTTCATGATGGACCCGCTCGTGGGTGCCGTATGTAATCCGAAGGAGATCTGGCAGATGGTCGACGAGATGCTGGTTGCACAGGCCCAGTGGTTGCCGCAGTACGGGGTTGCGATTGCAGCCGCAGAAGCAAGACTTGCTTCAGGTGACTTGATTCCAACGAAGGAATATGAAGGTGCAGCACGTCTTAAGGTGAAAACGGTGGAAGAAATGAAACAGGACCGCGACGCTGCGAACAAAAATGCAGGAGAATCCGATAAAGGGAAAGATCGCGAGAAAGTGCAGCAATAGATAAGAATGCGTAAGGGTCTCTCCGAAATTGGAGGGGCCCTGTTTGTTTTTATTTTTTTTCGACACCACGGATAACAAAGGCAAAAGAAGTATCACCCAAGGAAACCTGCGAATTTTGAGGGGATATCCACCGGGCAAAGGCTCCATAATAATGAGTTCATTTTTCCTGTTCCAACTGGAATGAACCTTCTCGCAAAGAGATGGGACGTGCCTTCCCATTTACATACTCGACCAGAGTGAACTCGTCAGGTGGTACATTTGTATCCAGATGAAAAGCAAGTGAGGAATATTGCTCGATTTGAAGTATCTTTACCATGCGTTACATATTACCTTTACAGACATAGTAATATGTCTTATAGTATACGCAGGATGGAAGAAAGTCGGTGAAGCTCGCAGATGGATGTGCAAGTGATTAACAGTGATCTGATTCGGGGCAATATTGACCCCATCATTCTCAGTGTACTTATACCCGCAGATAACTATGGCTACAGCATCATTAAGGAGATCTATCGCAAGAGCGGAGAGCAGTTTGAACTGAAGGAACCCACGCTTTATTCCAGTTTGAAGAGGCTGGAGAAGAGTGGATATGTGGAGTCCTACTGGGGGGAAGAGACGCAGGGAGGACGACGCAAATATTACCGGATTACAACGCAAGGCCTCGAAGCCTACAGAGAGCAGGTTCAAGCTTGGCATGCAGCCAAGGCACTGATTGATTGCATGATTGTCACTGGAGAAAAAGGAGATGAAGACCTATGAGATTGGATGCTCGCATCACCCGTCATGTGAATCGGCTGTTCGCTCACGCACAAGATACATTGGACAATCGGGAATTAAAAGAAGAGATTCACAGTAATCTCGCTGCGCGGATTGACGACTATATCTCGCAGGGGATGAGTGAAGAAAAGGCATTCCAGACCGCGATTCAGCATATCGCTGGTATGGATCAAGTGATGAGTGACCATCGAAGGGTACAACGTGTTCCTTACTGGACAGCGTTGTTGCAGTCTGCTCTGATTTATAGCCTTATAGCCTGGATCATAACCATTCCAACGAGAGTGGTGATGCAAGGCTCCGCCATAAACAACCTGCTTATGCTCGTGAGCCTCCTTGTTGGGGGGGCATATGTATTGTATATGTTGACCAACAGGACGAATGATCCAGCAACTTCAGTGCAAACCACAGTGATTCGAACCCATGCCTTCATGCAGTGGAATCGCAGAATTTGGTGGTTGTGGGCGGTGTTCATGATTGTACTATGGGGAACGCAGGCGGCGTTGCGATTTGGAAGCAACATCTGGTTTAATCGACCCATTCAAGTGGATGGACCTTATCAGTTTGCTGTGATGGCGATTGCCTTTGCTATCCCGTTACTGAGCGTTATTATTCCTTTGGTAGTGCATCGTGCGTATCGGATCATTAGCAAATATGAAGTGAGTGATGTGTCATGAGAGGGAAAAATATATGGATTATTGCACTCATTGTTCTCGGTGTGGTTGGCCTCGTGTTCGTTGAGGGGTTCGTTAATCCGAGGAACGAGGCAAAGCAGAATCGATATGAAGCAGAACAGCAAAATCCGCTGACGCATGATTTTACCGCCTTAGCCAAATATCGCAGTCCCTATATGGGTGATAATTCAAACCTTAGTCATCTGAATCAGGCTTTACCATTACGTGAAAGATTGAATGGTTACCAACTGTACCCGGAGACGTTCACGGCTCAAGTGAATTATAGCTTGAATACGCATGAGATGGATGCAGAGGAACTTGAGCGGATACTGGTATATAATGCGGTTGCTAACTTTGTGATGATCGATAATCTGGAGCAGGTCGTCTACCAGTTAGAGAATACAAGCCATACCTTACGTCGTGAAGCCGCCCAACAATGGACAGGTACGGAATTAAAGGAGCTTCAGAACCCGGAATTATGGAATTCGATTGTACGCGACAAGCTGGTGGAACCGGAACAAGTGAAAGAAGCTTTTTCACAAATTGTTGACAATTAAGTTACATGAAATAGAAGGAAATAAGCAAGAGACTCGACTCTTCTTCCATGCTATGTTATTATAAATCTCTGATAACGTGGTAACGAACTAAAGCGTTTGGGTTTTGGTTATAGACATGGAGGGGTTCAAGTTGAGAAAAAAAGCGATTCTACTATTATTCATTAGTATATGTGTATTGATTGTGGCTGGTTGTTCCAGTTCCGCAAGCAAAGACGATAACACGATTGTTGTAGGGATTGATGATAAGTTTGCTCCAATGGGCTTCCGGGACGAGCAGAATGAAATTGTTGGTTTTGATATTGATTACGCACGAGCTGCAGCGGAGAAAATGGGTAAAGAAATTACATTCCAACCAATCGACTGGTCTTCCAAAGAGTCAGAGCTGAACAGTGGCCGGATCGATATGATCTGGAACGGGTACACCATTACGGATGAGCGTAAAGAGAAAGTGCTCTTCACGAAGCCGTATTTGGAAAATAGTCAGGTAGCCATTACCTTGGCAGACTCACCAATTACAAAGCTGGATGAACTTGATGGTAAAAATGTGGGATTACAGGCATTGTCCTCCGCGGCAGATGCACTGGCAGCAAGTCCCCTGAAGGATAAAGTGAAAGCTTCCGAATTTAAGGATAACGTGCTTGCACTGACGGATCTGAAGACAAAACGTCTGGATGCGGTCATCATTGATGAAGTGGTAGCGAGATACTACATGTCCAAAGAAGAGGGAACATTCAAACTGCTGGATGAATCTCTTGCACCAGAACAATATGGAATAGGTATCAAAAAAGGCAATGAAGAGCTTCTGAATCAGCTGCAAAAAGCACTGGATGAGCTCAATGCAGATGGAACAGCAGCTAAAATCTCCACCCAATGGTTGGGTGAAGATAAGGTTCTGAAATAGGCAGGTTACACACCTGATATATAGTTTGAAACAAAACAGACCCCGTATTCCACGCTGGAGCGATTTATGCCCCAGAGGAATGCGGGGTTAACAGATTAGAGGAGATAAAACAATGAGTTGGGATTATCTATCGACCATTTTAAAACCGATGCTAGAGGGTGCGCAGACCACCATTTTCATGTTTTTGCTCGCGATCGTGTTATCCGTGCCGCTTGGATTTGCGGTCACGCTTGCGATGAGAAGCCAGATTAAACCACTGGCGTGGATTGCCCATACGTATGTATACGTGATGCGAGGAACACCGCTACTGCTCCAAATTCTATTCTTCTGCTTCGGTTTACCGTTGCTTCCGGTGATTGGAGAGTATCTGGTGTTTGATCGTTTTGTTGCAGCGGGGATTGCGTTCATCCTAAACTATGCGGCGTACTTCGCTGAAATCTTCAGGGGCGGACTGCTTTCCATTGATAAAGGGCAACATGAGGCAGCGAAGGTACTGGGGTTAACAAAGTGGCAAACGATGACTAAAGTCATTATTCCTCAGATGATTCGTGTAGTATTGCCCGCAACGGCCAATGAATCCATTACGCTCATCAAGGATACGGCACTGCTCTATGCCGTGGCTGTACCTGAGCTGTTGTATTACGCCCAAGCGGCGGTAAATCGCGACTTACAGCTGATCCCTTTCTTCGTGGCAGCGGTTATGTATCTACTCATGACACTCGTGCTCACGGTGCTGTTCAAGGCACTGGAGAAGCGGTTTTCATTTGAATAAATTAAATCTGATCAATCAAAGGACTGTCTGCATATGACACATATAATAGAAGTAAATCAATTGAGAAAATCATTCGGCACACTTGATGTACTGAAACAGGTATCTTTCAACGTGGAACCAGGCGAAGTAATTGCCGTCATCGGACCTTCGGGTTCGGGGAAAAGTACGATGCTGCGCAGCCTGATTCATCTGGAGGATATTTCGGGCGGAACAATTCGTATTCAGGATCAGACGTTGGTTGATAATGGCCGTTACGCGGGTGCCGCAGATATTCGCAAGATGACGGATCGTATGGGTATGGTGTTCCAGCATTTCAATTTGTTCCCGCATCTAACTGTACAAGATAATCTGGAACTTGCACCGAAAACCTTGAAAAAAGAAAACTCCAGCGTCATAAGGTATCGTAGTCTGGAATTACTCGGCAAAGTTGGGCTGTCGGACAAGGCCGATGTCTACCCTGGTAATCTGTCCGGTGGACAGAAACAGCGTGTAGCTATTGCCCGCGCACTGATGATGCAACCGGATATCCTCCTGTTTGATGAGCCAACGTCGGCACTCGATCCCGAACTGACGGGAGAGGTGCTGCGTGTCATCAAACAGCTTGCGCAGGAGAACATGACCATGATGATCGTCACGCATGAGATGGGCTTTGCCCGTGACGTTGCGGATCGTGTATTTTTCATGGATAACGGGGAGATTGCAGAGGCGGGACCGCCAGAACAGATCTTCGGCAATCCAAAGCTTGCGCGTACCCGGACATTTTTGCAGCGGGTGGAAGTGGAAGGATAAAAGACATTCCAATCTAAGAAATATATAAAGAACGCAATCCTATGAGTAATAAGGGATTGCGTTCTTTTTTTTGAAAGTAATAGCTTATGTCCACAGGTATATGTTCCAGATCATCAATACCAGGGTCAACACGATATAAGTTACTACATTCCAATGTGTTCGAAATCGATAAGTGGTATAACTCATGATTCCAAACATAACAATACTAAAACATAATACAGCCACATTATTCCGATAAAAAGCAATAAGTACAAGCATCACAATCATAAGTATATTCATGACTTTATCGATTTTCATCGTAGTGATCCCCCAAAGATATTCAGAAAAGTATTACGACTATAATAATATCTATATGTTAGAGGTATTCTTGATTTGTATCATCACACGGATAAAGGGGTTCTTACATTCATATCCTTGAAGTACAATCTATAAGTAAAGAACAGGGAGGATTTACCTTGGAACATCGCGAAAATGATGTAGATCGTTATTATAACGACACATTTCCACCACCGCCTTATGTAGTACCAAAGACCAATAGTAAGTCGATTGTATCACTAGTTTTGGGGATTCTGTCCGTCACGATTCCTTACGTGGGAATTTTAATCGGAATCGCCGCGATTATATTTGCATCTTTGGCCTTCAAAGAGATCAGAGTTCGCATGGAGCAAGGCAGAGGATTAGCCATTGCTGGACTTGTTTGTGGAATAATCGGTACGGCGATGTATGTATTACTTATTGCATTCGTGCTATTGTTTACTTTCGCTGTCACAGGCTTTGATATGTACTCTACATACTAGAAATATTGAAGTTAGCAAACCTAGATTGTATCTCTAACTAAAAAAGCAAAGGCGTACCTTAGCCAACACCTCTGTTGTCCAGAAGAGTGTGTGGCATCGGTACACGCCTTTGCTTTTTATATTCCTTTTTTACAGGTGAATTGCGACTTCACTGCTGACGTTTTCGTTCTCCGTGGTGCGATGCATCAGGAAGTACGTTAAAGTTCCTGCCAGACCCATTAGAGCGAAGATGCACAGAATACCGATCTGATCCCAAGCCACGCCGAACTGTCCGCTTGAGATAACTGCTTTATAACCTGTTACCGAATAGGTCATAGGCAGCCATGGATTAAACACCTTCAACCAGTTTGGAATCAGTTCGAGCGGGAAAGTGCCCGCACTGGTGGTGAGCTGGAAGATCAGCATCAGAATGGCGAGGAATCGTCCCGGATTTTCCAACCAAGTCACCAGTGCCTGAATGATGTACATGAAGCTTAGACTGGTCACAAAGCTGAACAAGAGGAACAACGGAACGCTCTGAACTTCCAGACCCAAGCCGTACAATACGAGCCATGAAGCAAGCAGGGATTGCACAGCGCTCATGAGCGTGAAAGCCAGCGTTTTGCTCACAAAACGATTCCAGCCACTTGCCTCGCTAACCGTGCTGCCGCGAGTTGGCACAACCAAAGTGGCAATCAATGCCCCGACAAACAGCCCCAGTGACAGGAAGTATGGCGAGAATCCTGTACCATAATTGGGTACCTCATTATATTTATGCTCATCGACCTGAACAGGCTCTGCATACATGGTTACCAGTTCATCGGTCTTTTTCACACTAGCCGTCTGCTCAGCCGCTTCATTGAGCTTAGTGGCAAGTTCGCCAGAGCCGTCGGTTAATTTGAGCGTACCCTCTTTTAACTGACCTGCACCGTCATCCAGCTTATGTGAGCCATCTGCAAGGGTTGTGATTCCATCTGTAAGTTGGCTTACACCCGCAACCAACTTGCCTGCACCCGCATTCAATTGAGCTGAACCGTCCGCAAGTTTGGCTCCTCCAGACGCTGCTTCGGATAATTTGGAATTGAATTGCTGTAGTCCCGTCGCAAGCTTTTCATGTCCGGCGGATAATTGCGTGGCACCTTGTACGAGTTGTTGTTCACCCTGTACCAACTGGCTGCTGCCTTGATGCAGTTGCTGCTGTGCAGCGTATAGGTTTTGACTGCCTGCGACCAATTGTTGCCCGCCCTGATACACCTGCTCGCTACCAGCGGCAACTGCCTGACTTGCTGCCAGGAGCTGCTTCATAGCTGGACTTGCGGCCAGTTCTGGACTCGCTTCGGCTAATTGGGCAAGACCTTGCGCAACCGCTTTTGCCCCCTCGCTAACTTTGCCACTGCCCTCAGCAGAACTTTGCAGCCCAGCAGTCAGCTTTGCGCTGCCTTCCTCGGAAGCCGCCAATCCAGCATCTAGCTTAGCTGCGCCTTCTTGAGCAGATTGAATGCCAGCCTGTAGCTGTTTGTCGCCAGTTTCAGCCTGGGTTGCTCCATCACTCAGCTTCGTGCCTGCTGCTGCGAGTTGGGACAGCCCACTGGAAAGGGCACTCGCGCTCGTATGAAGATCACGTGTGCCTTGGACGAGAGTGGACGCACCTTCTTTTAACGGAACTATGCCGGTTTCCAGCTTGTCGGTGCCAGCGGCCAGTTTGGACAGGTTCTCTTTTAATGTAGCAGTACCGTCATCCAGCTTGATCGCACCATCATGAATCTGACCTGCGCCATCCCCTGCATCCGCCAAACCGCCAGAGATTTTTTCGATCTGATCCAATAACGTTTCGGTATACGATTCTGTGACTTTGGCAGCGACTTTGGAGCGAATTTGTTTGACCGCCGTGCCACCAATCTGACCTGCGAGGAAGTTGTATCCTTCATTGGGTTCGTAGATCAGGTCGGCCGGCTCGGGGTGCTCATCCATCAGGGTTGTTGCTTTGATGGAAAAGTCCTCCGGAATCACAATCGTCATATAATACATGTTGTCTTGCATGCCTTGTTCTGCTTGTTCACGAGTCACGAATTGCCAGTCGAAATCATCACTTTTTTTCAATTCATCGACGAGATTCTGACCGACCTCCAGTGATTTGTCATTGTAGACTGCGCCCTGATCCGTGTTGACCACGGCTACAGGTAATTCATTCATTTTGCCATAGGGGTCCCAGAATGCATTCAGGAACAGGCCACTATACAATACCGGAATGAACAGTACAACGAGAATCGGAATAAATACTTTTGGTTTCTTGAAGGCGGACTTCAGATCCTGCCCAAATACGTGGAATGATTTCATCATGTTCTCTCCCTATCCTTACGCTAATCCGTTTGTTCTATCTCTATTAAGTTGTGAATCTATTGGCATGCCTTTCTCTAGGTGGGGGATAAGCCATTCTTGAGAAAGAGGCCCACAAAATCCTTGATCTGATCTTTGTGCAACGTAGGATGCGCTTTGTTCCAATCTGAGGTTAAGGTGACATACAGCTTCAGCAGGACAAAAGAAACCAACTTGGGATCATCCCTCCGAATCTGCTCTAACTCCATGGCACGGCTGACCTGACGCTCCAAATATTCGAGAATGGCTGTCTCCACTTGCTGCAAACCTTCCTTGGCTTGCGGAGTACCGAACTCGTTAACCTCCTGAAAGAGCTTGATCAACAGCTCATGTTCCTCCCGGTACTCCAGCAGAGAATCCATGCTCATATGCACGTTATCCAGAAAGGAGTTCTCTTCCTTCACCGTCTGCTCTGTAATCTGTCTCATATCCGCAATGATCGAGCGCAGAATCTCGCTGAACAGTTCTTCCTTATTTTCGAAAAAAGTATAGATCGTTCCCTTGCCCACATTGGCAAGTCTCGCAACCTGCTCCATCGTTGTGGCTTTGTAGCCAAACAAGGCAAAGGATTTCTCGGCAGAATCCATCACCTGTTGCCTTCGATCTATCGTTTTCATCACATATACACCTCCTTGTAGGTTGAAAGGCTAATGGTAAGGTAAATCCTTTAGTGACCGTTTTACTATTATGGTCAGTTGGTCGTTAACAACTGTAGCACTTGAACAGGGAAGATGGATGTGATCTTTGTCATGGTATGGATGGGGGGCGGACAGCGGATCAAGAGGGCAGGGGATTATTTCTCAAAATAAAATGTTAAAAATAAAAGGCATGTGTGATAACCATATTATTGGTCATCACACATGCCTTTGTGGACATAGCAAATATGTTAGATGTCTTGTTATCTTTAATGTTCACGGGTCAAATAGGATGGATTAATCGTGTATTCCTCCACCTGTGTTAGTAGCCCAGACAGGATACCATCCTTTAGCTATATTCTTTGTATTATAGAGAACTAGATTTCCATCATTTTGCATGATTAGCAGGTCGCCCACAAGATTTTCAGGTACATTTCCCGGGCCATACCACGCATTGGCCCACGCCTGATTGTCGGATGTCCAGTAGGGAGTATTGCTATAGTCCGTCAATTTCAGTCTTCCGTTATATTGATCTATAACAAGCATAACAACTCTGCGTTCCTTGAGATTGGTGCTCCAGATCAAAGTTTTTTTCTTTACATTTCTCAACTCAACGTCACCTTGCACATTGAAATTGAATAGATATCTAGAATTGTCCGATAATAACCTTGTTGTAAAGGTCATATTCTCAGAAACCGTAAGTCTTTCTTGGAACGCAAATGTTGTTGAGGAAAGAGGGAGAAGTAGTAGGAACATAGCTAAACTGAGCAAAAATGTCTTTTTCATAATATCCTCTTTTCTGGTTTTATTTTCTAAATGTAGAGTAACTATATCATAGTAAAGTTTTAAAACATATCATTATTTCCATAACTAAAAATAAATTGAATTTATAGAAATTGAAACTTTCAACTCTTGCCCTGTGTCCAAAATCTAAGACCAGAGTCCAACAATTATATATGCAGAAGAAATACTGTCTGTTAAATGATACCGGGAAGTATAGAACTAGAATTTACCCACCTACCCTGGTAACAACAAAAAAACCAAGGCTTTGAGTGAAGTCACTCATGAGCCTTGGTTTTTTTACTGTGTCTTATTACTTTTATATATATCCTACTAATTCTATTCTGCGCGTACTTTAAAGAATGAGATCAGTTCTTGTAGTTGCTCGGATACAACCGAGAGCTCATCGGAGGCACTCACAATGGCTGCCATGGAGGCTTCCTGCTCATCAATGGACTGCTCAATTTGTTTACTGCTGCTTGCTGCCTTGCTGACATTGGCAGACAGTTCATCGGCCGTGGCAGACATTTCCTGTGTGCTTGCCGAGATCTCTTCCGTAGAACTGGAGATATCCTGAATCTGATTTGCAACTTTATTCGTAGCAGTCAGAATATTCTCGAAGAATACGCCAGTCTCTTGGGTAACTTCCAAGCCTTTGGTAACTTCCTTGGAACCCAACTGCATCGCCTCGGAAGACTGCATGATATCCCGTTGAATTTCTTCAATCAACTGTCGAATTTGCGTCGCTGATTCCTGGGATTGCTCTGCCAGGTTACGTACCTCCCCTGCAACCACCGCAAAACCTCTTCCTTCTTCACCTGCGCGGGCTGCCTCGATTGAAGCGTTAAGTGCAAGCAAGTTGGTTTGTCCAGCAATCTCCGTAATCACGTTAACAATGTTGCTAATCTGGTTCGAGTTATTTTCCAAAGACTGAATCGAGTTTGACGTATTTTGCACCGCACCCGAGATCAGGCGCATCTGTTCAATGACTTGTTGCATCACCACATTACCTGTGCTGGAGCGCTGCTCCATGCTGAGTGCTTCATCTGCCACATCGGCTGAGCTGCTGGCGATCGTCTGCACTACCGTTGACATCTCTGTCATGGCGCGTGCGTTCTCCACAGTGGCTTTATCTTGTGACACCAGTCCAGTAGATATTTCTCGAATATTGGTGCTGATGGATTGAATGTTCACATTATTTTTCTCGGAAATGCCCAGTAGTTGTTTGGAAGATTCCGAGAGGTGATGCGAAGTATTCTGTACTTTATAGATGGTTGTATTGAATCGATCGATCATCGCATTAAACTTTTCATTGATGATACCCAGATCATCTCGCCCGGTATCGATGGTTACGTCCAGATTACCCGTGCTGACTTCTTCGATACCTTTCATCAGATTGCGGATCGGAAGTAACGTTCTTTTCAGCAAAATGAATTGCAACACCATAAACAGGATCAGGAAACCGATCAGGAACATCAAACCGTACGTAAGCAGTTTGTTCAGGCCTTTTGGAACGGCACTTGCATCTACATCGAAGTAAAGAGCGGCGTACATGGAGCCATCTGCGTTATTAATCGGATAGATCAGAGTAGTCCAAGTTCCGTAGTCATCAGTGTAGAAATCACTGAAGGCCGGCTTTCCGTCCTTTTTCATCTGTTCCAGCACCACAACGTTATTCTGAGGCAGTGGGTACATGGCACCTGCGGGCAGATTGTCCTGCTCGAATGGTTCCAACAGGTTCGTTGGAATCGCGATGATGGACGTTCCGTTTCCTTGCTCGAGTTCTGAACCAAAAATGTACGCTTGCGCGATGTTTGGATAGAATTCATGGATGGAATCAAGGTAAGCTTTCATTTCCAGCTGTACAGGACCGGAGTAGCTTTTTTCCTTAGCTGCTTCTGCCACTTTGGCAGTGTCGAGATCGTCATACCATTTCTGGGTGATGACGGTAGCCTGGTCGTGCAACTGTTCAACCAAGATATTTTTTTGCAATTGATACGCGGCAGTAATCAGGATTACACCGATCAACATGATGCTGCCAAATGAAATCACCAAATTTTTGATAAAGAAAGGCATGGTACTCCAGCGAAGCTTATTAAACAAGATGGTTCACTCCTTCTACAAATATGAAAATGCACTATACCTGGATGGGATGCTATACGCTATGTAATCTAACGAATATTTAGTGGGAAAATGCTATCGTACAACTTCTATAATTCTGATTTTTGCTGTGGTTACGTGACATTCTCTCATGCTTCAGTGTGCTTTTTGCATTGTTACAAGTTCTACTTCACTTATAGGACCCCCAGGTAAGTTACTTCGTAGAATATATCGTTATAAAGTCATATTAATATTAGCTTTTGGAGCAAAAATGGTTCTAAGGTACTGGTTCTGTGGGCGTGTTTTTCACTTTCGATCTTTATTATTACGTTTGTTAATGCAAGGTTCTAGTGAGATAGATGAAATTAATTACTATATATCCCAAAAATATTATGTTCTAAGAGGTCCCCATTCGTAAGGGGGCTTTTTGAGCTTGCTTGTCATGACCTAAAGAAAACACAAGTGAACGAAAAGACAGTCCATTGTCGCCCTTTCGCAGGAACGCTAAGATGAAGTTGTTAAAGCGTTTACATCACGTAATGAAGGGAGCTTAAATCGGATGCCAGAAATTACGATCAGATTGTATGAAGGCAGGACGGATGAGCAAAAGCAGGAGATAGTGGAGGTGTTCACACGTGAGCTCTCGCGTATTATCGACCGTGAGCCGGATTACATTTCCATCGAATTCAATGAAATCCCATGGGACGAGAACGTTCCTGATAACTTGAGAAGTGCGCAATCACAGAAGCAGGGAGGGGAGAAGACGTGAAGCCGGCAGATATCGTGCCACCAAGCCGGGGGGCAACCGGACTTCACTCGTCTGGTCTGGGCGTTCGGCTCGGAGATGCGGGACGTTATCTGTGGCGATACCGGATACTATATCTGCTCTCCTTACCGGGTATCCTGTATTTTTTCCTCTTCAAATATGTACCTTTATTCGGTTCAGTGATTGCCTTTCAGAACTACAACATTTTCAAAGGCATCACCGGCAGTGATTGGGTAGGGTTGGAGCATTTCCAGAAGATGTTCAGCCATTATGACTTTTTGCGAATTCTCAATAATACACTTCTGCTCGGACTATATGATCTGGTGATTGCATTCCCGGTACCGATCTTACTGGCCATTCTGCTAAATGAAGTACGGATGATTGTGTTTAAACGGTTGCTGCAAACGATTGTATACATGCCTCACTTTCTATCCTGGGTTGTTATTAGCGGGATCTTCATGGGCATTTTCTCGATGGACGCCGGGGTGGTAAACAAGGCACTTGGGTTTCTGGGGATGCAACCAATCTACTTCCTTGGAGAAGACTCGTACATTCGTTCCATTTTGATTGGTTCCGGCATCTGGCGTGACTCTGGGTATGGAACGATTATTTTCCTGGCAGCCATTGCGGGCATCAATCCCGATCTGTATGAGGCGGCAGAGGTGGACGGAGCCGGGCGTTTGAAGCAAATATGGTCGATTACCCTTCCATCCTTGCTGCCAACGATTATGATTCTGCTGCTGCTGCACATCGGAAAGTTCCTCGATCTGGGTTTTGAGCGTGTGTTTGTGTTCCTGAATCCGCTCAATCTGGAATCGGGTGAAATTCTGGATACGTATATCTACAAAGCTGGACTTCTCTCACAACAATACAGTTATACTACGGCCATCGGATTGTTCAAGTCAGTCGTGGGCTTGATGCTTATTCTACTCGGTAACTTTTTCAGCAAAAAAACAACTGGCGAAAGCCTGTATTAGGAGGCGAGATGGATGCGTACCCCCAGTGTCCGTTACCGTATATTTCGCATTGGCAATCTCGTTTTTCTTACGCTGCTCTCGTTGACGATGATTCTGCCTTTCATTAATGTGCTGGCCCAATCACTTAGCAGTTCGGAAGCGATCATGGGCGGAAAGGTCAGCTTCTGGCCTGTAGCTTTTACCTGGATCAATTACGAATATGTATTCGGCGATGCTGCCTTCTGGCGGGCCTTTGCGGTATCGGTTGGGGTAACGTTAGTTGGTACGCTGGTCAATCTCGCCGCAACGGCATCACTCGCGTATCCCGTGTCCCGTCCAGAGTACAAGGGTCGCTCTCTTGTTGTCATGTTTGTCTTGGTGACCGTCGTATTCTCGGCGCCGCTCATTCCGAACTTTATCCTGATGAAGGAGCTGCATCTGGTCAACAATCCACTGGTGCTGATTGTGCCAGGAGCGATTAACGCCTTTAACTTTTTCGTCATGCGTTCGTTCTTCTCCCAGCTGCCGGGTGAATTGATCGATGCCGCCCGCATCGATGGCTGTGGGGAGTTTGGCATCATCTGGCGTATCGTTATTCCATTGTCCAAACCGGCCATGGCATCACTCGGTATTTTCTATGCGGTGGGTCACTGGAATGCGTATTCCACCGCGCTTTATTATCTGAATGATCCGGCCTGGTGGCCGATCCAGGTAACACTCAAGAAGCTGTTTGAGAGTGACGATATTTCCGTCGATCCGGGTTCTGCCGTCTATAGCACCCTTGCACATACATCGCCGGAAGGCATCAAAATGGCGACCATCATCATCGCCACCTTGCCAATCATTATCATATACCCTTTCCTGCAAAAGCATTTTGTAAAAGGAATCATGGTCGGCTCCGTCAAATCTTAACTACAAGCAGCATACAGATCTGACGGAAACGGGGGAATGGCGATGTTCAGAATCTTGATTACGGACGATGAACCGATGATTCGGATGGGTCTGGCGAAGATGATTGAGCAAGCAGGACTGTTTGATTGTGAGATTCGGCAGGCGGCGCATGGGGAAGAGGCCCTTCAGGTGGTGAAAGACTTTCGGCCACACATCCTGTTCACGGATATTCGCATGCCAACGATGGATGGCATTGAGTTGTGTCGACGTTTATCCGAGCAAGGCAGTACGATGCGCATTATTGTAGTCTCCGGTTATTCAGACTTTGAATATGCAAGAGCCTGTATGGATTATGGGGTAAAACGATATCTGCTCAAGCCAGTGGGACGACAGGAGCTTCATGAACTGTTGCTCAAATTGCTGGCATCCGAAGAGGATAAACCTACGGTATCCCTTGTACCCGTGAGGGAGCTGAATGATTGGGCCATGCGTCTGGAAGACGCTATATGGGAGTTAAGGCAATCCGATGTGACGGAACTGCTCGCAGCATGGTCGAATCGTTATCCGGCATATGCCCTGATGCCTGAGCAGACAGCAGAACTTTTTCAGGAATTGCTGGAATTGATTGTAGCCAGAATGAACGCCCGTGGCAACGGAACGATGAGTACGTCCAGTGAGATAATTGTAAGCGCTTCCTCAAAAGAGTGCTTCGAGGCTCTGGGCAACGAAATCCAGACGTTGATGAATAGGATCAAGGAAAAGCGGAGTGGCAAGCGCAAGCATCCGGTGGAAGAAGCAAAGGCTTATCTGGAGCAGCATTTGCGCCGGGAAGTTTCACTGGACGAGATTGCTTCCAAGCTTGGACTAAACCCATCCTACTTCAGCCAACTGTTTAAACAGACGACAGGTCAGACCTTTATCCAATACCGAATACGCAGCAAAATGGAACTGGCCAAACGCATGCTGGAACAACCGGGCAACCGGATTACGGATATATCCTACGAGGTGGGGTATGCGGATCATCCCCATTTTACCAAGACATTTAAGAAAATTACCGGACTGACCCCGTCCGAATATCGCAGTAAGTTGGGCATTGAATGATGAAGCGAAGCCTGTCGATCCGCTTGTTCTTTCATTTTGCCATCGTAATTACGTTGTCGCTGTCTGCCATTGGCTTGTTTACCTATACCTATGCTTCAACTGAGATGAACGATCAGCTGGCGGACAACATCGCCCAAACGATGCGTAATACGGCGTACCAGACCGATCTGTATTTGCAAAATTATGATCGTGCGACCTACTCCATCCTCTCGAACGGAAGTGTGAAGCACTTCCTCGATATGAATTCGGAGGATAGTTATGCCTATTACGAGTACAGCCGTCAGATTAAAAGGAACGTGTTCCCACCTGTTTTTATGTTATATCCACAGATCAAGTTTCTGTATGTTATCGGGGAGAACGGGCGGGTTGTCATCGATGACAACCAGAATTCAGCGGGCATACCCGATATCGATGCTGCACAGCAGTATAAGGAGGTGCTCGCTGCAACCCCTGCGAATGGCGAATCGACTTTGCTCACCCGCAGTATTCGCAGTGGACAGAATGCAAACGTCATTACGATTGCGCGCCGGATCAGGGGGGTATCCTCCTATACACCAAATGGAGTGCTGGCGATGGAAGTGAATGTGCTGGAGCTTGACAACATCTGGGGAGAACTCGATCTCGGTCAAGGGGGCTATCAGTATGTGATGGATCAGAACGGAAATGTCATCTACACTCCTGGGGACGAGGAGGCGCAGACCGTGATGTCGTCCAGCACCGTGGACAGACTTATGCACATGGAGGCAGGGTCTCTGGAACAGAACACGGATGGTACCAAGCGGCTGTTTATATCGGAGCTGTCTGCCTATTCGGGCTGGCGCTTTGTTGCTTCCGTGCCGCTGTCGGAGCTTCAAAGGCCGATTGCAACGATCCGCTCAGCCACATTATGGGTTGGTGCAGGGACCTTGCTGGCTGCGCTTGTTGTGGCCTACCGAATCGGAGCATCTCAAGTGGAACCTATTCGGGTGCTGATGAACGGAATGAGACAGACGGAGAAGGGAATCTGGAACAAGGTGGAGATGAAGGAAAGGCGCGATGAGATCGGAGTGCTGATCCGCAGCTATAATCTGATGGTCAGCCGTTTGTCGGACATGATTGAGAGTGTATATGAGTCGGAGCTGCGCCGCCAGAAGTCGGAAATTGAGCTACAGCAGGAAGCGTTGGAACGACACCGTGCGGAATTTCAGGCGCTCCAGTTGCAGATCAATCCGCATTTTCTCTACAACACGCTGGAGACGATCAAATGTTACGCCGTTGTACAGGACTCCGAAGAAATTGCACAGATGGTGGAATCGATGGCCCATATGCTCCGTTATTCCATTCAGACCAATCTGGAGGAAATTACGGTTGCCAATGAGCTGAAGCATGTGCTGGCCTACCTTTCCATCATGAAACATCGCATGGATCGGGAGCTTGAAGTGGAGGTCATCATTGCACCGGATCTGTTGCTGGAAAAAATGGTTCGACTCACCCTTCAGCCCCTGGTGGAGAATGTGTTGCAACATGCGTTTCCACAGGGCATGGAACCGGGTCATTATATCCGCATCGATGCTCGGCGCCTAGAAGATCGCTTCCTTGTGATCGTGCAGGATAACGGCATGGGCATGAACGAGGAACGCCTGAAGAAGCTGCGTGACCGTCTGGAATTGAATCGTCTGGCAGGGGAAGATTCCGATGATGTCTACCATCGTGGAGGCATTGGTCTTATGAATGTCCATCGACGGATTCAACTGGTATTTGGAGAAACGTATGGCTTGATGATTGAGAGTGAGCGGGGCTTGGGAACGACCATTACGATGGCGCTTCCGGCCGATCAGCACAGCAAGCGGATTTAATGTAATTGAAACCAATAACAGGGAGGAAGATCAAACATGAATATTAACTTGCAGAACAAAATTGCATTGGTAACAGGTTCCAGTGGAGGGATTGGCGCTGCTATTGCCGGGTCATTGGCTCGCTGTGGGGCAAAGGTGGCTGTGAATGGTCTGCATAATATGGAGCGGGCGGAGGAGGTCGTGGCAGCGATTCGGGATGCTGGTGGTGAAGCGGGGGCATTTCAGGCCGATGTGACCGATATGAATGCCATAGAATCGATGGTTGGGGATATCACGCTTCGTTTCGGCGGTCCAATTGACCTGTTGATCAATAATGCGGGGCATCTGGTGGAGCGGAGCCCTATTGAAACGATGAGCGAGGAGCTTTACAGCCGGATTATGGATGTCAATCTGAAGAGCGCCGTCTTTGTCTCCAAAGCGGTCATTCCTGGCATGAAGGCGGCTGGCGGAGGACGAATTATCAATCTGACCTCCGTAGCGGCTCATAATGGGGGCGGACCGGGTGCAGCTATATACGCAGCATCCAAGGCGGCCATCATTGCGTTAACCAAAGGACTTGCCAAAGAACTGGCTCCTGGCGGGATTACGGTCAATGCCCTTTCACCGGGCTTCATCGGACAGACTGCGTTCCATGCTACGTTCACCTCGGCGGAAGGCCGAACTTCTGCTGTAGGCAGCATCCCGCTTGGACGGGAAGGGACTCCCGATGATGTCGCAGGTGCGGCGCTGTACCTGTGTTCCGAGCTGGGTACTTTTATAACCGGAGAAACGATTGAGATCAATGGCGGAATGTACATGCGTTGATGTTAAAACATTGCGATAAGGAGGGAACGATACGATGGAATTGAAACGGAAGCTTGCAGAAAGACCGTTGTACCAACCCATTAGTGGGCCTTTCCATGTGGACTATGCCCCTGAAGAGCATACCGTTCTGGCAGAGAATCCGCCAAGGTTTACCTGGATGGCGGCACAGCAGGAGGATGAGAATGCCTATCTGCTGCAAGTATCGGCGAGCCCTTCTTTTCAGGAAGAAGAGACGATGATCTTTGCGCCGCTTCCGTATAACTTTTTCACGCCAGACCGGGTGTTTGAACCAGGGGATTATTATTGGCGATATGCGCTGCTTGTAGATCATCTAGTGCAGCAAGGGAGCGAATACGAAGCGGACGTCTTACAGGGGAAGCAAGGGGGAATGTCGGCTTGGAGTGAGGTGCGGCGGTTCACTGTACCAGTGGGATTACCCGAGACACCTCTACCTTCCCGGGCACAGCGATACGTTTCCACAGACACGTCTCACCCACGGCTGTGGCTCGGAGAGGATGAGCTAAAGGCACTTGCTGATGGCATTGCGTCAGATGCTACATATTGCGGCTGGAATGTATTTATGGAAAAATCCGTGGAGCCGTGGGCCAATCGTGAGCCCATTCGTGAACCGCAGCCTTACCCGGAGAACAAACGTGTCGCTTCGCTCTGGAGGCAAATGTACATTGACTGTCAGGAAGTGTTATATGCGATTCGTCATCTGAGTATCGCTGGACGGGTGCTTCGAGACGAACGGCTGCTTGAAGCGGCGAAAACCTGGCTGTTGCATGTGGCGGCTTGGGATACGGAGGGAACGACCTCCCGCGATTATAACGATGAGGCGGCTTTTCGGGTCGCAACGGCGCTTGCTTGGGGCTATGATTGGCTGCATGATGAGTTGAACAGTGAAGAGCAAGATGTGGTAAGACGCAGTTTGCTGCGGCGGACAGAACAGGTAGCCCAGCATGTGATGGTTCGCTCGAAGATCCATCATGTGCCTTATGACAGCCATGCAATTCGTTCATTGTCTTCCGTGCTTGTGCCTTGCTGTATGGCCATGATGCATGAGGAGCAGCAAGCTGCAGAGTGGTTGGATTATGCGATCGATTATTATGCCTGTCTGTACTCCCCCTGGGGAGGAAGTGATGGAGGTTGGGCTGAAGGTCCGATGTACTGGACAACAGGTATGGCTTACGTGACCGAAGCGATGAATCTGCTGCGAAACTATGCGGGCATCGACTTCTTCCGTCGGCCGTTCTTCCAGCGTACCGGGGATTTTCCACTCTACGTGTACCCGCCTGATGCACGGCGCGCCAGCTTTGGAGATCAGTCTACGCTGGGTGACCCGGTAAACTTGAAAACAGGTTATCTTGTGCGCCAACTGGCGGGGGTTACAGGCAACCGCTGGTACCAGTGGTACTTTGAGCGTGTACGTCAATCCGATCCGGGGACAGAGGGTGCTTTTTATAACTACGGTTGGTGGGACTTTAACTTTGACGAGCTGGTATATCGCCACGATTATCCGCAGGTGGAGGAAGAGTCGCCTGTGGACATCGAGCCGCTGAAGTGGTTCCGTGATGTGGGGTGGGTAGCCATGCATCACCGGATGGATGATCCGAATGAGCATATGATGCTTCTGATCAAGTCGAGCCGTTATGGCTCCATCAGTCACAGTCATGCGGATCAGAACAGCTTTACTCTGCATGCGTTTGGTGAGCCGCTTGCCGCGGATACCGGCTATTATATCGCGCACGGCAGCTCCTTCCATCGGGAATGGCGCAGGCAGACACGCTCCAAAAACAATCTGCTGATTGGCGGAGCAGGGCAGTATGCCGAGAACAATAAAGTGCTGAATATGGCTGCAACCGGACAGATCGAAGAGGCCTATTGGCGGGACGGCGATGGTTATGTGCGCGCGGTAGCGACCGATGCCTACGCCAGCACCGTACCGCATGTGAAGCGTGTTGTACGGGAAATACATTTTCTGCAGTCATCGTACTTCGTTATTGTGGACCACATTGATCTGGAGAAGCCGGACAGTGTCCAATGGCTGTTCCATGCACTACACCCGTTACAGCTGAAAGGGCAGAGTTTCCGTCTGAACGGGAATAAGGCAGGGCTTGAGGGGACATTTGTATATGCTTCCTCCGGTGAGCTGTCGCTCAGCCAGACAGATCAATTCGCAGAGGTGGACCCGGCAGAGTATGAAGGGCTGGACAGACATTATCATCTAAGCGCGGAAACGCGGCCTGCTTCAAGCCATAGAATTGTAACGCTGCTTGTGCCGTATAAGATCGATGAGCCGAAGTATGTCCCTTATTTCATCGATGACCAGGATCACGGCATTCATCTCTATTTTACCGACAATGGTGTAACAAAGAAGATCGAGGTATCCAAGACGTACTAGTTAAGATGAACTGAATATTTACACAAGAACGAAGAGTGCAGAACCCATCTGAAGAAGCGAAGCGTTCGCCTTTATCCCCGGATTTTCCCCTCCGAAAAGGGAATCAAAAAAATCTGGGGATAACAGCGATCGGAAGAGGGTACTGCAATCGCAGTGGCTGAGTGTAAAGTTTGTACGTTCAATTTATATACTGCTATATGACTGGATGTGGTTGAACGCTGAGTGCTGACCTAAAGAAAACGCAATCTCATCTAAAACATCCCCATTGTTGCAGGCGGTGGGGATGTTTTAACATCTATTTGAAATCGCTTCACCAACGAGTGGTACCTAAATCTAAATCAGGATGAAAAGAGGGGTAGCATGAAAAAGTGGATGGTCACAGGCATGGCGCTATTGCTGGCGGCAACCGTCATGGCGGGATGCAGCACTGGAAGCGGGGCGAAATCCGGTGAGAATGGGGGAGATGGCAAGACGAGGTTCTCCATGTCACTGCGAACGCTGGCGTATACGTATGTGGAGAAGTCGCCCGACATCAACCAGGATAAATGGGTGAAAAAGCTGGAGGAGCTGACTAATACCGATCTCAAAATTGTCCTGGTGCCTCATAAGGAATATGAGCAGAAAATGGTGCAAATGTTTGCCACCAATGATATTCCTGATGTGGTGCAGGGTGACGGCGGCGTCAACGGCAAGGAGATGGCCGGCTCAGTCGAAGCTGGGGTATTCCAGCCGCTGGATGAGCTGTTGCAGCAGTATGGGCAAGATTTGCTGAAAGCCGTGCCGAAGGAAGCCTGGGACCAGGTTACCCATGACGGCCAGATCTATGCCATCCCCGAATATTTATCCAATCCCTCCCGCCGGGCAACCTGGATTCGCAAGGATCTGCTGGATCAAACCGGATTGCCTGTGCCTACCACGGTGGAGGAGACAATGGAAGTGCTGCGCGCCTTTAAAAAGCTTGGCGTGGAGAATCCATATATGGGGCGTGAGGATTTCAAATATGCCGATACCTTCTTTGGTGCCTATGATGTGCAACAGTTCCTCTCCATGATGGAGCAGCAGGGTGACCAGATTGTACCCAAGTTCATGGATAACGAGAATATGCAGCAAGCCCTGACGGTCTATAAGACGATGTACGAAGAAGGGCTGATTAACAAAGAGTTTGCGACCATCAATTCGACGGTATTCAAAAATACGATTCTCTCCGGTAAGGCGGGCATGTGGTCCATGAATGCCAACGAACTGATCCAGTGGGAGAAGCAGATTAAAGCGTCGGTTCCCGATGCCAAAATCGAGATTATCCCTTCCCCTGTCGGCCCGGACGGAAAAGGCGGTTATTATCTGTACGGTCCGGTGACGCGTGCTTACTTTATTAATAAGGATGCGGCTGATCCGGCTTCCATTATCCGTTTCTTTAACTGGATGGTGTCCGACGAAGCGGAGAAGTTTTTCACGTACGGCACGGAAGGAGAAACCTACACAGAGGATAATGGTGTGATTGCATATACAGCTCCGACAGACTCTGCTGGCGTGGACGAGGAGCGTTACCGTCAATCCTTCTTATGGTTTGTACAGGACACAACATACAACAAAGGCTCCCTATCCCTGACTGAAGAAGGCAGAAAGTTGATGAATATTTATGATACGGTTTTAGCCAAAGAAGGTCGGGATGGCATTAACTTTGATCCGCGTTTGGAAGCTTTTGTACAGAATCCCGATATTGCTCCCAATTCGGATACACCTCCTCAGGTCTTGCTCACACACATGATTAAGATGGTTTATGGTAAGGAGCCGATCTCCGATTGGCCGAAAGTAGTTGAGGAATGGAAATCCAAAGGCGGGGATCAGGCCATCAAGGAAGCCACAGAGAAGTTCAAGAACGGTGAAGGCGTGTCGGCACCGCGTCGCTAGAATTGTACTGGATAAGCAATGATTACCATAAGCAATAGGATGTCCTGCTCACCGTGCGGAAGAAACTAGTCAACAAGAAGCAGCAGCTCTGGAGAACGGACAGATCGCAAAGGTATAACGTCAGAAGAATGGACTACCGTGCGGAGGGGATACAAGTGAATAAATTGTTCAAAACGTGGAAAAAGCGCGTTGTCCTTGTTGCCATGTCTATGATTCTCATTAACGGCACCATCGTTCCCGTGCATGAAGTTCGGGCGATGGAAGATGCTGTTCCTAGCTCTATTCTCAACCCTACACAGGAAGAAAGAGAAAATCTCCCGGAGCCGGCGGGCCCGGAGCTGGAGATTTACGCGGAAAACTTTGATGACCCGGACAATTTTGGCTCTACAGGCGGAATTGCATTGAGAGCTCCCTGGTCGCAGGAAGGGGCAGGTGGAAGCAAGGCCAAGACGTCATCTTCCACAACTGCTCCCTCGCTGCCCAATATGATCAAGATGGACGGGACCGATGCGCTTGCACTGCCTCTAAACTTGACTGGATACGGAAATATACGGCTATGCTACTACACGCGTGCTTCCGCCTATATAAGTGGAAGTGTGATTATCGAATGGTCGAAGGATGGTGGCACATCCTGGACGACGCTGGAGACATTTGAACTTCCCCCGGGCACCCCGGACCTGAAGAATAAGGAAGGCAATACGCTAAAAAGCTGGACGCTGGGTTCGGAAGCGAACAATAACAGCACGGTGAAAATTCGTTTTCGGACAGGAGATGCCATGCAGGCCAACATGTATATCGACAATGTTGCCATTTACGGTCAGGCTATTCCCGGAATAACGCCTGCCCCCTCCCCAGTGCCACCTGGAGAGGAGAACACAGAATTTACTCCACCGCCGGGAGTAACTTTATATGAGGATGTGGAGATTGGCACGGCTGGCGGGCGGGCAATGTATTCATCCATTGCCGTTCCCGAGACAGCGGCAGCTGAACCGATGCCAGTCATGGTCTATATCCATGGAGGTGGATGGAACCACGGGGACCGGAAGCAGGCACTGAACTCCATATGCAACTATGTACTCAAACGTGGTTACATCGGTGTGTCTCTGGACTACCGACTGACGCCTGAGGCACCTTTCCCTGCCCAGATTCAGGATGTGAAGCTTGCTATTCGATACCTGCGAGCTCATGCAGAGCAGTACAATCTGGACCCAAGCCGTATAGGTGTCTGGGGATCATCGGCGGGCGGACATCTGGCTGCATTGCTCGGCACAACAGGGGACATGGTCGCTGGTGACACTGTAGAGCTCGATACAGGGGTGACGGTAGATGTACCTGATCTGGAAGGTTCCGGCGGATGGCCTGAGTATTCCGACAAAGTGCAGGCCGTCGCCGACTGGTACGGACCCGCTGATTTTACGACGACATTTGCCAATAATTATAGCTCGGTCACGGCTCTGCTTGGCGGTCATCGCGCATTGGATGTACCGGAACAGGCCAGACTTGCCATGCCGGGCTCCTATGCTTCACCGGATGATCCACCGTTCTGGATACGGCACGGTGATGCTGACGCCACCATTCCCTATACCGACAGTGTTACTTTCGCGGGACAGCTTCAATCTGCAGGTGTGCCGATTGTGGATATGAAAGTCGTACCCGGTCAGGGACATGGATTTACAGGGGCGGCTTCCGAGACTGCGAATGCAGAGGCATGGGCCTTCCTGGATGAACATGTGAAGAACCGGATCGTTACGGAGCCAATAATTTTCAAAAGCAATCCCGAAAACACTTCGCCTGGAGATGAAGAAGTGGATGAAGAAAAACCGCTGATTGAAAAGGTCATCGCTAGTAAGCTGCCAAGCGACGATGTGGCGATTGACAGCAGCAAGCCTGACCTGAATTTCAATCAGGCTACAGGTTCCAGCAACGGATTACTGAGCATCTCTTCCACTTCAACGACCAAGAAATATGTGTACTTCAAATTTGATATGTCCGGAAATGAGCCGGAAGGAGATCGGTATCGATTGCGGATTGCTGCCAAGAAAGGCACCTCAAATATCGATACCACGTTGTCGCTGTACGGTTTGAATGAAACAGACTGGAGCGAATCTTCGTTAACCTGGTCGAATGCTCCGGTCCAAAGTCTGAACGAAGGTTCGCTGCTCGGCACATTCCAGGTTACGGCAGATCGGAATGGAAGCCCGGCCGTCTATGAAGTGGATGTAACCGATGTTGTGAAGAGTCGTCCAGATGCGGAGCAGGTTGCATTTTTGCTTGCGGATGCGGAATCAACGGGTGTTTCCGTGAACGTATACACCAAGGAAGCGAACGGAACGAGCAATCCGCGTCCACAGTTAGCAGTCATTGCTTTAATCGAAGAAGGCAATGACACGCAGTCACCCGAATGGGAGCAGGGGGCTGAGCTCGAGATTCGCAACTGGGGAACGGAGTTTGCAGAACTGAGATGGCCCGCTGCCAGCGATGATACAGCTGTATCTGCCTACCGGATTTATCGGGATGGAGTTTTGCTGGCTGAACAAGGTAAACAGTCATTTCGTGACAGCGAACTTACAAGTGGAACATCGTACACGTTTCAAGTGAGGGCAATTGATGAGGCGGGCAATATCAGCAGTGCTTTATCAACCGATATGATCACCCTTGCGGTTCCGGTATCATCCCTGCCTGTGGCTTCCGTCACGGCAAGTGGCAGCGATGGCAACCTGGCGACCAATACCCTCGACAATAACAGCTATACACGCTGGTCTGTTGCCGGAGAGGGGCAATGGATTACATTTGATCTGGGGCAGACGCAGACAGTGGGTTATGTTGGGATTGGTTTTTACAAAGGGGACGTCCGACAGACATTTTTTGAGATGGAATCGTCTGTTGACGGTGAGCAGTGGACCCAGGTATTCAACGGCGAAAGCAGTGGGGATACAACCGAAATGCAGGCGTTTGATATCCCAGACACTTCTGTACGTTATGTACGGATCACTGGGCATGGCAATTCCGATGCAAGTATTTATACGAGTCTTACCGATGTGCATCTGTATGCCCCTTTTGCACGGGGAGGAACACCTGTGGCTCTGATCCCATACATCGTGCCCCAACCACCTGAAGGGACGATGCCCTTTATCGTCCCAGGTCTGACGGAAACAGATGGCACACCACATGCTGTCCATGCTCCACATGCCGTGACCGGACGTACAATTGATGTACGCGAATATGGAGCAGATCCTGCCGACAACACGAGTGATGACCGACCAGCAATACAGGCCGCCATTGATGAGGCTAACGAGGGTGATGAAGTGTTCTTACCCAATGGAGTGTACAATTTGTTATCCGGGCCGGATGGAACCACCAACCTGATGCTCAAATCCGGGGTGAATCTGAGAGGGGAGAGCCGTGAAGAAACCGTGCTACAGACATCGCTGGATCAGGTGACGAGCAGTGCCGTTCTGAAGGCATCGGCTCAGCACAGCATTCTCGTATCCAACATGACCCTAACTTCATCCTGGTCCGGCAGCTACACGACTGATCATCAATCCAATAATCCCTCCGCAGGGGGGCCGGATAGTCTGATTCATATTGCCAATTATGGCGAGGTACCATCGTATGACATTACGATTGACGGCGTAATTGTGGAAAAGTTCAAACGAATGGCTATCCGAATTGAGCACAGCCGCGATGTTGTTGTGAAGCATGCAACCTTCCGCAATGCAACAGATCTGGGCCCTGGAGGTTCAGGTTACGGAATTTCGATTCAGGGAACGGCCAAGACCGATCGACTCGGCTTTGACAATGATACGTTATGGAATGTGGTGGAGGACAGTACATTTGAAGGTCCTTATCTCAGACATGGAGCACTGATTCAGTTTGTGGCTCACAATAACGTGTTACGCGGCAATACATTTAATGGAACCAAGCTGGATGCCATCGATCTTCATGGTGAACTTGAGTATTTAAATGAAATCTCCGGCAATGTCATTATGGATGTGCTGACAGGTGCAGGGATTGGGCTTGGCAATACAGGGGGTTCAGCGCCCAGCAACCACAGCAAGTCTGGCAAAGGGAACTACATTCATGACAACACAATCAAGAACAGTCGAATCGGTATTTCGGTGATGATGGGTACCCCCGATACTCTAATTGAGGATAATCTCATCGAGAATACAACCACGATTGCAGATGCGGCTGGAATCAAAGTATTGAATGGACCGGGTACGGTGATTCGAGGCAATGTGATTCGTAACAATACTGCCAGTGGATACTGGGGCGTACGGCTTGAGCGCGACAAAGGCGATGCTGGAGCTGGCAATATTGGCGAAGGGAACCCCGAGAATGTATTGATTGAAAATAACCGAATCGAAGGGAACGCGAATGGAATCGGACTGTTTGCCGGAGTCGGTATTCTGCTAAAGGCTAACATTCTAAACAATGTGAATGAGGACTACTACCAAGCAGAAGGAGTGACCGTTATCGAATTATAAAGGATCAGTATAAGTAGCCTGGCAGGTATCTATATAAGTTGAAGCTCAATTTTACACCTAAACGGAGAGTGCAGAACCAATTTGAAGAAACGTAGCGTTCGCCTTTATCTCCGGATTTTCCCCTTAAACAAAGGGAATGATGAAAATCTGGGGATAAGAGCGATCGGAAAATGGTACTGCAATCGGAGTGATAAGGTGTAACATTTATAGTTCAACTTATGTAGCCTGATGGGCTACTTTTTGTTGTGGTCGTTATTTAAGATTCACTAAAGGTTCGTCCCCTACCATGGTTACATAAGCCTCAGTTGCTTAATAGAAACCAAGAGGGAGGATTCATCATTTGAATATACTATTACGAAAATTTGCAGTAACGGCATTGTCCGTGACGATGGTAACGTCATCTTTTGGCCTGATGGCAGGTCCAAATGCGGCATTTGCCGCAGAGAGCACAGCGACAACCGCGAGTGCAAACGTAACGCAAGCGTATGAACCGTTGTTCCAGACGGACAACGTGATTGATGTGAATGTAACGATTGATGATGCAGACTGGAAGAGTATGCTCGAAAGTCCGCTGGATAAGGATTACAAGAATGTGAGTGTGGAAGTGGACGGCAACAAGCTGGACAACGTCGGTTTCTCCACTAAGGGGAACCTGACCCTGAAAGCCGTGGCCTCGATGGAGGATTCGGATCGATACAGCTTCAGACTGAAGTTTGATAAATATGACAAAACACAAACCCTGCTCGGACTGGACAAAATGGTGCTGAATAACAACTATGCTGATCCATCGTACATGCGTGAAGTTCTTCACTATGAGGCGCTGCGCAGCATTGGCATGGATGTACCGATGACAAACTACGTCAATCTGTATGTTAATGGCGAACGGGTCGGTTTCTACACCGGGGTTGAAGCCGTAGATGACAGTTACTTGGAACGCAACTACGGTGAGGATTACGAGGAAGGTGTCCTCTATGATACGGATGAGAAGAGTTATCTTCAATATGAAGAGGGCAGTGACTACAGTACAATCACCAAAGATTTAGGTACGGATAAAGACAAATCCAAACTCAAAACCTTCATCCAAACGCTGAACGAGATGCCAGAAGGTGAAAAAGGTGATATAGAGAGTGTGCTGGACGTGGATTCGGCACTTCAATATATTGCAGGCAACATGGTTTTTGGCAACTATGACAGTTATAACGGCGACAAAGGACACAACTACATGCTCTATAGTGATGCCGATGGCAAGTTCACCGTTGTTCCTTGGGACTTTAACATGTCCTTCAACGGGTACTCGGGTGGAGGAGGACGAGGTACAGCAACCGGATCGACCACGACCAACACGAATGCAACGAACGTATCTGTGGACGAGCCCGTACTGGGCATTAACATGGAAAATGTACCGATGATTAACAACCTGCTCGCTGTACCGGAGTATAAGGAAAAATATTTGGGCTACGTCAATGAACTGACGGACTATATGGAAGGCATTCAGAATCGTATTACTGACCTTGCCGATATTATTCGTCCTTATGTAGAAGCAGATCCAACGAAATTTTATACGACAGAACAGTTTGAATCCAACATCGCTTATTCTGCAAATGCAGATGCGGCAGGTGGTATGGGCGGTACACCACCAGCAGGATTTGAAGGCTTGACCCCACCTGAAGGCTTGGAAGGTATGACGCCGCCTGAAGGTTTCGAAGGAATGACACCTCCAGATGGAACAACACCTCCAACTCAGCCGGGTGCTGCAACTGGAAACGGTACAACAGATGCAACAACGGCTACAGATAATACGCAGACACGTCCTGGCGGTAACTTTGGCGGTGGAGGCGGAGGTATGGGCTCCATGGCAGCCGGGTCACTAACCACATTTGCACTGAACCGCCTTGCAAATCTGCAAAGGCAACTTGGGCGTGAAGTAACGCCGCTGCCTGAGACTTCGGAAGTGACAGGTTCGAATACTTCATCCGGAACAACCTACAAAACCATTACCGTAACACTCGATGGTAAATCGATCACATTCCCGGATCAGGACCCGCTGCAGCAAAGTGGCCGAGTGATGGTGCCTGTGAACGCCATCCTTGAAGCAATGGGTGCAGAAGTGACTTGGGGCAAAACGGCGAAGACGGTAACAGCCGTTCTGAATGGTCAGACTCTGGTGCTCAAGATCGGAAGCAGCACCGCAACCGTAAATGGAGAGACACTCGAAATTGATGCACCAGCGATCATTCAAAACAGTCGCACACTCGTGCCTGTACGCTTCATCTCTGAAGGACTGGGACTTACCGTGAACTGGGATCAAACCGCTGCACAAGTAAGCCTTACATCCAAATAAGAAATATCTCCTGCAGATCAACGTTGTTGTATGCAGAATAAAAAAGGGATTCGGTGGTCAGATCGAATCCCTTTTTGTTCTGCTTTTCAGGTTAGACGGAGCGAACATCCAGCAAAATCCGGCCTCGTCCATGTCAGACCTCACTTAGTCCATTTAAGATTTACTATCTGTTACAATAGGGAAAAGGAGGGACTGCAATATGGCCCCTAATAAAACAAAACTTTTCCCAAGTGAGAATATCCGAACCGTATGTTACATTCAAAACCTGCCGCCGCGTTCCAACGTGGACATCGGTGATTATACGTATTATAGCGATAACACGAATCCGCCAGAGCATTTCTATGACCGGATACAGCATCATTATGACTTTATTGGTGATCGCCTGGTTATTGGCAAGTTCTGTGCAATTGCGGAAGGTGTGACATTCATTATGAATGGCGCGAATCATCGGATGGAGGGCATGACGACGTATCCGTTCAACATTTTTGGTGGAGGATGGGAGCGTGTGACACCTACACTGGAACAACTTCCATATAAGGGTGACACTGTACTGGGGAACGACGTATGGCTTGGACAAAATGTAACGATCATGCCTGGTATCACGATTGGAGACGGGGCAATCGTTGCATCCAATTCAACCGTTGTTAAGGACATTGAACCCTATACGATTGTTGGTGGTAATCCAGCCAAGACTGTTAAAAAGCGTTTTGACGAAGAAACGATTGCACTGCTGCTGGAATTGAAGTGGTGGGATCAGGATGAGGAATGGCTGGATGCGCATTTGGAATGTCTTGTCTCTACATATGATCTCCAGATCTTGCGCGAACTTTTGAACAGCAAATAGGATGGTTGTGCATAAAAGATAAAAAAAGCTGGTTCCTGACAGAGCTGGCTTCCAAGCAAATCAGGCCCTGGACCGTTTTGAGCGGATCAGGGCCTCTTGTTGTCCAAGATGAAATGTTAATTTAGCGGGTGGGTGGTCGTAGGGTACAATCAGACTTTGCTAGTGGGGGCTTTGAATGAGTATGAGCTTCTGCATGATCCGTGTTTGTCTGTTTGCCTGAATAAAAGTTAATGATATCATCAACGGTAGTAAACACGACATTTAAATCCATATTATCATTGTGTGTTTGAATAAAAACCTCTTTTCAATGGGTTGTTACGTTTGTTACGTGGTTTAATTTAAAGCTTCTTTCATGCTTAAACCTGCTGTGAATACAGGAACTTTACCTGCAGGTAGTTGAATTTCTTTGCCTGTTTTCCGACTTTTTCCCGTTCTTGCCTCACGTTTCTGTACTTCAAATTTCCCGAATCCAACCAGTTGAACTTCTTTGCCTTCTTTGAGAGCTTCGAGAATCGAATCCAATACAACGGTTACAGCTTTTTCAGCATTCTTCTTGGAGAAACCGCCAGCCTTGGCTACTTCTGTGATCAATTGTTCTTTATCCATGGGGAATACCTCGCTTTCATTCTTGTGATGTGGAAACTTTGCTGTGACACATATGTGTAAATAAAAAGCTGCCTTATTAATAAGGCAGCTTTCATATAATTAAAGTTTAGTAACGTTCTCAGCTTGTGGTCCACGGTTACCTTGAGTTACTTCAAATTGAACGCGTTGACCTTCGTCCAAAGATTTGTAACCTTCACCTTGAATTGCACTGAAATGAACGAATACGTCTGTTCCTTCTTCAGTTTCGATAAAGCCGAATCCTTTATCCGCGTTGAACCATTTCACTGTACCTGTTTGCATGTGATTCCTCCAAAAAATAAGTTTTTAGCCGATCATTATGACGAGTATAATTTAAAATTGACACTCACCTGGTGCATTTAAACCACGAACTTGATGTCCGCTAATGTATCGATTAATATGATAATACCATGTCCGCTAATATAAGTCAAGATTTGGAGGTATTTTCTAATGAATCAGTCATCAGGGGTTTCGGTGCAGCGGGAACCGACAGTAGAGGAATTCATACATATGCTTGCTAATGAGGGAGAATTGCATCCCAAAACCGTGAAGGAATATGCAAGTGATCTGAAACACTTTATCGAATGGTACAAGGAAAGCACCATGCTCAGCGAAGAGTTCTCACTGCGAATTGAAGATGTGGATACATCCACTTTAGTCAGTTATCGTGAAGATGCTCACAAAGTTATGTTATTGAAACCAGCCACCATTAACCGGAGGTTGATTACGCTGAAGCGTTTTTTCAAATGGGCTGTCTTGGAATCCAGGCTCAGTCATGACCCTTCCAAACCATTAAAATTCATTCCGGAAGACAAAGTAAGTCCACGTCGAATGACATTTGAAGAAGAGCAGGCATTCCTCGCGGCAGTGGGGTATGGTAATTCCCTTCGTGATCAGACCATCCTGACCCTTATGTTTCACACAGGCTTGCGAACGATGGAGGTATGCAACCTCAAGCCTCATGATATCGAACTTGGTAGACGAAGCGGTCACCTGACAGTGAGAGCCGATAAACGCAACGTGCAACGTAAGATCCCTTTGAATATACAGTGTGTTGTCATGTTGAATGAGTACTTATCTGATCTTGATAACGATCCTGCTTACCTTTTTCCTTCCGAGAAGACAAATGATCGTTTAACGGAGAGAGCACTGCGCCACCTGATTAAAAAAGTAATGATAACAGCAGGGCTGGAAGGACTGAGTTCACACGACCTGCGTCATCGTTTTGGCTACGCCATGGCCGAGCATACGCCTCTGCACCGTTTGGCCGAGATAATGGGACACACCAACCCAGACACAACAATGATTTATTTTAAAACATTAAGTACGAATCATCGTAAAGAACAAGAATAAAGTCTGAATTATAGTCAGAATCAAAACACCTCTTATTAGAAGTACTTCGAAATTTTCCGTGTTTGTATTACTTTAACCTACCTTTAGCATTCATATACGATCCTTCACATTTCACTTAGGCACTGCCCGACAGGGTTGCCTTACCTCTAATAAAGAAAGCGATTACATATTCCTGATAATATTGTATATTATGATGGCAAACTTGGAACTGATCAACATGAGCCCGTAGCATTTGGCATATTTGATGAGCAATAAGATATCCAATGATTCACACTGTCACACATATATTAGTTGCTAGGGCATAAAGCCAGTCATAAAAAGGAGGAATCCAAACGTGTACCGGGTACTGCTGGTGGATGATGAAGAAGATGTGCGTGAAGGACTTGTTGTAGAGGTCGATTGGGAAGCGCTCGATCTGCGGATTGTCGGTTTGGCTGAGAATGGGCGGGAAGCATTGGAGATGGCGGAGCGGGTAGAGCCGGACATTGTGGTGACCGATATCAGCATGCCATTCATGAATGGTTTGGAACTCGCACAAAGATTAAGGAAGCGTAATCCTCTCGTGAAGGTGGTCATTTTGACTGGATATGATGAATTTGATTATGCGAGGCAAGCCATCTCGTTAAGTGTGGACGAATATCTACTGAAGCCGTTCTCGGCAGGACATCTCACAGAACTGCTCACAAGACTGCGCGCCCAGATGGCGGCTGAAGTGGCTGAGCGTGAAGATGTACAACAGCTGCGTGAGCACTATCACACCAGCTTGCCGTTACTGCAGGCAGATCTGATGGCAACCTTGCTCCATCGGCAAAAATCCTCTACATATATTCATAGTAAAGCCAAACAATGCGGATTGGATCTGACAGGAGAACGTTATGGGGTGTCCGTATTGACACTGCATATGGATGGAGATGTACAGAAAGAGAAACCTGAGGGAGTATTCAGCGAGCCCCCACAACGACATAACAAAACAACATCCGAGGTAGCGGATCAGTCTGAGATATTCATTCCCGGAGGTTCCTTGCGTCAATCTGAGGATGCTGAACTGAAACGCTTTGCTGCACTTAACATTGCGGCAGAAGTTTGGGCGGAGCATGGGGCTGGTCATGCCTTTATGCATCAGGAGACGATTGTCCTGCTCTATGTGGATCGTACGGGCGGTACAGATGGAGCGAAGCGGCAGCAGAAGGCATTGGAAAATGTGATGCGTAGCATCAACCACTATTTACGTATCCCGGCTACGGTGGGCTCTGGACAGATTGTGGATACACTCGCGGATGTGAATCATGCCTATGAAGATGCCCTACTGGCGTTGGATTATCGGCTTGTGCCCGGGACGGATTCAATCATATACATTGCGGACGTAGAGCGACAGACGGCGGGCAAGTTGCGGTTCGACGAATTGAAGCAGCAGACGCTGACACGATGCCTGAAGGCAGGTACACAAGCAGAGCTGGAGGAAGCACTGGCGATCATTTTCGGGGAAATTACAGTGGAACACGGGCGAAGTGATATTCAGCTCTATTTAATTGAAGTATTAACAACAGTATGGAAGGCAGCACAGGCATCAGGGGAGGAGATGGAAGACATCTTTGGTGCAGGGTTCCAGTTGTATGCGGATTTGTTCCGACTGCCGGGTCTTACTGAGGCACAGAAGAAGGTACAGGAGGTCTGTCTACTCGTACAACATCGCATTGCCAGCGGACGGCAGCATGTATATAAAGATATTGTCGAGCAGGCGTTGGTCTTCACGAAAGAGCATTATGCCGACCCTGACCTGTCCATTCAGAAGGTGTGCGGGCATTTGCATATCAGCTCCGGTTATTTTTGTGGCATTTTCAAAAAAGAAGTGCAACTTACCTTCCTGCAGTACCTGATGCAGATCCGAATGGAGGCAGCGCGTGAACTGCTTCGCTCGACAGAGCTGAAGTCGTTTGAGATTGCGGAGCAGGTTGGTTTTGCTGAACCCAATTACTTCAGTTTTTGTTTCAAAAAACATATTGGCGTCTCGCCCAAAGAATATCGTAAACAGGCTTCCCAGGCAGTAAGTGAAGGTTCACTCCGATGAACTTCTTGTCGAGGTGGGTGAAGTCCATAGGACTTCAATTACGCTCCAGGATGCGTTCGTCCAGGGTCAGCAGTATCCGGTTTATTATTACGTGGTCTTTCTCCGTCTTCATCGTTCTGGTGCTGACCATCATGGCGATGCTTCTGCATGACAAGTTCACGCAGGCTGCCGAGCGAAGTGCGGAACTGACGACGAGACAGATTGTGGATCAGGTCAGTTATAACCTGGAGGATTACGTTCGCAGTATGTCTCATCTGTACCGTGCCATTGAGGAACATATGCTGCGTGACGGGACATGGGAAGGGGAACTGGTGGACAAACAGCTCGACACACTGCTCAGCAGTCGTGAAGATATCATCTCGATTACGCTGCTCGATTCCACGGGAAAATTGCTCAAGAACCGACCTACAGCCGAATTAAAACCGAGTGCCCATGTGACACAGCAAGGGTGGTTTCAGTCTGCGCTTCGTGTGCCGGATCACCTGAGTTTCTCGTTACCTCATATTCAGAATATGTACACAGGCCCATATAAATGGGTCGTTTCCATGAGCAAAGGCATAACGATACGGCAAAATGGTCAGGATCGGCAGGTTATCCTGCTGGTCGATATCAATTTCAAGCAGATGGACGAACTTAGCCGTCGGGTCAGTCTGGGGCAACGGGGATATGTCTATATCATCGATGAGAGCGCGGGCAATATTGTGTACCATCCGCAGCAGCAATTGATGTATATGGGACTCAAAAGCGAAAATATCGAACAGGCTTTGGTGGCTTCTGGCAGTTATGAAGATGAGGCAGATGGACAGAAAAGGCTGAATACCGTTAAGTCAGTCGCTAACATCGGGTGGAAAATCGTCGGTGTTGCTTATCTGGATGAGATTATGACAACGCGTCAGGAAGTGAACGGATATCTTATTCGTGTATTGGTCGTTGTACTGGTACTGGTCATCCTTGTATCCCTGTTCCTATCCTCCAGTCTGACTCGTCCGATCCGGCGAATGGAACGCAAGATGAAGGCGGTGGAGCGTGGGGATTTCAACGTGGAGCTGCCTATTGAAGGGCCACTGGAGGTGGAACGACTATCCCGTCGTTTCAACCTGATGGTCAATAAAATCCGCACCTTGATGGATGAGATTATCCATGAACAGGAGCAGAAGCGGCGTCTGGAGCTGGAAGCCTTGCAGGCCCAGATCAATCCACATTTTCTATACAATACCCTGAATTCAGTAGTACGCATGGTAGGCATGAGTCGCAATGAGGAAGTGATCACGATGATCACGTCTCTTTCGCGCCTGTTCCGCATTAGTCTTAGTCAAGGTAAAACGATTATCACGATCAGGGAAGAGCTGGAGCATGCGCAGCATTATTTGACGATTCAACAGATGAGGTTCAAGCGCAAATTCAACTTTACCATCAATGCAGATGAGACGCTTCTGGATTGCCTGACATTGAAGCTGGTGCTTCAACCCCTGATTGAGAACGCCATTGTTCATGGCATCGAGTACCACATGGACGAAGGAAGTATTGAGGTCGATGTTTATTGTAAGGACAACAAGCTGGTGTTTCGCATTACAGATAATGGGGTCGGCATGACGGAAGAACAGATGTCGGGATTATTGAGTGGTCGTCCTGTGGTCAAAAGCGGTGCAGGCTCCGGCGTAGCGGTACGAAACGTCCATGACCGAATTCGGCTCTATTATGGGGAGGGTTACGGACTTGAATTTGCAAGTGAGTTGGAAGAAGGCACCACGGTCTGGATTCGGATTCCCATTCAATCGCAGCAGAAGGAGGGCGAGCCTGATGACAGACAAACAAGTGAATAGGAAAGATGCCCATAGAGTTAAAGGATTGAATATCCGTACGTTTTGGAAAAAGGTTGCTGCGGGCTTCCCTGGAATCCGGAAACGTCGGTTAGTAACCCTGACAGCTGCAAGCTGCTGTCTGCTCATATGCAGCGCCTGTGGCTTATCGAGTCCCGATGCTACGGCATCACCGCCACGTATCGCGCTGATTACGCCAGCTGGAACAGGGGAACTTGCGGAAGCCATCCGGCTTGGCGCCGAAGCGGCTGCCAAAGAGAGTGGAGCCGAACTGATGACCGTGGAAGCATACCCTTCCGATGGTGATGTGTACACGCCTGCCATTCTGGATTCTGCTGGAAGTCAGATGCAGGTCAAACAGGCAAATATCAACAGCCAAGTGTTTTCTCGCAGTGCGCGAGAACAGGCTCAAGTGGAGGCCGCCGCATCGGCTCTGAAGCAGGGGGCATCAGCTCTATTGGTTGATCCACTAAGTGAGAAGGCACTTAGTGACATCATTCAGGAGGCACAGAAAACAAATTCCGAGGGAACCATTATTCCTGTCATTGTGCTTAACGATGAATTTCCCGTGAAAGGCATCACCAGTTTCATCTCGATGGATAATGTTGAGGCGGGAAGACAGGCCGGTCAGGCTATGGCGGAGCTTCTGGAAGGGAAAGGGCATGTGGCCTTATTGGGCCCCGATCCTCTCAATTCTGGTCTTATTCAGAGAGAGCAGGGAGTTATGGAAGCCTTGGTACAGTATCCTAATATTCAAGTGGAACCCAAATCGATATGTAATACACGGGACGGATGTTGGCAGACTGCGAAGCAATTGCTGGACCAGCAGGAGGTGGATGGCTTTATCACTCTTCAGGAACCGGCTTCACTGGGAGCAGCTGATGAACTGAATCGACGCAGCTTTGCAGACAAGGTAAGGATTGTTGGATTTGGCAGTGAACAACAGCAACTGGAGCAATTGCAAGAAGGGGTCTTTGATCATCTTATCGTTCAGAATGGATATAGCGCAGGTTATCTGGGATTGAATCAAGCCGTTGCGCGGCTGAACAATCAACAGGTGCAAGCGAGAGTTCTACTTGAGACCAAGCTGGTTAGTACAGACAATATGTTCTGGATGGATAACCAGAAGCTGTTGTTTCCTTTTGTACAATGAACGAATGCTGGAACGAGTGCCGGAACGAATACTGAATGAAGAAATGAAGCTGTTTTTTAACTTGAGGAAGATTTCGATAGAACAGGTGAAGATATTGTATTCGAATTTAATGTAAACCCTTTCATAATAAAGACATCGGTGAAGCCGAATGAACTTGGGGGAGGTCATTAGGATATGAAGAAAACTTGGATGACACTGTTGATTACGGCATGTATGGTTGTGGCGGCGGGGTGTAGCAGCGGCGGAGACAGTGCAGGTGGAAGTACGGGAACAGATACAGGAGGCCAGACAGCAGCTGGGACGGAAACGCCCAAGATTGGAGTTGCCATCTACAAATTTGATGATACATTCATGACGGGTGTACGTAATGCCATGACAGCAGCAGCGGAAGGTGTTGCGACGCTGGATATCGTGGATAGCCAGAATGCACAGCCGACCCAGAACGAGAAAGTCGATCTGTTTGTGTCCAAGAAATACAATGCAATGGCCGTGAATCCGGTCGACCGGACGGCAGCAGGTGTCATCATTGACAAGGCTAAGGCAGCGAATATTCCAGTGGTATTCCTCAACCGTGAGCCAGTGGCAGAAGATATGAACAAGTGGGATAAAGTGTACTACGTAGGAGCAAAAGCGGAGGAGTCCGGTACGATCTCTGGACAGCTGATTGTAGATTACTGGAAAGCACATCCGGAAGCAGACAAAAACGGCGATGGCAAACTGCAATACGTCATGCTGAAAGGGGAACCGGGTCACCAGGATGCAGAGCTTCGGACCAAATATTCGGTTCAGGCGATCCAGGATGCCGGTATCGAAGTGGAAGCACTAGCGGAAGACACGGCGATGTGGGACCGCGTGAAGGGGCAGGAGAAAATGCAAGCGTTCCTGGCATCCCACGGCGACAAGATTGAAGCCGTTCTTGCGAACAATGATGACATGGCCTTGGGTGCCATTGAGGCATTGAAAGCAGCCGGATACTTCAAGGATGGCAAATCGATGCCGGTTGTAGGTGTGGATGCAACAGCTCCAGCCATTCAGGCTCTGCAGGATGGTACGATGCTGGGCACGGTACTCAATGATGCCAAAAATCAGGGTGCAGCCACGGTGGCACTGGCTTCCGTACTTGCCAAAGGTGAGACACCGACGAAGGAAAATACCAAATACGATATTACCGATGGTAAATACGTCTGGATTGCATACAAAAAGATTACCAAAGACAACATTGCCGACGCCCAATAACAACACGAGACAGGGACGTCCGACATTCGGGTAACGTCCCTTTTTTTTGCCGGTCATATGGAAGGGAGGAACCAAGATGGAATCACCTTACCTGCTGGAGATGAATGGAGTTTCCAAAGCATTTCCGGGTGTGCAGGCACTAAGTCAGGTCACATTGAAACTGAAGCCCGGTACGGTTCACGCCTTGATGGGAGAGAATGGAGCGGGCAAATCCACACTAATGAAATGTCTGTTCGGGATGTATCATCCAGATGAAGGGACGATACGCATCGAAGGAAAGGATGTGGATATTCCAAATTCCAAAGCGGCACTTCAGCAAGGCATATCCATGATTCATCAGGAGCTTAATCCGGTCCCACATCGTCCGGTGATGGAGAATATCTGGCTGGGTCGATTTCCAATGAAGGGAATACTGGTGGACGAGAAACGGATGTATACCGATACACTGGCTCTGTTCAAGGACCTGAATCTGGATATTGATCCGAAGGCTCAAGCGGGAACATTGTCTGTCTCCAAGATTCAATCGATGGAAATCGCCAAGGCGGTCTCGTTCAATTCCAAAGTTATTGTCATGGATGAACCCACCTCCTCCCTGACAGGCAAGGAAGTGGAGCAACTCTTCGCCATTATTAATGAATTACGCAATCGGGGTGTGTCCATAATCTACATTTCCCACAAGATGGAGGAGATCCTGACGATCTCGGATGAAGTGACAATCATGCGTGATGGCTTTGTTGTCGGGACTTGGGATGCTGCGGATTTAACGACAGATCTGATTATTACGCGCATGGTGGGTCGTGATCTGGACGAACGTTTCCCGGAACGGACCAACGTACCCGGTGAAGTGATATTGAAGGCCGAGGGTCTGACATCCAACCAGTCCAAATCGTTTTGTGATGTATCCTTTGAGCTGCGAAAAGGTGAAGTACTCGGCATTGGCGGGTTGGTTGGAGCACAGCGGACAGAACTGATGGAGTCCTTGTTTGGACTGCGCGGACTTGCTTCAGGTACGATTTCGATTCATGGGCGCAAGGTGAAGATTAACTCCCCCGCAGCAGCGAAGCGTCATAATATCGCGTTGCTCACGGAAGAACGAAGGGTTACAGGGATATTCCCCGTGTTGTCGGTGTATGAGAATACGATCATTGCCAGTCTGGGGCGCTACCAAAATCGAGTGGGCTTGCTGGACGAGAAAAAGGGACGGGAAGAAGCACGGGAACAGACGCAGAAGTTCAGAACCAAAACGCCTTCAGTTAACACGCTGATTCGAAACCTGTCTGGCGGTAATCAACAGAAAGTTCTGCTGGCCCGCTGGTTGCTGACCGATCCGGAGATTCTGTTGCTGGATGAACCGACACGTGGAATCGATGTAGGGGCCAAGTTCGAGATTTACACCATTATTACGGAACTGGCTCGTCAGGGCAAAAGCATTATTATGATTAGTTCGGAGATGCCTGAACTGCTTGGTATGTCGGATCGCATTATGGTGATGAGCGAAGGGCGTCTAACCGGAATCGTGGACGGAGCCGAGGCAACAGAGCAGGATATTATGAGGCTGGCCGCACAGCAGCGGATGGCTTAGTCAGGAGGGAAACAGATGAACACACAGATGATCAATCAAGTGAAAAATTATGTAACACAACGCGCCATCTTTATCGTATTGATTCTGCTCATCATTGGTATAGCTATTGCCGATCCGAATTTTCTGGCCTTCTCTACACTGCGGGATATCTTACAGCAATCCTCCACACGGGCCATTATTGCACTCGGTGCAGCCTTTATCCTCGTCACGGGTGGGGTCGATCTGTCCGCGGGAAGGGTGGTTGGTCTGACGGCTGTTGTATCGGCATCGATGCTGCAAATTGATGAGTATGCGAACCGCTTCTTCCCCGATCTGCCCCATTTGCCGGTGTTGTTGCCGATTCTGGTTGGAATCACCGCAGGTCTATTCGTGGGTTTGGTCAATGGACTGATTGTCGCCAAATTACATGTGCCCCCTTTTATCGCAACGCTGGGTACAATGGTTGCCGTGTATGGACTGAACTCCATTTATTTTGATACGGAACCCAACCAGTCACAGCCGATTGGAGGATTAAGACCCGATTTTACCGTCATTGGCTCTGGATACATTGATCTGGGCGGGGGTTATTCCATCCCGTATATTGTCCTCATTGCTATTGCGGTGGCATTAATCTGCTGGGTGATCTTTAACAAAACACGTCTCGGCAAAAATATGTACGCGATCGGCGGCAACATTCAGGCAGCGCATGTATCCGGGATTCATGTTGCACGCAACCTGGTTGCCCTGTATGCCATTGCCGGTGCACTGTATGGTCTGGGTGGTGTACTTGAGGCAGCACGCACAGGTGGAGCAACAAACAATTACGGTAACATGTATGAGCTGGATGCGATTGCCGCATGTGTGGTAGGCGGCGTATCGACAGCGGGTGGTATTGGAACGGTACCTGGAGTTATGGCGGGTGTGCTGATCTTCGGGGTCATTAACTACGGTCTGACATTTATCGGTGTAAGTCCGTACTGGCAATTGATTATCAAAGGATTGATCATTGTTGCTGCGGTGGCTTTTGATATCCGTAAGTATATGGCGAAAAAATAAGATGAGCCTCAAGAGGTTACACCAGTCACTCCGATGACAGAACAACCTTCTGATCGCTGTTATCCCCAGATTTTTTGATTCCCTTCTAAAGAAGTGAAAATCCGGGGATAAAGGCGAGGTGCATGCTTCCGAAGTAGCTTTCTTTCAGAAAGCTTTTAGCTCCGCTTCTTCAGGTTATTTCTGTCCTCTACGTTATCGTGTAAACAATTTGTTCATCTTATATGGAAAAGCAACAAAGAAGCCAGCCCTCGGGATATAGAGAGCTGGCTTTAATTGTTTAACCATTGACCATCCAATCGATAACGGGGATAACTGGTCCAATGATGCATAAGAGCAACATAAATCCGGCGAGGTTATAAGATACACTTGTGCCATAATGTGAACGATTTTTTTTGGCAATCAAGAAGGCTGGAATCCAGAAGAGGGCTGCTACTACAAAAGGAATGTGAAGTCCTTGAGTTCCGTTGCTATAAATAGGTATGTTTATTAAGTTAAAAAGATAGTGACTGATCATAAAATTTGCATTGCCCCATTGGAAATTAAAGGCGAGACCCATCAAAAGTACGAGTAGAGAGAGCGTTCCGAGGCCCAGTGGTTTTCGTTGTGTTGTCATGTGATATCCTCCATAACCAAGTATTTATCCTAAATTAATCCATTAATGTATTGTACCACAATAATGATCTATGCGAAGAGGAATTGTTTCACTTTTGTTGATTACAATTACATCATATGTCCTATTGCCTTCATAAATTATACATTCATGTGAATTTGACCAGCCTCCATTAATCGACAACATCAGCTAATCATAATCGATATAATACATGTACATAAGTTGTTTGATGTGAGTTTTATGTCAAAGGGGGCGAGGCTGTTTGCTTAGTTACACGATGAAAATGGTGATATTCCCGCTAGGTTGTCTGCTTGTCATTCTGTCCTCTTATGTTCTCAGGCTTACCCCTCATATGGCAACAATGTCACTTTCGGCGACATTATTGGTAGCAAGTATTTATGGGGAGAGACGATATCCTGTGCTGCGAAAATTTCAGTGGATTTTTCTCGGGATATTCCACTATTTCAGTGAACTGAACTGGTGCAACATGCTGTATTATATGCTCATTATTTCAATGATCCAGGACAAACCAAGGTTGGCGCAGACCTTGCCGATTTCGTTGCTGCTTATGCTGCAATATACGTTGATTCGGCTTTCGTATGTGCCTGTAGATACATATGCTTTGCTGGTTTCGTTATTTGACCTGTTAACCTCGGTTGTTATCATTTTTTTATATCATACCTTAATCAACAGTGAGGTCGAGAAGCGCAGGCTTCGGGAAAAAAATCGGTTCCTGACCCTGCATGATCCGCTTACCGGACTGTTGAATTACGAAGGTTACATGGAGGTGTTACATAAGACAGTAGAAGAGCAGCGGTCTTTTTTGCTTGTCCTTTTGAACGTCAATAACTTTAGCGGCTTTAAAAAAGATTCAGAAGATCCTTGGTGTACGGTAATCACAGGTACAGGTCAGATGATTAGCAATCATTTCACCGAGGCCTATGGCATATCCCGGTATGCAGGAGACCGATTTGCGGTCGTTTTGCCGGAGATACAGGATGTGGAAGAACGAATGTCGTCACTGCTATCCGTGCAGCTTCAAGGACTCCAGGTAAGCTATAGCATCTCCCTGTACCCAGAAATGTCGGATTCGTTGCAGCACTTTATGACGGTAGCCGAGGATAGGCTGCTTCAACAACAGCGCAGCAAATGGCTGAAAAATGAAGAAGAAGTATTTCGTTCCGAAAGACTAAGGGCTGTAGGTGAACTGGCCGCGGGTATGGCTCACGAAATTCGAAACCCGCTTACCGCAATTCGTGGATTCCTGCAGCTTTCCCGTGGACAAGCCTTTAATATCGCGCCATGGTATGAAGTGATTATGGGTGAGGTGACGAGAGTAACCGATCTGACGGCTGAATTTTTGCAGTTTTCCAAACCACATGCCAATCATATGAAGCCTGAACATTTGGGTCACTGCCTTGAACGAGTGATGTCTCTGACCGAGTCAGATGCGGCATCTCGAGGGCATCAAATTACACTTGAAATGACTAATGAGCCAGTTGTGATCATCATGGATCGGGATAAAATTGTACAGGTATTGATCAATCTGATTCGTAACGCTTTTGAAGCAATGACAGACCCTGGTGAGGTTCATATGGATTTGTTGCAGGACGGAGATGCAGTACTCATTTCAATTACAGATACAGGAAGCGGCATTCCGGAAAATTCGCTATCCACCATCTTTAATCCATTTTATACAACCAAAGAAGAAGGTACGGGACTGGGACTTGCACTCTGCCAGAAAATCGTTCAGGATCATAATGGTAAAATTACCGTCCATAGCGAAATGGGGGTGGGTTCTACCTTCACGCTTCATCTGCCAATGGAGACGTAAATCATATAACTTACCCAGAGATAGCAATTAAATAGTCATTAGACAAAAACATAAAAACGCCGCATGGGTCCTAAAGAACCCCGTGCGGCGTTTAGTATTTCGATTAAACTATTGTGCAGTAGCTATGCAGACACACTTTAGTTCGACTTATTGAGCTGTCCCTGATGTAACTGATAGTAGAATCCTTGTTGCTGCATCAACTCGTCATGGCTGCCCCGTTCAGCGATCTGTCCATCATCAATGACGAGAATCTGATCGGCTTCACGAATCGTGCTCAGTCTGTGGGCGATGACAAAGCTGGTGCGGTCTTTCATTAAAGTGCGCATTGCTTCTTGGATCTTCATCTCTGTACGCGTATCAATGCTGCTTGTTGCTTCATCCAGAATAAGAATGGCCGGATCAGCCAGAATTGCCCGGGCAATGGTTAGCAGTTGTCGTTGTCCCTGACTCAGATTACTTCCCCCGGAAATGATGGGGGTATCGTAGCTCTGTGGCAGTTTTCGGATGAACGAATGTGCATTCGCCAGCTCAGCCGCTTGCCTGATCTGTTCATCGGTTGCGTCGGGCTTGCCGTAGGCGAGATTGTCGCGAATGGTACCCGAGAACAGGTAGGCATCCTGAAGTACAATGCCGAGCTGCCGACGGAGTTGATCCTTCTCCAGTTCCGAGATGTCACATCCATCAATGGTAATCCGTCCACCTGTAATCTCGTAGAAACGGGGTAACAGGTTGATAATGGTCGTTTTACCTGCACCGGTGGGTCCAACGAGTGCAATCATCTCGCCAGGTTTTGCGGTAAAGCTAACCTTCTTCAGAATGTCTCGCTCCGCACTGTACCCGAAGGACACATCCTCAAATACAACTTTACCTTGAATCTGATCCAGTTGTTTTTTCTGTTCCTCCACGTATTCGCCAGGCGTATCCATAATGTGAAACACACGTTCAGCACCTGCGATTGCAGCCTGAATCAGATTGTACTGATTGGCCAGATCGTTGAGAGGTCGCTCAATCTGGCGGGAGTAACCGAGAAAGCTGACGATTAGTCCGATGGATGTCAGATCATGATAAGCCATCCATCCACCTACAGAAGCCAGTATGGCAAACCCGATATTGTTCATCACGTTCATCGTAGGCCCAACCAAACCCGAAACGGTCTGGGCCTGTGTGCTGGATGTGCGCAGTTTCTCGTTCAAATTCTCAAAATGTTGATGTGCCTGATCCTGACGGTTATAGGCCGCTACGACTTTTTGTCCAGCAATCGTTTCCTGAGCATACCCATTCAGTTCACCGAGCAATTTCTGCTGGGCGGTGAAGTGTTTGCGTGTTCTTGACGCGATCAGGCGAGTGGCGATGGTAATCAACGGTACCGTTATCAGACTGAGCAGGGTAAGCCGAACATCGAGTGCAAACATGATCGACAAGGAACCAACGAGCAGGATGGCACTGGACATCAATTGAGTTACGCTTTGATTCAACGTTGTAGATACGTTATCGATATCATTGGTGGCCCGGCTCATCAGGTCCCCGCTTTGATTTTTATCAAAAAAACTGACAGGCAGCTCTTGTAGTCGGGAGAACAACGCATGTCGCAGATCCTTAACGGTCAGTTGGGAGACACCAATCATGACATAGGATTGAGCCCACATCAGGAGTGAGCCAAGGACATAAACACTCAGCAAAAGAAGACATTCCTTCAGCAAACCCGCTGTTACTTTGGGCACGATATGTTCGTTAACGGCGCGGCCGAGAAGATAAGGTCCTGCCAGATTGAGCAGTGTACCAAGAGCCGTCAGCACTAATGCAGCGATAACTCCTTTACGATGACGTCCCATATACGACCACACCCGAAACAGGGCATGGCGAGCATTTTTCGCTCGGACTTTGGGGACAGGTCCTCTGCCCGCTGGTCCGGGTCTTCCGATGGGAGGCACGACCGTTTGTTGTATGGAGGAAGATGCAGGTTTAGCCAAATTGAACATCCTCCTTCCGTTGCTGCGAATAATAGATCGATTGGTAGTGTGATGAATGTGCCATAAGGTCATCATGTGTGCCCCTGGCAACGATCTGTCCTTCATCAATGACATATATACAGTCTGCATCCTTCACGGAGGAGATCCGCTGTGCAATCAAAAAGGTCGTGCTGTCTTTCATTAAGGACTGCAAAGCCTTCTGAATACTTGCTTCCGTGCGCAGATCCACAGCACTGGTGCTATCATCCAGAATCAGTACTTCAGGTCGCATGAGCAGGGCGCGTGCAATGGAAATCCGCTGTTTCTGTCCACCGGACAGATTGACCCCGCGCTGGCCCAGTTCCGTGTCATACCCGTCTTTCAGTTTCATAATAAAATCATCCGCAGCCGCAGCCTGTGCCGCAGCACGCAATTCAGCATCCGTTGCATTGGGCCGGCCGAAGCAAATGTTATCCCGGATGCTACCGCTGAACAGAATGGATTCCTGGAGCACAATGGATACACGGCTGCGAAGATCCTGAAGATCCCAGTGACGAACGTTCACTCCATTCACGAGCACTTCACCCTGTGAAGCATCATACAGACGGGGAATCAGCTGCACCAGCGATGTTTTGCCTGAACCTGTTGAACCGATCAGGGCCACTTTCTCACCCGGGCGAGCGATCAGGTTAATGCCGGTAAGTGCATGTTCTCCGTCATAACGGAAAGATACGTCTCTGAACTCCACTTGACCGCCTGTGTGCGAGGGAAGGGGAGACGATTGGTATGAGTTCTGATCACGGATAGAAGACAGTGACTGTACTTTCCCGGAGTTATCGGTTCCCGATTGAATATCTGGCTGTGTATGTAACACCTCGTTGAGCCGGGCAGCAGACACCTTGGCGCGAGAGAAGCTCATCATCATCATGCCGATCGACGTGAGGGATGAGAGGACAACCGTGACATAGTTGATAAAAGCAATCAGATCTCCGGCAGCAATATCGCCTCCAACTACCTGGAAGCCTCCGAACCACAGCACCGCTACAATGGTAGCGTTCAGCATCAAACTGAGCACGGGTGCATTCAGCGTGACTATACGCCAGGCTTTGACGGCGGTTGAAGTATAATCTTCGTTGGATTGCTTGAACCGCTTTTTCTCCAGACGTGCACGTGCAAACGCCTTGACGACACGGATGCCGGCAAGATTCTCCTGGAGCACGGCGTTGACCTGATCAAGTTTGCTCTGAACACTGGCGAACAGCGGATAGGAAGCTTTTATCAGAATAAATAAAATAATAAACAGTACCGGCACAGTGGCAATAAGAATCAAAGCCAGCTTCACACTAATTGTAAATGCCATGATAATACTACCGATAATCAGCATCGGCGAACGGATAAACATCCGCAGCAGCATCTGTACAAAAGTTTGCATCTGGGTAATATCACTGGTCAGACGAGTGATCAGAGATCCTTCCTGAAACGTATCCAGATTGCGGAAGGAGAAGGTCTGAATATGATCAAACAGTTCCTGACGCAGATCCGTGCCGTATCCCACGGCAGCTTTGCTTGAATAGAGTGTGCAGCCTGCGCCGCCAACCCAGCCGATTAACGCAACAAGCAGCATGATCAGTCCTGTAGTCACAATATGGGACAGGTTCCCTGCAAGTACACCATCATCCACGATGCTGGACATCAGTTTGGGCTGGAGCAGGTCCATGGTTACCTCAAGTACCATGAGCAGAGGGGCGACGATTGCCGCCGACTTATACGGGGTCAAGAATCGTTTTAACGTCCACAATAGGAAATCACCTCAGTTTTAATTGCATAAGTGAATCAATTTCATCAACCTTTAACTGCTTCAAGCCAGTTTTTGTTAGCGATGTCGAGAGTTTGCATCACCTCAGGATTCACGCAGGTTTTGGAGCATACGCTGTGCAAGTAGAGACATGATCCGGGATTCTTCCGGTGTAAAATCTTTCTGAGCCTGCTGTTCCAACTCCTGAATCACTACTCTCAATTCTTGAAGCGCAGAGCGCCCCAGATCGGTCAAGTATACCCGCAGACTGCGCAGATCCTTTGGGTCTGCTTCGCGTCTCACATAACCGGATGATTCCATGCGCTTGAGCATGACGGTTACCGTTGCGGGACTGCGCTGAAGTTGTTCGGCCAGGTTTTTCTGGGATTGGCCATCTTCCCGTTCAAGCTGGAACAGCAAAGGGGGCTGCCCCGGGTATAGCTCGGGGTGGTTCACAAGTTTCTCATGAACCTTGTAACGTTTCAGTTTCACGAGTTCGGATAGCTGTCCCATTAACCGCTCATTTTGGACTGGGTTCATATCATCTACTCCATTTCTACCTTCATTCGATCTTCTCGGTACTGAAAACCAGACTTTTTGAACACATCATTTAGTTAGTCGACTAACTAAATTTTAAGTTTGATTTGACATATCGTCAAGTGAATACAGATCATTTATTTTGGATTGGAAATATTGACCTGAGACAAAACGATGTGATAAATTGATATTATCTAATTGTTAATAACAAAACGTTAATAACAGAATGGGGTTTATATCGTATGACTAACGAAGGTTCCTCTGGAGGAAATGCTCCCAATTACCAGGAGCATCAGGATCAGGCACATATTAGTGAAGAACAGTTTTTGGACAGCTATGATGCTGGCGATTATGAACGTCCTTCCGTCACCGTGGACATGTTGGTATTTACGATTCGCAGTGAAGCTCAGGAGAATTATCGCAAGCTTGCGGAACCCGAACTCCAGTTGCTGCTGATTCGGCGAGGTGGCCATCCCTATCTGGGACAGTGGGCTTTACCGGGCGGATTTGTCTCCATGCAGGAATCATTGGAAGATGCTGCTCGGCGGGAATTGTTGACGGAGACGGGGCTGGATGATATTTATCTGGAGCAACTGTACACCTGGGGAGATGTCGATCGAGATCCACGTACACGGGTTATCAGCTGTTCCTATATGGCGCTGGTGGATAGCAGCGAGCTGGAGCTTCAGGCCGGTGATGATGCCAGTGAGGCCAATTGGTTTCGTGTGGAGCAGCGTCTTCTGGAAGAGAAACGCCATATCCATGAGCGTGGACGTGTGACAGAACGCAGGCTGCAATTGATTTTGACCAATGGAACAGAAGAGTTGTCGGCCATTGTTGAGACAAAAGAAACGATAGAAGGAAAAGTGCGGAGCCATCATTTGGCGTTGGATGAGGTTCAGGGGATTGCATTTGATCATGCCAAAATCATTCATTACGCACTTGAGCGTCTGCGATCCAAGATCGAGTATTCAGATATTGCATTCAATCTGATGCCGGAGACGTTCACACTGACTGCACTTCAGAAAGTACATGAGATCATCAGTGGCAAAAAACTGCTGGCTGCTGCTTTCCGGCGCAAAATCGCCGATTGGGTCATTGAGACGGGGGACTATGCGAGCAGTGCCGGTCATCGACCATCACGTTTATACAGATTGAATCCAGAGAGGCATACACCATAGAAAAACGGTAGGAATTAATGAACTCGTACGAAGTGACTCAGGCCAGAGGCCCGGATCGCTGTATACATGAGGAGCAAGTAAAGAGGGGATATGGATGGAAAAGTTTACGTTTTTCTGGCGGACAGCATCGCCGTTCTCACAGTGGCACCCGGCGGACTTTACCGTGAACGGGGTTCACTACACGAGTGCGGAGCAATACATGATGCACCAGAAAGCACTGCTGTTTCGGGATCAGACCATCGCAGACAAGATTTTGAAGGCAAGCTCTGCTTCGGTACAAAAAAAGCTGGGCAGACAGGTCGCAGGTTTCGACCAGACGTTATGGGAAGCTGAGTGCCAGCGCATTGTTTACGAGGGGAATTGGGCCAAATTTACACAAAACGAAGAACTGCTAACCGCGCTGCGTGCCACTCGTGGAACGACCCTTGTGGAAGCAAGCCCGGAAGATCGCATCTGGGGTGTGGGACTGGCGGAGGAAGACCCGCGCATTCGTAATCGAAGAACATGGCGGGGAACCAACTGGCTGGGTGAGATTCTGACCCGTCTAAGAGAAGATATAGGAAGTGATTCAGATGAGTGATCAACAACAGGATAAGAACAATAGCAGCAAAAACAAAAATAGCAGTGGACGTTATATCCACGACAGTAAACCCGATAGATCAACTGGTAATGGTGGCTCTAATTCACGTTCCAAGCGGGCTAATATCGCACAGCAGACGTTGACTATTTTGGATGAAGGGCAATATGTAAATGGTTATGATCGCAAGGTTGAGATAAGTAACGATGTGCAGCAAGCGATCCGAAATTCGGTCTTATACCGTCCAGCAGAATTGTCCGCGCTCGGAGAAAAGCGTCGTACAGAAGCTCACGTTGGAATTCAACCCGTAGCTTCATCCGCTGAGGTTGAAGCTGTGTCAGTTCGCATTGAGGTTACTGGCGAGACTACACTTGGAGCCGCTTCACGTTTGACGGTAGCAGAAGGAAGAGAAGATGTGGTCTGTCTAAACTTTGCCTCGGCAAAAAATCCTGGCGGTGGCTTCCTTGGCGGAAGTCAGGCACAGGAAGAGAGTCTGGCCCGAGCGACAGGACTATACCCGTGCATCGCTCAAATGGATGAAATGTACGATTACAATCGCAAACAGCGATCGGGCCTATATTCGAATTATATGATCTATTCACCGGATGTTCCGGTGATCCGTGATGATGAAGACCGACTGCTGGACAAGTATTATGTATCATCATTCATTACTGCGCCGGCGGTGAATGCGGGTGTGGTGAAAGAGCGTGGAGAAGCGGATGATCTACAGATTGAGTCGGTGATGAAGGAACGCATCCGTTATATTCTGGACGTGGCTTCTGCGAATGGTCACCGCACGATTGTTCTGGGCGCGTATGGTTGCGGCGTATTTCGCAATGATCCGGCAGTGGTAGCGAAGTATTTTCATGATGTGTTAGTGGGAGAGGCATGTAAGGACGCCTTTGAACGAATTGTATTTGCCGTATATGATCGATCAGCAGGTCAGAGAACATTAAAGGCGTTTCAACGTTTTTTGGCAGAGGCCTAATAAAAAAATAAGGGATCTACATAGTTTGAACTAATCATTTGCACGATAACGGAGAGGACAGAAAAAACCTGAAAAAGCAAAGCGTTCGCCTTTATCCCTGGATTTTCCCGTCTAGAAAAAGGGAATCGAAAAAATCTGGGGATAACAGCGATTGGAAGGTTGTTCTGTCATCGTAGTGTCAGTGTAAATAATCTTTAGTTCAACTATTGAATGAGAGCGCTTGATAAAGGAGAGGAATGCGATGCAGTTTCATGAGAGAGAACAGGATTTATTTGAACTGGGGGATGATTACACGCTTGCACACTGCATATCAGCCGATGCAAGGATGGGGAAGGGCATTGCGGTCCAGTTCCGGGAGCGATTCGGATTGGAGAATCTTCAAGAACAGGCCAAACAAGAGCCGCTTGAGATTGGACGATGTTATCCGGTAGGACGGACGCTCAATCTGGTCACCAAAGCAAAGTTCTCCAATAAGCCGACGTACCAATCGTTGACGAATGCAGTAGAATCCATGCGGGACGTATGTGTGATGGAAGGCATCACTAAACTGGCTATGCCCCGAATAGGATGCGGGTTGGACAGACTGAAATGGGAGAAAGTCAGCCCAATTATTCAGAAAGCTTTTGCCGACACGGATGTTGAGATTATTGTCTGTACAGTGTGAGTGTACTTGGTGGAAGAGGATAGATTGCAGCTTGCTGACAGGTCCAAAGCAAAAAACCTCAGCTTTGAGGGGAATAGAGTGTACGTATGATTCATACAAACGCTGTTCCGATTTCAAAGTGAGGTTTTTTTTGGTTATTTTTTGGAGAACATTTCTTTGGCTTCATCCATGGCCATTTTATTACCAATCGATGAGTAATCGAGCCAAGGTTGTGCCCCAATCGGGTAGACATGACCGGCTTTGACGGCTTTCAGACCTTGCCAGATCGGATTGTTTTGCAGCTCCTTGAACATGGTTTGGGCTTCATCATCCGAATTCACAACCACAAAGATTGCATCTGCATTATAGTCCGGCAATATTTCACGGGAGACGACTTGATACGGTTTAGTCGAATCAATATCTGTAATCCCTTTGGCAGGAGTCAGACCAAGATCATCATACAAAATGGGACCCATGGGACGGCGTGTACTGAACACACGTAATTCTTTGGCAGTAACACGAATCGCCATTACGGTACCATCACCAATCGTGTCATGAATCAGAGATTTCACTTCTTCCGTCTCAGTCGCGTAGTCCTGAATGTATTGCTCGGCTTCCTTCTCGCGATTCACGAGTTTGCCAATTTCTTTCAGATGGTCACGCCATGTACCGTCATCCAGATTGAAGACATGCACCGGAGCAATTTTTTCGAATTTGGCAATATCACCACCGGAGAATTCTTCGTCCAGATAGATCACATCGGGTTTCAGGGCAAGCAAAGCTTCCATATCCGGGTCTTTAACCGGACCAAGTGGCGTTGTATTTTGAAGTTGATCAGCAACATGGGACAGGAAACCTTTGGCTTCTCCACCGATAACAGAACCAACCGGCGTAATGCCGAGAGACAGCAGATCATTGGTCAGGTGGATCGACATGGAGGCAATGCGTTGCTCTCCCGTATTTGCACTGTTGTCTTGATTGTTGGTTGAAGTATCAATAGACGAACCACCAGAAGCAGATGATGAATCATTGGCCGTTCCACAGGCAGCGAGTACAAGCACCAGACAGATACTCAGGACAAGCATAAGATTTTTCTGTAACATAGGTAGTCACATTCTCCTTGAACATCTCTTGGATGTCTTTATTGTTTTTTGAAAAAAAGATCACTTGCTTCGTACTAACAGGTACAAAAAGTAAGGTGCGCCAATCGCAGCAACCACTACACCTGCCGGAATGGCGTTAGGCTGAAAGATCGTTCGCCCGACCGTGTCGGCGGTCACCAGAATAACCATGCCGATGAGCCCGGCAGCAGGGATCAAATGCCGATGCATCGGACCAACAAGCCTACGCGCCAGATGTGGTGCGGCCAGACCGATAAAGCCGATCCCACCAGCCATCGATACACTTACGGCAGACAAAGCCACGGCACAGAGCAGCAAAATCACACGCTGGGATCGGACAGGTGTCCCGATACTGGTTGCGGCAGCATCTCCAAGATTGAAGGCATCAAGTGTTTTGGATCGACTCCAAATGTACGAGATACATAGCACCACCCAGGGAAGCAAAGCTTGCACATGAATCCAATCCCGGCCCCAGACGCTTCCTGCGAGCCAGCGAGCGGCAAAGGAATAAGTGTCTTCATCCAGACGCAGGGATAGATAGAGTGTTAACGCATGGAACCCGGCCGCTACCGCGATTCCCACCAGAATCAGCTTAATGGGTGATACGCCGTTATGGCGATCATAAGACAACAGCATGATGATCAGGGCGGCGGCAACACTGCCTGCAAAAGCGAACAACGGAATCAGCAAGGCCACAGAGCCATCCATCGTAAAGGAGAGACTAACAAACACCATTAGTCCAAATGCTGCCCCTGCATGTAATCCCAGAATGCCCGGGTCCGCCAATGGATTGCGGGTGATCCCTTGCAAGGCTGCTCCGGCAATACCAAGTCCCGCTCCGGCCAGTACAGTTACCAGAATGCGAGGCAGTCGGTAATCAAACAGTACAATCTGATCATCCGAACTGCCATTACCAAGTAAAGTCTGGAACACAGCCGCTGGGGAGAGACGAATGGTTCCCGTGTTCAGGCTGATCACAATAACGGCAATGGCGATGCAGAGCAGCGTGATACTGACGATTATTGAACGTTTACCTCGTGAAGGTGTATTAAAATTCATCACTACAAGGCCCTCCTTTCTTTACGGGCCAGATAGAGGAAGAACGGTACTCCAACAAAGGCGACCATAATGCCTACCGCGAGCTCCTCGGGCGGGTTCACAATGCGTGAGCCCAGATCGGCGAGCACCAGTAATATCGCTCCAAGCAGAGAAGACATCGGAATGATGAGTCGATAATCCACACCCACCAGTTTGCGGGAGATATGAGGGATGACCAGTCCGACAAATCCAATCGAGCCTACTGCCGACACGGACACGCCAGCCAGGACAACAACCGCTGCTAGGGCGAGAAACCTCGTCCAGCGCAGGTTGATCCCCAGATTAATCGCCACTTCTTCACCTAGTGACATAAGCGATACACGCCGGGCGAGTGGCATAATCAGCACCAGTGTCACGAGCAACACAGGAAGAATCAGCTTCAGATGCCGCCATTCTATTCCGCCAAAACCTCCTGCATACCAGAAGGCCAGATCCTGACTCAGGTCAAAATAAATGGCAACGCCTGTGCTGAGCGAGGTTAACATGGCTGCAATAACGGCCCCGGCAACGGTCAGTCTAATGGAATTTAGACCACCCGGTGCTGCCATGCCAAGCAGGAAGATAAGCAGTGTGCCCAGAACAGCCCCCACGAATGATAAAAACATAATCCAGCCGTATGGCAGTCCGGGCCAAAAGGCAAAACTCAATGCTACGACAAAAGTGGCTCCAGCATTGATGCCCAGAATGCCCGTGTCTGCCAGCGGATTACGCGTAATACCTTGCATTAAAGCTCCTGCAACGGCAAAGGCAGCACCGATAATAACCGCGGCAAGGACACGAGGCAGCCGCAGTTCATGAATAATCTGATGTGGTGTCAAAGCCGGGTTGTACTGAAATATGGCAGCCCATACGGTTTCCAGCGTTAGCCCTTTGGCACCTAAAGAGATGGCGACAAACATACTTAGCAGCAGTATGGCTATGGCAGACAAAAATGTCAGCCCAACGGTCACTGCAGATTTTCTTGAATTAGACGGACGATGTGGCAGTCCCGGATGTTGAATACGGGTCACTCCTTTGGTACCAACAACGTATTTCATTGTTATTGATTATCATTATCAATTAGTGATCATTATAGAATCTTAATTCAGGCCCGTACATGGCATAAATTAAGATTTTGGAGATGGACATTTTTTAGATTACATAAGTGAAGGTTTGTTCGTCAACATAGAGAGCGCTTCATCGAGCTGGATGTTGATGGAATATGGAGCATATACGACCCACGAGTTCCAGTCGATGAGATGTACACGTCCGTTTTTTACCGCAGGATGGCTGTTCCACAGTGGATTCGAAGCCATCTCTTTCAACAGTGTTGCCTTTTCATGCATAGAATTAATCGCCAGTACCAAAACGTCCGCCTCCAGTCCGTCCCATTCGCCTGGTGTGAAGGGCAGCCAGTTGAATCCAACGCCGGGAGGTTTGCCAGCCAGTTCGGTCTGAATGCGCTGAGGAGCGGCCAATTGCAGACTGCGGTAAAAGACATGTCCGAAGTTCCGATGGCTGTACATCCGTGGCCCTTTAGGCGTTAACGTGCCAACGGCAACGGTAATATCTCCGACGAGTTCCTTCATTTTTTTGCGTGCACGCTCTGCCTTGCGTTCATGTCGATCCAGCCAATCTGTGGCTGCTTGGGTACGATCCACAATGGATGCAATCTGATGCAGATGACCGAAGACATCTGTCTGGTTCCAGGGAATCGTGATGATGGGAGCGACATCGCCAATATGCTCCATCGCTTTGGCAGCTGCATTGTCCTTGGTCAGAATCAAATCAGGATTCACATCGAGGAAAGCCTGACGTCCCTGTTCCCACGGTTCATAAGCGTGGAAGGGCAGTGCCAGCGATTTGGGCAGATGAGGCAGGTGACCCTGGATCTGAGCTGCGCATGGCGTGATGCCAAGTGTCATCAGGTGGTCCGTGTATGGATAGGAGAGTGACACGATATTTCGGTGGACCTGCTTCGAATAGGAAGTTGGCGCATAACCGGCATGGTTTCGGAAACGTCTGCTGAAATAAAATTCGTCACGGTAACCCACTTCACGAGCCACATCACGGATACGCAGATTGGAAGTGAGCAGCAATTCCTTGGCCCGGTTCATCCGCAGATGCGTGATATATTCAATCGGATTTTTCTGCATGCGACTCTTGAATAGCTGTGAGTAATAGGACGGATGCATGTCAGCCAATTCGGCCAGATTTTCCAGCTTGATCTCGTGCATGTAGTTTTCGCGCATGTATTGCAGGGTGGACCTGAGCCACTGTTCCGGTTCATCCTGTCCAGCCGTTTCGTCAGTGGGCTCTTCTTGAGGCCAGAGCATATGTAACAGTTCCGTCAGGAGGAGCTGTGCTTTCAAGCCTGTTTCCAAACCTTCGCTGGTTAATTGTGTAAGCTGTGCGGCAATGCGCTGTATACCGTAAAATGGGCCCTGAATCCAGCCTGTAACAGGAGAATTGAGCTCACGTTCGTAGATTCGTCTCGCTTTTGTTTTCTCCGTAGCCCGATACAGATCGAAATGAATGATATATAGTTCAATATCATGTTCTTCATCTCCGATCAGCTCGATTGCAGTTCCTGGTGTGCACAGACAAGCTGATTTGCGAGCCATGTGGGATTCGGTCCCATTTATGATTAGTTCGCCTGTGAATTTGTGCATGTATATAAAGGTATGATGAGCAAGTTCAGTAGTGGACCAGCGCCATTTTCCATGGTTTATATGTTCTGCCTGACGAAGTTCGATCAGGGTATCATTCAGGAATGCATCCAGATCTGCCCGGTTTAAGGGTTCCTTTTCTAAATTGGGACTCGTCTGCTGATGTAAAGTGTGTGGATTCATGCCGCTGTGGGTGGTACTGGGGATGGTAGTCATGGTGCTTGCGACCTCCTCTCTTATGAAAAGTTATTTGGTTAATGATTGAATCGGGAACGGGACTATATTCGCTCGAATCCGGATCATGCCGTGTGGACACATGTGCAAAATCTGGATCGCGCTTTGTGAAAACTATACCAAGAGCTTACCGTCAGCTCGGAGACGCTGGAGTATAATTATTGGTTGCCTTGTCTGTCAGGGCCCGTTCGCAGTATTGTCAGATATTTTTTTAACCTGTAAGACAGGGATAGGATGTTGTTGATCAGGTGTGATGGTTGATTTAACAGGATTATTGCTGGTTACAACCATGCCAAGGGACAAGACCTTTTGGCTCCTCGTCTGCTGATAATCTTAGCAAATCTACTGGAGAATTGAAATGTACACAGAGATGTTCGAGTCCCTGATGAACTGGAATTCTAATGAGAACACATAATCGAAATCGTTTTCTGACGTAAGCCTTTCTTTTTGGTAAAATAAAGGGGATAACCTGTTGGCCTGATCTGAATCATGAACCTTTTTAACACCATTTGCAGTAGGGAGGCTTTAATATGACAGAAGTAGCGGGACGGGAAAAAGTACGTTGGGGCATTATGGGCACGGGATGGATTGCATCCCAGTTTGCAAGGGATTTGGAGCATGCAGGAAACGCTGTGAAAGCAGCGGTAGGTTCACGGACAGCGGGAAGTGCGGAGAAGTTTGCAGCTGATTATGGTTTTGCACGCGCTTACGGTTCTTATGATGAGATGCTGCAAGATCCTGAAGTAGATATTATCTATGTGGCAACACCTCATCCTGTGCATAAGGAAAATGTAATGGCTTGTCTGGAGGCAGGCAAGGCGGTGCTCTGTGAAAAGCCGTTTACGATGAATGCACGCCAGTTGGAGCAACTGGTGGAGACGGCACGGGAGCGCAATCTTTTCCTGATGGAAGGGATGTGGACACGCTTTTTGCCGCCGATTGCTCAAGCCAGAGCATGGATCGCAGAAGGTCGAATCGGTGAAGTACGTTTGCTGCAGGCAGACTTTGGATTCCGTGCCGGTTGGGAGCCGGAAGGAAGGTTGCTTAATCCGGATCTGGGTGGAGGAGCTTTACTGGATGCAGGGGTGTACCCGATCTCCTTTGCTTCGATGATCTTTGGCGAACAGCCCCAGCATGTATGGAGTACGGCCAATATCGGTGAGACGGGTGTGGATGAGCAATTTTCCGTATTGTTATCCTATTCCGAGGGGCGTTCTGCCTCACTGAGTGCTGCCATTCGTCTGAACCTCAGTAATGAAGCGGTCATATACGGTACGGAAGGCAAGATTCGTCTGCCTTTATTCCTGGCGGGTAAAGAAGCCTATCTGCATGTGAATGGTCAGGACGAGCCCGAGAAGTTTACGGATGATCGAACATGCATTGGTTATGCTTTTGAGGCAGAAGAAGCGGGACGTTGCATCCTTGAAGGCCGAACGGAGAGCCATACTATTAAACTGGACGAATCCCTGGAAATCATGAAGTTGATGGACACGATCCGGGGCCAGTGGGGATTGCGTTACAAATCGGAGTAAACAGACAGGAGCTGACGTGTGATGGTGAAAATTCTGATATCCGGGTTTGAGCCTTTTGGCGGAGATGCGGTGAATCCGACGGGGGCGTTAATGGAGGCTCTTGCAAACGAAGTGATCGAGGGTGCTGAGCTAAAAACAGTGTTGTTGCCCGTGCACTTTGATGAATGTGCAGACCTGCTGATCGCAGAGATGGAAGCCTATCGGCCAGATGTGGTCATCGCCTGTGGGCTGGCCAAGGGCAGAACGTGCATCACACCGGAGCGGATTGCCGTTAATGTCAAAGACATTCCGCCTGGCTCCTATGCAGATAACCAAGGACAGCATCCTGTGGATGAGCCAATTGTAGATGGCAGCCCGGACGGTTTGTTTTCCACGTTGCCCATACGTGCCATGGTGAATGACATGTCCGCAGCGGGTATTCCAGCTACCGTGTCTAATACAGCAGGTACATATATCTGCAACAACACGATGTATCGGGTACTGGATCACATTCGAGTAGGGCAACTTCCGATCCGTGCCGGATTTGTACACTTTCCGGCCTCGACAGCGATGGCTGTGTTGCAGCCTTCCGTCCCTTCGCTACCAATTCCCATGATGCTGGATGCGCTGCGGATCATGATTCGCACGGTTGTGGCGAAATCATAGGGTATGCTTGCGGTCGTTCGGCTGCGGTTGCAGCAGAGCGTAGGCGATGGTTTATTCGTAGACCACAGTTGTGAATGGGAGAACGGTGAGTTGGGAAGGGTTACAGTAGAGTTCCAAGATGACGTGGAGAGTGTGGAGTTGCATGGGTTTCTTTCTGCTTCTATCCTGGGTTGAGTAGGATGATAGGTATGAGTGTAAGTATGAAGTGAATATAGAGTTATATATATAGTCAAAAAAAGAGCTATCCCACCGTCATAAGTCTGACGTTAAGGGACAGCTCTTTCTATTTCGTGTGCTATGTGTCATGTGTCATGGGTAGTGAAGTCCAAGATGGTTAGTGAGGTCACTAGTTTGAAGCAAGTATCTTGATGCTACCAAAGCTCTTATAAAAAACAAGACCCTGGGACACCACCATCACCTGGCTAGTTAAAAAGTTTTTATCCCGGAATGTACCCTATGCAGGACTCTAACGAATCGAGTACACGCTATTAGCCGAAAATCCGCACTTACCGATTTCTAACGAATCGTAGGATCGTTATTGTGCTTGAGTGTGAGAGTTTATCGGCAATTTGAACAAGATTTACCCGAATAAGGTGTCTGAGATTCGTTAGAATTCTCAACGCATGATATTCGGCTAAATAAGGTGCGTTAGATGTAGAGCGTACAGATTATAGCCCACAAAATAGCTAAAGAAATAACTAAAGAAATAGCTGAAAACAATCAAATGTTAGATCCGCAACAGATCAAGATCGAACTCGGGAACAAGTCCTTCCTTCATGGCACGACCAAGAAGTGCAGTAATCGCACCATACCCATCATCGCCCAGGTTGGCGCTAAATTCATTAACGTACAGTCCGATATGCTGTGCAGCAACGTCAGGGTCCATTTCTTGGGCGTGTTCCATCACGTATGCTCTCGACTCATCCGGGTGCGCCCATGCATATTCAACGGAGGCGCGTGCCCATCCGGCGAGGGCGTGAGCATCCATGTTGCGACGTGCAATGATTGCTCCGAGCGGAATCGGAAGACCCGTATCGCTTTCCCACCAGTTACCAAGATCCGTCATCAGTTTGAGATCATAGTTCTGGTATGTGAAGCGTGCTTCATGGATAACAAGTCCGGCATCGATCTTGCCGTCTCGAACAGCAGGCATGATCTGGTCGAATGGCATGACAACAATTTCACCTACGCCGCCAGGAACATTTTGTGCTGCCCATAGACGGAACAACATGTATGCTGTCGAGCGCTCGCTTGGTACAGCGACTCTCCGTCCAGACAGATAGGCTGGATCGGTCGTGCCATTTGCGGTAAGAACCAAAGGACCGCATCCTCTGCCGAGTGCGCCACCAGCAGGGAGTAGAGCATAGTCAGACAACACGTATGGCAATGCTGCATAAGATATTTTCATTACTTCAGGTGTGTCGGGTCCATCGGGATTTGCCGCCAGACCATTGGTAATATCAATATCCGCATAACGGACATCCAGCTCGGGTGCGCCCGGGATCAACCCGTGCACCCACGCGTGGAAGATAAATGTATCATTTGGACAAGGGGAAAATGCAATTTTCATGATGTAATAACCTCCCGTAAAATGGAACTTGCAGCCTGAAGCGCATCGAGGGCATCCTTGATGCGCCAAGCGTCGCGGTCGCGTGGACCGACCGCGTTGGATATGGCCCGCAGTTCGAGTGCTGGCACGCCGAACTGCTGGGCAGCGGTTGCCACGCCGAAGCCTTCCATGCCTTCGGCGGCGGCATCCGGCACGCGGCGCAATAGCTCCGCGGCCGTCTCCGCTGTTCCGGTCGCCGTGGACACGGTGACCGCAGTGCCTCCGCTGACAGCGAGCCCGGCCCGCTGCAGCTCATGGCGCAGGCGAGCGGCAAGCTCCGCGTCCGCCGCCACAATGGACGAGCCGAATCCGAGCTCGTCCACACTAAGGAAGCCGTCTGGCGTCTGCGAACCCAGATCGGCAGCAACCATAGCGTCGGCTACCACGAGGGAGCCGACGTCTGCCCGGCCGGGGAACCCGCCGCCGATGCCGGCACTGATCACCAGCATGTAGGCTGGTGAACTACCGGTCCCGGCAAGGGGCCCCGGCCTTGAAGATGTGGCAGATGTCTGTGCCACATCCGATGGGCTTGGCGCGGTGGAACCGTGCGCCAACGCCATAGTGCTTGCAGCCGCTACGGCATATGCCAATGTAGCGGCTGTTCCTGCTGCGGCCGAGGCTGGGCCAACGCCCGCTGCGATGACGTCAAAACGTTCCGCGGCCGTATCTCCCAAACCACGGAGGACTGCATCTTTTTCCGCATCAACCGCGGTTACAATTAACACACGTTGTGATGAATTTGCTTGTACCGGACTTATATCTGAAGTGTTTATTTCCCCAGTTGAATCACCGTGGTGTCCACTATTTTCGAATGATGCGTTTGGTTTATTATTCTGATCTTCATCCTGTCTATGTTCATTCATCTCGGATTCTCCTTATGAGGTATTAGAGGCGCAGCATATGCTTCCATAGCATCTATCTTACAACAAGCTTTTAGCTACACTTCTTTGAGTTATTACTGGCTTGTATATTTCTGTGTAAATCTATAGTTCAACTTGTATAAATGGAATTCGGGCACATATTTGTTCACTACAAAAGGACATTTATCTTCATTTTGTCTTTCAAAGAGTGGACACTTTTTCTCAAAAGATACTATATCCATTCAGGAAAATGAAACACTACATATAGACTTTTAAGGACTAAAATTTTCAAATAATCTATATGTTGAATATCAATTCCAGGTTGATTGCTTATGTCCGTGTCCACCCTTTGAAAGACATATCTACAATATGTATGCTCAGTGTGGACAGCACGAGTTGGCCCTCCAAACGAACAGATAAACGATTGAAAAGGCTGGAGTCTGCCCGACCCATTCAACGCGAATGATATATAGACCTTCGGATTTTTAGACCAACAAGCCAAATGAATAACGGGCCCAGTCTACACTCGACACTGCATAGTAGCTCCATTTGTGCAAACCCGAATTTAAAGCAAGTACACAGTCTCGCTAACTCTGATTTAGCGGCCTACTGTACGGCCTACCGTTTGTGCAGACAATAGGTCTATAACACAACATATATACGCATAACAGACCTAACAATCAATCAGATTAAACGCGCTCAAAAAAGTAACAAAGATACAATGATTATTGAACAATATTTCATCTCCATCATAACGGAAGGGGAAAGACCTGAACAACCTTTGCATGTAATTCTGTCAAAAGCGGTCAAGCGAAGGTTGCGGGTAGCCGTATCACTTCGAGTAGCCACATCTAGCCATATCGCTTCAGATAGCCGTTTTGCCTCACCTCATGTGAACGTCACCCTGATCGTGCCGCGTCCTAAGTCGAAATGAACTTGCTTCCAATAGTTTTATATGTCAATTAAACCATATAACCTATCTTTATTAACGTACTCCGAATAAAACAGGAAGTCAAAGTCAACAGTTGACAATCCGATTCAACTGTATTAATAATAGTAGTACAGTTAATACACCTAATACACTTCAGATACAGTCATTTAAAACCCATAGGTTATTTCACACATTTACAGAAAGGAGGTGCGGGATGTTCGAATTAGATGTACGCAGCCGTAAGGCGATCTACGAGCAACTGGTGGACAAAGTCAAAGAAATGATCGTATACGGTATTCTAAAGCCCGACGAGCAGCTTCCTTCCGTTCGTGCGTTATCCACGCAGCTGACCGTGAATCCAAATACGATTCAGAAAGCGTATCGTGAGCTTGAACGTGAAGGTTACATTTATTCTTTGCAGGGAAAAGGGAGCTTCGTATCATCGTCAGTGGAACATCCGAATGAAGCCATGAGAGATGAGATCAGAGAGTCTCTGGTGAAGTTGATTGCAGAAGCTTCGTATTCCGGTTTGACAAAAGCGGATATGACGCTTTTGTTTGAGGAAGCGATGGCCCGTATAGAGAAGGAGGAGCCTCATGATTGAGCTGAATCAAGTCGTCAAAGCATTTGAACAGGAAAAGGCAGTGGATGGCGTAACGATGCACATACATAAGGGGTCGATCTATGGTTTGCTCGGTTCCAACGGGGCAGGCAAGACATCGCTGCTCAAAATGATGGCTGGCATTTACCGTCAGGACAGCGGAACAGTTCGTATCGAAGATAATGAGATTTATGAAAATATGGATCTCAAAGGCCGCACCATTTTTATGGCAGATTCGCCCTACTTTTTCCCGCAATCTTCAATAACTCAGATGGCTGCATTTTATCGTTCGGTATATCCGCGCTGGAATGAGGACCGGTTCAAGCAACTGGCTACCGTGTTCAAACTGGATGTAAAACGCAAGTTACATCGCATGTCCAAAGGCATGCGCCGTCAGGCAGCCGTATGGCTGGGACTTAGCTGTATGCCTGAAGTACTGCTGATGGATGAGCCGATTGATGGCCTTGACCCAGTCATGCGTCAGCAGATCAAAAACTTGCTGTTCCAGGAAGCAGCTGAGCGTCAGGTAACCATTGTCATCTCGTCCCACAACTTGCGTGAGATCGAAGATCTGTGTGACCATGTGGCGATTATGCACAAAGGCCGAATTATTGTAGAGAAGGATCTTGATGATCTGAAGGCCGATACGCATAAAATCCAGGTTGCTTTCCGCCACCCGGACCATGCCAAAGCCATGGATGAGCAGATTGATATCTTGCATGAAGAGAAACGGGGAAGCGTATCCCTGTACATTGTCAAAGGCAACCGACAACAGGTAACCGATCAATTCCGTATACATGATCCGTACCTGCTGGATGTACTGCCTCTGACGCTTGAAGAAATCTTTATCTACGAAATGGAGGACGCAGGGTATGATATTCAACCGATTGTTCTGTAACCGGGGCATCCTGATCCAAAATTTCAGACAGCATGGATGGATAGGCATTTTATTTCTCATCACATTGTTGTTCTCACTTCCGTTATATATCGCTACCGAGTACAGGGACGTGCCACAGCAGATTACAAGTTTGTTTCAGGCCAATGGTGAAGTGCAGATTTTGTTCGCTATTACACTGCCCGTAGCGGCTGGAATCTTTCTTTTTCGGTACATTCAATCTGGTGCACCTTCGGATCTGTTCCATAGTTTGCCGTTACGTCGTAAACATCTATTAACGATTAATCTGTTGACCGGATATGCCATGATCCTGATTCCAATCTGGATTACAACTGCGATTACCGGCTGGGTATGGGCGGTACTGGATCAACCTGCGTTTCTGTTCGATGGCAGTACAATCTGGATGTGGGGCTTGAGCATGAGTATCTACTCGCTGTTTATGTTCATGCTAACTGTGGCGGTCGGCATGTGTATAGGTCAATCTGTATTGCAGGGACTCACCGTGTACGCACTCGTCTTGTTACCTGTTGTCGTATGGTTCATTATGTCACTTCATCTCCAGCATTATTTGCTCGGATATGCTTTTGAAGAAGTGGGCTTTAATGCGGAGAAACTCTCACTTGTCCTGCGTGTGGGTTCGATCAGTATCCTCCCTGTAATCCGTCAGGAGTTAATTATCTATGCGATATTTGCAATCCTATTTATTCCTCTAACCTATGTACTTTATGCGAAGAGACAGGTTGAATCTGCTACTCAAGCAGTTACGTTTAAGCTTATAAAACCTATATTCCGCTTTGGATTGATGTTTACATTGGTTCTGATTGGCGGAGGTTACTTTACAATGATTGCTCCAAGAGGATCAGCTGGATGGGGAATATTCGGATATATCCTCGGCGGAATTGTAGGTTATATCGTTGCGGAGATGATTATTCGCAAAACATGGCTGATCTGGAGCAGCAGGCTGTTACCCAAGCTGATTCTATATGGTATCATCGCTGGTCTGATACTGTACGTACCTATTGCCGACTGGAATGGATACGCCGCTCGAGTGCCTGAAATGAGCAAGGTGAACAGCATCAAGCTTGGCGGGGAGAGTTATACCTACAGTAACGGTGTCAGTCAGAAAAAGGACGATGCTCACCTCTATTCTAATGATCCGGAATACATGGGGGCAGTTATCGCTCTTCATCAAAAAATTGTGGATTCCGATCTTCCTTTACTGGATGATCCAATTAATACAGGTATGCGTAATGATGAGTCTATATTAATTAACTACAAGCTGGATAACGGCAAGGTGATGAAACGTAAATACTACATCCCAGAAACGGAATTCCATCAGGAATTAATGGCTCTGAAACAGTCCCAGGATTACAAAAGAGTTGCCTTTGAAACGTATAAGCTGGAAGAAGAGGCATTAAGTTTTGGCATTCGCTCTGCCACTAGTTCATACCGAAAGGTGTATATTAGCAATCCGGAGCAAGTCCGTGAATTCAAGGAACTCTTGAGACAGGACATTTTGGATCAGACCTATGAAGAACAGCGCTCCCCGTGGCAGTCGTTTGCTTACGCAGAGATGAATCAGGATTCGTCTTCAAAAGATCCGTTTCAACCGAGGGAGATGTGGAATTTTGAGATCAAACCTAGCTATGATCGGGTATTGGCTTGGCTGAAGGAGAACAAATTATATGACCAGTTGCTTGTCCAGGCAGATGAGATTGTCTCCGCTCAGTTTGCGAAGCAGGAGATTAACAGTCCGGGTTCGCTTCAGTGGACTACTCCGGAGCCAGAATATATCGATGGAAATCTAAGTGGTAACAAACAGATAGCGACTAAAAACAAAGAAATCATTAGTGATTTGCTCAAACGTCAACGGTCTGGTTATCTAACAGAGAAAGATACCATTTATCAGATCAAGTTGAATGTAACTCGTGGCGAGAACATCTATATGATGCTGAAAGAAGAGGATCTGACCGAGGAAATGAAAGCTATTCTGGTCAATCAATAAGCTAAGCTATATCAGTTGTTATCGATAAGCGGGAAGGGTTCTCCCGTTGATTAAAGGGTTGATATTAGACCAGTCAAACTAGCACGACTTGACCAGATACAACGAATGGAATATATTAGAAAAAGGAAAGGTTCGAGCGACTCGTTCAATCGAATCTCATATGGAACGGCTTATGAGGGAAGCACCCGTAAGAGCAGGCTAATGCCTGACTTGCGGGTGCTTTTTTGTCGTTCGCTGATTTCGTTGGCTATTTTGCTACATATTTTAGAAGAAAGGGTGTAGAGACGCATGCAAACAGAAGCATGGAAGGAAACGATGAGTGAACAGGAGGCCATGTTAGCCATGGTATGTGGTCGTTCCCCATTGGAACGATCAAGCTCACATCACTTCATGGAACATCATGGCTTGGTAGAAGGAAAGAAGGGTCGACAGCATATCGAAGGTTTAGCTTTAGAAGATTTATCTCCAATGGAGACGAGTGAAAACCCTTGCTTTTCTCTAACAGAAGGAAGCCATAATCACATGATGAATCACAGTAAAGTCCAACGCTCTCAATGGTCATCATTCGCTCATCTTATTTTCGGATCACGCCTACTTATAGGGCTTGTGATTCTGTTCAGCGCAGGCACGATCTATTTTGCTTCTTCAGTGGAGGCTGCGGGCATAGATCTTGGCGTAACAGCGCAGAAAGCCTGGGATTCCGTTTTGAACAAAGCCGATGCACAAACCAAGTTAACGTTGAAGCAAGCGTACGAGAAAGTGGGGAACTGGAAGGCTCAAGAGCAGGCTTGGGAACAAAAGATAAAGACACTTCATGCCGCCAATACCGCAGAGTTGGAGCGATTACGTGTAGAAATAAGACAAACCGATGACGCGAAGGTCGCAGCTCTAGCTGAAAAGGTAAAGCAAACCCAAGCCCGATATGAGCCGCTATTCGCCCTCTATAGTTCAGTCAATAGACAGTTGAATGCAGCCAAAGCCATCAAAAATAAGGAATGGAGTGCAGCGATCCGTACTCAGGCAGAGACGTTGAAACCCGTTGTGAAACTTGCCAGAGAAGACATCCGGATCAAGAAAAAGGAACTTGCTGAAGCACGTAAACGGAAGAGCGCTGAAATAAAACGTTTACGAGCTATGCTAGCAGGGGCCGACTCGGCGAAAAAACAGATTCAAACGGCTAAAAAACAGGCAACTCTGGCAAAAGAACGATATTCCAATGCTCTACAACAGTTCAAACAGAATACAAAGCAAGGCCAAACGTCACGTGTACTCAGCTCATTGAACACATTGGCTTCTGCAGCAGAGAAGTGGACAGGCACAAAACAAAACATTCATACACTGGAGCAAAAAGTATCTACTACGTATGTGAAAGTCAGACAGGAAATCGCAAAGAGACTCAAATAAGAGGAAACCTGGTTCTCCCTGCTACGTACACCACTTTAGATGTAAAGACGTTTCGATGATGATGGAACGAGGTGGAACTATTGCAGTCCAAATTGGAAACGAAACGTACGGGGGCAAAAGGTTTTAAACGTAAACGGTACTGGATTCCCAGCGTTGTACTCATTTTGATCATAGGTTTTATTGGGATTGGTACACAATGGACACCAAAAATAACGGTATTTTTATTAAAATCATTAATTGAAACTGCTAATCCAGACATGAATAACAAGGACACTATGCTCTCGGATGGGATAACTCGTGTTGCGGATGTACTCTATGCAGACGAAGGGCGTAATGACAGTACGCTGGATATCTATTATCCTTCCGTAACTTCGGAACCTTTGCCTGTCGTGCTGTGGGTTCATGGCGGTGGATGGGTCTTAGGAGACAAAGCGGACATCGCAGAGTATGCCGTACAATTAGCCAAGCAGGGTTACGTTGTCGTCAGTATGAATTATGCGCTCGCACCAGATACGACATATCCCACTCCCGTGATCCAGACGAATCAGGCTTTGATGTATGTGAAGAACCATGTCAGCGAGTATCAGGGTGACCCGGATAACATATTTCTCGCAGGCAACTCGGCAGGTGCCCAGATTGCAAGTCAGACTGCGGCCGTGGTGACGAATCCATCCCTAGCCAAGCTGATGAATATAACACGAGTAGCCCAACCGGATGATTTGCGCGGGGTTCTTCTATTCTGTGGTCCTTACAATCTAAGTACAGTAGCGGAAACAGGGTTTCCACTCATACGTACATTTCTCTGGTCATATACCGGAGTCAAAACATTCGAAGACTACCCGAGACTGAATGAAATGTCGACTGTGCTTCAGGTTACTGCGGCGTACCCGCCTGCATTTATTACCTCAGGCAATGTTGACCCGTTGACCAGTCAATCGATTGAGCTGGCACAAGTCTTGAAGCGACTTGATGTTGATACGGAAACGTTATTTTTCTCGAACTCCTCAGAGAAGCTGGGACATGATTATCAATTTGATCTGGAGAGTGATGCTGGTCAACAGGCGATACATTCGGCAGTACGATTTATGCAACAGTATAGTCGATGAGCAGACAAGTCTGTGGTACACTCGAAGCAAATGAGGGCGCAGGAGGAGAAGTATGGCAGACAAAGAAGATTTGACCCGGTTCGGGGTGGCGTTTCCTACACCTCTGATTGAGCAGTTTGACCAGTATATTGAGGAACAGGGATACAAAAACCGATCTGAGGCTTTCCGTGATCTTGTTCGCAAAACATTACTGCAACCTTCTGCATTACAATCCGACCAGGATGTGGCAGGCACCATTGTGATGGTCTACGATCACCATATCAGCGATCTTCCCATTCGTTTGATGGAGCTGCAACATGAGGCGCATCATGACATCATTTCCAATATGCACGTGCACCTGAACCATGACCAATGCCTGGAGGTTATTGCCGTACGAGGGAATTTGGGGCGATTGCGTCATCTGCATCAGCAGATCCAGGTGCAAAAAGGTGTTTTGTATGCGGAGCTGTCTGTGACTTATGTAGATGAACTCAACAAACTGGCTCATGCTCAGAGTAGCGGTCAGGATGGCAATCCAATTCAAAGTCTGGATCATAATCACAGTGCGGGGCAGCATGGTCACAGCCATCATCATCATCATCGCTCTACGGAGTAAGACAAATACGAGTGTAATTTCTATGAAAATATAGCAAATCTTAAAAACAGACTATTGGTTAGATGCCAACCGTCTGTTTTTTTTTGTTTGTTATAATACCTGACTTTATGGAGCGCTACAAATGCTCGGTTATATAAGTTTTTATTTATTGATTCTGAAAAATGAAAAAATATGGATTGTGAAGTGAACTTTGTTGACATACGATTTATGTTTTGTGCTACAATTTCTCTAAAAAGTAACACGAAAAAAGGGAGTGCAGCACATATTTAGAGGGGGAACGACCAGAATGGGCAGATTTTCATGGAGATGGGGAAAACGAAAAGGTAGAACAGGATTAGGCATTTTGCTTGTATGTTCCATTGGTTTATCTGGTTGTGCACAGGGCACAGCGCCAACAGCTTCGTCATTAGAGAATGGACAGTCAGGAACAAACTCAACCAAAGACGAATTGGTGCTGGCCGTTGGCACCGAGCCGGAAGGCGGGTTTGATCCGACAACCGGATGGGGGCAGTATGGTTCACCACTTTTCCAGAGTACTTTGCTAAAGAGAGATGCCAAACTTCAACTGGTTAACGATCTGGCTACTGAATACTCCGTTAGTGAAGATGGGTTAACCTGGACAGTTACGCTTCGAGATGATGTGAAGTTCTCTGATGGAGAGTTTCTAACGGCTGAGGATGTAAAATTTACGTTTGAAACAGCTGCCAAGAGTGGGTCCGTGATTGATCTGACCAATATGGCTGATGTACAGGCACCTGATGATAGCACGGTCTCATTTACACTGAAGTCGCCGCAATCTACATTCATCAGCCTGCTGACGACACTTGGCATTGTGCCTGAACACGCCTATGGCGCTGATTATGCAGAGCATCCGGTTGGATCAGGACCGTACAAGCTGGTTCAGTGGGACAAAGGACAACAGGCCATCGTTGAAGCCAATGAAGAGTATTACGGTAACAAGTCTGCATTCCACAAACTCACCTTTCTCTATCTGGATGAAGATGCGGCCTATGCCGCTGCACAGGCAGGTACAGTGGATATCGCTGCGATCCCGGCAGCATTTAGCAAACAACAGGTGAATGGCATGACATTAGAGGTCGTAAAAACCGTAGATAACCGGGGCATCATGTTCCCCATGCAGCCTGCTGGTGCCAAGTCGGGCGATGGTCTTCCCGCAGGGAATGATGTGACATCCGATCTGGCAATTCGCCAAGCGGTGAATGTTGTGATTGATCGTAAGGCTTTGGTTGAGGGTGTACTGGAAGGGTATGGTCGTCCCGCTTATTCCGTCAGTGATGATCTGCCTTGGAGTAATGTGGAAGCTGTATTTACGGATGCCAATCTCGAAGAAGCGAAGCACATTCTGGCGGCTGGTGGCTGGGTGGATGTAGATAGTGATGGTATCGTCGAGAAAAACGGTGTTAAGGCCGAGTTCAATCTGCTTTATTTTGCAGGTGATTTAACAAGACAATCTCTGGCACTGGCTGCTGCGGATATGGTTGCCCAGGCTGGAATTAAAATCAATGTTGAAGGCAAAAGCCGTGAAGAGACGAAGAAGATGGCTTACTCCAACGCTGTATTATTTGGTTGGGGCAGTCATGATCCACTGGAAACCTATAACCTCTATAGCAGTACCCACAAGGGAGAAGGATATTACAATGTAGGACTGTACAGTAATCCTGTTGTGGATTCATGGATGGAGAAGGCCCTTCAGGCAACCAGTGAGGAAGAGGCATTGCCCTTCTGGCGAAAAGCGGAATGGGATGGCACAACAGGTTTCAGTTATCAGGGGGATGCACCTTGGGCGTGGCTTGTGAACATAGATCATCTGTATCTGGTTACGAATGGACTAGACATTGGCGAGCAGCAGATTCACCCCCATGGTCACGGCTGGCCAGTGACATCCAATCTGGAGGAATGGTCCTGGGATAACAGCGCGAAATAAGAAGCATAGCGGTAGCTTTAGCCTGAATTGGGGAGAGATTGGATGACGGGCAGGAATGGATGGGCCAGATTTGTTGGTAATAAAGTGTTGCGACTCGTATCTCTATTGATTGGAGTCAGTGTGGTGTCTTTTATATTAATGCAATTCTCTCCTGTGGACCCGATCGAAGCTTACATTGGTGGAGATATGATCAGGGTAAGTGCCGAACAGCGCAGTTTAATCGAAGAGCGTTGGGGGTTGAATGAATCTCCAATGGAACGATTGCTGACCTGGGGACAAGCACTTATTCAGGGAGATTTGGGAACATCAATGATCTACAGACAGCCTGTAGCGGATATTATCCAGGAACGATTCATGAATTCTGTCGCGCTTATGGCAGTAGCCTGGCTACTGTCTGGTATCTTCGGGTTCACTCTTGGTGTAGTTGCTGCCATGAGAAGGGATTCAAGGCTGGATCGCCTGATCTGCTGGTATTGTTACACGCTGGCCTCCACGCCGGTATTCTGGATTGCGCTGTTGCTGCTAATGGTATTTGGGGTGTGGCTCGGATGGCTTCCAGTTGGCCTTGGGGTACCCGCAGGGATGTCGGCTGATCAGGTGACCTGGGGAGATCGGGCTATTCATATGATTCTGCCAGCGTTGACTCTCAGTCTGACCGGAGTAGCTTCCATCGCTTTGCATACCCGGCAGAAGCTTACGGATGTGCTGGAGTCGGATTATATTCTGTTTGCGAGAGCGCGGGGTGAGCGTGGATTTCAGCTGTTCCGTCGACATGGGTTCAGACATGTTGTTTTGCCAGCCATCACGCTGCAGTTTGCTTCGTTCAGTGAACTGTTCGGTGGGGCTGTGCTTGCAGAACAGGTATTTTCATACCCAGGCCTTGGTCAGGCAACGGTTCAGGCGGGGTTGCGTGGAGATGTTCCACTGCTGCTTGGACTTGTGATGTGCAGTGCGATTTTTGTTTTCACAGGTAATATGGTTGCCGACATTCTGTATCGTATGATTGATCCACGGATGAAGGAGGAGCTGATGTCATGAAGCAGACGCTAGAACGCTCCTCCGAGCAGACGGCAGAAACAGCCGAAGTACAGAAAGTGAAAACTGCGAATCAAGAGGTACGGTACATGGCCGCCAGCAACCAACATTCCCGCAATCCTCGCCAAAGAGCGGTGATCTGGGGAAGCCTTGCGGTGATCTGGATTGCCGTTGTGTGGTTGACGGGCAGGCTGCTTCCGGCTGGTTCTACGCTGACTTCATTAATGGATCGGAATTTGGCTCCAACCTGGGCGCATCCATTTGGCACGGATTGGCTCGGAAGAGATATGTTCATGCGTACATTAAAAGGTTTGGCAACCAGCATTCAAGTGGGATTGCTTGCTGCTTGCGGTGGCGGATTGATCGCACTAGTGCTGGGTCTGGGGGCGGCTTCCAGCCGAGCTGCTGACCGGGTCATCTCCTGGATTATCGACCTGTTTCTCAGTGTGCCTCATCTGGTATCACTCGTTATGTTGGCCTTTGTATTTGGTGGAGGTTTGGCAGGAGTGGCGGCAGCAATTGCCCTGACGCACTGGCCAAATCTGGCCCGGATTGTACGAGCAGAGATGATTCAACTGAAATCCGCAGAATACATTCAGATCTCACACAAGTTGGGTCAATCGCGGTTACAGATTGCGGTGCAGCATATGCTGCCACATCTGGTCCCACAACTGTTTGTGGGCGTACTGTTAATTTTTCCCCATGCGATTCTGCATGAGGCAGCCATTACGTTTCTGGGGCTGGGGTTGTCCCCGCAGCAACCGGCAATTGGCATTATTTTGTCAGAGTCGATGAGATATTTATCTGCTGGCATGTGGTGGCTCGCCTTTTTCCCGGGACTGGCATTATTGCTGGTTGTTCGTGCGTTTGATGTGTTGGGCAACAGTCTGAAGACGTTGACGGGTACAGGTAGTTCAAGGGAGGTGAGGTAAATATGGCTCTTCTTGATATTGAGGGGGTATCGGTGTCATTTCGGCGCGCTCGTGGTTGGTTTGGACACGAACAGATTGATGTCATTCAGAATCTGGATCTTTCCATAAACGAGGGTGAGATCGTGGCTGTAGTAGGCGCAAGCGGATCAGGTAAAAGTGTACTTGCGCAGGCCATTATGGGCATTCTGCCTGCCAATGCCAAGTTGGAAGGTAGAATGAGCTATAATGGTGAGCCTTTGACTCCAGAGCGGCAGCTTCATCTGCGTGGTGATGAACTGATGTTAATCCCGCAATCCGTCAGTTATTTGGACCCGCTGATGAAGGTGGGGAGGCAAGTTCAGCCGATAACTCGAGATTTGGGAAGGAAGCGTAGATTCATGAATCAAACCCACTTGAAAAAGACGGAGCAGGAGCTGACGGATCGTTATCATCTTCCTCAAGGAACAGCCGGGAAATACCCGTTTGAGTTGTCCGGAGGTATGGCAAGACGGGTGTTGATGGCTACAGCGACATCAGGCCAGCCGAAGCTGATCATTGCCGATGAGCCCACACCGGGTATCCATCCCGAAGTGCTGGTCGAGACGATGAGGCAATTTCGTGAGCTTGCGAATCAAGGCGTAGGCATTCTATGGATTACCCATGATGTCACGACTGCCCTGACGGCTGCTGATCGCATAGCTGTATTTTATGCGGGTGCCAATGTAGAGACAGCGCAGGTGGATGATTTTACGGGGGATGGAGAACGACTGCGCCATCCGTATACGAAAGCCCTCTGGAATGCGTTGCCGCAAAATGGATTTCAGCCACTCCCAGGCTCCCAGCCGTTAGCGGGTCAAGAGATCATCACAGGATGTTCATTTGTTCCCCGATGTAGCTCAGCAACCGTTGCATGTACCCGCGAACGTCCTCCGCTTCGTCAGATACGAGGCGGAGAAGTGAGGTGTCTCCATGTCACTTGAAGCACAGGAAGTAAGTTATCGTCACGATCAGAAATCGTGGGTGTTTCAGCAGATGAACATGCAGGTGCAACAAGGCGAAGTCGTTGGGTTGTGGGGACCGAGTGGCTGTGGGAAAACAAGCCTTGGGCGCATCCTTGCAGGATATGCCGAACCCGTGGCAGGACAAGTATTACTGGATGGTGAACCACTCCCTCGTACAGGAGTATGTCCAGTTCAGCTGGTATTCCAGCACCCGGAGAAAGCTGTGAATCCACGCTGGCGGATGCGGCGTGTACTTCAGGAGGCGGCTGTGCAGGATGAGCAGTTGCTCGAAGATTTGGGGATTCAGCAAGCTTGGCTGGACCGCAGACCGGGTGAATTATCCGGTGGGGAACTGCAACGATTCTGTGTGGCGCGAGCACTCGGTACATCGACACGTTATGTGATTGCAGATGAAATGACCACGATGCTGGATGCGATCACTCAGGCACAGATCTGGCATACCGTGATGGGGGTGGCTCGCCAGCGTAATTTGGGGCTATTGATCATAAGCCATGATCGGGATTTGCTGAACAGGTTGTGCGACAGAATTACACCGATGCCGATGTCGCTGTTACTGTAATTTTAATTATGTTCGAATAAATAAAATCATTGAATACAAAAAGGGGTGCCCCCTGTGCAGTCATTAACCATGAATGTGAGTCATGGACTTGACTACGGGGCACCCCTTTTTCCATTTTACAGATATTCATCATTTATCGAACAGCATATGTTCTGTTCACAACGTGCATAGATGTAACTGTCAGCTTATTTGCCCGACACATTGCTTAACAACACAGATAATCTGCGCATCGCCTCTTCAACCGTAGAACGTGGACAGGCTACATTAATACGCATGAACCCTGTACCCTCCGTTCCAAAGAAGCTCCCGTCATTGAAAGCAAGCCCTGCTTCATGAAGAAGCATGTTGCATAGTTGTGCATGTGGGATATTCAGCTCCCGGAAATCCATCCATAACAGATAGGTCGCTTCGGGCAGATGCATTTTAATCTGAGGCATGTGTTCCGCGACATATTGCTGTACATACTCCATATTTCCACGGATATAGGCAAGGCACTCATCCAGCCATTCCTCAGCTCCGTTGTAAGCAGCTTCAGTTGCAACAGCACCCAGTGTGCTGATACTGGCAAGTCCCATCGTTTTTACACCCTGCGCGAACGATTCCCGTAACTTGGCATTGGGGATAATGATGTTGGATGTGCAGAGGCCAGGAATATTGAACGTTTTGCTTGGAGCCGTACAGATGATACTTAGATCAGAGACGGCGTCCGAGATCAGGGTCAATGGTGTATGAGTTCCCCGCTGATGAACAAGATCGGCATGAATTTCATCTGAAACCATCAGTACGTTGTATTGCAGACACAGTGACGTAAGCCCTTCAAGCTCCTCACGAGTCCATACCCGTCCAACCGGGTTATGAGGACTGCACAGAATCAGCATTTTGACCCGACCGGTCTGCAAGTTGGATTCCAGTTGTTCCAGATCCATCGTGTAATGACCGTTATTCTCTACCAGAGGATTGGTGATCAGTTCACGACCTTGACCACGTACTACTTCATAGAAGGGCGCATACACCGGAGTTTGGATGACTACAGCATCTCCCGGATCAGTGAATCGTTGTACAGCGATGCTGAGTGCGGGCACAATTCCTGGAGTGAACACAATCCAGTCATCGTTAATTTTCCAGTTATGGCGCCGTTCCATCCACCCTGCAACAGCGGCATGATACGCCTCAGTACGCACCGTATAACCAAAAATTCCATGCTCGATCCGTGTTTGCAGGGCCTGAATGACGGAAGGTGGAGCAGCAAAATCCATATCGGCCACCCACATCGGAAGCGCATCAGCAGCACCGAAGATATCCTCAAGCGCATCCCATTTTTCTGATCCGGTAGAGATCCGGTTAATAGACTGGTCAAATGTACTGTTATTGTTATTCATCGTATTTAATCCCCCTTGAGTTCCGTTCCTTCGACCACAAATCGACAAATAATTATCTAATACATTGGTTAATTTCGCAACTGTTGTGCATAAATGATTAGCTTCATATGTATGATCCGGATTTCGGGACTTTATTCATATAAGAACAAATTAACGAGCGAGAGAACAGCAGGCATACAACAAAGACTATTTTTGTACGCCCTTGGTCCTGTTTTATCCATTTATCGTTTACAACCTCTTGTCAGATGCTATTATATTGCTAACATTTGGTGGAACAACGGGCTGTTATCCGAATAAGCTCGTACCCATACATGATGAGATAACTACATGAGCCTTTTGCATAAATCGAGCGATCGTCTTGAATCGTATTTTGCATAAGGCTGACATTGGAACTCAGGAGGCGTTTAGGGATGAAAAGCAAAAAGTGGTTGATTGCTGCGGGTGTGTTTGGCATGGTGTTAACCGGATCGGCAGGTGTATTTGCAGGTACACAACTGGAGACGATCAAAGTTTATCTGAACCATGGGCTCGCCATCGAAGTGAACGGGCAGAAATTTACACCGACAGGTGACCAGGGCAAAAAGCTTGCGCCAATTACATATCAAGGCAGTACATATCTCCCCGTTCGTTCGATTGCCGATGCGTTGAAGACCGAAGTGAAGTATGATTCCCAAAACAATAAAGTAAGCATCGGCTCTTCAAGCTCTTCTGGTGGGTCCACATCCACAGGCAACAGTGGATCGACATCACCATCTACAGGCACGAACTCACAGGCGGCAGGCGTGAAGTCCAAGTATCTGCCAGCAGATTTCCCATTACCGAAGGATGCGAAGGCAACAAGTCTCATTGAGAACATATTGGATGGTGACAAAAAAGTAGTGCTCACGTACACAACCAAAGAAACGTTGCTAACCGTTGGAACATCCTACAAAGACTACTACCAGACCAAAAACTTGAGTCAGAACACTCAGGATATCCAGGCAGACGGCTTCAGCATCGTGGGTCGTGAAGATGGCAAATATGCCGTAACCATCACAGGTTCGGTGTCTGCAACCAACAAGGATCTGAATGAAATCACCGTAGTGTGGGGCGAAGAGTAAGCGACGAATATAATCACACGCCCTAATACTATCCTGCTTGAGTTGTTCAAAGTATAGTGATCCGGATCCTTCTATTATTCATAAGGTAACGCCAAAAGCCGCCCGTTGAAATCGTAACAGATTTCATTGGACGGCTTTTAGGGTTGAATCCATATCTGGTTCTATACTCTCTGAATTAATAGTCTAAATAGTAGTCCGTTACAGGTACTCGTTAAACCATCCGGCAATATGCTCCAAACGGCGTACCCTCAAGTGAGGGTGACCTCCACGGGACAACTCGTGGTTGGCGCCTGGGAAACGAACGAGCCTTGTTGTCTGCTTACGCCGTTTCAACGCAATGTATAATTGCTCGGCCTGTTCAATTGGACACCGCAGATCCTGTTCGCCATGTAAAATGAGCAGCGGAGTACTCACGTTGCCGACATAAGCGAGCGGGGAATGTTTCCACAGTTTTTCCGTGTCATCCCACGCGTTACCGCCAATCTGATCTTCCGTGAAGAAATAGCCAATGTCACTGACGCCATAGAAGGATAACCAGTTGGAGATGGAACGCTGGGTAACAGCGGCCTTAAAGCGGTCCGTGTGTCCAACAATCCAGTTGGTCATGAAGCCACCATAACTGCCCCCGGTTACGCCCAATCTGGATTCATCGATAAACTCATATTGGGATAGGGCATAATCCACGCTCTCCATAAGATCGCGATAATCGCCACCGCCATAATCTCCGCGACAGGCATCTACGAATTGCTGCCCGTATCCGAGCCCTCCGCGTGGATTGATATACACAATAGCGTAGCCTTGTGCAGCGAGAATCTGGAACTCGTGCATAAATGTAAAACCATACATCATGTGCGGTCCGCCATGAATCTCCAGAATGGTCGGGATTTTGACCCCGTCGACCATGCCATGAGGTTTCATGATCCAACCTTGCAGACGCAGGCCATCTGAGGAATTAAACCAGAAGGTTTCCGGTGTACTAAGGTGGATCTCATCCTCAAGCTGTGGATTGCTGCGGGTGAGTTGAATCGGTTCTACCCCGGGATCTTCCGGTTGTTCATACATATAGAGATCACCAGGATTTTGTGTATCGGCAACAGCAGCAACGATCTGCCCGTTTTCCAACTCGGCAAATTGATAAATCTCCCGTTCGTCAGGCCATATATAGTCGGCACTGCTGCCGTCTCGTGCGAATTTGGCGATGCGTACACTGCCATGAATGGTTGCGAGACAGAAGATGGATGAACCATCCCGACTGAATACAGGTCCCGTGGTTGTCAGATGTGATCGCATGTCACCAACAATGCTGTGATTTAACTGTACGTCCCAATCCGTGCTTAGACATACGGGTTCACCACCTGATATAGGAAGGGAATATAGCTTCACAAGCGTGGCATTTCCATAAGAACGGTCACTGGCGAGCAGTGCCAGGGATTGTCCATCGGGTGCAAATGTCAGTCGGCTGAACGTATATCCTTCCGGGGTCAATTGCTGCACATCCGACCCGTCTGCCTTCGCAAGGTACACATGATTGGTCAGGGTGTAATCGTTGTGTTCCTCGCCTGCTTGTGGCATCTGTGCAATCCATGCGATGGATGTTCCGTCCGGGGACCAAGCGTAGTCTCCAACGTCATAGTGACCCGTAGTTACAGGAATGGCTTCCGCATCAATGGGTGCAAGAGCAAAGAGATGGGATCGTTTTCCGTCCCACAATCCGCCCGCATCTGATTTCATGCGAATTCGGTCCACAACATGTTCTTGCGGCAGTTTATGGTTATCGTCGTTAGAATTGGTATGTTTTGATTCTTCTTCTTCCCCGCTCATATCCACGGATGATTTCACAAGTAAGGTATGGCCATCTGGTGACCAGAGCAAGGAGCTGACGCCATGTTTCAGATGACTGATTTGCTGTGCTTCTCCGCCATCTGATGCGATAATCCACACTTGGGATTTCCCATCAACCTCTCTTAAAAAGGCCAGCTGAGACCCATCGGGCGACCAGGCAGGGGAATGATCCTTCTCTCCAGAGGTAAAGGGCCTGTCCTTCTGACTCCCCAGATGCAGCAGTCTCAGGTGAGAACAATAACCGTCACGTGCTTCATTCGTTTTCCGGCTTACATATACCAGTTGTCCGCCTTGAGGAGACGGAGTCGGATCGTTAACCCATGTAATCTGATAAAGATCTTCCGATGTTATGCCGCGCTGACTCATCATTGTTTGTCCTCCCACCATGAATTAGAATCGGTTAATTTCCTAACCTTTCCATTTATATTAACGGAAAGCAAGGGACAGGACAATAAGTGTAATGAAGGAGGGGAGACTTTTATAACAGCGATCGGAAGGTTGTTCTGTCATCGGAGTGGCCATGTAAATATTCTTTGTTCAATTCATATAGGTGTGTTAAAGGAATTGCTCGAAAGATGACGAATCCTAATGTTGAATAACCGCAGAAATGACGGAAAATGGTCTTAATTCAATGTTTAACATTGGTGAATTTGGTTTAATGTACAATGCAATTCCTGTTCTACATTTAAGTATTTGGTTCATAGCCATTCGTTTATATAGAACTTGTATGATTCAGTCGCAATGGAGGAGGAACGTCACGTTGAGCACATCCTATGAGCAGCATGTAGAATATCCAAACCGGAAACGAATGGCGTGGCTTACGGCAGGGGCGGCACTTTTTGTGGCAGCCGGATTTTTTTTGATTTTTGATCGTTCTTCAGGTACGAATGATTCCATCCTTTCGGATGTGATTGGACTTCTATCCATTTTGTTTTTTGGGCTATGTTTCTGCTACAGTCTGGTAAAGATGATTAAGAAGGAACCTTCTTTTGTAATCGATGAGGATGGGTTTGTGGATGCATCTTCTTATACCGCAGGAGGAGCCGTGGCCTGGAGAGACGTTGAGAATATTTTTATGTATGAATTGATGGGACAGAAAATGATCGGGGTCAAGTTGCGGGACGAGAAAGCCTTTCTGGATCGCCAGAACGGGATGAAACGCAAATTGATGACGGTCAACAGCAATATGGTCGATGCGACCATCAGCGTTGCCCAAAGTAGCCTCACAGTGCCACTGGATCAATTGTATATCATGATGATGAACCACTGGAGACATGTGAGTGATAACATGATATATGATTCGTATAACCGTCGTTAGAGAGGTCAGAATGTCCATAAGTCTTCAGAATGGAGGAATATAGATGATGCATGGTAATCCAACACGCACGATTCTACTTCCGGATGGAACTGCCCTGCCTGCGATAGGGCAAGGCACATGGAACATGGGAGAGAAGCAATCCAGCCAGCAAGAAGAAATACGGGCACTGCGTTCCGGTATTGAACTGGGAATGACCGTGATTGATACGGCGGAGATGTATGCAGAAGGTGGGGCAGAAGTTGTTACGGGAAAGGCCATCTCGGGCCATCGTGACGAAGTTTTTCTCGTATCCAAAGTGTATCCCCATCATGCGGATCGTAAGCAGATGATTACGGCCTGTGAGCGCAGTCTTACGCGTCTTGGTACAGATCGTCTGGATTTGTATTTGCTCCACTGGCGAGGGGGAGTGCCACTCGAAGAAACGGTTCAGGCCTTGGAGCAGTTGAAGCAATCTGGTAAAATCCTTCGCTGGGGTGTATCGAATCTGGATACAAGGGATATGCAGGAGTTATGGAGTCTGCCGGAGGGGTCTCAGTGCATGGTGAATCAGGTGCTATACCATGCAGCTTCGCGTGGTATCGAACATGATCTGCTTCCCTGGATGCGCGAACGTAGCGTTCCTGTTATGGCGTATTGTCCACTGGCACAGGGCGGCAGACTTCGCAGTGAATTGTTGGAGCATCCCGTCATTCAGGAGATTGCGCAGGATCGAGGAGTTACGACTTCGCAGATCGCATTAGCCTGGGTGATCAGGGACGGAGATGTGCTGGCGATTCCCAAAGCGGTACAGCTGAATCATGTGGCAGACAATGCAGCAGCAGTGAATATCGTTTTGACACAAGAGGAACTCGCCCGTTTGAATGAGGCATTCCCTGCACCTAAAGGCAAAGTACCTCTAGATATCGTGTAGCTGGCTCTTTTTATGGGATAAGCATATGAATAAGATAACAATACGATTAATAATGTTATGCAGAGCAGATCTTCACGATCTGCTCTTTTTTTGTATGGATATCAATAGCGGAAGCTTGCCCTTCGATTAAGCGAATATATATTTTAACAAATGGGCTTTACAACACTATCTCACTAGTGTACTATGTAACTAACACACCAGTACAGAGAGGAGCGAGTGCTTTGTGACTATGGAATTTGATAACAACTTACCAATATATCTGCAGATTATGCAGTACATCAAGAGACAGATTGTAACCGGGACACTTCAGGCAGGTGACAAAATCCCTTCGGTTCGTGAACTGGCGGCTGAATTACAGATCAATCCCAATACAGTACAACGGACATTTCAGGAACTGGAGCGAGAAGAAGTGGTCGAAACCAAACGGGGCTTGGGCAGATATGTAACCAGTGAGGAGCGGAAGATTATGACGATCAAAAAAGAGATGGCCGGTGAATTGCTGGAACGCTTTCTGACCGGAATGCAGGAACTGGGGATTGAAGAGCAGGATATCTTATCAATCGTAGCCGATGCCGTTGCGGAAGGAAAGGGAGGAAAAACGCATGAGTAACATCCTTGAACTGAACCAGATTAACAAGACATATGGCAGTAAGAAAGCGCTCAGTAATATCACATTGGATATTGCTCCTGGCCGAATCGTAGGTTTGCTGGGTAGCAACGGCAGTGGTAAGAGCACGCTCATGAAACTGGTTGCAGGTTTGCTGCATCCGAGCAGTGGAACGATTCAAGTCACAGGTAAGCCTGTTGGGCTGGAGACGAAGTCACTGGTTTCATTTATGCCGGATCGTCCATTAACCGAGAAGTGGATGAGAGTGCGGGATGCAATTTCGTACTACCGCGATTTCTATGCTGATTTTGACGAGGAGAAGGCACGGGAGATGCTCGATTTCATGAACCTTGTCGAGAGTGATCGGGTGCGGCATCTATCCAAGGGTATGAATGAACGACTGCAACTAACACTGGCGCTATCCCGTAAGGCTCGTCTGTATCTACTGGATGAACCGATTGGCGGAGTAGATCCGGTTGCGCGTGGCAAGATTCTGGATGCGATCGTCAAATTCTATGATGAAGACAGCAGTCTGATCATTTCCACACATCTGGTGAATGATATCGAACGGATTTTTGATGAAGTGGTCTTCATTCGTGAAGGTCAGCTGGTGATGCGGGAAGAAGTGGAAACGCTCCGTCTGAAATATGGGAAAAGTGTGGATGAGATGTTCAAGGAGGTCTATGCGGAATGATGACATTATTGAAGTATGACTTTAGAAGGAACTGGAATACACTGCTGGCCGGGCTGGTTATTTTGATTATTGCGCAAGTGGCGCTTTCCCTTTTCATGTCTGAGGTCGCAGGGGTTGTGCTTGGCATTATGGGTTATGTTGGGGTAGGTGTGGCTGTTTATGTGAAAATGATCAAAACATACACGTCCAATATCCGCTCTTATAATCGCCGTCTTTTACCCGTAACGGGCCTATCCCATGTGTTGTCTCCTTTGATCTTTGGAGCTCTTTGCGGGTTGGGATTAGTTATTATATTTACGACTCATGCCTACATCTATATCTCAATGAAACTCCGAATGAACGTGGTTACCAATATTGATCTTTCGGGTCTGCATGTTTCGGATTATGTTAGTTTGTTACTGTTTATCGCTTGGGTTATCGTATTCATGACTGTCATCATCTTCCTTTCGATCTCGATTGCAGGCAGCTTCCGTTGGAGAACTGGACCATGGATCGGAATCGTTGCATTCTTAGTCCTCGTTAATCTGATTGGCTGGTTGGAGAATATAATTACGACAGGACGCTTCAGTCCAAATGAGATGTTCCGTTACACCGAAGAAAGTACAGGTATTGCAATCACAGCCAATGGCGTATTATGGTCGGACGGTATGTGGGGGAGTATTGTATTTGAAGTCATCGTAGCAGTTATCTTGGTGTGGGCTACCATTTATCTGAACAACAAAAAAGTTGAAGTCTGATGACAGGATAACTTGAACGTGATGCGGGCAACCAGGGTTGCTCGTTTTTTTTACATCCAGTGATGATCCGATTTTTGAATCCAACCCCATTAAACATACATAAATATAGATATATTGTGTGTACGATGCGAGACTAGGTTAAAGAGAACGAAAGGGGATATGTAAGGGAAAGGAGAACGTATTATGGAACTATATTTCAGGGATAATTTTTTTAACGCGGGTTACACCGAGATTATGAATCCGAATCAGGAACAGGCAGGACATCTGGATTTGAAAAGTGTTTTTGGCTCTTCGCTCGATGTATCCGATAACTCGGGATTGGTCTGTAGCGGCAAATTCCGCTTGTTAACCAATCGTTGGGATATCACTGCAGCCGATGGGAGACATCTGGGAGTATTGCGAGCGAGGTTTAGTTTCTTCAGTAAAAAGTATGAGTATGATGCAGGATCGCGCGGTACGTACGATGTGTCTGCTCCGGCATTCTCGCAGGAATATGATATCAGTGGAAGTGGTGGACGCATCGTGGCAAGTTTCCGTCGCACCAGCGGCTGGTTTAGTTCAGGGGCATTTGTATTGGATAACCAGTCGGACCAACTGGACACATATGAATTAATTGCAGTGGTCATGGGCGTGCATGCGATTAACAAGAGACGAAATTCAGCTGCCAGCAGTGGGGGGACCTAGTCAGGCTCATGCACAGCAAAAAGGTTTGGATGAGATCATCCAGACCTTTTTTTGTATATGGTTTGTTTTTGAGCAAAGGGCTAGGGTTAACCGACTTTTACGAAATCAATGACCATCGGCTTTTGCGAGCGGTTTTTCCTCGGGTTGGCGGTGCTGAACTTCATTGGAGTATTCGGCATGTTTATCAGGCTCTTTTTCCGCATAACGGGCCAATGCCTTGGCAGCTGTTTCGGACATTCGCTCCCGCATCACTGTGTGGTCAGCAATTCGAACCCGTTTACCGAGAAAACGCATTTTGGATAAGACGTAATCCATCTCATTCCGTGGAACGGTCAGCTCGATCCGATATGTCTGCTTGGTTTCCATGTACTCGACCTGTTTCTCGAAGCAGGAGAAGGCATAGAGGATTCGGGACAGCTCCTGATTGAACTCAGGCAATACTTCGATGGTGATGGTCGTTTTACGCTTCTCTGTTATCGCAGCAATTCGGGCACTGTAGCCTGAAGCGCTATCCGGCTCAACCGGTTGGGCTTCCACGGTAACGATGCTGTGCAGCTTGGTAGACATGAGTTTGTCGAAGCGAGGCGCGTACCAGAGCACGTACCATTCTTTTTTGACCATGGAATACTCCAGTTTATACGGGAAACCAAATTCATCCTGGCTTGTGCGTCCATTGCGGACGCGGCCTGTCATTCGAAATCCCTGATGATGCAGAATGATTAGTCGTAACTGTCTGAGGAGTGGATGAGAGACACTGTTTTCCTCACTTTTGGCTTTTTCGGTCAGGTAATCCTGAAGGTTCAGGTCCTGCTCACCATTCAGCATGTTGTGCATTTTATCCAACGTTACAGCGCTCAGGGCTTCTCTTGCGGCAGGGTGATTCAGCATCATGCGAAGCCAGGCCCGTTCCTGTGAGGTCCAGGTGAACAGTCCGGTTTCATTCAGTCGGGTCATCATCTGGTAATTGAACATCTTCTCGAACAGGTTCATAATATTCCGCAATCTCCTTCCATTCCTTAATCATCTCCTGACGTAGTCTCTGAGGTGCGATGATTTCGCAGCTTGAGCCAAAACTTCGTAACCACGGTTTGATCTCGGTGGTACCGTTGACCTGGATTTCGTAGAGAAAGGTATGATCCGTTTCGGGTATGATCTTGCCCCATTGACCTTGCAGACGAACCCGATCCAGAATGAAGTTGCGCTGACCACGCTCCGGGTGGAAAAAGCGAGCTTGAACTGTCACGGTACTCCCCGTATCTACCAGCCAACTGTAGCGACTGATGTCAGTCCACTGCTGCTTCAACTCGAGCATGTATTCCTCTTCTAAGGAATCCTCTTCCTCCAGTTGGGTTATGCCTTCCATGCGGAATTTCACGAAGCCGCGGCGACCCTGATATCCAATGACATACCAACGACCATACTGATGGTCATAAATCACTTCAAGGGGCACGATCCGGTTGGATCGTCCGCCTGCCTCCCGTTCAAAGCGTGGATTCGTATTCTGTGAACTGTAGCTGGATGGTTTTTTCGGTGAATAGTATAGGAACTGCACACGCTTGCGCTGACGAATCGCACTAAGCAGCGTGTAGAGATGAGCTTCGTCCAGGATACGAGAATAATAGTGATACTTATAGATATAGGGTTCGGTCGCTTCTTCTTGAGGAAAACTTGCCGTAATGGCTTTTTTTAAACTGTCCCGCAATAAGTACCCCTGTACGGAAGGCACCTGGGTGTTCGCCATCATATCCACAAAATCATACAACTCCAGCTGTTCCTCCACTGTTAATTCGGTAAGGACATCCTGTTGCAAGGCATATCGATACGGTCTGCCACCAGGCTCTTTTCGTATAACCCCAACCTCTTCCAAATACTTCAGGTCGGAGCGAATGGTTTTCTCGTCAGGTAACGCCAGATCTTCCGGCAGATCAGCACAGCAGGCGTCAAGTAATTCCATTGCGGTCAGGGCTGTATCCTGTAGGGTATGCAAAAGGACAGAAAGGCGCTGAACTTCAGTCTCTTTCATCGACTTGGCGCGGAAGAGGAAGAGCAGCATGGGCTCTGCAGATTCTCCGTACTGGAAACGAACGAGGTCAGCTATTTCCCGACTTGCTTCGGCACCTGAACGTTGATCAGCGACGGTCTGCATGATTTCTTTTAACCGACGATTGGTTTTATCAAAGGTATGTACGGATATGCCAAGCCGTTCGGCGTACTGTTTGCGGTTATACGCACCGCTTGTTAGGGATAACATGCGTAAGAACTGAATTTCTTTGTCAAAACTCTCTCTTGCCATGAACATTCACTCCTTGTTATCCCTTCATTGTAGCAGGAAGGGTGGCGGGTTTCATTTAAACTTGTGAAGATTGACTCAATTTCAGAAAATGATTCGTCGCCATACTTTCGCCATGTTCGCGTGCAGATGTGTGAGGCATAATGAGGATGTGAAGCGGGGCAGCAACAAGCACTGTGGATCAAGGTTCCGAGGCGCCAGGGAGGGTTACTTCGACTGTTAATCGACCAGGTCGTTGGTTCGAATCCAATCGCCGCCGTTCATGGCGGTGTAGCTCAGCGGTAGAGCGGGTATTATACCTTCCCACCTTTTTCCTCGGAACATTTTATTATGAAAGAACAGCAAATAGACTCACACCGGGAGGCCATGAGTGATGAGCAGAGCCAAACAATTATTTAATCAACCTCAGCCAACGACACGTAATCATGGGGGCTACGGAGCCTATGAGCGATTGGTGGAGGAACAATATATACAGATGTTGATGACCAATACACTGAACAATACGTTCTATGCAGATACCCAGCAACTGATGGACGATGCGATGGTCAGTCATCAGGAGATGGCTGAGGTCGATGCAGGATTTATGGCGCGGGCGCTGGTCTATGCTCGTAATAAAGGTTTGATGCGGTTACAGCCTCTATACGGGCTGGCATCTCTGTCCAAGGTGGACGCGGATCAGTTTGCAAAGGTGTTCTCCCAAGTCGTACAGACACCGGCTGATTTGGCCGATTTTCTGACCATTCTGAGAGGAATGGGTCGGGGGCAGGGCGGCCGAGCGGTGAAGCGTCAGGTGAGTCTCTTTTTGAACGGGATCAGTGAATACTGGGCGATCAAATACAACGGGCGCGGGCGTGGATACAGTTTGGGCGATATGATCGCTACTGGACACCCTAAGCCGATTGATACGAAGCAACAAGTCTTGTTTCGTTATTTGCGCGGGCATGAGGTGGATCTTACGGAACTTCCGCAGTTGCAGACGCTGGAAAAGCTGAAAGCTACCCCAAACCCGGCAAGTCGGATGCATCTAATCGAAAAAGGCAAACTGCCGTATTCGGTGGTCACATCGATCATGCAGCCGACACGTACGGTATGGGAGGCGTTGATGTCCCAGATGCCAACCTTTGCATTGTTGCGCCATCTGAATGCAATGGATCGAGCGGGAGTTTTTGAAAAATCGAAAAATATCGATTACGTAACAGGTCGTTTAACGGATGCAGAAGCCCTGCGTAAGTCGCGCATATTGCCATTCCGTTTCGCCAGTGCGTATGAAATGATTGCGAGGGAAGAGCTGCGGGATGCTTTGCGACAAGCGGTAGAGCTATCCATTGGCAACCTACCAACGCTGCCGGGAAGAACGGCTATTTTCCTGGATCGTTCCGGTTCCATGCAAGGGGATTATTTACGGATTGGTTCAGTGCTGGCACTGGCACTTTATAAACAAACAAGAGGTAACGCACTGTTCTGGTTATTCGACCATATGGTTGAGGATGCTCGTCCCAAGATGGATGAGAGCATCCTTTCCCAAGCTCACCGGATTCGCGCACAAGGTGGAACAGACACGGGGCGGCCTGTACGCGAGCTTCGGGATATCGGAGAGAAAGTGGATCAGATCATGATGATCACCGATGAACAGCAGAATGAAGGCAGCCCGTTATATGCCGAGCTTGAGCGATATCGCCGGATGATGAATCCGGAGTTGAAAGCATTTATTGTGGATATAGCACCTTATCGGCAGGCAATGGTACCGCCACGGGATGGCAAAACCTTTTACATCTACGGTTGGAGTGAAACGGTATTGACGTATATTGCCGAGACTGTGGCCGGATATGATACACTTGCGAACCGGGTGAGAGCGATGGAGATTTAATTGAGGGAATTTGGAGGCGGCTGACTATGACCTACGTTCATGAAGAAATGAGAGATACGATTAGACAACAACTGAAGCAGATTGAACAGGAGCAGCAGGTACGGATCATCTATGCGTGTGAATCGGGCAGTCGAGCATGGGGATTTCCTTCCCAGGACAGCGATTATGATGTGCGTTTTCTGTATGTAAGACCACTGGAATGGTACTTGTCGATTGAGGATAAGAGGGATGTGATCGAACGTCCAATCAGTGATCAGCTCGATATCAATGGTTGGGATCTGCGTAAGGCTTTGAAGCTGTTTCGCAAATCAAATCCACCGTTACTGGAGTGGCTGCAATCCCCCATTCAGTATGATGAACAGTATAACGTTGCACAGCATATCCGTGCACTGTCGCCATTGACCTTCTCACCCAAGTCCTGCATGTATCATTATCTGAATATGGCGAAGGGTAATTTCCGAGATTATTTACAAGGTGAGCAAGTGAGGATTAAAAAGTACTTCTATGTGTTACGCCCCTTACTCGCTTGTGGCTGGATCGAACGTTATGATGCGATGCCGCCAATGGCATTTGAAGAGCTGGTGCAAGAACTTGTCCCTGTGACTACACCGCTGTATACGGAGATTCATGAATTGCTGCGCCGGAAAAAGGCGGGCGAGGAACTGGATCTGGAGCCGCAGTTGCCAGCAATACAGGCTTTCTTAGCCGAGAAGATGGAGCATTTTGAACGACTGGCTGGCCAGATGGAGAATGAGCAGATTATTCAATTTGAAGAATTGGACCGGATTTTCCGTTTGGCATTGCAAGAGGTGTGGGGGAACAATTAGGGATTGATAACAACGGAAATCATAAAAGAGAATTAATTGAATAAAAGGAGGAGAACGGATGCATTTGATCTTGAAAGCAAGCGGCGCTGACGCGGGGATTGTATCCCATTTGTTAGCGAAGAACCCGCTGAATATATATGACCGCGTAGACAAAGGCGTACGTGTAAGAATGGTGTACACCACCGCTACAGAGAACGAAACGGAAGTGCTGATTCATGCCGAGCCAGATCCTGTGGATCTGGTCAGAGGCACACCTGATGGATATGACATTACGCAATATATCAATGATCGTGAGTTCGTGACCAGCAGCCTGTTCTGCTCCTACATACGTGGGGCGTTAGGAACGGCCCTGAATGGCAAGCCCAAGGAAGACTATGTGCAATGGGTAGGTCACTCTTTCGAATTGGAACTGACCTTTGGACCGGTGGCATCCGACCTGCCGGATCGGGTTGTGGAGGAATTATTCTCGCCATTGGGATATGCAGTTTCGATGGAACGTGGAGAGCTGTCTTATTCCTTTGATCTGAAAAATAAAAGCACAGTTCGCCATATCATCTTGCGTGGTCGTAACACGGTACAACATGCATTGCGTCAGCTTTTTCTGCTGATTCCAGTGCTGGATAATTACAAACACTATTTCATCAGTGAAGATGAGATCGATAAAATCAAACGTTACGGTGAAGGGTGGCTGGATGCTCATCCACTGAAAGAGCTCGTTGTGAAGCGTACGCTTCGTTTTGCCGAACTGATCCGGCAGTATGAGCGACAAGAGGGTGCCTTGTCTGCGTCTCTTGGACAGGAGAGAGAAACAGGTCACACCTCAGACACGGTTATTCAGGAGAATAACGTGGGACATCAGGAAGACAGAGAACAAGATCAACGTGAGTCCGAGTCCGTTAGCGATGGCGTACAATCAGAAACTCCTGTGCGGTTAAACGAGTTGCGTTATCGAGCGATTACGGATGTGGTGTCAGCGTTGCCAGTCAAACGAAGCATTGTGGATATGGGAGCGGGTGAGGGCAAGCTGTCCGCTCGTTTGGCGTACGTTCCCGGTGTGGAATCGATTCTGGCCGTTGAACCTTCCGGTCAGTCGCGGCTCCGGGCCATGGAGCGCTTCGCGAAGCTGGAGGGTCGTTCTGGAGTGGTGGCTATGCCGGAGCCGATCATCGGTTCACTTTTTTATTTTGACGAGCAGATGCAAAACCAGGACGTCATGATCCTGTGCGAAGTGATTGAGCATATTGAGGAATATCGTCTGAACAGAATTATGGATACAATCATGAACGAATATCAGCCAGAAGTGCTGCTAGTTACTACGCCAAACAAGGAATATAACGAAGTGTACGCAATGGAGCAGGAAAGCTTCCGTCACCATGACCACCGTTTTGAGTGGACCCGTGCGGAGCTGGCTATCCGGTGTGAGGAATGGACGCAACAGGGGAGCTATGGCTACGAGATTAAGGGTATTGGTGAGAATGCAGAAGGCTATGGACAACCTACCCAACTGGTCATTTTTGAGCGGAGAAAGGAGAGTCAATCATGAGGAGAAAAATGAGACCAAACGAAATCTCGGATGAAGGCAGAGAACGTCAGGATCGAAAAAGTGGGACGGAGGAAAGACAGCGTGAGATTCGTCTACCCCACGCAGGCATTGTCGTTCTCGTCGGCCCATCCAACAGTGGCAAAAGTACGTTGCTGGATCGCCTCGTTGAAGAAAGCGTCATTCGGCGCACGGAAGCCGTCTCGTCCGATCAATTCCGTATGCTGGTTGGAGATGATGAGTATGTGGATTGGAAACACCGTCCCCGCAGTGAAGCGGATGTGATCTATGCCGAGTATCAGCAAGTATCGGCCAAAGCCTTTGAAGCGATGGAGGCGATGCTCGCAACCCGCTGTCGTCTGAACAAGCTGACCTGGGTGGATGCGACACATCTGTATCCAGAGGATCGGGAGCGACTGATTCAGGTAGCAAGAAAGGCCCATGTGCCTGTGATTGCTGTTGTGCTGGATATTCCGGAAAAAGAACTGCTGGAACGTGATGCCCAGCGGGAGTATCCGCGTGGACGTCAACGGGTGAAACAACAGGTGCAGCAGTTCAAGCGCACATTACGCTCGATCCGTGAGGATGGCTTTGATGCCAGTTATGTGCTGAAGCAGCCGGATGAGATTACGTTTGTCCGCACATCCAATCCGCTGGTGACTGACATGGGTACAGGTATAGATATCATCGGAGATATTCACGGCTGTTACGAAGAAATGATGGAATTAATCGTGCGTCTCGGGTATGTGGACGAGGATGAAAGTGGCTTGTACCGTCATCCTGAAGGACGAAAATTGGTTTCAGTCGGTGACGTAACGAGCCGTGGGCCAGAATCATTAAAATGTCTGTTGTTCTGGCAACGTCATTGTGCCGCCGAGCTAGCCTACATGATTGACAGTAATCACGGCTGGAAGATTGCACGTTATCTGGATGGTCGTGATGTTACGCTGAATCATGGTGACGAACGGGTAGAGATGGAGTTGCAACAGCTTGAGCAGGAGCACGGTCAGGAGACGGCGAAGCGAGTACGTGCAGAGCTTAGGTCATTTCTGCTTGAAGCACCATCTCATCTGGTGTTTTCCCGGGACGGGGTAAGACAAGTCGTTGTTGCACACGCAGGGATTCGAGATCATTTTATCGGCAAACAGTCCAAACGCATTCAGGATTACTGCCGATATGGCGATGTGGATGGGATGGATGAGCAAGGTCGGCCGGTGCGCAAGGATTGGTACGTGGATCACAATTCGGGTGAATGCATTGTTTGGGGACATGATCCTCGTCCATATCCTACAATTGTGAATGATACAGTCAATATTGATCAAGGTGTCGTTTTTGGTGGCATGCTCACTGCTTGGCGAATGCCAGAACGTGAGGCAGTCAGTGTTCCGGCGAAGCAGGATTATGCGGGAGATCCGGATAGTCCATTAAAGCGCTGGGAACAGCGGCGTTTTGCTCCGCCTAACATACGTAAGTTCAAGGAGGGTTTCACGGTTCAGACAGCATCCAAACTGGATGTGTCTGTGCACGGTGAGGTGGCGAAGACGGCAATTGATACGTTTTCCCATTATACTGTACCGCTGGAAGAACTGCTCTACATCCCGCCTACGATGAGTCCGCCGCCGGGTGTATGTTCTGTGGAGGGATACCTGGAGCATCCACAGGATGCATTTCAGTATTATCGTTCTCAGGGAGTTACCCGTATGGTTGCCGAGAAGAAACACATGGGCAGCCGGGCCATTGTACTTCTTTTCCGTGATGAGCAAGCTGCGGTGCAACGAGTGGGTCGACCCATGCTGGGGAACATCGTGACAAGGACGGGACGATCCTTTTTTGATCCTTCGACAGAGCAGAGTGTGCTCTCGAAGTTACATGCGGACTTGACCGCAGATGGTTATTTTGATCGTCATCAGACGGAATTTGTACTGCTCGATGCCGAGATTGTTCCTTGGAATCTAAAAGCGCGTGAGCTGATTGCTTCACAATATGCACACGTTGCCGAAGCCTCCATGATGGATCGCTCTACGGTGCTGGACAAACTGCGTGAAGCTGAAGCAGCAGGTCGGAATGTAGATGAGTGGTTGCAGGAGACAGCAGGAAAACTTGCTAATGCCGAGACGTTCCGCGATGTATTCCAGAAATACTGCTGGGATGTGGAGGATATCGGGGACATTCGAATTGCACCGTTCCACACACTAGCACATAGCACGGGAGCATTTTTGGAGCAAACACATGAATGGCACATGGAACAAAACCGTGAGTTCGCTCGCATGTCGACCATGATGATGGAGACAGAATATCGCGTAATTGCAAATGAGGCGGATGAAGCGGATGTTATTCGTTGGTGGAATGAGATTACAGCGGAAGGACACGAAGGTATTGTCATCAAACCTGAAACGTTCCGCGCCTGGAATAACAACAAAATGATTCAGCCTGCGATTAAAGTACGAGGACGTGCATATTTGCACATCATCTATGGGATGGATTACCTGGCACCCGAGAATCTGTCTCGACTTCGTAAACGCAAAACGTCCAAAAAAGAACGTCACGCCTTAATGGAGAGTGCTTTGGGTATGGAGGGGATTGAGCGCTTTATACGCAGAGAGCCGGTGGAACGAATTCACGAATGCGTGCTGGCGACGTTATCGCTGGAGTCGGAGCGAGTAGACCCACGTTTGTAACTGTTAAAGCAAAAGAATAAGAAATAAAGATGAAGCGGGTTCGGAGTTAATCCAAACCGGCTTCATGTGCGTATAAACTTCGTTAAAGTGAAACCTCATCAGGCCATTTTACTTGGCGCTGCAACCTTTGACATGACCTGGATCAGTTGGTATGAGCAACGGCGCGAATCTCAATCAGTTGATGAGGGAAGGCGAGTCCGGATGTCCCAACCATCGTGACAGCCGGACGATGCGTACCGATGTACTCTTTGTACACGGCAACACATGGCTCAAGATGCTCCTGAGGATGAACCAAAAAAATCTCCAGTTCAGCAATGTTCGACTTGGTCACGTTAAATCCTGCGAGCACGCGATCCAGGTTATCCAGTGTCTGGCGAACCTGCGCTTCAATATCATCGACACCAATAAAGGCTCCCTGCATATCATGCGAAAATTGTCCTGCAATGTAGATTGTACCGTTAACACTGTATCCCTGAGCAACGCTAAATGCGTCTTCCCACGGGACACCGTGGCTATATATTTGAGCTGTAGACATATATTTCTCTCCTTTGGGAATTCAAGATAAGGTTAGTATAAACGGAGAAAAACGATTTGGGCAGTACGCACTTTCATGACAGTGACTATCCATAAGGATAGTGTGAACGCAGTGTTTGTAAGCCTAACGACTCATTCCAGAGAATCTTTATATCAGGATATTTAATTTAGGTATAACTAACTTAAGTCCTATATCCTTCCACTAGAATCTGGGTAATAATTATAGTAGGCAAGTGATTAATGGAATCTCATAACGTAACGATAGGGGGTAACCTGTATGGCATCTGTGATTCTGCTGGTGAAACAGACGGAGGACGATGAGAAGGTTATTTATCGCTTCGGACCGAATGAGCGAAAGATGGGGCTCATTGAGATGAATAAGATCAAGGAAAGTGTGAGGGAACTGGAACCTGTCCAGGTGGATGGGGTAAGTCCGAGTTTTTTCTTTAACCGAGCCGCGCAGCGACTGGTACGATGTTTATTCAGGGAAGGCGGCAAGTTCCCTGAACGAACGACATTTGAAACATAGTTTCAGCAACACAAAATAAGTCCACAACCCTGCTCATGGGTCATGGACTTATTTTTCATTTCAGAACGTTTTGGCAAAAGAGATCAGTGCTGTAATTGTAATAATGTTCAAGAGCGTAGAGATCAGCACTGTCTGGGCTGCAAAATCGGGTTCGTTATCGTATTCTTCCGCGAGAATGGATGCGTTGACACCGGTCGGCATACCCGAAGCGATAATGAGTGCCTGTGCAGCGATACCTTCCAACCCAAGCATTAGCACAATTGAAATCCCGATAGCCGGGCCAATCAGAAGTCGCAAAAATGTGCTAATATACACATCAAGACGGTATAGTTGAATTGGATATTTTACAATCTGTGCTCCGAGTGTCAGAAGCGCCACGGCAACCATACTTTGCTGCGCATAGGTCAGCGGCATGGACAGGAACGTAGGCAAGGGAACTTTCCACATGTGTAACAGAATCCCCAGCAAGAGCGCATATGGAACAGGCATTTTAAGAAAACCAATAATCACCGCACGGTAATTACCTTTGAGCTTCGCGCCCTGAATGGACAACACGCCATAGGTGAAAGTCAGTAATGCCTGCAAAGACATGACCAGTGCCTGAATGGAAGAGGCGAGTGGATCGCCGCGGAATACCAGTGCATTGATGGGCAGTCCATAGTTGCCTGCGTTATCCAGCATAATGCTGTTGTTGAAAGCAGCCTTCATGCCTTTATTCATCCGAAGCGAGCGCGCAAATACAGAACCTACAATATAGAGAATCAATACATATATCGCGTAAAAGAGTGTCACGGTCCCAAGCAGTTCGCCCGACATATCCGAGTGGTACATGCTCATAAAGACGGCTGCGGGGGTAATACAATAGAAATTGATTTTGGCGAGTGTGTACAAGTCCAGCTTGAACACCTTTTGCATCCAGGATCCGACGGCAATGAGGAGAAAGACGGGCAGGACGACTTCAAGCATGATGTCTGCAATCATTAGTTCAGCTTCCTTTTTCATGAAAATTTCATCCGATTTCGAAAATGCTTTGCTTATTATATCATTTTATACACAACCAGACGTGGAATAGGCTAAAAAAGATCAGGAGGTGTTGCATCATGATTCCAGATCATCTGGATGTTGGTTTATCGATATTGTTTATTGGCTTCAATCCTAGCATTACGTCTGGAGAGACGGGTCATCATTATGCGTACAAAGGAAACCGGTTCTGGCGCATTCTTGAACGATCGGGATTAACCCCGCGTTTATACGATGCACAGGAGGATGGAGAGTTGCTGAAGCTGGGATATGGATTCACGAATATTGTGGCCCGTCCCACCAGAGGTATGGAGGATATTACAAAGGAAGAGTACGCAGAAGGACGACAGATTTTACGGCAAAAGCTGGAGAAATACCGACCGGACATCGCTTGTTTTGTCGGAAAAGGTGTATACACCCAGTACAGCAAACGTGCCAAAGTGCAATGGGGATTCCAGGACGACCCGGTCGTCAAGGAAATTCAGGAGTTCGTCGCTCCGTCGTCCAGTGGGCTCGTGCGCATGTCGATGGATGAGATTGTGGCGATCTATTCACAGCTTGCTGATTTTGTTGAGGACAAGAGCAGGGAAAACTAAGAGGTAAGACAGCAGCAGTAATAGGCTACCACGAAACCTATAGAGAATGTGCAGCGACAATCACAGAATGTTGGTACGCAGAGTTCACCCTGTCGGCTTCGCCGATGAGGGCGAATTCTTTTTTTTGGATAAAGTGAGAGGTTTCGGGAACGGCTTCCGTCTATATAGTACAGAACCATGCATGGAAGCTGTAGAGAAGGGGGATTACATGACTCAACAGATACCGGAGGAGGAGCTTATTCAGCGCATTGTTGAAGGAGATAAGCAGTTGTTCTCCGTGCTTGTGGATCGATATAAAAATAAAGTCTACGGCATCATGCGCGGAATGGGCGCGAGTCATCCGGATGCACAGGATCTCGCTCAGGATACGTTTATTCGTATCTATCGTTATCTCCCGTCGCGGCGGGAGGGAAGCAGTTTCTCGTCGTGGGTGTACACCATTGCGGTGAATCGGATGCGGGATTTTATACGGGAAAAGAAACCCGTGATGATTGCGGTCGATCAGGGGATCGAAGCTGTCAGTAATGAAACACCGGAAAAACGTGTGCTGCATAAAGAGATGCAGCGTGAAATATACCGCCAGCTCGAACAATTACCTGAATCATATCGCCTGGTGTTATTACTAAAGTACACAAACGAGTTGAGCTATGAAGAGATTGCAGACATTACAGGCATGAGTTCAACCAAAGTGCGCAACGTCCTTTATCGCGGAAAAAAAACGCTGAGGAAGCAAATGGAACGCAAAGGAGGTTTAGCTACGTATGAAGCCTATTTCAAGGGATGAAGAGCGGTTGTGGGAAGAGCATCTGTATCGAGAGGAGCCGGATGCGGATTTTACGCTTAAGCTCATGCAGAAGCTGGATGGCGTGTCCATGGAAAGTGGCGAAGACGGAAGTCCATTCGTGAACAAATCCATGAGAGCGCATTGGATGCGCCGGACGGGGATCGCCGCAGCGGCAGTTGTGATGCTTGCCGGAGGGGCATGGTTTGCATTTGACCGTACTGCAGAGCCAGCGCAACCCGCAGTAAATGCTGTGGATCGTCTGCCATTGCCTAACATCCCTGTGCCTGAAGCATTGAAATATTCATATTTTGCAGATGATTACAAACGTCTTAAACCTCTTGGACTTGTCGTTAATCCGAACATCAATATTAATGACCAGGGCTATACGCTTAAAATTGAAGACGTGCTTGTAGACCGATCTCATATGGTAATGACCATGCAACAAACAACACCTGATGGATTAGGGTTATCACGGTTACTGTCTGAGATGGGGAGAATTCATGTTACGGATGAAGAGGGGCGACAGGTTGCTACTCTTGCAAGAGATACCAGAACTAAGGGTTCCGTAACTGAACGATTGTTATTCCAGTTTCATGATGAAATTCCGGATCAGGTGGTCGTGCGGGGTGAACTGCGTAATTTAAATGTGGGCAGATATTATGATTACGAGAAGAAATCCTACGAAGATAGAGATGTTACGGTGGATTGGAGCTTCCAATTCAATATCGATATGACCAAAGCCAAATCATTGGCTGTTGAAAATTCTATGGATAACACCTATACGACGCCAGAAGGACTAAAGCTTGATATGACACAGCTTGTACGCACGCCAAACGGAACCCGGCTTGACATGAATGTGAGTCTGGATGATAAGCTTCGTGCCAAAGTTAATGAGGATTGGGCGAACTATATGGGCATCATCTACCATCTTGAGATTCCTGAAACAAATGAATATCGAATTTTCAATGGAATAAGACCAGATGCCCGTCAAGCCAAGTTTCGACTCCAAGATCTGAGTGACTTAAGAAATGGTGGGCCGTTGAAGTTGTCGGAGACATGGGACCCTGCATTTGTTACGGTAGATGCGAAGAACATTCGCTTTGTTCTGGATGGTTACACCCTCCCGGTGAAGGAAGAGAAATCAGTGGAAGTTGATCTGGAGAAGAGGCGTAAGGACGCTAATTTTTATACTTTTGTACATTTTGAACAACTAGGAGATGAAATATTATTTTATGATTTTGATTACGAGCCACTGATGGAATCGTATGATCCTCCGAAGATTGATGTAAAGGAAGGGTATTCACTAGTTCTGAAGGGGAGTGGGACGTTCCGAAATGCTTTCATGGGTGATCGCTGGGTTGCAGTAGATTCGGATGGAAAAGAGTATCCTGTTGAAGTGAACGGTTATCCGGATCAACCTAATAATAACGGTGAATACGTTGAAGATGATCTGCAATTAAAAATTCGGGGGTTTAACGAAGAAAAGGGTACAAAATTCACTTTGAAAAGAACCGTAGTCAATAGAGAGTATCGCGATGTAAATTGGGAAGTGGATCTTCCGTCGTACAGTAGTCTGCCTTGGCTGAAATAACCACTAGTACAATTCTTAGACATGAAGTAAAAGAAGCTTCGAATGGATGATATAAGGATGGATGGATCAACAGATTTAAGTGTGAATGTAAAAGAAATATAAGGATATAAGCCTAATATACGAAAAGGCCCTGCATAATGGTATGCGGGGCCTCTTTCGTATGCACCAGATTTACCGGGAATGCGTGTACCTAACGAATTCATCTTCAGAAAAGAGCGGTTACCTTTTCCGAATTATGCCGATTCCCTTGGAATTAACGTAGTCGATAACATAACCGTTTCTTTCGGCGTTCCCGGGCGTTCGATCCGGCGTTGTAAAGCTTCAACGGCACGCTGTCCAAGCTCCTCTTTGCAGAGATTAACTGTGGTCAGGGGCGGGGAAGACGTAACGGCAGAATGTACATTGTCGATACCGATGACAAGGCAATCTTTAGGCGTGGAGATGCCCATCTCCTGTAGTTTGTGCATCCACTGCAAAGCAATATCATCATTAACACCGATCCAGGCATCGGGACGTTTGTCATCTGGCATGTTTTGAATGGTGGTAGCCAATTGGTTAACCCATTCGCCGTTCTCATACGGAATATTCCATTCTCTGAAGCTGGTCGTATGACTGGTGTCCACATGGAAATGATTCAAAGCCAACTCAATCCCGATCTTCCGCTGGGCGAAGCTGGCAGCACGACCATCATCTGTGATGAGACCGATCCGTCGGCAATTCATAGACATTAGATATCTAGCCACGGTGATGCCAGCTTCCAAATTATCATGGCTGATCGTATCACAATTCAGCAGGGGTTCCTGATGATCCACCAGAATAATAGGCCGACCCGTCTGAGAGAGGCGTTGCAGAACCGTATGAGGAAAAGCACCCATGACAATAATCCCGGCACATCGTTCCCAGTCCAAGTGAGGAGCAATAGCTTTTTCGGGAGAGGTGTTCTCGTCCATCACTCCGAGTGAGGGGGATACAATGGCATGATGCCAACCACGCTCATTACAGGCGGAGATCATACCTGACAGAACACGTTGCCAGTAGTGAGGTTCACCGCGGTTGAGCTGATTCATGCATATGAGAGCAAACGGTGGATCGGACGGGTCTGCATGGTTTGCAGTAGCAGGACTATTGCTAGCACCAGGAGTACTTTGGCGATATCCCAAAGCCCGAGCGAGTTCCAGTACCCGTGCGCGTGTCGCTTCACTGACACCCGTCTTGCCACTGAGTGCGCGGGAGACGGCATATTTGGATAATCCGAGCTGGTCAGCCAGCGTCTGAATGGATACTTTGCGTGACATATCATTACTCCTTCGTATGTAAGCGAACTGCATAAATCCATTGAGATGAACTCTAAGAATTGACGATCCTCTTCGGACACAGTACACTTACAAATAATAATGTTATTATAAATTATCATAACAAAAATAACAATAGAGTTAGCATCGCAGAGTCAATCTAAATCATTTCATATACTTCAATTCAAAGGAGACGAAATCCATGGAACAGTTCAGATTACCGAAAATCCCTATGCCGCATCTGGAATTGCCACAAGCTGTGCAGGATATTCTGACTGAGGCGGACGAGCGTTTGCAACATCGACCGAGATTGCTGAATCAGTTTCGCAATTGTTTTCCGAATACACTGGAAACGACCACGAAGCTGCTGGAGGATGGGACAACCTTTGTGATTACAGGGGATATTCCCGCCATGTGGTTAAGGGATTCCGTAGAGCAGGTCATGCATTATGTTCCGCTTGCGAAGGATGATGAGAAGTTGCAGCGTATTATCGGAGGCCTGATCAAACGGCATACGTTCTACGCTGATATGGATATCTATGCCAATGCGTTCAATGAAACGGCGAATGGTTGGCATTGGGATGCCAATGATGAGACGGAGATGTCACCGTGGGTGTGGGAACGGAAGTTTGAATTGGATTCCCTCTGTTTCTCCATGAAGCTGGCTTATACATATTGGCGGGAGACGGAACTTACGGATATATTCGATGAGCGCTTCAAGAAAGTGATGGAGAATATCGTACAACTATGGGAGACGGAGCAGCATCACGCAGAGCAATCACCTTACCGGTTCATGCGGCGCAATTGTCCTGCCCATGATACGCTGCGTAATGAAGGATTGGGTATGCCGGTGAATTATACGGGGATGATCTGGTCCGGATTTCGTCCGAGTGATGATGCCTGTGATTTTCATTATAATATTCCGGCGAACATGTTCGCTGCGGTAACCTTGCGCCAGATGGGGGAGATTGCGAAGTGGGTGTTCCGGGATGAGCAGCTGGTGAGTCAAATGGCTCGTTTGGAAGAAGAGATACGACACGGTATTTCTCTGTACGGTACTTACCGTCATCCAGAGTATGGACAGATATATGCCTATGAGACGGACGGTTACGGCAACTTTTGTCTGATGGATGATGCGGGCACACCTGGACTGATGTCCATCCCGTATATGGAGTATGCTTCGATTGAAGACAAGGTGTATCAGAACACACGTCGATTTATTCTGAGTAAGGAAAATCCGTTCTATTATGAAGGGAAGGTAGCCAAAGGAATAGGTAGCCCCCACACCCCTCCGGGATACATCTGGCACATGGCGTTATCCATGCAGGGCTTAACCGCAGACAATGACGAGGAGATTCTGGCGATGATTGAATTGCTGGAAAACACGGATGCGGGTACCGAATATATGCATGAGGGTTTCCACGCCGATGATCCAAACACGTTCACTAGACCATGGTTTGCTTGGTCCAATAGCCTCTTCTCACAACTGGTGTACAAGGCAATGAAAAAAGGAATTTTATAAAAGATACATTATAAAAAAAGAGTTCTTACTGCTCGAGAAGCAGCCGTTCCGGTTACGAATCGTTCTTTTGATCGCTGTTATCCCCGGATTTCCTGATCGACTTTTGTAAAGTCGAAATCCGGTGATAAAGGCGAACACTTCGTTTCTTCAGAATCGATTTCGTCCCCTACACTACTTCGTGTTTGTCAGAAACTTTTTTGTACCTTGTATAGGAGAGGGGAGTAGGTAAAAACAATAAAGCCCAAACTGCTGAACTTTGCAGTTTGGGCTTTGTTTAATTGAAAAACACAGGCGCTTTGTTATGTGTTTTTCAGTAGATCGGCGATGAAGACTTTCTGGCCTGTGCGGGCGCTTTCCAGGGAAGCGAGGACCATGGCCATGCTGAACTGGTTATCACTGCAATCCGTTTCAGGTAATCGGCCTGATTCCAGTGCAGCGAACATATCTTCGAGGCAGCCATGGTGACCTGTTTTGTCCATGACAGGCAGTTCCGCTTCAATTCGCTCACTTGGCTGGAAAAAGGATGGTTTGCCGTCAGCATCCAGGCTTTGCGCAGCAAGCACCTCAGCATAGATGTCATCATGACCATCCCAGATGGCGGTCCCTTTTTCACCGATTACGCGCCAGCTTGCTTCCCATGATGTGGGTACACCCTCCGCGCACCAGGAACCGCGATAGTTGAATACGGACCCGTCGGACATCTCAAATATACATAACGCCATCGCATTGCCCTGATACCAGGAACCTGGAGGATTGAACTCATGGCAATACACCGATAAAGGGTTGGCTCCGAGAATATATCGTGCCTGATCAAATGTATGTATAGCCATATCGAGCAGCAGCGGGCTATCCATCAGATCCCGGAATCCGCCAAAGTGTGGCCCGAGGAAGAAGTCAGCCCCTGCGTAACCTACCTGCCCTATAGCTCCGCCGGAAATGAGGTGCTGGTAGGCGCGGATACGCGGATCGAAACGGCGGTTCTGCATGACGGCTTGAATGTGTCCTGTACTGCGAGCGGTTTGCACAATATCTGTGCAGTCTGAGAAGGACTCTGCCAGTGGTTTTTCGCCAAATACATGACAACCTTCCTTCAGCGCTGTCATAGCAATGCCGTAATGACTCGACGGAATCGTGACATCGAATACGATATTCGCACCAGTCGCTTGAATGGCTTCACGGATATCGGTGAACGTAGGGCAGGTGAGCCCATGTCTTGTAGCAAAAGCAAGGGCTGTCTGTTCATACAGATCGACCAGTCCCACGATTTCTGTATCTGGCCTTTGCAAGGCATAATCCGCCCACGTGTTTGCCATGGCACCGCAGCCGGCGATAATTACCCGATAAGGATGAGTCATGTTCTCATCTCCTTCGCATGGATTGTGTTATACAGCTCGCATGGTTTCCTATACCGGATTGGGCACAAAATCGCCGCCGCGGCATTGTTTCAAATATCGCAATGCATGCACCTGTCCGGTCATTTCAAGTTCGTCTTTGTAGACGGGATCATGCCAGCCTTCAATATCAATCGTGCCCTGATAACCGTTCTGACGCAGAATGGTGATAATGTCTGCCCAGTTGTTATCCCCGAAGCCCGGGGTGCGGTGCCAGACAAATTCCCGTGGACCGTGTACGCCGTATTCCTTGACAATGTCCCAGGCAATCGTGGCATCTTTACCATGTACGTGGAAGACTTTGTGAGCCCATTTGCGCAGCTGTGGAATCGGATCGATCAGGCTGGACATTTGATGGCAAGGCTCCCACTCCAAACCAACATTTTCATCAGGGACAGCATCAAACATCATCTCCCAGGCCGTTGGGTTATGGGCAATGTTCCAGTCGCCTGTCTGCCAGGTTCCCCCCATATCACAGTTTTCAAAAGCAATCCGTACACCCCGGTCTGCTGCCCGGCGTGCCAGTTCACCAAATACTTCCTTGAACCGGGGGATGGACTCGTTAATGGGTTGGTCGGTTAATCGTCCGGTGAACCCGGAGACGATATCTGCACCAAAGAGCTGTGCATGATCGATCACTCGCTCCCAGCTCGCCAATGTATCGGCGTTGTCTCCGGCTCCGGTGAGCGGATTACCAAATACACTCACCGCGGAGATGACGATACCTTGTTCGTCCACGATTTCACGGACACGTTTGGCTGTCTCTGCCAGGTCCAGGTCGCCAGTTGTTTGCCAGAAGGTCAGGTTAAATGATTCGAAGCCGTGTTGCATGATCTGCGGGATAACGCGGACGGCGTCCTGCCCGCCTACAAGGGTACCGATGCGTAATGATTTATTCATGGTTGTATTTCACTCCAATATTGGCTTATAGTACTTCGTGACACATTCATTATAGCCGTGGATTAAAGGGATGGCTCTAAACAATCTTGTGTAATAATAGTCGGATCTTGTGAAGAGGGGGAAGAAGTCGTGCTGGATCTGAAAGCGCTTCACGAAAATACCCGAATTGACCATAAATCACATCCATTTCAGCTGTTCCAAAATCGGTGTTCAGATATGAAAGCGGAAGAATGTATTCTGTATCTGCATTGGCATGAACATTTTGAGCTGATTATTATGCGCAAGGGAAGTGCGCTTTTTCATATTGATAGCAAACCTTATGTGGTTCGAGCAGGTGAGGTCATTATCATTCCTGGAGGTACATTGCATGTCGGATATGCTCTGGATGACGAGGATGTGCATTATGATTCCGTTGTGGTCAACCGTGCACTGTTCCATGATTTCACTCATGATCCTGTGCATGAGCAATATGTCGCGCCGTATTTGGAAGGAAGGGTGAGGTTTCCGGTCAAACCGGCAGAGGAAAACAAAGCCTGCACAGGCTATTATTCTTTGCTGAATGAAGCTGTGGAGGAAATGGCGTTACAGCCCCCGGCTTATCAGCTGGTAGTGAAGTCCAAACTGCATGCTTTGTTCACCCTGCTTGCGCGAACCTTTATGCCACAGCAGTTGCCGGATCGATCAGTGGGATCGTATTTTCCCAATCGCGAACGTTTCAAACAGTTGATTGCACAGATTGAAGCGGACCCCACAGGTAAGATGTCTGTTACGGAAGCGGCAAGCCACGTGGGACTGAATGCGTATCACTTCTGCAAAATGTTCAAAAAGCTGACCGGACGTACCTTTGTTGAATACGTGAACGGGTGCAGAATGAGTGAGGCAGAGCAACTGCTGCAAGGCAGTAGTCTGACCATTACGGAGATCGCCGCCAGAGTCGGCTGTGACAACGCCAACTATTTTACGAAACTGTATAAGCAATACAAGGGGATGACTCCCTCCCAGTGGCGGTTGAAGAAAGAAGGTTGAGTCACAAAAATGCTCCGTTCATCGTCATGTATGCATCAAGCGGAAGGGATTGATATACATGATACAGAATCACAATAAGCCGATATGGGATGTTGTCATCGTGGGAGCAGGCATTGCCGGATTAACCGCCTCGATATATCTGGCACGGGCGGGCCAGACTGTACTGTTGCTCGACAAAGGAAAACATCCCGGAGGCCGGGCTATTTCGACTGAGATCGCAGCCGCACGCGTAAACTTGGGAGCCCATGCTCTCAGTAAGAGTGCGCTTCCCATTCTGAAAGAGGTAGGTGTAACACCTACCGGATCAGTACCAAAACCGCCAGGCACATTGGTGTTCGAAGGAACAAACAGCGGTTATAGGGCGATTCCTCTAGCACAGCTCTTGCTCGGATCGTTTTTGAAATGGGGGGAGAAGTGCCAGCTTCTCCGGTTCTACAGTTCTCTCCGAAAGGTAGATACATCCGTTTTGCATAACGTTAGTTTGCAGACTTACCTGGAAACCCTGGTTTCCAGTCCACGTGTACGTAGTGTCGTATTTGGGCTCGTACGTTTGAGCACCTATTGCGATGCTCCTGATCAGGTAAGTGCTGGCGCCGTCATTGAACAACTCAAACAGGACCAAGTGTTGTATATAGATGGAGGCTGGCAATTCCTCGTTAGTCGGCTGACAGAACAAGCTCAGCAGGCGGGTGTATCCATCCGCACAAGCTCGGTCGTACGAGAAATTGTCGGAGGTTATCCCCAAATGATGGTTTCCTTAAAAGATGGTTCACAGTTGACGACTCGCCACGTGATATCCACTGCCGGTCCAATGGATACGCTAGCTCTCCTCAATCCCGCTCTTACACCCATGGAAGTGGAAGCCTATAAAAAGTTAACTCCTGTTCGTGCCGCGTGTCTGGATCTTGTCGTAACGGGGATGCCTCAACCAAAGACGAAATTTGTTTTAGGCGCCGATTACCCGTTGTACTACTCCAACCATTCCGCCGCGGCTTCCTTATCAGAGAACCCGGCAAACGAGGTTGTGCATGTCATGAAGTATTTGTCGGCTTCAATCCATTCGGACCCCACGCAGGATGAACACGAGCTTAAGGGCTTTCTTGATTTCATTCAGCCGGCGTGGCGCGAGCACGTCGTTCAGCAGCGTTTCCTTCCGCGAATGCTTGTCTCGCATGGCATCGTTGCAGCGAATGGCGGCCTCCCGGGCAGGCCTGGACCTGCGGTCAAAGGAAGACCCGGACTCTATGTTGCTGGCGATTGGGTAGGAGCTGAGGGGATGTTGATTAACGCATCTTTAGCGAGCGCGAAAGAGGCTGCTCAAATGATAATAGCAGGTAGAGAAAAAGATAAGGAAGGGATGTATCATGGAGCTTGATGTGGTATACAGAACGTACAGACCTCTTCTTCTTTCCATCGCATATCGTATGTTAGGATCTGTCACTCATGCTGAGGATTTGGTGCAGGATGCATTTGTAACGGTACAACAGCAGGATATCCATAAGGAGGGTGGCCCTGTTCGTAACCTAAAAGCGTACTTATGCAAAATGGTTACGAACCGTTGTCTGGATTACTTGAAATCAACACGTAAAAAAAGAGAGGTATATATCGGGCCATGGCTGCCCGAACCTCTAGTGCAAGACTACATGGTTGCTCCAGGATCGGCTTCAGCAGCGGGGCAGGATCCACTCCAAACGATTGAACTGGAAGATACGATCTCGTACGCCTTTCTTGTCATGCTTGATCGGCTAACTCCGATTGAGCGCGCGGTATTTGTTCTACGAGAAGCCTTCGAATTTGATTATTGCGATATTGCAAACTTCGTGAACAAGACGGAGCTGGGATGCCGCAAGATTTACAGTCGTCTCAAACGTAAAATCCAAGACGAGCCGGAAGTCAAGTTGACCCCCAGCGCACAGTCCGAGCAGCTTGCACTTCGTTTCCTCCAGGCCACCTCTACTGGAGATATGGAAGAGCTCTTCAGAATGCTTTCGGACGATATCGTGCTGTATAGTGATGGTGGCGGTAAAGTCATGGCAGCAATTAAACCCGTTACATCAAGCCAGCGAGTTCTTGCGTTCATTCAAGGGCTTGTATCCAAAAGTGACAGCATGGGGGCTGTGCGGCTCGTCAAGATCAACGGACAACTTGGATTTGTATTAAGCAGCCCCTCCGAGGCATTCCCAACTGTTGTCAGTCTTGCGTTCAGAAACGACCGCGTTCAACGGATTTATCTCATGCGTAATCCAGATAAGCTGCGGCATTTGAATTTAGGGTAAGGTTTATTTGGGAGAGATGGCATTAGACAAACAAAACCCGGAGGATCGCCAATCTTTGGCGATCATCCGGGTTATTTTATTGGAGTGAGTTTGCAACATGCTTATTTCATAAATCTGGAGAACAATCTATTCGCCTTTTTGGAGAGATCGTCCATTTTGACATTGGCATGATCAAGCTGATTGTACCCCCATTTGATCGTCTGCAGCATGCGCGGAGATATGGGCGTTCCTTTAATCCGCGGATAGATGTTGTGATAAGCCCAGACGAGATGCTCCCAGCGATTGTCATTGCCGTCCTGAATATACTCGGATACGTCAATCACTTTCCCGCGTCCGTTCTGGAGAATTACATTTTTCAGATGAATGTCGCGAGGGTTTAGCCCACGGCTGCGAACGGCTTCTCGCGCTGCGTCCACATCGAGCATCACCTGCTCGGGGACGGGGATTCCCTTTTCCAAACATTCCAGCAACGTATCCCCGGGTTCGAAACTGATCACAAGCACATTCCGGCCGCTGCCATAATAGGTAGGGAAGTATGGGAGACCTTTGAGCTGCTCGTATACCTGTTTTTCATTTTCGAGTTTGTCCAAGGCATGATCCGAGTACATCTTGAAGGCATACTGCGGCAAGCCGTCATACGTAAATACAGCCGCATCCGTACCGGTGCCAATGCAATTCAATCCTTCTACATCGCCGATGATGTTCACGAGCTCATTCCGGTCGCTTCCGATGACTTGGATCTGTTGTAATGCTTCTTCCGCCTGGAACCAATCCGGTCGATTCATGGGTGGTGCCTCCTTTTAGGATATGCCTGTACAATTTTTTTTCATATAATCTTTTTCTAATTAGCTTGTCTGGGGTTCGTTAGATTCCGTAAAACCTCGTGATCCATGTGATAAGGTGTGTGAGATTCGTTTGCGCTGGGCCCGCACTGGCCCCGGGCTATACCCGTACTAGCATCCAGGTCCCGGATTCGCTGCCCTCTATAAAGTATATTAAGCGTTCTGCTCCGCAATTTCATCTTTTGGTGATGTTACTATATAAACGATACGGATCGAATCGGAAACGGTTGCGTCTAAAGAAAATAACGGAAGCGCGCTTGCGGCAATGTTTCCCTGGCTTTATACTGTGAGCATTAAGGGATCTCATGCAGGTCCGGCATACAGAAAGGCAGATTACTTATGGCACAATACCCGCAGTGGTCTTATTCGCAGTCGCGGGCGAGTATGTTCGATGAGTGCCTGCGAAAATATTATTATCATTATTACGGTGCCCATAACGGCTGGAAGACAGACTCTGCTGATGAGATGCAGGTTCGTCTGTACCGTTTGAAGCAGCTCAGCAATCTGTACCTTGTCTTCGGGGACCTCGCGCATCGGATGTGTGAGTCGGCGGTACGCAGCAGGGAAGAGGGCAAAGATAAACCGCGTGAACATTTCCTGGAACAGACGATACGCAAGCTGCTGAATCAGGCGTATGTGGAATCCATGGACGCGGATCAGTGGCGGCTTAACCCCAAGAATCGCACGATGCTGTCCGAGATCTATTACGGCGATGATACGTTGAATGACCGAGTCGCCACGATTAAGGAACGGGCTTCGGCCTGTGTCAGTAACCTGTACCAGACGCTTACATGGGAGGACTTGTCCCGGGCAAGTACGGACATTCTGGAGGTTGAGAAATGGGATACCATGATGCTGCACGATACGCGCGTTTATGTGAAGATGGACTTATTGTATCGGCGTAGTAACGGCAATATTGTCATTGTGGACTGGAAGACAGGCAAGGAAGATGACTTCTCGGATCAGCTAATGCTGTACGCATCCTATGTGAGAGAGCACTACCGGGTTCCTTTGGAGCAGATTGAGCTGCGAGTGGAGTACCTGTTAACCGGGAAGCACCGAGAGTTTACCGCAACGGAAGAGGATATACAGAAGGTAGAAGAGAACGTAGGGCGTTACATCGAGGAGATGCGATCCTGCGTGGAGGATGAGTATTATAACCGCCCCAAGGACGTCACCTACTTCACAGCGATGCCATCGCACCGGTCCTGCCGGGATTGTAACTTCCGCGAAGTATGCAGTGAGCGAGCAGTCTGAAGCGCCAAAACCGGAGGAACCTAAAGGCCTTATACCAACCAACAAGCTATTCTATATGTGAAAAAAATCAAGAAGCGCGAGCCGGGTACATCATCTGCCCGACTCGCGCTTCTATTGCGTTCCACAGGCCTGGCGACTATGCGCCGGGTGGAACGATCAGTTCAAGATTACTGGACGGCGGCGGCATTCTCCAGCGCCTGACCCGCAGGAACATAGGCATGCCCGAGATCCCGGGCAACCGCCTCATACGTGATGTGTCCATTCAGCGCATTGACCGCGCTGCGAATGGACGAACTGCCGCGAATCGCGGCGGCTGCACCGTGGTTGGCCAGCTGCAGCGCATAAGGCATGGTGGCGTTGGTCAGCGCCACCGTAGATGTACGCGGCACAGCGCCTGGCATGTTCGCCACCGCGTAATGCACGACACCATGTTTCACATAGGTCGGTTCATCATGGGTTGTGATATGATCAATGGTCTCAACGATCCCACCTTGATCAATCGCCACATCCACAATGACCGAGCCCGGTGCCATCGTCTTAACCACTTGCTCGCTGACAAGTGTTGGCGCCTTGGCGCCCGGAATCAGCACCGCACAAATCAACAGATCTGCCGCCGCAACAGCTGTTGCAATGTTGGACGGGCTGGATACCAGCGTGTGGATCTGATTGCCAAAGATATCATCCAACTGGCGCAGACGATTCAGATTCAGATCAAGGATGGTTACATCCGCTCCAAGGCCAATGGCAATTTTGGCTGCATTTGTTCCCACCGTTCCACCACCGATAATGACCACTTTCCCCCGACTGACACCGGGTACACCGGACAACAGAATACCCTTCCCACCTTCGGTCTTCTCCAGTAACTGTGCTCCGATCTGGGAGGCCATGCGGCCTGCAACTTCACTCATAGGGGTTAGCAGGGGGAGGGCGCTGTTGACCTCCAACGTCTCATACGCAATAGCCGTTACCCGACTTTTAATAAGGGCTTTGGCAAGCTCCGGTTCCGCTGCGAGGTGTAGGTAGGTGAACAGAATCAGTCCCGGACGAAAATATCCATATTCACTGGCAAGTGGTTCTTTCACCTTGATGATCATATCGGCTTCGGTCCACACGGACTTGGCATCAATCCGAATCTCGGCGCCCGCAGTTTGATATTCATGATCCGTGAATCCACTGCCGATCCCGGCGCCTTGTTCAATCAGTACCTGGTGACCGGCTCTGATGAAATCAGCAGCCCCGGCTGGAGTCATTGCTACACGATTCTCATTATTCTTGATTTCTTTGGGAATTCCGATTCTCATCACCATGCACCTCGTCCATTTATTGGTTGTTAGCTTATACTACAAGTTTATGACTTGAATAATCGTTTTGCACCTTACTTGATGTCTAATTTTTAGGAATTGAACTCAACATATTGTCGAAAAAGACTGTTCAGGACATTTGTCCATGGACTATAATGTAAGAAAAAATAACACGAAGAGGGATAGCCATTGCGAAATGACCGTGTGTTTACGATCAAAGATATCCTTGCACGTCCGGTATTTGGCCGAGCACGACTAGCGGCAGGGAAGGATGGAGTGAACCGTCAGGTTGGCTGGGTTCATGTATTGGAGATTACGAATGTATCTCCATTCGTAAGCCCCCATGATCTTATTTTATCCACTGGACTGTGGCTTCAATCGGAAGAAGGGCGTGAAGAGTATCTGCTCCAGCTCATTGGCAGTGAGGCAGCGGGGTTATGTGTGGAGTTTGGTACCAGCATATACGGGATCCCGGAAGAACTGATTGAACTGGCGGACAGACACCAGTTTCCGCTGATCGTATTTGAGCAACCGGTCCGTTTTGTCGAGATTACACAGGATATTCACTCTCTGCTCATTAATCATCAACATCAACTGCTGAAAAGTCTCGAAGCATACTCCCGTCAGCTTCAGCAACGAACATTACAGAGTACGGATATGTCTGCTGTGCTGAACCTGCTACATGAGTATGCCGCCAAACCGGTGGTGTACATTTCGTCCATGGAGCCGGGCAGTTTTGTGCCCGAACTTCTTCCGGAGATGGAACAGGCCATCTATACCTGGTATGAGCAGGAGGTAGAACATCTGGATTTGAATGATTCAGATACCGAATTATGGTTCCACATAGACGAAGAGAAGGCTCTGTTGTGTCATCCGGTCGTCTGTTTTGGCCAGGTATTTTCGGCTGTAGGCATGATTGTACATCCCGCAGCTCCAGTAGAATATCTCAAGCTGTTGCTCGATTATACGGCGAAGGCGGCGGCAGCGCTCACGCTTCGTTCCCAGTTTCTTGAGGAGAAGATGGTCCGCAATCAGAATGAACTGATCCAGGATCTGATGAATGGCAACATCCATCAGGAGGAACAGGCTCAGACTCGAATGGGGCTTCGTTTGCTGGTGAAGGGGCAGTACTGGTTTGCAGGAGGGGTCATCGAGATTGAGCATCGATTGAAGGGTACAGGCCGGGAGCGAATGGAAGCGAATCATCAGGATGTTCTTGTCCTGCTGCGTTCCCTGCTCAAGAAGAATAATCTGCCTAGCTTGATTATGCTGAAGAACAACCTGGTATATCTGTGCTGTGCGAAGGAAGCGGTAACGGCCGCTGCACGTCATCAACTGCTGCGATTACTGGAAGGGATTGCCCAGGATGTAAAACGGTTTGCCAATCGTAACTTGAAACAGGTTATGATTCATGTGGGATTTGGCAAGTTACGCAACCGTTTGACCAGCCTGCCGGAGAGCCTTCAGGAGGCCTACCAGGTGATCGAAGTTTCGAGATCGGTAGATTCGATGGAACATGTTCACTTTTACGAACGTATGGGTATATATCAAATGTTAAAGGCGTTACCCCAATCCTTCCTGCAACCCTTTGTCCAGGATCACCTGGGTATGTTGATTGAACATGACAAAACGCATCACCTGCGATTGGTAGAGACGTTAGATGCTTACCTGCAGAACTTTGGTTCCAAGCGGGATGCGGCCGCCCAGTTATTTATTCATCGGCAAACGTTGTACAACAGACTGGAGAAGCTGGAAGAACTGATGGGTCCAGGTTACATGGATCAAGGGAGAAGAATCTGTCTGGAGATGGCGCTGCTGGCGCACGCGATGATTGAGAATGGACAGTGGCAATCCTCTTGATGAGGTGAAAGGGATGCAGGACAGACTGTGCATCGATCTTACACTACCTTGAGCACAGTCTAGCAGTTTTTACTAATTCGCCGGGTATGTCGTAATGAAGCAGGCAGGCGTTGCAGAGTGGAAGTGGAGCGTCGGCCCCGAAAAAGCTTCGTTTGACCGGAGGAAGGTGCCAGTGATAATGAAGAAGGAGCAGCCAGCCGATACGGGGGTGACGACCGGTCGGGACGTCCTTCCTGTTCTGCTTCATTGTCCTCCATTGAAATGCCACTTTGGTGCAGCCATTCATTAAGTCGTTTGGGATTGATTCCAAGTTGTCCGCTCAGATTACAGATATCGAGGTTTATTCTCACACAAATCCGCCTTTCCTGGAATATCGGGCTGGTAGTAGGGAATGAAAGGGAAGCATGAATTCGAGATCAGTAAATGCTCATATGCATGTTGGCTGTGTTTGATCGGCGGAATGATTCATTACGTTGAGAAGAAGCGTGGAGGCGTCTATATACCGTGTTAAACGTTTCCATGTCCGCTGTTTTGAATATTTCCTATAAATTGGCTTTTAACAAGATTCTATCACTTCACATGCAATTGCGCGTCTCAATATAGTCTCAATTTTGTGAGAAAAAAAAGTATATTAAAAGTACCAGTATCTAGTACGGAGGACATATATGGGAAACAGTACTGAGGCTCAATACGACAAATATGTTGAGGATGGCAAACGTTTCATTGGTCGAACCAAGGAACTGACGACACTGGAGCGGTGGTTCAATCATCCGGAAGCCCCATTAACCATATTTTCAATTACGGGCATGGGAGGCATTGGTAAATCTTCCTTGCTTTCAGAGATGTTATCTGTCTCTCGGGATCGAGGTGCGACGGCAATCTGGATGGATGGTCGATCATGTGGGGCGACTCCTTCCGTTTTTATGGATTATTTGTCCTCTACATTAGGCTTGGAAACAATGGATAGTGAAGGATACCCGCGACCACTCAGCTTGCTGAAAGACACTTCGGTCGATAAACGATTGGTTCTGGCCGTGGATAATTATGAAGAACTCGCACTGCTGGAAAGTTGGTTCATGGAAGTCTTTATATCCAAACTTCCGTTAAGAGGCATACTTGTCATTCTTGCATCACGCCCGGAACTGGCATCCACCTGGCGGACACATCCCCGATTACATCAGAGGTTTATACAGATGCGGCTTCAACATTTCACAATTGATGAGATTACGGAATATATCACGGTGGCAGGCTTTCTGAATCAGGGGATGGCAGGTACCATTACGAGAATGACCGATGGACATCCGCTGGGACTGGCCCTTGCTGTAGAAGCTGCGGATCAGAGGAGGAATCTTCCACAGTCCGAATGGGCTGAACTGTCGCATATGATCAGTGCTCGATTATTATTGGAGCTTACGACGCCCCGTCTGCATCCCGTAGTGGAGGTACTGACACTGCTTGAGACAGCCAATCAGGAATTATTATCATCCGTATTGGATATGACCGTGACAAAAGAAGAGTATCATATGTTGAGACAGATGTCGTTTATCCGTTCCGGCCCGGATGGTCTTGCCCTGCATGATATGGCCAGGGTGCATCTGTTGCGGGATTTCCGTCAACGTGAGCCACATCGGTTGCAGAGCATGCGTATCAAAATTGCGAAGTTACTGAAACAGCTGCATGAACAGGCAGGGTGCCATGAGCGTCGGCAAATAGCCCGTAAAATGCTGTTGCTCTGTCAGGAATCGATGCTTCAACACCGTAAATACGCGGATGTGTCTCGTGATTCCTTGTTCTCGCCTCTTGAACCGATGAGAAGCGAGGACCTGCCAGTTTTACAGAGTTTGTTACAGCAATGGTGCGATTACAGCGTGGAACCATGGCAGGCATTATCCTATGGCCCCTTCCTGGATGAACTGGCACAACGTTATCCCGAAGGGATCGTATTGATGCGTGACAAGCTCGGCGAGACGATCGCCATGTTTATCACAGTACTTGTACATAGGGATAGCAGTGAGCTGCTCCTGAAATATTTTCCAAATGAGATACATGAATGCTTCACACCACAGGAGCTTGAGAGTGATCCGGATCAGAGTGATACGCACTTTGCTTTGCTGGCTGCGGCAAGAGATGACGTGCCGGGTTATACACGAGAAGAACTGGTAGGATACATGGCACTAGACCGACTGTCTCTGCTGGGTGATGGTGCGCGAGCCATGCTCGTTGCAACGAACCCTCACCTAAAACTATTTTTGCAAAGTATTGGATTCCGGATGCGAAGAACCCGCACTCGTGTCTGTGACAGATATGAAGACCAAGCGGACGTACTTGATTTGGATTTGCGTAGTGGACAATTCGGAGAGTGGGTCATGTCTCTGCTTGATCCGGAATCAACAGAGCATCGGATACAGCCGGAAACAACGGAATTGGATGGTGTAATCTGGACTGAACAGGATGTTCGCAAGATGTTGGGGGATCTTCGTTCCCCGGGAGAATTGCATGAATATGCTGGCAGGGTTAGAGGAGTAAAGGATGGAATCCAGTTACAGCTGTATGTCATGGATCTGTTGGAAGGCAGAGTACATGGCCTTTCTCCACAGGATCAGATGCTGTTATACGCGGCCTACTGGACGCATGCTGGCAATCCAACTGCCGCAGCCCAGACGTGTTCCATGAGTCGGGCGACATTCTATCGCCATATCAGAACAGCGCTGACTCGCTTGGCGCGGATTTTGTAGGGTTCTATTCATTCATATACTTATAATAAAGACAAGAAGAGGCTGGTCATAGACCAAGCCTCTTCATGCGATTATAGAGCGTTGCCCTGGAGATGCCAAGTTGCTTGGCGAGTGTTCGTTTGTTGCCACCTGCTGCTTTCAGATATTGAATTAGAAGTTGGGCCTCATGGGTGTCCAATTTTTGCTGGTAGGTAACACCGGAGACAAGTTCGGAATCATCGGAGTGATCTAATTCGTCCACATTTGCAACCGCTCGAGGTTCTTTTTCTGCTCTTGCTCCCACCGAATCCTGACGTTGCTGATTTTCGCTCTTGGCATGTGAATGAAATCCAGATGTCAGTTGAACTTCGGACTGTTCTTGCATCGTGAGGGAAGTGAGGGTATCAGGCAGATATTCCTGCTTCACCTCACCATCTGTCGTCAGAATGGTCAGGCGTTCGATCACATTTCGTAATTCACGTACATTGCCTGGCCAATCATATTGGAACAGCAACTTGAACACTTCAGGTGGAACCAACTCAATATGACGGTTATAGAGCAATGAGAATTCTTGAAGGAACGTCTGGGTTAATTCATATATATCTTCCTTGCGCATACGCAGAGGAGGGATGACAAGGTTAATGACATTCAGTCGATAGTAGAGATCTTCTCGGAATTGATTGCGGGCAATCATACGCAGTAGATTCTGGTTGGTCGCAGCGATAATCCGGCAGTCGGCCTGTTTCACTCGTGTTCCCCCCACAGGAAAGTAACTCTTCTCCTGTAACACCCGAAGCAGCTTCACTTGCAATTCCAATGGCATCTCACCGATCTCATCCAGAAAAAGAGTACCCCCTTCGGCAAGCTCAATCTTGCCCTTTTTCCCTTTGGGATCCGCTCCGGAAAATGCACCTTTCTCGTAGCCGAATAATTCACTTTCAAACAATGATGCAGGGATTGCCCCGCAGTTAATAGCGATGAACGGTGCAGTCTGCAATTCACGGAGATCATGAATGGCTTTGGCGAATAACTCCTTGCCTGTGCCGCTCTCCCCGAGAATAAGTACGGTTGCTGAGGTGGTACTGATCTTGCGAATGGTCTCCATGCACTGCTTGATGACCGGGCTGCTGCCCTTGATTCTGGCAAATGGATCTAATTCGGGACGTAGCCGAGCAACGGCTTTCTCCAGATGCTGGACTTTGGAGGTCATATGTAATAGTTCCTGATGTAGTCGGATTTCAGTTGTTATATCCACTTCGGCAGCAACTGCACCCACAATATGTCCATCCAGTTGGACCGGACGAGCATTAATCAGGGCGAAGAGGTCGGGCCGTGGCTGATGCTGTTTGCGATAGACCGTTTCGCCGGTATACAACGTCTTGAGAGATTGTAACCGATCTGGAGGGAAAAAGTCCGCTGCGGGTTGTCCAATGATGTCTTTTTTGCTGATCGAAAAAACATGCTCCGCGCCAGTTGTCCAGTAGGCCACTTTGGCATCTTCATTAATTAATGTCAGAGCTGAACCCGCTGTCTCCAGTGTGGTCTCAAAATAAGCTTCTATCAGGCGATGCGCATGCATCATGGCATGCAAAACATCGGATACGGCGATATATCCCAATAGGGGTCCATCATCCTGAATGAATAAATAAGAAGATGTGTCGAATAAGCAGAAGGCATCTATCAACGATGTTGAGGACGGTATGGTAAGTGTGGAGAGGTCTGTATCCAGAACATCCATATCCGTACGCAGTAAAGACATTAAATCTGGAAGTAAATGTTTCATCGATATCACCTCAGTTAGGGCATAACTTTCAGAACTGTACCTATTACAAGGAACTCTTATGATCTGAGTAGATGGAAATATTTGAGTGAGATAGTTATCCATATTATAGCTTTCAAAGTGAAGTGTGTATAGATTTTTTGACATGAATCATACATAAGACAATCGGAAATAGTGGTTAATTTTGTTTTTGTAATGCTGAACTACGCGGTGTTTTTCATCGTGGCAGGTGTACAGGCGAACCAATTCACCCTTTATCAAAACGGAGCCCATTCATTACGGAATCATTCACTGCATCGGCAGTTGATCTGCAGACCCTAGCAGGCGGAATACAGATCAATGCGAATGCCTCTATCCTAATGCTACAATTAGGTTAACTTTTGAATAATAAATGGGTGTGTCCAGAAAATTAGACATTTAAAATTGTGGTTCTCTCTCTTTTAATTAGTGGTTGACAGTCTTCGGACGTAAATCATGGGAAGTTCTTAACTTTTCCTTATCTCATGTATGACTTGGTTACAGCCTTGGTTTAAATGTATCTTGATGCTCTCTCAGGAATGCATCGAGCGAGCGCGGCACTCTGCCAAGCAAGCGTTGAACGGTATCCGTCGGCTTCTCTGGCACAACTGTAGACATCGTCTGAATTTCCACAACGTGGTCTGCAAGCCAAGGAGGCATCTGTCCATGTTCGATCAGATCCGTTCGAAGCTCCTCGGGTTTGAGGTTGAGGAATCCGATCGGTCGATTGAACAGGGTGGACATTTTATCTGCAATCTGTGCATAAGTGAATGCTTCGGAACCCGTCAGCGTATAGATGCGGTTCGCTGGTTTGGCTCTAGTCAGCACTTCTGTGGCAATATCTGCGATGTCTCGGCAATCAATGAAGTTGCATGGGGAATCTCCAATGCAGCCGAAGAATACATCTTGGGTTGTAATGGTTGGTGCGAGTCGGAGCAGATTTTGCATAAAAGCATAGGGCCGCAGCATCGTATATGTCATCCCGGATTTCACTAGAGCTTGCTCGATTTGTTCATGCCAGCCTGCTACAGCTACTGGTGAACGTTCGTCATATGCTGGGCTGGATATTTTGACGACATGCTCCACTCCTTCTTGCACAGCCATCTGAATAATGGATGTCTCTAGTTCCACTTGTTTAGGGTCGTTGGATAATGCTAGAAATAGTTGACTGGTACCCGCCAAAGCTCTGCGCATCGATTCGGAATCATTTGCATCGGCAGCACAGGTTTCAATCCCGGACAATGCCAAGTCCGCCATTTGTTGACGAAGCTTATCCGGCTTTCTACTTACTGCCCGTACGGGAATACCTCTTTCCAGCAAACGTCTCAAAAGTGCATTTCCAATCATGCCTGTTGCTCCAATAATAGTAATCATGTTTCAATCTCTCCTTATAATGAACTTGTTTATTTGGTAATGTAAGTTCGCCAGCGCCATGACATGATCGTACAAGCTATTGCACCGGACAATGGAAAATCGAACCCAATATGATCCAACCAAGCCCATGAAGAACTCGGGTTTACGATCTGCAATACATTAGAAATCCCCCATGCCGCCACAAAGCCAAACCCCGCGCCTGCAAGTGCCAAGCAACCCACCACAATGACTCGGGGTGCTTTCGTCACCCACCGTGTGCGGTTCTCACGGTTGCGAAGCCAGAGTCCGGCCCATAGAGCCATAAGCAGAGACGCCCCTCCAATCGTTGTTAAAGCTCGTAACTGAAGGACTTTATCAGCGGTAACGATTCCCCCGATGCTTGCCATGATGGCAGGAGACAAGTAGGCCGGGATTAATTCACGCCACAGCACAAAAGGTTTTTGGGGAGGATTAGCGGCTTGGTTTGGATAAGCTTCCTCGGAATGAACGGGGTCATTAAGGTTAACCATATCACTACTCCTTTTTTTGTATAGAAATCACTAATTTGCTTTCATCTATATATAATTAGGTACCTAACTATATGGGGTGAAAATGGGCTAGTTGAACTAGCCCGGTTCCCTTTCTTCGTTATGCTCCTAGGATTTTGGTTCGAAGAAGTCACGTGACTCATCTGTAAGTGCAGCAATACCTTGTGTAACACGCCCCAGCAGGTTGAGAAACACACTCCTTTCCTCGATCGTAAGTAATCCGACCATCGCTTCCAGTCTGGCAAAATGTTCCGCAGCCATATCCGTTAGCTTCTTTGCACCTTTGGCGGTCAAAATGACTGACTTCTGACGACCATCAACGGAACTCGTCCGACGAGCAACCAGTCCGTCTCGTTCTAAAATCTCGATTAGACCAGTTACAGTAGCACGGGTTACACCCAGATTTTCCGCCAGTTGGGAGGGCAGTTCTTCCCCTTCGTGATCTTCAAGATCTGCCAACAGACGATATCGACCTGTAGATAAACCGAATCTGGAGAAATGGATTTCCGCAGCATGCCCAAGTTTGGCTCCTGCTACCATCAGTCTGGATGCGACAAGCACGGCTTGTGCATCCACGTCTAATTGATAGCGATCAACCTGACGCTTCGTTTGTACTAACGAAGGGATGAGGTACATATCAGTTGTTGATTTGTTTTGATTGTCCATAAATATAGTATGGTACCTAACTATATAGTTGTCAACTTTTGTTTAGACCATTCTATCCAGAAGCCAGGGATATATGAAGAAGCTTTATTTTGTTGATTTGGTCGATTTTCAGAATTTGGAGCCATTTTATGACGGAATAACGTTACTGAGGTTCCTAGGTTGGATGCTCTGGTAAAGTGTTCTTACTGAAAAAACCATGTGCCCAGAAAAAAAGAGGCAACATGGTTTTCTTTTGTCTTTTTTCATATATTGATCCAGATGGAGAATAATTATCGGAACATATTCTTAACGACCATCCAGAGATTAGCCGGTTTTTCGGCCAAACGGCGGGTATAGTACGGATACCACATGGTGCCATAAGGTACGTAACAGCGAATGCGATAACCTTCTTTGGCGAGACGTTCCTGTTCGCTCATGCGCAGACCATATAACATCTGGAATTCAAAGGCATCCGGCGAGATTCCCCGATCCTTGGCGTATTGTTTCGTCCAGTTAATGATGTGATCATCATGCGAGGCAACCGCAGTGTATACACCCTGATCGAGGTGATTACGAATCATCGTTTTGAATTGATGAATGACTTCAGAAGTATTCTGATAGGCGACTGATCCGGGTTCTTTGTAAGCACCTTTAACCAGTCGAAGCCGGATGCCTTCCCGAATCATATCGCGTGTATCTTCTTCGGTGCGATGCAGGTAGGCTTGCAATACTGTGCCCGTATTGTGCAGTCCTTCCGAGTGCAGTCTTCGAACAATATCCAGCGTTGCTTGAGTAAATGGACTATCCTCCATATCAATTCGGACAAATAGATCATGCAATTTGGCTTGTGCGGCAACGGCCCGGATATTTCGATAGCCCTCTTCCGGGTCCAGTGCGAGGCCCATCTGGGTTGGTTTCAGTGAGACGTTGGAGTCTACACCTTCACGTGCGATGCCTTCTACCAGTCGTACATACTCATCCCTGTACAATGCCGCTTCGCTCAGGCGGGTGATGCCTTCGCCAAGATGATCGAGCGTAGCCATAATGCCTTTATTATTGAGTATGCGGATCTCTTCGAGAGCTTCTTCCAAGGTGTTTCCTGCAATAAATTTGCCTGCCAGCTTCTTACCATATCTAATGGACAGGTTCTCTACAGCTTTGTTGCCTGCCACGGTTAATAAGGTTTTGCGATATATTTCCGTTCCCACACTCATTTTCGTCTCCTCCTTCAGCATTGTGCATCCTTAATTCAAGCAAGAAACGTGCCAGATTTGGCGATGGTCTACTATTTTTCATGGAGATTTTAACTTTATAAAAAGGAATCAAAAAATCTGGGGATAACAGCGATTGGAAGGTTGTTCTGTCATCGGAGTGGGCAGTGTGAACTTTCTTTAGTTAAATTTAATAAGAAAAATATTTCAGTTCCAACCGGAGTTGGCACGGATTTTGCTACATATATTTGGTGATGAGTACCATGCAAAATAATTCAGGCGAGCAGCCAGCGAATCCCACATCCTGAAGGAGGAATCATTGATGAATATCCCTTTTGTTAACGAACCATTCACACCCTTTGCGGTCCAGGCGAACCAGGAAGCATTTGAAGACGCACTTCGTCAGGTAGAAGCTGAACTTGGGCAGGAATACCCGATTATTATTGGTGGGCAAAAAATAACAAGCAGCCGCACGTTAACGTCCGTGAACCCCGCGGCCAAGAATCAAGTTGTCGGAACGATCCATCAGGCAGATCAGGAATTGGCCGAAAAGGCCATTCAGACAGCAGCGGAGACATTCCACACTTGGAAATATACCGATCCGAATGAACGGGCTCGTTATCTGTACAAAGCAGCTGCCATTATGCGCCGTCGCAAGCATGAATTCTCCGCATGGATGGTCTATGAAGCCGGCAAGACCTGGCCTGAAGCCGATGCGGATACAGCGGAAGCCATTGATTTTATGGAATTCTATGCACGGGATATGCAGCGACTGAGTGAACCCCAGCCCCTCGTGCGGATTGCAGGGGAAGATAATGAACTGAGTTATATACCGCTGGGTGTTGGCATTGTTATTCCACCTTGGAATTTCCCGCTGGCGATTATGGCAGGCATGACCTCTGCTGCACTGGTCTCCGGCAACACGGTGGTGTTAAAGCCAGCAAGTACAACTCCTGTGATTGCGGCGAAGTTTATGGAACTGCTCGCAGAAGTGGGCTTGCCGGATGGCGTCGTCAACTTTTTACCAGGGCCAGGTAGTGAAGTTGGTGATTATCTCGTGGATCATCCGCTTACCCGGTTTATCAGTTTCACCGGTTCCAGAGATGTAGGGCTGAGAATTAATGAACGTGCAGCACGTACAGCTCCAGGTCAGAAGTGGATCAAACGGGTTATTGCAGAGATGGGCGGCAAGGATTCCATCGTAGTAGACAGTGACAGTGATCTGGAACTCGCGGCAGAGTCCATTACCGCTTCGGCATTTGGTTTCTCTGGACAGAAATGTTCGGCGTGTTCCCGTGCCATTATTCATAAGGATGTATATGATGAAGTATTGCAAAAAGTGATTGAACGGACACAGAAACTGACGATGGGTAGTCCGCTTGAAGTGGGCAGTCAGGTTGGGCCGGTTATCGATGACAAGGCCTATGCAAAGATCACGGAATATATTGAAATCGGTAAGGGTGAGGGGCGTCTTGTGCACGGTGGCGGCACAGGGAATGTTGAAGGTTATTTCATTGAACCAACCATAATTGCCGATGTTGACCCGAAAGCCCGAATTGCTCAAGATGAGATTTTTGGACCTGTGCTTGCGTTCATCAAAGCAGAATCTTTCCAGGATGCTTTGGATATCGCCAATAATACAGACTATGGTCTGACCGGCGCGGTGATCTCACGTAATCGTGAACATCTGGAACAGGCAAGACGCGAGTACTTTGCGGGTAATCTATATTTCAACCGGAAATGTACCGGAGCACTGGTGGGCACGCATCCATTTGGTGGATTTAACATGTCAGGCACGGATTCCAAGGCAGGTGGAAGAGACTATCTACTGCTGTTTACACAGGCGAAGCTGGTATCGGAGAAATACTAAACAGATTATCCATGATCCGACTGAAATCTGCTTACAATCGTTTGAATAGTATGCTATTATCCCTGCAAATCCTTTTGTTCGTATAAGAAACACAGATGCTTATTGCCGAAGGCATAAGGAGGGTAACGGATGTTAGGTGTTCAGTTGGTACAGGAACAACGTATTCGGCTGTCCATCACGCCGAAGATGAAACAATCCTTTCATTTGCTAACGATGTCCGGACAGGATCTGACTCGTTACTTACTGGATGCGGCGGAAGAAAATCCAGTTCTTGAACTGGAAGAACAAGCTGCGCCCCTCGCCCGGATTCCACGGCGAATGGACCAGCGCAGGTATGATTCCTACGATCCGCTGCTTCAGGTCAGAGGTGCAGAACCTACACTGGAAAAGTTGCTGATTGCCCAAATTCGAGTGATGACACTTCCAGTCGAAATGGAAAATATGGCAGTATATTTGGCAGGGTGCGTTAATGATGATGGTTATCTGACAGTTGAACTGGCAGAGGTGCAAGCAGCAATTGAGCAACCGATGAGCAAAATTGCAGCGGGACTGGAGGTTCTCCAATCACTGGACCCTGCTGGTGTAGGAGCGCGGAATTTGCAGGAATGTCTGTTGCTCCAGATTAGACGTGATTCATCGGCTGCGCTGTATGCGGAGCGGATGGTGGAAGCGGGATTGGAAGCACTGGTTCCTTTTCACCCAGGTAAAACAGGGAGTCGATTAGGCATGACTTCACGGGAAGCTCAGACTGCCTATGACTATATTACACGTCTTGACCCCAAGCCCTGTCGATCCATCGGATGTACAGAACGACCACATTACATTATTCCAGATGCCATCGTAGGGTTGCGTAACGGTGAGGCCCATTTTAGCCTGCATGTGGCAGGTAACCCTCGTGTATCGATGAATGAAGCGTGCATCCGCTGGATCAGGGAAGAGGCTCCGGACACAATCTGGTCTACCCGCGTGGTAGAGGCGAGGGCGATCATTCGGAGTGTACACTTGCGGCGCAGGACTTTAGTGCGTGTGCTGGCGGCAGTGATGGAAGAGCAGAAGCACTTTTTGGTCAAAGGCCCATCCACGCTAAAACCACTTAATCTGGCTGTTATTGCAGAGAAGATTGGCATGCATGAATCAACGGTAAGTCGTGCGGTGAACGGTAAATACATTGAGACCCCGCACGGTGTATATGAACTCAGGGCTTTTTTTGCCTCGGGAATCCGTACAACGTCAGGGGATAAAACATCAGCATCAGCGGTGAAACGTAGATTAAAAGAAATCATTCGCACGGAACAGGCTCAGCGTCCATACTCGGATAGTCATTTAGCCACACTGCTCGCCGAGGAGGGGATTGTCATCTCCCGCAGAACGGTTGCCAAGTACAGGGAGGAACTTCAGATTCTGCCTTCCCTTGAGCGTAAACGGTGGGCTTAATCGAATAGCTGGCGTCTTATCTTCTCTGAATAAAAGAACCCCCGCAAACCGGATGAACGGTCTGCGGGGATTCTTGGTAATTATTCGTGTTTGGGTTGCTGCATCAGTTTTCCTGATTACCTACATACGTTCCATATTACGCAGGAAGTGTTCTCCGGCAATCCCTGGTGTAGTCATCTGCTCCGGATGAAGAATCTCTTCCAGTTCTTCCGGTGTCAGCAGTCCGCGTTCCAGAATGATTTCTTGCAAGGTAAGTCCAGTTTTGAGCGCTTCCTTCACAATGGAAGCCGCCACATTATAACCTAAGTGTGGGTTTAACGCCGTAACCACACTGAAACTTTGCTTCATGATTAATTCGCAGCGTTCACGGTTAGCTTCCATCTCTTCCACTGCATAACGTGTGAAAACATCGATACCGTTATTCATAATTTTCAGGGATTGCAGCAAGTTGAACGCAATAACTGGGCCCATGACATTCAGCTCGAATTGACCGGCTTCACACGCCATACAGATCGTATGGTCGTTCCCCATCACCTGGAAGGATACCTGGTTAATGACTTCCGCCATAACCGGGTTGACTTTGCCAGGCATAATGGACGAACCTGGCTGACGCGGTGGCAAGAGCAATTCATTGAATCCTGCACGCGGACCTGAAGCCATCAAGCGAATATCATTACAGATTTTGGAAAGGCTGACCGCACATACCTTCAGCGCCGCTGAAAGTTCCAGATAGGCATCTGTGTTCTGCGTTGCATCCACGAGATCCTCAGCTGTTTGTAGTGGTAGTCCGGTAACATCAGACAGGTGCTCTGTAACCTTGACGATATATTCGGGTTTGGCATTAAGTCCAGTACCTACCGCAGTTGCACCCATGTTAATGGTAAGCAGGCGGCGATTGGCGAATTCAAGACGCTCTATATCCCGTCCGATGACGCGGGCATAAGCACCGAATTCTTGTCCAAGGCGAATAGGCACGGCATCCTGAAGATGGGTACGGCCAACCTTAACCACATCGTTGAATTCGACCTCTTTTTTATGGAACGCCTCCTGCAGTCTTTTCATGGTAGCGAGTAACGTCTCCGACAGTTGGTACGCCGCAATACGCAGTGCTGTAGGTACCACGTCATTGGTAGACTGGGACATGTTTACATGATTATTGGGATTGCAATGGAAGTAGTCTCCCTTGCTTTTAGTTAACAGTTCCAGTCCGCGGTTGGCCAGAATTTCGTTCATATTCATATTCATGGAGGTGCCTGCACCGCCCTGAATGGAGTCTACAATAAAATGATCCAGATGATGGCCTTTCATCATTTCTTCAGCGGCCATGACAATCACATCGCCAATCTTGCTTGGCAGCATCTTCAACTCCATGTTGGTAATGGCTGCCGCCTTCTTCACCGCAGCCAGAGCCGTGATCAGCTCCCGGTGTACCGGAACGCCGGTAATCGGGAAGTTTTCCACGGCCCGTACCGTCTGAATTCCGTAATAAGCATAAGCCGGGATTTCTTTTTCACCGATAAAATCTTTCTCCGTCCGTGTGGACATAGTAGACATCTCGTTCGCCTCCAGTGGCATCAATAAAAATAGTTCGGCTTCAGCATTGCTGAAGCGCACTCAGTATATCATTTAAGCAAAATGGATGCCAATCTAAATCATTTGGCCTCTTGTGCCGATAATAAATAAAATTAGGGATATTAAATGGAATATTATTCAATTTTCAAGAAAGGGGAGGAGTGTCCAAGCTTGTCTTATACATTATGCGCTTTATGGTAGAGAAGTCATGCATGAACGGCAAGTATGGGGGGAATAGAACGTTTTCAGTGATGTATATCACATGATATTTGGTACTTGATTGGTAAAATAGGAAAAAAGGACTACGGGGTGTGCACATGAAATGGACTTTAGGAGCAAAGACTGTCGCAGGTTTGGTACTGATTTCGATTATTACCTACGGAACTAGCGGCTTTTTTATATTTTTTGTCAAAGACTGGATTACATTAGATATTCCGAATTGGGTATACATATCGATCATTTTGATCATGGGAGTATGCTGGAACGGGATTCTGGGATGGTTTGCATCACGCTGGCTGACTCGTCCAATCGTTCATCTGTCCCGGGCTGCACAGCAGGTTTCAGCGGGGGATCTGACAACCGAAATTCCGCAGCGACGCACGCAGGATGAACTTACCGTATTATATGATGCTTTTCGCGCAATGGTTTCTAACCTTCGAAGCATTGTAAATGATATTGCAGACAGTACAAGAACGACTTCACAGAACGCACAGTCTCTGAGTGAAGCGATTACCCAGGCCGCTGAACAGATCGAAATGATGTCGGATGCGGTAGATCATATTGCGGTAGGCGTAGAAGAGCAGAAGGTCACTTCCCATCAATCTCTGATCACTGCGGATGAGATGCTGAACGATTTCCAGCGTATGCATAGTCAGTCCATGGACATGACAGAGATGTCGGGTCAGATGGAACGATCTGTGGATCATACAAAACAGACTTTCTCATCGTTGATGAAAGGGATGGACGAGCTGGCCGAGTCGCACAATCGTTCCCGCGATATTATGTTGTTGCTGGAGAAGGAAGCCTCCGATATCGAAGTAATTACCCAGTCTGTCAAAAACATCGCAGAGGAAACAGGGTTACTTGCCCTGAATGCTTCCATTGAGGCTGCACGAGCTGGCGAAGAAGGTTCTGGTTTTGCAGTCGTGGCGCAGCAGATCCGCAAGCTGGCAGACGAAAGTAAGGAATCGGTACACCGTATTAATGAGCTGATTAGTCGTGTGCAGCAGCGGATCAGGGAGACAGCCCAACTGTCTCATGAGCAGCATGGTCTCGTGGTTAATGAATCGGAGCGGACCGTCTCTGTGGATCAGACGTTGCATGAACTGACAGGAACAGTGGAAGTATTTATGAAAGGTGCGCATGATATCGGTTCCAAGATTGCAGAACAGACCGGTCGCGTGGAGCAAACGCACGGTCATGTGAAGAAGATCCAGGGGAAAGCCGGATCGTTCTCGGATGAGGCGAGACGAATTATGGATGCCGCACACGAAGAGACAGCCATCATGGAGGAGATTTCATCCTCGGCTGAAGAACTGAGACAATTAACCGATCGGTTATTGGACAAAACCAAAGCATTCCGGATGCAGCCTTAAGCTGTGTTCGGACTTTTTTTTGTTTTTGGAGAACAGTTTTGGCATGATAATTTGCTTATTCTGGTTAAAGCCGAACGTTCTTTCGTGAAAACGAAAATTTGTAAAGATTATTTTATGAAAGATTAACAAATTCGCAACTTGCAGGCGATAAATGAAGATATAATAGGATTATCACAACAGATAAAGGAGCCCAGTATATTGAAAACTTGGACAGGTATCCTGCTGATGATTATTTTGGCGGTAGCTACGATTAGTACAACTTCGGCTGCCAGAACCATGAATGAATCGCAAAAACAGCTTAACATAGATGATCAATCCAGCCAGACCGAAACGGTCGAGGCTTCCAATATAGATAAACTGCATGACACAGCGAAGACAACACAGGAATCCATTCCCGTGAAAGAGGAATACGTTTCGGTAGCTCCAGAGAATGAGAACGTCAGATTATACCCTATGAAAGTTGAGGGTTCAGGATATATATACAACGGAATGATTTTGGAAGTGGACGGCAAAGTGCAAGAATTTAGTGATTGGCAGGGAGAAGGTGGGTCTTACAAACCCGAAGTGCACGAGCTGGATCTGAATGGAGACGGCCAGAAAGAAATTATTGTTTTGTACACAGAAGGTCATGGAACAGGTATTTATTTGGGACAAGCACGTATCATTAATCCGGTAACGCTGGAAGAGATGAAGATGCAATCTCTGGATGAGATTGCGAAACAGCATGTGAAGTCAAAAGTTACGGTTAGATCAGACCGTGTGGATGTTGATGTCGCCGTTGATGGTGTTCAAGCAGAGCCTTTACGGATCGAGGAAGATACGAGTGACGGCGTGTATAACAAAGAGTTGGGATTCGGTGGAGTAACCTATTACAGTGTGGAGGATGGCCAACTTGTCGTATCAGCAGCAGGATCTTACGGTGCGGCTTTGTATGCGGGTGATCTGACATTCACTTATGAGTATCAAGATGGCGAGTGGAAGGCCGTAGATTTGAAGTACAGCATGGAAGTGTATGAAGAAGAATATTATGAATCTTTTGATTGATATCATCATGGTGATATCGTAGTGCAGCAGGATTTTGGAAGTTCTCGAATGTGAAATGTAGTGAGCATCTGAACAGAATATCTCCTTATCTGCGTTTGCAGACAGTGGGAAACAGGGCGAGGCTGAAAAAAATCGGGACATACAGCCTCGTTTTGTGCTGCCCACAGATAGGAACTATGTCCTAAAAATGCAGTAAACAATTGACATTATCACTTTAGTCGTTTAAATGTATAAAGGACAAATCATTTTACGTTCAGGAGGGATTTTGATGAAGAAGAAAGTTGTTCTGGGTTTGATGGTAGGCACATTAACGCTTGGGATCGGTACTGGTGCGCTCGCAGCAACAGGGTTGGAGCAGATCAAAGCCTATCTAAACAGCAAAATTACGTTGAAACTGAATGGCGAGACCGTGACAGCGAAGGATGCTAACGGTAAGACCGTATTGCCGATCACGTATAACGGAACAACGTATTTGCCAGTTCGTGCGGTTGGAACACTGCTTGGAACTGAAATCAATTATGACAGTGCAACTTCATCCGTCCTGATTGGCGGAACGAATGGATCTGCACCCGTAACCAACGGAAAAGTAACGCTGAGTGCACTTGGAACATCCGTACTGGGATCTACCGCTTGGCACACCAAAGATCCTAAGGATACCACATATAAAGGCAAGGATTACAAGGATGTTTATCTGCATAATGATCCTACGAAACAGGGGGATGATATTCAGATTAATACGGGTAAAAAGTATTCTTCTCTGCACTTGGAAATTGCCGCGCTGAAAGGGAATCAGGAGATTCATATCTATGATCAGGATCTCGCGACACTCAAAAAGTTCAATATCACTCCAGAAAGCGGTATGATGAGTCTAGATGTGGATGTTAAAGGTACAGATGCTGTCTATGTCGAGATTGTATCTGAAGATCCAGGTTCATCGCTGTTTGTGCCTCTTACCACATCTTACTTGGTTAAATAAAATAGACGTAATAAAAAAACGATTATCAACAATGAGGTAGCTGGATCAAGTCCAGAATACACATGGTGATAATCGTTTTTGGGTTTAACGAATGACGGTATCCAGCGGTTTGAGATTGGCTTCAATCTCGGCGCGGCGACCTTCGAGGAATGGAGGCAAAGCAAGCGATTCTCCCAGATGCTCCATTTCTTCATCTGTATCAAATCCCGGACCATCGGTTGCAAGTTCGAACAGAATACCGTTTGCTTCACGGAAATACAGGGAGCGGAAGTAGAAGCGATCTACAAAACCGGAGTTAGGGAATTGGAAGTTACGAACCCGTTCCACCCATTGTTTCAGTTCTTCTTCGTTATCCACACGGAACGCAACATGGTGTACGCTGCCACGTCCAGGACGCTCTTGGGCAAGGTCATTCCGTTCCTCAACATGCACCTCGGAGCCGCTACCACCTTCGCCGGATTCAAAAACGAGTACATCAGGTTGACCTGGAGTAAAGGCAGGGTAACTTCCTTTCGCTCTGAAACCGAGCAGTTCGGTAAGAACCGGAGCGGTAAGGGAAGCATCTTTTACCGTAAGATGGATAGGGCCAAGGCCAACAATGCCATACTCGGCAGGCACAGGGCTTTGATCCCATGGTTTACCACCAGCGACACCTGTATTGTTTTCATCCGAGACCAGAATCAGACGTTGTCCTTCAAAGTCTGTGAATGAGAGCGTCGCACGACCACCCCGTTCAACAATCTCTCCATGTGAGACATCGAATTCGTCAAAGCGCTGCTGCCAGTACGTAAGTGCCGCATCACTTGGAACGCGCAGTGACGTTGCCGAGATGCTGTTCACACCTTCACGAGTCTGTCCAGCCATCGGAATCTCGAAGAAGGTAAGTTCGGTACCCGGATTCCCTTTTTCATCGCCATAGAAGAGATGGTAGACGGATACGTCGTCCTGGTTGACCGTTTTTTTAATGAGGCGCAGACCCATGATGTTGGTGTAGAAACGATAGTTCTGATCGGCATGTGCTGTTAGAGCTGATACGTGGTGAAGTCCTTTGATTTGCATAATAATTCCTCCTAGATGAAGTGGGATAGTGTAAATGTTCAGTTGAACATTTGTTGAGTGCTGTATTTTTATCATTTCGATTAAGAAAGTTACTAACTTTTCGTTTGTTTTGTTTCTGAATTTATCTTAACATAAAGATATTTAAATTACAATGCTTATTTAGAATTCCAACTGGACAGCAATTTCATTCAATGGCAAAATGAAAAAGTTAACATTAAAGAGAGATACTGTTGGTGAGATCCTTGTAAAGGAGAGAAGAGATGCATGGCGTATCCACCATGGCTGGACCCTTATGATGCAGAGCCGTTTATCCTGTTCTCCACTTCACATATCGTTTCAATTAGCGTAATTACAGCATTGATTGTACTGATGTTTTTGCTTCGACACCATCTTCGATCATGGTCAGAGAGGGCACGCCGCATACTGCGAATTGTTCTGGCTTGTATGATGTTTGCCTGCGAAATCGTGCTGCAACTCTGGTATGTGTATGGAGGGATATGGAGTCTGCAGACGTCACTGCCACTCGAACTATGCAGTCTGTCTCTGCTATTATCGGCGTTGTTACTACTGACACGCAGTCGACTGTTACATTCTGCGCTGCTGTTTGCAGGCATTGCTGGAGCCCTTATGGCGATTCTGACTCCTAATCTGGGTTATGGTTATGCACATTTTCGATTTATTCAATTTTTCGTTGCTCATGCCTGTATCATTCTGGCTTTACTCTACATGACCTGGGTGGAACAGCTGCGACCTAGCTGGAGATCTGTAGCAGGTTCCATGATATTTGTGAATGTGGCGGCATTAATCGTATACGTTGTAGATGTCATGCTTGACGCGAATTACATGTTTCTAAGATATAAACCAAGTACACCCTCGGTGCTAGATATGTTAGGTCCGTATCCCATGTACATCCTTGGGGAAGAGATCCTGGCGCTAGTTTTGTTCTCGCTAATGTACGTTTTGCTCTTTGCCATTCCAGACTGGTTGAACCATCGTGTGAAAAAAGGTAAAAGCAATGCAGTTTAGCGGTAATCCTTGCATGCACCCGCCCGTATTATAATTCTCAGCATTTTGCATAATTCGAATTCTACCGCTCACTGGATTTATGCGAAATGCTCTTCACTATATATAAAACATCCCGCAGTAATCTGAACGGATCAGATCGCTTGCGGGATATTCGGGCGTTGTCCCTGAATGAGGCCGGGCCAACTTTTATTTATATGTTATCCACGGAGCAGAGATTCCGCACCATCCACATAGATTCGTGTACCTGTAACATGGGAGGCTTCATCGGAAGCGAGGAACAGAACGAGGTTTGCCACTTGCTTCGACGTTCCAGGTTCGCCCTTGAGCGGATGTTCGTGACCCTCAGGGAATTCAACAGGAATCTGTACTTCTTTCAGATCATCCGACGGGTAGGTGTTATCATCAATGTTGGTATCGATAGCTCCTGGGCAGACGGCGTTTACGCGAATCTTATAACGAGCCAGCTCCAGTGCAGCCATCTTTGTAAACGCAGTTTGTCCCGCTTTGCTGGAAGCGTATGCAGAGAATCCGATTCCTGAGAAGACCCGGTTACCGTTGATAGAACTGGTGATTATGATGCTGCCACCATGTTCTTTTAGATGGGGGATGGCATATTTGACGGTTGCAAAGGTTCCGCGCATGTTGATCTCCATCGTCTGGTCCCAGTCCTCCATTTCCATCGTTTCAATCGGGGCCATCGTTCCGTTAATGCCTGCATTTGCAAATATGATATCCAGCTTACCCGCTTCAGCCGCAGCCTGATTGATCGCCTTCTGCACATTATCCGGTTTGGAGATATCACATTCGATCACATACGCTTCTCCGCCAGCCTTTTCAATAATCTGCTTCGTTTCCTCGGCAGTTTCGGGTGTACGATCCAGCATGTACACTTTGGCTCCATGTTCGGCAAAACGAATAGCCGTAGCCTGACCAATACCCGATCCACCTCCAGTTACTATTGCGACTTTGCCTTCCAAACGTTGTTCAGTCATCTCTGATCCCTCCGTATGGTTAGATTATCGTTGTACGCTCTACTTCTACATACCCGGCTCAAGACTGATGAATCATATGTATCTATATCAAAAAGAACAGGACCGCAATACGGCCCTGTTCTGTGAGCAGATCAGCTTCATAATCTGTCTGCTGTAATATTATTTTGGCTTGTGTGATAGAAGACACCCTTAGGTCATGCTTTGGTTTACTTATGTTTCTTCCAGTCCATAGCGCTGTTGTTCAGCAGATATTCGAAGTCGTTATCCCGGCGCTTCTGCTCTGCTTGGCGAGCTTCTTCTGCTTGCTGACGTTCCTGCTCCTTAATTGCCGCTTCGGCAGCCTTCGCCTCATCTGCCTGAGCTTTCAGTTTCTCCAGCACATCACTGCTTAGCAGATCTTTCAGTGTTGTAGGTTTATCCTGTGCTGCTACTTTGGGAGCAGGGGGGCGTTTTTTGGATTTTGCCATAGGAAAATCTCCTTTCCAAACATGAATCAGGTTCCATTTATCGTACAGTAGTCATAGTATATCAGGTTCCCGTAAAGCATTCCATGAATCTGCGGAACAAAAGCAGGAAAACGAGGGTTGCGTGACGAATGAAAACGGGTATAAAATCATATACTATTACCGATACTGCGACTATTCCCTGGAGAAAGGAGTCGTTGTTCGTGGAAGTAAACCGTGGTTTACTGAAAGGGCTTGCATGGGGTGTTGCCTTTAGCTGCCCGTTATGGATTGCGATTATCGGCTGGTTACGTTTGATGGGATGGATGTATTGAGGATGATGCCGGAAGAGGTCATTTTTTATAAAGTCATATATGTAACCGTTATCATTAAAATCAATAAATAAAGCTCTGCCTTGCGTTTTCGCGCAGGACAGAGCTTTTGTTTGTTTAGACTTCATTAAGGCATTTTTACCGGTTCTGGATATTCCAGACCGTGGGTGTCTACCGTGACTTTTTTCATAACTTGATCCTTAACGGGTTTGTCACCTTCACCTATTTCCTGAGCAGCAATGTTATCAACGACTTCCAAACCTTCGGTTACTTTACCAAAGGAAGCATAGGAATTATCCAAGTGATCGGCATCCGCGAGCATGATGAAGAACTGGGATCCGGCTGAATCCAGATTATCCCCACGCGCCATGGAGATAACTCCACGAGTATGCTTCAGGTGATTTTTGTGACCATTAGATGTAAATTCACCCTTAATCGCATATCCCGGGCCACCTCGACCATTGCCCTCTGGATCTCCACCCTGAATCATGAAACCTGGAATAACACGGTGAAAGATTGTGCCATCATAGAATCCCTGATTCGCTAGTGAAATAAAATTGTTCACCGTATTGGGTGCAATTTCCGGATACAGCTCAATGACGATCTTCTGTCCATCTGCCATTTCAATGGTAGCTACCGGATTGGGACCCGTTGGTTCAACTGGAGCTGGTGTTTCTGTAGCGCCACTCGAAGGGCGTCCACAACCACTAATGACGATAAGCAGCATCGCGAGAACCAGCGAAACTACTGTGTTTTTTTTCCACTGTAAAGACATGAAAACGTTCCTCCTTGCATCTCTGCATTATATATTTTCTCCAAATCATATTTGGATATTTACCCAACTATCATACCGTTTTTGTGGACAGGATGGCAATGTAATACATGTGTTTGTGGTGAACAAGGGATGGCCTTCGTGGAATGATGGGTGTAAAATAAGGAAAATGCTTCCGCATCGGGACGTACGGGTCTGTTCCGTCCGCTCCAATACACGGCAGTCCCGGCGTCAGTAACGGAAAGGGCGTGCGGGTATATGAACTTCTCGTGGAAGCGCAATCTGGTCATATTGTGGATTGGTGTATTTTTTTGTAGCACCGCGTATTCGATCTCGATTCCATTTCTGCCCCTGTTTCTAAGTGCTGACTTGGGGGTTCGTGATCACCTGGAGTTATGGTCAGGACTGGCATTTGGCATTACGTTTCTCGCGAGTGCACTCGTGTCTCCGTTCTGGGGATCCCTGGCTGATAAATACGGACGCAAGCCCATGCTGATCCGGTCGGGATACAGCCTTGCCGTCTTGTATTTAATCAATTATTTCGTGCAGGACCCGTATTCGCTGATTGTTGTTCGATTGTTTCAGGGTCTGCTTGCAGGGTTTGTTCCGGCAGCGATTGCTCTGGTAGGTACGAATACACCTGAAGAGAAGACTGGTTATGCCCTTGGTATTATGTCCACTGCAGGAGCCACTGGTGGTATTATTGGACCGTTAATTGGTGGCGTGGTAAGTCATTATTATGGCAACCGGAATGCATTTTTGTTTTCAGCTATTGTTGTGTTAGTATCAGCAATCATCGCAACCTTCTGGGTAAAAGAAGAGAACTTCAACCGGAACAAAGCTCGTTCCCACGTCATGGATGACATTCGTGAAGCGAGAGCGAATCGTTTGTTTATGACGGTGCTTGGCATGATGGGTATATGTACGTTCTCCGTCATGATTCTGGAGCCACTATTGACGGTATATGTGATGGAGATGGGCGTTCAGCCGGATCGTGCCTCACTCAGCTCGGGTATTATTTTCTCAGCGGTGGGGGTAGCAACCGTTATTATGGCGCCGCGGTGGGGCAAGATTGGTTCAAGGATTGGATACGGTAAAGTGTTGATTATTGGACTGGTTGGTGGGGCTGTAGGGAATCTTCTGCAGTTCTTTACAACAGGTTATATCGCATTCGGCATTTTACGATTTGTGTATGGTTTATTCTTTGCGGCTGTATTTCCGGCAATTAACGCCATGATTGTGCAGGCTACCGCATCGAGTTTCCGGGGCAGGGCCTTTAGCCTGAATCAATCCGCTGCCCAGATCGGGACGATGGCAGGGCCGATCATTGGTGGTGTACTTGGGGGCTGGCTGCCGATACGCTGGATATTTATTATTAATGGAGTGGCATTGATCATCACTGCGATTGTAGCGAAGTGGTCAGGATTGGATCACAAACTGCCCGTGGCAAGTAAGGTTCCCGCTAAGCGATGATGCTGAATCACTAAGAGTAAGTGAACTTACAGGTAACAAAAAAGATGACGCTGTGAAATTACAGACGTCATCTTTTTTAAGTCTACTACGGATCTATATAAGTTAGTCATCCGTAGAGGGATAACGAGAAGCCTTCTCTTTGGGAATGGCATGCTCGACCGCATCACGTTGATCCTCATCCTCAAGTGCTTCGGGGAAGGAGTCTTCAGTGAATAGTCCGAAGTCCGGGTCAATATCTCGTTCGGTCACGAGATTATCCGGTTCATGCACATGCTTTTGGCGTTCTTCCTTCATCGTGTATGCACCTCCTCATTCAGGATGTCATAACAGCCGTTAATGGCGTGGTGGAATGTCGTTCTCTGGTTTAGCATCTGCACCAGCACCATTAAGCAGATCGGTACCATGCAACGCATCCGGATCGGGTGCAGCAGGATCAACCGGACTGTTCGGTTGCAGAAGATCTGCATCAGGTACAGATTCCAGCGGTGTCTCAGCCAAACGTGAATCCAATTCCGGCTCGTCCACAGCGGCTGCGGCTACGGGTGCCAGATCCGAATCTTCCGTTACAATCCGTCTGCCGGAAACTTCATCAAAGGTATCCATATCGCCTTCCGGGACTTCCGTCTCTGGGGGAATATCGCGGGACCTCTGATAACGGTCATAATAGCGGTCGCTCTCTTCGTTACTAATTGGTTTGTCAGACATGAGTAACACTTCCTTTCATTGTCGGTTGTCCAAAACTTCTTACCCCGTAGTTACCCAAAGCGCTAGTGTTGTAATCTTGCACAGGTTATTATCTCCGGGTGTTCACTACGATATGAATGCCTTAGAATTTGGGGAATACATATTTAACCAAGAAGTATAAGAATCCAAAAAAGATAATGATATATGCGGCATATTTAATAAATGTGGAAGCGACCATACTTGAATCCGATTTATGCTGAACATCCTTATGTTCCACCTCAACCGTACGATGTGGCTCATTCATTGTCATCATCTCCTTAGCGTGTTTGTTTGCTTTGAGAAACCATTACACCCGGAGCAAAGGATTGAATCGCAGCCACCGTTTTTACAGCTTTTCCTGTTTTGCCTATGTTATGATTAAGCTTGAATATGTAAGGGAGGAATTTCATGTGGACTGGTTCACACTGGGCAATATGATCACACGCATCCGTATCGGACAAAAGGCGTCCACACCCGGGTTCTCCCGTACCGTCATCCGTCGTCCGGATGGTTTGTTTTGGGTAGGCGGTATATGGTCCGGGCAAGTTGTACAGTTACGGGATTTCCTTTTTTCCGACATATGGACCATCTATGATGATGAGGAGACAGAGCAGTGGCTTGAATTTCGCAGTCAAGTTGAACAGAAAGAACGGGAAATGATAGTGAACCAGTTCGAAGACTTGCGTGATTAACCGGAAAACTTTAACAATAAAATGGAAATAAGACTATAAATCGACTTAAATGTGAAATTTCATTTTATCTCAAGAAGGTGACGTGACAAACGGTGGCGAATGATAAATGAGAGAATCTAAGATAGGGAAAATTAGAACTTTGAGGTGCTGTGAATGAAAAATGTGCCCAAAGCTATCGTCATCTTATGGATGAGTGTATTGATTATTCTAGGCATGCCACATGGGATAGTCTTTGCAACTACAGGAGCGGTTCAGCAACCTGTATCCATTACAGGGTGGGAAGTAAAATGGGGGAACGTTGACGATCAAGGGTTCATCAGTGAGGTTAAGGGAGCAGACGAGATATGGGAAAAGCAAGGCAGCGATAAGTTAGAGTATAGCAATACGGATCGATCGAATTCTTTATGGACTCGCCTGACCATCCCTGAGTTGAGTGAGGAAAGTTCAGCCATTCGATTTGAGAACATTAAAGGCAATCATATTGTTGTTTATCTGGAAGACCGCAAGGTCTACGAAAACTATCATTACAATTATGATAATAATGCTGTGTTGCTGCCCTTATCCAGCGAAAATTCAGGTGACACGCTTTATGTATGGTCACAAAATGAAAAAGGCCGTCTGGGGATACAAGGTACTGTTCAGGTTGGACCTTATGCCGCGTTACAGGAGAAATATATTCATAACGGACTTATTGATGTGATTTTGGGCGCGACCTTTGTTTTCACAGCGATTACGATGCTGAGTTGTACGTTCTTCCTTGGCAAATTCCATAAGGGATTATGGATCTCGCTATGCATCGTGATGGGTTCCATCGGCACGATGATCATCACGTACTCGCAATTTTTGTATACGTTCTATCAGGTATATGGTGACTTGTATTCCGTAGTCTTTGATCTGGCGATGCTGCTGGGTATGCCAGCGCTATGTTATTTTTTTGAACAGATTATCGGGCCAGGACTGCATGGAATCTTCACCAAACTGCGAAAAATACTATTCATATATTCAGTTATCGCTGTGTTCTCTCTATTTATCTATGTTACTTCAGGTGGGCAATGGGAGATCCTATACAATCTGCTCGTGCAGCGTGTGGTTGGCATTGTGCTGGTCATTCTACTGACGATCCTGCTGGTGGGTACCATCGCCAAAGCGCTGCAACGAAATCGGGAAGCTATGCTGCTTGCGACGGGATTTGGTACATTTGCCTTGATCAGTGTGGCTGAACTGTTGTGGTATTATCAGCGGAGTGGGACGTATCATCTGTTATGGTGGAAATGGTCCATGGTTGCATTTGTGATCTCGTTGATTGCCATTCTCGGAAGTCGTTTTGCCGAAAAACATACTAAAGTTCTAGAGTATTCCAAGGAACTGGAGTTGTTCAACAATGAGTTGCAGCGTTCCGAGAAGATGGAGATTATAAGCGAATTGGCTGCTTCCGTTGCCCATGAAGTACGAAATCCACTTCAGGTGACAAGAGGGTTTCTGCAACTTATGACAGAGCAGGAAGACAACAAAAATAAGGGGTATGTGCGTATTGCACTGGAAGAACTTGATCGGGCTTCGGGCATCATAACGGATTTTCTTACCTTTGCCAAACCTGAGTTTGACCATATTATCTCGCTCAATATTTCGGATGAATTCAATCATATTGAAGGCATTCTTGTACCGATGGCTAATCTGGAGGGTGGTAAAATCACCACCGACATTCCGCCAGATCTATATATTCGAGGCAATTCCTCGAAGTTCAAGCAGGCTTTTATCAATATTATCAAGAACAGTATTGAAGCTTTTCAGGGACAAGGCCAGATTGATATCTGGGCGTACAAGCAGGATGGAATGATTAAGGTGCATGTCAGGGATAACGGAGAAGGGATGGACGAGGAAGCACTCTCCCGGTTGGGCGAGCCTTATTTCTCCAATAAAATCAAAGGCACAGGCTTGGGCATGATGGTGACATTCCGAATTGTTGAAGCGATGCAAGGACAGATCAGCTTTACAAGCACCAAAGGGGTAGGAACAGAAGCGGTTGTATCTTTTGCCGAGTTCGTCGAATGACGAACTCACAGAAGGATACTGCGGCTTTTTTGTTCCTACCCCTGATTTCTTACCTACAAGATTAGCTCAACCCGAATTAACTTCTCCAAGGTCCGCAATTCACATCATAATTTACTTTGGAAGGATTGGGAGGTATGACAAGCACATAGTCATTTTGCTGCTCCTCAACAGTACGTACCTGAATGTGCTCCGGAATTACGATGCCGAACGCTTCACGAAGCGCCTGCTTCGGATTGGAATGCAATTGTTGTCTGAAGTGCTCGTCAGTCCAGGCCTTTTCAATAATATCCTCATGCAACGTTTTCTCTGATACCATCATCGTCAACATTCCCTTCATATTTAGAATTAAACTGAACCAGCTTAGTCCTTATGCTCAGAATCCCAACTGTTGCTCGCTAATCCAGTGATGAAACCCGCCTTGGAGGAGCCGTTTCTTCCGTTGTGTAATGTCCTGAATAGCTTGTACTAAAGTGCTACATAAATAAGAATTAAACGCCTCAAGATGCGATATTCCTAAGTTAGACGATGTTAGTGTACGATCATAGTGATAAGCAATGTCTACGTAAGAGTTCATGAGTTGTGTATTGTATACATTGTCATGTATACGGTCGCTTAGAGGATGAACTGGATAGTTGTGATTCAGTGCTGCGGATATGTGGGAGAGGTAGCTGTTGTAGTTTCCATGCACAGCATCTTGTTGCGTGTCTGTGAAGTCATCGGTCATCTGGAGGGTCATGAGTGTGATGTTGATGGCAGAACACACAGGGATGATCCGGTCGGACTGATTCAGCAGAAGCAGTGCACCAGTAGCTCCAATGAGCAGAGGGGCAGCCTTTTGCGCAATCAACAAAGGATTCTGTTGGAAAAAATCAATGGAATGCTCACCCGTAACACTCACGGCCCAATCCACTACATATTGTCTGAAATAGACCCAGAACGTGGAGGAAGGATCGAATAATTCCGAGTAAGATTGAAGTGCATCCATGTAGTATAGATTACCAAGAGATAACTTCAATGTGGCATTCTCCGGTTGTTCATCCATCACGTCGTCCTGATTCAGAAAATATAACATGTGAATGAGACAGGCTGTACTTAATTGGTGTGCTTTCTCTGCGGGTAGTTTATCTGAGTGTTGCATCCAAAGTGGAATGATGTACCCGATGTAACTGTGTCCCGAATCTCGTAACAGCGGATTAACCGAACGAAGCTGCTCTAATGCATGTCCTGACAAGGGTTCGGGATATTCCCGTACGAGTTGTTCCGCTGAAGCAAACACGACCTCCAGATCGGATCTAAACGGATCTAACCAATCTTTCCGCATTATTACATATCGTCCTTCCTGCGATAAGGTGGTCCAGGACTGTTCAACTGATATAGATCATGAAGTTACATTCATTATAGCGGAAATAAAATGAAAAAAATAGGATTTTTTGTGATCAATTGTGAGAAAAATGATGACTTTTGTATTTTATGGCATAAAAAAGTGGATTTTAGGCTCAAACTAGGAAGGCACAGGATTTCGACATCGGAAAGGCGGCAGAAAAATGATAATGAAATGGAAAACATGGATGGCAGCCGGATTGGCAGCCGTAGTCATAACAGCAGCAACAGGACTTGTGGCATTTGCTGATCCAGCACTTCGAGTTGAGGAACATGACGATGCGTCTAGCGCTACTTCCTCAGGCAAACAAGCGAAGCCATGCATGCAGGCAGGACACGGTTTGTTTATGATTGGTGAAACGGCAGACCTGCTTGGGATTGGCCTTCGGGATCTGAAATCACAGATGGAACTGGGTAAGACGTTGTCCCAGATTGCCAAAGAGCGCAAGGGACTTAGTGAGGAGCAGTTATTGCAGAAGTTGAAGCCTACATTGGCGCAACGTCTGGATCAAGCCGTAGACGAAGGTTGTCTCACCAAGGAACAAGCTGCAGCTACGAAGGCGGACATGGATACCAAGTTGAAAAAGGTCATCAATACCCCACTTCGTGATTTACGGCGTGAATTTGCCCACCATGGCAAACGTTCCATGGTGGATAAGGGCGAAATTGCCCGGTTTATTGGAGTCACGCCTGCTCAATTGCACGAGCAACTTCAGGGAGGGAAATCTCTGGCTGAGATTGCTCAGGCAAAAGGCATTAGCGAAACGCAGCTGGTGGACAAGCTGAAGGAACAATTAACGGGTGATCTGAAGAGATTTGTGAATCAGAAGGGCAACGTGCATCCAGCCCCGGGTCCCCAGGAACCTGTTCCTGGACGATCAACTTCGAGTGAAGTGAAATAAAGAAGAGCGTCTCCATAAGGGGACGCTCTTCTTTTATTTTAAAACGGCTTACTCGTTCCCGGACTGCGAGTTGCGCCGGGTGACGGAGTTCGCTCAGGTGAGTTTCTTTTGTCCACAGCAGCTGTTGGATTGGGGGTTGAACGTGGTTTGCGCATTAACCCTACCGTGAAACGTGAGCCAGGAAGCTTGGATAATACCCAACTGATTGCAAGAGCAATACCAACCGTTACAAGGAACGATAGCAACGTTACAGGCAGATGCCATCCACTGAGTTGAAGCGGTCTGGTTACATAAGCGATCGCGTAGATCACCAGTGCATGAACCAGATATCCACCAAATGAATAGCGGCCAATCCAGGCTAGCAATCGCTGAAACCGTGTATCTTTGCCCTGCATCAGTACAAGGAAACCATACATCATAAGCATTTGAGCCATAATGATCAGGAATGTGGTTGGTTTCAGATAGGTGGAGATATTCAGATTAACAACATCCCCGGAACCGCGCAGCACATCGTAACCAAGCCATATATACATCCCTATAAACAGACAGATCGTCCATGGCAGTACCTTCGTAGTCCAACTCCTCCAGCTATCCACTGACCAGGCACATACGGCACCCAGTAAAAAGTAGAACCAGTACATCACCCATGAATAGGAGCGATATTGCAGCAACGTTGACCAAGGCTCAGACATGGATTCTGTCCAGCCCCCCATATTATAGTAGGACCATTTCATAAGCAGGCCGTAGAATGAAGCTGCCAAGACAATGAGTGCCACAATGATTTGCATGGGCGTGAAACGTGAGGCGTTCTGGATACGACTCTGGATGGCTTTTGCTCCTGTCCAGAACAGGGGGAACAGAATATAGAACTGAAACACCATAATGACAAACCAGAGATGATATCCCGTCTGCGGGACAAACAGTTCACGAATCAGACTGCGAAAATCCGGTATGCCTGCAAGCCAGAACGCGGGGGTGAAGATACGGACAGACAGCCAGTAGATCAGTGTCCATACAACAAACGGCATATAGATATCGCCAAATCGCTTTCGAATGAAGCGAGGATATTCCGGTTTGGTGTTACGATGATGGTAAAACAACATTACACCCGATAGAAATACAAACGTTGGCGTACCAAATCGGGTCAGATGATAAATCATGGTCAGCATAATGGAATCCGGTTGTTCAATATCAGCGCGATAGATATACTCAGCGATACTATGCTGCATAACGATTGCCAGAAAGGCAATGCCCCGCAGTTCGGTCCATTCTGCTATTCGCGGTTTTTTCACACGTAATCCTCCCTCCAGGAACCGGAGTTCATCATATAAGGGTACCCGTTAAACATTAAGGCTGCATTAAATGGAGAAAATAGGTACCAAAAAAAGACGGCTTCAGCCGTCTTCTCTGTTGATATATCTCATGCTTGTTTTAGTTCTGTTCCCCTGATGATGGAGTCTCTGAGGACTCGGCATCTTCTTCAAAAAGTTGCTGAATGTAGGACTGGAGTTTGGTCACATCAACACCCAGCACCTGAGCTGAGCCGACCAGTTCATTGGTGAGTAGTTTGTTCGGTGGAATCTGCTGCTGATCGATATCGTTCGCATGGATATCGAAGCCAAGTGATGCGAGTTTTAACATCTGGGTTGGACTAAGGTCTGTCTCAATATAGGGAGCGATGGCTTCCAGGATATCCGGGATTTTGAAAAGCGAAGTGGTGCTCTGCATTTTCTTGGCCAGCTCGGTCATGAAGATCCGCTGCCGTTCGGTGCGGGTAAAATCCGAGGTGGCATCATGCCGGAACCGAACATATTGCAGGGCGGTTTTGCCGTCCATATGCTGCAACCCTTTTTTCAAGTCAATGTCGTACATATGTTTATCAGCTTTACTGGTGTAATACATGTCTTTCTCCACGTCAATCTCAATACCGCCTACCGCATCAACGAGTGCCATGAAACCTGTAAAGTCTGTGTAGACATAATGCTGAATGGGAATACCGAGCAGATCACTGACAGTTTGTTTGGTCAGCTCCGCACCCCCGTAGGAAAAGGCTGCATTAAGTCTGCTTTTGCCATGCCCTGGAATGGCTACATAGGTATCACGCAGTACGGAGAATAGATGGGCTTTCTTGGTGACCGGATCAATGGAAGCGACCATGACGGAATCTGAGCGTCCTGCATCGTCGCCTCTTGAGTCTCCACCAAGGAGCAGAATGTTCACCCGTTCCTGGCCCTCCCATCTGGGAATCGTTGTAGATGGTGTGTCTGAATCGCTGTCTGTGCCGGAAGAGGACGAGTTGGATGAAGTCCCGGAAGCCGTGGAGATGCTATTGGCAAAATGAACAATCGAATATCCGTAATATACAACGACACCTGTAATCGCAAGTGCCAGGGTCAGGGCTGTACCCCATAACCATTTTTTAAGCATAATCTTCACCTTTCTATGATTGAACTGATATGTAACCCAGATTAGTTTAACAAAAAGAAAGCAAAATGTCCCCTTTGATTTCGTAACTTCGGTCAATGTGAGGATTGTTTGACAAATAGTTAGTGTATATTTATTATGTAAAAAATAATCTTGTTTTGTGTAATGGGGGTATTGAAAGCCAGTTATGAATCAATCACTATTTAATTGGATTAATCAGTTTGCAGACCAAATACCGTTTCTGGACTGGTTTATGATCACATCATCCGAGTATGCGGTTTGGGTCATGATTGCACTGCTCGTTATCGTATGGTTTCTTGGCGATCCATCGAAACAACGCATTGTTTTTTATGCCTGTGTGGCTTCCATTGTAGCGCTAGTTCTGGCCAAATGGGGGATATCACCAGCGGTCGGTCATCCAAGACCTTTTGTAGAAGGGACTGTGCATCAGCTGGTTGCCCATGTACCTGATCCTTCTTTTCCAAGTAAACATGCTTCCTTTGTATTTGCTCTAGCGGCTGCTTCATTCTTTATTGGACGTCGCTTCGGGTTATGGATGTTGTTACTCGCTGTGTTGACAGGGGTGTCGCGTGTATATGTTGGTGTGCATTATCCAGGAGATATTCTGGGAGGATTCATTCTCGGAAGTCTGCTTAGTGTGGTTCTGATTACAACCCGAAATTATACCAAGTCGATTCCCGACTTCTTCATTAACATACACCGACGTGTTTTTCGTTAGCGATTGAAAGCGATGTGTGGGGAAGTTGCTGTAGTTTAGATTATTGAAAGAAGTCTCTTATCTCTGGTTCTGCCAAAGATGGGAGACTTTTTTTGCTTTATTTTCGAAGTTACATGAAATTTCTAGAAATTGAATTCTAACATCTACAATTCATGACTAGAGGTGACGATATATTATTCATATGCATTAGTTTATGCGCTAAGTTGAGGAGTGGGACACATGGAAGACACGCGGGGGAATAAGTTGGGGATATTCAAGTTAACGATTCGAGGCAAGTTACTGACTGGTTTTTTAATCGTGGTGGCTCTGCTGGTTGTTGTAAGCGTCTATGCGTTAGTCCAGATCCATCAAATGTCAAACAAAGCTAATGATGTGGATCAGACCTGGATGCCGAGTGTAAGCCTCTTGGGCTTGATGAATGGTGACGTATCAGACGTAGAACGATTGGCGCTGGCGATTATCGTTGAACAAAACGAAGAAGAAAACGTCAAGGTGAATGAAGCGTTAAAGTTGCTCCTCACGAAGATTGAAGATGAGCGTAAACAGTTGCTAACGTTCATTGAGAGCAATGATGAAGCGATGAAGCTCTACAATGATTTCAGTACGAATTATGATGCTTATGTGGAGAAAATGCCAGCATTCATAGAATTCGGTATTGCAAATAACTATGAAGAAGCAAGTAGACTGCACACTGAAGCCTATCCAATGTGGTACACAGCAAACGACTCTATCACCAAGTTAATCACTTTAGGTAATGAAGGATCGCAAGCCGCAACGGGTGAGTCTGTCGTGATGGCGGAGAATACATTTAATGTGATTTTGGCAGTGACGATTTTTGCCTTCCTGGTTGCGATATTCATTGCATTCTTCATTGCAAGCATCATCTCACGTCCAATCAAAAAGATGAATGAAGCGGCCATGGCTATTGCCAATGGTGATCTCACGGGTGAGACGATTGTGCTCAAGAACAAAGACGAATTGGGAATGCTGGCGGCTTCCTTCAATACCATGAGTGGTAATTTGCGCTCCATGATTGAATCAGTATCAATGACTTCGGAACAGGTAGCGGCTTCATCGGAGGAGCTTCTTGCAAGTGCAGAGCAAAATACTCAAGCCTCGGAACAGATTTCCCAAACGGTTGAGGAACTGGCTGTAGGCACGTCGGATCAGGTGGATATTGTGAAGCGCTCTTCACAGGCGATGAATGAGATGGCTCTTGGATCAGAGCAGATTGCCGAGCTTGCTCAGAGTGTATCCGTATCTGCTGTAGATGCGGCGAATCAATCTTCCGAAGGAAATATGATTATTCAGCAAGCGGTTGAACAGATGGGTTCTGTTCGAAATTCCATTGCTTCGCTTACAGAATTGGTTACAGGGCTGGGGGAACGTTCAGCAGAGATTGGTACCATCACCGAGGTAATCAACAACATTGCCCGGCAGACCAATCTGCTTGCACTGAATGCAGCCATTGAAGCCGCACGAGCAGGAGAGCATGGACGTGGTTTCGCCGTAGTTGCGGGAGAAGTGCGGAAGCTCGCTGAGGAATCTTCTACATCTGCGCAACGAATTACGGATCTGGTTCAATTGATTCAGAAAGATACGGATCATGCTGTTCAGGCAGTCAAAGTGAACAGCAGTGAGACAGAAGCAGGAATCGAGATGGTTACTGCGGCAGGACAAGCGTTTGAGCAGATCTCGGATGCGGTCAACAAAGTTGCGGGTGAAATCCAGGAAGTGTCTGCAGGTTCAGAGGAAATGTCGGCGAGTACAACTGAGGTTGTAGGATATGTAAGTCAAATTTCCAACATTGCTGGAGAGGCAGCGGGCGGGGTTCATAATGTATCTGCCGCAACTCAGCAGCAGTTGGCTTCGATGGAAGAGATTGCTTCATCCGCAGGTTCATTATCCAAAATGGCCGAAGAACTGCAGGAGCAGATTAACAAGTTCAAAGTGTAACCAATAAGATGTTCTGACACCTAAGGTGTACAGAAACATACTGATGAGATGGTCAGAGTACCACTCGATCTGTGGTTTCGATTACAGCAAGGGCGAGAAGCTGTTTCTCTAACGCGCATATGCGTTAGAGAAACAGCTTTTTTTGTCGCTTGACGCAGAGCAGGTCACAACAATGTTATTTCAGAAGTCACCAACGCTTATATAGCTGGTGAAACAAACGGCTATAATGGTAATTAATGGTGGAACTTACACTCAAATACACCATGGGGAGGAGAGATATAAACTTGCAGTCCAGAGTAATGCATACGGAATATTGATGAAGAGGAGATGAATAGTTGAACATGAAGGGGAGCTGGTGGAGACGAGTCGCTATGATCGCGTTATCGGCAGGACTACTGGCAGGAAGTTTATCGATGGGCACAGGAATTCGTAAGGCGGATGCGGCCGCCGGAAATCAGAACTATGCTGAAGCACTGCAAAAGGCCATTTATTTCTATGAGGCACAGCGTTCGGGTCCGTTGCCAGCCAGTAATCGGGTCGAATGGCGCGGTAATTCGGGCATGCAGGATGGAGCTGATGTAGGCGTTGATCTGACCGGAGGATGGTATGATGCCGGAGATCATGTGAAGTTTGGTTTTCCGATGGCTGCTTCCGCAACGATGCTCGCCTGGTCTGTCGTGGAATACAGTGACGGATATGATCAGGCCGGACAACTGGAGGAGATCAAGGATAATATCCGATGGGCGACCGACTATTTTATGAAAGCGCATACTAAACCAAATGAATTATGGGGACAAGTGGGGGCAGGCAATACCGACCATGCCTGGTGGGGACCCGCAGAAGTCATGCAGATGAACCGTCCTTCGTTCAAGATTGATGCTTCATGCCCGGGCAGTGATCTGGCGGCAGAAACAGCTGCAGCGCTGGCAGCGTCATCGATTGTATTTGCAGATGATGATCCGGCATATTCGGCCAGACTGCTTCAACATGCCAAAGAGCTGTACAACTTTGCAGATACGTATCGTGGGGAATACACCGATTGTATCACGGATGCCGCAGCGTTCTATAACTCGTGGACAGGATACGAAGACGAGCTGGCATGGGGTGGCGCATGGCTTTATTTAGCTACTAATGATAGCGCTTACTTGTCCAAAGCCATTGCAGCTACGGACCGTTGGTCTTCTAGCGGAGGCTCAGCCAATTGGCCGTATACCTGGACACAAGGTTGGGACAGTAAACATTATGGTGCCCAGATCCTGCTTGCCCGAATTACATCCAGTTTGAACATGCCGGAGGCGACGAGATTTATTCAGTCGACTGAGCGTAATCTGGATTATTGGACGGTTGGAGTCAATGGGACACGAGTCAAGTATACGCCAGGAGGTCTGGCGTGGCTGGATCAGTGGGGCTCGCTCCGATATGCAGCGAATGCATCCTTTATTTCTTTTGTATACTCCGACTGGGTCAGTGATCCTGTGAAAAAGTCAAGATATCAGGATTTTGCTGTCTCACAGATGAATTATATTCTGGGCGATAATCCGCGTCAGAGCAGTTATGTGGTCGGATATGGGCAAAATGCACCTCAACATCCGCATCATCGGACCGCTCACGGTTCATGGCTGAATAACGAAGATATCCCGGCTAACCATCGCCACATTCTGTATGGTGCCATGGTCGGTGGCCCGGATGCATCGGATGGATATACCGATGATATCGGGGATTACGTGAGTAATGAGGTCGCAACCGATTACAATGCTGGTTTTACCGGCGCACTGGCAAAGATGAATTTGCTATTTGGTCAGAATCATCAGCCCCTTGCGAACTTCCCTGCACCTGAGGTGAAGGGAGATGAGTTCTTTGTGGAGGCTGCGATCAAATCATCAGGTGCCAATTATACGGAAATCAGAGCACAGCTTAATAATCGTTCCGCTTGGCCTGCCCGAATGGGAGATCAACTGTCTTTTAAGTATTTCCTGGATTTGAGTGAAGTGTATGCTGCCGGACGTACGGTATCGGACGTGCAAGTGACAACCTCCTATACGGAGGGAGCGACGGTATCCCAACCCGTTGTGGTGAATGCAGCCCAGCATATCTATGCGATTACGGCGAACTTCGGTAATACGAAGATCTATCCAGGTGGGGAAGGGAATTATCGTAAAGAAGTACAGTTCCGCATTACAGGCCCACAGGGTGCATGGAATGCCAGCAATGATCATTCGTTCCAGACGCTGACCACAGGCACTCCTGTGAAGAGCACATACCTTCCAGTCTATGATGCAGGGGTGAAGGTGTATGGACAAGAACCTGGTGTTACACCAGTCACGGTTCCAGGCGCACCTGCTGGCGTGCAGGCTGTAGGGGGAAGCAGTCAGGTTAACCTGACTTGGGCCGCTGTATCCGGGGCCGAATCGTATACGGTGAAACGTTCCGAGGTGAGTGGAGGACCATATACAACTGTTGCGACAGGGGTTAATGGATTGACCTACACAAACACGGGACTGACCAACGGGACGACTTATTATTATGTAGTGACTGCTGTGAATTCAGCAGGGGAATCATCGGGTTCTGTGCAGGTGTCGGCTACCCCGCAAGCAGCTTCGACGGTGCCGGGAGCACTGACTTTAAGTGGGACAGCTGGTAATGCGCAGTCGGTCCTGACTTGGACAGCAGCCTCGGGCGCTACTAGCTATAAGGTACAACGTTCGGTGGCAGGTGGGACGTATGCAGATGTGGCAACCGGATTGTCCGTGTTGACTTACACCGATACAACAGCGCTGAATGGCACCACGTACAATTACCGGATTGCAGCCATGAATGCGAACGGACAGACACTGTCCAATGTCCTGGCACTGACGCCTTCTGCACCTCCGGTGACGACCGGTACACTCGAAGTGCAGTACCGCAGCGGTGGGTCCGGGAATTCAAGTAATGCGGTGACTCCGCAGTTCAACGTTAAGAATACCGGAACACAGGCGATTGATCTCAGTACCGTGAAGATCCGATATTATTTCACCAAGGATGGTGCGGATCAAATGACCTTCTGGTGTGATTATGCCGAGATGGGCACGGCCAATGTTGAAGGTACATTTGTCGCAGTGAATCCGGCGAAGGGTACCGCAGATACGTATCTGGAGATTAGCTTCAAGTCGGGAGCAGGCAGTTTGGCCGCTGGAGCAGAGACCGGCGTGATTCAGGCACGCTTTTCCAAAAATAACTGGAGCAATTTCGATCTAAGTAATGATTATTCCTATGATGCTTCCAAGACGGCTTTTGCCGCATGGAACAAGGTAACCGGGTATCAGGGAAACACCAAAGTATGGGGCTTGGAGCCGTAACTGGCTGAATCATCAGCCAAAGAGCAGCATGGGCAGACCAACAGCACTTATATTCAATTTCCATTATTCCAGGGAGGTATATATTCATGTTGAAATCAGCTGCGAAAAAAAGTTTAACAGCCATGCTGGCGGGAACCGTCATGTTGACCGGATACACCGGACTCTGGGCAGGGCCGCAAACAGCACATGCCGCAGATCAGGCCATTGAGATTCAGGCAGACAGCATTAATGAAGTTCGGTTTTTGCAATTATATGATCAGTTGAAAGATCCGGCGAACGGATATTTTTCGCCAGAGGGTCTACCGTATCATTCCATTGAGACACTGTTGAGTGAGGCCCCAGATTATGGTCATATGACGACGTCCGAGGCATACAGTTACTGGCTGTGGTTGGAAACCATGTATGGCCACTACACGGGAGATTGGTCCCAATTGGAAGCAGCTTGGGACAGTATGGAGAAATACATTATCCCGGTCAACGAAGGTGACGGCAAGGAAGAGCAGCCTACGATGAGCTCATATAACCCGAACAGTCCTGCTACGTATGCAGCGGAAAAACCTTTCCCTGATCAATATCCATCGCAACTTAATGGTCAGTATGCAGCGGGTAAAGACCCAATTGATGCTGAACTGAAGGCGACCTATGGTAACAATCAGACCTATCTCATGCACTGGCTGGTCGATGTGGATGACTGGTATGGGTATGGCAACCTGTTGAATCCATCACATACGGCTACCTATGTGAACACGTTCCAGCGTGGGGAGCAGGAGTCTGTGTGGGAAGCCATTCCGCATCCATCCCAGGATGATAAATCTTTTGGTAAGGCAAACGAAGGTTTCATGAGCTTGTTCACCAAGGAAACGCAGGTACCGTCAGCACAATGGCGTTACACTAACGCAACGGATGCCGATGCCCGTGCTGTACAGGTACTATATTGGGCGAAGGAGATGGGATACAACAATCCGGAATATCTGGATAAAGCGAAGAAGATGGGGGACTATCTGCGCTATGGCATGTATGATAAATACTTTCAGAAAATTGGAAGTGCAAAGAGCGGTACACCAACTCCGGGTACAGGCAAGGATTCCAACATGTATCTCATGGCTTGGTATACGTCTTGGGGCGGTGGCTTGGGTCAAGGTGGGGATTGGGCTTGGCGCATTGGAGCGAGCCATACCCATCAGGCTTATCAAAACCCGGTTGCAGCGTATGCTTTGTCTGATCCGGCAGGCGGCCTGATTCCGAAATCAGCAACAGCGAAGGCAGATTGGAATGCTACGCTGAAACGTCAGTTGGAATTCTACACTTGGCTACAATCCCATGAAGGAGCCATCGGCGGAGGAGCAACGAACAGCCTGGATGGTTCATACAAAGCCTATCCGGCAGGCGTAAGTACATTCTACGACATGGCTTATCAGGAGGCACCTGTATATCGTGATCCGGATTCCAACACCTGGTTTGGATTCCAGGCATGGCCGCTGGAGCGTGTAGCCGAGATGTACTATATTCTTGCGGAGAGCGGTGATTTGACCTCTGAGAACTTCCAGATGGCCAAGAAGGTAATCACGAAGTGGATCGACTGGAGTAAGGATTATGTATTTGTAGGTGAGCGTCCGGTGACGGATGCGCAAGGTTATTATCTGAATGCGGCTGGACAGCGCATTGTAGGTGGAACTAATGTTCAGGTAGCGACAACACCGGCTCCGGGAGAGTTCTGGATTCCGGGTGGTCAGGAATGGCAGGGTCAACCGGACAAGTGGAATGGATTCAGTTCGTTTACGGAAAATCCGAACTTCCGTGTAACGACCAAAGATCCAGTGCAGGACACAGGAGTTCTGGGAAGTTACGTTAAAGCTCTGACCTTCTTCGCAGCGGGAACACAGGCAGAGAACGGCACACTTAGCGCGGAAGGCCAAGAAGCCAAGGATTTGGCCGAGGCTCTGCTGGATACAGCTTGGGATTACAATGATGGTGTGGGGATTGTTACGGAAGAAGAGCGTAAAGACTACTTCCGCTTCTTTGCCAAAGAGATCTATATCCCGGCGAACTGGTCTGGAACCTTTGGTCAAGGCAATACGATTCCAGGTACAGCAGGTGTACCTTCCGATCCGGCGAAAGGTGGCAATGGCGTATACATTGGATACTCCGATCTGCGTCCGGCCATCAAGCAAGATCCGGCATGGGCTTACCTGGATAATCTGTACAAAACGTCATATAACCCAACCACGAAACAGTGGGAAAACGGTGCACCTACCTTTACTTATCACCGGTTCTGGTCACAGGTGGATATGGCTACAGCGTACGGCGAGTATGATCGTCTCCTCGGAGATTCGGATAGTCCGGAAGTGGAAGTACCCGCTGCTCCTGCTGGCGTAACAGCAACTGGAGGAAGTGAGCAAGTGGTCCTGAATTGGAACGCAGCCGCTGGTGCAGCCTCGTATACCGTGAAACGTGCAGAGGTTAATGGTGGTCCTTATACGTCTGTGGCGACAGGGGTCACAGGATCAACATTCACGGATACAGGCTTGACCAACGGCACAACGTATTATTATGTCATCACTGCGGTGAATGCCGTAGGTGAGTCTGCACCGTCGACACAGGCATCTGCAACACCACTCGCAGGTATCGTTGTGCCAGGCGTATTCAACCTTACTGGAACGGCTGGCGATGCCCAGGCGGTACTGACATGGACTGCATCAACTGGAGCATCAAGTTATAAGGTACAACGTTCGGTAGGTACCGGGGCATATGCTGATCTGGCGACAGGTTTGACCGCACTAACGTATACCGATGCTACAGCGGTGAATGGTACGGCTTATAATTATAGAGTCGTAGCCGTTAATACGAGTGGTCAGACGAATTCAAATGTATTGGTGTTGACACCATTAGCACCTCCAGTCACAACGGGAACGCTTGAAGTACAGTACCGTAATGGTAGTTCAGGAACTTCAGGAACTTCAGTCAATGCAATCACTCCACAATTTAATGTGAAGAATACAGGTACAACTGCTGTGGACTTGAGCAAAGTGAAGGTCCGGTATTATTTCACCAAGGATAGTGCCGCTGATCTGAGTTTCTGGTGTGATTATGCACAGATTGGCAGTGGTAATGTAGAAGGGCATTTTGTTTCGATAGATCCGGCCAAGGGCACGGCAGATACGTATCTGGAGATTGAATTCAAAGCAGGTGCCGGCAGTTTGGCCGCAGGTGCCGAAACCGGAATCATCCAGGGACGTTTCTCGAAAAACAACTGGACGAATTTTGATCAAACGAATGATTATTCCTTTGATTCCACCCAAACGGCCTTCAGTGCCTGGACAAAAGTGACAGCTTATCAGGATGGCGCAAAGGTATGGGGAATTGAACCTTAAATGAGTTGATCGACCAGCTGTAGAGTGATGTTACTCATCATACAGGTTAAGCCGGGGAGAAATCCTTGGCTTTTCTTTTTTTTATGGAAAAGTAAAAATGAAATACGAAATAATCAAACGGACACTGCTGATAAATCGATCCGTATCGAGGCTGGAGGCCAAAATGTGAATTTGGGGAACGGTAATCGGCAAATGAATCATAGTAATGTTTACCATATTTGATATTTTAAACATTAAAATCTAGGTCATATGGCATATACCCTGAATGAGAAACGACCTAACTCTTTTATCACGGTAAAATGAAGCATATCAAATAGTTACAATAATTTAACCTTTCAAAAAGAAGGGATCAGCAGTGAATTTTTCCAGCAGGTTATGGACACACCCTAATACTTAGTGCTCAAGTTCGCCTATATCAATACAGGACTTTCGACTGATGAACGTTATGGATAGCCCGTTTACAATGGGGCAAGCCCGGGAGAACCAAGCCAGGTTAAAATTCTGTAACATCAGGGGGAACTCGACATCATGAACTGGAAAAAAACGATTATTACGGCAAGTGTCACAGCATCGATGCTGATGGGAAGTCTGACAACAGGAGCACTAACGGCACAGGTATCGGCAGCTGCTGTTAACAATTCACAAGTAAAAGTAATTTGGGGCGTAAACCTACGCACAACACCTTCTTCTTCTGCAAAGATTGTTCGCATGGTCGCTAAAGGGGAAACGGTAACGGTGCTTCAGCAATCCGGTTCGGATTGGTATAAGATTAAGGATTCTGCTAACCGGACAGGCTACATATCTTCTTCATCCAAATACACACAAGCGATTAGTGGCGGCACAAGCGGATCGGGTTCGAATAGTGGTACATCGGTGACCGGCAATGCATCTGTAGAAAAAGTGATTGCAGCGGGAATGAAATATTTGGGAACACCTTATGAGTTCGGAGCCAGTCGTAACAGCACAGCTACTTTTGACTGTTCCAGCTTTGTACGTCAAGCCTTCATTGATGCACTTGGCATCAAGCTTCCAGCGGATTCCCGCAAACAGGGAGACTATGTAAAAGCCAAGGGTACAGTTCAGACGAACTGGAAAAACCTGAAACGCGGCGATCTGATGTATTTCATGTCATATAAAGGCAGCTCTGTATCATCGTATTCGGGTGTGAATAAATCTACTGCAACGATTACTCATACAGGGATTTACCTGGGCGACGGCAAGGTATTACATACGTATTCCAACGCTGGCGGTGGTGTAACAACTAGTGATATCTCCGGCAAACACTGGGAGTATCGCTTCCTGTTTGGTGGCAGTGCGCTGTAGGTTAGAACAAGAATCTTCTTAAATAATCCACGCATGTTCATATGCATACAAAACACCTCCCATTCTGCCTTTGACAGGCGAGTAGGAGGTGTTTTGGTGATATTTATTATTTTGAAGAACTCAATCGTGATAGTACAGTCGGAACAGGATATCCTGATTGTAGTTGCCGAATCCCTCGCCATATAAGGTAAGCCCGCCTACATGTTGAGCATCTTCCTCCACCGAAAGACGAAGAGTCCATTGGTTGCGTTCGACCGGGATATCTGCGAGTGTGATGTCGGATAGATGTTGTCCATCAATAAACGTACCCTCATGGGTAATTCGCAGTACCTTGAGCATGCCGTACTGATTGACACTGTCACTCCACCATTCCGGGGTGAACATGCCACGTCCGTTGCCTGAATCTCCAGGGCTTGTCCATTCCCCTAATCGGATGCCATTCAGCATGAATGTAATATCCGAGGGCCAATTTGGATTCACCGAAGGTGCTTCTGATCCGATCTCAAGGGACAATTCAATGGCATTGATCTGCTGTCCGGATAAGATATAGTTTGGAATTTTGTACTCCACAAACCCACGTCCAAACCATAAAATATGGGCATGCATCCGCTCAGGGTCGAGGAAATAACGAGGGTCATCATACTGACCGATAACATGATTGGACGTAGCCAGACCACATGTCGGATAGACGTCAAAGTGAGTATAGTGTCCCACAGGGACGGAAACCTCGTGCAGCTTGCGGGCAGTCCCGCTTTCCTGCGGCATGGAGATGCCAATCCAGTCTACAGCAAGGCTGTTCATTTTATGTGTACCGCCGTCTTTACGTATCATTTTGGACTGAATAATGCCCACATCCTGAAGTTTGCGGACATGCATGGTCACGATGGCACTACTCAGACCCAGTGAAGCAGCAAGGTCCTTCACATTCATCGGAGTCTCTGCAACAAGGCGGATGATCTGTAGACGGACTTCACTGGCAAGTGCTTCATATAGGGGTAGCCATTCGGCATCGGTATTTGCTCTGATCACAGTTGTTCCTCCATTTTATCTGTATAGAATTAAGTTAAACATAAATTCAGTAAAAAGAATAACATTTTGCAAAATTCAGGTTGAAATTAAGGCTATAATCGATTTTAATATAAATATGAACGTTGATCCATAGAATATCAATTAATTTTTATATTAATCTTAGGGAGTTGAAATTCATTATGGAAAAAGCAAAAATGACGGTAGATAAAGATTTTACAATTGGTGTAGTGGATAAGCGCTTGTACGGATCATTTATTGAGCATCTGGGACGTGCCGTCTACGGCGGGATTTACGAGCCGGGGCATCCATCAGCGAACGAACAGGGTTTCCGCACGGATGTGCTGGAGATGGTCAAAGAGTTGAATGTACCGATTGTACGTTATCCTGGAGGTAATTTTGTATCCGGTTACAATTGGGAAGATTCGGTTGGACCTGTGTCAGAACGCAAACGCAGACTGGAACTGGCCTGGAGAACGATTGAGACCAATGAATTTGGCTTCAACGAATTCGTGGACTGGGCGAAACAGGCTAATTCTGAAGTCATGATGGCCGTTAATCTGGGGACACGGGGTACGGATGCAGCTCGCAACATTGTGGAATACAGCAACCATCCAGAAGGTTCGTATTATAGTGATCTTCGCATCAAACATGGATACAAGCAGCCACATGCGATCAAAACATGGTGTCTGGGCAACGAGATGGATGGTCCTTGGCAAATTGGTCACAAAACGGCAGATGAGTATGGACGGTTAGCTGTTGAAGCAGCAAAAGTCATGAAGTGGACGGACCCGACGATTGAGCTGGTAGCCTGCGGAAGTTCGAATCTGAATATGCCATCATTCCCGGAATGGGAAGCAACGGTGCTGGATCATACGTATGATCACGTGGAGTATCTTTCCTTGCATCAATACTACGGCAATCAAGAGCAAGATACGCCAACGTTCCTGGCACGCTCGCTTGAAATGGATCGTTTTATCGATACCGTGAAGGCAACTTGTGATTATATCAAAGCGAAGAAACGCAGCAAAAAAACGATGTATCTGTCCTTTGATGAGTGGAATGTATGGTATCACTCCAATGAAAATGATTCGAAGATGGACCCTTGGCAGATTGCTCCGCCACAGCTGGAGGATATCTACAATCATGAGGATGCACTGCTTGTTGGATGTATGTTGATCAGTATGCTCAAACATGCGGATCGGGTTAAAATGGCATGTCTGGCACAACTCGTTAACGTAATTGCACCAATCATGACAGATACGGGCGGTGGCTCATGGAGACAGACAATTTTCTATCCATTTATGCATACGTCCCTCTTCGGGCGTGGAACAGCATTGGTGCCATTGATCCAGTCTCCAAAATACGATACAAAACAAATCACAGATGTTCCTTATCTGGAAGCTATTGCGGTCCATAACGAAGAGCAGGGTGAAGTGACTGTATTCGCAGTCAACCGTCATCTGGAAGAATCCCTTCCGCTCGAAGTGGATCTGCGCAGCTTCGGGAAGTGTACCGTGATCGAGCATATCGTGCTGGAGAGTGATGATCTCAAAGCATCTAATACGGCAGCACAACCAAACCGCGTTGCCCCTCATAATCGCGGAGGTGCAGTTGTATCTGATACTCTAATTACGGCGAGCTTGGCGAAAGCATCATGGAACGTAATCCGTTTGAAAGTCCAGTAATGGTCAGCGTGTTTCTTGAATCAAAAAAAGCTGAGTGCGAGTTCATCGCATCCAGCTTTTTTTCGTTGTATTTATAGGCAAAGGAATGCATCGGAGGTGCGTACGCGCTTTCGCTTTAAAACTCAAAACTTTCGCCGTCACGCGGAATGAGCACCTGACCATCCATTTGCTCGGATGCCAGATAAGTCGCAAGATCCGTACGAGACATCATACAATGATTAATCGCATCCATGTGCACGGCGATGACATGAGCAGACGGCGCATGGCGCTTCACGGCTACAACGTCAGGCCCGTCCATTGTAATGGGATCACCCTCAAGGAAGCGTGCGCCGCCGGCATTCACAACAATGACATCAGGCGTATATTGACGAATGGCCTCAGCAGGTTCTTCACACCAGATGGTATCCCCAGCGATATAGGTGACGGGTTCTCCGTCTGCTTCAAGTACGAAACCGGACACGTTGCCCATACGTTCTCCGATTTCACCTGTACCATGATGCCCGGATGTACGGGCGAATCGGACAGAGTGATGCTCATGTTTTTCATCTACAGCTGTTACATTTGTGAATCCGGCACCCAAAAATACATTTTCATCCCCGGGCTGGCAGAACAGAGGAATGTCTTTATCAAGTTGTTTCGCTGCTGCTTCATCCCAGTGATCCGGATGAGTGTGTGTCACAATCAACAGATCCGGATTCAGGTAATCCGTTTCGGTTTCAGGCAGAGCTACTCTTGGATTACGTAACTCATTGGGTGTATTGGGGATTGCGGGGATGACTTCGGCGTCCATCAGCATTGGATCAACGAGAATGTTAAGCCCTCCGTATTCCAGCCACAGTGTTGCATTGCGAATCAATTGAATTTTCATTATATTTGCACTCCTTCGGGTTGTTTAATAGTATTACCCTATATGGTATACAACCCGTTTAACGTAGTACATAACATGATGAATGGAATTAGGCTATGCTAATTTCACCGTGAAAGGATTGCTGAAGCAAGATGAATGAAATGATAGATGACACGGATATCCGTATTTTGCAGATCCTGATTCAGGATGCCAAACGTTCTCACAAAGAGATCGGTGAACAGGTTCATCTCACGGGACAGGCCGTCGGTGCAAGAGTGCGGAAGCTGCAAGATCTGGGTGTGATTGAAGGGTATACGGTAAAATGGAACCCGGAACGCCTGGGCCTCGGCCTACAGGCATTTGTCACGGTTTTCTTGAACTCCGGTGACAGACATGCTGCCTTTCGTACATTCATTGCTGATCGTAAGGACATCGTTGAAGTCCATCGCGTCAGCGGGGAAGGCTGTTATCTGATGAGAGTGCAGACCGGCACCACAGAGCAGCTTGGCCAACTGCTTGAAGCATTGCTACCTTACGGCAATTACAAAGTCAGCCTGTCCATAGGTGTAGAGAAATCACAGTGATATGTGGGGAGCTTGTCCTCATCCATCCCGGTACTCAACGATCCTGCTTCTGTTCTTGCAAAGTCTCCTGAAGCAAAGTCACAGCCTGGTTCAGCTCTTTTTTGCTCAGCAGATGATCTGTCTGAATATGAGAACGTGTGCCGTCCTTCAGGAACAGAACGATCATGGGAGAAGCAGACAGGAGCCACTTGCTGCGGGCAGGTGAGGCGAGTTCAACTTTGCGAATCTGGCTCCAAGAAATCTTCCGTTTGCCCATGCTCAACACATCATCATTCCAGGATAACAACACGGCAGAGGTTCTGGTTAGTCGTGACACAAACATGAAGAATAGTGGTCCAATCAACCACATACCCAGTACGGCTGCGATGAAATAGTATATCGTCTCAAGTCTTTCGGCTTGTCCGTCCACGATGATCCATAATAAGCTCACGCACAAGAGAAGGAACAGGAAGCATAAACTTCCTTTCCATAAAGCTGTGCTGCGTCGGTAACGAATCTGCTGATGGTCACGCTTGGGTGTTTCGGGTTGATGCATAGATGTTCCTCCTAATTAACAATGCTGATCGATATGCCAAACGTGCCGCCTGCATAAGCAGAGCGGCATGTTCAACGTTATTGGCTATAACACAGAAGACAGACTCAGATGAATTCATTAGCCCGATCTATAGTTTAACACGAACTTAATTCAGGTCCATTACCCTGATATAGCTGAATTTTTACCTGCATCACGCGCATGCGTGTACAGATCGGCATATACGCCTTGAGCTTCAATCAGCTCCTGATGTGAGCCTTCCTCCACAATCTCACCATTCTCCATCACCAGAATTCGATCCGCATGCATCACCGTGGACAGACGATGGGCAATGACAATGGTGGTGCGTCCCTGGGATACCGATTCCAGCGCCTGCTGCACAAGCTGTTCCGTGTGTGAGTCCAGATTGGCGGTTGCCTCATCCAAGATGAGCACTCGGGGCTGGAACACAACGATCCGGGCAAACGATATCAACTGCCGCTCCCCGGCGGACAGCCCGCTTCCGCGTTCGGACAGATGTGTATCATATCCTTGTGACAAACGCGAAATCATGGCATGTGCTCCCACAAAACGGCAGGCTTCAATTGCCTGCTCTCGCGTAATATCCTCACGAAACATTCTCACATTATCAATAATGGAACCGGAGAACAGGAATGGTTCCTGTTGAATTAGACCCACAATCCGATGAAGTTTGGCCTGCGGCAGATGCCTAATATCGGTACCATCAATTTCGATACTGCCCTTGTCTACATCATAGAAGCGATTGAGCAGGGAGATCAGGGTGCTTTTGCCAGCGCCCGTTGTGCCCACGATACCTACCATTTCACCCGGATAGAGGTGCAGATTCATATGCTGGATCAGGGGCCGATCTGCCCGATAACCAAAAGACACATCATTAAAATCAATCTGGCCCATCACGTTCCGAGGTTCAAGCGAAGAGGCCATCATAGGCTCAGGATCGGCAACTTCAGGCCGCGTATTCAGAATGTTCCAGATGCGATCCATGGATACGGTGGTGGACTGGAATGTATTCCACTGCATCGTAATCTGGTTAATGGGCTGGAAGAACTGACGAATATAGCTGATAAACGCATACAATACCCCGACTTGCAGAGACTCACCCAGTACGGCGCGACCTCCAAGCCAGACCATCATGACCAGTGCCGCATTGCCAAGGATATCAAAGGTCCGGTTGAATATGACATTGGAGCGGGCTTGAGCAATGTTGGCTTTCAGATGGAGCGCATTTTGTTCCGAGAAACGTTTCTTCTGTTCTTCTTCCTGGTGAAAAGCCTGAATCAGGAACATGCCGGACAAGTTTTCCGCCGTAAATGCGATCAAACGGGAAAGACGGGTACGGGCATTCTGATAGGCTTTCCGCAGTCGGCTACGAAATAATATCGCAACCACAGCAATGACAGGCAGGACGATGAGGGAGTAACCCGCCAGCACAGGATCAAGTTGGAACATAAAGACGATAATGAGCACCAGCATCATACCATCTCGAATCAGACTGAGTAGGACTTGGGTGAAAAAGCTGCTGATGGTCTCCGTATCACTGGATACGTTCGTAACCAGACTCCCGATATGGAAACGGTCAAAGAAGGACATGGACATCTTGGAGATATGTTTGAACAGGTCCTTTCTAATCCGGGATACAATGTTCTGTCCCACATGCTGCAACAGATTATTCTGGATATAGGTAAAAATAAAACTGATGACAGCCAGCCCAAGAAAGATGGCTGCGAGCTGAACGAGAAAGCCCACGCTGGTCTGGCCTACGGCCAGATGATCATCGATGGCGATCTTCACCAGATAGGGTTGCAGCAGATCTGCCGATATGCCAAGCAGTGAGCAGAAGAAGATACCGGCAAAAGCCCATTTATGCGGTTTGGCGTATGCCATCATCGCTTTAAACGAAGTTCGTTTACTTTGATCGGCCTCTGCATCTGGGTGAAGTTCAGCGTTAGCGTTAGACATGATGTAATCCCTCCTCCTGCAAACGGTAGGTGGCCGCATACAACCCCTTGGCAGCCATCAACTGCGCATGTGTTCCCTGCTCAGCGACTCGCCCTTCATCCAGAACGATGATATCGTCTGCATGACGGACCGCGCTGATGCGATGAGAGATGATCAATGTGGTTTTGCCCTTGCCGATCTCACGCAAACTGCGCAGAATACCACTCTCGGTGACAGCATCAACCGCGCTCATACTGTCATCCAGAATAAGTAACTGTGCTTGTTTGATCAGTCCTCTTGCAAGGCTGGTTCGCTGACGTTGTCCACCAGACAGGGTGAGTCCGCGTTCGCCAAGCCGTGTATCGAAGCGATCAGGAAAACGGACAATATTGTCATAGATCATGGCTTGACGTGCACTATGTTCCACCGTATCCAGCGATACTTCCCGGTCGCTGAATGCGATGTTATCCCGGATGGTGGTGCTAAACAGGAAGCCATCCTGAGGGACATAGGCGATGCGCGATCTCAGACTTTCCAGCGACAGCTGCCGAATATCGGTGCCATTGATGCGGATTGTTCCTTCAGGTGGTTCATATGTACGCAGCAATAGCTTAACGAGGGTACTTTTACCTGAGCCGGTCTTGCCTACAATACCCACCGTTCGCCCGGCACGAATATGGAGTTGAATGTTTTTGAGAGCAGGAGATGAACTGCCAGGATAGGAGAAGGTTAGATTCTCCATGGTGATATCTTGTACGGTATGGAGCGCTGTGGCTTCGGGAAGTTCACGCACATCCGCTACTTCGCTGAGCAGGTCATTCACCCGCTCCAGTGATGCGCCTGAGCGCTGAACGGTATTAATAACATTGCCGATCTGTTGAAGCGGTCCCATGATCATGCGCAGATATAAGGTTAAGGCGACAAAACTCCCGAGTGTAATAGAATTCTGCATGGTCATAATACCTCCGACAAGCAGAGAAACGACCAATGAGATAGCTCCCAGCAGCGGGAGCAAAGCCTGAAACAACGAAGACAGACGAACCAGACGAAGCTGTTTGCTCTTAATTGCATCGACGGTGGTTCCAAAGCGTGCACGAGCACTGTCTTCGATGGCAAACGTCTTGGTTACGCGAATGCCACCCAGCTGCTCTTCTGCCGATTCCGTCATGGTAGCAAGAGCTTCCTGCACGTCGCGAGAGCGCTTGCGAATCCGTGGACCAAAAAACACGACCAGAAATGGAATCGCCAGCAAAGGAACAACACTGATTAGAATGAGCGTCAACGGAATCCCGCTAAGCAGCATCATGACAATGCAGGACAACAGCAGGAAGGTGGCATTGGTCATGAGCGTCACACCATTGGATATCGCTTCACGTACGGAAGTAACGTCATTCATGACATAACTCAGCAGTTTTCCGTTTCCTTGTTTGGAGAAATAATGTTCGCTAAGTTCGGAAAACTTACTGAATATACGCTCACGCGTCATGAATTCGAAGCGTCGACCGAGCTTCATAATCATGAATTGCCCGGTACCGAACAGCAGATTATACCCGATGGCAATAGCCAGAAGGGACAGGCTGTACTTTACGACTGTCTGCATCTGAAGTGTGTTCTGCATCAACTGATCCGTGAAGCTGCCGAGTATGCGGGGCAAGGATGCTTGCCCGACATTGGAGGCGATGATCAGAAGAACAGCAACCAGATAAACAGGCCAGTTCGACACAACATAACCGCGAAGTAATCCTTTCTTGGACATAAGCGTTGTTCTCCTTTTGTTATAGGTGAAGTCAGTTCAGCAGGTGGAGTCAAGAAAAGGGCCGACACCTGTTATTAGCGCGTCGTGCCCTCTTACTGTATGCGATCTAGTTCGTTGTTTATCCGTCATCCGATAGATTTCTCTATTCTTATTTTTGCGCTAATCCGATGGGATGTCAACGAAGCCAGTTAGCAAACCGTAGGTGAATCGGATTAGCTACGACGGAGAAGAGTTCTATGCCGTGTTCCCGTGTTGTATTCACCACATGTCGAAATTACTGAAACATTTTCTGAGGGTATCCCGTCTGTAGGAATGAAGAGGTAAAAAATAGGCTTTACTAATCATATGGAGGTGCCAGGAAATGAAACATAAAAAAGGATTGGCTGCAACGCTTGCACTCTGCGTTTCTTTGACAGCAGGAGGTGCATCGGTATTTGCTTTTACAGATGTGAAGGATGAAGGTCAGAAGTCGGTTGTGGATTCATTGAAATCAAAAGGCATTGTTAACGGAGTAACAGCGGATCTGTTCCGTCCAGATCTTGCATTGTCCGAGCCTCAGGGTGTTCAACTGATTGTGAACGCATTTGGTCTAAAAAATGAATTTGCGGAAGCATCCGCTCAGAATAAAATCAGTCCGGATACGTGGTATGCCGATGCGGTGCAGGCCGCTACTCAGAATGGACTGTCCATTCCGGTTGAAGTGAACCCACAGGGCAAGATGACGCGTGAACTGTTTGTCATTTTGCTACATGAAGGGATTAACACAACCGGGAATTATCCGGTCATCATGAAGTATAATCTTGTTAAGGACGAAAATAAAATCGGTAAGGACGCCATATCTGCAGTCCAGAACCTGCTGAACATGAACATCATTGAACTGGATAAGGACGGGAATTTCCGTCCAGATCAGTCGCTTACCCGTATGGAGGCTGCAAGCATGATCTTTAATGCACTCGAATTTGTGGATAAACACGGCAATGGCGGCTCAGCAGAGCCAACTCCAACCAATCCAGGTGAAGGCCAACAAGCGATTGTACCTGAAGTAACAACGACCAAGGTTGATGACAAAACAACCAAAGTTAAACTTAGTGCTGAAATGCCGCACCCTGGTTATGGATTGAAGATTGATGATGTGAAATTGGAGAAGGATGGACGCGCCATCGTGCTCTATTCCATTATTCAACCTGATCCAGACATGATGTATCCGATGGTTATCACAAATGTGACTGCAGAAACGGATATCCCAACAGGCTATACAGCAGAAGCTCAACCTTCTGGTAAGTAAATTCCTGCAAACCCTACAACTGAACATGGTTAAAACGGATGTGTATCTTCAAAACGACTCTCCATACATGTATGGAGAGTCGTTTTTTATTTGAATTGAAACTGTATCCAGGTTTTCACATGATCATTTATATTACATTTAGTGTTATTAATTCTGTCATTTTTTATGAATGAAATGGATATCTGCTTAGGATATAAAGCCAGTTCGTGTTAGCGGAATGGCTTTTTTTAATGGTCTTTTCCGAAATATCTACTGTTTTCAGATTCCAGACATTGTGCAAAATCTACATATATGATTCCATATTTCCAGTGTTTATAAGCGTTTATGTATCCTAAAGCCAAAGATAAAAACAACATATATACGAAAGAGGGAGGAGAAATATAGAATAAAGGCAAGCCATTACAGGCTTGTAATATGCAAGAGGTTTATGATAGATAATATTACATTAAAGTATGATGGCTGTAGACATCAATACCGTGTCCCATGCGTATATGTGGGTTTTGACTTTAAGGTCTGTTTTCGGATCTGACATCTTTCAAGTTCATGTGATGAAACTTTCAATGACAACTACAGGAGGGAAATAGGTCAAATTCTACATGTTTTACAACCCTGAAATGACAATGACAAGCTGGAAACAAAAGTGTAAACCCCCGTTGTAACAGCATATTCCGTGATTTTAGAAGTGAAGATTGAAATGGCATATTTACGGATTAGGCAATGAACCATAAACTCGGTATGTAAGCGTTACCAAAAAAGGAGGAAACAACTGATGCAACCAGATGGGAAGTCCGCCTTATCGCAAAACTTATCGGTATACACCAATCCGAGCAGTAAGAAAAATAAATTATGGAGAAGGACGATTCGGAACTGGGAGTTGTATCTGTTTATTGCACCAGCCTTTCTATATTTTCTGATATTCCATTATGGTCCGATGTACGGCATACAAATTGCATTTAAAAACTTTATCCCAACGCTTGGTGTCACAGGAAGCCCATGGGTCGGATTCGATCATTTCATCCGTTTCTTCAATTCGTATTATTTCTGGGATTTATTATGGAATACCCTTAGCATCAGCTTGTATGAGCTGGCTATAGGTTTTCCACTGCCGATTATTCTGGCGTTAGCGTTCAATGAAGTGAAGGATTCCTTCTTCAAGCGTACTGTGCAGACCGTCACGTATGCACCGCATTTCATTTCGGTCGTGGTGATGTCGGGCATGATCATTACCTTTTTATCACCCTCGTCAGGCATGATTGTCAATTTGGTACAGGCCCTTGGATTCCAGGCACCTCAATTCCTGACGGACCCTGCGTGGTTCAAGACAGTGTATGTACTGTCGGGAGTCTGGCAAAGTGCAGGCTGGGGCACCATTATATACCTTGCCGCTCTATCGGGTGTGGACCCGCAACTGCATGAAGCGGCTGTGGTGGATGGTGCGAGCCGGTTTAAACGGATTTTGCATATTAACATTCCAGCGATCATCCCTACGATCACGATCTTGTTAATTCTGAATATGGGCAGTATTCTGGGCGTCGGATTTGAGAAAATCCTGCTGCTGCAAAATCCGCTGAATATGGGCTCGTCCGATGTCATCTCAACATTTGTCTATCGGTCCGGTCTGGTCGATGCACAGTACAGTTTCTCTACGGCGGTGGGATTGTTCAACTCCGTAGTTAATGCGATTCTGCTTATTACCGTGAATCAGATTGCACGCCGCACCAGTGAAAATAGCTTATGGTAAAAGGAGGGAAAACACATGTCATCCGCTGTGAAAGAAAGCAGAAGTGATAAATTGTTCTTATTGTGCAATTACATCTATCTGACGGTAGCGCTTGTCATTGTGCTGTATCCGCTGTTATACATCATCAGTGCTTCAATCAGTGATCCCAAATATGTAGCTTCCGGTGAGATGTGGCTGCTTCCAAAAGGGATTACGTTTGAAGGTTACGCCCGGGTGTTTGAGAACACCAACATCTGGATTGGGTACAAAAATACGATCATTTATACCGTTGTAGGCACCATCGTTAACCTGATTGTTACACTACCGGCAGCCTATGCGCTCAGCCGCTCGGACTTTGTGGGACGTGGATTCTTCATGGCGATGTTTATGGTAACGATGTTCTTCGGCGGAGGGCTTGTCCCAAGTTACCTGCTGGTCAAGGATCTTGGTATGGTGAACAGCATGTGGGCACTTATTCTGCCCGGGGCTGCATCCATCTGGAATATTATCGTATGCCGTACGTTCTTCCAATCGACCATTCCCAAGGAGCTGCAGGAAGCAGCGCATATTGATGGATGTACCAACACACGCTTGTTCGTCAAAATCGTGCTTCCGCTCTCCATGCCAATCATTGCAGTGATGGCACTCTTCTATGGAGTCGGACACTGGAACAGCTATTTCAGCGCCATGATTTATCTGAACGATTCATCCAAGTACCCGTTGCAGCTCTTTCTGCGGCAGATTCTCGTGCTTCAGGAAATGGCGGCTCAAGGGGGAGGGGCCATTGATACCTCTTCAGCAACGGCGATGAATACCAAAGCGGAGATTGCTGCACTGGTCAAATATGCTGTCATTATTGTTGCCACCCTACCAGTCATTGCAGTGTATCCATTCCTCCAGCGTTACTTTGTACAGGGTGTTATGATCGGTTCCGTTAAGGGATGATCTTAATCCATATACCACATTAAACAAGGGGAGTTGTTGTTATGAAAAAGCTTCGCAAGGCTTCATCCATTACACTCTGTCTCACCTTATTCGCAACATTGCTTGCAGCTTGTGGTTCAACCAATGAAGACGGAAGCACGACCTCCAAAGTAGAGGGGGTCAAAAAAGAAGGTTTCCCCATTGTAGACAAAACGCTAACGTTAAAGGTCATGTCTCAGGATGCGGGCGTAGCCGATTGGAGCACGATGCCTGTGCTGCAAGAAATGGAGAAATTGTCGGGCATCAAGCTGGAGTACCAGCTCTCACCAATCGACAGCTTTGAAACGAAGAAAAATCTGGTTTTCGCGAGCGGAGACTTGCCCGATATGTTCTATGCTGCGGACCTCAAGCCAGCTGAGCAGGTGACATATGGCAGTCAGGGCATTCTGATCCCGTTGGAAAAATACATTGACGAGGGTTACGCCCCGAATATCAAAAAGATTCTCGATGAGAACCCGGATGTCCGCAAATCATTTACAACACCTGATGGGCATATGTATGCACTCCCATTCATTGATAAAGCCGCCGTGTGGTATAGAGGCCCAATGTGGTACAACGGGGAATTCTTGAAGGCACTTAATGTTGAAGAGCCTAAGACCACGGAAGAATTGTATACGTATCTCAAGCGTGTAAAAGAAGAAGATCCGAATGGTAATGGCCAGCAAGATGAAATTCCGCTGACTTCTGTAAAACTGGATGATCTTCGCATGTTTTTCTTCGGCTTCTGGGGAATGTACAACGAAGGCATCTATTCTGATAAGGACGGAAAAGTTCACTACCCTTATCAAGAAGAAGGTTATAAAGGGTATCTGACATTCATGAATCGCTTGTGGAAGGAAGATTTGCTGGATCATGAGACCTTCTCTCAAACAGGCGATCAGAAAAAAGCTAAAGGTGAAAGCAACAAACTTGCACTGTTCAACGATTACCATCCATACTTCACGCTCGGTGGTGAACCTAGCACGGATCATCCGCTGATGACACCCGTGAAGAGTGAGGTAGCAGACTCTCCGGTATACGGCAAACACCCGGGTATGTCGGCTCGCGGTACCTTTGCTATTACGAGCAGTAACCCGTCACCTGAGGCGACGATGCGATGGATCGATTACTTGTACAGCTATGAAGGTGCGACTCTGTTCAATCAAGGTCCGGAAGGTGTGTTATGGCAATTCAAAGACAAGGAAAATCACGTAAAAGAGTGGCTTCCCGTTCCTGGGGGTGGGGATCGTGAGGAATACCGCGGTAAAATCACGCCGAACTTTGGTATCTTGACACCTGGCATTAATGATCCCGAAGTAGCGAAGGGTCTTCGCACCGAATTTGATGAGTGGATTGACCAGCAGAATCAAGAGAAGTTGGTACCTATCGGAAAAGCACCATTTCCTAACGTTTATTTGACGAATGAAGAGCAAAGCGAAGCAACCGCTCTATTGTCTGACCTGGATACGTACGTTAAACAGATGGAAGCGAAGTTTGTGACCGGCCAGGAACCACTTGAGAACTGGGATAAGTACATTGCACAGATGAAGAAAATGGGCAGTGACCGTATCATCGAACTGTATCAGGGGGCATATGACCGCTGGAATTCGGGGCAATAAAGCCTATCGAGGTACATCCCATGCAGAAAGACAGCAGTTAGCTTCAATAATGTTAGCTGCATTAAATTTTTCGCATATAAGAATTCTCGGGGGAGGTGGACCGTTGTGCAGAAATGGTTTGAAGAAGCCAAGCTGGGGATATTCATCCACTATGGCATCTATGCGGTAGACGGGGTTGCGGAGTCTTGGTCCTTCTATAATGGCAGGATGTCCCATGAAGAATATATGAAACAACTGGATGGGTTTACGGCTTCGGAATTCAACGCGGAGAAGTGGGCGGACCTGATTGAAAAGTCTGGAGCCCGGTATGCGGTGCTGACAACGAAGCATCATGATGGCGTTGCGTTATGGGATACGCAATATAGCGATCTCAATGTTGTCAAACAGACACCAGCGAATCGTGACATTGTGAAGGAATATGCGGAAGCGATTCGGGAAAAGGGCATTCATCTGGGGATGTATTTCTCGCTGATTGATTGGTCACACCCGGATTATCCTAGCGTGTATGAAGGTGGAAAAGTACCGGAGGATCTCAGTAGTGTCAACCGGCATTCAAGTCCTGTGGACGGCGTTCAGGATCAGGCAAAGTGGCAGGAGTTCCTGCAATTTAATAACCATCAACTGGGAGAGATTTTAACAAATTACGGAAAGGTGGATCTGCTATGGTTTGATGGGGACTGGGAACGGAGCGCCCAACAGTGGAATCTGCCGGAGTTCAAGCATTATCTGCAATCTTTTAACCCGGATATCATCATCAACTCCCGCCTTCAAGGTTATGGGGATTACAAAACACCTGAGCAGGGCATTCCGATTACAAGACCGGAGGGACCCTGGGAATTCTGCACCACAATCAATACATCTTGGGGTTATGTGCCAACCGATCATAAATATAAATCCCTGAATCAGATCATTCGAATGTTCTGTGACTGCATTTCCATGGGCGGTAATATGTTGCTGGATATCGGTCCGCGTGAAGATGGCACCATCGATCAGAGGCAGGAGGATATTCTGCTTGGACTGGGAGCCTGGATCCGAACCCATGAAGAGGCGGTCTTCTACACCGATGAAGGCATTATGCCTCGCTATTATCTGGGGGGAAGCACCGTATCCGAGGATCGAAGGACGCTGTACCTGTTTGTGTATGACGATCCAAAAGAGAATGTGTGCATCAAAGGTCTCTGCAATCCGATCAAGAAAATTACCGTGCTGCATTCGGGCAAAGAACTCCATCATGAGATTCATGGAGGCGTGCCATGGTTCAATATTCCGGGAACAACGTGGATTAAGATGACCCCGGAGGACACACATGAACAGGTGACCGTTCTTAAGCTCGAATTCGATGAGGAGCTGGAAATGTACGGCGGCGCTGGAGCCGTTGTCACCCATAACTAACTATTAGGGGGAGGGCGTGTGCCGATAGATGCATGCCCTCCCTTACGAATTGGAGAGAGTGACATGAACAGAAGTGGAGTGCCAGAGCCCAAGATTGAGTATGCTCCCAAACATTATATATGCAATCGTGCGCAGGAACCGTTGGTATTAGACGGCCGTGTGGATAAGGCATTTTGGGATACGGCCCATTGGACAGATGATTTCGTTGATATCGAAGGTGATATTCGTCCAAAGCCAGAGAAACAGACGCGGGTAAAAATGCTGTGGGATGACGACTATTTCTACTTTGCTGCCGAGCTGATGGAAGATCAGATCTGGGCTACCCTGACTGAGCGTGATTCCGTTATTTTTTATGATAATGACTTCGAGATTTTTATCGATCCCGACGGGGATTCCCATCAATATTATGAGTTCGAGATCAATGCGCTCAATACCGTATGGGATCTGTTATTAGTGAAGCCTTATCGGGATGATGGGCCTCCGGTTAACGGTTGGGATATCAGCGGTCTCAAGACGGCCGTATATATCGATGGGGAACTGAACAATCCTGGTGCGGATAACCGAAAATGGAGCTTGGAAGTTGCGATTCCCTGGAACAGTCTAAAGGAATGTGCCGAAGGAAACCGTCCACCTGCACCGGGTGAGTTCTGGCGTGTCAACTTCTCACGTGTGGAGTGGCAGACCGAGGTACAGGGCGGTGAGTACCGCAAGGTGCTGAATCCGGAGACGGGCAAACCTTATCCAGAGGACAACTGGGTGTGGTCACCTATGGGTATTATCAACATGCATTACCCGGAGTTATGGGGTTATGTTGTATTCTCGGATGACGGAACGGATCAGTCGTTTGAGTTGCCGGAAGACGAACGAATCAAATGGGAGCTTCGCAAGCTCTACTACCGTGAACGCAATTATTATGAAACCCATGGTGAATTTACACAGGATGTGAAGCTGCTTATGGGTGAGGAATCATGGAGTTGTAAGCCTGTTATTGAAACGACTCGCAGCCTGTTCCAGATTACTGCGCCGTCTTCGGACGGAACGGCCTTGATCTGTATTCGGGAAGACGGAAAGCTGTGGAAGGAGTGAGAATGCAATGACCAGCCAAACCTTGGTATTTACCCTTGATGCACAGTCATTGGAGAGAATCGAGCAGAAGTTCCAGGAGAAGGTACGTTTTGCAGAGGCCCGCAAATCGGAATTGTTTCATGTTTTTCAGCAGGAGCTAACGCATGAAGAGGCATGGGCGTTGAAGGTTGTCTATGCCTATATGCCGGTAAACGACATGGCTGATTATAACGGGGACTTGTTCTTAAGTCATGTGCGACGGGCTTTGGACACTCGCAAACGTGTGCCTTGGGGAGAACGCGTTCCTGATCATTTGTTCCTTCATTTTGTACTGCCTTATCGCATAAATACGGAAAATATTGAAGATTTCCGCGGTTTGATCTATGACGAATTAGCCGAGCGGACAGCGAAGTTATCCATGGCTGATGCCATTCTGGAGACCAATTACTGGTGTCATGAGAAAGCGACCTATATTGGTAGCGATCTGCGCACGATATCACCGCTGACGATGATCCGGAATGCTCGTGGTCGATGCGGCGAAGAATCCACGCTGGCGGTGGCCGCTCTTCGCAGCATCGGTATACCTGCCCGTCAGGTCTATACGCCGCGCTGGGCTCACTGCGACAGCAATCATGCTTGGGTAGAAGCCTGGGCAGATGGTCAATGGTATTACATCGGGGCATGTGAGCCGGAAGCCCGTCTGAACCAAGGATGGTTCAGCCCGCCAGCCCGCAGGGCCATGCTGATTAATACAAGGATCTATGCCGACTATCCCGGACCAGAGGATATTACGCTCTCGGAAAAGGGATTTACGGAAATTAATTTGCTTGAGAACTATGCGCCCACACGCAACATCTATGTGAAGGTGAAAAATGAACAGGGAGAGCCCGTACCCGGCGCGAGTGTTCGTTTTGAGCTGTACAATACGGCTGAATTCTATCCGATTGCCGAAATTAGGACGGATGCACAAGGGGAAGCGACCTTTAAGACTGGCTGTGGTGACCTTTTGATTCGTGCAGTTAGCGGCGGCAAGTGGAGTGAGATCCTATTCAAGGCTCAGGAAAACAAGGTTATCGAACTGGTGTTAGACTCGGCAGAGCAGCCTACAGGGAGTGCAGATTTCGATATGGTCCCTCCGCCTGAAGGGAAAGGAGAGGTCGGGACTGCGTTACCCGAAGAGAAGATGCAGGAACACAACCGTCGTCTGGAGGAAGGAGCGCAGATCCGTGGCAGGTACGAAGACACTTTCCTGAGTGAGGAGGAAGCTGTCTCGTTATCTAAAGGGGTTGGACTTCCCTCCGTACGTGTATGGGATATTCTCCGCAAGGCACGGGGGAACAGCCGGGTAATTGCAGCTTTCCTGGAGGAACGTTCCAATCCATACGGTGAGTGGCCGCTCCGGTTGCTGGAGTCGATGAATGAAAAAGATTTAATTGATACTTTTCGCCAGACGCTGGATGATCATCTGATCGGTGCGCTCTCGCAGCAAGGATCTTGGGCGGAAGATACATTTGTGAGATACATCCTGTGTCCGCGGATTTCCTATGAGATGCTGGTCCCTTATCGAGGTGTATTCCACAATGCCTTTTCGGCAGATGAGGCGGCAGCGTTCAGGGAGAATCCCTCGACACTTGCCCGAATGCTGGAACAGCAATATGAATACTATGAAGATCTTCCTAATCTAAAAGGCAAAGGGAATCCAATAGGGACGTTTAGTCTAATGAAGGGAGACTCTCAGTCGCTGGATATTTTGTTTGTAGCTGTATGTCGCAGTTTGGGTATTCCAGCCCGATTACATCCGAGCGCACAGAAACCACAGTATCTAAGTGACAAAGGCTGGGAGGATGCAGTGTTTAGTCTCACCTCACCTCAAACTCAAAAGAACACAAGCTGGGGAATGCTCCATCTTCATAGGGATATAAAAGTTCCGCAGGATACACCTGAAGCATCTTATTTCGAAAATTTCTCGTTTGCCCTTCTGGAAGATGGCGTCTACAAGACGTTGATTTATCCTTATGGCAGTACGGATGTCTATAGTGAGCCATATGAGGTTGAGGCAGGAGCTTATCGCTTAACGACAGGCATTCGGATGAAAGATGGAACGGCAAAAGTACGATTCGTTTACTTTACCGTGAACGCTGGAGATACCACTGAGGTTGTCTTGTCTTATCGCGAGACTGAGGTTGATATTCCTGTACTGGGTAAACTGGCACCAGGAAGTATACTGACCCGTCTGGATGGTACAGAGGTAGAACTGGAGGAACTTCTGGGATCGGAGGGTGCCATTGCTGCCTGGATTGAACCGGAGCGGGAACCGACCAAACATCTGATTCGTGAACTGTGCGAGCTGGCAGAGCCGCTGGATAAGTTGGGTATTCCAATCGTACTCATGATCGGAGATATGGAATGGAACGCTTCTTTTGACCCTGTTGGTTATCCAAAGCTGCCTGTACGTACGGTTTTTGTACAAGATTCCAGTTATGCTTCCTTGTCTGGCTTCATTTCGAAGCCTGCGGCTTATGAAGCGGGTTATCCACATCTATTTGTGCTGGATACTCTGCATCAAGTTCGTTATTCGGCTTCCGGGTACAAGATTGGTACCGGGAAGGAAGCCTTGCAGATTGCTGCTGCGATATCTCAATCATCGATTGGATCGGAGTGAAGAGAGTGATGAAATATATTGCTGCGGGTTATGCCGTTGATTCAGTTCTTCCTGACATGACACATGAGGATCTGTCGAAGTTAACACATCTGAACATAGCCTTCGGACATGTCAAGAATGATGCAATCACTACCGAGCATTTAAAAAATGGCCATGTGATCCAGAACATCAAGCTGGAGCATCCAAATCTTAAAGTGCTGTTGTCTGTAGGCGGATGGAGCGCTGGCGGTTTTTCCGAAGCCGCCTCAACCCAGGCGGGAAGGGACAGCATGGCTGCATCGGCGTTTAGGGCGCTGGAGGAATATCCTTTTGACGGGATCGATCTGGACTGGGAATATCCTTGTTACGGTGAAGCCGGTATTGCATCCAGCCCAGATGATAAACGGAATTTCACCTTACTTCTCAAAACAATGCGGAAGGCACTGAGTGCGAAGGGAGAAGAGGATGGCCGTCATTATCTGCTCACCATTGCAGCAGGGGCTGATCAATACTACGTTGATGGTACAGAGATGGCCGAGGTGCAGCAGTACCTGGACTACGTGCAGTTGATGACCTATGATATGCGCGGCGGTTTTCAGGTTCTGACCGGACACCATACGAATCTGTACACGCCAACAGGAGATCTGTTTCGAATTAGTACGGATGCTTCCGTGGCCCTGTTTGTTCGCGCTGGTGTCCCGAAGGAGAAGATTGTGATCGGAGCTGCGTTCTATTCCCGGATCTGGAATGAGGTTCCTGACCGAAACCACGGGCTCCATCAAATAGCTGGTAGCACAGGCGGCTACGGTCCGTCATTTGCCGAGCTGGAAGCGAAGTACATTAACAAGAATGGTTACAATCGTTATTGGGATGAGGAAGCCTGTGCACCATTTCTGTTCAATGGGTCCAGCCTCATATCGTATGATGACGAAGAATCGATCCAATGCAAATGTGCTTACGTAAAGGAGCAAGGTCTGGCCGGCATCATGTTCTGGGAGTACGGCTGTGATCCGACTCACCGTTTGCTGGGTGCAGTACATCAAGGGCTGAAGGTTCTTCCGGCTGGGGAAAGCGGATAAGGCCGCCGGGCGCGACGAATCAGATTATTTCTTCGAACTAAAAACATACGAAGGGGCCGTCCTATACGTCATGAGCATGACGTATAGGACGGCCCCTTGTTTGCGTTATTTTCTAATGAATCAGGCACTGTTATTCGCTCTCATATACATTGTTTACTGTTCTGAGATGTAACCATCACAGAGACGATATCTCCCTTTATCCAGTACATTCCTCGTCATCATCATCCGGGGAATCGGCGGAGCCGTTGGGACGGTGCATTTTACGGTATTGCCCTGGGGTATAACCCGTCTCTTTTTTGAATTTGCGGATGAAGTTTGGTGTATCCAGGTAACCGACACACGTGATGATATCTTTTAACGGATCGGTAGTATGCAGTAATAGTCGAATGACCTCATCCATCCGTTTCTGCCAGATATATTGGGTAAAGTTCATGCCGATCTTTTCTTTGAAAGAACGACTGAAATAGGATGAAGAGATCGTGAATTTCGATGAAATCGTACCTAAACTGAGATCATAATCAGAGAAATTGGCATCGATATAAGCAACGATTTCATCCATAAGAGAGCTTTCTTCCGTCTCACTCTTCGCCTCGACATGGGCGCAGATTTCGGCGGCGAGGCCTGTCAGTTTTTTCTCCAAATCCTCCAACGAGTCGTAGGAAGTGATCCTTGGAAGTTGATCAACCACATGATGGATTCCAAGCTCCGAAGCGGTTTTGAGCATGGTATTCAGAATATCAAAGCAGATGCAACGCAGCAGCGGTACAGACGGCATTTCGGATTTCAGGGTATTCAACGCAGTTGACACCATCTGAACCGCCACATCATAGCTGCCTTGTTTCAAGCTCTGAACCAGCTTTAATAACACATCCTTAGGGACCCAGAAGGAAGAATCCTGTACATCGGAACCGGAAAGGTTGTTAAAATATGTACTGGTGCCCTGTCCATGCAGCATCGATGCTTCCAGAGCGGTCGAGGCCTCAATGTAGGATTGATTCAGCTGTTTCGGATAAGTGTACCGATTGCCTATCCCGATTGCGGGCGCGACCCCGGTGTGTTCTGTCACCATCCATTGCAGTTTTTCAACGATAGGCTCCATACGGGTATTCAGGCTACCTTCATGCTCAATTTCGGCATCGAATCCCACGATAAGGGCCAATTGGTCTGCCTGTGGCAGCTCTACGCCGTAAGCATAAGCGGACAACTCGGGCAGCTCCACATCGTTCATCAGCTGCATGACAGTAGGTTGCTCGGGGTTATCACCGATAGGAAAAGCATGCATTTCCCAGCCCATGATCATGACAAAATAATGGGATCGGTTAAAGCGTATGCCAAGCTTATCCGTAAACTCAGAGGGAAAATCTCCGGTGTGACCGTGCTTCAGCAACATGAGCAAAATATGATTGCGAGCATAGGGCTCCTGAAGATCTACGCGCTGACTATAATCATGCAGTGTTTTTTTAATCCATTCCAGCTCGTTGGTGGTGGAGGATGGATCAGGATCATTCTTCAACCGAATGAACTCCATTAAGTCTGAAATCGGATGGTACTGTCTTCGGGCCAACATAATGGCGAGGAACGTGCCCATCACCACCATGAAGGAGAAAACAAGAACAACAAAGGTGCGAATATGAACGATTCGGCTAAAAAATTGGTTGCTGGGCATAGCGGTTACATAAGTCCAACCCGCATCCGATTTAACGGATACAACCGAATGTGGTTCTTGATTTAAGGAGATGCTGTGCGTTCCGGGTTCAAGAGCAAACAGAGCGTTAACTTCCTGTTCGGATATGATTTCTCCCTTGTAATTGGCTGCAAGTACTTGCCCGAAATTATCGAAAATATAAGTCATCCCGTGATAGTCGCTGAGGATGGAATCAATTAGGCCCGTCAGATTGGACTCGTGAATCAGGTACATGACGGTTCCATGGGCGGGCGTATTGTTAGGTGCAATCGGTACAAGGTAGGCCAGCATGGAATTGGGTATTCTGGTTCCTTGGACGACCTGCTCCGCTGGACGTATCGTGGGGGACTGTACGTTATTCAAATCCCGGATCATGTCTGTTTTGTTCCACGTAGTAAATTTGTAGCGACCAGTGAATACATCCAGGTTCTCAGAGCCTTGAGAAGAATAGATGTTATCATCTCCACGGAAGAACAGGAATAACTCATCGATAATGGAACTGGTGGCTTTGTATTTGACCAATGCGCCGATTGATTCCCGACTATAGTACGGATGGTGGGTCCAATACCGCGTTAACTGCTCATCGTAGGCGATGCGAAAAGCGATGTCTTGGAGTTCCTTCATGCGATCATCAATGACCGTTTTGGCTTGAGTGAGCTGATTGACATTGGTCTGTTCAATCTCTGAACGGAGCGTGTCCACAGCGTTGTGATAAATAATGATGGTTAAAATAACAAGAGGGATAAGGAAAATGGAGATATAGGATAGTGTGTACTTAAACAGAAGCTTGGACTTGAAGTGATTCCATTTCATATCTGCAACCTCCCGTTTTTCTTTCGTGCTGCAGCGATAGCGCTATCATATGGGCAGTGAAGGTATTGCCAAGATGGTAGCTGCTGGGGTGTTCCTTCTAAAAATACTAGGAGAACTACTCTAATAAAGCAATGGTTCTTTTATAAATTCCAGTGCAATCCGTAAGAAAGATATAGTTATAGCAAAATCCCCTCAAAGTTCACTCATTTCCTTATGCTACCACACAAGGCTTTTCAAAGAGTATCTACTTTAAGGGGATAATTTTAGCTGATCATATATTATATTTTCTATTACTGAATATAGGAGTTAAAACGATTATTCGTTCAGAGGTTCATAGTCAAACCAATCGAAACTTGCAGGTGTAGACTCCTCCGATGGAGCATAAGCGTACATGGCGATCATCACACCAGTGAAACCACTCGCCACTTCGGTAGATAACAGATGTGTTTCTCCTGAACCCACTTCAATGGCATCGGATGAACCTTGCTGGTAGAGGAACGTGAAGTGATTACGGTCAGCCTTGATTTGTAATACAACCGGCCCCTTGTCACAGTCAAGCACCTGTTCGGTTCGCATAGAGCCGACGGTTCGTCGCAATACGATTTTCTTCTGCCCATCGACCTGTGTTACAGCCAAATCGTAATGATATTTATCATTCATAAATAAGGTTAATCCAGCTTCCTCACCGCTCGCATTTGGCTCATAATACAGCTCGGTGGCCGTATTGCATAAGAAATGGCTCAATCGACGCCCAACAAAGGCTGGATTTCTACCCTCATCGAGCGATACCGAATTCCCCCGCAGGATGAGTTGTCCGGGATTTTCTGTGAGTGTCCAACTATTCGGAGCCGGGTTCCGCAAGAAGATCCAGTTCATGTCCAAGGTTGGTTCGTCAAAATGATCCCGGGCAGCCTGAGGTGACCAAGGGTGCTGAGGCAATGAAGGTCCAGTCATCACCGGTTCAATATGTCCATCAACACCAATTGTCGGCCAATCGTTATCCGTCCATGTGACAGGTGCCAGGAACGTTTCACGTCCCAGATGGTGCCGCATGGGGTAACCTGCTGGACGAAGGCCAAGACATACGGCCCACCAGCTTCCATCCTGGATCTGGATAAGGTCTGCATGTCCAGTTGCATGGATACTGGTTTTCATGCTTCGATTGGACAGAATTGGATTATGAGGACACGGATCAAATGGTCCGTATGGCTCTGTGCTTCGAGCAATGGTCTCCATATGACCATACTCGGTTCCACCTTCGGCGATCATCAGATAGTAGAGGTTATTTATTTTATACATGTGGGGAGCTTCGGGGGCTGCGCCTCCGGTTCCGGTCCAGATTAATCGGCTATCCGTTAGTCTGGCTCCGGTCGTGATGTCTATCTCACACTGATAGATGCCCTCGCCTTCATCGCCGTTACAGGCCGTTTGAAAATACACATGTCCATCTTCATCAAAGAGAAAAGAGGGATCAATGCCGCCCTGATCAACAAAAATCGGAGCAGACCATGGTCCCTCGGGCTGGGCACTACGTACATAAAAATTCCCGCCGCCGCTGACATTGGTTGTTGTCATATAGAACCAGCCATCATGGTACCGCAGTGTTGGGGCAAAAATGCCGCCAGAGTTGCCTGCGTTTGCTAGAGGGAGTTGCTCCGTTGTTGTGAGGACATGGCCGATCTGTCGCCAGTTCACAAGGTCTTTGCTATGGAAGATGGGCACGCCAGGAAAATATTCAAAGGTACTGGTTACCAGATAATAGTCTTCATCTACACGGCAAATACTTGGATCCGGATAAAACCCCGGAATGACCGGATTGGTATATTTCATCATGTTATGCTCCTATTCATGTCGAAAGTGTAATATGGACCTGGACGTATGAGAGATATCCTTGCTACAAGGGGCATTATATCGTCTTCAATCATTTCCAACCTTGATTTTTCGGTCCTCGAATAGCATGATATAGACATTCAACCCAACATGGTTTGCGGAGGGGAATGCTTTTGAGTAATGCATATTTGAGATGGTTTACCTCGGATCATCAACAATTTCCGTTTTTTATTCAGTACGGTGGACATGTTGAGGACATGGAGCTTCATAATCATATGGATTTTACGGAACTTGTGATTGTTCTGAATGGTCATGCAACCCATGTGGTGAACACCGAAGAATTTTTTATTAAAAAAGGGAACGCATTTGTGATTAATGGCGACACCCATCATGCGTATAAAGACCCTCATGATTTTAGGATCTGTAATATTATGTTCAGTCTCGAGATGCTTGCTTCGGCCGGTCCCGATCTGAGAAAATCTAACGGCTTTCAGGCGTTGTTTGTTTTGGAACCGTTTTATCGTAATATTCAATCATTTCCGAGTAAACTTTCGTTATCCATTTCCAGTCTGGAGTATGTGGAATCACTGATATCGTTCATGATTGAGGAGTATCAGAGTAAACAGCAAGGGTATCAGACGATGTTGATCTCACGTCTTACGGAGATGGTTGTTTATTTATCGAGACAATATGATACGCAGGAGAAAGGGATTGAAGGTAATAATCTGATGCATCTGGCCAATGCCATTTCATTTATTGAAGATCATTATCTGGAGCCACTGTCGTTGGAGGATATTGCGGGGAAGTCGAATATCTCCATAAGGCATCTGAACCGGATTTTTCGATCCTATTATCAGATGACCCCGATCTCTTATCTGCAGAAGTTGCGTCTGGAGAAGGCTTGTCATTTGTTGAAAAACGGGAATCTGTCCATCACGGAAATTTCGTATGAATGTGGATTTAACGACAGTAATTATTTCACCCGCCAGTTCAAGAAAGCCTTTGGTAAGTCTCCCAAAACATACAGGCAGAATCATTAACACCCGAATGAATATGATGTGTGAGCCGGGAGAGGTGAACAGAAATTCTGGGCCGAGATTCGCCAACGTATAAATCCAAAAAAATAAGCAGGACCATCTTACGAGGAGGTCCTGCTTTCGTATTTTCAAGGGTTTTTAATAATCCAGAAGCCGTCCGTGATCATGCCACTGACCGTACATTTTATTTTCCTTTGTGTTGGTTATGAACTTATCTAATCTGCTCTGGAATAATGCTGGCTGATTCTTAACACTTTGGATCGTATCGATCCGAACGTTTTGATACAGGTTAGGGAAGGCCATGAAATTTGCATAAACCTGATGGTCTTCTTTCAGCCTTTGTTCGATCACACCATCAATTATGAAAGCATTTGGCTCCATAACAGGAAGAACCTCTCTACCCTCGTCATGCATGAAGCCCAACTTTTCAAGTCGACGGACACGTTCCTTGTTCAATTCTGTCCATGAGCTACGTTTGCTTCGGGGAGATAATCTCTGTGCCAATCGAGTCTCGGATATTTTCTTTTTGACCCCATCGATCCAGCCAAAGCATAGCGACTCCTCAACCACATCCAAATACAGCAGAGTATCCGGAGTGGGTTTCAAGCTAACCATGACCCAGCAAGATTTCTGGACTTTTCCATGCTCCTGCAACCAACTTCTCAATTCTTCCCTCGATGTCACGGGGATACAATGTACATTCTCCATCGCATCGTTGTCTATACTTGAGCCGGTTCTTGATACCAGAAGAGAGAATAGTCGTTCATGACGGAGGCATGCCCCAACTGACGCAGCATGGTAGACACATTGCCTCGGTGGTAGGTCCCGTGATTGACCAGATGGAATACCATTTCCGATAAGCTGGTTTCGCGGACGCCGGCAAATGGATTATCGAGCAGCACGGTTTGTTCAAGATTAGTTTGGCCTTGGAGCCATTCGCTGTATTGTGCCGACAGATCGGCAAACATTTGCATGTACTCATCTATTGAACCGTGAATTTCACCATTGAGAGGCATGCATGCCTGGAGTGCCTCGGGCATACCGGTGCCCGTTAACACCAGATACCACATCTTATCCACTGCGTAGATATGGCTGAGGGCATGGGCGATGGTTGGAAATGAACTGTTCACTTCCTGACTCAGCACAGAAGAGGGAAGTTCTTTGATTCTGTTCAGGATGGTTTGATTAGCCCATGCGTTGTAGTTATACATTTGTTCCGGATGATTCATGAATGATCGTCTCCTTTAATTTGGCGAGGGATGTGGTTACTTACTAAAATGATTATAAAAAAAGAAGTATGACAACAGCGTGTCATACTTCTTCATAGAGTTTAAGTGCGTCTCGAAGCTGTTCTTTCAGAATACCTCGTAATTCAATCGGTTCAAGCACCTCAGCGCCACTTCCCAAACTAAGCAGAAACGACCATAACCACTTGGCTTGTAACGGTTGATAAACCGAGATGCGCATCGTCATACTTCCATCCTCGTGAAATTGCTTATCTGCCTGTTGAAAATGGTCCATGGCTTCCGCTAGCGCTTCCGGGTTCACCCGAAATACAACATCACTTACCTGATCTTGCCATGATGGATCTGACACAACATTCTCTTGGGGAAGCTCAAGGTGGGGGTGGAAGTGTTCCGATGTCAGTTGCACGTTCATCATCCGGGACAGTCGGAACTCGCGATAATCCTGCCGTGTCTGGCAAAATCCGTATACATACCAATTACGATATTTAAAATGAAGTCTTAAAGGTTCCAGATGGCGGGGTGTATGTTCATTCTTTGTATTGATGTAGTCAAAACGGACAACCTGATGATCCGTAATCCCTTTACGCAGATGAGGAAGGGCGTCAGGTTCTGTTCGGCGAGTCTCCAGATCCACCGACAGACTTGAGGTTTGATGCTCCGGTCCAATCGTTTGCAGACGTTCAATCGTGCCTTGTGCACGTGCATCTTCGAATACTGTGGATAGACTGCTCAGGACCGTGATCAGGGAATCCACATCATAAGAACCGAGCAAGCTTTTATCCATCTTGTATCCGTCCATCATGCCGTAGCCGCCTTTGAGTCCCTGATGGGAGACGACCGGGAAGCCGGCGGCACAGATTACATCAATATCCCGATAGATCGTTCTTGGGGACACCTGAAACTCTTCCGCCAAGGTGGAAGCAGACAATACTTCGTGGTTCAGCAGTTTATATATGATTGAGATTAATCGCTCCAATTTCAAAAGGTATCCCCGCCCGTTATTCCATTTTGTCATTACAGGCCATTATTATATCACAACAAAAAAAGAGTGCTGGATAGCACCCTTTCGAAGACACATGATTGTTGTTGTGTTGAACAGTTACGTTAGCAGATCGGTCGAACTTCATATCGAGTGAATAGTCAGAGATGGCTCTACTCTTCTTGCACGTTATAGAGAACCCGAGCGAGCAGATTCTGTCCATAGTTTCCAAAGTTTTTGCCAAAGATTGTTAAGCCCCGTTTGTTCAAAGGTCCGTCGGTAACCGCAATGCGGAAGTGAATATCGCTTTTGTAATCCAGCCCAATCTGGTCCAGCGTTACATCCGAGATACGACATCCGTCGATATAGCTGCCCTCTTGCGTAATCCGAATCAGCTTCAGCATGCCGTACTGATTCAAGTGCGGAGGCCACCATTCAGGATTAAAGGTACCGCGTGTATTGCCAAAATCCCCCGGACTTGTCCAGCAGCCAATCTCAATCCCATTGACATAGAAGTAAATATCCGAAGGGTAATTGTCACAAAAGCCAGGGGCCTCCGAACCCAGTTCCATCGACAACTGAATTTCGCTAAAGGACTGATTAGGTTTGAGATAGTTTGGAATCCGATACTCGAGATAACCTTCGGCCAGCCAGATCATCTCCGCATCAATTCGTAGTGGATCAGCAAAGTACCGCGGATCATCGAACTCTCCAACAATGCTGTCCCGGGTAGCGAGACCACATGTAGGTGCGGCCTGATAATCGCTGTAATGACCGACCTGAATTTCCACCTCATAACGATTGTTAATCTCTTGTGAACGCAGATCAACCATCAATTTTTCCTCATTGAGATAACATATCTTCTGGATTCCATGTTTGCCAACAGCGGTGTTGATCTCGATCAATCCGCTCTCTTCAAGCTTCTTGATGTGCATTGTGATGGCACCATTGCTCAGTCCCAGCTTGGTTGCAAGATCATTGAGATTAAGGCTTTGGTTCTTGGCCAGCAGCTCAATGATCTGAATCCGGATTTCCGAACTGAGCGCTTTGAAGATATTCACACCCGACATCAGATCTTTAATATAAATCATAGGTGGATTTCCTTTCCCCGTTCTGAACAAAGTCTTCGACACAGACATTTGCACATTTATATGTTTTATTTCAGATAATTATAAATCATTCCCTCATGGAAGGGAAGGGTGGAGAAATAGAAGCCAAAACCCTTGTGTATAGCGCAAATACGAATATATAATCTATATTTAGTTCACTATTCCGGTTAAAATAAGTGTTAATCAGTTCACATATATTTGAAATATACCATTGAAATGTCATGTAACCGCTTTTATAATCCTATTATACCTAAATTGATTCATTACTTCATGAACCTAATTAACCATTTGATCGGAAAGGTGGAGTTTGGTTTGGAAAAGTTAAGCAATGTGAAGAGGGTTATGTGGAAACGGTTGGCGTTACCGGCATTACTTGTGATGGTATTACTGCTGGCAGGTCAGTCAAAAGCTTTGGCGGCGTTCTGGAATCTGACCGGAGATACCGCTGTTCATGATCCGTCGATTATCAAAGAGGGCAGTTCCTGGTACACTTTTTCAACCGGCCCGGGTATTCAAGTATTGAAATCCGATAATGGATCGTCCTGGTATCGTGTTCCACAAATCTTCTTAAGTAAGCCATCCTGGTGGGCTTCTGCCGTTCCGGGACAAAGCGGATTGGATGTATGGGCACCGGACGTAGAGCAGTATAACGGAAAAGTGTGGCTCTATTATTCGATCTCGACCTTTGGCTCCAATCGGTCTGCGATTGGTCTTGCGTCTGCGAACAGCATTGGAGCAGGGCAATGGAAGGACGAAGGATTGGTGCTTCAAACCACGACCGCCAATAATTACAATGCCATTGATCCGAATCTGGTCATTGATGCTTCAGGCAATCCATGGCTGGCTTTTGGTTCGTTTTGGAGCGGTCTGAAGATTGTCAAACTGGACAAAAATACGATGAAACCGACAGGAAACATAACTTCCATTGCGGCGCGCCCGAATAACGGAGGTGCTATTGAAGGACCAAGTGTTGTATATCGTGGCGGCTATTATTACCTGTTTGCTTCCATCGATTCTTGCTGCCAAGGGGTGAACAGTACCTACAAAATGGTCTATGGACGTTCGACCAGCATAACAGGCCCTTATGTGGACAAAAACGGAGTCAATATGCTGAATGGTGGCGGGACGGTACTGGATACAGGCAATGTGAAATGGAAAGGTCCAGGTGGTCAGGACGTGTACAACGGCAATGTCATTGCACGACACGCCTATGATGCAGAGGATAATGGCAATCCGAAATTGCTGATTAATGACTTGCTTTGGGACTCGAATGGCTGGCCGAAATATTGATTTATTTTAGATAAATATAAAATGTTTTATAAAAGTATTGACTAAAGTGATCTGGATTTGATAAATTTAACAACAGAAATCTTATTTCATCCAATTGAATACGGTTACAAGTCCAGATCAGGAGGGGTTCAGATGGTAAAGAAAAAGAGTTGGGTCACATTTATGCTTCTTATGCTGGTAAGTGCACTGGTACTTGCGGGCTGTGGAGGAGGCAGCAGCGGTGCAAATGGGGACAAGGAGTTAACGTTTATGTTCCGTGGGGGGACAGATGAGCAGAAAGCATACCAAGCGGTGGTCAAGAAATTCGAAGAAGATCATCCGGGTGTGAAAGTCAAAATTATCGTAACGGCTGCGGATCAATATGCAACCAAGCTGAGAGCGGCAATTACCGGCAACAGCTTGCCTGACGTATTTTATATCAATCCGGGCGACGTGAAGGCGTATGTGAACAGCAATGTGCTGATGAACCTCACTTCGTATATTGAAAACAATCCGGATGTGGATCTCGATAATATCTGGAAATACGGCGTGGACCTGTACCGTTATGATGGCCAAATGGCAGGACAAGGTGACATCTATGGTATGCCGAAGGATCTGGGGCCATTTGCACTGGGTTACAACAAAACGTTGTTTGAAAAAGAGGGCATCCCACTCCCTGACAAGGATAAACCATACACATGGGAAGAGTTCATCAAGGTGAACCAGCAAGCGACCAAGGATACCAATGGAGATGGTAAATCGGATGTATACGGTACTGGATTCAACGTACAGTGGGCCCTGCAATCCTTTGTATGGAGCAACGGTGGGGATTGGTTGGATGAGACCAAAACAAAGGTAACAATTGATGATCCAAAATTCGCTGAAGCCTTGCAATTCTTCGCGGATATGCAGAACGTATACAAAATTACACCTTCCATTGAGGAAGCGCAAACATTGGATACGTATCAACGCTGGATGAAAGGTGAAATGGCTTTCTTCCCAGTAGGCCCATGGGATATGAGTACATTTGAGAAATTACCTTTCGATTATGATTTGCTGCCATTCCCTGCGGGATCTACTGGTAAATCGGCAACGTGGATCGGATCTCTGGGAATCGGAGTATCCGCGAAAACGAAACATCCGGAAGAAGCGGCAGCATTGGTGAACTACCTAACGGCTTCGAAGGAAGGCATGCAGCAACTGGTAGATGCCAAGGTACAGATTCCGAACTTGCTTGATATGGCAGACGAGTGGGCCAAAGATACATCCACGAAACCAGCCAACAAACAGGAATTCATTGATATTGTTGAAGATTACGGCCGGGCACTGCCAGGTAACTACACGTACAATGCAGAATGGTATGACCTGTTCTTTACGGACATCCAGCCGGTATTGGATGGCAAGATTACAGCCGCAGACTATGTGAAGCAGCAACAACCAAAAATGCAAAAACTGCTCGACAAAGCGGTTGAACAAGAAAAGAAATCTCAGAAATAGTAGATAGGAAAGGGTGATGCCGGCAGCCTGCAATCATGCTGCTGGCATCATTCGTATTGGAACTTATTGGATTCCATACGGGCATGTGGCATTCGTTGATCGGCAAGGTTCAATCGAAGAATGCCACATGCTGATACTAGAAACAGGGGTGAACGCCGTGATTACGAAATCGAGTTTGTATCGCAAAGAGATGCTGTACGGATATCTGTTTATTTTACCTCCGATTCTTGGATTGCTGATCTTTGTCATGTTCCCGTTCCTCTACTCCCTTTATGGTTCCTTTACGGATTGGGACGGACTGGGACAGATGAACTTTATCGGTTTGGCCAACTTCAAGGATTTGCTGACGGATGACCTCTTCTACAAAGCGATGTTTAATACATTCTTCCTGATGCTCGGTATTCCGATTGGATTGTTGCTCGCATTGTTGCTGGCAATGGGTCTGAATCGTAAAATTCCCGGCACCACGACATTCCGAGTAATCTATTACATCCCGGTCATTTCTTCCCTTGCTGCCGTGTCCATCATGTGGAACTGGGCGTACAACGGGGATTACGGTCTGGTGAACCAGTTCCTTGACCTGTTTGGGATTAAAGGGCCTAACTGGCTTGCGAACAAAGACACGGTCAAACCAGCTCTGATTATTATGACAGTGTGGAAGGGTCTGGGATACACGATGTTATTGTACTTGGCGGCACTGCAAAGTGTATCACGTACATACTACGAGGCGGCTGAGCTGGATGGAGCCAATGGGTTCCAGATCTTCCGCAATATCACCTGGCCTATGGTGAAGCCAGTTACCTTTTTCCTCATTGTTACAAATATTATTGGGGGTTCCCAGATCTTCACCGAGATGAACATTATGACACCTACGGGTGGTCCCGAATATTCTTCGGCATCGATCGTTTTCTACATCTGGCAGAAAGCCTTCAGTAACTTGCAGATGGGTTATGCCTCAGCGATGGCCATGATTCTTGGTATTTTCATTTTTGTCATTACCCTGGTGCAATTCAAAATGAACGAAAAATCAGCCTATGATGGGGATTGATTGTCAAGGAAAGGAGTGAACCGGAGATGTCTTACAGTCAAAAGAGGAAATTAACAAACTCGATCATTTTTATCGTACTCGCGATTGGTGCGATTGCGATGATTGCACCACTGATCTGGATGTTGTCCACGTCATTGAAGGAGAAGCAGGATGTGTTCGCGCTTCCGCCTGTATGGATACCTGAAGTATTCCAATTTGGAAAGTATAAAGAAATCTGGGAAGCAGGCCCGCTGCTCAGCGGGATCAAAAACAGCCTCATCGTTGCGGTGAGTGTAACTGTGGTGGGTACGTTTACGTCCAGTATCGCTGCCTTTGCTTTTGCCAAGTTAAGATTCCCACACAAAAACAAACTGTTTCTCGCATTGCTGGCATCCATGATGATTCCTTATCCGACAGTCATGATCCCACAATTCATCATGTTTGCAAAGCTGGGCTGGGTGGATACGCTGTTACCACTGATTGTTCCTGGCCTGTTCGGTAACGTCATCATGATCTTTTTCCTGCGTCAATATCTGCTTAGTGTGCCTGATGCGATTATTGAAGCAGCAAAAATCGATGGAAGTTCCTACTTCCGGCTGTACTCCAGTATTACGTTTCCACTCATCAAACCGGCGATTGCTGCACAGCTGATTCTCTGGTTCATGGGCATCTGGAATGATTATCTGGCACCGATTATCTATCTGAATTCACCGGAGAAGCAGACGTTACAGCTCGTTATCGCGAACTTCAATGCCACGTATGCGATTCAAACCGATTACCCACTTATTATGGCGGCGTCGATTGTAGCCCTGTTACCGGTATTAATCATCTTCCTGATCTTCCAGAAACAGATTATTGAATCGGTTGCCATTTCGGGAGTCAAGGGATGAACCAGCGGAAGAAATTCCGGCGGTGGTCGAATTCAGGAAAAGGAGTGGTTGCTTCCATGTTGTTATTGATGGTTGTTGGAGCTACGGGTTGTTCAGGAGAAACGGTGTCCCGTCCGGTCTTTCCTGAAGCTCCTCAAGATACTCAGTTGTATGACACCTCCATTTTGGACGATGAATCACGCTGGACGGTGAACAATGCGCATGATCCGGCCATTATCAAAACAGACCAGGGATACTACGTCTATTCCACAGACGTTCGTGTAGCAGGAGAAGCGAAACCCGGCGTCATGGTACGCAAATCAGATGATCTGATCCTCTGGAAGTGGGTAGGTCAGGCTCTGCCGGGTATTCCGCAAGAAGCGCTGGACTGGACAGGTGCAGTCAATCTGTGGGCACCCGATGTGATCCAAGTTGGCGATACCTATCGGATGTATTATTCGGCTTCTTCTTTTGGCAGTACCCAGTCGGCCATTGGTCTTCAGACATCCTTATCTCCCGAAGGTCCATGGACAGATGAAGGACTGGTTGTAAAAACTTCTGCGAATGAACAGGACAAATTAAATGCCATTGATGCCAATCCCATCGTAGATGCCGAGGGCAATTCGTGGATGGTATATGGTTCGTTTTTTGATGGAATCTATATTGCCCCACTCGATCCGGATACCGGGAAATTCAAGGACGAGGGTTATGGTACTCGCATTGCTGCTCGGGATCGTGCAACTGAAGAGGGCGCAGTGGAAGGTCCATACATTGTGTATAACCCGGAGTTCAAAAAGTATTATCTGTTCGTCTCCTATGATTCCTTATTCGAGGACTATAACGTGCGGGTTGCGCGTGCCGATTCAATCACAGGACCGTATACGGACATAAACGGCAATAACATGCTGGATACGGAGTATCTGCCGCAATATGAGATCGGCACCAAAATTCTCGGCAGTTATCGCTTCACAGAAGGTGAAGGCTGGGTTGCGCCTGGACATAACTCCGTGTTGAAGGACGGAGACGATTATTACATCGTGCATCATGCACGGGGTGAGACGGATAAAAACTGGCCATATCTGCATGTACGCAAAATGTTATGGACGAAGGGCGGCTGGCCTGTCGTTTCACCTGAACGGTACGCAGGTGAGACCACACAGGATATTCCGAAGTCCATGATTGCCGGGGCGTGGGAAGGAATGGCACTTGATCCGTCCGTGGAAGGGCAGATTCAAGCCGTGCCTTATACCCTAACAAGCAACGGTAAAATTAAAAGCGAAAAAGGTTCAGGAACCTGGACCCTTGATGACAAACAAACACTGACACTGAAGTGGAAAGAAAGCCCATGGGGCGGAGCCTCCACAGAAGAGCTGAAACTGCTGCCGTCCTGGGACTGGGAGAGAAGCCAGCCCGCGCTGGTGGTGACAGGTCTTAATGACAGCGGTGTGGCGGTCTGGGGCAAGCAGATCAGCGCAGCGGAGGAGTAAGGGGGCGAGCAGCGAGCGCGGTAAGAGCGAGCTGCCGCTCTAAAGGTGCACAAGCAGTGAGGGGGAGGAAGGAGCCGCAGGAGCGAGTTTGGCATCCGATTTCAACCGCCAGGAGCGGTGATAAAAAGAAATCGGAGGACAAGAGAGCGCCAAGGTCCTACCACCCCCGAACGTCCGCTGTGCATGACAAAGTTGGCCTATGTCTGAGGCCAATAATGCACTAAATATGGGGAGAGTTGACCCTGCGAAGCGGTCAACCCCATAAGACCGAGCCAACAAAAAGGCTCGAAGTGAGGTTGTAACCCAGCGAGCGCGGTAAGAGCGAGCTGCCGCTCCGAGGGTGCACAAGCAGTGAGGGGGAGGAAGGAGCCGCAGGAGCGAGTTTGGCATCCGATTTCAACCGCCAGGAGCGGTGATAAAAAGAAATCGGAGGACAAGAGAGCACCAAGGCCCTGCCACCCCCGAACGTCCGCTGTGCACCACCCAAAAAGGTTTTCGCTTTTTTCGCAATTGGGTTACATTCCCCAACTTCGAGCCAAACAACATTTGAAAGAAAGGGGAGCATTCCCATGACTGATTCTATTACATTTACTAATCCCATCCTGGAGCAGCGCGCTGATCCGTGGGTGTACCGTCATACAGACGGGTACTATTATTTCTCCGCTTCCGTACCAGCCTTTGACCGGATCGAGATCCGGCGAGCAGAGACGTTGGAAGAGTTAAGAGATGCTGAGCCGGTAACGGCTTGGACCAAGCGTGACACGGGGCCGATGAGTGCCAACATCTGGGCACCGGAGATTCATTTTATCGATGGCAAATGGTACATACACTACGCTGCGGCTCACACCAGTGAGACCAACGAAGGACTGTTTGATCACCGGATGTATGTTCTGGAGAACGATTCCGCGAATCCACTCGAAGGAGATTGGGTAGAAAAGGGACAGATTTACACACGGTGGGAATCATTCGCGCTGGATGCAACAACCTTTGAACATAAGGGGATTCGCTATCTGGTCTGGGCGCAGAAAGATCCTGATATTGTGGGCAACTCCAACCTGTACATTGCCGAAATGGAGAACCCATGGACGCTACGCGGCGAACAGGTTATGATCTCTACGCCAGAGTACGATTGGGAGATCATCGGCTTTAAAGTGAATGAAGGCCCAGCCGTGATGCATCGGAATGGGCGGTTGTTTATCGGCTACTCGGCCAGCGCGACCGATTACAATTATTGTATGGGTCTGCTCACCGCAGATGAAAATGCCGACTTGCTTGATCCGGCTAGCTGGGTGAAATCACCCGAGCCTGTATTCCAGACTTGTGAAGCGAACGGCCAATACGGTCCGGGGCATAACAGCTTTACGGTGTCACCGGATGGCAAGACCGATATTCTGATTTATCATGCGCGTAATTACAAAGACATCGAGGGTGATCCCTTGTATGATCCGAACCGTCACGCCCGTGCTCAAGTGATTCATTGGCGTGAAGATGGCACACCTGATTTCGGTGTTCCGGTTCCAGATGGCAGCGCAGTAGCTGAAGCAAAATAAGAGGTAATGAAACCTTGAATACGAGAACCCTTAGTTAGCGAGTGATGCTGATTAAGGGCTCTTTTGTATGTGAACGATAAGATAGAGTGCCTGAACATATGTATCCTGGACACAAAACAAAGCAACCACAACGATGATTTCTGCGTATGAGAAAGATACAGATTACGATGCAGAACCTATTAGGAGGATCACATATGGATTCACGCGAGACGTTGGACTTGGAGCTTGAACAGATTTTGAAATGGGAGAAACAACAGAAAGACTTGTTTATTTGGGATAAAATCGGGCGTTTGCCCTTTGCGATGTTGGATAGAGTGATGCCTAAAGCGCTGAAACAGAAGATCGGCGATTCCCTGAATGACGTGGGTCAGTATGTGCAGAATGGGGGCAAGTTCCTCGTACAGAAGAAAAAAGTAGCCAAGTTGCTGCAAGAGGAAGCCGAGAAGTCCGGTTATTCCATGATAGATACGTCCTATCGTCTGGAGCAGGAAGCTGAAGCGGAGGGGACAGCGAAGATTCATAGTGTGGAGAATCTGCCACTTCAAGTGCTGGACCAGGTGGCTGATAACATTACCGAGAGCCGAACCAAATTTGCTGCGGCGCAGGGAGCAGCTACAGGGTTTGGTGGCATTGTAACTATTGCAGCAGATATTCCGATGGTGATGGGGCTTTCTCTGAAGGTACTGCAGGAGATGGCTCTATGTTATGGTTATGATCCGGATGAACCGCTGGAGCGTATCTTTATCGTCAAATGTCTGCAATTCTCTTCCGCCGATATTGTAGGCAAGAAAGCGATCATTGAAGAACTGGCCGCCTACGACGATCCGGACAAGCCAATTGAAGTGGTATCGCAGATGCAGGGCTGGCGGGAAGTGTTTAACTCCTACAGTGAATCCTTTGGTTGGAAGAAGCTGTTCCAACTCGTGCCTATTGCCGGCATGGTATTTGGTTCAGTGAGCAACAAAAATACGATCCGTGATGTAGCCGAAGCAGGTAAAATGTTGTACAAAAAACGGCTGATCCTTCAGCGTTTGAAGTAACATTACAGAAGAATATTTATATTGAAAGAGTTGAATTTGATATGTTAAACAAACAGGGTTTCTATGATCTTTTGGATCGCAATAATATCGTTTACGAAAGTATTGAACATCCCGCAGTATACACGATGGAGGAAATATTCTCTTATCAAATTCCACATACAGAACGTATCGTTAAAAATCTGTTTCTGCGTGATGACAAGAAACGCAACTATTATCTGGTGACGATTGCTGGAACGAAGTCCGTTGATTTGAGAAGTTTAAGCGAAAAGATACCTAGCCGCAAATTAAGTTTTGCCAGTGAAAAGGATTTGTTGGAATTCCTCGGATTGGAAAAAGGGCACGTCAACCCTATGGGGGTTTTTAATAATATTCAGAAAAACGTGACTGTAGTTTTTGACAAGGATCTAGTTGGTCAGAAAATCGGAATTCATCCGATGGAAAATACGGCGACGGTATTCCTTGAATTTGAAGATGTGAAGGAACTAATTACAGCTCAAGGCAGCAACGTTGTCATGTGTGACGTGGAATAAACGGTTGAACTAAATACGAGAACAACAAATATAAAAAAGGGTTCCTGCCAGTCTGTGAATACAGAGTTGGCAAGAACCCTTTTGTTATGGTTCAAGCATTTTATTCATACTGCAAATGTAAATGACTAAAGTGAAACCTAAAGAACTCAGCAGACGTTATTCGGCGATATTTTACTAATTCCAATTGCTAAAGAATCTCAGACACGCTATTTCTGCATTTCACGCGCACATTCCAAGGTTTTCGGCCTTTTTCTCTGGAATAGCGTTGCTTAGATTCTTTAGATTGCGCAACCGGCAGTAATCGTTCAAATAAGTGCTGTCAGGTTCGTTAGCGCAAGATAACGTCTTATAAGGACGATGCTGCCACGTAAGGATTGGATCTAGTATAGAATAAAAAGTGGACACCTGTTGATGTATTTTTTACTCTTCACTGCCGTTTTCTTTCGCCCAGATATTGAGTAATTTATCGGATGGAAGCAAGAACGTGAAGATCCCGAGCAGGGGCAGGAAGCTGCACATCTGCATTACGGGTGATACACCGAAAACGTCAATCCAGTTGCCCAGCACGAGTGCGCCCAGGCCTCCCATTCCAAATGCCAGACCTGTGATCAGGCCGGAGACCGTTCCGATTTTGCCCGGAATCAGCATCTGTGCGTACACAACCGTAACCGAGAAGCTGGATAACATGATAAAACCAATAATGGTTAGTAGTACGCCTGTCCAGAACAGATTCGCATAGGGCAGCAACAGAGCCAGCGGAGCAGCTCCAGCCATGGACAGGAAGATCAGGTTACGTTTGCCGAATCGATCTGCCAGTGGGCCTCCGAAGAATGTACCAAGTGCTCCAGCAGCCAGGAACAAGAAGATATAGATCTGCGCGTCCTCTGTGGATAATCCAAAGGTATCTTTCAGATTAAACGCGTAGAAGCTGCCAATGGAAGCGATATACCAGGAACGAACAAAGACAAGCAAAATCAATAGCGTAATGGCGGCAGTAATCTTTTTGCGTAAAGCAGGATTGGGTGCACGACGGGCAGCAGCCTGTCTACGCAGATATCCTCCCGATTGCAGCATGCGTCCATACCAACGGGCTATGTAGATTTGGACTGCAATCCCCATGGCAGCAATGCCTGTAAATCCAATGGCACCGAACAGTCCAAACGGGATAAAGATCCAGCGTGTAAGCAATGGGGCAAGGGACTGCCCGGCGTTACCACCAACCTGGAAGATGGACTGTGCCAGCCCACGGCGCTGACCAGCAGCCATATGGGATACCCGTGAACCTTCCGGATGGAAAGCAGCAGAACCTAGACCGACAAAAATAACGGAGATTAGGACAGCCATATAACTGTCAGCAAAGGCCAACAGCAACATGCCAGTAAATGTAAAACCCATGCCAATGGGCAGGATAGATGGCGTCGGTTTTTTATCTGCAAACCAGCCTACGACAGGCTGCATAATGGAAGCGGTAAAGTTGATAGCAAATGATATCCATCCGATCTGAGTATACGTGAGATGCATGGAATCTTTCAAAATCGGAAAAATGGCTGGAATAACCGACTGGATCGAATCATTGAAAAGATGGACCAAACTGATGGCAATAAGTATCCGGTATACGGTGCTTTGGGCATCCGATCCGGGTGGGGCTTTCGAACGCGCTGTGGCGTCCTTGGTTAAAGTGGATTGAGTAGACATGTACAATTCTCCTTTGGTCGCGGTCACGAGGGATCAGCGCCTGATGTTGTAATATATGCGTGTAAGCATATTGTTACATAATAGGATAGATTGATTGGACCGACAAGGGGAACAAGGGAAAACATTGATGAATTCAACTCTATTTCCAAGGTGTTTATTAATAGCATTGCATTTACAAAACAAACGTATTACTTTAGCATCTACTGTAAGAAGACCCATATTTATGTATAAGAAGGATAGAGGAGGGATGTATATGAAATCCTTATCACCTTATAAATCCGCCAAACGTGAATTGGTGATGACTATTTTGTATATGGCTGTAATAACGTTTCAGGTTATCTATGTAGCACCGGAATCTCTATCTGCTGCTATCGTCATATTTATCATTTTTCAGTCAATTGGTGTGCTGATGTTGAGACATTACATCAAAAAAGTCAAAGAACTAAAGAAAGATCAGTCTACTTGAACGCATTGCGATCCCATTGTATTGAGAGACTGAGTTTCTAAAGGTTTATACTAAAAAGCCGAACTCCTTCAGATTTGAAGAGTTCGGCTTTTCTGTGACCAATAATTTATTTTAGTTATAGCAGAGTTGATTTACCCGCCAGTTTAACGATTATCAATCGTCTCCGGATACATATCATGATTCATCATACGGTGGTCGGCCATCTGCTCGTACTTCGTTCCCGGCTTACCGTAGTTTGTGTACGGGTCAATGGAAATACCGCCGCGCGGTGTGAATTTGCCCCATACTTCGATGTAACGCGGGTCCATCAGCTTGATCAGGTCATTCATGATGATATTCACACAATCCTCGTGGAAATCACCGTGGTTGCGGAAGCTGAACAGGTACAACTTGAGTGATTTGCTCTCCACCATTTTGATATCAGGAATGTAGCTAATATAGATCGTTGCAAAGTCTGGCTGACCCGTAATCGGGCACAGGCTGGTGAACTCCGGGCAGTTGAATTTTACAAAATAATCACGGTACGGATGTTTGTTATCAAAGCTCTCCAGAATGCCCGGATCATATTCAAACGTATATTTTACGTTCTGGTTGCCCAGCAACGTCACATCTTGCATCTCATCAGGTTGTCTCATCGGTTATTAAACGCTCCTTGTTTCCGTCAAAGCCCGAAGCTTCGCGGTATATATGAATAGGCCATTTTGCCTGTTGAATTCTCTTATTTTCCAAGGACATTTCGTCCTCATCCTTACATCATGCTGCCCATCACACGCCGCGTTTGTTGCCCCATACCAACGTATGTAGCTGCGGAAGAACACGAACATCATTCAGGTCATCGGAGGCGCTAACTTGGTCGATCAGCCACTCATAACGAGCAAGCAGTGAGGACGCCAGATCTGGCGTATCGGCGGAAGTCACATCCGGGTTCCCGGTTTGTAAAAATAAATCCGTGCCCGGATACCGCGCATGCACACGGCGGGCATAGTCCAGGTCTGTCTCATCGAAGATCACGATCTTCAGACTGTGACTTCGTTCTACCGGGTCAGCGGCCAGTCTTCCGATCAGATCATCCAGCACGGCCCAATCGGTGTCCATGCCAGAGCTGGGTGGCTTAGGCGAGATGGTGACTTCGTCAATGTCCGCCAGCCAAGGCTGCCAGCGGGAGCCCTGCGTCTCCACCGCGGTGCGGATGCCGTTCTCCCGCAGCAGGGCAACCAATCCGCCCAGCGAAGCAAGCAGGGCGGGATTACCGCCAGAGATGGTGACATGGGAGAAGCGGGTGCCGCCAACGCGGCGCAATTCTTCCCATACATCCTCTGGCGTAATCATTCGAATCTGGTCCTTGCCACTGCCGTCCCAGGTAAAGGCCGAGTCGCACCAGGAGCAGCGATAATCGCAGCCCGCGGTGCGAACAAACATTGTTTTTTGCCCGATGACCATGCCTTCGCCTTGAACCGTCGGACCAAAAATCTCCATCACAGGGATGCGAGCTTCTTGGTTACGTTCGCGCGACTGTCTATGTTCTACAACACTACTCATCGATCATCCACTCCCGTCTCGCTTCCGCGTAACTGGTTGGTGTCTCGAAGAGTCGGACAAACTCCGTCCGCCCACCGTCTGTCAGGCCGGCATAGGGTTCCGTCTGGAGCGCATGTTCCATCTGTTCGAACAGCCAAACGACCATATTTTCAGCCGTTGTATTCATTAAAGGAAGTGTCTCGTTGAGGTACTGATGATCCAGATATCCCTCAATCTGAGTTTTCCATATATCTTTGATATGTCCAAAATCAACCGTCAGCCCGGTCTCACCCGGATAACCGCTGATGCCAAAAATAACTTTATACGTATGACCATGCAGGTTTTTGCACTTGCCTTCATAACAATGCAGGTGATGTGCTGCGTCAAAGGTGAATTCTTTGCTTACAAGCACACGTTTGCGGTGATAGCGCAGCTGGGTGGGTAGAATATCTTCTCCGATGCGTTGCAGATGCTCTACAATACGGAATGTTCCTGGCTCTCTCATCGTACATCCACTCCCGTAGATCCGGCAGCACGTTGCTGTATATAACGATCCAGTCCGGCTTTGCGCAGTTTGCAAGCAGGGCATTCTCCGCATCCATCGCCGATCACGCCGTTATAACAGGTCAAGGTACGCTCGCGTACATAATCAAAAGCACCGAGATCATCGGCCATCTTCCACGTTTGGGCTTTGTCCAGCCACATGAGCGGGGTGTGAATGACAAATGGATAGTCCATCGACAGATTAAGTGTCACATTCATCGACTTTACAAATGAATCCCGGCAATCTGGGTATCCGCTGAAATCCGTCTCGCATACACCTGTAACCAGGTGACGAGCTCCTTTTTGTTTGGCCATAATGGCTGCAAAACTAAGGAACAGCAGATTCCGTCCATCCACAAATGTACTTGGCAGTTCGCCTTCTTCATGTGTAATTTCCACATCCGTGCGAGTGAGCGCATTGGGTGCAAGCTGGTTTAACAGGCTCATATCGAGTACGGTTTGTTGTACGCCCAGATCACGAGCAATCTCGGATGCACATTCAATCTCCAGCTTGTGACGCTGACCGTAATCAAACGTAACAACCTCGACTTCGGCAAACTGTTGTTTGGCCCAGAACAGACACGTGGTACTATCCTGACCGCCGCTGAATACAACGACTGCTTTTTCTTCGTTCAACATAAAAAAACCTCTCTATCTTCTTGAGATCAAACCATGCGCTTAGGCATAGAGTGTCGGAAGAACAGAGAAGTTCATGAACTGGCATCCATCAAAAAACACACCTTCTCGATAACCGCTTCAAAAAAGCAGGCAAGAGTAAGTGTCCTTAGTTTTTTACGTACATGATTGCATGGTGACCGCAACGTGTACGCAAGACTTATACTGACCATCACATCGTCAAGTCTAGTCTTATAGAGGGAGTTCGCGAACCTCTCCCATGCCACAGGCATGGATTTTCTTCTTCAATTGTCTGAATCATTATAACATGAAACCGCGCGGTGACCACCCCACTGGAGCATAGTGGCAGCTAATCGATCGGCTCCACCAACTAGCAGCTTATTGGATCCGTTTATTTGATCAATACATTGCCGAAAGGGATAACTTCTTTCAGAATTCGTTTGAACAGTCCCTCATCGTTAAGATCCTGTTCCAAGCGGCGATTCTCACGTCCAGCCTGAAAGAGTACAGATCCATGTCCTGTCATCTTCCAATGATAATTCATATGCTGACTGGCAAGGTTGTTACCATATACGGTGAGTTCAAGATGTGCATTTTCGGGATAGGCAATAATGCTGCCAGCATCCACATAGAGCGGCGCTGTAGGATGAAGTTCCTGTTGGCAGACTTGGCCTTGGGTGAGCAATCCGATCTTGCCTTTGCCGGAAAATTTCATTTTCACTGCATCACGGGTGATCAGCATGTTTTTGATTTTCTGGATTTTGGTATGCATGGTTACACCATCAGAGTAGAAGAACAGGTGGCGGAAGTCATAGAGCAGATCACTGTTCTCCGTGAGCTCCACTTCCTTCATCGTGAATCCGGGAGGCAGGGCAGCCACAAATTGGCAAGGTCCGGTGATTTCGGATTTAATCAGCTTTTTTTTGCGATATATGCCCGTGATATTCATGAATTTGTCATTGCGACTCCCACTTGGACCGCGGAAGGCCACAATTTGCTGCGGATGCAAAATATGAAGGCGGTCATCTTTAATCAGTGAAAATGTAACGACTTGTCCTGCTCCGCTTGCTTCAGCATTGTTCAGGTGTATGTTCATGCAGTTGCTCCTGTTCTTTTATACTCGGCCGGAACGGCGACGCATTCCCCAGCGCATCACACGAATCAGAACAAAGTAACCCAATATGAGCGAAACGACAGTGATGATCGTCGTCTGAATTCGTTTGGTAGTAGCTGCTTTGGCATCCTGGTCCTCCTGTAATTTACTTACCATTTCAGTGAGTTTCTGGTTCTGAGCCAGCAGTTGTTCGTTCTGGGTCTTAAATGCTTCGACATTGGCCTGGGCTTGTCCCAACTGAGCAGACGTTTGATTTAATTGCTCCATTGTTTGCTTATAACTTTCCTGCAGAGCGTTCACTTCTCCGGGCAATTCGGAGACTCGTTCCCATCCACTGTATATATCCGTAAAAATATTGGCACTGGCAGCACTTACTGTCGAAGCGATCGAAACGGTAAATAGAATGCATGTGGTGAATAACACCCGAATGAAATAACCCTGAATGGATTTTGGCATCGTTAACACCTCTTTCTTCGGTTAGATAGATCAAGCGCCGAATTCGTCGTCTATTGTTGAAATACGGCTCTTACATTATACGTCAAAACCGGGACGATGGGTTCAAGATGATATCGTTTTATTACCCGAAATATTTAAAATGATTTAGGAACAAGGCTGTTTAACTTACAAATCTGCCGGGTAATAGAACGATAGGCAAGCACACCGGACCGTTTAACAGATCTTTTACTTCAGTTCCGGGTGCATGCTATTCACAAATGCGCAATTTAATGAACGATACCAATATATCCGATTGAATATAAGATCGTGAACATGAAGGAGTAGAAACATATGTATACAGCAGATCAGAACACATCAACCAAAACAATCATGATCACTGTTAATGGAGAGCCAGTAGGGCGTAAGCTGGTCATTGACAGTGTCACCTATGCACCGGTAAACGAAGTAGATGGAGTACAATATTTACACAAAATGGGAAACGATCATCCTACTGTTTAATTTGGGACTTGTCATAGATAAGTGATTGATAAGCTTGGCCTAGTGCCAGGTTTTTTCGTCGTTTATTGTCGTATTGAGACGGATTTAGGGATATAAAACTAATATATTGGAAAAATTTAATGAGAACATGTGTTCCGTGACAATATAGTGTCCATTCACCCTGATAACTTAGAAGATAATACATATAAATCGGGGGAGAGACTACCAGTGAACTCAGTCTTTGAAGTATCTTATTCGTGGAATAAAGAGGCCATACCGACAGGGGGAGCCGACCCCGTATATATGATGGTAGAGTGGCGTAACGGTGCCCCTGCCAAAAGACTTAGGAAAATAGCACCCAAAATTGTATCAAGAGATTTGGAACTTTTGCTCAAACCGGAATATGGAGTACAGCTAAAAGGCATCTATGGATGTCGTTCCAAGGAAACGGATATTGGCTGGTTATTGAGGCTTGGGGATATGTACAAGGGAGAAAGTAAACAAATTTTGCTTGAATTCGTCATGGGACCCCGTGTATCAGGAAAAGCTGCCGTATGTTCAGCCTACTGGAGCACAAGGAAGTTGAAGCAAAGTCAACGTGTGTTGTTACGAAGAGAACAGTTGTATATTCAGTACACCAGTCATCTGGGCATGTTGCGACAGCCGGAAGATCCCAAGGTGGAGAAGACGATCAAATTAAGTGAAACCGTGCCCCTGATCAAACAAGCCCTGCGCGCCTACGAAAGAGGCCGGGTTCAGGAGGGAAGTAATATGTTGCGTCGCCATGCTGATGCGTTGTTAATTGAAGCTGCGCGGAAGCAAGATTTGGACTATTACGCGGAAGCCGAGATCGTTGAAAAACTACGTTATCACTATGAGATAACGTTTACAACGGGATATCATGATCGTGAAAAAAAGATATTAGGAGAATAGGGTTGATTTCAGATGGTGACGGTATAGAGAGAGTCTACATATTTGAAGGTGAAGTTTAGGAGAAGGTCGAATGTATGTATCAATATCATATTAAACAATGGATGGAGTTGTATCAAATTTATTGAAACAACATCGTGGAGGGTCCGGCAAAATGACAGACCGACTAATCCGATTAATGCGCATTATCACACTGGTGCAGGCCAAGCCGGGTATACTGGCACGTGAGCTCGCCCAGCGATGCGAGACGACGGAAAGGACGATATACCGCGACATGGAGGCCCTCAGTGCAATGCATATCCCGATCGCCAATATGGGACACGGACAAGGGTACATGTTTATCAGCCAATTTGCCATGTATCCGCTAAATTGGTCTGATGAAGAAGCCCAAGCTTTCATGCATCTTGCTGAAGTTATGGAGAATATTCGTCCTTTGCTAAAACCTGCTTTTGAGAGCGCTTATGAGAAAGTGGTTGCTGCGAGTCAGAAAAACAAAACAGAACGAGTGGAATGGTCGGAGCAAATTAGTGGATTGTTCAAAGCGGGATTGCCAGCATGGCAAAATGAAAACAACGATTCGCAGAATCAATCCCTGATTACCCTGCTTCAGTCTGGCATTTCACAGAACACCATTGAAGGGGAGTATCTGTCTCAAGGTAAAAAAGGGATCGTACGCATAGATCCTTACTGTCTTATCCCTCGTGAATACAGATTTGAGCTGTTAGGGTATTGTCACCTGTCGGAGAAACTTCGAATATTTCAGGTGAGCCGGCTGCAAAGGATACGGATATTGCCACGCACGTTTCGCAAAGAGGATTATCTGATGCAATCGCACTTCCGCATTCCTTGGGCATACGAGGGAAGTGCGGAGTGGACTGCGTTCAAAATTCGATTTGCACCCCATGCTGTGGAGCGTGTGATGCAGGAGCAATTTTTTATGCGACCCATCCTAACCATTGAACCGGAAGGTAGCCTGTTATTTGAAGCCATATTAAGTGATGTTGACGAATTTCTCGTATGGATATCTAAATATGGACCTGATGCGGAAATTCTCGAACCTGAGATCTGCCGCATCAAGATGAAAGAACGCCTAAACTATTGGCAACAAATGTACAATAAAAATTGAGATTAGAATGCCACCTATCCTAAGGCAAAACACGATTAAGTACTGTGCTGTAGACGGTTACTCTTTGGTTTTGAAAAGGCTTGCCAGATTGCCAAAAGGGGATTCTTTCTCTTCATCTTCTGTGGAGCTGGAATAGACAACCTTGGATGTAATGCCCTCATCATCGGCTGCACAGTTGTTTTCGAGAGTGAATCGGTCAAATTGATGCATAAACACCTTGGCTGTATTAATGGCATCATCCAAAGCACGGTGCTGGGTACCATCAAATTCAATTCCGCAGATTTCAAGAGCCTGAGCGAGACCGAGTTGACGGAACTTGCCTTCTTTGCGAACGGTACGGGACCATTGCTGCTGAAGATCGTTATGATTGGTGATCCAGGCCACATCAAGTTGATGGGTGCGACAATGAGAGATCAGTTTGCTGCGGTCATCGGGTCCCCAGGAACACATGTAATAGGGGTCACTTCCCATCCAGGCGATGAATTGATTCAGTGCTGCCGGAAAAAGGGGGGCTGCATCAATATCTTTCTGTGTGATACCTGTAAATTGAATTGTGTCAGTGGACAGAACAGACTTATTGGAAGGACGAACATACGTATGGAACGTATCCGTTACAACCAATCCATCCGCACTCTCCGTAACTTTGACGGCACCGATATCAATAATTTCAGAAGAATAGCGAGTATTGCGGCTTACCGTGAATTCAAGATCATATATGATATATGGCATAGGACAAGCTCCTTTATCGATTAATACCTGTGATAGATTTCTATTTCTCTATATTACAGGGAACGTGCTGCCATGTCAGCCATCGCCAGAGAATTCATTGTAGTCAGGATGAAGGAACAGTCTGAGTGTTTAATGATCTTTCTGATGCATTTCCGTTTTTGGTAAGTCTTTACTTCGCAAAAAGTGGTCGTTATAATGAGGAAAGTTAGGGACTTCCCTATATTTTGTTTGTATGTATGGCAACATAAAAGTAGAATTTTCCGTCTTATTATCAAAACTTCCTAACACCGTTTGAAGTGTTGGGGAGTTTTTTATTGTTTATAGCATACTCATGTAGAAAAGGAGAAAAAGTTAGTCGGTTGTTGCTATAACATAGGAAAACTACTCACGAGTTAGTATTATTGAATTTAAAGTACATATGGAGGTTTGTGTCTTTGATTAGTAGAAAATTGAAAATAACAGCAATTACAGCTAGTGTGTTTATTGTTTTAATGAGCGCTGCATATGGTGCATTTTATATTTGGAACAAGAATTATAAATTTAATAATAATTATGTATGGCAGCCTTTGGAGGAAGTGCAATCTACACTAAACCTGAAAGATTCCTATAACGTTATTGTAGCTGGAACGGATCCGGAAGGTATTACTGCAGCCTTATCAGCTGCTCGTAATGGGATGCGTGTATTGCTGGTGGAAGCAAGAGATCGCAACATGTTGGGAGGATTGTTGACCGAGGGAGGCCTTAATACGCTGGATCTAAATTATTCCCCTGAACAACCGCAGTTATTGAGTAGTTTGCGGCAGCCTGACTTTTTGAATAAAGGCATTTTCCAGGAATGGTTTGACCAGATCGAGGGTAGTTCATTTGATACCAATACAGCGGCTAACATTTTCTATCGGATGGTTCGTTCTGAACCTAATATTGACCTGTTGATGAATGCTAAGGAATTAGTTCCCCTTACTGAACCATCTACGGGAGATCACACGACAATAACGGGTATGAGCATTACTAAAGAAGATGGAACAACTGTTCAGGTCTCAACCCGCTCCATCATTGATGCAACGCAAGATGCGGATATTGCAGCCGCTGCAGGAGTTCCATATTCCATAGGTAGACAAGATATTGGAGACGGTAAATCCAAAATGGTCTCTACGCTTGTATTCAAGCTAAGCGGTGTTACTGATGAGGTATGGCAAAAGTTTAGGGAAAGAGAGGGAACCGGGGTTGATAAGATGAGTGCTTGGGGGTACGGTGATGCTAGAAAATATGAATCCTCCAATCCACAACATATTAAGATTCGAAGTCTGAATATCGGAAGACAAAATGATGATACAATCTTGATTAATACGATGCAGATCTTTGGGGTAGATCCGTTAGATCCGATATCTGTGAAAAAAGGTCTGGAAATCGGGCGTAAAGAAGCCCCACTAATTGTTGATTTTCTGAAGAAAAATTATGATGAATTTGCAGGGCTACAATATGCTGGAACAGCAGACGAGCTTTACGTGAGGGAGTCACGTCATATCTATGGCGAGTACCGATTAACATTAGCTGATGTCATGGAAAATCGTGATCATTGGGATGCCATTGGATACGGCTCATACGATATTGATATTCAGAGCACGAGTGTTGGAAATCCCGGCACGATTATGTTGAGTCCGATTCAATATGGTGTACCCTTTCGCTCGCTTGTACCGCTAATGGTTGATGGTTTGCTCGTCGTTGGACGTGCAGCAAGTTTTGATACAATCCCACACGGTAGTGCAAGAGTTGTCCCACTGGGAATGGCAGAGGGAGAAGCAGCAGGAGCGGCGGTCAAGCTGGCATATATCCATAAGGAGTCCTTCCGCGAACTCTCAGCTTCTGAAGAGCGAGCATCTGAACTACGTAAGATGCTGGAGAATCAGGGTATGGATCTGAAAGTTCATCGTTTCGAGCAGCCTGATTATATGGAACATAAGGATTACAAGGGATTGCTGGCTGCAGCGAGTATGTACATGACTTCAGGCAATTATAATAACGATGGTTGGGAACTGGATAAAGGAATGAATCCAGAACGATTTTTAAGTAAATTGAAGAGAATGCAAGCGATGTTTCCAGAAGCCTACACAGGCAGTGCCGACCAAGCTCTAGCAAATATGGAGAATGCCGTGACCCTACCTTTATCGTTGGATCAGGCTGCGTATATGTTATGTCTGGCAATGGGATCTTCAGAAACGGAAACTTCACTTGAACAGGCACTTGCTCAATTACAAACGCAAAACTTTATAAGTGCCGACACGCTTGCTGGCATTGCTGACAAGAACAATCTTACAAATGGGGATGCGTTTATGCTCATTCGTGATGTAGTGGAGTATTATTCTGGAGTTGTATTCGACTAATTGGTTGACAATTACTTGTAAATGAACTAATGTGGTCAAAAATGATAACAGCGTTATAACGAGGACATGATTGTGCAAGCCAGCTTCAACAGAGAGGGAACAGTGTGGTGCAAGGTTCCTGTAGCTGCTTCATAGATTCCTACCTCGCGAGCTGCGGAAGGAATGCCCATACAGGGTTGCAACTTCCGCCGGCAGGGCCCGTTATGCCCCGTAGGACTGCATGTTACAGATCGCATAGGTTGCGAACGGATTAATTTGCAGTTAAATAAGGGTGGTACCACGACACATTCGTCCCTTGACGGATGTGTCTTTTTGCTGTTTATGCGCCGTATTTGATAAGTAAAAGGAAGATTAGGAGTGTGTTATGATGCGTCAAAGTGAAATGCTTGTCCCAACATTACGTGAAGCGCCAGCGGAGGCAGATGCAGCGGGACATCGCTGGTTACTGCGTTCCGGTATGATTCGCCAACTGGCTGCGGGAATTTACAGTTATCTGCCCCTCGGACGGCGTATATTGTTAAATGTTGAACGGATTGTTCGAGAAGAGATGGATCGTGCCGGGTGTCAGGAGGTGTTGCTGCCGATTATGCAGCCTGCGGAGTTGTGGGAAGAATCCGGAAGATACACACAGTATGGTCCCGAATTGATGCGTCTGAAGGATCGTCATGCACGAGAATTTGCTCTTGGACCAACACATGAAGAAGTTGTAACTGCGTTAGCGCGGGATGAGGTGAGTTCGTATCGTAAGCTGCCATTCACGCTGTACCAGATCGGAACCAAGTTCCGGGATGAACGGCGTCCTCGATTTGGATTGCTGCGCGGTCGTGAATTTATCATGAAAGATGCGTACTCTTTTGCTTCCGATTGGGAAGAGCTTGATCGTACCTATCAGGCGATGAACACAGCTTATAGTCGCATTTTGGAGCGTTGTGGTCTGGACTATATCCGTGTTGAGGCGGATGCAGGAACGATTGGCGGTCAAGGGGAAACACACGAGTTCATGGCTCTTGCTGATGTGGGTGAGGACACGATTGTAACTTGCAAACATTGCGGATATGCTGCGAATCTGGAAAAAGCAGATTATCAGACTTCTGGAGATATGGAGAAAAAAGAAGGAAGTTCGGATGTTCCAGCCGACTATGCGAGTGCAGACTCCGCGCTTCAAACGGATGAATATTCAGGAGCGGAAAACATGGTACGTATCTCGACACCTGGCGTTCGTACGATCGCAGAGTTAACCACTTTTGTGGGCAAAGGTGCTGAACATATGATCAAAACGCTGCTTTATGTGGCGGATGGTCAGCTCGTCGCTGCGCTTGTGCGTGGAGATCATGAACTGAATGATATCGCATTGAAGCAGGTGTTGGGGGCAGAGGAACTGATCCTTGCAGACGATGCAACCATTGCGGCACATCCAAATCTGAAGGTAGGATTCCTGGGTCCGATTGGACTAAATCTGCCGATGGTGGTGGACGCTGACGTGGCAGTGATGAAGAGTGCAATTACAGGAGCCAATGAAGTGGATGTGCATGTTTCCGGTGTACGCCCAGGCATTGATTTTGCATTGGAGCGAGTAGAACGAATCCGCTTTGCTGCGGAAGGGGATGCTTGTTCAACATGTGGATCACCACTTGTGTTTACCAAAGGCATCGAGGTTGGCCATATTTTCAAGTTGGGGACGAAATATAGTGATGCCATGGGCGCTTCATTCCTGGATCGTAATGGTCGCCAGTGTGCGCCTGTCATGGGGTGTTACGGCATTGGTGTATCCCGCCTGATGGCCGCTATAGCTGAACAGTATGCAGGAGATGATGGCATAAAATGGCCTGCCGCTGTTGCACCTTATGATGTGCATCTGATTACAGTAAGTTGGAAGGATGAGCAGCAGCGTCATCTCACCCTCGAACTGGAAAAACAATTGATCGATGGCGGATTCACTGTATTGGTTGATGATCGGGATGAACGTCCAGGTGTGAAATTCAAGGATGCGGAGCTGATCGGATTGCCTGTGCAGATCGTTATTGGCCGAGGAGCAGCAGAAGGACAGGTCGAACTGGGATCACATGCACTTGCAGCATCAGGTGAATTGAAACGAATCGGGTTGACTGCACAGGAAGCTGTGCTTTATGTGAAGGAACAGCTCACTTTCTAAATTCAGGGGATTCGTTAATTATATGAGTTCATATAATAGTACCGAATATGATGCGGTAGCTGATTTTGATTGCTGAAATTCCAATATGAGCATGAAAAAGAGGGCTATAGGCATGCAATTTGGTAGGATTTTATGAGTGATATCATACGAAATAACTATATTTGGACATATGTCTTCAGTATACAAGTGATTTTATGATTAAGGATTTGAAGATGATCATACGCAGGTGGATCTATGTGCAAGTATGCAATGTTGAGAAGATAGAGATGTCGAAATAAAAGTACAATAACCGCATGAACACGGTCATTCCGGAGAGTTTTTATATAGTTCGGTGTGGAAGGCACATGATGAAGTTGGTCCGTAAAGGCCGGGCTGGGGTTTATTTTTGCCTCAGATGATTGTCAGGATCAGCAGGATATGTCCACAGTAAATGTTCAATTATCTGATGTGGATTGATGTTTAAGAACGGAGATACAAAAGGGTGTCCCCTCAACCAGTAATCTGGCTTTGGGGACACCCTTTTGGTTATGACAAGATTAATCCGTTATGTTGTTGCACCTTATAAGTGATCATGCCTATATGCACTTTGCTTTGCTGAGCTTAAGAAGCTGCAGGCAATTTCAATTGTTGACCTGGATAAATCCAGTGTGGATTTTTGATATTGTTCAGCTTTTGCAATGCCTGCCAAGTTGTGCCGTATTGTTTGGAGATGGAGTACAGGGAATCTCCGGATTTAACAACATGCAGTTTGGCTGGAGCTGGTTTACTTGGTGTTGGTTTAGACGGTTTTTCCGGTTTAGGTGTTTCTGGTTTTGGCTTAGTTGGAGCCGGTGTTTCTGTTGCCGGAGTTTCCGGCTCTACTGCAGGTTTCTTCGCTTCACTGATCCGACCATCTGTTTTGATGTCTACAGCGCCAAGCTTCTGCATGTAATTAATCAATGCTTCGTCCAGCGCGCCATACATACCCGTAATTGGATATTTGGCAAACATGGTGTATTCGTCACCACCAACAGCTGTGAAATCATTGGTTGCGAGTGTATACGTTGCTTCCGGATCAAGAACTTTATCGCCAACGGTTACGGAATGTACACGGCTACCTTCTGCAGCGGAAGTGTCGATTTTGAACTTGATACCAGATACTTGCGGGAATCCACCGCTTGGTTCCGGGTAGGAAGCTACACCGACTTCAAGGGCTGCCAGAATATCGGACCCTTTCACTTCTAGGGTTACCACTTGATTACCAAAAGGAAGCACTGTGATAACATCACCTTTGGTTACGATCCCTTTTTCGATGGAAGCACGGATACCACCACCGTTAGTCAGGGCGATATCGGCTTTGCTGACATCACGAATGGCATCTGCAAGCAGGTCACCCAGGTTAGTTTCACCTGCACGTACTTGTTCACGTTTACCATCCAGCAGAATAGCTGTATTTGCTACTTCTTCTTTCAAGATAGGTTCTTGTTCTTTTTGGATTGAGTTCACGAGAGTTGTAACTTTCTCATTTGGTTTGATGTCTTTTGCTTCGGTTTCATCAATTAATGTTGCTTGTTTCTTCGTTACTTTACCACTGTCTACCCACAGATCGATGACACCGACGTAGTTAGTGTATTCTCCTGCGCTTGCAATCAATGTTCCGTTATCGGATACAAGGCCATCTTGCAGTACAGTGTGGCTGTGACCATCGATGAATACATCGATGCCAGGGACTTCTTTAACAACTTTAAAGCTAGTATCCGTGCTGGATGCGTCTTGTCCAAGGTGTCCCAGGACAACAACAACATCGACTTTGCTGCGAATTTCGTTTACCAGAACTTTGGCTTCCGCAGATGGATCAGTAATATCAAGACCTTCTACGTTTTTGGGATTCGTTTTGTACAACGTTTCCGGTGTTGTCAAAGCGATGATACCAATTTTCACGCCATCTACTTCTTTAATGAGGTAAGGATCGAAGAGACGTGTTCCGTCTTTTTTCTTCACATTGGCACTCAGCATGGGGAAGTTCATCATGTCTGCCAGTTCGATCAGACGATCCGAACCATAGTTGAATTCGTGGTTACCCGGTACGATGGCTTGGTATCCCATTTCATTCATGACTTTCACGATGCTCTCACCATTCACAAGAGTGGCAAAAGTTGTACCATGTACAGCATCTCCAGCATCAAGCAAGAGTGTGTTCGGGTTTTCGCTACGATATTTGTCAGCGATTCCAGCTACTTTGGCAAAACCCATAGCAGGTGAAGATTCAACTGCACGGGCATGCGTATCATTCGTATGTAGAATGGTAATGTGTTTGCCTGTTCCCGGAGTGGTATCCGTTGCAGCCGCGGCAATACCTACACTGCCAAACAGCAAACAGACCGTTAGCAGAAGTGATACGTAATTCTTCCAGATTTTCATATGAATCCGAAACCTCCCATAATAATAATCTACTTGAGCGTTTACACAGCTCAAATAGTATTTTAACAGACTATTATTAGGAAATCTCGCGAATTACGTAAAAATAAGTAACCTGAAAGTGACATGTAATCTGCTGTTGGAAAATATAATCTTTGGAAAGAACGTATGTTCTTAAAGAGTGTAAAAAAAATGCTGCGCTTCACGCGGCAGTCCGGTACGTAAACAAAATTTCTCCAAAGATTCATCCGGTTCAGGCATCACTCCGGAGGTCAGCAATTGAATGGCAAAACGGTTAGCCTGTCTTTCCAGCTTGCCTGGAGCAAAATAGGAATGTTCCTCCAGAAAGAATCGATTAATCCCTTTATGAAGCCGGTCATGACCAAGCTCATGGGCGCACACGAACCGTTGCCATTCCGGCGGCAAATCATTGTGTATGACGATAAACCTGCGCCGGAGCTTGCGAAAGTACAGTCCCTTAGTGGACTTCCCCAAATTGGTGAAACGAATCTGTATTCCAACCGCGCGGGCAATGCTGAACGGGCAGTTGGTCCGGTGTTTTCGAATCAGCTTTGTTACGATGTCATCCATATGATCTCACCTGCTGCCTCATTAAATTCAGTGGGTCATGCCTCATGGGCGATTGTCCGGTTCGTCTGTCTTTTTGCGTTTGTTCATCTGTTTGGCTTCCCAGAACAGACCTGTCAGTACATCCTTGATTCGTTTCTTGTCCTCTTCATCGAGTGGAATGCCGTCAAACATCAGATCATCATCGTCCTCCAACATCTTTTTGAAATCACGACGGTCTTTGTATGTAGCCCATTCCGGTACGTCCTGAAGTTCAGCAGTACTTCCTGGTTCAATATAACCAGCCTGCTTCATCATCTCTGTATAAGGCACTGAGAGTGCATCTGAAATCTTGCGGATGGTCGCTGGTTTCGGCACACCCCGGACCCCATTTTCAATACGTGAAATCTGTGAGTTGCTTATTCCGGCTGCTTCGGCGAGCTGATTGATGCTGTATCCCTGTTGCTCGCGCAGTTGTTTCATATAAGGACCAAAAGCGTGCTCCACCATGTATGCCAACTCCTTTGATTCGTACAAGTGCTTGAAATTAATATTAAGAAGGAAAGTTGAATGCGACAACCCTAAACCTTTGCGGGTGCGCCGTTCCGGATTCGGATCGTTCTTTTGATCACTGTTATCCCCGGATTTCCTATTTCCCTTTCCTAAAGGGTGAAATCCGTTGATAAAGGCGAACGCTTTGCTTCTTCAGAATCGATTCCGTCTCCTTCACTACGTATGCGCGTGATATGTACCTTAGCGGCATCAAGGAGTTCAAGGGGAGCTTCTTAATATCAAAAATCAAATGACTTATACGGAAGTTCATTAATTAAACAGTACTATAACGTATATATACCATTAGGTAAAGGGATATGAAACAATTATGCCAAAAGGCATAGGAAATGAGAGCGAAGGTTTTATTTTATCGTCAAAACGAACCAAAATGAAGGTTTACTCCGATCTCCAGAAAGTGGTATCCTCAAATAGAAATACGAACACTATACAAACAAAATGTAACGTTTAGATAGGGTAGACTTGTTGGGATGACCTTCTGAATAATGAAATTCCCCGGATTATAGCGGTTTGGAGTTATTCCAAAAGGCAACAGGAGAAATTTAAAAAATGTCGTTATTATTTCAGAGATCTGGATAACTCTAATAAAGATGAGAGCATGAGGGTTTAACTTTTATAGAATGAATTTTAAGGTACGCAAGAACGAAGAGGGCAGAAAAAAGCTGGAGAAGCGAAGTGTTCGCCTTTATCACTGGATTTCCACTTTGGAAAATATAATCAAAGAAATCCGGGGATAACAGCGATCGGAAGGTTATTCTGTCATCAGAGTGAATATGCGAAGCTACTAGACTTTCATTCTATACCTAATGTTAAAGGAGGAAGATAAATATGGAATTGATGCTGCCCGAATTGGACCGACGTAAAACGCAAACAGCTGTTGAGGCTGCGCTGGAAAAATACCGCATTTATAAGACCATTGCATTTGAAGAACGAGAGGTTATGGTGACGGCAAGTTATGCCGAGCGTTTCCACGGTGCAACCAATGTGACGGGGGATTCCACGGCGAGAACGGCAATTCACAATGTGGACGTGCAGCGCGCACGTCAGGCATATTGCGATACGATTGATTTTGTGGTGTCCCGTCTAAGTGAAAAGGAACGTGTTCTCGTCTGTGAACGATATCTGAAAGACGATGATGTGTTTGACTATAAAGTGTATAACCATGTGTTTGATCCGCCTGTCAGCAAGGATACGTATACGAAGATTCGTACACGTGCTTTCTACAAAATGGCGCTAGCTTTGTCAGATCGAGGTCTGATTAATATGGAGCCTTTGTCTGTGTCCCGCAAAGAGCGACAGAAGCTGGGCTGAGTGAGCGATTGAAGAAGTTGATCCTTTAATATCCAAGGTGGATTGGTTACAATAGTTGAACAAACCACAGTTGGCACAGCCAAAGGAGAGAAGTCTGCCATGTCGGAAGAAGTCGGAATGCAGGAAATGGTCACGTTGAAGACAATCGCGGAAACACTCAATACGTCCAATGATCTGAACTTAATGCTGGATACCGTGGTCGGCAAATTACTGGAGTTGACCGGATTAACGGCAGGCTGGATGTTTCTGATTAATGAACGTGGAGACTATACCTGTGTTTCGGATTACAATCTGCCTCCGGCATTACTGCGTAAAGATAAGGAGCCCATGCGAACGGGGACCTGCTGGTGTGTGAACCGCTTTAAGGACGGTGAACTCAATCATGCGGTCAACATCATTAACTGTAAACGGTTGGAGGATGCGGTGGAATTCCAATGGGGAGATACCCATGATATTACCCACCATGCAACCGTCCCGTTAAGGTCAGGTGAGAAGATGCTCGGCCTGCTCAACGTGGCTGCGCCAGCCAAGGAACATTTCAGCGACAGTGAACTGGCGCTGTTACAGGGCGTGGCGTACCAGATTGGTAGTGCGGTAGAGCGGATGAGATTGTATCGCGCGGAGCAGCGACGAGCTGATCTGTATGCCAAGCTGGGGGAGTTCAGCACAGCTTTGGGTCTTGCAGTGAACGAATGCAGCAATTCGGATGCTTTTTCTTTAAAAGTTGTACAGCTGCTTGGGCAGCATTATGATTGGCCTTTTGCTACAATTATTCAGCAGAAAAACGGAATGTTCGTCTTGCAGGCAGCCTATGCGGATGATAAGGTTCGAACGTTATCAATTGCGCTGGGCTCTTCAGAAGCGGCGAGCCACATTAACCAACTAATCAATTGTCATCGTGTAACATCACTGTCTGGGACAGAGATCGCTGAGATATTTAACCTATGCAAGCCTGACGAGGCTATGAATTCCATTGCCTCGGGAATTGCTGCTCCCCTTCCATACCATACGCCAGGGGAAATGGGAATTCTGGTGATCGGAATAGGAACATCAGGTCCTGCGCAGGAGGACCGTGAAGTGCTGGAGGCATTGGCCGAACATATTGCTGCCTCATGGGAGAGTCTGAAGCTGGCGGAGAATCGCCGCGAACTTGCACGAATGGAAGAGAGAAACCGTTTGGCTCGCGATCTGCATGATTCGGTTAATCAGATTTTATTTTCACTATCGTTAACTGCTAAAGGCGCGGAAAGTATGTTATCCGGCTCTGAGCAGTTGCACCCGGCAACGGAAGCGATGAAGGATATTCGGGCTTTGTCTCAGGAGGCGCTCAAGGAAATGCGCGCATTGATTATGCAGCTCCGTCCCGCGGGACTGGAAGCAGGGTTGCTCCATGCGCTACAGGAATACGGCACCAGCCAGGGGCTTCAAGTGGTGATGAATCGGACGGGAATGCGGTCTTTACCGCGTAATATAGAAGAAGCATTGTGGCGAATCGGACAGGAAGCGCTGAATAATGTACGGAAACACGCTGATGTTCCTTCTGCTGAGGTCACCCTCAAGTTAAGTAATCATGAAGTGGTGTTCACCGTCACAGATCAGGGAAAAGGTGGTGCGAACAGGCCAAAAGCGTCGTCTGGAAGCTCCCTGGGCCTGTCCATTATGAAGGAACGGGCTCAATCGCTCGGAGGCAGCTTAGAAATAGTGAGTTCTTCCCGTAAGGGAACAACGGTAACGGCAGTCATTCCACTTCCGTTCGAATCTGTATAAAGTCAGGGGGAAGAAGAGATGCCGATTACGATTTTGCTCGCAGATGATCATGCGATGGTGAGAAGAGGTTTGCACGTTTTTTTGACCACACAGCAAGACATGAAGGTTGTGGGCGAAGCATCGAACGGGCAGGAAGCACTATCGCAGGCGGAAGCGTTAAAACCTGACGTGGTATTAATGGATCTGCATATGCCGATTATGGACGGAATCGAAACAGCCAGACGACTGCGCACATTAATGCCAGCAACGCGAATTATTGTACTCACATCGTTTTCCGATCAGGATCATGTGGTTCCTGCTGTGCGTGCAGGGGTGAAGGGGTATCTGCTCAAAGATATTGAACCGGAGGATCTGGCTGTGGCCATTCGCAATGTGCATGCAGGTCGGGTAGAATTGCATCCCGCCGCAGCAGGTCAATTGATGCATGTGATGGCTTCATCCGATTGGTCTATAAATGAACAGCAACCACAGTATATACCGACAGATCGGTCAGCAGATAGTCAATTCCAAGAGCTTAAGCAGACGAAGAAATCCACTGAAGCATCCCTAGGTGGTCTGGATATGCTCACTCGCCGTGAACAAGAGGTTTTGGGACTGATTGCTCAAGGGCTGAGCAACAAGGAAATTGCGGTTCAATTGGTCATTACCGAAAAAACGGTCAAAACCCATGTTAGTCATCTGCTCGACAAACTGGGTCTGGCGGATCGGACGCAAGCGGCTCTTCACGCCGTAAGAAACGGTTGGGTCGTCTGACCATTTCCGCCATATCTTCATACTTAAGTCGTATAAACTCAACCTAAAGGTTGAGTTTTTTGGTATTTCAAGTTAAGTCTATCTGCTGACGATTTGGATGCAAAAGAAAGGTAAGATAAGAGTAGAAATAACAGATCGGTTGAAACATGAGAGTTTGAATTATTAAAAACCAAGGAGAGTGACATGAATGAATATTGTTATTTTGGCAGGAAGCAATCGGAACAATGCAACCAGTACACGTCTGGGAGAGTATGCTGTGGAGATTATTCGAGGTCAGGGACATCAGGCCAGCCTGTTTGATCTGTATCAGACACCACTTCCATTCTACGCGCCAGATGAAAAACAAGCGGATCATGAACATCTGGCAGATTTGAATACACGTATGCTCGCGGCTGATGCAATCATCCTGTCTACACCAGAGTATCACGGCAGTATAAGTGGTGTGCTCAAAAATGCACTGGATCACCTGAGTCAGGCTCATTTCAGCGGTAAGCCGGTCCTGTCCATCAGCTCCTCTGGTGGAGCGGTGGGGGTAAGTTCCCTTTTACAACTGCAGGCAATTGTTCGCAATCTGCATGGCATTAATGCCCAGGAGTGGATATCCATTGGTGGTGCGCAACGCAGACGATTCGAAGCGACCTTTGACGGATACGAAGAGTACGAAGGCAGTCAGGATATAGAGGACCGGGTGCAACGGGTCATTGGATCGTTTTTAAATCTGGCCCAGACGTTAACGAATGCGCGGAATTCAACCATGAGTTGAGAACAAACGAAGATGAAAAATCGGAAAAGGAAAAGAGGTTGAGCATGATGATTACAGGCATATTTGAAACACATCTAAACGTGACGGATCTGGAGAGATCCCATCATTTCTATGAAACGGTCCTGGGTTTACGCCATGCCTATGGGCAGAAAGAACGCGGAAACTCCTTCTACTGGATTGGTGGAAAAGGCAACGCCATGCTGGGATTGTGGCAAAAGGAACCTTCCGAGGTGAAACGTCAACACTTTGCTTTTCATGTATCTCTGGAGGATATGAAACATGCGGTGGCTCACTTGGAGAACAAAGGGATCAAGACACAGAACTTCCTGAATGATGATATCGGTGAACTGTACGTCTTCGGCTGGATGCCTGCGGTATCTGTATATTTTAACGATCCGGATGGTCATTTGCTTGAATTCATCGCCATGCTCCCGGATGAAGCGAAGCCTGAACTTGGCATGGTGCCGTGGAGTCAGTGGGAGGAGATGCAGGAGAAGACTGTATGATGATTGAAGAATTACAGTTATATACAACACGGCTGGAGGACCTCAAGCATTTTTATCGTGATACGTTGGGAATGGAGGTGTCCAATGCGACAGATCAGGCTTTCAACCTGGAGGTTGGAGGGACAAAGATGATTTTCAAACCGTGTGAAACAGATCGTGAGCCCTTTTATCATGTGGCCTGGTCGATTCCGACGAATCGGTTCAAGCAAGCGAAGCAGTGGGCTGCATCACGTGTTGTTTTAAGCAGAGAAGGAGATCGGGATGAGACGTACTCTACTAACTGGAACTCTCATTCTCTCTATTTCGAAGATCCGGCAGGCAATATTATTGAGCTGATTGCTCATCATCGTATTCAAAACGAGAGTGACCATGACTTCTCGACTCAAGATATATTACAGGTGTGTGAGATTGGCCTAGTGACGGAGGATGTTCTGTCTACGGTGAATGAGCTTCAGCGGATTGGACTCACGCGCTGGGGTGAGGTTAGTGATACCTTTGCTCCTGTAGGAGATGTACATGGTTTATTTATTGTGGTGAAGAAGGATCGGACGTGGTTTTTCTCTACGCAAAAAGCAGAGATTTATCCGCTGGAAGTATCCATCCGTGGGGTGGGCAAGCTTCGAATTGGCTAAACTTTGCATTCCGGGGCAAAACGGGCATATGTGGAGCAATTCCATCATGTTATAGAAGTAAACGCTTTATTTATTCATTCCAGGGTAGTTTCTCTGATGGGCTTACATATGATGAAGGGTGGTGGCAAGCTTGGATCGACGTTTGTTGGAAGATGGACTTGCGATTATCGTTTCCAGTCGGGAACGTACAGGAGATCTGTGGCACGCCCATTATGGAGCGGGTGCAATTGCGGCATATTTTTGGGTACGGGAAAATCGTCTCACTGCCCTTGCCGCTGGCAGTGTTACGGCCGAAGCAAAAGCCATGCTTCGCCAGCATGGAATCAGCCCTGGTCAGACCTCTCCGATTGGTGAGATGATGCCCAAGAAAGATGCCGAAGCGCGTATTACGGACGCATTGGATCGAACGATTGGAGAACTGCACTGGATTGGACACCAGGCCATCTACGGGGCAATCAGTCTGAAAGCTATTCGCGAACTGGATGGATGGGGCACTGCGGAGGATATTGGTCGGCTGGTTGAACTGATCGATTCATTCGATCGAACCATCCCGGGAAGATCTTGGATGAACACAACGATGAAAGAAATTCGCAGTCTCAAGCCGGAAAAAAGCGATGGTTTCCCTGATATTGAAGATCCAGTTCAGTTGTCACGTCTGATTCTGGATGAGCTTGTTGCTTTCCAGACTATCTATCACGCGGAAGCGCATCATGATCTGATCGGTCATATGCTGACCTATGGACATGCGCTTAACATATTATATGAATTGGGTTATCCGGCATTATTCCACAAAGGCATTCCGCCTTTCCTTACCATGGTGAAGGCACTACGCTTAAGCCGAGATGTGGATATTGAACAGGCGATGCCGACATTGCAATCACCCGTAGATCTGCTGCCATTAGCACGAGCGGAACGATCAGTGGCGCTTCCTCATGAACTGGAATACTGGCTGACCGACAGACGTTCCCGTGACTGGAACGGAGGTCATGTGTTCAAATTCCCGTTCAGCTTCTATCATCATGCCAAGAACGGGGAGCCCGTACCGGAAACATGGGAGAACTTTCGTTATATCATCGCGTGAGATAAAACATACATTTCAGAAGGGGTGTCCGTCATGACGGACACCCCTTCTAGACATTATTCTGGTCTACCGAATTGTGGGCATCCTGTACCTGTTTAACGGGGCCAAATTTCAAGGATAAACAGGATCAGCATGACTCTGGACACCAGCATGTATGGTGATTTTCGTACGGGCTGACGCGCTGCCCATATTCCCCAGGAGCTCATAAGTGCAATACTCCCCCAGAACATCCATAAGGAGATGCCTTCGGGTGTAAATAGAAAGGACAGCTTGGGCAGTCCCCTGTTGCCAGCCCCAAGAAGAACAGTGGTCATATAGACGAGGACAAGGAAAAACAACTCGAAGAGCAGGGTTTGCAGCCAGAAATAATAGATGTTGAACACTCGTAGCATGATGACTGTGATCAGGATAAACAGGATACCAACGGATAAGAATGTTGCCGCGGTCCATCCAATGAGAGATGTTGTTACAACATCTGTTTCCTGATATAAGATGTACATCGCCAACGCATACATAGCGGGGCCCGCCATATAACTGGTGACAGCAATCCAAAGATAGAAGAAATACCTCTTTTTCATGGTCATATCCATCCTTTATTGTTCGTAGGATTTGAAAGCTACTTATGTCATATAAACATCATCAGGATGGGTTTGGTTGGACTATCGATAGGAGTTTCTCGCGAGAAATCGGCATTTAACCGCCATAGAGACGACCACATTCAGGCGTAATTCATCCCGTTTACCATCAGCACGAGTGGGCAAAGGAGGTAAAATGGTATTATCGGATCAGCAGCAAGGCAGACACACCGACAGCTCATACGCTAACGTACAGCCGGCCAGGGGACCGGTTTTTTAATTCGGTGATTGCATCCTTGCCCTGATCGGGTATTAAAGACTAAACAGATAACAGGAGGCTACGTGATATGAAAACAGTATTGTATGTTCCACTGGATGATCGTCCAGCGAATCTGGATGATGTGATTGTGCAAGGGAAAGCAGCCGGTATCCATATCGTTACACCGAACCTGAGTGATATTAAGAATCGTCTGGACTCGGAGAAAACCGTAGATGGCACAACGCTGCTCGGCACCTCCACGCCGGTTTATGGCAAACCGTCCAAGATTCACGACTTTATTCTGAAACATGCTGCCAAGGTCGACGGATTCATTATCTCATCCGATATGCTAGCTTATGGCGGTCTGATTGGCAGTCGTCAACTCCGCGAAGATGGAGGAGGCGCCTATCCTGAATATGATGATGAGACCACTCGTTTGCTGGACGTGATCCGCGTGATCAAGCAAAAATATCCACGCAAACCCGTATTTGTAATGGATACTATCATGCGTTTGGCCACAACCTCGTTTGCAGATGGCTTGGCGCTAGATGCATATAATGAGTCCCGTGCGTTGACGCAACAGCCACGTCAGACATACACCGAGTTTGAGGATATTATCGAAGGTTATAACCTGTCCCCAGATGGGGTGGAATATGGGACAACGACCTATTTTGATAAAGAACAGTATTACAACACAAGACAGCATAAATTCAAAACAAACCTGTACATTCTGGATCAGCTGGCTCGCACAGGTTATATCGATTTCCTCGCAGTTGGAGTCGACGATGCCAACACGCAGGGTGTTCAGATCAATGAAATCAAATATGTAGAAGCGCGGATCAATGAATGGCTGGGTGGAACCAATGGACAAAATCCGGATCGTGCTATCATTTTGCCGGATGCAGATGGTCTGGGGCACGCTTTGGTCGCTCGCATGGCTAACCAGTTGTTCCGAGGTGGGGCGAGGACACGTTACGGCGTGAAATATTTTGGTCCTCACGGCAATACGATCATTAACACGTATGAGTACATGGATGTACACGAGAATGTGGTTCGTCACGTGGATATTGTGGGCGGTGTGCTTGTGGTGGATTCGGCATATCCTGAACCGGAGGTGGTGACGGATCCGATGACTAGTGTGGATAATGAACAGCTGGTGGCTGTATCAGTCGAGCAAGTTGTTCCATTTGATATGGCTTCCGAACTGGATCGTATGACCAAGGGTCACCCGGGTAATTCCTGGGAGAACACAAGCATCGACATTGAGATTATTGCGATTACGGCTCTGGATCAGGTGCAGGCTGCATTGGAGCAGTTGACGCTGAATAGTGAGCAAGGTCTGCCTTCGGTATTGATTGATTTTGTGGGTAAAGGGCCAGCCAACGTTGATGTTGCTGAAGCGTTGCTAGACAGTCCATATACCGGACGGGTTCTGGGTTACAGTGCTTGGAATACACCAGGTAACAAAATCGGTATTGCTGTAGGCATGGGACAGTCGAGGTACGCGTTGATCACAACAGAGAAGCATGACCATAAGTTGCGCGATGCGATGAACGCGCATGGCTCACTGTTATTTAAGCGTTTCCTGAAGGATTATTACTACAAAGCGGTAGCCATTGCAGAGATCCGCACATATTCCCGAGCCCATGCGCTGTATACCAACGTGGCTACCCTTTCGGATCAGAATATGTTGCTGTTCAACTCGGAAGAAGACTATGCCCAGCTGCAAACATTGCTGCGTGATTTGATGCAGACTTATACCACGGCGCTTGCGAATAAGACAGCCTTCCAGACAGGAAATGTGGCGATTAAGCAGATCTGTAATGACGAATTGTCCTATGCCACGTATGGCAGTGCGCTGCTGGAATATGCGAATCCGGATTTCATCTGGGGCCGTGCATTTGAGATCACATTGAATCCGAAGGTTACGCTAAACTAAACTGTTATCTCACCATGGGCTCCTCATGTTTGGGATCATCACTGGTATGACTGTACTGCTTAATCTCGCCGTTGTTAAAAATGATATATTGATACTTCGCTTTGAGTTCATCCGCGAATGTTACGGAGGCACCGTAAGGTGCTTCAGAACTTTTTGAGGAGTAAGTCCCTTTTACTTCGATAAGCTGTTCGGGGGAGTAACCTTTCTGTTCGATCAGGTAAGTGGTTACCTGTTGTTCAGCATCATTTTTCTTGAGCGGATTACCAAGCAGTCCGAAATAAGCCCAGCAGGATATCCCGAGTATAAATGATAAGACGACAAGTGAAGTGATCTTGAATGTTTTACTCATTGGCATTCCTCTCTGTTTTAAGTAAGCGACAACGAATTTGATAATGAAATATTAATATATTTGGATAAATTTATCAATTATTTGTTCTTAATTTTAATGCTTACTTAGGTATCCTTTTAAGGGATTCAAGTATCGTCTTTTTTCCACCCGAACGACTCCCTTAATCGCACCGAAGTCGTACGGAACACCATCCGCGCTAGGGATGAAAGGGTGTAAGATTGTATTATCGGATCAATAACAAGGGACGCACCGAAAGCACATACGCTAATGTACAGACCGGCCAGGTGGCCGGTCTTTTTGATGCGGTGAATGTAGCCCCTGTAATGGTTCGATAGCATACAGACTCTGAGTTAAAAGGGGGAGTCTACTGCTGCTGCACTGTCGCTGCATCGTGTGGGCAGATCTCAAACTTGCAGCCAAAGGGGGCGAAATGAATGTGTCTATGAGAAATGAAATTAGCACTGCCGTGAGTACTAGTAAAGTGAGTACGCTCATTAAAAAAACGCTGAAACAGAAGCTCGCGGTACTTGTTCCAGATTGGGATGGTCGTGTGCTGGATGTACCTGCGTCAGGCGAAGTGTTGGCGGGCCCTTGTGCAGTGGTTGCGTTTGCTGAAGAAGTGCCGAAGTCTGCCTGGGCGGGATATCGACGGATCATTAAAATTTCACCATACGTTCGTCCGGAAGATGGCGGCGCAGAACAAGTGGAAGCTTGGTCAGCCCAGTTAATCGAAGGGTTGCATCAGGTAAGGTGGATTGACGAAGAAGGTGGAGCCTTCACTTGCATCTATCTGGGTTCTTCAGATAGCGATCGGGTGGATGCAGGATCTGGCATGCTTACGCGTAGTCTGCGATTCGGAGTGTATGTTCCCGAAGACTCGGGAAATACTCTCGTTGAAACAGAGGACGCGTGGTTAGCTACGCTTCAACGATGGACACAGCACGAGCTTGGCTCGGACTGGTCGGTATATGGTGATGTCTGGCCCGGTGGATACGATACGCCGTCTGTATTATGGCGATTGGCCGGATGCAGCACGTCTGTGGCGGGCACTTCAGCATTGGAGGTTCGGCAACAGTGGATTGGGCATGTGCTCACCGATCATCCAGTACTAACACGTCAGACCGTTACTCGGTTGGCCCGGCAACTTGCAGTGCAATCTCGTCTTGCCATCACTGAAAAGGATGGCGAAGAGCACGAAGGTAACACACGATATATCACAGTGGATGAAGTCACAGCAGATTTACAGGCGGATGCCTATCTGAACGGACAGATTCGTCTGACACTACAGCAGCGGATTCGTCGTCCGGGTACAAATGTGCCTTTGATTCGTGAGATTCACCATAGCAAAGGCATGGAGTAAACGTTAGTCGAGAGGAACCCTCTATTAAGAGTGGTTCCAGATTATAGCTTTGAGTAGATTGGTATAGCATCAATAATGTAGCTTCAAATTCATAGGTTCTTAGGATCGAAAATTCATAGGTTAAGCTTAAAGATCAACGATTCACGAAATCAGTAGTCCAACAATGAGGTGAGATGGCCATGGCAAGCTCAGTGAAAAAAAGCAAACAGGCAGCCCCGCGGTATACACGGGCAGAATTGATGAATCATGCAGAAGCCCTCTTTGCCGTTAAGGCAGAGGTGCTGTACGGTGCGCTGTACGAAGCGGCGCAAGAGACGTTTTCCATTGAAGAAACGCAAGAACGAATTAACCAATTTATGAAAGCGAAGGTGAAGGGATAATGGCAGGTGGAACTTGGGAGCAAACAAATCGTCCGGTCCTTCCGGGCTTATATATGAATTTTCAGGCGGCAGCATCCTCGGCCATTCAAGCGGGTACGCGGGGGACGGTCGTTGTGCCAATCAAGGCCAACTGGGGTCCGGTAGGGACTTTTGTTGAGGTAGGAAGCGAAGCGGCGATTGAACGTATTTATGCGGCGAATGTGCTGGATAACGGTACGGCGTATACGTCCTTGAAGCTCGCCCTGTTGGGTGGGCCGAAGAAGTTGCTCGCTTATCGGGTAGCAAGTGCTGCGGCCAAAGCAGCTACGCTATCTTTGAAGGACAGCAGTGATGCCAATGTGCTGCAACTGGATGCGAAGTATCCGGGGGATCGTGCAAATGGATTCTACGTCACCATCCAGCCAGGTGTGATTGATAATACGAAACATGAAGTGCGCCTTTTTGAAGGTAACCGGATGTTGTATGCGCTCCTGACAGCGGATATTACAGCAGCTTCTCTGGCAAAAGAGATTAACGCGGATGAACGAAATGTCTGGGTGACAGCGCAGGCGATTGGCGATGGTGCAGGTGTAGTTGCAACTGTTGCGGGTGCGGCACTCAAAGGCGGCGTAAGTGGTAACGATGACTTGACCAATGCAGAGTACATTGCTGTACAGGGTGAGTTGGAAGGGGAGCAATTCGACGTCTTGGCTTTGGATCAGGCTGCTGATGCACCTCTGCTTGCGAGCTTTGCGGCATGGGTGAAACGTGTGCGTGGTGAAGGCAAGCCGGTGATGGCTGTGTTTGGCGGTTCCGCAGCGGATGATACCTCTGCTACAGCAGCACAAAAAGCAGCAGCACGTTCGCTTGCGCTCAACCATGAAGGTGTAATTAACGTTGGTACAGGCGTGCGTCTTGGAGATGTATTCTACAGCTCGGCGGAAACGTCCGCCTATGTCGCGGGACTGATCGCCGGACAACGTCTGAACCAATCCACCACTTACGCAGCTACACCGTTCGATGATGTGACACGTCGCTGGACGCGTGCAGAACAGGAGCAGGCAGTACAGAATGGTGTATTTATTTTCTTCCATGATGGACGTCAGGTGAAAGCACTTCGCGGTGTAAACACACTAGTAACGCCGGCCGCTGGACAGAATAATGCGTGGAAAAAAATTCGTTCCATTCGTGTGTTGGACGCCATCAACACGGATCTGCAACGCTCCGCGGAAGATACGTATATCGGTAAAGTAAACAATACCGAAGAGGGTCGTCAGGCACTGATTAGTGCCATGAAGGCCTATTTGGCGCTGCTCGCACAGAGCAATGTGATTGAAGCTGACGGTTATGATGTCATTCTCGATCCGGCGTATTATGGCACTGCTCCAGTTCTCAAACCGGAAGCGGATCAGGTATTCCTGCAATGGAATGTGAAGCTGACCGATGTGATGGAGCAGTTGTTTGGTACATTTTACGTGCAATAAGGTTGTGTGGAAGGAAAACGCGATTTTTAAATTTTAAGGAGGAAAAAATATGTTGGATGCATCAAGAGTGATTCTCGGTACCCATGGTCAGCTGCATATCGATGGTGTGTGGCAGACAAACATTAACAAGTTGGAAGCGAGTGTGGAGATTGAAAAGCGTGAGCTGAACCTGGTCGGGAACGACTGGAAGGTGCACAAAAACGGTGCGAAAAAAGGAACAGGCACGATGACGGGCTACAAAGTCACTTCGGATATGATCCAGCGCGGCTTCACCAAATTCGAGATTATTTCCAAGCTGAACGACCCTGAATCGTATGGACATGAGAGTGTATTGCTGAGAGGTTGCATGGTGGACAAAATCCAGCTTGCCAACTGGACAGCGGGTGAGGAAGTACCGGAGGAAACGGGCTTTACGTTCGAAGGATTTGAGTTACTGAATCCAATTGTGGCAAACTAAAAAGGATTTTAATGGAGGCCGAGATGATCTCGGTCTCTTTGTTGTCTACTTAAAGAAAATTTAGTATCTACACGGTAACGGAGAGGACAGAAACAACGTGAAGAAGCGGAGCGTTCGCCTTTATCCCCGGATTTTCCCTTGAAGAGGGGAATCAAAAAAATCTGGGGATAACAGCGATCGGAAGGTTATTCTGTCATCGGAGTGGCTAGTGTAACATTATGATTGCCAAATGTGAACAAGAAGGAGATAACGCCAGATGAGTATGAATGAAAATATGTCCGAAGAACAGATTTTGGATCAGTTGTTTGAAGCAGCAGAACGTTTGCCAGAGGAGAATGTGCGCATTCAGCGTCTGGATCTGCTGTTGACCTTGCGTGGACTGACGTCTTCCAAAGTGGATCACATTCGCGAACGCTGTACCATTCGAAAAACGACCAAAGGCCGCACCGAGGAAAAGGTGGACACCGAAACGTTTAACGCGCTGCTCATTTCTGAAGCAACCGTGAAATTGAAGGTCCGCAGCTTGGAACTGTCTGGCTGGGGAGACACTCGCATTACCGACCGCATGAAGCTGTCTGGTGGCGAACAGGCAGTACGTCGTATGTTGCTGGCTGGTGAATTGGATGCCGTAGGCGATAAAGTGCTGGAGCTGTCCGGCTTTGGTGTGGAGATTGAAGACCTAAAAAACTGATTCACTCCGGCGGGATGACCACGTTCCTGTATCACATGTGGGTGCGTCATCATCTCCGGCCCGGAGAGTTCTGGTCTTTGCCACGCGGGGAGCGCTCGCTGTTAATTGCGTTCTCGGAAGAGGAAATGTCAGCGATAACTTCGCAAATGAATCGATAACGAAATAGGACAGGAGGTGAAAAAATGGCAGAAATGATTGTAGGTTTGTCCAAATCCAACACACAAATGAAGACGACACTTCGTTACCTCGATCAAATCCAGCGATCCACTGACCGATTAAACCGGGTTCGCTATCAGGGACTGATCAAAGTAAACAATGAGCTGAGAATGACTGGGCGCAGACTGGAAAGTATCTATAGTACCGCTGTACGCTTGAGTCGATTGAGAATCACACCAACGATTGGTCTTAATGATCAAGCTACTCCAGTACTCCATGGTTTGATTGGGAAAATGAAACAGATTCGTTCTAAGCTGTTGCACGCTACAGCCAAAGTACAGTTTAAAGTCAGACATCAAATCTCAGGAGTATCCGCTAATGTAAATTCTCAGCCACTGATGGATGCTTTAAATACGAATACGATATCAATTCTTAAGCTTAGTGCCAAACTGGATTCTCTTAATATTGCAGCAGGAGGAAAAGAGGAGAAACCGAAAACTTTTTTGCAGAAGATGAAAGGTATGTTTGATCGTGGGAAATCAATCTCATCTGGTGTGGGGAAAGTCTTTGATGCAAGAAATAGTGGGAAGAAGCTATGGAAAGAAATCACAACACCTGCCACACCGGGGAATAAATTGAAAAAGGCGTTCAAGGTTACAAAACGTGGGGCAAAGTTTGTGAATGATTTCTCGTCCGCAGGGTCCGATTTGATCGGTGGATTCGATGGATTGTGGGGCGATGTAAAAGGTCTCTTTGGTGCAGGTGGAAACGGAAGTGGGGCAGGAGGCAGTGGTGGGTCTGGCATCATAAGCAAGCTTGGTGGCAACCTCGTTAAAGGAGCGGGAAAATTGTTCGCACCACTCCGTATGTATAACAATATTAAAGAACTTGCAAGCGCCCCACCTGAGGATCGTGCTCGTGCGGTGGGTTCGGTTGCTGGTAATGCAGTAGGAACAGCTATTGGTACCGTACTTGGCAGTGTAATTCCAATTCCGGTGGTTGGGAACATGCTGGGCGGTTCAATAGGCGGTTGGCTGGGTGAAAAGGCAGGCGGTTGGCTGGGTGACAAGGTAGGTGGATTCCTAAAAAACAACGCGGAAGACATCTCAAAAGTAGCAAAATTTGCTTCTGAGGGAGCGAGTTACGTGGCGGAGAAAACGACGAATTTGTTCAATGGGGTTGCAGGTTTTTTTGGTTTCGGTTCTAAAAAGGAAGAGCAGACCGCCCCAGCCGCAGCGGTCATAACGTCACCCTCAACACCTGTAGCAACGCAGACACCACCCCCTCCACCGATAGCACCTCAGATGCCGCCTCCATACAGGCCGGCAGTTCTATCGATCACCGGTCCAGAAGCCTACATGAACAATCGATTTGGTTCACCTACGGCTGCGGGTCTTATGGGAACAAGTGTGATGCAATCCCAAGCGGTAGCAATGAATAACGCAGGTCAACCCAATGAGAAAGCTTCGCCGCTCACAGTGCGTATTTCCGAAGATCAGATGAGCAGTCTGTCCGGATACTTGAAGGATTTCAAAACGGAAACGACGAACCAGATTGCTGTGAATATTGCACCGGGTACGGTACAAGTGACCGTTCGGGAGAACGCTATTGATTATGACGCAGTTTCTCACCAGGTGGGGCAACGGATCTCTAACGAGTTCCGCCGCGCGATGCAAAATCGCAAAACGATTATGGCCTAAGCAGAAAGGAGGCCGCAGATATGTCTGTACTTGAAGATAAAGTTGGTCCTAACAAAATGTCATTTACGTTGAAGGATGGCAATACTCCATTTCAATTTCCGGTAAACCCTGAAGAAGTTAATATTTCCAGATCTAAGGGATATGAAACGGTCAATATGTTGGAGCATGGCGAGTTTGATTTTGCACAAGGGGAGAAGGTGAAGGAGATCACCTTCTCTTCTTTTTTTCCAAAACGATATGATCCTTCCTATTGCATGGATGAAAAATATTTTCTGGATCCACGCGTGGCGATGAATGTGTTGAACACTTTTCTCATATCCAAAAAGCCACTGCGTTTCATCATCTCCGAAACCGGAGTAAACGTTCCTGTATTTCTTGTTTCGCTTAATTCGAGCTTTCGCGGCGGGGAGACGGGAGATATTTATTTCGACCTGACCCTGCGAACCTGGCGGGATTCCAAAGTGGAAAAGGTGGGTTCAGGGGCAGCCGCAAGCAAGTCCGGTTCACGTACCGATCTGAAAAAAGGTAGCAAGACGTACACCGTCAAAGCCGGGGATTCTTTGTCCAAAATAGCTAAGCTAGAGCTGGGCAGTAGTTCCAAATGGAACGAGATTTACAAGCTCAACACAAAGATCATTGGCACTGATCCGAACCGGATCAAGCCCGGCCAAAAGCTGGTGATGCCATGACCTACAAGGTCATTGTCGACGACAAATATGACATCACCAATCTGGTCGAGACGATTACGCTGAAGGACTCGCTCGACCAGATTGCGTATCAGGCCAACATCCGGCTGGCGGTGTCTGCATCTTCGGGTCTGCCTGCAATATCACCGGGTATGGTGGTACGGATTAGCGGGGTTCCTTTTGGCGAAAAATCCATGGTCCATCTGCTGCATCCTGCGGTCATCTGGGAGGTGGAAAGCTCGAACAGCGGCACCAAGCGGCTGTCCCTCACGGTGTACGACCGGATGATCTATCTGGAAAAATCAGAGGACGAGTTCCTGCTTCCGAAGGACCAGACGGCTACGCAGCGACTTAAAACCTACGCCAAAGAGTGGAAGATTCCATACGCCACGCTACCGGAAACCAAGACCAAACTGGGCAAAGCCGTGTATCGGTCACAGACGATTTTTTCGATGATGTTTGCAGATCTGAAGGAAACGGCGAAGTCCGGCGGGGACATGTACCATCCACGGATGACGCCCGGCGGGTTGCAACTCTTCCAGGTAGGAAGTAATGCAAAGGTGTATGAGTTGGATCGACTGATCGATCTGACCCAGATGCGTACGCTTGAAGGGGCAGTTACCAAAGTTAAAGTAATGGCAGCGTCGGATTCACCGAGTGGCAAAGAAGTTCCTTCCAAAGTGCTTGCGATTGAGCAGGATCGTGTGGAAGAACTGGGCACATTACAAAAGCTGGTAGAGGACGATCAGGTGAAATCCACAACCGCCGCGAAAAAACTGGCGAAAAGTCATCTGACGGGTATTCAGGAGACCTTTACGATATCGGCACCGGATATCAATACGATTCGCGCCGGGGACGCAGTGTTGTTGAAAGGACTGAAGCTAATCGTCATGTCGGTCAGCCGTGATCTGTCTGTCGGGCCTGGAACGATGACGTTGGAACTGGGTACAGCTGAGATGGTGAAAAGGAGGTATTACCTTGAATAAAGATGATCCGTATGGGCATTTTGCCGACGTCATGCGGGGAGCGATGAGTACACATTCTCGTCAGGCCGTGAGAGGCATGGGCGCGGTATTGGGTACGATGACCTCATCCGGCGTGAAGTTGGATGATTTCAAGCACGAAGTGCAGGATTATCTCGTGGCCGAGTTGCCGGGCACGCTTGGACTGCCGGAGCGCGAGGCTGCTGGCGCGATTTCCGGTATACCTGACGTGGCAAACGGCGGAACGACGGGCACGGGACGGTTTCTTTTGCAAGAAGAGGAAGTGGAAGAAGCGGTGTGGTCTCTTGGTAAAGGATTGAAAGCGGGAGATCGCGTACTGGCGATGCGGGTGAATGGCGGTAACGACATTGTGGTGCTGTGTAAGGTGGTGAGTGCGCATGCCTAGTTTGTTCCCGGAAACGGGTGTGATCTGGGGAGATGAGGAGGATCTGTCGGGGGCGGCTTCGGAAGAGGTACGCTTTGGACGGAGCTGGCGATTCGATTATGATGCAGGGGATTTTGTGCTGACCCCAAGTGGCAAAGTCGCTGCGGCTGGTGGGCATGAAGCCTGGGTGCAGTGGTGCATTAAGGCCGTGAAAACTCCACGTTACAGACATGTGATCTATTCCCGGAACTATGGTTCGGAGCTGGAGGATCTGGTGGGTCAGGGTGATAGCCGAGGTGTAATGGAAAGTGAGATTACCCGGATGGTGACGGAAACGTTGCTGGCTGATCCGCGCACGGAATCGGTAGACCAGTTCACGTTTGATTGGAATCGGGAGCAGTGCATGTTCTCGTGCCGAGTGGCGAGTGTGCAGGAAGAGATGTTTATTCTGGAAAGTGAGGTGATCTGACGGGATGGCTGAGATTCCGCGTTATTTGGAGGACCAGACGGAGGAACAGATTATGCAGCGTATGCTGGATCGTCTGCCCGCGGATCTGGATAAGTCGGAAGGATCGTTTCTGTGGGATGCTGAGGCTCCGGTAGCGTTTATGCTGTCTGAAGCGGCTTTGTGGGCACAGGAATTACTTCGGCGGGGGTTTGCAAGTACGGCTGCGAGCAGTGATCCGAATTTTCGTTCGGAAGAGCTGGATCTGCGGGCGGGAGAGCACGGCATCACACGGCGAGCTGCGGTGGCGGCACAAGGTGCGGTGAGGTTCGTGGGTACTCCGGGTAAAGTGGTGCCTGCGGGTACGGTCGTGGCTACGCTCGCGGATGAAGTGTCTGCTGAAGCTTCGCTCGAATATGAGACAGTGGGACGTTTCGAACTGGATTCAGATGGTTCCGGGGTGGTAGGCGTGCGAGCGCTTGTTGCTGGAAAAGAGAGTAATGTGCCTGCGGGCACGGTAACTGTGCTCTCTACACCTGTAAGTGGCGTGACTTCTGTCACGAACGTTGAGGTGATTAAAGGCGGTGCGGATATTGAGGCCGATACGGCACTGCTGGAACGCTTTTATGCCAAAGTCCGCAACCAAGGAACCAGCGGCAACAAGTCGCAATATGTGCAATGGGCCAGTGAAGTACCAGGTGTAGGTGCAACGCGGGTTATTCCGTTATGGCAGGGGCCAGGCACGGTGGGATTGTATCTGTTAGACACAGACAAACGTGCTGCGGGTACCGATCTGGTAGCAGCGGTGCAGAAGTACGTTGACCCAACGCAAGATGGACAGGGTGAAGGCGTGGCACCGGCAGGGCCAGTGGTGTCCGTGATGCCAGCCGAGGAAGTGCCGATGAACATTCAGGTGAAGCTAACGCTGGCAAGTGATGCGACGTTGGTCGATGTAAGGGCATTGATCGAACGCGGGGTGACCGCGTATTTGAAACAGCTGGCTTTTGCCGATCCACTCGTTCGTTACACTCGCATTGCCGCGATTCTGTTGGATATTCCGCCGATTATTGACTATTCGGAACTGACCGTGAACGGTGTGAGTGACCAGAATATCGAGATGACCGCGAGTCAGGTCGCCGTTCTGGGGGCGGTGGATGTGCATGAGTAGTGTTGGGCAGATGGTGGATGAGGAAGTAGTTAGCGAGTGCAGAGACCGAGGAAGATTGGGAGAAATACGCCGATCTGGGTTGGATCTGGTGAGCGAGACGCTCCATGATGATGTGCAAGGAAGGGAGGGGACAGGGCATGAGTGCTCCTTCTATTGTAGATGTTGGACTGACGAGTGAGAAAGGGCGGGAATTGTTCTCGTATTTGCCAAGGTACTATGAGACTTCTCGTGTAATGCAGGCCGATATGCAGGCCAAAGGCACCGAGATGGATCTGTTGTACCAGGCGTTGGATGAGACGCTGGAGCAGTTTTTTGTCCGCACGGCGACGTGGGGGCTGGACTTCTGGGAACAGGAGCTTGGCATTGAGACAGATCGTCTCAAACCTCTGGAGCAGCGGCGTGCGGTGGTGGAGTCGAAGTTGCGCGGGGCAGGAAAGTTTTCGGGCAGGCAGGTTGCGAATGTGGCTGAGGCGTATGCCGGGGGCAAGGTGGATGTAACTTTTCAGCCGGAAGCGTGGAGTTTTACGGTGAGTTTTGTGGATACGATGGGCATCCCGCCCAATATCGATGATCTCAAACGTGCGATTGAAGAATTGAAACCGGCCCATATGTCCGTGGAATATGAGTATCGCTATCTGATCTGGGACGATCTGGACAAGAAGCAGAAAACATGGGATGAACTGGACGCCGCGTCCTTGACGTGGAATGAACTGGAGGTGTGGGCGTAATGCCAAAAGAAACGGATCGACTGAAATTGCCTCTTCCCTTGGGGAACGAGAATGTGACTCGGGAGAGCATTAACGGGATTTTTGAAAAGATTGATGCAGGTGTTGCGACGCAGGCGGATCTGGATGCGCTTCGTGAAGCGGTGAGTCAGATGGAGATTCCTGATGCATCTTTGACGCAGAAAGGGAAAGTGCAGTTGTCGAGCAAGACGGACGGTACGTTCGAGACGGTGGCGGCGACGGAGAAGGCGGTTAATGATGTGTTAAAAAAAACTATGACTTATGTAGAGCAAAATCCCGTTAATTCAGTTTCATATACAGCAAAGAATATATCATATTATGTTGATGCAGTTAATGGGAGTGATGATAATGATGGACTATCCAAAAGTAATGCATTCAAGACCACTAGTAAAGTTACGAGATCAATACCTGATATTATAAATCACCAAGTTAGCATAAAGTTGATGCCAGGGACTTATGCCCCAATATACATTTCATATAAATCAGGTAAGGGAGAAATTTTTATTTCAGCTGAGAGTAATAACCCTTCAGAGGTTTTAGTGAGTTCAATAGAACTATCAAAAGTTCAATTGGCTGGGACAATATCTATTCGAGACATAAATGTAATCGAAAATGTTCATTTTCAAAGCACTTCACGGGGAAGCGTTCTTAATGTAACTGCTACCGGAGTTTCTCGTGAAGGGATATATGCCACCTACTTCTCTAATATTGAAGTAACCAATTGTAATATAAATAACAAAAATTTAGCTATTGGCGCTGCATTCGGCGGTCGTATAATGGCTATGAATAATTCAGGACAAAATAACTCTACAGCATTTAGTACACGCTACGGTGGAATTATTCATCGGACTGGAACCATACCAAATGCGTCATCAACTCAAAGTTCTTACGAAGGAGGGGTAGTGTTTTCATAATAGAAAAACCTATTTTTAAATTAGATTGTTTAAAAAGCAATTCAATCAAAGGAGGTGAAACTATGAAACGATACGACACGACAAACTATGAAAATGGGAGTCTGCTAATAAGCAGTTCAGCAATCTAATTGTATGGAGACTGGTCAGGAAGCTCCTCGTCATCCTTGAGTACCTAATCAGCATTGTAAAAAGGATATTTATATTGCTTATGGTATCGGTGGCTCATCTGGTGGACGGTGTTCTGGGAGACGGACATTTAACAGAGATGTGGTCGCCTTTTTTATATCGTCAATGAGCTGCTTTCCACTAAAATCCGGTACTCCCTCCCCGATCTGAGAACCTAACACTCCTTTTACCATAAAGATAGGAGATTAAGTAGCACTGGAAATTATAGAATTAAAAAGCATTAATTCTGTACTAAAGAAGTCTATTAATTCTTTGATCCATATACAAGGAGGTGAAGCATGATCACAATCAAACTAACCAACTCTATCGCCGCGACACTATCACGCCACCTCCCCAATATCCCGATCCATCCTGCATCAAGAATTACCCCAGAAGATCAAGGTTTAACCTACCGCTTACTTGCTGCCAAACTCACTCGTGAGCGAAGTGATCGGTTTGTACAGTCTCATATCTTCGAAATCCACTGGCTGGATGCAAGAGAGGTTCCAGACAACTTCCCAGACACGCTTTTCGAAGCACTGGAAACAATCGAAGTCGATGGAACACCGTATCGGGCTACGGAACTGCGATGGAAAGCTTGGGGAGAGGCACCCAAACTGTGGGTGTATTACACGATGCGAACTACCAAAGTGTCGGAGCCCTCCAGTACAATGCAACAGATGGAGCAGCGACCGACAGAACTGAAATCGACACAGGAATAACTTTAACGTTCAGACTGAATTTCACACAGAGTTGTGTTGCTTTAGCTGAACTTATATAGGGGGATCTGATATGAAAGGAATGGGAGGCTCACTCGCGATGTTCAGCAAGAAAGAAGCGGATCGCAAGAATCTCGAAGCAGAAGAACTGCATAACAATCCAAAATACAACAAAGCACAGTTCGCTGAATCCCGGCAACTTAGCCGGATCGAGAAAGACATTTTGGCAGCTGTGCTGCTGGAACAACAGACATACACAATGGAAGAGGCAAAACAACATATCCAACAATTTATGAATGGGGAGGCACAATAATGGCTGGAGGAACATGGACGACACAAAACAAGGTACGCCCCGGCGTATATATGAATTTTGCATCGGAGGGCTCATTGCCGGGTACGGTAGGGGAACGGGGAACGGTGGCTTTGGCACTTCCATTGTCATGGGGACAAGCTAGCACAATCCTGACGGTACAAGCAGGTGAAGATGTACAAGCCAAGTTGGGCTATGACTGGACAGCACCTCAACTGCTGCTCATCCGCGAAGCTTTGAAACGGGCACAGACCTTACTTCTTTATCGACTGAATGCAGGTACCAAAGCCAAGGCAACTTTGGATAAACTGACAGTCACAGCCCAACACGGCGGCGTACGTGGTAATGATCTGGCTGTTGTAATCTCCGCAAATATCAATGAACCGGAAAAATTGGATGTCTCGACTTTGCTTTCGGGTAAAGAAGTGGACAAACAAACTTCGTCCACCATCGAAGCTCTGGAATCCAACGCATACGTTACCTTTACTGGTGAAGGTGCTCTCACAGCTACAGCGTCACTTCCACTAACAGGTGGATTGGATGGTACAGTAACGAACCAAGAGCATGCTGATTTCCTCACCAAGCTGGAAGTACTGGATTTTAACACGGTTGGTCTGGTCTCAGACGATGCCACACTCAAGTCAGTCTACACAGCTTACATCAAGCGTTTGCGTGATACCGAGGGCAAGAAGGTGCAACTGGTTCTGTCCGATTATCCCGCAGCAGATCATGAAGGTATTATCAGTGTGAAAAATGGTGTTGTGCTTGCAGACGGTACCGTTCTTACGCCGAAACAAACGGTAGCTTGGACTGCTGGTGCAACAGCGGGGGCTAATCTGAATGAATCCCTGACGTTCCGTGCGTATGACGATGCCGTGGATGTGAATGGCAGATTGACACACAGCGAGACAGAAGCAGCCCTGCGTAATGGTGAGTTTGTGTTTACAGCGAGCAGCAACCGCGCAGTGGTAGAACAGGATGTAAATACATTCCGCTCCATTACACCGGATAAGGCACGGCATTTTGCCAAAAACCGTGTTGTCCGTGTTCTCGATGGTATCGCTAACGATATGAAACGGATCTTCGAGTCCTACTACATCGGCAAAGTGAACAACAACGAAGATGGGCGCAGTCTTTTCCGTTCCCAATGTGTCACTTATCTGAAGCAACTTCAGGATATTGGTGCCATTCAAAATTTTGATTCCAAAACAGATATTACTGTTGCTCCGGGTAATGAGACGGACAGTATTCTGATCGAGATTCAGGTCCAACCTGTGGATTCCGTTGAAAAAGTATATATGAAAGTGAAGGTGGTTTAAGATGGCATTTTTGAAAGCAAGCGACACGATCTCCGGACAGGAAGGCCGCGCATACGCAACGATTAACGGACAAACGGAAGAAATGTTCTATGTGAAGACACTCGAAGCAACGGTGGAGAAACAAAAAGCAGAGGTCAAAACCTTGGGCCGCCGCGGCGTACAGCACAAAGCAACCGGTTGGTCCGGTTCGGGTTCCATGACAATCTTTTATACCACTTCCCGTTTCCGTGAGCTGATGCTCCAGTACATGCAGAATGGTGTGGACACGTACTTCGACATTGAAGTGACCAACGAAGATCCTTCCTCTACGATTGGCAAACAAACAGTGACCCTCAAAGGCGTCAACCTCGACAGTGTGATCATGGCATCCCTGGATACCGAGGCGGAGGCGTTGGAGGAAGAAGTGAGCTTTACCTTTGAAGATGTCGATATGCCTGTATCGTTCAATCTGCCGAAGTAATGTAGAAGTGAAAGCATAATGATTTGAGATTTATAAAGCGTATTAATTAGCAGCGGGTTTGTAAAAGAAACCTGTTCAACTTGCCTGTGTTACGGGCTATTTGGCGTGTCATATTTCTGCTCTTCGCCGCTTCATGCGGCGGGGAGCCTAACTTTAGAGGAGGAACAATATATGAGTGGATTGAGTATGTTTTTTGCCCAAAATGCAGCAACGGATACAACGGAGGAGTTTATCGTTTCCCCCCGATTCAAAGATGAAAAAGGCGAACCGGTTGCCTGGAAACTGCGCAGCATGACCGAGGACGAAAACCAGGAATGCCGCAAAGCGGCTACCCGCAAAATTAAGGGTAAGAACGGTGTCTACACACCCGACATCGATGCGAATGATTACATGGCTCGCCTGATGAGCGCAAGTGTAGTATTTCCCGATTTGAAAAACGCAGAACTCCAGCGGTCATATGGCGTGATGGGGGCGGAATCGCTTTTGCGGAAAATGCTGTTGCCTGGGGAATTTGCTTCGCTTGGCGAACAGGTCCAGAAGTTGAACGGCTTCAATCAGGATATGAACGAACTGGTGGATGACGTAAAAAACTAATTAAAGAGGGCGATTCCGAAGCCAATCTGGCTTATTACGCTCTCCATGAATTGAACATTTTGCCGCATGAGCTAATGGCCTTCTCCATGCGAGAACGAGCGGCCATCTATGCAATGATCTCCATCCGGGTGGAGGAAGAGAAGAAAGAACGGTCCAAGAGCCGCGCCCGGAAGAAATAAAAAGGAAAGGAGGGAGAAATGAATGTATGCCATGTTTGCAAGACTGTATATCATGTCAAACAATATGGTTCAGCAATTTCAAAATCTGCCTACCGTAATCAATTCGGTATTCAACCCTGGAAATCTGAGCCGAATTCAGTTGGCAGGCAACTTACTCCAAGGTGTGTCAGAAGAACAGGCTAAGGTAAATGCTGCCTTTACAGAAGGTGCCCAGCGCGTGCGAGCCTGGATCAGCATGATGAAATCAGCAGGACAAGCGGTTCTTGTACCAGCGGCGCAGGAAGAGGATCTGAAGCATCGCTATATGGCTGCTACGGGAGATGATGCTCAGGGGGAGACGATCTTTAATCGCTATCGTGCGGAAGCTTTCAAGAGCGGACAGAATGTTACGGATGCCTTGAAAGGTACACTATCACTCATCCCCTATGCACAGAATACGGATCAGGTTGACCAACTGAGAGATATGACTAAACGGTTGAGCATGCTTTCTCCAGATGGAAAAAGTATGTCAGATGCATCCAGTGCCCTGGTTGCTGCCATGAACGGAGACAATGGTGATCTTGCCAATTCTTTTAACATTCCTGCTGAAGCTCTAAACGGAGCAGGTCTGCAACAAACCATTGATTCATCTAATCTGGATGGATTTATAACAAAGCTTGATGTTATTTTGCAAAAACAAGGCTATACCCAACAGGCTTTTGACACCATGCTGGATTCACCGTTGCAGAAGTGGAATGCACTAGTTAATCAGTTTAATGGGGTTCTCGGTCAGATTGGACAGGCAGCCCTCGTTGCCTTAACACCTTTACTGGATCGATTAAATGAAGCCTTTGCAAATGGGGATTTCACGGTCATTATTGAGTGGATTAGCAACGCATTTACGGTTGCAGCAAACGCGTTAACGATGCTGGTAGACGGCATTTTATACCTTGCAGCCGTGATTCAGCAGAACTGGGATATCATTCAGCCTATCCTGATGGCATTGGCAATTGTTGTACTGGCATTGGTCATCGCACAAGTCTATAGTCTCGTTGCTGCGTGGTTATTGCTAAATTGGCCGATTCTTTTGGCAATTGCTGCGATTGCGGCAGTTATTGGAATTTTGAACATGATGGGGATGTCTGGTACAGAGATTTTGGGAGTCATTATAGGTTCTTTTATGATGCTTGGAGAAATCGTACGAGTAGTAGTGGCCACAGTGTGGAACCTGTTTGCTTCGCTGGGGGAGGCTATTGTTAACTTTTTCATAGACCCAGTATATGCCATACAGAAGTTATTTAAAGACATGGGTATTTTCATTCTTGATATATTCTATAACGTCGTAACTGTAATTGAAGATGCCATGGGACGAATTAATGGCGGACTTAACAGTCTGATCAAACTTGTTAACAAAACCTTTGGTTTCAATATTGGTTTGTTTCAAGAGTCAGATATTAATTTAGGTGGCAAGCAAATAAAGGAGTGGAAGAAAGGCCTGGAATCCTGGGAGCCTACGAGTGACAAAGATGTGAAGACATTTTTCAAAATGGACGGAGAATACAATCCTAAAGCTTTTGAAGGTGGTCAGCAGGTTGCGGAGGATTTACTTTCTGGTTTCTCTTCAACTTCGAATGCAGATTCCAAGGATAAAGGTCTACCAGGCGGTAATTTTGGCAAAGGCTTCACACCTGAAATTCCCAAAACACCTCCTATGCCTTCCATACCCACTGCACCTACTCCCACCGTTGTTCCCAACAGCAACATGAGTAACATCAACAAAATCAACAATATCGGACAGGTGGACAAGATCGGTGACGTGGATGGCACAGTGGATGTGACGAGCGAGGACCTGAAACTGATGCGTGAGCTTGCGGAGATGCAGGCGATTCAGCGATTTGTCAGTCTGACGCCAACCGTTCAGGTCACCACGGGGGATATCAACAGCGGAAATGATGTGGACAGCATCATCAGCAAGATTACCGATGGACTGAACAGTCAGATCGTCTCCAGTGCTCAGGGGGTGTATGGATAAGTGGAATATTATATTCAGCTAAGCTTCAATAACCGCTCTGAATACATGTTTTTCCCGGTGACACCAGAGAGTATTGAGTTTTCGGATTCGGGAGACGGCAGTTCGTTTAACGTTAGCGCTTTGGGTGAAATTAACGTAATCAAGTCGCCGAAGCTACGAGAAGTCAGTTTCAGCGGAATCTTTCCGGCAGACTACAGCCCGTATCATCTGAACTATGATGCAAGGCATCCGGCAATTCAGAAGCAGTTTTACCGTGATCCCTATGAATATGTGAAAAAGATCATCCGTTGGATGCAGATGGGCAGACCCGTCAGACTGTTCTTTTCCAGTGCAAGGTATACCATTAATATGGCGGTTTCCATTGAGAGCTTCGACTGGAAGGAGACAGCGGGTACAGTGGGGGATATCCAGTATGATATCAAGCTGAAGCAGTTCATTTTTTATGCCGCCAAAAAAGTAGTGCCACTCAAGGACAGCAAGGATACTGCTGCTTCGAAAACAAAAACCAAAGCCTCCCGGCCCAATGAAAAAATCCAGCCCAAGACTGTCTCACTTAAAGCTGGAGAATCCTTGTGGTCTGCAGCCAAAGCCCATCTGGGAGATGGAGCTCGCTGGAAAGAGCTGCAGAAGCTGAATGGCATCAAAGATGCACAACTGAAGAAGCTGCCGATTGGACTTGTGATCAAGCTTCCGTGAAAGGAGTAGGAATATGCAAGAGCAGATCAGGTTGGATGATAAGCTGGCAAACATGAAGGAACGGTTATTACTGGATGACAAGCAGGGCAACATCTGGGACATTAGCGAAATTGCCGGTGACATTACGTACAAAACCTCCCGTATCGGCAAACCTTCCTCTCTGGAATTCACGTTGATCAAGGGCAGTCTGTACCAAAACAAGAAATTCACCTATGAGAATGGATATATCGTGAAATATATTAGCAACGAGGTAGGAATATTTTACGGATATATCTTCTCGGTGGATAGTGGCAAGGACGAAAGTGTCAAAATCAAAGCCTACGACCAGACTCGTTATCTAACCGCGAATCAGACGTACAAGTTCGTTAACGCAACCGCTACGGATGTGATCAAACGAATTGCCAAAGACTTTCTGTTGAAAACAGGTGATCTGATCCAGCCAAAATACGTTATTCCGCGCATGGTATTTGATAACAAAAAGCTGATCGACATGATCTGTGAGGCGCTCGACCGAACGCTGATCTATGGCGGCCAAAACTACATCTTCTACGATGATTTTGGCAAGCTTGTGCTTCGGGATGTGGAAGAGATGCCTTACGGCTTTGTTATTGGGGATAACAGTCTGCTCACGGATTACAGCTATACGCGATCGATTGACGACCAGACGTATAACAAGATCAAGCTGTATCGGGATAACAAGGATACGGGAAAAAGAGAAACCTATGTTCATCAGGATTCAGGCAGCATCCGTCAATGGGGGCTGCTTTTTTTGTACCAAAAAGCGGATGATGGCCTGAACGAAGGTCAGATTGATGAAATGCTCAAGACCCTGATGACCCTCCGCAATCGCGAGACGCAGACGTTGAAGGTGGATGCGCTTGGTGATTTCAAGGTGAGGGCAGGCAGTTTTGTCAACATCCAGATCGATGAACTGAAGATTAATCAATATTTTCTGGTAGACGAATGTACGCATAAGGTACAGGGGGGCGTGCATACGATGTCGCTGGATTTGAAGGTGGTGTAACGATAAATGATGCTGGATGTGATTAAAAAGGCGGCGGTGGCCGCTGTAGATGCCAAGTCTCCCGTTCAGGTAATGTACGGAAGCGTGACAAACACACAGCCGCTGGAGATAACCGTTGAACAACGGTTGGCATTGGCCGAGCCTTTTCTGGTACTGCCGGAGTCCGTGGCGAACAAAGCTTGGACCGTGGGTGACCATGTCTTGTTGTTACGTGTTCAAGGCGGAGACAGCTTTGTGGTGCTGGATCGGCTGGTGAATCCATGATTCCACAGGGTGCGCAGATTAGTGCAGAAGATCAGGAAGAAGCTGCTGTGCTTCCAAGTCTGACGTATGTGTTTCAAGCTTCGGGACAGCGAATTGGAAGGTTGCAATTGGATGGAAAAGATGCAGTAAAACAGGCGGTGTATAAAGCGTTGTCCACACGCCGATACGAGCATCTAATCTATTCTTCGGATTACGGCATGGAATGGTCCTGGGAAGGAATAGCCGGGAGATCCATGGTTGAATCGGAACTAGAACGCTGGATTCGCGAAGCGTTGCTTCCAGATGATCGTATTTCGGATGTAACCGAGTTCGATTTTGTTCACGAGGCCGATGGGGTACGGGTGTCTTTTACCGTGGAAACGGATTTTGGCAGCTTCAGGGAAGAGACGGAGGTGAACATGGATGTATGAAGAGCAGACGTTTGAAGTTATTTTAAACCGAATGCTGGATAGGGTACCAGATGGTGTGGATAAACGTGAAGGCAGCATTATCTATGATGCGCTTGCGCCTGCGGCTGTGGAAATGGCTCAAATGTATATCGAGCTGGATGTGAACGCCAATCTTAAGTTTGCAGATACAGCATCTGGAGAATATCTGGATCGCGCGGTGGCTTGGTCGGGCATTCAACGTAAAGCGGCCACGAAGGCACGTTGGGTTGGTAGTTTCCGGGATAATGAAGGTAAGCCTGTTGAGGTTCCTGTGGAGAGTCGTTTTTCCACGGGGGATCGGGTGTATGTTGTTGTGGAGCGCGTCGCGGCAGGGCGATATGTGTTGGAATGTGAAGTCGCGGGAGCGGAAGGTAATGAATATACGGGGGCCCTGCTGCCCATCGATTATATTGCTGGCCTAACGACAGCTGAATTGACACAGTTGCTGGTTCCTGGCGAAGACGAGGAAACAGATCAGGCCTTATATGATCGCTATCAGGATAAAGTTTCCCGTCCGGTCACGAGTGCCAACAAATATCAGTATGAGTTATGGGCACGGGAGAACTCCGGTGTGGGCAAAGCGAAGGCTTTTCCACTATGGGACGGACCAGGTACAGTCAAGGTGGCATTGCTGAATAATGAGATGCAAACACCTGCTGAGGCGGTCATTGAGGCGGTGCAGGAATATATCGATCCAACCCAGGATGGAATGGGCGAAGGTACTGCTCCAATCGGACCCGTGGTCACAGTCGTGGGGGCAGAAGAGATACCTATTGATGTGGAGGTACAGGTCACGCTTGCTTCCGGTTCAACGTACGAGGGCGTGAAGACACTGATTGAAACGGGAGTTACTACGTATTTGAAAGAACTGGCTTTTGCCGATCCGTTGGTTCGTTGGACACGGATTGCGAATGTCATTCTGGATATCCCGCCTGTGATCGATTATAGCGATCTGCTGGTGAATGGTGGTATGTCCAATCTGGAGATTGCCCCCGGCGCAGTAGCCGTTCTTGGGACGGTGAAGGTGACATGAGTAAAGCAGAGGTATTAATGACTCTTTTGCCCCCATTTTATGAAAATGTGCTTGAGATGCAGCTTCTCACGGAGACCGAAGGTGTAGAACTGGACAAGCTTACGGTGGGTTTGGAAAGTGTGCTGGACCAATTCTACCCGGAGTCTGCAACCTGGGCATTGGAACGTTACGAGCGGGATTTGCAGATTCAGACGAATCAAGCCAAGCCAGACGACCAGCGGAGATCCGTGATCATTTCCAAGATGCGCGGCAGCGGCAAAGTCTCTGGCTCCATGCTCAAGAACGTGGCGCAGGCCTACGAAAGCGGCGGGATTGATGTATCCGTATCGCCAGAGGAGTACTTGATCCGAATCCGATTCATCGACACATGGGGCTTGCCGCCCAATCTGGATGATCTGAAGGCAGCGATTGAAGATATTAAACCGGCACATATGACCGTAGAGTACCGTCTGCGGTATTTGACGATTGCGGAGGTTGAAAGCATGACGCTGGAGGAGATTGAGCAGACAGGGCAGGATAAATTTGCAGGAGGTGGAGCATAGATGAATGAACCAAAAACACCGAATTTGGGATTGAATAAGATTGACCGTTCCTCGCCATCTACGACCTATTTTGATCTGGATAAGTATTTGGATCAGAACTGGGAGAAGGTTGATGAAGGTGTAGGGCAAGTGGAAGAAAAGGCTGAGGAAACCGCAGCACAGGTGAGTAGTATTCAGGAGCGGTTGGATACCGAGAAGCGTAGATCGGTGACGTTGGAGCCTGGATTGCAGATCATTAATGCGGAGCGTGCCTCGGCGTTTAAGTTGGAAGGGTTGAAGGGCCGAACGCTTGTGAATTTGTTGGGGCGTGATGGTGGGTGTGAAAGTACCGTTCGGTGGCTGTTGTTTCAAGGCGCAGCCTCAATAGATCAAGCAAACAAGACCGAAGGCTCCAACGGAATTAAGTTAACGGTTACCTCGGGTGCTTTTGCTACGGCGACAGCTGTAAGTAAGATCAATGCCAAAGCAAATAAGTTCTATATTGCTGTAGTATACACCAAAAACGGCAATGCGACGAACGCATCCTTTTATGCCAGTGGCTTAACGGCAACTAAAGGCGTCAATTCCACTGCCAATGCTACTAAATTCGTCCCTTTGTGGAGGGCATATGCGCCTACATCGGATGTCGTTGCATCAGTTATTGTACAAACCAATGGCAGTGCTACAGGTCAATACGCTTATTTTGATGGTGTGAGATTTTATGAAATCACCGCAACTGAGTACGCTGCACTGGACAGCATGACGCCGGAACAGGTAGGTGCAAAGTACCCATATGTCGATAGCGTTCAGCCAGTTCGAAATCCTTACGCGATTCGTTACGGCGAGAATTTGCTGCCACCGTTTTATGAGGCTACTTATAGGACTAAAGAATCCAATATTATCGGTCCTTATACGTATGAACAAACGGCAGAGTCGACAGACGGGTGGACGCGTCTGTCGGTTACTGTCCTCCCACAAACGGACTATTGCCTGTCATTTTCAGGCTTGAATGGTAAGGGGAAGTTAGCCGTTTTTTCGGCTGACGAACAGACTCTGCTCCTTAGTTACGGACAGGGAGAAAGAACGTTCAATAGCGGTAAGCTAACGCAAATTGTTGTGTACATTAACGGGACAATCGACGGCGCCGATACAATCCTTAACCCGATGCTCAATATCGGCAAAACAGCCAAACCGTTCAAACCACGTGAGGACGTCATGTTCGCGTTGCAAACTGATCTATTCGCCGATCCAGTAACAGGGGCGAATGCTGACGAAGTATTCGAGAAGGACGGGCAGTATTTCAAACTGGCGAAATGGAGGCGGGTTGTATTAGACAGCACACTCTCTTGGAAACCGGGGCAGTTAATGACCGGGTATAAAAAGGTTTATATCACTCCGTATGACGTAACAAACACATTACTAGTAAGCAAATTCGATGGTAGTTTGTTAGGTAATGCTGCTGGTAGTGAAATTGACTACGGCGGCGATAGGTTCTTTGTTAACCTTGCGACTAAAGTATTTGAGGTTTCAATACTCAACGCAGATAGTGGATGGGGGAACGACTATCTCCCGACAGCCGACGAGGTTAAAGCGTATTTCATGGGTTGGAGGATGTTTCCTTACGAACAAGGAGGTAGCGTTCCAATTCCTCCGTACAATGGAACTGGAACGAAGGCGTGGGTACAATTAGATCCAACTTCTTCAACAGGAGTTCAATCTGGGGCGTGGACTATGACATTACCTCAATCTCTTACAACAAACGTGGCATGGAGTCCATATCAACTCGTCTATCAACTTGCAACGCCGATTGTCGAGCCGATCATGTCAGAGGGACAATTGACGTTTATTGAGGGCAATAATCAGATTGAGGTCGGAACGGGGAATGTGTTGCGTGAAGCAACAAAGCCTGCATTATCGACTCAATGGAGCACTTACGAAATAAACTCATTGAATGCGGGCGGAGGAGTTGCGTCAAACCCACTAAAATACAAAGCTAAAAAGGTTATGACGATTTATAAAAATGGTCTGTCGGACAAGTGGGAAAGGTCTAAGGATGCGAACAGTTACGGACTTGAACGTGCATATCAATCAGTTCCATTGTTCGATTCGTTAGCAGCCTATAGAGTTACATACCTGATGATGGACACATCTCCGGTAGCGTCATTTGTCGGCTCAGTCGCAGACAACGAAAAGGCGTTGCTTATGAATCTGACTGATACCGTGCAGCAGAATGTGGCAGCCCTATCCATGTTAAAAATTGCTATTCCAAATGGAGATACGCTTAAAAACTACGTAGACAATAAGCCATGGCAGAAGTACAAAATTACACAGGATAACGGTAGCGTTATTCAACTCGCCCACAGTTCTGACTTAAATAATATCAAGACTGGTGGACAGTACGATTGTTTCAACGCTATAAATGGACCAGGTGGTGTGGCTAACGCTTGGTTTTACGTCGAAGTCCTTGTGCATTCAAACGCACCAACTCATGTAATTCAACGTGCATCGAGATTGGATACGCATAATACACCAACGTTATACATGCGAACATGTATGGATAATATATGGAGCGCATGGAGTCCTGATGTTTTTCAATCTGGCGTTAATGCTAAAAATGGGATCGTGGATGCCGTTAACGCCATGGGAGGTAGTGCATCCATAAATGACACATGGTCAACATTAGCAAACAAGATAAAGCAAATTAAAACTGGTAAGCAATTTGCGACAGGACAATTTGTTATAGGCTCGAATGGAACTGGTTCAGTGAATGGATTGGCATTTAAGCCGCGCCATATAACATTTGCAAATGCTACTAATACTCCAAACTATATTTATTATGGTATCTACAGTGAAGAATCACCAAGGAATAACTATAGTACTGGTGATACACGTGTTCTTAACAGAGTGGTTGGTTTAGATAACGGCTTGTCTGTTGATGATAAAATCATACCCACTGTAAATGGTTTTAATGTGAGTGGCACAGGAATAACAGATCAAAGGACATACAACTATTTTGCAACAGAGTAGCGGTCTCCCAATAGTTTTATAGTTCGGCATATGAAGAATTTGCCAAAAGAAATTAAAGTCTTAGCTTTATAAGTTCACCGACTAGAATTACAATCAAAGGAGGTGAAACCATGGAACGATGGGATATCCTATGGAAATGGGGAATTGCACTCATGAGTAGCTCGGTAACCTACTTCTTCGGAGGTTGGTCAGGCGTACTCGGCGTATTGCTCGTATTCGTCATCCTCGACTACCTAACCGGCATCGCGGCAGCGGGTATGAGTGGCAAGTTAGAGAGTAATGTTGGCATGTTCGGCATCGCACGAAAGGTATTTATATTTGCAATGGTATCGGTGGCTCATCTGGTGGACGGTGTTCTGGGAGACGGACATTTGTTCAGGGATGCGGTCGCCTTTTTTTATATCGCAAATGAGTTGTTGTCCATTATCGAAAACGGGGGCAAGTTGGGCGCTCCCATTCCGCCAGTGATCCGACAGGCCATTGAAGTGCTTAAGGGAAAAGGGGGAACCGGGGAACTCCCCGGTAACTTCTCCCCCAGTGCCAAGGACTCTTTTTCACAGGCTGATCCGGACGACATAGATTCACAGGCTGGAGATAGTAAGAAGTAATGCGACTATAGCAAGCTAGCACGTGAAACTACACATAACTCAACACATCAGGGACACGCACACAAGCAACCCCTGATCCCTCCGCATTAACTATATACAAACGGCAATTTGCCGCATAAAGGGTGTGAGAAACATGCAAACGAGAAGTTCGAGCAACACACAGGGCATTGACGTCTCCCGATACCAGGGCAGTATTGACTGGGCGAAGGTGAAGGCAAGTGGCATGACATTTGTATTCATCAAGGCAACCGAGGGGCAGACATATACCGATCCGAATTACCAGAAAAATGTAACGGGTGCACTGGCGGCGGGCATGCTGGTCGGAACGTATCACTTCTTCCGCGCGACATCTACCGATGGTGCCAAAGCAGAAGCAGCACATTACGCCAATACACTTAACAAAGTTGGAGGAGCCAAGGCTTTACAACTTCCACCTGTTATGGACTACGAGAACAACCCAGGCAACCTGAGCAAAGCGCAGATGAATACGGTTGCCAAAGCTTTTTTAACCGAATTACAACGTCTGACAGGTGTAAAACCGATCATATACACGGGCAATTCATTTGCCGGGAATTTTGACACATCACTAAGCTCATACGATCTGTGGATCGCGCGTTACAGCAACACCCGTGTACCGGAAGACCAACCGGCATGGAAGCGTTGGACGTTCTGGCAGTATACGGATTCAGGCAAGGTGAATGGCATTAGTGGCAACGTGGATATGAATGAATTCGAGGGAACAGCGGCACAGCTCAGAGCAAGATACGCAGCAGCCACTCCGAACCCCCCGGAGCCATCCAATCCGACGAATCCAAGTCATCCGAATCCACCAACCGAACCACCGAAAGGGGGCGAACCGATGACAGCCGAAGAGAAAGCAGCGTTTGATGCGCTCAAATCCCAGGTCGACAAACTGCAGGCGCGTCAGCAAATGGAAGTTCCAGTATGGGCGAAAGCTGCTGTGGATGCAGCACTGGCATATGACACCAAAAATCCATTGTTCAGCATCGATAATGGGGCGAGTTATGATTTTTACCGTTTTATTACCGTGATGCATCGCAGAGGTTTGTTTAAAAAGTGAGCTGATTCTTAGCAAATTAAAATTTTTATTTTATATAAATGTGGATTGAGTGGAGAAGGAACACGAGACGCTTTTTGTCGAACTGTGTTCCTTTTTTGTGCTTTGTGTAAGTAATATTGACGCATATAATAAAGTTGAAGACTTATGTCTGTAAATCTCTTGTCTAATTGATTAATGTGATGTAAAGTAAGTTACACGAAATTGTTTTTCACCACAGTTTATTTACACAATCCTCCTCATCATGACAAAACCATAACATATGAAGTTATTGTAATGTCTCTCTGTTGTACAATCCAACATCTCAAGATCTCGTTCATACGTTATACACATCCAATCTGCAAGAGATAACCACCCTAATAAACAACTCACACATCAAAACTACCTAGCCTATGTAGAGTTTCTTTCGTCCGTATTGCAAACGATACCTAGTCCAGCTCCCACACTGCATACTCAAAACGACCCGCACCCGCTCAAGGGATAGGTTTGATTGCAGAGCTAGCAGCGTAGTATCTATATGCCCATCTGTAATTTTAATCTACTGATTTGATCTGTCTAACAGTCCGTAACCGTTTGCTATTACTTATTGACCTAAGTTCAAATAAATCGCAACAAACTCATTTCATTACATTACATAGAGTCATCTCACAAGGCAATTTGTTCGTTGCACGTCTTCTTTTTCTATAAAAGTAATCGTCCATATCCGTAATCCATGTGCAGGATGATCTGGCTTTTACTTATATCCATTATTCATCTTTCTCCCATACGTTTTTTACGTTTCATATACATGCCTTATTTTTCCCGGAACTTTAATTCAGGTATCACAGGCACCTAAAGCCTTTCATTGATACAAGCAAGCACCGAACCAATGGCTATCATTGAAGTTTTTTCATGCCAGCATCACACACATTATGAGACAGGGAAGGGTGTTGTACGTATGCGAATGAGAAAGAAATGGATGTCCGGTTTTTTGACTCTGGCTTTGAGCACCGTCTTGGTGTTGTCAGGCTGTTCGAGCAATGAGGGGGCTGGGAATTCGCCTGCTCCGGCGGAAGGCAGCGAGCCACCAGCCGAAGTGACAGAAGCGCAAGATACGATGATCATGGGCCGCGGGGGGGATTCGGTGGCATTGGACCCGGCAATTGTGACCGATGGAGAGTCACTGAAGATTGGACATCAGGTATTTGATTCATTGCTGGACTACAAGGAAGGCGGAACAGAGGTCGTTCCTGGACTGGCAGAGAGCTGGGAGATTTCGGCGGATGGACTCAAGTATGTGTTTAAGCTGAAGTCCGGTGTGAAATTCCATGATGGAACTGATTTTAATGCTGAGGCTGTTGTGTTCAACTTCAACCGCTGGGGTGATCCGGCGAGTGAATATAAATTCGAGGGAGATTCCTTCGATTATTACGACTCCATGTTTGGTCCAGAGGACGGACGTGTGATTAAGGAAGTGAAGGCAACGGACGAGACTACGGTGGAGTTCACATTGAACCAGCCACAAGCGCCTTTCCTGCAAAATATTGCGATGACGCCATTTGGCATTGCCAGCCCAAAAGCGATTCAGGAGAAAAAAGAAAACTTCAAGAGCGAGCCTGTGGGCACCGGCCCATTTGTATTCAAAGAGTGGAAACGTAACGACTCCATCACCCTGGAGAAAAACGTGGATTATTGGAAAGAAGGACTACCGAAGCTGAACAAAGTAATCGTGCGTTCGATTCCGGATAATACCGCTCGCTTCAATGCCCTGCAAAACGGCGAGATTGATGTCATGGAGGACCTGAACCCGGACGATCTGTCCATCCTTGAAGGCAATAGCGAGTTGCAGAAGATTGAGCGTCCACCGTTCAACGTGGCGTATATCGGCTTTAACTTCAAGAAGAAACCATTTGATAATGTCAAAGTCAGACAAGCCCTCAACCATGCGGTAAACAAGCAGGCGATTATTGATGCGTTCTTTGCTGGACAAGCTGAGCCTGCTGTCAACCCGATGCCGCCAACGCTGTGGGGATACAACGATACCATTGAGGATTACCCATATGATCTGGAAAAAGCAAAAGCTCTACTCGCCGAAGCTGGCTTCCCTGACGGTTTGCCTGATCCGGTAACCTTCTATGCCATGCCGGTATCCCGCCCGTATATGCCTGATGGCAAGAAGGTTGCGGAAGCGATCCAGGCTGATTTTGAGAAAATCGGCGTGACCACGAACATCGAATCCCCAGAATGGGCGACGTATCTGGATGATGCCAAAGCCGGAGAGAAAGACGATATCTACATGCTTGGCTGGACGGGTGACAACGGGGACCCGGATAACTTCCTGTACACTTTGCTCGACAAAGACGCCATTCCGGGCAACAACCGCAGCTTCTATGTCAACGAAGAGTTGCATGTGTTGCTGACCGATGCGCAGAAAGAAACAGATCAGGAGAAACGTGCCGAGCTGTACAAACAAGCGCAGGCAATTATCAAGGAAGACGCACCGTGGATTCCACTTGTGCACACGACGCCAATTCTGGCGGGTAAATCGAACCTGAAAGGTTTTGTACCATCTCCGCTGGGCAGTGAATCCTATGCTAGTGCCTACTTCGAATAGAGTAGAGGTAAGTTGAATCTGAATATGCATCTAACGCAATAACCATTCTTTCTATTAAAGCGCTGGTGAGACGCAATGCTTGGCAGAACCCACATCCGGACGTAACTATCCAAAGCATACGTGTCTGCCAGCGCTTTTTATTTTGCACGATATGTCGAAGGCAGGTGAACAGGATTGAACAGCTATATTGTCAAACGTGTGCTTGTGTTGCTGCCCGTACTGCTGGGCATGACCCTGATTGTCTTTTCCATCATCCACGCGATTCCGGGTGACCCGGCCGAGACCATACTTGGGCAAAAGGCAACCGAACAATCCAAGCAGGCCCTTCGTGACCAGCTCGGTCTGGATAAACCTTGGTTCCAGCAATATTTCGCTTACTTGGGCGATTTGCTCAAAGGTGACCTTGGAACGTCCATCCGCACCAAGGTGCCTATTGCCCAGGAAATTGTGCCTTATCTGACAGCTACCCTTGAATTAACGATGGCAAGTATGTTGTTTGCTGTCATTATTGGGGTGAATGCCGGGATTGTCAGTGCATGGAAGCACAACTCCTGGTTTGATTATTGCTGTATGGTCATTGCTCTAGTGGGTGTATCCATGCCAATCTTCTGGCTCGGCCTGATGGAACAATGGCTGTTTGCGAACAAGTTGCAGTGGCTGCCGTCGATTGGACGCATGAATGCACGTGATCCGGTGGAAGCCATTACGGGCTTGTATGTGTTGGATACGATGATCGCTGGACAATGGAATCAGTTGTGGACCGTAACGAAACATTTGTTGCTCCCAAGTATTGCGCTTGGTACGATCCCGATGGCCGTTATTGCAAGGATGACCCGTTCCAGCATGCTGGAAGTCATGAGTTCCGATTACATTCGTACAGCAAAGGCGAAGGGACTGGGTCCGTTTTTTGTCGTATATGGACATGCACTCAAAAATGCGTTTATCCCTGTGCTCACGGTTATCGGCATCCAGACCGGATCGTTGCTCGGGGGTGCGGTGTTGACCGAAACGATCTTTGCCTGGCCGGGCGTGGGACGTTATATATATGAAGCGATTAGTTCGCGGGACTATCCAGTGATCCAGAGTGGCATTCTGATCGTGGCCTTCTTTTTCGTGGTAATCAATCTGATTGTGGACTTGCTCTACGCCGTGTTCGACCCTCGTATCAGTTATAAATAGGCAATTCATCATTTGGGTTCACACGACACGAAGAGTGCAGAACCAATTTGTAGAAGCGAAGCTAAAAACTTTCTGAAAGAAAGCTACATCGGAAGCAAAGGCTGCGCATTTATCACCGGATTTTCACCTTTAAATAGGTGGACCAATATAATCTGGGGATAATAGCGATCAGAAGATGGTAATGCAATCGTAGTGCTTGAGTGTAATAGAACGCGTTGATCTTTTGTTATATTCATATCCAAGAAAGGAGACACTGCATGGCCAAATTATCGACCAATACCGGACCATCCATTGACGCTGCGTCGGCGAGCACATCCGGTCCATGGCGGGAAGCATGGAGAACGTTTCGGAAAAATCGGCTTGCGTTTGCAGGTCTGATTATTATCGTATTTTTTATACTGTTGGCCTTCCTCGCGCCATACATTGCACCTTACGATTACAAGGAACAGGTGCTAGTGGATCGGCTTCAGGCCCCTTCGGCAGAGCATTGGTTTGGTACGGATGATCTGGGGCGTGACGTGTTTTCCAGAGTGCTGCATGGGGCGCGTATTTCCTTGTGGGTGGGGTTCTTCTCCGTCATTGGTTCCATTATCGCGGGTACGCTACTGGGGCTGATTGCCGGATTTTATGGAAAATGGGCGGACATGCTTATCTCGCGTCTATTTGATATCTTGCTCGCCTTTCCGGGGATATTACTGGCCATCGCCATTGTGGCGATATTGGGCCCGTCGTTGCAAAATGCACTGCTCGCCATCGCCATCGTGAACATCCCGACCTACGGAAGATTGGTGCGTTCACGGGTACTCAGCTTGAGACAGGAGGAATTCATTACGTCGGCACGGACACTTGGAGCGGGCAACGGTCGAATCTTGTTTCGCCACATCTTGCCCAACAGCCTTACTCCTCTGATCGTGCAAGGTACACTCGGAATTGGGACGGCGATCATCGAAGCTGCTGCACTCGGATTTCTAGGCATGGGTGCACAACCACCCGACCCGGAGTGGGGTAAAATGCTGTCGGACTCCCGTCAGTTTATACAAAAAGCACCGTGGACACTGATCTTCCCCGGCGTTTCCATCATGTTGACCGTTCTCGGCTTCAACCTAATGGGTGATGGACTACGCGATACCCTTGATCCGAAAATGGCCAAAAAGTAGAAGTTTCTAATTCTAACCGTAATTGTTTCTTCTATGCCGGTTCGAACTTTGGTTCGAGGCGGCTTTTGTTTTACCCGCGGGATTACGTTAGAATGATTGGTGATGTGTCAAAGTTGAAGGGGTATTCGATCTTTTTGTTAAAATAACCGCCTGCGTATTGACACCCAATTTTCCCATATGTTATATAAAAGGAAGGGTTTAGCACTCCGATCATTAGAGTGCTAACAAATGATGTTTTTACTATACGCCTACATATGGAATGATTCTGTTTTTGATAAGTAGGTAAAGTTCACCTTGGGATATGACATGCGTGTGAAGTGGCTAGAAAAGTTTTTTTGAAATCGAAATGCGTCCCTGACGTTTTTCCATTTGTAAATGTCTCGCATCATTAAGTTGTTTGTCGGAACACCTCGGTAGTGAAGGGGACGGAATCGATTCTGAAGAAGCGAAGCGTTCGCCTTTATTCCCGAATTTCTACCTTTTTAAAGGGAATCAAAGAAATTTGGGAATAACAGCGATCAAAAGAACGATCCGTAACCGGAACGGCCATTAGATAGCAAAAATAACTGAGGTGCTGAGTTCTGAAATGGGGATCTAAAAATGATGGGAACAATTTGATTGGGATATTTTCTAGCGTAACATTTTGCATGTGAGTTCAGAGGTTTGCTTCCTATTGTTTAACTGAATCATTCGATATCCAATTTGAAAGGAGTCCAACCACTCATGGCTAAAAAAGAATTCCAGGCAGAATCCAAACGTTTGCTGGATATGATGATCAACTCCATTTACACCCAAAGAGAAATCTTTTTGAGAGAATTGATCTCCAACTCCAGTGACGCCATTGATAAAATTTACTACAGAGCACTGACAGACGATACGCTTGTTTTCAACAAAGAGGACTACTTCATCAAGCTTACGATCGACAAAGAAAATCGCACGCTCACACTGACGGATACCGGTATCGGGATGACGCAGGAAGAGCTGGAGAACAATCTGGGCGTTATCGCGAAGAGTGGCTCCCTGGCGTTCAAGAAGGAAAATGAAGCCAAAGACGGCCATAACATCATCGGACAATTCGGGGTTGGTTTCTACTCGGCATTTATGGTGGCGGACAAGCTAACAGTAACGAGTAAAACGCTGGGCAGCGACGAGGCGTGGAAATGGGAGTCCGAAGGCGCGGATGGTTACACGATCACACCAGCTGAGAAAGATTCCGTAGGTACAGAGATTGTGCTGACGATCAAAGAAAATACCGAAGAAGATTCGTATGACGAGTTTTTGGAAGAGTACCGCCTGAGATCCATCATCAAGAAATACTCCGACTTCATTCGCTACCCGATCAAGATGGATGTGACGGGTCAACGTCCGAAAGAGGGCACAGAGAACGAGTTCGAAGAGTACCAAGAAGAACAAACCGTGAACAGCATGGTGCCGATCTGGCGTAAAAATAAAAGCGAACTGACCGAAGAAGACTACAATAACTTCTATATGGAAAAACGCTACGGTTTTGACAAACCGCTCAAACACCTGCACATCAGCGCAGATGGCGCAGTGGTATACAATGCAATCCTGTTCATTCCGGAGAACACGCCGTTTGACTACTATACTAAAGAGTATGAAAAAGGCCTTGAACTCTACTCCAACGGTGTATTGATCATGGATAAATGCGGGGATCTGTTGCCAGATTACTTTGGATTTGTCAAAGGTATGGTGGATTCGGAAGACCTGTCCCTGAACATCTCCCGTGAGATGTTGCAACATGACCGTCAGCTTAGCCTGATCGCGAAGAACATTAAGAACAAAATCAAGAGTCAACTGCAAAGCCTGCTGAAGGACGAGCGTGAGAACTACGAGAAGTTCTACCAAGCGTTTGGTCGTCAATTGAAATACGGTGTATACAGCGACTATGGTGTGAATAAGGATACATTGCAGGATCTGCTGTTGTTCACGTCTTCCAAAGAGAGCAAACTCGTGAGCTTGGACGAATACGTCTCCAGAATGCCGGAAGATCAGAAGTACATCTACTATGCATCTGGTGAGTCCATTAGCCGTATTGAGAAGCTGCCACAGATCGAGGGTGTTCTTGAGAAAGGGTACGAAGTATTGTACTTTACCGATGACATCGACGAGTTTGCAATCAAGATGATCACGAACTACAATGAGAAAGAATTCAAATCCATCTCCAGTGGTGACCTGGGCATCGAAGATAGCGCGGACAAAGAAGAAACGGACGCTCAGGACAACGACAACAAAGAGTTGTTTGAAGCGATGAAAGCTCAATTGGCGGGTAAAGTCAAAGCCGTTAAAGCTTCCAAACGTCTCAGAAGCCACCCGGTATGTTTGTCTACTGAAGGTGAGCTGACGATTGAAATGGAGAAAATCCTGAAAGCTATGCCGAACAGTGAAAACGTACAAGCCGACAAAGTACTTGAAATCAACGTGAATCACGATGTTTTCAAATCGTTGAAAGACGCTTTCGCGCAGGATCAGGAAAAACTGAACCTCTACACAAGCTTGCTGTACCATCAAGCATTGTTAATTGAGGGATTGCCAATTCAAGATCCAGTAGAGTTCACAAACGATATTTGTAAAGTTATGGTGTAAACTTCTGCAATATCGCATTGATGTAATAACGGTGTACTGAATCAAAAGTAATGGAATGTTCCATGCAGTTTCCGGGTGAAAGGCTCAGAGCTTATATAGCATGGAAACTACAAGATATCTTTGAATTCACCATCTCCACCCCGACAGGGCGTTTCAGTCCTGTCGGTTTTTTTGTTTTTACCCACAACGGGTAGGAGCGGGGGAGGCAGACCATCATTGCAGCGATGGATGAAAATCGTAATGAAATTCTTTAGCTTTTCAAAGTTTTGAAGAATTCCCCCTTATAGAGAATATGATGTCATTTAGATTTGGTGTGAAAACAGCAAAAGTAGTGAAGGGGACGGAATCGATTCTGAAGAAGCGAAGCGGTCGCCTGAAAGCTTTCTGCAAGAAAGCTGCATCGGAAGCATACGCTCTTCCCGAATTTCTCCCTTTATAAAGGGAATCAAAGAAATTTGGGAATAACAGCGATCATAAGAACGATCCGTAACCGGAACGGCCACCTGCTGGCACCGTGAATACTTAGGGTTGTTCTGCCATGTGAGCAAGCATATGTGAATAATGAGTTCAATATGAATCATTGTCATTTAGATGCACGGATGATAGTCTGGCAGGGTATAATAAGAGAAGATGACTGTTCATTACAAGTTGATGTAAGAAGAGATGACAACCGCAGACAGGTTTCACTTTTCGAAACCACAGATGTTGTGTATAATCACTCAAAATAGAGACAGTCGGCTAGGAGTGATCCCCATGCAATGGAACGATCTGAGAGAACATAGACAATATCCTGAATTAACCAAATTGGATGGATCTCGTGCAGCGTATGAACGGGACTATTCGAGACTCATTCATTCACCGACCTTCCGTCGGTTACAGGGCAAATCGCAGGTGTTTGGCGCAGGAACGGGCGATTATTATCGTACTCGCTTGACCCATTCCCTGGAGGTGGCACAGATTGCACGAGAGGCTGCCCGCAGTTTGATTCGCCGTTTTCCTGAGGTAGACTGGGACCGCGCGGACAACCCCGGCCTTATTATTGATTCAGAAGTGGTGGAGTGTGCTGCAATCGCACATGACTTCGGTCACCCGCCGTTTGGACATAAAGGTGAAGAAGTATTGGATGGTATTCTGGATGACCTCATTAACACCGAGGCTAAGAAAATCATGAAAAAAAGCCGCAGCGCCAAAGTCCCCAAGGTGGAGTCTGAAGTCCGTGCCGAGCTAAAACGGAAATACGAGCATTTTGAAGGCAATGCACACAATTTCCGTCTCATTATGCACTTGGAGAAGCGTGAAGATATCGACGGACTGAACCTGTCTGATGCGGTATTACTAGGAATCAACAAGTATCCGTACCCCGGGACAGAGAGCAAGAAAGGCATGTATCATCATGAGTGGCAATATATTCGGGAGATCCGTGAACGCTGGAACGTGCCGGCAGGCAAGAAGACGCTGGAAGCACAGTTGATGGACCTTTGCGACGATATTGCGTACTCCTCACATGACCTGGAGGATGGCATCAAAGCAGGCAAAATTGAAGTACATGAGCATTTCCTGCAAGATCCGCATGTGAATCGACTGATTGTGGATAAGATTACAACGCTGGAGGATCTGTTCTGGAACGGATGGACCCGAGAAGCGATTGGGCAAAAGGTAGAAGAGGTCCTCGCTTCGTTCCTGCGCATCTGGAATGAGAAGATGCCGTTCTGCGAGCATGATTACTCACGTACCCGTCGTGAAGTGAAAGCCTATTGGGTGAGCTTTTTTGTAGGTAGCCTGGGCGTTATTGACGACGGCGACTGGAAGAAGGTAACTTTTGTCCGTGAAGGGGCTGAAGACCTCGATATGCTGCGTACGGTGAGTGTGCTCAAGAGTTTTGCCTGGGTGACGATGATTCGTGACCTGCGTGTGCAGCGGCTACAGAAGCGAAGTGAATGGATGATTAAGCGATTATGGGATGCATTTCTTGATCCAGAAACGTCCAAATCCATTATTCCATCCGACTGGCTGCAGCGTTATGAGAAGGATCAGGCAAAAGCCCAGCCGATCTGGACTTGGGAACACATGGTGATCGATTATATCGCAGGAATGACGGATGCATTTGCCGAGAAAATATATAATGAACTCTACGGTCTGAAGGTGGGTTCGATCTACGATCTGGATTAAAATGAACCGATATAAAGGGAGATGAGACGCGTGGCTAAGCGAATGAGTGAGACGTTCAGTCTGGGCGTACTTGACCTTGTTCCAAGGTTAAACGATGCCACAGCGGAACAGGCACTTCAACAATCGGTTACACTTGCGCAACATGCCGAGTCTTGGGGATACACCCGATACTGGACATCAGAGCATCATGATATGGCTGAACTGGCATCGGCCTCTCCCGAAGTACTGTTATCGCACATCGGAGCAAGGACAACAACGATCCAACTTGGCTCTGGTGCGGTCTTGTTGCCGCATTATAGCCCACTCAAGGTTGCGGAGGCGTTCCGCCTGCTGGCTGCGCTCTATCCGGGGCGCATTGAGCTTGGGCTCGGACGTGCTCCTGGCGGTGGACCTCATGCCACGATGGCACTCAGTGGCAATTACTTGCAGCATGTGTCCAAGCTGCCCGAATCACTTGCAGCACTCACAGAATTGCTCGAAGACCGCTACATGTACGAGGATCATCCTGTGACAGCTCGTCCGATTCCCAAGCTTCCGTTATCACTCTGGATGTTGGGAACTAACGTGAAGAGTGCAGAATTTGCGGCACGGTTTGGCATGGGATATGTATTTGGTCAATTCATGAGTGATGCCGATGGTACAGAGGCTGTAAAGCGATACCGGGAAGGATTTATCCCTAGTGCAACGATGAAGGAGCCTGAGGTTATGGTGGCAGTCAGCGTATTGTGTGCCGAGTCGGAGACGGATGCTATGGCCTGGAGTCGTGACATGATGGAGAGACGCGAGGCAAATGGGAAAGAGTGTTCAACTGAGCCGAATTCAAGTGGTATCACGGTCTCTAACACGAATGATGCAGCCGTTATTGATCATAAAGAATCGGTGCGGCACTATGCAGGTACACCTGAACAGTTATGGGCTCGATTGCAACAGGTGAGTAGCAGGTTGGATACGGAGAGGTTGCTTCTGGTTACGGCAGGACCAGATTACGAGCGTAGGCTGGATTCATATCGATTGCTGGCTGAGCATAAGACAGCAATACTGAACTAGGCTGATCGCTTTATGATGTTAGCCGTTGAAATCCGAACAAACCGAAGAGCTGCAGATCGGGACTTTACCGTATGCTGCAGCTCTTCGGTTTGAACTTTGTCAAGATTCAACAATCTTTTACAAAACCAAGCATCTTAATGACAAAATAATGTTATAATACTTTACGTCTATTTTCCTATCGATATAATATAGATAAGTTCTTTTGACAAGAGGTCAAAAGAAGGGGAAAACAATGACAAACGCACCTGCATTCGGGATGACCGAAGAGGTCAAGGGGGAAATCATATGTTCAGCAGATTCAAGATCAAGAGTATCGGTCTGCGTATCAGCATCGCGTTCTACTTGTTAATCCTCTGTTTAATTGTTTTGAGTGTCACGATTGTCACCCGGATGAATTCAATTGAAACCAATACCAATGAAATTACGAACAATTGGATGCCATCAATCCAGCAAATTAATCGGTTAAACTATACCACAGAGCATGTCCTGTCACTAAGTTATCGTCACTTTGACGCGGAAGAAACAGACAAGGCATTTTTGTCAGAAGAGCGTACCAAGTATATTCGTGAGACGACGCAGGCGATTAAAATCTATGATCAGCAGGAGAAGTCCGCGGAAGAGCTCGAACACTGGACTGCGTTCAAGAACAAATGGGAAGCATATCTCAAGATTAATACGCAATCGATCAAGCTGAGTGATGAGGGTCAGACACAGCTGGCGAAGGAAGTAGCTGATAAAGGTGCTGATTCCTTTGACACTATGCAAGTCGATCTCGATTATCTCGTGGAATACAATCAGGAACAGTCCAATCTGGCGGCGGCCCAAACGATCCGATCGGTGCAGGATGGTAGGTTAATCATCATTATCGGTGTTCTTGTCATGATTGTCATTACAGCGATCAGCATTCCGATTATTCGTTCACAGGTCGTGAAACCACTGCTACGTGTCATTAGTGCGGTGAAACTGATTGCAGAAGGCCAACTGAATGTTCAGGACATACATACCAAACATGAGGATGAAGTTGGTGTTCTGGCCAAAGCGGTGAATGACATGAAAGGTAACCTGACTTCCATGGTTCTGAGCGTCAGACGAATTGCGCAAGCTGTCAATCTGCAAAGTGGAGAACTGGCAATATCCTCAGAAGAGGTTAAGATTGGTAGTCGCCAAATTGCTGTGACCATGGAAGAGTCAGCCAAGGCCGCGGAGAGCCAGGCAGAGACAGCCGTGGAATCAGCTCGTACGGTTGAAGTGTTGAATGATCACATTCAGAATCATACGGAACAAGGTAGCCAGCTGCGCGTCATGTCGGATCTTGTACTGGAGCAAGGGCTGAATGGTCGCAAGGCGATGGAACAGTCGGTGCAGCAGATGCAACAGATTTCCGGTTCGGTCTCGGCTTCCATGAACAAGATGGAACGGTTGAATCGTAAAAATGAAGATATCTCCAAGCTGGTTCAGGTCATTCATGACATTGCACGTCAAACCAATCTGCTGGCATTGAATGCCTCCATTGAGGCAGCACGTGCGGGAGAGAGTGGACGCGGATTCGCTGTAGTTGCATCAGAAGTGCGGAAGTTATCTGAGGCTGTGCAGACTTCGGTCGAAGAGATCACAGCGATTACCGAGGATATTCAGCAGGAGTCACAAGGGGTAGTTGTGGAATTACGTACGGGCGTTCAGGAGACCGAACTGGGTCAGGAACATGTGCTTGCTTCAGGTCAACTCTTCCGTACAATTAACGAATCGGTGGAAGGCATGGTTGGTGTCATCAGCACAATGACAGATGGTCTCGCAGGCATGCAGGAGGCAAGCGGACGAATGAATGATTTCAGTCAGCAGATTTCCGCTGTTTCGGAACAATCGGCAGCGAGTGTGGAAGAAGTTTCTGCATCGGCGGAAGAGCAGGTAAGTTCCATGGAAACGATTAGCGGCAACATTCAAAGTCTGAAAGAATTATCGGAAGATTTGCTTACATCCATTGAAAAATTAAAAATATAACCTTCTTCTTATAATAGAAGAAGCTGGAATCAAGCAGGCGGCGATTGGTGAGAAATCAGTATGATATATGAGCTGTTGGCCTATAACGTTTGCCAGCAAGAATGATTAGGTTTCCAAAGTTATAATCTCAAAATAAAGTAAGGCGTTCCTAAACAATGGGAACACCTTATTTTTTTCTTTCCAAATAGATACGTGCAAGGAAATGGATAGTTGTCTAGGGGCCTAACATTGTATACAATGACTACCTGAAGCAAACGTATGAGTCGTATTTGATATGTCTTCAATGAGCTTACTATTTATATAGAAGAAACATGATTAATGAAGGAAGGAGAGGGGGATTTTGCCTGATGAAACACTTGGTATTTACGCTACTTCTGGAAAACACCTCTACACCTTTGCTTGCCACGAGAACGAGCAAGAATTATGCATGCTGGAGCTGAATACGCTGCTTGAACCGAGTTCGGAGATCCCTATGGATATGGGGTCGTATGTGTGGTCTGAACGATGTATTCCACCTGGACGTAGTCCTTTTATCCATGGCAGACTTGACGTGATCGGCGAAGGGGATACCGTGACTGATTTGCTTCCTCTTGCCAGAGATATTCATCTGTTGCCTGAAGAAACATTTAAGGTGGTTTGTCTGAAAGAAGGGGACCATACACCTGATTATGCACAGTCTCGTCAACTGGAAAAAGAAATCGGCATGTGCATTAAGGGCAAGGCACAGATGAAACAACCTAAGGTGACTTTCGGCCTAATCCAAACAGGAGAAAAATGGATCTTGGGCCAGTGGACAGAAGCGGATCGATCATGGCAGATTCACCGGCAGAAGCCGCAAAATTACTCGACTGGATTTGGCATCACGCTCGCCAGAGCGCTGGTTAATATTGCTGTTCCGAGAGTAGAAAACCATCTCTTGCTTGATCCATGCTGCGGTATGGGAACGGTTGTAATTGAGGCTTTATCCATGGGAATTGATGCAAAAGGTAACGATCTCAATCCGCTGGCTGTCCGAGGTGCACGTATCAATCTGCCGCATTATGGGTATGATTCGGATCGAATCACACTGGGGGATATGAATGAGCTGCAAGATTTGTATGATGCAGCAATTCTGGACATGCCCTATAACCTCTGCTCTGTACTTCCGGATGCTGAGCAACGAGCCATGCTGGAGAGTTTGCGCAGATTGGCAAAACGGGCGGTGATTGTTTCCACAGAGTGGGTAGAAGAGCACTTGTTGGAAGCGGGATGGGCTGTAAAAGAGTACCGAACAGTACACAAAGGCACGTTTATACGTCATATTTGGCTTTGTATGTAAGCGTAAAAAAACAAAAACTCTACCTCTAGGGAAATTTCCAGAGGTAGAGTTTTTTTACTGTGTACATTTCAATTGAACTAATGATTTACACGAGAACGTAGAGGACAGAAATAACCTGAAGAAGCGGAGCGTTCACCTTTATTCACAGATTTTAACCTTTCTACAAGTCAATTAAAAAAATCTGGGAATAACAGTGATCGGAAGGTTGTTCTGTCATCGAAGTTGCAAGTGTAAATATTTTTTAGTTCTATTGAAATCGGTGATTTGATTTGCACAATATTGCATGGGAACGGGTGTTTGTGTTAATATTTATGACTATAATCCACAAGGTTCACCGGCAGGGTATCGCCAGCGACGTAAGCTTCCAGATTTTTGACGAAAATATCGACTGCTCGATCCGCGTATTGCTCTGTACTTCCTGCGATATGGGGCGTAATTAACACGTTATCCATGCTCCATAGCGGGTGGTCTGCAGGAAGAGGTTCTTCTTCGAACACGTCCAGTGCAGCGAAAGCAACTTGACCGTTTTGGAGTGCATTCAGCAACGCTTCCGTTTTCACACTAGGGCCACGGCCCACATTGACGAAGCAGGCACCGGATCGGAACTGCTCAAATGCAGTTTGATCATATATATGTTTGGTTTCATCAGTAAGCGGTAAAATGTTAATTACATAATCGCCTTGGCTCAAGGCTTCATGTAAACCGGTCATGTCGTACATTTGGTCCACATTGGGGACATCCTTACCTGAGCGGCGAACTCCGATTGTGTGCATGCCGAGTGCTTTGAGAATACGGGCTGTTTCCGTACCGATCTCACCTACACCAACGATGACCGCTGTTTTGCCATGCAGTTCCGGTAGTGGTTTGGCAGGAGCTTTCCATTCGGCCTGTTGTTGATGCAGCATAGCTTGTCTCAGCCAGCGACTGTGGGATAACATCATGCCCAGAATAATTTCGGTGATAGGAATCGCGTGAACTCCATTTGCACTGGTGACCTGAATGTTCTTTTGTTGCAAATCTGCGAAGGGGAGATTGTCTACACCAGCAGACCAGACCTGAACCCACTTCAACAGGCTGTCCTGTTTCAATGCATGCTCTGTGACGAGTGGGGACCAACCTAAAATAACCTCAGCTTCTTTCAACTCAGCGGGATCCAATTCCTTGGCTTTTCCGAATTTCAGGGTGTATCCCGGTGCAGCATTCTGAATGCGCTCTTGCTGTTCTTCGGATAGAGATGGAAAACATACAATTTTACCCATAATGTGTGGTCCTCCTGAGATAAATAGTTTGATGAGTTTGATAATTAAAGTGTATCAGATTTGGTGTTGGATGTGCATTAAGGTGGGAAATGCAGGAATCTAGCCTTATTTGCAAATGGTTATATTTGTGTCACTCTATACTTACCCAACTTGAAACGATATGTATAGTTATGAAATAATAGAGCGAACTTTAGAGAGGTGTATGCAATGAATAACCAATCACATCAGGATCATTCCTCCCGACGGGAAAGATTGTTTGTAGCCATTCGTCTTCCTGTTGCTGTTCAGCAGTCTCTTCAGATGGATGCGAGGCTTGTACAGAACAAGCTGGATTTTCGTAAATGGACAGATCATAGAGATTATCATATAACCTTGCAATTTCTGGGGGATACGTTAGTTAGTGACATCGGACACCTGCGAAAAGCATTGCGCTCAGCAACAAGCGGATTCCAGCCGTTTGAACTTCAGCTTTCCGACTGGGGCACATTTGGGCTTGAAGAAGCACCTAAGGTGCTTTGGAAAGGTGTTAGCGGAGAGATAGAGCGCTTGTTTTCATTGCAAAAACAAATCGTGCAGGCGACTTCGCCCCTTGGGTATGAAGCTGAATTAAGACCTTATGCTCCCCACATTACCATTGCCAGAAAATATCTGGGACAGGTTCCAGGTAATGAGAATAAAGGGGTATCTGGAGTGCTTCCGGAACATTCCACAGGTGTTAATTCATGGATGGTGGAGGACATTGTACTTTATGTGACAAGGCTTGGCCAATCGCCAATGTATGAGGTAGTGGACACGTTCACTTTTTCCTGATAATCATTTTTATGCCATAAAATCACATTGACATAACGTTTATCCCTATGTAATATTAGCCATCGTTATTCAAATTCTTTTTTTTGGGTTACTTAGTTAAGGGAATTGTTTCGACAGGAGGAATCTTCGAATGAACATTATAAGCAAAAATCGTTGGGTAGCACCGATGTTATCAGTGCTGCTTGTATGTATAGTGGGGGTAAATGTCGTTCAGGCGACGGGGAAGTGGAATGAAGCTAGTGATAGTAAACAGATGACCGAACTTGCGGCTTCTGGGCAAAATGATCAAACATCTACGCAAGAAGAGAGGCGCATGATGGAAGATGGGACAAGTCTGTCCTCTAATCTGTCTGCCCAAACTGTAGCGTGGACTGAATCTCTGCCAGCGAAGAACTGGCTTACAACTGCTCAAGAAGAGCAGGAATTGCAAGAAGCCAAGGCCAAGAACAAAGCTAGAGCGGTAGCTGCGGCCAAAGCCAAAAAAGAAGCTGCACTGAAATTGGCCAAAGTGAAACGTGCCAAAGAAGTCGCTGCTGTAACAACTCCCCCCCAAAAACTATACTTTACACGGACCAAACTTCTGAACCAGGAAGACTCGAAACTTGCAACCTGGTCATACAGTGTGTCCGATAAAGAACTGCATCTGCTGCAAAAAATCGTCATGGCAGAAGCGGAAGGTGAACCGTACGAAGGCAAAGTGGCAGTTGCCAATGTTGTCTTAAACCGGCTGCGGTCAGCCAATTTTCCCGATACCATTTACAAGGTCATCTATCAGAAATCCCAGTTTAGTCCTGTAGCGAACGGACGCATGAAGCGTGTGGTTCCCAACGAGGACAGCATCAAAGCAGTGAATGCTGCGTTGAACGGGAAGAAGGAAGTTGCCGATGATACGTATTATTTCTTATCATTGACGCTTGCCGACGATCTGACAGTTGCTCGTTCGCAGAAAAAAGTAAAAACGATCGGTCATCATACTTTTTACAAGTAATCGACCCGTAAATTCTGCAAACAGGCAGGGTAGTTAACTGTGTGTGCATCACACGGCCCTTGAAAAAGCCTGAATAGTAGTTTTATTTCGTTATTTAAAAATATCGTTATACTCTAAATTACCCTTTTTTCTGCCAAATCATACGGTGGAATTCGTGAAAATAAAAGAAGGTTCCCTTCCAAAAATGCGGAAGGGAACCTTCTTTGTATATCGTGAGCAATTGTCTTGTCCCCTATAACACCTCGTGAGAGCTGTTCTATAGGTCCGTAGAGGCGTCAGAATGGTATTCTGGTACCTGACAAGGACGTGGCAGTAATTCCGGCTGTGAAGCGCTCCAAGGAGGTTGTTGTGACATCGGCTGTCGTCGGAAACAATAAGTCATGAACAGCTTGAGCACAGCACTTCGGATCATAGACCGAATAATTACCTGAATGATGCGCTACGTTCAGCGGGCTTTCAGTTTGAGTAGATGCCTGCTCAACTAGTTGTCTGAAACGATTGGTGATCACGTCGGCAGAGTGAATGACCTGGCCGTATCCGGCTTGTACAAAGTATTCACAGTTCTCTTCCTCTTGACCTGCAATTGGAGGGATGAACAACATCGGTAGACCCTTGGCCAATGCTTCAGTGCATGTCATGCCACCTGGCTTCGTAATCAGCACATCGGATACATCCATCAGTTTGCTTACTTCCCGTGTATATCCCAGAATACGAATATTCGGATGCTGGAAGCAAGGCATTTCCTTCATTTTTGCAATCATTTTTTCATTGCTTCCTAGACAGAAGACCAATTGAACACGATCTGCCCAAGACGTGAGAGCTTTCATATGATCCTCATCAAACGAAAGTCCCCATCCGCCACCCATAAGTAGCGCCGTAGGCATGTTCTGAAGCCCCATCTCTTCCCGTAGCTTCACCTTATCACCTGCTTCCCAGAAGTCTGGATGCACAGGAATTCCCGTGATCTGAATATGGGAGGGATCGACACCCCGGATCTCAAGCAATGCTTTGACCTGAGGGGTAGAGACCAGATATTTGTTCACTTCCGGATTAATCCATGTTCCGTGCACGTCATAATCCGTCACGACCGTATAGAGCGGGATATTCAGACCCTGGCGTTTAAGCCGGGAGATGACAGCATTCGGAAAAGGATGGGTACAGATCACTGCATCGGGTTTCAGTTGGGATACGACCTGTGCCGTCTGTGTATAGAAAATTCGGTGCAACGCCAGCTTGGTAAAACCATTTAATGATTTATTGTACTGTGTGCGGTACAACAGGCTGACCAGTTTGGGTTGAACCGATAGTGTCTTTCGATATGCAGAGAAAATTAGTGGAGCTACCGTTGGGTTCAAAAATTTGCCTAGTTCAATGACACGACTGTGAACATGTGGACTGACTTTTTTGATGCCATGTGCCAGCGCATGAGCGGCCTGAGTGTGACCGGTACCGAAACCTTCCGATAATAAGAGCACTCTTGGTTTTCGCATGAGTTCACCTTTATTCATAAGTTTTAATTCAAAAAGAAGATATTCATTGTTTATTCTAGCTATGGAATGCGTTACTACATGAATATACATTGAAGCACAAAATCATGTTTCTTCTATGAATATTTACACCATATATCTTACAATGAGACAAACTAAACTTCATTATATACACGTATTATCTGAGTCATCTTACACTATAGACGACGACAGAAGGAGTTTCCACTGCATTTAGGTTAAAAAATATTAACACAATTTTTAAAATGTTAGGGTTGCAATCTGTTTTTGAAGGTGGTATTGTAGTTTTTGACCGAATGACTGAATTGTATTTTTGGTCATTTATGTAGAGCGATTGAACAATGAACGTGATTAAAGGAGGGATACGATGGCTCCGATTGACAGGAGACAGCAGGTTATTCATGCAGCAGCCCAGTCGTTTGCCATGTTTGGATACAAAGCAACGACGATGGATCAGGTCGCCAAGATTGCGAACGTTGGCAAAGGAACGATCTATACGTTTTTCACCAATAAGGAACAATTGTTTGATCAGATCCTGGTAGAAGTGATTCAGGAAATGAAAAACATCGCGCATCGTGAAGTACATCAGGAAAGTGCATTTTTCGATAATCTGTTTCGGGTACTGGATGCCTTGTTGGAGTTTCGTCGTGATCACGATCTGCTCGTTAAGTTATCTCAGGAGCTGAAGGACTTTGGAACGCTGCAGGCCAAGGAAGGATTGGACAAGGTGGAGAAAGTAATCTCCGACTTTCTGGCTAAGGAGCTTGAGAAAGCAAAAGACAATGGAGAGATTCGAGATTGTGATCCGCAAGTCGTCGCATTTATGATGATTCGCCTGTACATTGCACTCACTTCAGACTGGAGCAAACAACATCAACCGCTGAGCAAAGAGGAAATTAAGACTTACTTTCGCCTTTTCTTAATGGAAGGAATTGCTGCTGTAACGTAATCCGAATTTAATCTACTATAATATAAGGATTTTTACGCGTATCAAGCAGGGAGGCTTGTCGGAAGACAGGTTGTTTTTTTGTCCTAAAGTGACCGTTTGAGGAAAGTGGTCACTTCGTGTTTCAGTATGTTTTCTGGAATGCGACATTGTATTTCATTATGGTTATTCCTGCTCATGGAGCAGAGAGATTAAGGGGAGAAAATGACATGAAATCTTTATCCGTGTTTTTCAAGGATGTGGGATCGGCCGTGAGAAACCCGAAGGTGTTGATCCCTGTTATTGCAATAATGTTCATACCGATCCTATATAGTGGCATCTATCTGGCAGCCTATTGGGACCCGTATGGTCATGTGGATGAGATGCCGGTTGCCGTTGTCAATCTGGATAAAGGCGCTGAGCTGGAGGGCAAATCCCTCCATGTGGGTAGTGATCTGGTGGATGAACTGAAGAAAAATGCCGATTTCAAATGGGATTTTGTCAGTGCGAGTCAAGCCAAAGAAGGCATGAGTAATGACAAATATTATATGCAAATTACGATTCCGGAGAACTTCTCATCCCAAGCAACAACATTGCTCGATGACAAGCCGGAGCCGGCTGATCTGATCTATGAACCAAACGGCAATTACAGTTTTGTCGGTGCACAGATCGGTAAGACCGCTATTAAGGACCTGAAAGCAAAAGTCTCAGCCAAAGTAACGGAATCCTATGCAGAAACATTGCTCGACAAGTTCTCCGAAGTATCGGATGGCTTGGCTGAGGCAGGTGATGGGGCGGGTGAACTGAATACCGGCGCAGGCAAACTGGATGATGGTGCTGTTAAGCTTAAGGATAACCTGGCGAAGCTTGCATCAGGAACGCTTGAACTTCAGGAAGGACTTTCTCCATTAAGTGATGGTGTTAACGCGCTGCACACTGGGGCAACCAAGCTTGAAAGTGGAACATCGAATCTTGTATCCGGTCTGCAACAGCTTCAGGCAGCTGCTTCGAGCCAGCTTCAGAGTGGAGCAGATCAGTTGAAGGATGGCAGCGCCAAGTTGGAAACCGGACTCCAGTCTTCACTGGATGGCACAAGTAAGCTGCAGGCTGGCCTGAAATCGTCAGAACAGGGCAGTGCGAAGCTGTCGGATGGTCTGCAAAGTGCCGTTCAGGGCAGCGGGACACTGGCAACAGGCTTGCAATCGGCTGTAGATGGCAGCTCCAAGGTTGCTGATGGTGCACAGGGCGTAGCCGCCGGATTGAAACAGCTTGCTGCATCGAACCCCGAACTGGCCGAAAATGCGGATGTACAGAAGCTGCTTGCGGCTAGTGAGGCTGTTGCTGACGGCAGTGCACAACTGCATGAGAGCGAGCAGAAGCTGGCACAAGGTGCAGATCAGCTGCATCAGGGTAACCAGCAACTGGCTGCAGGTGCAGCCGAGCTTCATGGAGGTCAGGAGCAACTTCTTGCTGGTGCAAACCAGCTGGTGGATGGTCAGCAGCAATTGCTAGCTGGTGCCGGACAGCTTAGTCAAGGAGGAGCGAAGCTCTCCGATGGTCTGAAGCAGTTCAGCGGCAAACTGGGCGATGCTGCAAGTGGTGGTACATTGCTTGCAGATGGTGCCAAGCAGCTGGGCTCAGGGACAACGGCTTTGCAAACGGGTGTGGGTAAACTCAGTGGTGGTGTTAATTCACTAACCGATGGTTCCAAGCAACTGGGTGATGGCGCTGGCAAACTGGCTGACGGTCTTACCGAGCTAAAAGATGGCTCAGGTGAACTGGCAACCAAGCTGAATGATGCCGCTCAGAAAACATCTGAAGTTAAGAAAACGGATGATGTGGTGAACATGTTCGCTGAACCTGTAAACTCCTCGGAGAACACAGCAGAGAACGTGAGCAATTATGGTACAGGATTGACACCGTTCTTCCTGTCGATTGGTCTGTTTGTGGGATCATTGATTTCCACGATTGTATTGAAAATGCGGGAAACGTCCGTACCGGGTGCAACAGGCTGGAATCGTTTTGTCAGCCGGACACTGGTATTTGGCTCCGTGAGTATTTTTCAATCGGTTATTGTGGCAAGTTTCATGTTATATGGTCTTGGACTGGAGACGCACAGCGTAGGGCTGTTCTATCTGTTTACCATTATTACAGGGCTGACCTTCATGTTGATCGTTCAGGCACTTGTAACCTGGCTGGATCTGCCTGGACGTTATGTTGTCATTCTGCTTCTGGTCTTCCAGCTTGCGGCTAGTGCAGGGACCTTCCCTGTAGAACTGATTCCATCATGGCTTCAAGCATTTAGCCCTTGGTTGCCAATGACACACAGCATTATGGGCTTCAAAGCCGTGGTATCGAGTGGTAATCTGGATGTGATGTGGCATCAGGCAGGAATTCTTAGCATCTATGCAGGTGTATCCATCCTGCTGACGCTTGCTTACTTCCTTTGGAATGGCAGACGTCCGAAAAAAGAAGTCGAACAGGCTGATTCTGGTCAAGTTGTGACGGCATAAGTCGAACCTGATCTTCAGCAGGGTCATATTTTTGAAAAAAAACTTTATTTTCTTGTAGTGAAATTATGCAATATAGTAGTCAAATAGTGCAAATAGCCTGCAACCCCAAAAAGGGGTTGCAGGCTATTTTGTATACAAATGCATAGAGAAGTAAAGTTTCGCTGGCTTAAGCAGTGAAAATTTGGTGGAATTATGGATAAACCTAGGCTGTACATGGAACGATTTTCTTCTGTCAGCAATTTAATTCAGTTGTACTCTGGCTTAAAAAGTGTATAATTATTCGAAAAAGAGATGAATTTAAACGTCACTACTGTAAAGCTGTACTGCAAAACATTTCTTATCAGAGGTATTAAAAAGTTTAAATTGCGCTGATGTTAGGTCGGTGTTAAAATAATAGAACTATATCAAAAAAACGTCGCTCCATTTCAGTAGTCGTGCCAGCGGCTGCGTGTTGATTTATACAGGCTGTTTGCCGGATCGTCCGGATCAGCTCATCTCATCTAATGGCTTCTGCCCAATAGCAGGCATTATTTTTGACAGTCTCATGCTGTCACCTCTTCTATCTAGCAGGCTCTATCGCAAGCGAAAGGCCAGCTCCTCCCGTTTCATTGTTGCCTGTTGCCTATGTTCTTGATCTTTCCGAAATACTTCATTATAGAAAGGTTGCGTTCCATGAGACACATCGGATTACCTCCAAAACAGGGTCTGTATGACCCGCAGTTCGAAAAAGACGCATGCGGAATGGGTTTTGTTGCCAACATCAAAGGAGTACCTTCACACGATATCGTTAGTCAGGCACTGACCATGCTTAGTAACATGGAGCACCGTGGAGGACAGGGAAGTGAACCAAATTCCGGTGACGGAGCAGGTATCCTGATTCAGATTCCACATCGCTATTTTGCAACGGAAGCGAAACGTCTTGGTTTTGCATTGCCTGAACAGGGTTTCTATGGCGTAGGGATGTTGTTCATGTCCCAAGACCCTGCCATCCGTAGTGCGCACGAAGAGAGCCTCAAGAAGATTATTGAAGAAGAAGGACAGACGTTCCTGGGTTTCCGGGATGTTCCTACTTTTGATGAAATGCTTGGCCGTTCTGCACTTGCAGCGAAACCTTATGTACGTCAGGTGTTCATTGGAAGATCAGCAGATGTGAAGGATGAGCTTGGATTCGAGCGTAAGCTGTATGTTATTCGCAGACGTGCTGAGCTGGCTATTCGTTATTCGGCAGATGAAGCAGAAGGCGGTTCATTCTACCTTCCAAGCTTGTCTTGTCGCAAAATTGTATATAAAGGCATGCTGACAACGGAACAGGTGGGAGAGTTCTATCTGGATCTGCAGCAAGACCTTGTTGAATCGGCTATTGCACTTGTGCATTCCCGTTTCAGTACAAACACCTTCCCGAGCTGGGAACGTGCCCACCCGTATCGCTTCATGATCCACAACGGTGAGATCAACACGATGCGTGGTAACGTGAACTGGATGCATGCTAGACAGTCCTTGTTCGAGAGCGAGTTGTTCGGTGACGACATCGCGAAAGTAAAACCGGTCATCAATCCAGACGGTTCGGATACAGCCATGTTTGATAACACACTGGAGTTCCTGTATCTGAGCGGCCGTTCTCTGCCACACGTGGCCATGATGATGGTTCCTGAACCTTGGAGCACGGATGAGGGAATGGACCCTGCCAAAAAGGCATTTTATGAATATCACAGCACGATGATGGAGCCTTGGGATGGACCAGCAGCAATGGCCTTTACAGATGGTTTGCAAATTGGTGCAACACTTGACCGTAACGGCTTGCGTCCAGCTCGTTATTATGTAACCAAGGATGACCGTATTATCCTGTCCTCAGAAGTTGGGGTACTTGATATCGCACCGGAAGATATCCTGTACAAAGATCGTCTGCGCCCAGGTCGGATGTTGCTTGTGGATACACAAGAAGGCCGCATCATCGCGGATGAGGAAGTAAAAGCAATCATTGCAGCCGAGAATCCGTATCAGGATTGGCTTGATGAGCATTTGATGGATCTGAGCGAGTTGCCGGAAGCACCGGAACTTCCTGATCCAAAACATGATAACGTGACCCAGCTTCAGCTGGCATATGGTTATACATTTGAAGAATTGCGTAAAATCCTGGAGCCCATGGCAACAACAGGTATGGAAGCTACGGGGTCGATGGGTTATGATGCACCGCTGGCTGTGCTGTCGGATCGTCCGCAGCGTCTGTACAACTACTTTAAACAGATGTTCGCCCAGGTAACCAATCCGCCAATCGATGCAATCCGTGAAGAGATTGTAACGTCTACGGCAACAACCATTGGACCTGAGCGCAACTTGTTGAATCCAGAACCGGAGAGCTGTCGCCAGATCCGTCTGGATACACCGGTATTGTCGAATGAAGACTTTGCGAAGATTCGCCATGTGCGTCGCCCAGGCTTCCGCTCCATGACGATTCCAATTTTCTTCACCGCTGCGGAAGGAGCAGAAGGACTGCGCAAAGCAATGGATCTGCTCTTCGAAGCTGCGGACCGTGTCATCGACAAAGGTCATAACATTCTGATCCTGTCTGACCGCGGTGTGGACGCAGAGAATGCTGCCATTCCTGCATTGCTTGCTGTAGCAGGTCTGCATCACCATCTGATTCGCCAGGGAACCAGAACAAAAGTCAGCATTATGCTTGAATCGGCAGAACCGCGTGATATTCACCACTACGCGTTGCTGCTGGGTTACGGTGTAAGTGCGGTGAACCCTTATCTGGCCTTTGAAACGCTGGATGACATGATTCAGCAAGGGTTGCTGCGTGGTATCTCGCATGAGAAAGCAGTGAAAAACTACATTAAAGCAGCTACCAAAGGCGTTACTAAAGTGTTGTCCAAAATGGGAATTTCTACGATTCAATCGTATCGTGGGGCTCAAATATTCGAAGCGGTAGGTCTGAAATCAGACTTCGTTGACCGTTACTTTACCTGGACACCTTCCCGTATCGGTGGAATTGGGTTGGAAGAAGTGGCAGCCGAAGCGTTGACACATCATAACCGTGCCTTTACGGAAAAAGACGGTAACGATAAAGTATTGGATTCCGGTGGGGATTATCAATGGCGTAACGACGGAGAAGAGCATCTGTTCAATCCGCAAACCATTCATACTCTGCAACATGCGGTACGCACTGGGGATTACAAGCTGTATAAAAAATATTCCAAACTTGTGCAAGGTGAGAATGATCAACTGTTGACCATTCGCTCCATGCTGAAACTGAAACCAGTTGGAGATTCCATTCCACTCGAAGAAGTTGAATCCGTAGAAGATATCATGCGTCGTTTCAAAACAGGTGCAATGTCCTTCGGTTCGATCAGTAAAGAGGCGCATGAAGATCTTGCCATTGCTATGAACCGTGTTGGAGGTAAATCCAATACCGGTGAAGGTGGAGAAGATCCGGCTCGCTTCATTAAAGATAGCAACGGGGATTCCCGTCGCAGTGCGATTAAACAGGTCGCATCCGGACGTTTTGGTGTTACATCCAACTACTTGGTTAATGCCGATGAAATTCAGATCAAAATGGCTCAGGGAGCTAAACCAGGTGAAGGCGGACAACTGCCAGGACGTAAAGTGTATCCATGGGTTGCTGAAGTCCGTGGTTCAACACCAGGTGTAGGTCTGATCTCGCCTCCACCGCATCACGATATCTACTCGATCGAAGATCTGGCAGAGTTGATCTATGACTTGAAAAATGCCAATCCGCGTGCTGAGATTAACGTGAAGCTTGTATCGGAAGTGGGCGTGGGTACCATCGCAGCTGGTGTAGCCAAAGGCCGTGCCGATATCATCCTAGTCAGCGGATATGACGGTGGTACAGGTGCATCACCGCAAGGTTCGATTCGCCACGCAGGTATGCCTTGGGAACTAGGTCTTGCAGAGACACATCAAACGTTGATGCTGAACAATCTCCGTGACCGTGTTGTCCTCGAAACAGACGGTAAAATGCTTAACGGCCGTGACTTGGCGATTGCAGCCTTGCTTGGAGCAGAAGAGTATGGTTTCTCTACAGCACCGCTCGTTGCACTTGGCTGTATCATGATGCGTGTCTGTCAAATGGATACCTGTCCGGTTGGTGTAGCGACACAGAATCCGGAATTGCGTAAAAATTATATGGGTGATCCAGCTCATGTGGTTAACTTCATGCGATTTGTTGCTGAAGATGTGCGTGAGATCATGGCTGATCTTGGTTTCCGTACGATTCAGGAGATGGTCGGACGTACAGATTGCCTCGAAACGGTAGAAGCCGTAGATCACTGGAAGAAAAAAGGTGTGGATCTGTCTGTATTGCTGCACGTGCCTGAAATGCCGGAAGGCTCTGCACGTTACCGCACACAGCATCAGAATCACCAATTGGAAGAAACGCTGGATATGCAACAATTGCTGCCACTGGCACAGTCTGCTATTGAATCCGGTCAACCGGTTGAAGCGGTGCTTCCAATTACAAACGTTAACCGTGCAGTAGGTACCATTTTGGGTAGTGAGATCACACGCAAATATGGACTCGCAGGATTGCCTGAAGATACGGTTAAATTCAAATTTGTCGGCTCTGCCGGACAAAGCTTTGGGGCCTTTGTACCTAAAGGTATGACCTTGACCGTTGAAGGGGATTCCAATGACTACGTAGGTAAAGGACTGTCCGGAGGTAAACTGATCGTGATGCCTTCTCCGAAAGCAACGTTTGAGGCGGAAGATAATATCATTATCGGTAACACGGCTCTCTACGGAGCAACAAGCGGCGAAGCGTATATCCGTGGTATTGCGGGTGAGCGATTTGCTGTACGTAACTCGGGCGCCAAAGTAGTCGTTGAAGGGGTAGGCGACCATGGTTGTGAGTATATGACAGGTGGACGTGTCGTTGTACTGGGCGATACAGGTCGTAACTTTGCAGCAGGGATGTCCGGAGGTATTGCCTATGTGTATGATCCGGAAGGCACATTCCTGAAACGTTGTAATCTGGAAATGGTTCTTTTGGAGCGTATCGAAGATGTGGCAGAAAGTGCAGATCTGCGAGGCATGATTCAACGTCATGTTGCCAATACAGGAAGTGCTGTCGGTCAGCGCGTTCTGGATAACTGGCAAGATGCGCTGAATCAGTTCGTTCGGGTTATTCCGAAGGACTTCAAACGTATGACAGAACAGATCGAACGGATTCAGGCAACAGGTTTGACTGGAGACGCAGCGCTGCTTGCAGCGTTTGAAGCGAATATGCGTGAACTTGCACGTGCTGGAGGTTAAGAACTTCCTTGTTCAAACGTATAAGTGCATGAACAGGTTGTATTAAGAATAATAGGAGCAATATGGTTGCCATCCCGGCACCATATTGCTCCTATTTTGCTTTCGACAAAATTAGAACCCCTTCAAAAAACGTTATCGCCATGAGACGACAACATCAAGGAACTTTCTCAAGTATAATAAGGCTAGTTTTGGAGGGCAGGGAAAGTATAAAGATAAGAGAGGTTAGCGGAATGAATATGAAGCATCCAAACAGGGACGATCGTAGGCCGACAGGTAAACAAGTCGAAGCAACCCAGATGGACATCATGAAGGTTTTACTGCAATGCGGAATCGACCCGGAGCGTTGGAACCATTTCGTATCCTCCGTCAACAACAAGCGTCCTTGACACAATAGACAAGCATGGAATGAAAGGGAATTAAGACACAAAAAAAGCCCAGAAGCCAGAGATGTTATCTCTCGGGAACTGGGTCCTCTTTTCGGGTTTAGTCCATACTGCGTTCCATTCGGACAAACGCAATAAAACGACGTGCCTCTTCTTCTGTTAAAGACTTCCCATCAATCATCAGATCGAAGCGTTCCAACACTTCCTTATCCGACAACTCCAAGGTATCAACGAATTCACGTACATCTTCATCCATCACAACATCGCTTTGCTTTGTACGTCCTATAAGATAATCAATAGACACCTCAAAGATGTCAGCAAGTCTCGTTAACACTTCGAAATCCGGTTTACGACGGTTCTTCTCGTAGTGGGAGAGAGCAGCTCTGGTAATATGAATGGAGCTCGCAAGTTCTTCTTGAGTAAGTCCCCGCTGTTCCCGTAATTCAGCAATGCGATTTCCGTAGCTCATAAGCTATTTCCCCCTGAACGACATCAAATATATATTGAAACAATCCTGAGCCAAGTGTTTGATCAGGGCAGCTTTCCTGCAAAAGAGTAACTCCTCATGTGTTTCCTTTAACTCATTTCCATTTGTAAATAGGTCTGTCTAAGGACATCTCAAATTGTCGTAAATCAAAAGAACCATGTCCAAATACCGCTTGACATGATACGTATTGTATCGTAAATTGGACGTATGGAGTTACAAAATGTATCATTTGGAATATTTTAAGTATCTCCTTGTTGCCTGGACCATATACCTGTGAGAAGGAAGTGGAGGCAGTCCATGTAGGCTAATCCATTCTAAAGGAATGAAACCATGTATTCAATAATTCAGGAATGGGCTGATATGAAATTAAATGTCCATATGTACATTCAGGAGTTTCAAGGGAAAATGGTAGACCGCAAAAGACGCCCTGTTCTGTTACTTGGAATGGACACTCAAGCAATCACCTTCCTGAGCGACCTGAACTTGCCGGTATCATCAGAAATGCTCATTGGTTTGGATGTTGAAGATCAACATGTATGTGTACGACTTCACGCAAGGTTGCAATGGAAACAGCCCTTCGGAGAGCTCACAATGTATCATTCAAACTTGCATATTCAGCACGAACAGAAACTATATATAACTGGACAGTTAAACACAATGCTTACTGAAGTTCAGTTTCCCGCGGTTTCCCGTTTTCAGTATGAAAAGGCAACAGAACAAAAGGCTCTGCAGGAACCCTATCATTACATTGATTTCACCATATAATTCCAAGTCGATTCTTAACATTTTCTGAACAAAACATGTACTTAACGCCATTTTACTATATTTCATAGCGTTATGCATTAGTTCTTTAACACCAAAAGCATTTGCGCAATGAATAAAGGGGCGAGGGGGCTCATACTATTTCAGGAAGTTTGGATATGGTTGAAATGCACTGCCACATATTATCCGGCCTGGATGATGGTCCTGTTCGAATGGAGCAGTCCGTTGCGATGGCTGAGAAGGCGACAGCCTCAGGAATTACCTCCATTATTGCTACTCCGCATCACCTGAACGGGCAATACAACAATGAACCGATGGTGGTCAATCAGGCCGTGAACCTGCTTCACGCAGAACTTCGCAAACGTAACATTCGCCTGGAGATCCGTCCCGGACAGGAGATCAGGGTGCATGACAACCTGATTGGAGACTTATATGCAGGAAAGTGCTGCACACTCGCCGGAAGTCGTTACATGTTGCTGGAACTGCCCTTTGGTCATATTCCCTCACAGTTCCCCAGGATACTGCATGAATTACGAATAGCGGGAATCACCCCTATTATTGCTCATCCGGAACGTAATCGTGTCATTTTGAAGAAGCCAAGGTTGTTGGCTGATTACTTGAGTCAAGGCGGACTATGTCAGCTCACAGCTCAATCTTTCACTGGGCTTTTCGGACGGAAAGTTCGGCAGTGGTGTTTTCATTTTTGCAAAGAAAACGGGTTTCATTTCATTTCATCAGATGCACATGATACGTGCAAAAGGACATTTGCTATAAGTGAAGGAGAGCGGGCTATCGAGCGTCGATTTGGAGCTGAAGCCGTTAAGCGGCTGGCAGAGAATGCGTCGCACATTCTATCGAATTCGTGTCTGGTCACAGAACGCTGGAAACCTCGCAAATGGCTACTGTCCATCTGGTAGTTACATAGGATAGATCACAACGTATAGGAGGAATGAAAGTGGAACTGAAAGGATATTTTCGACTCTTACAAAAGAAACTGTGGTTGATTGTTGCAATTGCTTTGATAGCCGGTGTGGGTGCAGGGGTCAAAAGCATTTTCTTCACCCAGCCCATCTATGAAGCAAGTTCCAAACTGATCGTGAACCAGACTTCTAACGTTCAAGGTCAGGCGATGATGGACTTCAGCATGATCCAAACCAATATCAAACTCATTAACTCATACAGAGAAATTATTAAATCTTCCGCCATTATGGATAAAGTCGCTACTACGTATCCAGACCTGGGCTTAACCTCTGCTCAGCTCATGAACAGCACCTCCGTCTCTACAGCCAGCGAATCCCAAGTGATGAGCATAACTGTACAAGGGACTACCTACGAAAAAGCCGCCAAAACGGTCAATGCCATCTCCAACGTGTTCCAATCTCAAATCCCCCTAATCATGAAAATCGATAATGTGGCTATCCTCAGTGAAGCAAAAGTGGATAGTAACGCATCTCCAATCAATATGAAAACCACATTAAGCATCATTGTCAGTCTGTTCGCAGGTCTTGTGCTCGCGATTGCACTTGTATTCCTGATGGATTATCTGGATGACACATTCAAATCCGAAAGCGAACTTGAAAAAGAACTGGGCCTGCCTGTGCTTACGGTTATATCCAAAATGAAAAAAGATGATCTGAAAAATACGAAAAATTACGTATCTCAACAGAAAGTGGGGGATGGCAAATATGTCGCGGCTAACCAATGAAAATAACAGTCTGGTGACCTATTTTAACTCCAAATCTCAAATCTCGGAGGGATACCGTAAATTACGGACCAATATTCAGTTCTCCTCAATCGATAGTCATATCAAAAAGATCATGGTGGCTTCAGCCGAAGCCGGCGAAGGCAAGACCACAACCATTAGCAACCTGGCGGTAACCTATGCCCAGGAAGGCAAAAAAGTTCTGCTGATCGATGCGGATCTGCGTAATCCTTCCTTGCACCAGGTGTTTTCCGTACCGAATCATATCGGTCTGAGTAGTGTGCTGTCTAATCAGTACAGTGTGGAAGACGTGCTTAGAGAGAGCTATATCGATAATCTCCAATTATTCACTTCTGGCCCAATTCCACCGAACCCTTCCGAGATGATTGGTTCCAACCGGATGAAAAGGCTCATTGAGAAGTTAGAGGATCAATATGATGTCATCATGTTTGATACACCGCCAGTGCTCGCGGTAACGGATGCACTCATTGTGAGTTCGCTGTGTGATGGCGTGCTTCTGGTCGTGAACTCGGGCAAGGTCAAGAAGGAACTGGTGAAGAAAACCAAGGCTGCTCTGGAGCATGTGAATGCACGAATCCTGGGCGCAATCCTGAACAATATCAAAAACGTTGCAGTTCCGGTGGGCTACGGAGAGAAGTAAACCTTCCATCCAATGCTCCCAAGTAAACAGGTAATGTCTACTGTACCTTTATCACTGTAGGCACTCGGTCATGCTGTGGGTTCAGTTCAATGAACCTTAGACGTTAATCGTCGAAGGTATGACGTGAGGACGGGTTAGATGCCCTGGTTCAACTTTTACCAAACTAAAAAAAAAGAGGATAGGGTGGTATTTATGAAAAAAGTGAGAAAAGCAATCATTCCTGCAGCTGGACTAGGTACACGATTTTTGCCAGCCACAAAAGCGATGCCCAAAGAAATGCTCCCTATTGTGGACAAACCAACCATACAGTATATCGTTGAGGAAGCCATTGCCTCTGGAATTGAAGACATCATTATCGTAACCGGTAAAGGGAAACGGGCAATTGAAGATCATTTCGACAACGCTTTTGAATTGGAACATAACTTGCTGGAAAAAGGGAAGCTGGGCCTGCTTGAAGAGGTTCGCAAATCCTCTAACGTGGATATCCACTACATAAGACAAAAAGAGGCCAAAGGACTTGGTCATGCTGTCTGGTGTGCACGTAACTTTATCGGTGACGAACCTTTTGCCGTGTTGCTCGGAGATGACATCGTCGTATCGGAAGTTCCATGCACCAAACAATTGATTGATCAATATGATCAGGTTCAACATTCCATTGTTGGCGTACAAACCGTACTTGCTGAACAAACAGACAGATACGGCATTGTGGACCCGCTTCAATCGGATGGCCGTTTGACAGAGGTTCTCAGGTTCGTAGAGAAACCTGCCCAAGGCACAGCGCCTTCCAACCTGGCGATTATGGGGAGATACGTACTGAGTCCAGAGATTTTCGAACATCTGGAGCAACAAGAGATTGGTCAAGGGGGAGAGATTCAATTAACAGATGCGATTCAGCGCTTAAATGAGACACAAGGAGTGTATGCTTACGATTTCGAGGGAGTACGTTATGACGTGGGCGAGAAACTGGGATTCATTTTGACAACCATCGACTTTGCTCTTCAAAAACAGGAACTTAGAATTCCAATGCTGCAAGCTCTGCAACAGATTCTGGAAAAAGAGTCGGTAGAACATGTAGCCGGGGGGGAGTTTGAATGAGTCCATCTCCCCAAACGAAGGAAGCGGAGATCGTTATGGACCCAAGTCTGGGGTACAATGCATCAACGATGTCAGGACAAAATGCGGATAAAGTGTATCTATTTATGAAAAGAATGCTCGATTTGCTGGGTTCTTTCATAGGTTTGATCATTTTGTGCCCCTTGTTTGCGGTCATCGGATTACTTATCAAAATAGAGGCCCCGCAGGGGTCTGTTTTTTTTCGTCAGGTACGGGTCGGACAGAATGGAAAAGAGTTTCATATGTACAAATTCAGGTCCATGGTTGCAAATGCAGAAGATCTGTTGGAACAGCTGATTGATCAGAATGAAGTGAACGGGAATATGTTCAAAATGAAAAATGATCCCCGCATTACCCGCATTGGCAAGTTCATTCGGAAAACCAGTCTGGATGAGTTGCCACAGTTGTGGAACGTGTTCAGAGGAGAGATGAGTCTCGTTGGACCTAGACCGGCTCTGCCCAGAGAAGTGAAGAACTACACTTCCTACGACAGACAACGCCTTCAGATGATCCCGGGATGTACGGGATTATGGCAAGTTAGCGGACGAAACAGTGTTGGTTTTGAAGAAATGGTAGAGCTGGATCTGACGTATGCCCGTGAGCGCAGCATGATGGTGGATATCAAAATTATCTTCAGAACGTTCAAGGTGCTGGTAGGTTCGAAGGATGCGTTTTGAAACACGATTCTGGCTTTGAGGTGGCATAGCAGATATGCAAAAGACCGGTATACTTGCTGCATTAAATATGAAGTCGTTTAATATCATTCTTTTTTCGCTGGTAATTGTCTTCGCAGCAATCTATCTTCCGCTAGTCTCGGTTGTTGCACTCATAGCTGTGATTCTGCTGGGCGTTTATATTAAACAGCCCAGCTGGATTTTTATGATTCTCATCGTAAGTTTTTCTTTGTCCATTGACAAAATATTTAGCATTCATATGGCAGGACTGGATTCGCTGTCCTTCTACAAGCTGGCGATTCTGGGTTTTGTTGTCTCTCTTTTTTTACGCTTTGGAATTCGCAAAGATCTGATATATCCTGCACTGGCGATTGGTTTTTTATTTGTGGAGAGTTATTTTCTATCTGATCTGCCCAGTAAGGTTAGTCCGCTCGATCCATTCAAGGCCTTTCTGGGGGTCATTGTTCCTTTTTTGTTGCTGATGCCCCATTTTTCAAGAGAGATCAGTCAACGAATTATACGTGTACTCGCATGGTTGCCGCTGTTCAGTCTGGCTGGTGGTTATATTCTGCAACTCGCCGGCATATTGTCCATTACTAACCTGGAGATGTCGGGTGTAACCCGGTTACAGGGAGCCAACATCGCCGCGCATCTGGCCATGTTGTGTTTTATCTCCATCTGTGTCTGTCTGATTCAGATCAGGCAAGGCCATCATGTTGTTCTGTATTACATGCTTACCTTGACACATCTGGTCATTCTGGTCCAGACGGGAACAAGGGGGCCACTTATTGCGCTTATTCCGATTATTCTGGTCTATCTTTTTGATCAACTGAAAGCCTTCATCAAAGGCAGAGTCAGTGCCATTATTCCTCTCATTATGTTCGTTGTCGCTGTGGCCTATATGGTAATTGCGCAGTGGGACAATTATGAAATGAGGTCAGAGAGCAAAGGCCTGTCGGGAAGGGATGTAGCCTGGAATTATTTTATTGGCAAAGCAAATGAGTATCCGATCTTTGGACGTGGACTCGGCTCAACTCTTGTAGCAAATGATGGAAGTATTTTTTCTGGATTCGTTGTTCCTCATAATGAATACATTCGTTTTTATTACGATGGCGGGTTAGTTGGAGCCATCCTGTTATTTCTATCGCTGCTGCTGGTGTTTCGGGCTGTTTACTTCCGATTGGGCGGCATGATCAGGTTGTATTTTGCCGGTATGATTATCGGTTTCCTGACCTATTCCTTTTTTGACAATACCCTGTCCACGGTTCATCTGATTGCTCCATTCTGTATCTTCCTGAACGCGTTATATGCTACGGGAAATGGAGTTCATTCCAAGTCAGGGGCTGAAGCAGAAGTGGATATACAGATACAGCGAGCCAAGGACGTATCCTTTTCAAAGGAGATTAGAACATGAAGGTCTGTTTGATCAGTTCTACAGGCGGTCATTTTGATGAATTAACCAAAATTATTCCTGCGGTTGAAGAACATGATTATTTCCTGATTACCGAGAAGAATAAAAGCAGAAAAGTAGATTCTGCACAGGGCAAAGTATACTTCTTAATGCAGCAAGAGCGTAAAAATGCGATGTTCTTGCTAATCTTTGTGGCTAATATTATCAAGTCGTTCTTTCTATATCTGCGTGAGCGTCCAAAGGTGATCATTACAACAGGGGCCGGTGCTACCTACCCTTTTTGCCTTATCGGTAAAATCTTTGGTGCCAAGCTGATTTATATCGAAAGTTATGCCAAAATCTATTCCTCCAGCGCAACCGGGAGATTGATGTACAAAATCTCGGATGAGTTCTTCATCCAATGGGAAACGTTGCAGGATAGCTATCCCAATGCTAAATACAGGGGGGCTTTATTTTGATATTTGCTATCGTTGGAACCCAGCGGTTTCCCTTCAATCGGATGTTTGAGCTTATTGATGAGGCGATTGAGGCAGGAATTATTGAAGAAGAGGTTGTTGCCCAATCTGGATATACCGAGTATCAGCCGCGAAATTTCACTGTGATTCCTTTCCTCACGCAGGAAGAGATGAATGAATATGTGGTGCGAAGCAGATGCATTATTTCTCATGCGGGTGTTGGCTCCATTACAAATTGTCTTGAACGTGGCAAGCCGGTTATCGTCATTCCACGCCGGAAAGAATGGGGCGAGCATGTGGATGACCATCAGCTTGAAATCTCCAAGGTTTTTCAGGAAAACGGCTATGTGGCCGTCGCGGAGAGTCGGGCTGAATTGCAAAAGTTGGTTCCTTGCATAGAAGAGCTGACGTTCCAGCCCTATGTGAGAAAACAGTCTGATCTGATCTCATCCATTAAAAATTACGTGAATAGTCTGTAAGAGGTATGAAGATTAACCATGAAAAAAGGAGTCTATCATGAAACCAAAAGTATTGGTTGTTGGATCATCCTTGAAGGATATGGGCGGAATTGTGAGTGTCATCAAAAACATTGAGGATTCCTCCATCTCTGAAATGTATGCCATGCAGCGGGTCGAAACGTATATCACGGGCAGCGTGTTCTCGCGGCTGCTTATTTTTATACGGGGATTCATTCAATTCTGGATGAAACTGTACACGTTCAGGCCGGATATCGTGCATATTCATATGGCGAACAACGGGAGCTTTTATCGGAAGTCACTATTTCTGCTAACCGCACGAAAGTTGTTTCGAAAGTCAGTTATTCTGCATATTCATGCGGCCAGCTTTGATGATTTCTACAATCAATTTGCTCTGCAGCGCAAGTATTGTCACTACATTCTGAATCAGGCAGACAAGTTGATTGTCTTGTCCCAGACGTGGAAAGAATACTTTGCTACGATTGTGCCGGAGACAGCGATTGAGGTTCTTTATAACGGGGTCTTTGTCAAAGAACCGTTTGTGAGAGAACAACAAACAGCTGTTAATGCTCTTTTCATGGGCAGACTGGGTGAGCGAAAAGGAGTATACGATCTGCTTCAGTCCATTCAGCAATTGAAGGCGCTAGGCGTTACAGCTACCTTTAATCTGGCAGGGGATGGTGAAGTCGAAGAAGTCAAAGCAATCGTGCAGCAGTATGGAATAGAGGATCGTGTCAATGTACTCGGCTGGATTAACGGAGAGCAAAAGGAAAAGCTCTTGCGGGAAGCGGATCTACTGGTCCTGCCTTCTTATCATGAGGGATTACCTATGGCCATACTTGAAGCAATGAATTGTGGCTTGCCCATTATATCGACCACCGTCGGAGGCATCCCCGAAGTGATTACATCCGGTCATAATGGGCTGTTAATCGAGCCGGGAGATGTGCACGGGCTGACATCAGCGCTGGAATATCTCATTACAGATGAAGAGGTTAGAGCGAGAATGGGTTCACATAACAGAGAGATTATATCGGATAAGTTCGATATGAATCTACTCGTAGGCAGATTGTCAGGAATATATGATGCACTTCAAGTGAAGGTATCCTAGTGAACAGGAAAAGGTGATGAAATGAACCCCTTGGTATCTTGCATCATTACGACCCATAACCGGGCCGATTTATTGAAAAATGCGTTGAAAAGTGTACGAGAGCAAACACATCCGTATCTGGAAATTTTCATTGTGGATGATGGATCAGAAGACCAGACGCCAGAGATCTGTCAGGCATGGACCCGGGAAGATTCACGGATTCGGTACATCCGGGTTCCATATCCCAAAGGAGCCAACCATGCACGGAATGTAGGGATATCCCAAGCCAATGGCAAGTACATTGCCTTCCTGGATGATGATGATGAATGGATGCCTGACAAAATAAAAACCCAGGCGGAAGTGCTGGAGCGTACACAGGAATCGTTTACCTTTTGCAGCAAGTATCTCGCATACACGAATGAGCAGCATCAGGTGGTCAAGCGGAAATTGTCGGTGGAACCTCGCGATGTTGTGCGGTATGAGGATCTGCTTACATTCAACTGGATTGGGGAAACGTCCAAAATCATGGTACTTACCTCACTGGCTCGTGAAGTTCGATTCGATGAAAATCTGACATCCGCTCAGGATTATGACTTTTATCTGCGCATATTGAAACGAGGCTACATCGCCGTGAACGTGAAAGAACCGCTGGTGGATATCAATATCCATAGTGGTCCACGAATTTCAACCTCTACAACGGCCAAGTACAAGGGCCAACGCAAGATTATATTAAAATACTACAATGACATGTCCAAGGAACAGAAGCGTCGTCAGTTACACCATTATCGAATGCTCGAATGGTCGAGAAATACACTTCGCAATAATGTTTATTTGAAAAAAGCACTGTCGCTGTATCCCTGGTGGAAAGATTGGGTGCTGCTCAAGCGTAATACCAAAATTATGATGCAAGGATTTTTAATGAGATTTCATGCAAGGCGCGCAGTTGGAACGTATACAGAGGAACCTGTGCGAATGAAACTAAAGTAAGAGGTGTCTGGATGGAAAATCCGACGGTGTATATGCTGCCCAAGATGATTGAGAACAATAAATTCAATGAGCTGTTATCCGATTCCATTGAGAACAAGGGATGGGAAGTAAAACAGTTTACCAAAAGAGATCTACTCAAACTGAAAAAAAATGATGTGCTGCATTTTCATTGGCCCAGCTTCTATTACAGAGGTTCATCCGTGCTGACAACAGTGATCAAATCGATTCTATATGTATTGATGATTTGTTTTGCACGTTTGCGCGGGGCCAAATTGTTTTGGACGGTGCACAACATCTGGCCTCACAACAGCGGTAAGACGCGCTTCGATTATTGGATGAGAAAAATACTGGTCCGAAACTGCTCCAAGCTGATTGTCATGGGCAAACCCCTGATCTCTGAGATTTGTTCGACGTTCGGGATTGACTCCAGCCGGATCGAGGTTATTCCGCATGGACATTACAAGGGAGTGTATCAGGGAAAAGGCGTGAATATCCGCTCCCGGTTTGGCATACCGGAGGATAGTTATGTGTATGCGTTCTTTGGTCAGGTGTCACCTTACAAGGGCGTGGATGATTTGTTGGAGGCATTCAAGGAGTTGGATTCGGATCAGGCCCATTTGTTGATTGCCGGTAAAAAAGTGAAGGACTACGATCTCGGTGAAGAATTTCTCGAGAGCGGACATATTCATACCCATTTTCATTTTATTGAAGATGATGAATATTCGGACTATTTTGATGCGGTCGATTCCATCATTCTTCCATACAAGCAAATTGCAACTTCTGGCAGTGCGATTCTGGCATTGACCTTCTGTAAACCGGTGGTGGCACCACGGATTGGCTTATTGGAGGAATACCTGCCCGACGATTGTGCGGTACTCTATGAACCTTCCGATCCGGATGGATTGCTTAAAGCGATGAATATGATCCGTTTAAAACAATCGGAGTTTCAGGAAGGCAGTGGTTTTGTCAAAGCGTTAGAGCGGCTGGATTGGCCAGTGATTGCCCAAAGGACACTCACCCTGTACTCCAGTTAGTACAGATGAAAGGGTGGACCTAATTGAAAAATATGGGGATGAAATGATGAAGGTAACCGTCGCGATCTGTACGTATAACCGTGCACATGATGCGGTAGAGGCCATACGAAGTGCAATACAACAGAATTACGCAAGCAGCGACTATGAGATCATACTCATTGATAACAATTCAAAAGACAACACACGGGAAATCGTGCTTCAAACCATCTTGCAGCATGAGAACCATTCGATCCGGTATGTGTTGGAAGAAAAGCAAGGCTTGTCTGTAGCCCGTAACCGGGCCATTCACGAGGCGCGCGGCGAGTATATCCTGTTTCTTGACGATGATGCCTTTGCTTGCAGGGATTGGATTCGCCAGATCGTTAGTGTGTTTGAGATGAGTGAAACTATCGGGTGTGTCGGTGGCAAGATTGATCCGATCTGGGAAGTGCCTGAGCCAATGTGGATTCCACCGGAGAACAGGTCGCTATTCACCATTCTGGATTTTGCAGATGAAGTCACTGAAATGAAAAGCCCCTATATTCCATTTGGTGCAAATGTGGCTTTTCGTTTATCCGTCTTTGATCAACTGGCTCCCTTCCGTGAAGACCTTGGAAGAGTGGGAAACAATCTTCTCTCCAGTGAAGAGAGTGAGTTAATTGCAAGAATACGGACAAAGTTCAAGGTATATTACACGCCGTATGGGGCGGTACAACATAAAGTAGCCAAAGAGCGAACAACGAAGAACTGGTTTCTGCGCCGAATCTATTGGCAGGGTGTGAGTGATGCCATTCGTGATCAGGATCGTGGTGTTGTGCGTACGGCCAAACATGGCATCAAGCTGGCACAGGGGATCACAACTTCTCTGATCTACATTTATAATGCAGATCGGTTCACACGTCAGCTTGCCAAAGTATGTTACCGAAACGGCATGATTGTTGGGTCGCTTCGTCAAAACAGTAAGGGATGAGGATCGCTATGGCGCAAGTTGCACTTCGCAAAGTATTCAGAGGAAACGGCTTAATGAGTGCCATATTTCAGACAAGTGGAACCAATCTGCTGGTCATGACACTGACGATGCTGTCTTCCATTTTGACGTCACGCATGTTCGGCGTAGAAGGAAAGGGCGCATTCTCAGCCATTCTGTTCTGGCCTGCGCTCTTAACCGGATTGGTTGGATTTGGACTACCCACTTCTATCATCTATAACATCAAACAGAGCGCAACCGAGAAGAGTGCACAGTATGTGCGGTTAAGCTTTCTTTTTCAAGTTCCGGTGTGCATCATCATTGGCATTGTGGCCTGGTTTGGATTACCTTTCTGGCTCTCCAGCTTTCCGCCGGAGGTCGTGCAGATATCCAGATGGTACACGATTGCTACGGTTCCTGTACTTATTGTCATCAATCTCATATCAGCCCTCTCGCAGAGTCGGGAGAAATTTGCTGTATATAATGGCATCCGGTTAATGATCCCCCTGTTTAATGTAGGTGGGCTTTTTGTGTTATGGGGCCTGGGCATGCTGAGCATTCAGCTCGCGGCTGCGATCTATTTTGTAACCAGCTTCTCCGTGGTGGCGTGGGCCATCTATGCCAACCGTAATGAATTGAGACTGAGATGGTTCAAGGATCGGGTGGACCGGAGCTCAGCCAAGAAGCTTTTTGGTTATGGCAGCAAGGTGTATGGCGTTGAATTGTTAGGAACGCTGTATACCCAGTTCGATAAAATCATTATTTTGGCTTTGCTCACCCCGCGTGATTTTGGACTGTATTCCGTCGTATTTGCCTTATCCCGAATCTATAATGCCGTTCAGACGGCGATTAGCAATGTTGTTTTCCCGAAAGTGACCGGATTGCCTCAAGAGCAGATTATTCGCACGGTTGGCAGAGCCTTCCGCATCTCGCTCATGGTCATGATGATCATTGTAATACCCACCATGTTTGTAGGGAACTACCTGATGGGTCTTCTGTTTGGCTCCGAATTTTTGGAAGCAAGCGTCGCATTTTATATTTTGGCTGTGGAATGCATCATTGGTGGTGGCTCCTGGATTCTGGCATCCGCATTTAATGCACTGGGTCGGCCAGGGCTTGTGATGATCAGACAGTTGATTGCTTTATCGGTGACGGTGGCTTTGTTCTTTGTATTCACCCCGCTGTGGGGGCTCAACGGAATTGCAATTGCCTTATTGATCGGGTCCATTGTACGAATGGTGGTTACTGTGGCTGCGATGAAGATTGTATTTAAGGTGAAGTTTGCCGCCATGTTCTATGACAAGGAAGATCTGACGTTTCTCTATGAACGGTTAAACAAAAAAAGAAGAAGAGTCACCCAAGGAGGAGATGGAGATGCTGGGCACTAACAATATTCATCCAATGGAAGAGTTGAAGGGACATTTACGTCAGATTTTGAAGGTCATTCCACCGCGTACCGAAATCTATTATCTGGATTACCCGGTGCATAGCAACGGTGGCGACTTGTTGATTATGAAAGGTACTGAGGCTTTCTTCCGGGACAATGATATTCATGTACGTGCCAGATACAGCATTCTGGATTGCCCTTTGTCCCTCAAGGTTCCGGAAGGTATCACGATTGTGTTGCACGGGGGAGGTAACTTTGGTGATCTGTACCCTGCCCATCAGAAATTGAGAGAACGAATGATTGCCCAGCATCCGAATCACCGGATTGTTATTCTGCCACAGACGATGTTTTACAAAAGTGATATTGAATTGAAAAAGACAGCCCAAGTATTCAATCGTCATAAGGATGTGCACTTTTTTGTCCGGGATACCTTATCTTATGAGATAGCCAGTAAAGAATTTCAACAAACAAATGTCTATCTGTCTCCGGATATGGCGCATCAGTTGTGGCCTCTTAAGTCCAAGAGCAAGCCTAGTGCAGAGATGTTGTATTTCTTCCGTAAAGACATTGAGAAAACTCAGAATCAGGTGCATTACGAATCCGTCAGTGGACCTAAGGCCACGTTTAAAGACTGGGAGACATTGTACAACCGGGTAGACCGGAAGATCATTCGCATGATTACATCCCGGTTAAAGTCAGGAAAAGGCAGCTCTTTCGCCCGCTGGTTGTGGTACAAATACTCTGATCGGATGGTACATACGGCCATTAAGGAATTCAATCAATACCAGACCATCACGACATCCCGTCTGCATGGACATATCCTGGCCTGTCTCCTGGATCAACCGAACATCCTGCTGGATAATTCATACGGCAAGAACTCAAATTATTATGCAGCCTGGACCAAGAGCAATCCGGCAGGCAGACTGGAGTCCAATCAGACCAGCACATATAACAAACCAAACGAGACCGGCAAGGGAGCAAGTACGGTTGTGTTGTCGGATGGTGCAGCCCTATGAGAAGTATTCTGTTATCCGGCGGTTCTGGCAAGCGTCTTTGGCCGTTATCCAACGATTCCAGATCCAAGCAATTTCTTAAAGTTCTTCATGGGCCAGAGGGAAATCCGGAATCCATGGTACAGCGGGTATGGCGACAGCTGAATCATGCCGGACTTGCATCAGAGGCGCTTATCGCGACCAGTTTGCCACAGGTGGAGATTCTGACTTCTCAGCTGGGAGACGATGTCAGACTCGTTGTGGAGCCTGAGCGCAGAGATACATTTCCTGCGATTGCGCTGGCAGCCTCCTATCTGTATTCCGTAGAGAGTGTGAGTCTGAATGAGACGATTGCAGTGTTGCCTGTAGATCCCTTTGTTGAAAAAGAATTCTTCGAAGTGCTGGCAACCTTACCGGAGATGCTTGATAAGTCTGGTGCTGATCTGGCCTTGATGGGAGTTGTGCCGACGTACCCGTCAGAGAAGTATGGATACATCATTCCGCAATCCCTATCTTCCAGTGAAAATAACAATGAATACGTGAATGTAGCGAAGTTCCAGGAGAAACCCTGCGAATCCGATGCGGTCCTCATGATTGAGCAGGCCGCATTATGGAATTGCGGGGTTTTTGCTTTTAAGCTGGGGTATTTGATCAATCTGCTCATTGAGATGGAACTGCCGATCCAGTATGACGAAATGCTGAAGCAATACGGTAGATTGAACAAGATCAGTTTTGATTACCAGGTTGTCGAGAAGGCAAATCAGATTATCGCTATTCCGTATAACGGCTTCTGGAAAGATCTAGGCACGTGGAACACACTCACGGAAGAGATGGGGAGCTCGGTAGTAGGAAAAGGGTGGATTACGGGAGATTCCCTGAATACCCACTTGGTCAATGAATTGAACATTCCGGTTGCCATATTGGGATTGTCGGATGTGGTGGTCGCCGTGAGTCCAGATGGCATTTTGGTCAGTGACAAAGAAGCCAGCCCACGGATCAAGGAAATCTTGAAGAATGAGGATCAACGCCCCATGTATGAGGAGCGTAGGTGGGGGTGCTACCGGGTTCTGGATTACACAAGAAACGAAGCTGGCGGCGAGGTTCTCACCAAACGAATCTGCATCAGTGCCGGGAAAAACCTGAGTTATCAATACCATTTGCTTCGCAATGAGGTATGGACGGTTGTATCGGGAACAGGGGAATTGATTCTGGATGGGCAGAGCCGAATGATCGGGCAAGGAGATACGGTGATCATTGACCGGAGTATGCTTCATTCCGTCAGAGCCGTTACGGAACTGGAGATCATTGAAGTACAGATCGGCAGCCAGCTGATTGAGGAAGATATCGTTAGAGTGTCTACCGAATGGCAGGATATTGTTCAGACATATGTGAAGCACGCGTAACCAACACATTAGAACATGGGGGAGATTATGGAATGAATATTACGGTGATTGGCACAGGGTATGTGGGTTTGGTATCGGGCGTATGTTTTTCGGAACTGGGAAATAACGTGATCTGTGTCGACAACAATGTGGAAAAAGTGAATATGTTAACGGACGGTCATGTTCCGATCTATGAACCGGGTCTGAAGGATATCATGAATGCCAATATGAAAGCAGGAAGGCTGTCATTCACCACCAACATTCAGGATGCTATCAGTCTTTCGGATATCATCATTATCGCGGTGGGTACGCCATCCCTGCCTAATGGCGAAGCAAATCTGAGTTTTATTGAGCTTGTCGCGCGAGAAATAGGTTCTTATATGGATAATTATAAAATAATAATGACTAAAAGCACTGTTCCTGTCGGAACCAACGATCGTATTCAGGAATGGATCAGCAGTTTGACGAATCATCCATTCGACATGGCATCGGTACCGGAGTTCCTGCGAGAAGGTACCGCTGTCCAGGATACGCTCTATCCTGACCGGATAGTCATTGGGACACATAGTGAGCGGGCAGTCGCCACGTTGAAAGAGCTGCATCAGCCATTAACCGATCAGATTATTGTTACGGATATTCGTTCGGCCGAAATGATTAAATATGCATCCAACGCTTTCCTGGCAACCAAGATCTCATTTATCAACGAAATCTCTAACATCTGTGAAAAAGTAGGAGCAGATGTCAGCCGCGTTGCCGAAGGCATGGGCTATGACAGACGAATCGGTGCCTCCTTTCTCAAGGCAGGCATTGGTTACGGAGGTTCCTGTTTCCCTAAGGATACACAGGCTCTGATTCAAATTGCAGGTAATGTGGATTATGACTTCAAACTGCTGAAGTCCGTGGTGGAAGTGAACAAAGATCAACGCTTCAACGTCATTCGTAAACTGGAAGACGCACTAGGCTCACTCGAAGGAAAGGAGATTGCCATCTGGGGGCTTGCTTTCAAACCGGATACCGATGACGTTCGTGATGCTCCGGCGATTGAGATCATTCAGCGTTTGCTTGAGCAGGGAGCAGTGATTCGGGCATATGACCCCATCGCTACCGAGAACTTCCGCAAAGAGGTGGATTCCCCATCCATTACGTGGGAAGAGCGTGCCATGAAAGCGGCGGAAGGTGCTGATGCACTCTGCGTTCTGACGGAATGGAAAGAGTTCATGGAGGTTAATCTGACTGATTTGGCAGCACATATGAATCAACCCATCCTGATTGATGGAAGAAACATCTACGGAGAAGATCAGATTAAAGATACATCCTTCCAATACTACTCCGTTGGTCGTCCAGGTCTAACCAATATCGATGGAAGAAAAACGGCAGTCATCTAACGGAGGCCATAACATGAGACGCGGGATCAAAATAACATTAGGTGCCATTTCCCTTGTTGCAGTTGTCATGATTGGATATTCTGTGTACCTGTATTCGCATGTTAAATCAGCGGCGGATCAAATGTATGAACCCCGGGAACCCATCAAGCAGGTATCTATTGTCGACCAGCGGGGTGGGGGCGATTTCCCTGTGGACATGGAGAATGAAGAACCTTTTAATGCTTTGATTCTGGGTGTGGATGAACGTTCCAATGATCGGGGGCGCTCCGACACCATAATTGTATTAAGTGTTAATCCTGCGAAACAATCCGCACTTATGTTTAACATCCCCCGAGATACCAGAACGAATATTGTTGGTCACGGCACGGAGGATAAGATCAACCATGCCTATGCTTTTGGGGGCGTTAACATGTCTGTGCAAACGGTGGAACAATTGCTTGATGTTCCCATACATTACTACATGAAAGTGAATATGGAGGGCTTTGCACAGGTCATCGACATGGTGGGTGGAGTGGATGTGAATAACCCGTTTGCATTTGACTATGAGGGTTACCGGTTCGAGCAAGGCAATATTCATCTGGATGGTGAAGCTGCTTTGGGATTTTCACGGATGCGTTATGATGATCCGAAGGGAGATCTCGGGCGGAATGATCGCCAGCGGGAGATCATCAAACAAGTGCTGAAGAATACGGTCCAGGTATCTAACGTGTTGCAACTGGAGACGTTGCTGGACGAAGTCAGTGCTCACGTTAGAACCGACGTTACCTTTGATGAGATGAAGCAGATGTTCTCCAAATATCGTTCGGTACTGGATCATATTGAATCCGTTGAGATTAAAGGCACGGGCAAAAAAATAGACGGAGTGTATTACTATATTGTGGATCAGTCGGAACGAGACAGGATACATCAGATGATTGAAGAACATTCAAAATGATCGGATAGGGCGGTGAACCAGATGCGTATCTCCAGGCTAATGAAATTGTCCCTGATTGTGCTACTAATGTATATGCTCATGATACCGGCAAGTACAAATTATGTTCAATCAGCTCAAAACTATCAATGGCATAATATACCTATTGGTGGTGGGGGGTACGTTACGGGGGTGGTCATTCATCCGACTGAGCCTGATCTGGTTTACGCTCGAACTGACGTTGGAGGAGTCTATCGGTTGGATGCAACTTCAGGAGATTGGATCCCACTACTTGATCATTTCGGAGATGAGGACAGCAATCTGTACGGCGTGGATGGAATTGCGCTGGATCAGCAAAACCCCAATGTCGTGTATATCGCTGCTGGGAAGTATGGGAACGTGGGGCCGAGTGATATTCTGAAATCCACAGATCGGGGAGAGACCTGGATTCGAACCGGACTTAATCTTCGGAATGAATCGAATGGAAATATCCATCGAGCCATGGGAGAGAGCATTGCGGTTAATCCCACGAATTCCAATTACCTGCACGTGGGTACACGATATGATGGATTGTACACTTCCAGTGATGGTGCAGCCACTTGGAGCAAGGTATGGGATGTACCTAGCGGGCTGTCCGGTGAGGGAATTCGGAGTGTAGCTTATGGATTGAATCCCGTGACCAAGCAAGGTCAAGTTGTGTATGCGGGGGTTCGCGGCATTGGTGTGTATAGCAAAGCACCAAGAAGCAATGGTCAGACCACTTGGCAACTTACCGGGAGAAGCCCCGAATATCCTGCGCGTATGACTGTGGCGAAGAACGGGACGTTGTATGTGACCACGGATAATCAAGGCGTTTACAAGTTCAATGGTGTGCAGTGGACGAATATAACACCCAGCCCCAGTTACTCATCTTATTATGGAATCACGATTGATCCCAATAATGATAATCACATCCTGGCAGCCGTTCGAACAGGCGGGGATAATCTGCCACTGTATCGTTCCGTTAATGGCGGACAGAGTTGGACAACAGTGAGCAAAACGCTGGTATCCAAACCGTCATGGTGGACACCCAACATGTTTTTCTCAGCGACATCCAGTATCAAGTTTGATCCGCATAATCCGGGTACCGTATATGCTACAGACTGGTTTGGCGTGTACAAAACGGAAAATATCAATGGTACCAATGGATTGACTGGCAATACAGAGAGTACTTGGGAAGCCATTACCGATGGTCATGAAGAAGTCGTCGCACTCACGGCATCCACACCACCTCAGGGTGTTTCATTCTTCAGTGGTTTAACGGATCAGGTCGGATTTAGACATGAAAATGTAACCGATGTTCCTCTTAATAAAATCCCGCTCGCGGGTATGCGAGAAATTGTAAGTATTGACTATCACGAAGCAAATCCGAATTACATGATATTTCTGGGAAGCAGCGACTGGTATGGTACGACCACACGTTTATTTGTCTCTTCCAATAATGGAGTTACCGTAACTCCAATGAATGTTCCGGCTGGCTCCAAACTGGGGAGGGTCGCCTACTCGGCCATTAATCCGAATGTAATTGTTTATTACCCCCAGACCGGTAATCCGGTCAGAAGCACGAATCGTGGCGCAACCTGGCAAAATATGAACGGTGCCCCTTTTCAGGCTATCGGGGGGAATATGGTCTTTGCCTATAATCATCCACTGGCTGCCGATCGCATCAATGGATATAAATTTTATATGTATGCTGCTGGTTATCTGTATCGCTCAACGGATGCAGGTGCCAACTGGTCCAAAGCCAATGCGGTTCGCCTTCCTGTTAATACGGATATCAATACAAGCTCCATTAAAGTCGAGGCTGCACCTGGTGTGGCGAATGCCGTATGGGTAAGCTTGGGAACTGATGGACTATATGCATCGACCAACTCGGGAAATACATTTTCCAAGATCCAGAGCGTACAGAATTCCAAATTATTTGCCTTTGGAAAGGCTCAGCCAGGCAAATTGGTTCCAGCCGCCTATGTATATGGCACCGTAAATAATGTGAAAGGATTCTTCCGTTCAGATGATATGGGGGCAACCTGGAACAATATAGGTCCTTTAGGTGATGGAATCGGGCTGGGCAATGAACCGCAGATTATGGCGGCAGACCGTCAAATCTATGGTCAGGTATATGTAGGTACAAATGGCAGAGGCATGTATGTTGGATCAATAGAATAACGATAGAGATATGAAAGTGGTGAAGATCAAAATGATGGAGGAGGGCTCCGGGCGTACGAGACAAAAGCATGTACGAAGAACGTATGGATTTCTCATTGCTCTGCTGTTGATTGTGATCTGGATTCTGGTCATCTGGTCCATGTCCACGCAATCCTCTCAACAGCAAGACATTCAGCCTTGGCTTCATAAATGGTCTCAAAAATTGCACATCGGTTTTACACTTCCTGATGTGCAATTCACTTATGGGGAGTATGAGTATTCGCTGAAGCAGCGGCCGTATGATTTTGCAGAGTTCGTCTTTCGCAAGAGTGCGCACTTATTTGTATACGCTGTGCTCGCTGTGCTTGTGTACGGCGGGCTGCGGTACAGAAGAACATCCCTTGTGACTAGTATCGTTTCTGCTCTGGCTGTGGTGTTTGTCATAGCCTCCATTGATGAGTATATTCAGCAGTTCAGCCCGGACCGGACAAGCTCGATACGTGATGTTGGAGTAGACTTGCTTGGCGGCTGCTGTGGGATTGCCATATATGCAGGGCTTCAGTCCATGATCCGAAGGATCAGAAAGGGAAAGCGTACTTCCATTCGCAGCGAGTGATTTCCCAGGAAATTAGATGTATCGTTCAACTTCTACTTGTCTGCCATCCATCATAAGTATGGAGTAGGACAAGGAGGATTGGACATGCTGCGAAGAAGGAACCGCAATGCTTTGCTCAAAAAGATCGGGTTCATCACGATCATTGTATTATTGCTGTGGTTGATTGCCAGAACCATTCCGTATTTGTTTCAGGCAGATACAACGGATGAAGCTGCTGCTGTTGCCGAAGAGTTTTACAAATATGAGCAGACGGGTGACTTCGGCAGTTCATGGGAACTCTTTCATCCTCTGATGAAAGAGCGGTTTCCCAAGAGTGCTTACGTACAGAACAGAGCACATATATTTATGCAGCATTTTGGCGTGGAAACCTTTGAGCTGGAGATGGATAAGCCGGAGCGCGAGTTCGATGTAACCGTGATCGATGGCGTTAAGCCATTTTCTGAAGCCTACAGAATCCGGGTCACCCAGAAGTACTCAGGTACCTTTGGCCAATTCGATATTGTGCAGACCTGTTATCTGGTAGAGGATGGCGATGAGTGGACCCTACTCTGGTATTATCCAAATCAGAAAAATGAGGATGCCTCGCAGGTCGACAATAGTGACTGATCAGGAAATGATATTAACCCATACATTGAACCGAATTGTATCATTTACCTAACATGAGACTCCATAAATGCGAGACTTTTGTCGCATTTATGGAGCTTTTTTTGCGTTTTTCTTGTTTTCATGGCGGTAAAGCCTTGACATTAGTCCCGGTGTCAAGTAAATTACGAGGTAGATACAAAATGTATCAATTTTCAGCGTCTAACGACAAATAACAAGGACTTCTAAGCTCCTTGTGAGGGGAAGGAATATCATTGATCGAAACGGGCCGCTTTTACTGTGTCAGTTGTGGGATGATTGTGTCGGTCACTAGAAGCTCTGTCGAAATGAAGGAAGAGGGCAATGGAGGCAATCACGTATTTCGCACCGGATTCTACCGGAGTGAAATGCCGCTTGGATGCTGTGAAGCGTGTGTAGTTGAAGCGAAACGTCAGGGGAAATCCCAGTTTGCGGGACAATATACTAAAGATTATGATACACTATGTGCATATGAGAAACGGGCATGAATGCTATGCTCGTCCATGAAGGAGGGGATTGAATGCAGCAGGAGCCGGTCGTCCGGATTCAGGGCGTCAGCAAGATCATATCCTCCCGATCATTGGTCAGCGACCTGACTCTGGATATTTCTCCGGGGCAGGTTTTTGGTTTTTTAGGACCTAATGGCGCGGGAAAAACAACGACGATTCGAATGATGGTTGGACTGATGTCCATCAGTAAAGGTGACATTTTCATCTCGGGACACAGTGTGAAGAATGAATTTGAGAAGGCGGTAGCCCAGGTAGGCGCTATTGTGGAAAATCCGGAAATGTACAAGTTTCTGACCGGGTACCAGAATCTCGTTCACTTTGCCCGCATGTCGCCGGGAGTTACGAAGGAACGTATTGCGGAAACAATTGAGCGTGTGGGGCTCACAGCCCGTATTCACGATAAGGTCAAAACCTATTCACTGGGCATGCGCCAGCGTCTGGGGGTCGCGCAAGCGATATTACATAAACCGAAGCTGCTTGTACTGGATGAGCCGACCAATGGTTTGGACCCACAGGGTATACGGGAACTGAGAGATTATTTGCGTCAGCTCACCCAAGAGGAAGGCATTACGGTCTTTGTATCCAGTCATTTATTGTCGGAGATGGAGCTGATGTGTGATACCGTAGCCATCATCCAGAACGGCAAGCTGATTGATGTAAGAAACCTTCGGGCTGAAGCAGGTTCGGATGCATTAATCGAAGTTGCTTTTGAGTTGAATGATGCTGATCGCGCTGCGGATCTGATTCAGGGTGCTATCGTACAGGGCAATGTCCTGGTGGTACGGGTGTCTCGTGAGCAGATTCCGGATATCAATGCCAAGCTGGTTAGCGAAGGGGTTCAGGTATACGGTATTCGTAACGTGACTCACACCCTGGAAGAACAATTCTTGCAGGTCACTGGGGGTGGAGGCATTGGGTAGTTTCGGTAATCTGATATTGAATGAGAATATGAAAATTTTTCGTCGTCCCCGTACCTGGATCATGTTATCGATTCTTGCGCTGATCTCGCTATTAATGCCAGTGTTACTGCGAGAAGGCATGGGATCCAATGAAGTTTTGTACTGGGAAGCAGCTGTAACGACCATCCAGATTACGTTTTTCCTGAACACGATCTTCTGTGTCGTGATTGCAGCGGAATCGGTCGCGGGCGAATTTACCTGGGGAACCATTAAGCTATTGCTGATCCGCCCATGGTCACGAAGCAAAGTTCTTGCTTCCAAATATCTGACCGTCGTTGGCTTCAGTATTGTCAGTACATTACTGGTCATTGTGATGGCCATGCTAACGTCGTATATCCTTTTCTCGCATGATGCTCCGGGAGGAAGCAGTAGTCCAGCTACGAATGCTCTGACGTTATGGGGATATTTGTACGTTGATCTGTTTATTACGCTTGCGATTGCCTTTATGGTGTCGTCCGTATTTCGTTCAGGTGCACTTGCGATTGGATTATCCCTGTTCATTATGTTCTCACAAAGTATCTTCTCACTCATATTCAATCCGGTCCGTTATGAGTGGGCCAAGTATGTCCTATTCAACAACATGGATCTTAGCAAATACATGACCTCAGGGGCGGATTTTGCGCTAATGGGTGGTCCAAGTGCAGGAATGACACTGGGTTTCTCCATTGCAGTTCTGGCGGTGTATTACGTTATTTTCATGGTGATTTCCTGGGTTGTATTCAGCAAAAGAGATGTGGCAGGCTAACGCCTGCTTCTTTTTTTTGCGTCCAATATTGTTTTGGAAAGAAAAAAAGTGTATATTCAGCATCGCCTGTGGCATGACTGTCATTTAAGGGTACTTAGTATCATAAGTAAATGACTAGATATACATATGAACGCCGCAGTCACTTTGGCAGAGCAGCGCATGGAGGGATCACGTTTCTTGATAAATAACAAGTTCTACCGCATATGCACAGCGATAATTCTGTTGCTGCTCATCGTGTATCTGGGGGAAAAAGTGAACTTTATTTTCAGTCCCCTGACCTCACTGATTCACATCATCATCATTCCGCTACTGATTGCTGGTTTCTTCTATTATCTGCTGCGCCCGCTCGTCGATTATATGGAAAGGCATAAGATTAAACGTGCATTGTCAGTTCTGATTATTTATGTCGTAATTGCATTAATACTTGCAGGTTTTAGTGTGCTTGTATGGCCTTCCCTGCGTGAACAATTGATGAATTTCGTGGAGAATGCTCCAGCGTTGGTTACTTCACTCAGCGATCAGTTGAATGCAATTGAAAAGAGCAATTTTGTATCCAGATACCTGCCTGATGATTCCAATCTATTCTCACGTTTATCCGATGTTCTGAGTCAAGGGATCACTCAGGTAACCGATTATGTATCCGGGTTATTCTCCGTGGTATCCAATCTGGTTATTATTCTGGCAACGTTCCCGATCATGTTGTATTACATGCTCAAGGAAGGCAGCAAGTTTGGAACGAATCTAACCTTATTGTTGCCAAGACATTATCGGAAGGATGGGGAAGAAACCGTCCATGAGATCGATGAAGCACTAAGTAACTATATTGTTGGCCGGGTTATTGTTAATGTGGCCTTGGGGATTCTGATGTACATCGGTTTTCTCATCTTAGGTTTGCCTTATGCTTTGCTGCTGACCGTTGTATCCATCATTCTGAACTTCATCCCTTATGTGGGGGCTTTGCTGGCAGCTATTCCGGTTGTCATTGTTGCGTTTATTGAATCACCTTCGATGGCGATCTGGTCCCTGGTCATCATTGTAATCGCACAGCAAATTCAGGATAACCTGATCTCACCTTATGTCTATGGCAAGCAGCTTGATATTCATCCACTGACTACCGTTATCCTGTTGCTCGTGGGTGCTGACCTGGGAAATATCTTGGGTATGATCATCGTGATTCCCCTATATATGATTCTGAAAATTATAGTTCGCAAAATCCATTATCGGATTGTCGAAGATAAGACTGAAACTTAAATGGAATTTGAAATACAACGCTGTCATGTGCCACTACTAATGTTTGTTATTGAATCACATCGATAAGCTCAACAGGATAAGCCGCATATCAATGGTGAAGGGTCAGGTAAGTTTACCCTCGCCATTGGTATGCGGCTTTTTTTCATCCATATTGCTCACTCATGTTATATCTGTTATACTTGATATATAACAGATAACAAAAAAGAAGGTGAACCCTTGATTATTCAACTGGATATGCAATCCGAACTTCCCATCTATTCGCAACTTGTTTATCAAATTATTGAAGGCATTGCTAGTGGTGAGTTACAGCTAGGTGAGGCGTTACCTTCGGTTCGGAATTTGGCCGCAGATATCGGTGTTAACCTTCACACCGTCAACAAGGCTTACACACTACTCAAGCAAGATGGATACATTCTGGTTCATAGACAAAAGGGAGTTGTGGTAAACCCTGATGGAATGCCAGATTTAACAGATGATTTTTTGAAAAAGCAGCAAAGAGAATTAAGACCGATTATTGCGGAAGCGATATGTCGCGGAATGACCAAAGAGGAACTATCTGCAGTGTTAGACCAAATGTATGATGATGTGAAGATGGGTCACAACAAAGAATAAAGAATCAAGGGAGTGTGTTATGTATGCAACTATTTAGTATATTGCCTATCATTTTAATCTTTGCTCCATTAGCCTTACTGCTATCCTTTGCACCTTATGTGACAAGGGAAACAATCAGCTTTGGGGTTACGGTAAGTCAATATAATTATTACACACCAGTCTTACGTAAGCTCCGGAGAACGTTTGCTACAGTAAGTCTGATCGGAAACGGGTTGATTATTCTTGCCTGTCTGTATATACTCCGATCTGCCAATGAAGAGTCTACCACAATGATCACCGGTGTTTGCACAATGATATTCATTGTGTACTGGGCCGCACTACACATATTATTTCATTTCAAGATGAAAAAGATAAAAGAAACACTTACAACTGTAGAAGTACCTCAAAGGGTTAAAATCGATACCACCTTCCGCCAAAATAAACTCACCTATTCCAACTATTGGTTTCTCGTTCACATAGCTATTATTGTAGCCATTGCGATAATTACAATCTTGAATTATAACGCACTACCTAACGTCATTCCGATGAAATATGATCTTCAGGGCAATGTCACTTCCAGTGTGCCCAAAACCTACCTTTCAGTATTGGCTATTAACCTTGTACAGCTAGGAATCATTGCACTGATGATGTTGGTGAACTGGAGTATTAAAACAAGCAAACAACAGCTTACTCCATCTAATCCTGCCCAATTTGCTGCTGATCATATCCGATTCCGCCGTAAGTGGTCCCTATTTACGATCATAACAGGCTTGCTTCTTACCATCTTATTTGCCTTCATTCAGATAAATATGTTCGTTCCTAATCAGGTCTTGTTAACAGCGATTAGTCTGATCACCTCAGTGGCGATCTTATTAGGCGCTATATTGCTGTCTCTTACAGGCAGACAAGGCGGTGGAAAAATTAGGAACCACCAGGAAGATCGCGAACGGTCCAAGGAGCAGCCTGTGAATGACGATGAATATTGGAAACTTGGTTTTATTTACTTCAATCCCAAAGACCCTTCTTTTACCGTAGAAAAACGTTATGGAATAGGTTGGACGATTAACTTCGCTCGTCCACTATCTTGGGTCCTAGTGTTATTCATTATTGCTATTGTTGTTTTAAGCAGAGTTCTGAGCCAATAAATGCTCATAATTCTATGCATATAATAGATGAAATTAATTATTAGGAGGAGTTATTACAATGAACAATTGGAAAAAGCTATTACTTTCTCTTACTTTCGTAGGTCTCATTCTTCCGGTGACATCCATCTCAGAAGCTGCTGAAAAATCCGCTGGTAGTGAAAATCTTGTTCCTATTCGTGAGATTGCAGAACAGAATGGGGCAGAGGTATCTTGGCAACAAAAGACAGGAGAAATCACAATACGAAAAAGTGAGCTTACAATTGTAGTTAAGGTAGGAGAGAAACAGGCGATGGTGAATGGGCAAGCCATATCCTTAAACAATCCTGTTCAGTTAACGAAAGGAGTTACTTTTATGGATGGGGCATTTCTTTCCGAGACGCTGAAGGCAGCACCTGAGGATATATTCATTTCCCTTATTAGTGAGGGCGATGGCAAGGAGGCTGCCAAGTATGTTCATACCTCTGTGAGTGGAGTGTTGTCACCCACGTTGTTGAGTCAGCTGTGGGGAGCTTTAGAAGGACAAAATGGCAAAATTACAAGTGAAGCCATAGCTAAGCATGTAGAAGATAATACAGTGCATCGCAATGTTACCTATACGTTCAAAACAGAGCTGACTCGTTTAAATATTACGGTCAGAATGAATCATAACGGACTTGTGGATGATTTGCATATTGCCGCCACTACTCCAGATGTGTATCAAAAACCAAGCTACGACGACCCATCTGCCTATACAGAACAAGAGATTACGGTTGGTCAGGGTGATTTAGCTTTACCAGGGACATTAACTTTGCCAAAGGGAGAGGGACCTTTCCCAGTTGTTATTCTGGTACACGGATCTGGGCCTAGCAATCAAGATGCTGCCATTGGTGGTGCAAAGCCATTTCGCGATCTTGCGGTAGGTTTAGCTTCACAAGGAGTTGCTGTATTAAGATACGATAAGGTCACGTATGAGCATACCTATAAGGTCGCTTCTCAGCCTAAATTCACATTAAAACAAGAGAGCGTAGATCAGGTAAACGATGCAGTGGAATTGCTTAAAAAGAATGCACATATTGATTCTACAGCGATTTTTGTAGCTGGACATAGTCAAGGCGGGTTTGCAATGCCGTTAATCATTGCTGAGGATAAACAACATGATATTGCAGGAAGTATTCTACTTGCTGCACCAAGTAGTAGCTTTGTGGATGTGCTTACCGAGCAGCAGGACGAATTGGTAGAGCGGATGAAGCAGCTTGGTTTAGACACGGATGTCATTCAAGGGCAAGCTGATTTTTATAAAAATGTAGCTGCGATGGTTAAAGATCCACAATATTCTGTAGATCATCTTCCTGAGACGTTTCCGCTTCAACCTGCTTATTGGTGGTTTGAGCAAAGAGATTATGTGCCTGCGGAACTGGCTAAAACACAAAATACACCTATGCTTGTTATACAAGGCGAAAACGATGTGCAAGTGTCTATGAATCATTTCCAAACCTGGAAATCGGCTCTTCAAGGTCATTCCAATGTAACGTACAATAGCTATCCAAAGGTAAATCATCTTTTATCCAACTATAATGGACTTTCAATCGGTCAAGAGTACGCTGAGCCATCTAATGTCTCCAAAGCCATTATCGATGATATTGCGAAGTGGGTATTAAAATCAAACTAAAAACGGGAGTTCCATTCTTGGTTTGAATGATAATTTGGAGAATTGACGGATAGGGCGAGATATAATAAGAAGAGGAGCACTTACCCAAATAGGCAAGAGCTCCTCTTCTTATTTATAAATTTGCTTTATTTAGACCAATTGGACTCTTTCTCGTCTTCATCTGTGTAATCAGACATGGTCAGTGGTTCCTTGGGAACAACGGCCACTTTGTAGAACCGATTTTTGTCTTTTTCCAGCAAAACAAAGATTAGATTTTCGAACTCATATTCTTCCTGTTCGTTCATCTCGGGACGGTGGCTGTAGAGCCATCCACCAATGGTGTCCCACTCATCTGCATCCAGGCTGGACATAAACATGTCGTTCACCTTCGATAAGGAAACCTTGCCATCCATAATGACATAGTTCTCATTGATGACTTGAATATCTTCCACTTCGTCTGCGTCGAACTCGTCGCGAATCTCACCAACAATCTGCTCAAGTACATCCTCGATGGTTACAATTCCGGAAGTTCCTCCATATTCGTCGACAAGTACGGCGATATGTACGCCATCCTTCTGCATTTTCTTGAGCAAGTCCTTCACAGGAGTTGTTTCGTGAACAGCCGATACAGGCTGAATCAGGGAGGATAGATCAACAGGTTCATCGTTTCCGTAAAGTTCCAGGAAGAATTGTTTCGTATTAATGATACCGATGATATCGTCTTTACTCTCATTCACTACTGGAAAACGTGTATATTGTTCTTCACGAATGATCTCCAGGTTTTCCTCGTTTGTTCTATTCACATAAAGGCAGACCATATCGGTCCGGGGTACCATGATTTCTTTGGCTAACATCTCATCAAAAGCAAAGATCCGGCTTACATAACCGAATTCAGCTTGGTTGATTTTACCACTTTCAAAACTTTCATTAATGATGATCTGCAACTCTTCTTCGGAGTGTGCATCTTCATGTTCAGAAGCCGGTTTGATTCCGAACAGTTTCACCAGTTGGTTCGCTGAGCCGTTTAACAGCCAGATAAAAGGATACATAATTCGGTTAAACCAGATGATAGGTGTAGACGTCAGCAGTGCAACAGTTTCGGCTTTCCGGATTGCAATCGTTTTTGGAGCGAGTTCACCAACCACAACATGCAGATACGTGATGGAAGCAAACGCGATAACAAACGATAAGAATGAAGAAACCGCCTCAGGAATTTGCAAGCTTTCAAACACAGGGTGGAGAATCTTCTCTACCGTCGGTTCACCCAGCCAGCCCAGTCCCAGAGATGTGATCGTGATTCCAAGCTGGCAGGCAGACAAATATCCGTCCAGATTGGCAACGGCTTGTTTAACAGCCAGCGCACGCTTATTTCCTTCTGCAATCATTTGGTCGATCCGGCTCGGTCGAACCCGCACCAGAGCGAATTCCACTGCAACAAAAAACGCCGAAAGTCCTATCAAAAAAGCAACCATTACTAAATTTAACGCATACCTCTCACTTTCCATTCACTGCTCTTCTCCTTTAGGTAATAAGTTTTTAACGATTATTATATCTAATTTTACGTAAGAAGACCACCTCCAGACAAAGAAATGAGGAAGAGTCTGGAAGGTGGAATGAGCAGATTGGCGTCACAATGCGAATCTGCTCATTCATTAAACTGATATGTAGAAGGTAACACAGTCAGAATATACAATGAACGAAGTAGAAATTTGAATTTCCAGAATCAAGTATTCCGTCGGCTTATGTAAAGTTTTATCTAAACAAACGTTACGAATAGGGGGTACATTGGGTATCTATGATTAGCCGTATACATAATCGTCAAAGCTGTGTAGGTGAGAGAAGGGCAAGGTCATGAAGCTTGCCACTTGAGGAGGAAGCCGAATGTTCTGGCTGGTCATTATATTACTCGTATTTATTTTCCAGGCAGCCACAATTCTTTTGCTGGAATTTCGTAATCCGGCTAAAGCTGTGGCTTGGCTGTTTATTTTGTTCTGCGTGCCTTTGATCGGTTTTGTAGTGTACTATTTCGTGGCGCAGGATTATAACAAACGAAAAAAACTCAGAAAGGGTGGATCGCGGATCTTCCGTGAAATGAAGGAAACGATTTGGGAACAAGCCCACATCATTGGAGATGTCGAACAGATGCCTGGCGATCGTTTCAGCCACCAGCATCGATTGTTTAACCTGTTATCCCATCTGTCGGAGAGCCCGATTACAGGTTGTAACCACAGTACGGTGCTCACAAATGGTGAAGAGGCATTTGCGGCAATGCTGAGGGAAATGGAAAAAGCAAAGCACCATCTGCATGTGGAATTTTACATTTTCCGTGATGATGTGATCAGTACGAAGTTTCAGGATGTCATGATTCGCAAGGCACAGGAGGGCGTGAAGGTTCGGTTTATTTGTGACGGTCTCGGCAGTCACAAGATGAACTGGAGTTTTATCCGCAAACTGCAGGATGCAGGTGTGGAGTTTCATTATTTTCTACCGCCACTGATTGCAACGATTGACCGAAGAGTAAACTACCGGAATCACCGTAAAATTGTTGTTGTGGATGGACAGGTAGGTTTCGTGGGTGGCATTAATGTAGGCGATGATTATCTTGGACAATATCCAGAGGTGGGTTTCTGGCGGGATACACATGTGCAGATCGAGGGAGATGCCGTGTACTTCCTGCAAAGTACGTTCCTGAACGACTGGAAATTGGCTTCCGGTGAGCGAATTACCGAACCCCAGCTTGCGGAATTGTTTCCACCTCATATCTGTAGCGGGGAAGAACGAATTCAGATTCTGGCCAGTGGGCCGGATCAGGACTGGGATGCCATTCAGGAAATGTGTTTTGGGGCGATTTCGGTAGCCTGTGACCGGATTTACATTACCACACCTTATTTTATTCCTGATCCTGCCCTTTATGAGGCACTCAAAACAGCTGCTGTCAGTGGCGTTGATGTGAAAATTATCATTCCATATCAATCCGATTCAAAGCTTGTTCATTTGGCATCTCTTTCTTATGTAGAGGAACTTCTGCGAGCAGGTGTTGAGTTCTTCCAATATCGCAAAGGTTTTGTACATGCCAAAGTGATGATTGTGGATGAGTTGCTTGCAACGGTAGGCACGGCCAATATGGATATGCGCAGTTTTTTTTGCAATTTTGAGTTGACGGCTGTCCTGTTCGAGTCCTCTCCGATTCAGCGTTTGATCACTGACTTTGAACGTGATCTCGGGGAATGCAGTCAGATCGATGGGGAGGTATTTCAGAAGCGTTCACGACGGCAAAAAGGCGCAGAAATGCTTTCTCGGATGCTTTCACCGCTTCTTTAGCCGATTTAGGGCAGATTTCTGAAGATAAGTTCACTTTTTGTGAATTTATCTTCTTTTTGCTGAGTATTTTGCGCAAATTTGATCTTTTATGATATAATAGATATATAAATCATGTCTTGGCGAAGGAGGGGAGTCTGCGGGAAAACAGGCTCCCTTTTGCTCTCTTTTGAAAGTGAAAACCGGGATGAATAATATTTTGAATCCATTTTATATCGCCTTTAGATGCTTGCGCTGTATAGCCAGGGTACATATAGAACGCAGTTTGCTGTTCTCCATATGTAGATTCACCCTGAGTATTTAAATGATTTATAAAATGGATTCACACACTGATTTAACGGGGGGGATACCATGTCCAATGTAACGGTGAAAGAACTAACAGCCAAGCAAGCTGACCGCGGGGTCAAAAGCTCGGTGTTTACATTAAAGCTGCTGCAACGTATTGTGATGATTCTGATCGGTGCTGCACTAATGGCTGTATCGCTTGAAGTGTTTCTCGTACCGAATGGTGTTATTGATGGTGGGATTACGGGGATTTCAATTATGGTGTCAGAACTTACACATCTGCCACTCGGCGTATTCCTGACCTTGCTCAACTTGCCTTTCCTGATTCTGGGTTACAAGCAGATTGGTAAAACATTTGCGTTATCCACGCTGCTGGGGATCGTGGTCATGTCCATCGGGACTTCGTTATTGCACCATGTTCCTGCATTAACACCAGGGGAGCCTTTGCTCGGAGCTGTATTTGGCGGATTGATCCTGGGTGTGGGTGTTGGACTTGTCATTCGGTCTGGCGGTTCACTGGATGGTACGGAGATTGTGGCCATCTTGCTTAGTGAGAAGTCACCGTTGTCTGTAGGACAGATCGTATTGTTCATTAACGTGTTTATTTTCGCAGGTGCAGGATTTGTATTCGGTTGGCCGAATGCCCTGTATTCCATGATTGCATATTATATTGCGATGAAGATGATTGATATTGTGAATGAAGGACTTGACCAGTCCAAATCGGTATGGATCATTAGTGAGAAATATCGTGATATTGGTTCAGCCCTGACAGACCGTCTTGGTCGTGGTGTAACTTTCCTGGATGGAGAGGGCGGATTCAGCGGGGACGAGAAAAAGATCATTTTTGTCGTGATCACCCGTTTGGAAGAAGCGAAGCTGAAGACCATCGTTGAAGATTGGGACCCGCAAGCCTTTGTGGCGATCGGTAACATTCATGACGTGAAGGGCGGACGTTTCAAGAAAAAAGGTATCCATTAGCGATTGATATATACATGAATGATAATAGCCGACACCCTTGTGATGAGGGAGTCGGCTATTTTTTCTTCAAATGTTTGAGAATGTGTTCAACGGGTTGGGGTTCAACAGCTGCGATTAAATCACCGGTTTGGTTCAAGCGTTCAATAATGTTCATCAGATGATAATCCTGGATGGAGACGTTGCTTCGAACCTCATCCCAGGTAAGGGGTGTAGAGACAGTGGCGCCAGATTTGGCACGTGGTGTATAGGGAGCGGCAAGGGTCTTGCCTCCATAATGCTGGAGATAGTCAAAATAAATGCGGTCTCCACGGTCCTTTTTGAGTCGTTCCAGTGTGAACAGATCCGGGTGCTTTTGAGCGACATATTTGCCTACAAAATAACCAACCTCTCTCAATTCATCAAAGGTTACCCCTTGCACGATGGGAACGATGATCTGAACTCCTGTTGCGCCCGAAGTTTTGGGAATGGACCTCAGACCAAGGGAAGTCAGGGTTTCGCCAACGATGAGTGCAGCTTGCATAATCCGGGGTTCATGTTCCTGAGAGGGGTCCAGATCAATCATCCATTCACAGGGCAGATGGCTTCCCACAGTATGCAGAGAAGGATGAAATTCAAGTGCGGCCAGATTGCCAAGCCATAACAATTCGGGAAGTCCATTCATGACCACATAGCGGATGCCGTCGTGAACTTCAGTGCGCACATAATCTGGTACAGGCTCAGGGGCATTCTTTTGATAGAAAAATGTTCCTCCAGCGCCGTGGGGATACCTTATCGTGGTGAGAAGTCGATTGCTCGTATACGTGAGCAGATAAGGAGCCAGAGCGGCCAGCTTTTGCAGATAGATGGCTTTGGTAACACCCGCATCCGGCCATAACAGCTTGTCCGGGTTTGTGACCGTCAGTTCTGTGCCTTCTATTATGATGGTTCCCTGGATCTTGGGGGCCATATGGAACACCTCCTATACGTAATCTATATACGAACTCATTCATTGAAGAAGCTGATTCGCCAGGCAATCCTCACGGGTTACCTCTGCGAAGGTCTGAATACTGGGATGGCGTAGCGTGTTATGGTGAGTCAGCTCCATATATTGCACTTTGACTCCTATTCGTGGTTCCACCCAGGTGGTCTCTGCACTGCGCTCGGGTACATTATGGAACGGTCTGTCCTGCCTGATCAGAGGCTCGACTTGATGGGTGAGTTCGCGCCACGTATTGGAGTTCAGCTTGCCAGTCCCGACATGACCAATATAGACAAAATCAGGCCCATCATATACACCGACCGCGACGGCATTCACAATTCCGCTCCGGTACGTGACTCCCCCGATCATGGCATATACATCATGCATGATTTTGACCTTCTGCCAGCGCTGGTCCTTGCCCTGTATGCCATAACTGCTGGTGAGATCCTTGCAGACAATGCCTTCCATCTGATGTTGCCTCATGACCGTAAGCAGGGAAGCGGCATCAAGTGTATTGGTGACCTCCTGAACATGGGGAGCGGTGTTAAGGACCTCGTGCAACAGGCGCTGTCGATCTGCCAAAGGCTGATCCGTTACCCATTTCCCCTCATAAAACAGGATATCAAATACCATATATGTGACCGGAATCTGATGTATGGCTTGGGCAATACCTTCGGGTCTGCTCATCCGATCCCGTCGAAGAACGTGATAAAACGAAGGTTTTCCGGTGTCTGGGTCCAGCGCAATAACTTCTCCATCCAAAATATAAGAGGAGCCTGAACATAGATTGCGTGGTGTTACCAGCTCGGGATACTGTGCGGTTCGATCATGTAATCTGCGATTCACCAGGCGCAGCTCCTGCCCGTCCTCATAGGCAAGCATACGGACTCCATCCCACTTGACCTGGGCAATCCATTGCGGCCCTGTGGGCAAAGTATCTTTGGAGATAGGCTCGAATGGAATCAAAGGTTTGAACATGGGGAGCTCCTCTCTCGTATCAACCAATTAGCGCAGGTTAATTCGGAATTTAGTTATATTTTTTGAAAACGGGATTTCATATGATGCACCAAAATGAGCAGTAACGGAAGTGCTATGCCACAGGTCAGATCCCAATCAATCCAATAGGGAATAACGACCTTGAGATAAAAGTGCTCGTTCGGAGAGATTAGAATAGACATGGCGAGAATAAGCATGGCACCCGGCAGGATCAGAGAACGGTGACTGGACAAGCGAAACAGGTGAGCGACGCCCAGGACAAAACCGTAGAAGAACAGGGTGGCTTTGAAGAAAACAGCGATAATCCAGACCGATGCTATGAAGGCTTCGATGCGTTGCACAAAGTTTCCGATATTGATCTTCTGTGAAAGGTTGAATGAAGCGAACCAGTGATGCTGGGTCATCCATGGTCCCATAACGAGCAGACACATACTTAGCGTCAGTGTGAGTAGCAATCCGCCAATCATCCCTGCTAACAGGATGTCCTTCTCCAGATGGGGCTCATTTTTGGTGTATGGAAAGAGCATCATGAAGATGCATAGTTCACAGTAGGGATATGTGAGTACAGCAACAAAACCTTTGAATGGATCAAGAAACCCTTGTGCCAGCACAGGTTGGATGTTGGCCAAACGTACATGGGGGATTAGACACACCGTCAGAATAAGCAGGAACAACACGATCAGAGGAAGAAAGACCTCTGCAGTTTTACCAATGCTCTCCAGACCCGACAGAAGTCCCCAGACAAGCGCACACATAAAAACCAAATGCAGAATCAGTAATGGAGATTCCGGCAAGATCTGGGTAGACATAAAATCGCCAATCTCCCTAATGAACGTTGAGGTACTGATCAGGAAATAAAAGAGATAAAAAGAGCCAAACAAGGTCCCGATCCAGGGTCCCAGTGTTCGAAGGGCATTTTGAATCAGATTTAACCGGGGATGCAGTTTGTAGGCAACAAGCATAATGAAGAGTATGCCAAGGCCCCCTGCGACTCCCAATAAGGCTGATAACCAGGCATCCTGATGAGCGTAGGATGTGATCATGGAAGGGAAGACCAGAATCTGCTCCCCAATTGTACACAGGAACATGAGTGAAGCGAGCTGTCTAACAGTCAAACGTCCCTTTTCGATCATGAGGTATCTCCTTAACATATCTTGTCTATGTATTGGTTAGAATGCACCAATTGTGCCAGTTTTATAAAAGCCAACTCAAAAAGCCCGTGCAGCCGATCTCTCTGTGATGTAGAGAAATCAGTTACCCGGGCTTAATAAAATGAGGTTAAGCAAACATATTGTAACGCCTAAACAAAATCAGTTCGCAGTTGTCAGACGTATACGAATATTTTGTGGGTCTACCGTAAACCAGGTACCCTCTACTTGTGTAACGACTGCGCCGGATTGACGCAATTGTTCAAGTGCTTGTTCCACGTGATCCTTTGTGGCGTAGACAATGGTGAAGTAGTCAATTCCTGTAGCGTTATCTGGATTAACAGGTGCATTCACTCCTGCCCAGATATTCAATCCCAGATGATGATGATAGCCGCCTGCGGATACAAATAGTGCTGACATGTTGGCGAAGTTACCCACGATATCGAAACCGAGTACGCCGGTGTAGAAGTTGCGGGCTTCTTCCAGGCTGCGGACGTGGAAATGTACGTGACCAATAACGGTGCCAGCAGGCAGGCCCTGCCAAGGTTCATTCTCCGATATGGCAAACAGGCTTTCCACATCAACAGGATCACTTGCCATTACGTAGTTATTGTCGCTATCCCGTTTCCAGGTATCACGTGCACGGTCAGCATAGATCTCAATCCCGTTCTGATCGGGATCGGAGATATAGAAGGCTTCGCTGACCAAGTGATCGCCTTGGCCGATATCGATACCGGATGCAGCCAGATTACGAAGAGCAAGACCCAAGGACTTACGGTCAGGCAGCAGGATGGCGAAATGGTACAAGCCAGCGTGTGAGCGTTCCGGCAGGGTAATTCCATCCGTCAGTTCTTCCAATCGCAGCAGGGACTGTTTCCCGTCGGCTGTGAGTGTAGCCACTTTGCCACTCCGCTCCAGCAATTTCAATCCAACCACATCGGTATAGAATTTAATCGAACGGTCCAGGTTCATAATTCGGAGACTCACTTCACCCAGATGGGTTGTGGCAGGGATTTGATACGTTGTATTCATGATTGTTTCCTCCTGATCATAGATAATATGTGTTCTCGTTTGATTGTTTATATGCGTTGAAAACGGATTATTAAATGACATGCTGTTGAAGAAGAATTGCAGGGTGACTGTATATTCATAAATAAGTTACTTTTCATAAGTTAATATAAAATATAAATCTGCTTTCGTCAATCGCATTTTACAATTATAGCTGGAGTTTTATTGACAAGAACTGCTTCAATAGTTCTGAAAACAAAAAAATCCGACTGTGAAGCCGGATCGGAGTAAACCTCATTACATGAGTTATATAACGTAATCGGTCTTGCCTTAGCGACATTCAAACTTTTGGTTTGGGTGTCGCTTTTTTTCTTTTGGCTGGAGCAGCGGGTGTATCGGATTCTCCTCCGGCAACCGCTTGAGCAGGCGTTTTTCGTGGCGCACGTTTCTTAGGCTTGGCCGTTGTTGTCCCAGGGTCAGCCGGAATAGGCTTCACGGCCTCAATACTTGCCTGCAAGGCAGCCATCAAATCCATCACATTGGCTTCAGGTTTGGCTGGAGCAATCTTGATTTCTTCGCCTGCCACTTTGTGCTGGATAAGATCCAGCAGTTTGCTGCGGTAGTCATCGGTGTATTTACCGGGTTCAAAAGGTGTGGACAATTGATCAATCAGCAGCTTTGCCATCGTGAGTTCCTTTTCATTCACGTTCTGCACTTCCGGCAAGTTGGGCACCTGGGAGACAGGACGAATCTCGTCCGGATAGAAAATCGTCTCCATGGAAAGGCAATCTTCCAGCACACGTATGGCAGCCAGACTGCTTTTCGAGCGAATGGAGATTTTGGCGATGCCAATTTTGCCGGTATCCCGCATCGCGTTCATCAAGAGCTGGTAGGCATTTCCACCAGCCTGATCGGGAGAAAGGTAATATGTTTTCTGAAAATATATTGGGTCAATCTCAGTCAAGTCGACAAAATCCAGGATGGTAATGGTTTTGCTGGTGGAATCATTTAACGCTTCCAATTCATCTTTCTCGAAGAGTACGAACTTTCCTTTTTCATATTCATAGCCTTTGGTAATCTCTTCCCACTTCACGTCCACTTCACAGGATGGACATTGACGAACATAAGCGAGCGGGCTGCCGCAGACTTTATGGATATAGCGCATCGAGATGTCTTTGTCTTCGGTAGCCGAGAACATTTTGACAGGGACATGCACAAGGCCAAAACTGATTGCGCCTTTCCAGACGGTATGCATAGGTCGGCTCCTTTCGAAAGGTTGTTCAAAAATTCCATCTTTTCGGTACTAAAACCGGACTTTTTGAACACGGATTTATATTCAATAGTATGGGCATCTGGCGCAAGGGATAATCGTCTTGTAGATGAACAATTCGTATGGTTCGGCAAGAGTCGGGGATGATAACAGAAACATGCTTGGATTTCGACAGGAAGATGAGCATGGGATAGGTAGTTATTCTCGCAGCACATATGCCGGGAGGTGCAATATTGAAAAACAGACGTGATGAGGAAGAAGCACACAAGCATGCATTTTCTCCGTATCCTCTTGCCAAAGCCGAAAGTGCTGAAGAATTCTATACACCTGCTACAGCTGTAAACTGGGAAGCGGTCACTTCGGAAGAATTGCCCCTTGATCGGGAGTCGTTCATGCTCGACATTGACCGGATGGTGAATGAAGGGTTAGGCGGGGGGCAGGTTACGGAAGATAACGGTTATATTGGTGATAGCACAACAGACACCATGATTAGGGAAGACCACGAAGATCCGGAAGGGGAGTATGAATAAGATGATGGATGCGAAGCGCGCCAAAGCGATCTATGATTCCAAAGATACCATTGCCGTTACGCTGGAGGGAGATCCAGTCTGGATCGAGAATGTGGATGAAGCCAATGGTATGGCAACCGTTCAGGTTGGCAGCAGACCGGGAAATACCCAGACGGTTCGTGTGGACCGCTTGGAGGAGTAGATACAAGTAGCATATAGTTATTGAGCATTCGAGAATGAATAAAAGCTGAAATATATGCATATCACGGCCGGTACCGAGAGGTGCCGGTTTTTTTGGTTTTTACTAATAGGTGTCTGAAACTTCGAAGGAAGCGAGTTTTGAGACATGTCTAATCATGCATGTTATATTTCCGCTTGCCTCCTTGGATGTTGCGGGGGAAGAAAGGGACCGATATAATAAGGTTCAAAGTGAACTCAGGCGGCTGGACCGCCAAAGGTGGGGCGAATATTGAATCAGACGCACGAGCAGTGGGTGTATCAATCCCATGGCATTGCAGATACAGAAGCACTTGCTTCCGCACTCGCCAGACAGGCAAACGCCGGCATGGTGATTGCTTTGGATGGTGATTTGGGCGCGGGAAAAACGGCATTTTCACAGAAATTTGCCTGGCATTTGGGTGTACGTGATGTGGTAAGTAGTCCTACATTCACACTAATCAAGGAGTACGAAGGGCGTCTACCTTTGTATCACATGGATGTATATCGCATATCGCTGGAAGAAGCGGATGAGCTTGGACTTGATGAATATTTCTATGGAGCCGGAGTCAGTCTGGTGGAGTGGTCGAGTATCATTCCCGAATTGCTGCCGCAAGAGCATTTGCATGTGCAGATTGAAACAACGGGCCTGGAGGATCGAACGATTACACTGGATGGGTACGGCGAGACTTATGCAGCCATGTGCCGACAGTTCAGACAGAATGGAGTCAAATGATGATGGAAGATTTACAAAAAGAGCCGCGTCAGCGGTTTTTGGCGTTGGATACATCCACCGCAGTGATGGCAGCTGCGATGATGGAAGATCATGCGCTTCTGGAAGAGCGCAATGAACGGGCTGAGCGCAACCATTCGGTACACGTTGTACCGGTGATGGAACAGCTGCTGGCCGCCAGCAACACACAGCCTGGGCAACTTGACGGCATTGCCGTTGGCGTTGGCCCAGGCTCGTACACGGGCATCCGCATTGCGGTGACCGCGGCGAAGACACTGGCCTGGGCGTGGGACATCCCCGTAGCCGGGGTGTCCAGCCTTCAGGCCCTCGCCTGGGGCGGCTGGCACAGCGGCCTTGCCGCCAAGGCGGAAGCTGCGACAGAGGATGCCGCAGCAGGGGCTGGCGGAACGCCATCCGCGGACCAGGGCAGCACAGGTGCTGCCCCTGTCCACTGGATCGTTCCGCTTGTGGATGCACGGCGCGGTCAAGCGTGCACCGCGCTGTTTGCCTCCGCCGGGAGCGATGCGCCCCGGCGTTTGGCGCCTGATGCCATCCGCAAGATGGACGGATGGCTGGAAGATCTCGCCGCCCGCATGGCGGAGGCGGCGCCGGAAGAGCGGCCCGCAGCCGTCTGGATCGTCGGCGAGACGGGCCCTCATGCTGCGGCAGCCGCGGAGCTTCGCTGCCCCGCAGGAACGGCACTCCAGCTCGTACCTTATGAGCTGGAAGGCCGCTGGGTTGGGCGCCTTGGCGCCGCCAAGCTGCTTGCAGGTCAGCGTGATGACGTGCATGCACTGGTGCCGAACTACACCCAGTTGTCTGAAGCGGAAGCCAATCTGCTGCGCAAAGGCTAAAAGAGGTTGTTCAAAAAAAGTCCGCTTTTGATTACGAAGGATACCTGGTGGCATCTCAGCATCGAATATGGAATTCAGCCGAAATAAGCGGGGGGCTTACGAAGTATGTTTCCTTTGGAAACATTGTAGTTGCTCACGTAGTTTTCCTACGCTCCGCTACTCCATTTCTAGCTTCATCCCATCTTCTCGGTACTGAAAACCGGTCTTTTTGAACACGCACTAAAGGGGAGGGGAAGCAGATGGACAATGTGGCGAATAATAAGCAGGAAGCAACGCTTCAGTTCAGGTTCATGACACTCGCGGATATTCCCGATGTGATGGAGATTGAACATGAGGCCTTTACCCTGCCCTGGACGGAAGAAGCATTTCAAAATGAATTGACACACAATCATTTTGCTAAATATATGGTAATGGAATTAGAAGGAAAAGCCATTGGCTATGCAGGTATGTGGACCATCATGGATGAAGCCCATATTACCAATATTGCAGTCAGAGGCGCGTATCGTGGACGCAAGCTTGGCGAAAAGTTACTGGATGAATTAATGAGTACAGCGGCTTATCTCGGGATGGAACGAATGACGCTGGAGGTAAGAGTCTCGAACAGCATTGCTCAGCGTTTATATCAGAAAAAAGGGTTTGAATCGGCGGGTCTTCGTAAAGGGTATTACTCCGATAATGGGGAAGATGCGATGATTATGTGGGCGAACTTGCCGTCTGCAGGCCGGAGCGGCGAAGAGGAAGGAAGCGTACTGGATTCATGAACGAACTTAATGAAAAAATAAATTCTGCACCATCCTACATTTTGGCGGTGGAGACAAGCTGTGATGAAACATCGGTAGCTGTTGTTAAGGATGGGAGAGAAGTGCTGTCCAATCTGATCTCAAGTCAGATCGAGACGCATAAGGCATTTGGTGGAGTGGTACCTGAAGTGGCTTCACGCAAACACGTTGAAGTCATTACGTTGATGCTGGAACAAGCGATCGAACAGTCCGGCATTCGTCCACGTGATCTAAGTGCAATCGCCGTAACACAGGGGCCAGGGCTTGTCGGAGCACTGCTGGTGGGTATCGTTGCGGCCAAAACGATGGCGATGGCACTGGGCAAACCACTCATTGGCACACATCATATTGCGGGGCATATCTATGCCAACCGACTTACTCATGAACTGCAATATCCAGCGATGGCACTGGTCGTATCCGGTGGACATACAGAACTCGTGCATATGGAATCCGAGGGCAAGTTCAAACTGATTGGTCGTACACGTGATGATGCTGTAGGCGAAGCGTATGACAAAGTAGCACGTGCATTGGGTTGTCCTTATCCGGGTGGCCCGCATGTGGACCGGATGGCGTCTGAAGCGGAGGATGTAGTGCCATTACCACGGGTATGGCTGGAAGCGGGTTCGTACGATTTCAGTCTCAGTGGTCTGAAGTCTGCTGTACTGAATGTGCTCAATCAGGCCAAAATGCGAGGAGAAACCTTGGAGCCGTCTGCGGTTGCACGTGGTTTCCAGGAAGCTGTTGTTGAAGTGTTGGTGGAAAAAGCCGTTAGAGCAGTTCGTGAATATGGTTCACGACAACTGTTATTATGCGGTGGTGTTGCAGCTAACCGGGGGTTACGCTCGGCATTACAGGAGCGATGCACGAAGGAAGGGCTTGAACTGTTAATTCCGCCAATGGAATATTGTACGGATAACGCGGCTATGATCGGAGCGGCTGCATATCTGAAATGGCAGCGGGGAGAAATTGCTGAATTTGATGCGAAGGCAGATCCGGGGCTTTCCCTGGAGGCATGGTCCGTTCAGTCCTTATAGAGGTTGTTCAAAAAGCCCGCTTTTGATTACGAATGATGCCTAGCGGCATCATCAGCATCGAAGATGGAATTCAGCCGAAATAAGGGGGAGGCTTACGAAGTATGTTTCCTTCGGAAACATTGTAGTTGCTCACGTAGTTTTGACTACGCTCCGCTACTCCATTTCTAGCTTCATCCCATCTTCTCGGTACTGAAAACCGATCTTTTTGAACACGCACTTATAGTTTATATAAACAGGCTGTTTGAGATTAAGAGTTGACAGCCTGCATGTGAAGAATGTATATTAGTTACAAATTTAAACAGGAAGTTATTTTCCTGAACTGATAAACGCGATGAACAGGAATAGTAAGGTCAATCCCGGTCTTAGAGAGCTGCGGTATGGTGCAACGCAGTCGAAGGAAACCTGAAACTCACCTGGAAGCGGAACGATGGAACACGGTGACTCCCTGGGAGAATCCGAAGGCCAATCATGGCCCAAAGTACATGGTTACGGGTTGCCTCCGTGAATGGGCCGTTGTCGGTAGGACCGTTATTAGAAGGATCAACTGACAATAACTGAGGGGGCTTTCAGGCTGCTTCAAGTGATCCGGATATGCGAAAGCATTCATGGGTTGTCTTGAATGAACAGGAAGGAAGTCAACAAGAGTGGTACCGCGAAGGTGAACAGCCTGTCGTCTCTTGCATTATTGCATGAGGTGGCAGGCTTTTTTTGATTTTCAAAATAAAGATGAATGAAGTTAGGTCATATTATAAATGTGATGAACGGGAGCAGTAGAACGATAAAGCGCTCAGAGAGCTGCGGGGTGGTGCGACGCAGTGGCTGGAATCATTCGAATCTCGCCCGGGAACGGAGTTGTGGAAGCGTGGGGACGATATCAATCGTCCAGTTGTCCTGATGGACAACAACATGTGTTACACAGCAACGGTTAACCCCCGTTATAGGGTGTTTCTCCGAATTCCATTGGTGTCGTGCGTGTACGCACATCCAGCGGATCGGAGACGACGAGGTGGATGGAGTCCGGCGCAAGCCTGGCCCATCAAGCGAGAGTGGTACCGCGGAGGGGATAATAACCCGCCGTCTCTTATATGAGATGGCGGGTTATTTGTGTTTGCTGCCGGCAGCAGGGTGGGCATGGGAAGAACTATATGGGGATTGAAAAGTCAGAGGATCAGGGTGTAAGTCGACGTACACTCTGTCATGAGGGTAAGCGGGATATACAACGAACGAGTAATGAACATTGAACAACAAGTATAGGCACTAAACATTCATCAGGCTTTAATGATCACTCAGGACTAAGCTACAAACAACATACGCATTTACAAACAAAATATATAACAACTCGGCGATTAGCGGGTGTTCTTGTGGCACGTGGATCGTAACGAAACTATTTATAAAAATTTGATGGAGGTTGATGGATATGACAACAACTAATAACAAACGCATGATTGAAATTTTTGATACAACGCTGCGTGATGGAGAACAGGCACCAGGGGCAAGTCTGCAACCCGAGCAAAAGATTGAACTGGCACACCAACTGGCTTCTCTGGGTATCGACGTCATTGAGCCTGGATTCCCGATCTCCAGTCCAGGTGAGTTCGCGGCGGTTCAGGCGATTTCGAGACAGTTGCAGAACGTGGAGATCTGTGGATTCGCACGTGCGGTCAAAGGTGATATCGATGCAGCAGTTCAAGCAACAGCGGATGCAGCACGGCGCCGAATTCACCTGTTTATCTCCTCCTCGGATATTCATATTGAGCATCAACTGCGCCGTCCGCGCAGTGAAGTGGTGGCTACCGCTCGTGAGATGGTATCTTATGCACGCCAGTTCACGGACATCGTAGAGTTCACAGCCATGGACGCTGCCCGTACCAAGATGGACGATTTGATTGAAATGGTTGAAGTCGCCATTGAAGCTGGAGCGAGCATTATCAATCTGCCGGATACGGTCGGTTATGCCCTGCCACATGAGTATGGCGAGATGTTCCGCCGGGTGCGTGAGGGTGCAAGAGGCGGCGATCAGGTTCGTTATAGTGCTCACTGTCACAATGATCTGGGCCTGGCCGTAGCCAATAGTTTGGCTGCGATTGCCAATGGGGCTACCCAGATTGAAGTGACCATCAATGGTATCGGAGAACGGACGGGGAACTGTGCACTGGAAGAGCTGATTATGGCGCTGGAGACTCGGGGAGACGCAATTGGTGCAACGACGAACATTAAGCTGAATCAGCTGTATGAGACTTCACGTCAGATCAGCCGTGCGATGCACTTCCCGATTGCGTACAACAAGCCAGTGGTAGGACGTAATGCATTCCAGCATGAATCCGGCATCCATCAGGATGGTCTGCTGAAGAATCGGAGCACCTATGAGATTATGGACCCGGAAGCGCTGGGTATCCCACGCAGCATGATTATTCTGGGCAAACACTCCGGTCGTCACGCTCTGAAGGACCGGGTTCGCAAATATGGTTTTGAGCCGGATGAGCAACAGATGGAGCAATTGTATGAGGTATTTAAAGAAACCGCAGACCAGCAAAAAGTGGTCAGTGACGACCAGTTATTACAGATGGTTAGCCAGACCATGAATATTCCTGCACAGGACTATGAACTGGTTGAATTACAGGTGACGGCGGGCAGTATGACGGATCGAATGGCCGCCGTTCGCATTCGCACAAGCGCTGGAGAACATTCTTACTCTGCTGTTGGCGGTGGACCCGTGGATGCAACCATCCGTGCGATTGGTCAAAGTATTTCCGATGATATTGCATTTGTAGATATGGAGATGCATGCCTTGAGTGGTGGAGAGGGTGCAAGTGCAGAAGCTGTAGTTACCGTGGAGCGTGCAGGACGTGAGTTCCGGGGAACAGCAACACATAATGATATCGTCATGGCTGCCGGTTTGGCTTATGTAGCGGCTTGTAATGCTGCTGGGCTTAAGGCGGAGTCTTCCGAACAGCATGAACAAGAAGCACATGCGTAAAACATCTTTGCCAGATCGCATCTACAGCGGCAATAGTAGCAATTGCGATTTGATGTAAATATGCATGGCATATAGTAAATAAATGACGGGCAGGCCTTGAATGACAAAGGTCTGCTTTTGTCTTATTATGGAGGAACATTGAGGAGTGGAAGGATGCATTTGTCAAGGTGTGACTATAGTTATCCACATATCCAGTGAAAATTGTGGGTAACTAGGATAAAGCCAAACCAGTATAGTTTTCGAAAGGAAAAGGGTTTAGGGGATAGAATGACTCTTTACTATCCACAAAGTTGTGGATAAAGTGGATAACTTGGTGGATAAATATGGTTTTTGTGTGTAAAAGGCTATTCTACCGCTGTATAATTAAGCTTATTAATGTGCTTGCTATCTTGCTTTCTTGTGGATAAGTGTGAGGGGCAGATGGATAAAAATATTTCTCTTCATTCGAGTAAATTTGACAAAAGTCAAAACAGCTCCCTAACCTCCGTATGTTAGAGTTCAATCTCAAGGAACATAAAGAACATAAGGTGCATAGCTTTAATACTCATCCTCAACAAACAAAAGCTGATCCCAATAAGGAATCAGCCGGTGGTACAACTATACTTGCATAGAGCCGATCAAGCCATGATCTGAGTCTGTACTATTCGTACTATTCCATAGCTAGTTCTTCCCAGTCCTCGTATGCCTTGGTGAGTTCTGCTTTGTGTTCCTCCGATTGTTGCTGGAGTTCTTGCAGCTTCATATAATCCTGATAGATTTCAGGCAGAGCCATCTGTGTCTCAAGTTCGGTAATCTTCGTTTCCAACTCCGCAATCTGTTGTTCCAGAGCTTCCTGCTTGCGTTGCCGGTTACGCTCTTCACGCTTCGCCTGTTTTTCCGCTTCGAATGAAGCCGCTCCGGATTTTTCGGTTGTGGCTGTGTTCAGATCGGATTTGGACGAGTTCTTGGATGAAGCCTGACGTGCTTCAGCAGCTTCACGTGCGATGTCCTCAAGCTCCTGTTTTTTCTCCACATAATCATCATAATTTCCGAGATAGTGTTCCGTTCCACCTGGATGAAGCTCGACAATGCGTTCAGCCATTTTGTTGAGGAAGTACCGGTCATGGGAGATGAATAGCAGGGTGCCTTCATAATCCATTAATGCCGCTTCCAGCACTTCTTTGGCAAACAGGTCGAGATGGTTCGTAGGCTCATCCAGAATGAGCATGTTGGCTTCCTTCAGCATCAGCTTGGAGAGAGAGACACGTGCTTTCTCACCGCCGCTGAGGGAGGAGATTTTCTTGAGCACATCGTCACCGCTGAACAAAAAGTTCCCCAGTACGGTCCGAATGCGTGCTTCTTCCATCCCGGGATAGGCACTCCACAGTTCTTCCAGAACCGTGTTGGACGGATTGAGCCCAGTCTGTTCCTGATCATAATAGCCGATCTGCACTTTTGTTCCCCATTGGATCTCCCCGGTCACCGGACGTAAACTTCCAGTGAGGCACTTCAGCATGGTGGATTTACCTATACCGTTTGGACCAATCAGAGCAACCGTTTCCCCACGCCGCAGATCGAAGGATACGTTGCGGAACAATGGAGAAGCCTCGTCATAAGCGACGGACAGCTGATCCACTCGAAGCACTTCCTTGCCTGACATCACGGCAGTTTCGAAGGAAAAATGGGCTTTTTTCAGATCTCCCATCGGTTTATCAAGCCGCTCCATTTTGTCGAGGGCTTTGCGCCGGCTTTGCGCCCGTTTGGTCGTCGAAGCACGTACAATGTTTTTCTGGACAAAATCTTCCATCTTGGAGATTTCACCCTGTTGTTTCTCATATTGCTTCATCTGAGTTTCATACTCGGCAGCTTTGAGCTCCATATAACGACTGTAATTTCCCGTATATTTTTTGGAGCGGTGACGTTCGATCTCAACGATGGTTGTTACGAGTCGATCAAGGAAGTACCGGTCATGGGATACCACGAGCAGTGCGCCTGAATAACCTCTCAGATAATCTTCCAACCATGTAAGGGTGGCGATGTCGAGATAGTTGGTAGGCTCGTCCAGCATGAGCAGATCAGGTGCCTGAAGCAAAATACGAGCAAGGGCAAGGCGTGTCTTCTGCCCGCCGCTCAGAGTTGCAATGGGGGTGTCTGGCGAAAATTCGCCGAATCCCATCCCGTGCAGTACGCTGCGAATGCGGGTTTCCATCTCATAACCGCCATGGTCCTTGAACCAATCGGAGCGTTTCGCATAACGTTCCAGCAGGTCAGCATACTTTTTCTCATCTTCCATCTGGGCAGGGTCGGCAATATCGCGTTCCATCTGACGCAAATCAGCTTCAGCTTGTGTCAGGTGAGCGAAGACGTTCATCATTTCTTCCCAGATGCTGCGATCGGATTGCAGCCCGCTGTTCTGAGCGAGGTAACCGAGCGTTGTTTCTTTGGACTTGAAAATCTGTCCTCCATCATAGGACATTTCACCGGCTACAATTTTGAGCAAAGTGGATTTCCCTGCACCGTTTACGCCAACGAGGCCGATGCGCTCGCGTTCTAATATTTGTAAGTTCACGCCGTCCAGGATTGGATCGACACCAAAACGTTTGATAATTCCGGATACTTGCAGCAGCATAAAATTAAGTTCCTCCATAGGTCCAGTTCTTGATATGACAACTATATCCCAGTTTACATGAAATACAGAGCAATTGCACCGATTGGGAACGCATGGGGTATGTAGTCTTTTTGATCAATCAATGATAAACTGAAAGAAGGCATGTTAATACATGAGGATTTTGCAGAAAATGAATCATTTTAACCCTTTCAACAAGATGACAACTGGTCATAACATATAAATTTTTTTAATGAGAGCTTTTTTCTACCTTCCCTATCAACAGGAGGTTATTCAAGGATATGCAGGATCATGCGGAACTGAAAAGTCAGCTTCGATCCAGACTGAGACAGAGCCGTGATCTGATGGATGCAAGCATGCATCAGCAGGCGATGACTAAGATTAACGCTGGAGTGAAGCGGGAGCTGGAGCGCCTTAGACAGGCCAAGAGCAAGGTTGTGAACAAACCACTCGTCATATTCAGTTATTTGTCCTATGGAAGCGAAGCATCCACAGCTTTTCTGTTTCAAGAGGGCTGGAATCATGGAGATGTGATGTTTGCACCAAAAGTCTTGGCGAATCCACCTCGAATGGAGTTACGGCGGGTGGCCGGAGAACAAGATCTGGAGCCAGGCATATGGGGGATACCGGAACCCAAGGATTCCTGTGAAGTCCTGACGCCTGATGATTGGCCGGATATCGATCTCATATTGGTACCGGGACTTGGTTATGATCTCCATGGCGGGCGTATTGGTTATGGTGGCGGTTATTATGATCGTTTTGCCGAGACGCTTGCAGCAACATGTGTGATGACGGGCAAGAAACCGTTGATGGCTGCGATGGTATTGCCGGGTCAGTTACAAGAGGATATCCCGATGGACCTGCTCGATCTGCGGATTGATCTGTTGATAACAACCGAAGGTATATTACATATCGAATAAAGGGTTGTGATGTGATTGAGTTCAGAAGTGAACAACGGCCAGGCTTCGGGTGGAAAACTGACCCATTTTAATGAACAGGGGCGGGCCCGGATGGTTGATATTTCAGGTAAGGAAATTACCGTACGTACGGCTGTGGCCGTAACGAAAGTGACGATGAATCCAGATACACTGGAAGCGATTCGGGAGGGCCGAATCGGCAAAGGTGATGTTCTGGCTGTGGCTCAGATTGCCGGGATTCAAGGCGCGAAGAAAACGTCGGATTGGATTCCGATGTGCCATCCGCTGGCACTGACGGGTGTGGATATTCGTTTTCATGATAATGGAGTGGATGAATTACACATTGAAGTTACTGTCAAAACCGAAGGCAAAACGGGTGTTGAGATGGAGGCGCTCACGGCTGCCTCAGCTGCAGCACTGACGGTCTATGACATGTGCAAGGCCATGCAAAAAGATATGATTATCGGTCCAACCATGTTGAATTCCAAGAGTGGTGGCAAAAACGGTGATTACAGCCGATAGGCAATATTTATTTTCATAGAGGAGAAGGGTGATCTTTATGGTGTGGAGAACAGCAATCCTGACAGCCAGTGACAAAGGAGCCCGCGGGGAACGTGAGGATACGAGTGCACAAGTCATTCGGGAGCTGGTGGAAGAAGAGCTGGGTGGTCAAATCGTGGAGTACCGTATCGTTCCGGATGAACCCGATGAGATTATTGCGGCTTTGATTGAGATGACGGATTATTTTCACGCCGATCTGGTACTGACTACCGGTGGAACGGAGCTGGCCATTCGTGATATTACTCCGGAAGCGACCCGGCGCGTAATTGAGCGGGAAGTTCCCGGGATGGCAGAGGCCATGCGGTACAGTGTAATGAGCAAAAACCGTTCTGCAATGCTGTTCCGTGGGGTATGTGGCATTCGTGGACGTACGCTGATTGTTAATCTGCCAGGTACACCAAAGGGTGTGCACGAACATCTGGCTGCCATTATGGATCAGCTTCCGGAAGCGCTGCTGATGGTTACGGGTCAGTTCAAGCAATAATCGAGCATGGACTCTGGGGCAAGATATCCGATTAGCCATGACTGTTGTTAGATTGTTCTAGTGACATCTCTTATTTGTGAATTTTGCGGGTTATGTAAGTGGTTACATCTATGGTATGATGGGCTTAAATTAAGAACGCAGCAGAGACATCTATGAACATCTGGCCGAGTATGCGCATCTTCGAAGCTTGAGACGAGGAGGATTATCAATGTTAAGTTCCATTGGACCAACGGGTTTTATTTTGCTGGCCGTGATTGCATTGTTGTTGTTTGGACCCAACAAACTTCCGGAACTGGGACGTGCAGTTGGGCGTACCTTCCGTGAATTTAAAGAAGGCGCTCGCGAGATTATCTCTGAGGATGACTCGTCCAATCGCAAAGAGCAGGAGAAGGCGAAACCGCTGGCAGCTGAGAGCACACCTGCAGACAAGCCTGCTGATAAACGCCTGCCGGAATAATCTTGACGGCAATGAAAGAGAAATCCCTTCCTGCCGGAAGGGTTTTGTATTTTAAGCTGGCAATAATGGGGGGCATGCATGACGCAGCAAATGGAAGAAATGTCGATTACGGAACATCTGAGTGAGCTGCGGAAGCGGCTGATCTACGTATTAAGTATTTTTGTGCTGGGACTGATTGCAGGATTTTTTGTGGCGGACCCGGTATACCAATATCTGACCAAGGCAGAGTCGGCAAAAGGTTTTGTATTGCATGCCTTCTCGTTTTGGGACGGGATTGGCATCTACATGAAGATTGCAGGGCTGTTTTCACTTATAATTACACTTCCATTTACGGTGTATCAGATCTGGAAGTTTGTTAGTCCAGGGCTAAAGCCGCGCGAACGAAAAGCGACGCTGAAGTATGTGCCCTATGTGTTTCTCTTATTTCTGACAGGAATGGCTTTCTCGTATTATGTTATTTTTCCAATGGCACTTGCCTTCACAACAGCGATAACGGAGAAGATGGGGCTTGTGGAGACCTACGGGATGAAGCAGTATTTCAGCTTCCTGTTTGGCATTGTGCTGCCTGTGTCCCTGTTATTTGAACTTCCTTTACTTATTATGTTTCTGACAGGACTGCGGATTCTGAATCCAATTCGCCTTCGCAAGATGCGCAGAGTTGCTTATTTTGTTCTGATCTTCATTGCAGTGGTTATTACACCTCCAGACTTTATATCTGATCTGCTGGTGATGATTCCTTTGCTCCTGTTATATGAGATCAGTGTGTTATTATCCGCAATCGTATATCGCAAGCAGCTTGCAGCCGATGAAGAGATCGAATCCCGTTACGTTCGTGCCGAGGATAAGAAACATGTGGGCTAGAACATAAGTTGATATGAAAATGGAACAGAGGATATCTCATTCATTGCTGGTGTATGACTGGTATGTGTGTGGATGAGGATGATTTGTAATGTGCCCGGAAAAGACGGTCTGTTCTTATCCGGGCTATTGTTGTAGATTGTTCCCCTGTAAGCAAGGACAAGCAGGCATATTATGTTCAACAATGGATACAATGGGGAAGGGACTGTCTGTTAACGTTGCAGAAGGGTTAAACAATTTCGTAGAATAAGATTAGTGAATTGCAACATAGAACCAGGCACAGCGGGTGTAATTTGGCTATGTTTGTGTAAATTCAACGTAAATTCTCGCAGGAATTCGTCAAAAGGACTTGAAATCATGCTTCAAGTTGAGTATCATAAAGTTGGTTGTTAGCACTGAACACTGTCGAGTGCTAATACATATGGCTACAACCTACAATGTAACGTTATATAATTTCAAAAGGAGGCTATTTTTCATGATCAGACCTTTAGGTGAACGCGTATTGGTAGAACCACTGGAGCAAGAACAAACAACTTCTTTCGGGATCGTACTCCCGGACTCCGCCAAAGAAAAACCGCAAGAGGGTAGAATCATTGCAGTTGGTGCTGGAGTATTGAAAGACGGCGTACGTGTAGCTCTGGAAGTGAAAGAAGGAGATCGCGTTATTTTCTCCAAATATGCCGGTACAGAAATCAAATTCGAAGGTAAAGAATATTTGATTATGAAAGAGAGCGATATTCACGCGATTCTCGACTAATTCAAATTTAATCGGATAACCGAACCATATAGCACGACATAGCACGACCATTTTCCAACAAAAACTAGGGAGGTTTTCTTAACATGGCTAAAGACATTAAATTCAGTGAAGACGCTCGTCGCTCCATGCTTCGTGGTGTGGACGCATTGGCTAATGCAGTAAAAGTAACACTCGGTCCTAAAGGTCGTAACGTGGTTCTGGAGAAAAAATTCGGAAGCCCGCTCATCACTAACGATGGTGTAACCATTGCTAAAGAAATCGAACTGGAAGATGCATTCGAGAACATGGGTGCACAACTGGTTAAAGAAGTAGCAACAAAAACCAACGATGTTGCCGGTGACGGTACTACAACAGCAACTGTATTGGCGCAAGCGCTGATCACAGAAGGTCTGAAAAACGTAACTGCAGGCGCTAGCCCAATCGGTATCCGTAAAGGGATCGACAAAGCGGTTAAAGCTGCGGTTGCTGAATTGCAATCCATCTCCAAACCAATCGATTCCAAACAATCCATCGCACAAGTTGCAGCAATCTCTGCAGCTGACGAAGAAGTAGGCGAACTGATCGCTGAAGCTATGGAAAAAGTAGGTAAAGATGGCGTAATCACAGTAGAAGAATCCAAAGGATTCGCTACAGAGCTTGAAGTGGTTGAAGGTATGCAATTCGACCGTGGATACATCTCTCCTTACATGATCACTGATACGGACAAAATGGAAGCTGTTTTGGACAATCCGTACATCTTGATCACAGACAAAAAAATCTCCAGCACGCAAGATATCTTGCCATTGCTTGAGAAAATCGTTCAACAAGGCAAACCGCTGGTATTGATCGCTGAAGATATCGAAGGCGAAGCACTGGCTATGCTGGTTGTGAACAAATTGCGTGGTACATTCAATGCTGTAGCTGTTAAAGCTCCAGGATTTGGTGACCGTCGTAAAGCAATGCTGCAAGACATCGCTGCCCTCACTGGTGGCCAATTGATCACGGAAGAACTGGGACTGGACCTGAAATCCGCTGTTGTGGAACAACTGGGTACAGCTCGTCAAATCCGTGTAACAAAAGAAAACACAATCATCGTTGACGGTGCTGGTAACAAATCCGATATCGATGCACGTGTTAGCCAAATCCGTACACAACTGGAAGAAACAACTTCCGAGTTCGACAAAGAGAAACTGCAAGAGCGTCTGGCTAAATTGTCCGGCGGTGTAGCAGTAATCAAAGTTGGTGCGGCTACTGAAACAGAATTGAAAGAACGCAAACTTCGCATCGAAGATGCCCTGAACGCAACTCGCGCTGCGGTTGAAGAAGGTATCGTATCCGGTGGTGGTACAGCGCTCATGAACGTATATAGCGCGGTTGCGGCTGTAGCTCTGTCCGGTGACGAGCAAACAGGCGTAAACATCGTCCTGCGTGCTTTGGAAGCACCAATCCGCACAATCGCAGCTAACGCTGGCGAAGAAGGTTCAGTAATCGTGGAACGTCTGAAAAAAGAACAAACAGGCATCGGCTTCAACGCTGCAACTGGCGAGTGGGTTAACATGATCGAAGCTGGTATCGTTGACCCTGCGAAAGTAACTCGTTATGCATTGCAAAACGCGGCTTCCGTAGCAGCAATGTTCTTGACTACTGAAGCAGTTATCGCTGACAAACCAGAACCTGCAGGTGCTGGTGGCGGAATGCCTGACATGGGCGGTATGGGTGGAATGGGCGGCATGATGTAATAAAGGTGTAAAAACCTTTAAAGCATCATGTGCCTGGCGGAGTGGATTCTAGTTACGATGTGACGAGAATTGGTGAAGCAGTCACTGATACAAATTATAAATAATACAAAAACCACTTCTTGGAAATTATTAGGGAGTGGTTTTTGTGTTGTTGAGTATTTGCATAATCAAAATTAGTATCAAGAGATATGGAGGGCATATATCATGAAACATATTAGAAAAATGATATTAGCAGTTTTGGTTTCTATTGCTGTTATTATCTTAATTTATAATTTCACTTCTAATTCTGAAGGGAGATTAGCAACCGAACCTAGAAGTACTCCATCAACTCCATTAACAGTAATCAATAATGAGGATTTCGCAGGTACTACAAATACGCATCGGTTTAATATTCCGGCAGGATTTAGTTATGTGAAAGTGAGTTTTAAAAACAGGGGTTCGAAACGCTTCACATTTACGATCAATGAAAGATCTACTAGTGGAACCGAGATAACGTCTGGCAGTGTCCCGGCAGATGGAAAAGAGCATACATATTATAGTGACAAAGCGTTGTCGACGGGTTGGTATTATGTGAGTACCTCTTCTGCTCAAGGGATGTCTGGCACATTAGATGTTTCTCTGGGAACTGATGCTTATAAATGATTTGGGAATCGCTCTAAATGTAGATTTGGAGCCCTGAGATTGAAACCTTGTTTCTATGATTTCGTATGTACAGGGATACATAGAAGGTTTATTAGGAACTATTTGAGGAGGAAATGATTTTGAAAAAGGGTACGAAGTGGACATTATGGATTCTGGGCTTGATGCTCGCTACAATATTTATCAACTTTTTCATGAATCTATATAGCTTTGCTTATGCACTGATTACGGTGCTGTTACTTGCCTTTATGGGCTGGGGATTCTTAGCGAAGTTAAAGAACGATGTCCGTCAGCATGAAGACTATCATAGAAGAGAGCACGAATCTGCGATCGATGACATCGATAGATATACAAGATAGGTAACACATACATGATTTTTCACACGTAACCTCGCTTAGCTCTGATCTGATAATCTAGCCAATTGGTTTATCAGCCGTTTTTCGAGATTGATTTTTCAATTTATGGTTATTTTATTATATTGGAGGGATTTTATGAAATTATTTAAATTGCCATTGATTCTTTGTACTATATTACTTTTATCTATTGTCTCAGCTTGTAGTGCGGATGATAGGCTACACGGAAAGAGCGATAACTGGGATGTGTCTCTTCAGAGATCAACAGGGAACTATAGTATTACTTATATAGGTGATGAAAAGCGTATAAAGGATTTTGTGTTTGACCTTACCGGCAGTAATATAGACCAACAGGGGAAAGCGCTGGAAGAGCAAGAGGTTCCGTTCAGTATGTCGGGTACGGTTACTGAGGCGGAGAAAACGAAAGACCCGATTACCTTTAAAATAAGTTGGAACAATCAAAGCGAGACTGTAACTTTTGAGTAACTCTCGCATGGTGGAGGCGTTCATCATTGGTTTGGTGGCAAACACTGAATCATTCCTATAGTACATACCACACGTTAGGCCGTTCCTTCATGGAGCGGCCTTTTTACCTTTTTGCACAATCGCATCTTATTTCGCAACAGTTATTTCAAAAGTAGAGTGTTCATGATCTTGTACGCTGAAGCGATATTCCAATCCGTTGCGAACTGTCGCCCCATCAAAATCAGACTGATTCACGTCGCGATCCAATAGACGCATATCCTGAATGACATCTTGTGCATCGTTATACGAGTACTCACTATTGGTTGTGAGAATGAGTGTGGCGATAGCAGTCATATAAATTCCACCTGTTGGTTTACGCGTATCGCCAGTTGCGTATAACCTGAATTCCTGAATGCTCTTATCTGCATTCACTGCACCAACCAAACGCAACTCGTCATTGAATACATACTCGAAAGTACCAGTGCCCTGCTCGGAAGAGTCTTTCATATCCAAGCGGGTAATACTCAAACCATTCAGTCGGTATTTGCCCACGGCGCCATTAAACTTGTTTTTAAATTCATCGGTAGTCATGTGGAGGCCCGAAAGTTTAATCTGGGGTGTAGGGGTCTGATCTATTTCAGACTGAGTAGAGTTCGAAGATAAATTCAGCATCCCATATAAACCTATTGAAGCAATCGCAAAACAGGCCGTCGTTAGAAAAATAAATCTGATCGGTAACCTATTACCTTTGCGAATAGATAAGATCATCAGAATAAGAAATCCCAAAAATGCGATAAATCCAAGAATGAAGAGGGTGATAAACAGATATTGCAAATTCTCACCTCGTAATAGAGTAATAGCTAATAAAGATCTTTTCTTGCACCTCATTCATTATAATGTTCCCATGGAAAACTTCAAACACTCACTACTCACTGCCCCAACAAAAAAAAGCACTGCCGGCATGCTGCCAGCAGTACTTGCTTGATGTTATACAGGTCTTACCGTAAAGGTGAAGTGATACGCTCGGTTGGCTGGCAAGGTGTATTCAGCATGGGTACGTGCGCCCCAGCTATCGTCTCCGCCGACACCCATTTGCTTGTAATTGATGCGAGCGACAGTCTGTGTACTCTGAGGTAATTTGTAAACATGGTCGTTTGCTTCCAGTTCCTCCGGTGTCCACGGCAACGCATTGATTTCAAATGGTATGTTGGCTTCAACATGAAGGCCACTTTGACCATCCGCTGACGTAATTTCGGCAAAGCGTACATCCGTTTTGTTACCACACTCTTGTGGTTTCAGATATGGAACAAATTGATCTCGAACCGCACCTGTGTAATAGCCAAGACGTGCACTGGTTAGACGGTCTGCGTAGTTGTCATGCGGACCTCTGCCGTACCAGGATATCGTATCCAGGCTGCTATTCAGTTGCAGCAGCATACCAAATTCCGGTAGATCGGGTAGGCCCTCGCCTGGAATAAGAGTTTGGCTGATTTCGAGCACGCCATCCGGACTAATTCGGTACGTAATAGACAGCGTACATCCCGGATGTTGATCCCACGTATAATCGCTCGTCACTAGAATGCCTTGCTCGTCTGCATGGTGTTCAAAGCGAATTAATCTGCTGGTAGCGTGAGCATCTCTCCAGAAGGCAGAACGCTCATTCAGGCGGTTCCCCATATCATTGTCTGTCATGGCTCTCCAGAAATTCGGGCGGACAGGTGCCAGCAATTGCTCCTGATTATTGATCTGATAAGACGTCAACGCGCCAGTAGTCGGGTTAAAGCTCAACGTGACTTGACCTATAGCTACTTTCAATTCATCTTGCAGATCCTGTACCTGTGGCGAATTGTCTTGTCCTTGGTGTACCAGTTGGATTGGACGCAATCGCGGAGATACCACGAACTGATCCCAGCCGATTTCATGACCTGTTCCTGCCCATTTGGTTGCAACTTTGGTTACCAGAGATACAGTCAATACCGCTTCTTTGAACAGATCGGATGATGGTGTGTAAGGGATACGGACTTCAGTCGATTCGCCAGGAGGTACCGCGATGTCCAACGTGCCGTTCTCTACAGACACGCCATTATGTGCTAGTGTCCATACCAGTGAGTATTCGCTCAGATCCGTGAACAGGAACTGGTTTCGAATGCGCAGCAAGCCTTCTTTGACGTCAATGGCTTCCATACGAACGTTCTGATAACATTTCTTCACTTCTTCCAGCTTCGGTGTAACTGTCTTGTCGGCCAGAATCAGTCCGTTTCCGCAGAAATTGCCATCATGAGGAGATTCACCGAAATCGCCGCCATAAGCAAAATATTCTACACCGTCTGCCGTAGTGGTACGAATGGACTGATCGACCCAGTCCCAGATGAATGCACCCTGCAACACATCATATTTATCGAACAAATCCCAATACAGATGCAGACCTCCACAAGAGTTACCCATGGCATGGCTGTATTCGCAGATAATATAAGGTTTCTTCGGACCCTTCATGCGCGCGTATTGCTCCACATCTTGTGGGCTGATATACATTGTGGATTCAATATCACTTGCCGAATCAGAAGGGCGATAATGGAAAGTCCCTTCATAATGAACGAGACGGGTCGGATCGACTTGTTTCAGATAATCGTACATGGCGATGAAGTTATCGCCGCCGAAGGATTCATTACCCAGAGACCAGATAATAACGGACGGATGGTTTTTGTCCCGTTGGAACATCGAGTTACAGCGATCTATTACGTTACTACGCCATTCCGGCTTACTTGCGGGAATATTGTTTTCATTCATTTCCTTTTGCCCATAATCCCAGGTACCGTGAGTCTCCAGATTCGTTTCGTCAATGACATAGAGGCCATATTCATCACACAGTTCGTACCAGAGTGACTGATTCGGATAATGGGATGTACGCACAGCGTTAACGTTATAGGATTTCATCAACTCGATGTCACGGATCATGTCTTCCCGACCAATGGCTCGACCCTTATCCGGGGAAAATTCATGACGATTGACGCCCTTGAACACAATGCGTTTGCCGTTGATTTGCATCAGGCCATCCTTCAGTTCAAACTTGCGGAATCCGATCCGGCTGCGAACAGCCTCCAGTATTTCGCCCGATTCATTCTGAATGGACAGCACAAGTGTATATAGATGGGGGGTCTCGGCGCTCCATAGAAGCGGATTGATAACCTCTGCTGACAACTGGAATGAAAGTTCATCCTCGCCCTGGAAAGTGACCGCCGCAGTAAGTGGTTGCTTCAGTACAGTCTGCTGTTGTGCATCATAGAGCTGTGCCTGAACGGACAATCCGGCAGTCGTCTGCACCGCATTATGATTGAATAATTTCACATCCAACAGCAGCTCCGCATCCTGATAGGCATCATCCAGTTCAGTGCGAACAAAGAAATCGGCGATCTGAACCGGGGAAGGTGAATGCAGGTATACACCACGGAATATGCCGCTTAGCCGCCAGAAATCCTGATTTTCCAGCCAGCTCGCATCACACCAGCGATATACCTCCACAGCCAGCTTGTTTTCACCTTCCGTCAGATATGAGGTGATATCAAATTCTGCGGGTGTAAACGTGTCTTCGCTATAACCGACGAGTTCCCCGTTGACCCATACATAGAAGGCAGATTCAACGCCCTCAAAGTGCAGCAGGACAGGCCGGTCTTTCCAGTCCGCAGGAACAGTAAACGTGCGGATGTACGAACCCACCGGATTATAAGTTGTTGGTGCAAAGGGTGGCTTCAATTCAGGCTCGCGCTCGACCCACGGATACGTCATATTCGTATATTGAGGATAATCGTAACCTTGTAGCTGCCAGTTGGAAGGAACAGCGATCTCGTCCCAGTCACTGGCGTCATAGTTGTTCTCATAAAAGGATGCAATCCGTTGCTCCGGTGTCTCCGCAAAGGCAAACTTCCATGGACCATTCAGTGATTCGTACCATGGCGATGCGCTGGAATCATTGGACAATGCTTCTGTTATAGATGGAAACGCTACCATAGACGCATGTGCGGGTAGACGGCCTACTTGAAAAGTCTCGGGATTATTGTTCCATTCCGGGTATCCATTTGCCGGAGGGGTGTATACCAGTTTGTTTCGCATAACAGCAACTCCTTCTGAAATGTTATAATATTGTCATTATAGAATTGAATGATGACTTAGAGAATAAAGAATATTGCCCATATATATCACAATATGAAACTAACACTGAAGAAAGTGGTGTACTGGATGGATACCCGGATTTTTTTTGGTAAAACAGAAGAAGCTGCTCGCCTGCCGATCTATATGACCACGGTTGGTTACTGGGAACACCAATATGAAACCGAGCGTCCAGAGGGATTCCCGGATTATCAGATCCATCAGATTATTAGTGGCCAGGGGAGACTGATTATACAAGACGAAGAGTATATCGTCGGACCGGGTGACGTTTTCTTTCTGTATCCTGATGTCCCGCATCGATATATGCCCATCAGTGATCGTTGGGAGTTGGCTTGGGTCTCGTTTCAGGGGAGAGAGGCCAGCCAGTTATTATCTTATGCGGGAATAACCGGTTCACGCGTGTGCAGACTCAGAACAGCCACGCTGTTACGTGGCCTGGAGCAACTTCTGGTTAGAGGAGAGAATGGGGATACCACGGATTACGCAGATTACGATGTGGAATGCTCCAAACAATTATATGCCCTGCTGCTGGATCTGAAGCCACTGCTCATCGCATCCGCCAATTATAATGATGAACTGGAGCGCTTGAAGCCTGTGCTGCGTTATATCGCAGAGCATCTGGATCGTTCACTTTCGCTGAAGGAACTGGCCGATGTGGCTGTAGTATCTCCCCAATATTTGTGCAGGCTGTTTCAGAAGGCGCTCCATATCAGACCTGTATTTTACGTGAACCAGGAACGGATCAATCGGAGCAAACAACTTATGTTCAGTGAGAGAGAGCTCCGAATATATGAAGTTGCTGATCGAGTGGGTTACGAGAACGCCAGTTATTTCTGTGCGATGTTCAAAAGGCATACAGGCATGAGTCCCGAACGTTTTCGCAAACTGCATGGACTGAATTGAAAGTCTGAATCTTGTTCTTTATTTTGAATTTTGATCTGTTATTCATCCCAATTTCAGTTTTTATTAAGGTTGGGAAGGTAAGATAAGTCTTGTAAACCCCTTCTCGTGTTAAATAGATGTGTGACTGGCCCTATCGGATTGTCCTCCGGTAGGGCACTTTTTTTCTTCATTTCTGCGGTTGGTGGTATGATAGATGAATACATATTGTGTAACCAACTCTAGTGACCGGAGGATGGAATTGTGGATCATAGTCTGCACCCGTTGTTTAAGCCGATTCAGATGAATGGAACGTACCCTAACAGTTATTATGTTGAGAAAATACCTGCTGCCGGTCTGATGGCTTATGTGGCCTGTTATTGGGAATCTGGATCTCTTCCGAACTCGCATGCGGATGTTACTTCGGGTGAAGATCGAGAGCCATCGGTGATGACTGTGCCTGCTCGGGTATTGCCGGATGGTTGCACGGATATGCTGATTACATACGACCCGGTCTGTCAAGAGCACTCCTATGCTTACTGTGGCAATTATACACTGCCGTTCGCTCTACCTGAGCCAACCGTTCATGGTCCTCCTGCTGGAGACTACACTTTTGGTGTCCGGTTCTTCCCGGGTGGAGCGCATGTCTTCCATGGCATGCCTCTGGAGTGGTTTACGGATAAGCGAATTACCCTTCAGGAATGTTGGCCGGAGAAGCTGAACGAGCTTCAGGAACGGATGGCCGAAACGAATAGTTTTGCAGAGCGAGTAGAGGTTATGAATGCGTACTTGAGTCCGTTGCCCTTACAGGCAAGCACATCTGAGAACAATTTGATGAAAAACGTGCTGCACCGCATCTTTATAGATGGGGGACGTATGAGTGTCCAAGAGCTGGCGATGCGTGAAGTGATCAGTGAGCGGCAGTTGCATCGCAAGTTCTCGGAATGGGTCGGAATCAGCCCCAAACGATTCAGTGAGGTGGTTCGTTTTCATCGTGTGCTGAGTGATATTCATCAGGGGAACACGGCAGACTGGGCAATGATTGCCCAGAATCATGGATTTTTTGACCAAGCCCATCTGATTCGGCAATTTCGCAAGTTTTATGGAGAGACTCCGTTGACGGCAGCCAAGGAACATGGCAGAATGTTGTCCGATTTGTACAATAGATCGGTAGCACCTTCGGTTATACTGAAGTCGTGAGAATAAAAGATAAGGGAGACATCATATATGAATGGAACATTGCAGATTCGGGATCACTTGTTGAATGAATTGGAAACAGGCGTACGGACGGGGGCTTCGTTAATTCGCTTGATCCGTTCGGAGGATTGGTCTTATCGTCCACAGGAGAATATGCGTTCATTGGTGGAGCTAGTGCACCATTTTATCCAGATTACCGCATCTGATCTTGCCATTATGCAGGAAAAAGGTGAAGCTGAGGTTGGGCTAGTAGAGAATAGTCTATCGGGGATTGAGGATATCGAGAAGCTTGAAGCAACGTTATGGAGCAATTTCGAATCCTACAAAGCCTATATCACGGGAATGAGCGAAGATGACTTTTTGAATCGTTCAACGAAAGCTTTTTATATGGAACATGGTCACTTGCAGGTTCAATGGCAGATTGAAACGGTAACGCATGTATTCCATCACCGTTCGCAGCTGTATAACTATCTCAAGCAGCAGGGCCATGAACTGAACTTTTTCATGCTGTATGCGTAATTAAACTTGTTATATTTAAAGTAAGCTGAGTTGGCTCCACCGGATGGTCCGGTGGGGCTTTTTTTGCGTACATTCGTCTATCAATCTATGAAGTCTATTAAAATTGGACATTATGACGCTGGTAATTCACCGTTGCTTTAATAGTTTTCAAACATAGAATACCGTATCAAAGCAAAAGGAGGTGATTTCAATGGCCATCCTTTTACCACAACAGTTTTATAATTTGGCAGCAGGTGTGGGCAAATCCTACTATGAGAATTTGGCTGGGGGCACTAATGCCAGTATCACGGTTAACAACTTTGGTCCGTTTGCAGTTGAGTTGGTTGTTACTCGCGTGAATGCACCTGTCATCACGTATTTAATTCCTGCCGGCAACAGCCTTACACTGTCTGTACACTTGCTGCTCGTAGCTGCCTTATTGACTAGTGCAGCTGGTGCTTCAACAGGTACGATTCAAGTGGCAACATCTGATTTCTAATTGTTGTTGCGGGTCTAATTGACCTCTGTCGGACATCTTGTCGACGGGGGTCTTCTTTTTTATGTGGAACCTTCTGGATTGAAAGTGATATTATACTAGAGTCTTATTATTTGATTAATAGGTTGTTATAAGAATGAATTTCTTATACAGCGAGAGAAGGGGAGATTTGATGTTTAGAAAGTTGTTCATCTGCATTTTGGGGGCAACCTTAGGATTGTCTGTAATCTTGTCACCACATGTTGCTCAGGCGACGACTGAGATGACCACCCTAGAGTATGGCAATGGGGCTACATATTATGGAGAGACCAAAAATGGAAAACCTCACGGAAGTGGAACCATGACCTGGGGAAAAACAAAAACCTATAAAGGAAGCTGGGCCCTAGGGGAACGTTCAGGACATGGCGTATATAAAGTGATAACACGCGGTGAGGACAGAATTATAGAGTCCAAGTATGACGGGAACTGGAAGAACGACAAGAAAGATGGTCAAGGTAAACTTGAGATTAACGAAATAGCTTTGACTGGAGAAATGCTGGAATCACGAATCCAAACAGGAACATTTGCCAAAGATCAGTGGATTGCAGGTTATGATGTACGAAATGGAGAATATGATCCGCCATATTCTTTTGTTTACAAAGATTCGAAATTGAGTCTCGAAATTTGGGGAGATGTCGGAAATATTTTGGACGGGTTAAAGAACAACTATTTCTTCTTATTTACATATCAAAAGGGAAAAGTATATAAAAGTGTTGGTGTTGGAGATGAGTACAATCCTAAGCAATTTAGTTCTTTTATAAAAAGTATAGAAAAAGAGATCAAGCCTCACATTAATCAATTCGAGAGATTGGCTAAGCAATTATAAGTGTTATTACAAGGAATGAACATATACAGATTATAAATGTTGTTTACCCCGACGGTCATTCGATTAATTTAAGGTATAGGCGGCACGCAGATTTGTGTTGGCATACAGGAGGTTAGTGGATGATGAACAGAACAATCTTATTTGAAACCGAGCGGTTGGAATGTGCGACGTGGAATGAAGGAGATCGTGCGCTGGCATTTGCGTTGTGGGGCGATCATGAGGTTGCCAAATGGATTAGTAGCAAGGGATTTCTGAGCGAGGATGAAGTAGAAGCGCGATTGACACAGGAGATTCAAAGGCAAAAGGAAGCGGGTGTGCAATATTGGCCCCTTTTTGAGAAAAAATCGGAGGTGTTTGTCGGTTGCTGTGGCCTGCGTCCGTATTCTCCAGAAGAGGAGATCTATGAATTGGGATTTCATCTAACCCGGGATCACTGGGGCAAAGGGTATGCGCAGGAAGCGGCGCGGGCGGTGATTGGTTATGCCTTTGACAAAATGAACGTGAAGGCACTGTTTGCCGGGCATCATCCGGATAATGAAGTGTCACGTCACATCTTGATCAAGCTGGGATTTGAGTATACAGGTGATGAACGTTATGAACCGACAGGAAAGATGCATCCATCGTATATGCTCCAAAGTTCTTAAATCTTTTTCGGAGTATGGACAGGCCTCAGCGTATCACACTTAACGTGAATCCGATTCAAAGAGGTATGTGCTCCTTACTGGGTCAGCTTGCTTTTCATGCTTTTTTTATTTCGCTTTCAGCTTCTATTAAGGTAGCGGAGGTATGATAAATCTTGTAAACCCCTTCTCGTGTTAAATAGATGTGTGACTGACCCCGCCGGGCGCCGGTGGGGTATTTTTTTGTTTTATTTTCAAATAAACAAAACTAAACAAAAATAAGTAAAAGGTTATTTCTGTGTTTTTATTGACTAACAAAGATAAACAAAGGTATAATGAATGTGAAATAAGGAACTTACTATGTACGTGGCAAGTCATATTATTTTCAATATAAGGAGAGATTGATCATGAACGTGACCCTTACGAATGACACAACAAAGGCTGCAGGTTTCGATATTCCATTTGTTCGAGAGATGGCCGAGATTACACAGCATATGTGGAAAAATGGCTGGGATGAGCGCAATGGTGGTAATGTCAGCTATCTGCTGGAGGAAGAGGAAGTAGCCCAATATATCGATATCCATCATGTGATTCGCAAGATCAAACCAGCATTTTCGGTACAGGAGCTGGCAGGCAAGTATTTTATCGTGACCGCATCGGGCAAATATTTCAAAAATGTACTCGCTGATCCGGAGAGTAATCTAGGCTTGCTGCGTGTATCGCAAGATGGACAGGAGCTGGAAGTGCTCTGGGGATTGAAGTCGGGCGCGAACCCAACAAGTGAGTTGCCTACGCATTTCATGAGCCATATCGAACGTTTGAAATTGGACCCGAACCACCGGGTTGTCATGCACAATCATGCCACTCATGTATTGGCTATGACGTTTATCCACGAGTTGGATGAAGCGAAATTCACGAAGACGCTGTGGCAGATGTGCACGGAGTGTGTGGTTGTATTCCCGGATGGCATTGGCATTATTCCATGGATGATTCCTGGATCCAACGAGATTGGCCGCGAAACGGCTGAGAAAATGAAAGAATACCACGCGGTCATCTGGCCGCAACATGGCATCTTTGGAACAGGTACAACGATTGATGAAGCTTTTGGTCTGATTGAGACCATTGAGAAGGCAGCCCAAGTATATATGCTGGTTGCTGGTCACGAGATCCGGCAGAGAATTACGGATGAGCAACTGACCACACTGGCACAAGCGTTTGGTGTTACTCCTCGTCACGGCATTTTGGACAGATAAATAGAAGCTTAAGAAAGAAGCTGCACAGGTCTGGACAAGGCAGATGCAGGGAAATTATATTGCTGTACAGTCAACGCATAGATCAAGGAAGTGGTCTTTGGTTCATTGAACCGAAGGTCATTTCCTTTTTTTTGACGAACAAACGTCATTTTGGTTCAAAAAAGTTCAAATTGCTGAACAAGAATGGCTTTGTTATCGATTATTGAATCGTAGAATGCATTATCACGCGCTGGCGAAATTCGGGTGAAATGACGTATTGTCAACGGCTCTGCGATTTTGCATAATAACAATGCTTCACAGATGAGAGATGGAAGGAAGTTATGATCATGCTTGGCAAAATGAAGAGAATCTTAATAGGCAAGCCAATGAAATCGGCTGAACTGGATGGAGAAAAATTGGGGAAATGGAAGGCACTCGCCATCCTGTCCTCGGATGCCCTATCGTCCGTTGCCTACGGTACGGAACAGATTTTGCTGGTGCTTGTTGCGGCCGGATTCGCCGCCCTGTGGTATTCTGTTCCGATTTCCATCGCCGTGCTGGGATTACTCGTCATTTTAATTTTTTCCTATCGCCAGACGATATTTGCTTATCCAACAGGGGGCGGCGCTTATATCGTAGCCAAGGATAACCTGGGTACAACATCCAGCCTGATTGCCGGAGGATCTCTGCTGGTCGATTATATTTTGACCGTTGCGGTAAGTTCGTCCGCAGGCACGGATGCGATTACATCGGCTTTTCCTATGCTGCATGACTACAGTGTTGTGATTGCTCTGATTATGATTGTTTTTCTAACCATTATGAATTTGCGGGGAGTGACGGAGTCAGCGTCTGTGCTGGCGATCCCCATATATCTGTTTATTTTTTCGATTGCAATTCTGATTATCTCGGGCGGAATCAAGTTTCTTGCCGGGGGGATGGAAGCAGCTGCACCTGAATTCGGAACAAGTCTATCCCATGTGAGTATGTTTCTGTTACTAAAAGCATTTAGCTCCGGTTGTTCGGCCTTGACTGGTGTGGAAGCGGTAAGTAACGCGATCCCGAACTTCAAGCAGCCTGCCGAGAAAAATGCCGCGGGTACATTACTGCTTATGGGTTGTATATTAGGAGCCATGTTCATCGGCATCACCTTACTGGCTTATGGGTACGGATTGAAGCCTGATCCCAAAGCAACGGTCATTTCCCAGATTGCTGAAGCGACGTTTGGCAGGGGCACGATGTATTTTATCATCCAGGGTGTGACGGCACTGATCCTGTTCCTGGCAGCCAACACAGCATATTCGGCTTTTCCGCTACTATCCTTCATGATGGCAAAGGATAAATACATGCCGCATGCATTTATGGTCAGAGGCGACCGTCTTGGTTTCTCAAACGGGATCATTTTCCTCAGTGTGATGTCTGCGCTGCTGGTGGTCGGGTTCAAAGGAAATACGGAAAGCCTGATTCCCCTCTATGCGGTAGGGGTGTTCATTCCATTTACCCTGTCACAGCTCGGTATGATGATTCGTTGGATCAAAGTCAAACCATCCGGCTGGCAGATGAAACTGCTCGTTAATACGATCGGTATGCTGACTACATTATCGATTACCCTGATCTTTATTTTCACCAAGTTCACGCAGACATGGGTCATCTTTATCTTTTTGCCACTTGTTGTCTATGTATTCATGCGCATTCACCGTCACTATTGCAACATCGCAGATGAGCTGCGAATTGACATTCAGTTGGAAAAACCAGCCCACAAAGGTAATACCATTATCATTCCTGTCGCAGGCATTACCCGGGTCGTCATGAATACGATCAGTTATGCGCAGACGATGTCGGATCATGTGGTCGCGCTGTATATTGGATTCGATGATGAGGCCATACGCAAGATGGAGCAGAAGTGGGAAGAGTGGAATCCTGGTGTTCGTCTGGTCGTGATCAAATCGAGATACCGCAGCATTATGGGACCGCTGAAGAAATTCATTGATACCGTAGAGTGGAAAACGGCTGAGACCGATCACATCACCGTATTGATTCCGCAATTCATCACCAAGCACTGGTGGCAAAATGTACTGCACAACCAGACCAGCTTCATGATCCGGGCCTATCTGATCAATTACAAAGACGTGATTGTCACCACGGTGCCATATCATCTTAATCGTTAACTCGAACGGTTCAACGCTTCACCCCGTTTGGAAGATTTACAGATTATTGTAAAATGAGTCACTTCTATTAATGGACTAATGTTCATATTCCATTTACACATATAACCGTAAGGACATCTCCAAACAGGGGAGTTCTTGCGGTTTTTTGTCGTGAATTTGAATTCCGACTTCGGTTTATTGTTAATCCCTTATTTCGTAAAGTCCCTTGTCCATGATTAACGTTACGTTGATTCAGAATGAATTTTGCTGTGACATTCGACTCTTACACTAGATAACGTGGTGCTGAAGTGGATGTAACATTTCACACACACTGAATGCGTGAAACAAGGGGGAAGAAAATCCGATGAGTGAGCTTGATAACCGGATCAGCTTGCCCGCGGCCAAACGGCGTGTATCAGGTACGAGTGAGCGCCGGGCAACCTCGCTGCGTGTGCAGCGAATGCGGGAGAATCTGCTGGCCTATGGTTTCCTGGCACCATCGCTGCTTTTGTTTGCAGTGTTCCTGTTTTACCCGATGTTTAAGTCCGTGTACCTCAGTCTGCATTCCACAGATCCGACGGGACAGATTGCCGCTTATGTAGGACTGGATAACTTCAAGGCAGTTTTCCAATCAGGACTGTTTATGCAAGGGATGAAAGTGACGTTACTATTTGTGCTGTTTACAGTCCCCACGGGCATGCTGGCTGCTCTGATTCTGGCTGCACTGACTCACAACCGTTTCAAGGGAATGCGTGTATTCCAATTTGTGTTCTCTCTGCCCGTGGTACTATCCGTGGGCTCGTCAGCGGTCATCTGGAAGTTTCTATTCCATCCAACCCTGGGCATGCTGAATTATCTGCTTGGCAAAGTAGGCATTGACCCAATCCCTTGGCTTACCAGCCCGGACTGGGCATTGATCTCGATCTCCATCATGACCATCTGGATGAACCTCGGATTTAACTACATTATTCTATCCAGTGGTTTGGCAGGCATACCGGATGAGATCTACGAGAGTGCCAAGATTGATGGCGCAGGAGCATTGCTTACGTTTCGTAAAATCTCAATGCCGCTACTGTCACCAACGTTATTTTTTGTTACGGTCGTATCGATCATTGGTGCTTTTCAATCGTTCGGTCAGATCAACATTCTAACCCGGGGTGGCCCGATGGACAGTACAAATGTTTTTGTATATTCCATCTATCAGGAAGCCTTCGTTAATTTCCGCTTTGGTACAGGTAGTGCACAGGCACTGATCCTGTTCATGGTAATTATGCTGCTGACCCTGATCCAGTTCAAATGGGTAGAAAGGAAAGTGCATTACCAATGAGTGCGACATGGACCAAAACGCTGTTATATGGATTACTGACGATCTGTGCAGCGCTTGTGCTGTATCCGGTGATGTACACCTTTTTCATGGCTGTCATGACGCCGGAAGATGCGAGTGCTTATCCGCCGCATATCATTCCGAATTCCATCGATCTGTCCAACTTTAGCGAAGTATTCGATATTGTTCCGATCGGTCGATTTATCGGTAATACCTTCCTTGTCGCAGGACTGACAACAATTGGTCAATTGATTACAGCGAGTATGGCAGCCTATGCTTTTGCGAAAATGCAGTTCAAAGGCAAAAACGTCATCTTCAGCATGTTTGTCGCAACGATGATGATTCCATGGGAAGTGACGATGATTCCCAATTACCTAACGGTTCGCAGTTGGGGCTGGCTGGATAGTTACCAGGGGCTTACGGTGCCGTTTCTGGCAACGGCGTTTGGTACATTCCTGCTCAGACAGTTCTTTATGCAGCTACCCAAGGAGTTGTTCGAAGCAGCGAGGATCGACGGTTGTGGCCATATCCGCTATTTCATATCGCATGTCCTGCCATTGTCCCGTCCAGCACTGGGTACACTGGCAATCTATTCATTCTTAAGCATGTACAATTCGTATCTCTGGCCGCTGCTGGTGACAAATACACCGGAGATGAGAACCGCACAAATCGGGATCTCGATGCTGGAGTTCCAGGAATCCACAGCATGGAATCTGGTATTTGCCGGAACCGCAATGGTGATTCTACCATCCTTACTTCTCCTGATCTTCGGACTGAAACAGCTTGTCCGCGGAATGGCCGCAGGCGCGCTGAAGGGGTAAAAGGGGGGAGTAGAGTAAGTTTTAATACTATTTAATTGAAGTGAAAGATTCAGAAATTTTGAATTAACCTTGTATCTTCGTACAAGATCTTAAGGGTTGGATACCAGGAGCGAATAAAATGAGGCTCGCATTTTCAATAAGTCTCTTGAAGAGCTGCAAAAGTAGTGAAGGAGAAGAATCGATTCTGAAGAAGCGAAGCGTTCGCCTTTATCACCGGATTTTCCCCTTTGAGAGGGAATGAAAAAAGTCCGGGGATAACAGCGATCAAAAGAACGATTCATATCCGGAACGGCCATCCTGCAGCACCTATGCACTTATTGTTACGCGAGCCATATAAAAGGAGAGCGATTATGAACGGATTTCGGTTGAAAAAAAGAGGAACATTTGCATTAATGCTGGCTGCACTCATGTTGGTTATCTCCGCTTGCGGAACAAAAGCTGAAACAAGCAGCCCGGCGAGTGGCGCTCAAGCAGAAGCTGCTGCCGCTGCCGCCGAAACAACACAACTGACGTGGTGGCATTCCATGTCTGGCGCAGGGGAGAAAGCCATTAACCAACTCGCTTCCGACTTTAACGCCAGCCATCCGGACATTCAGGTGAAACCCATCTATCAAGGGAAGTACGATGAGAGCTTGAACAAACTCAAAGCATCCATGGGCTCAGACAGCGGTCCAGACATTATCCAGGTCTATGAGATTGGTAGCAAGTTCATGATTGATTCAGGTATGATTACGCCGGTACAACAGTTCATAGACAAGGATCAGTTCGATCTGTCCCAACTGGAACCAAACATCATCCGTTATTACACCATCGATGGCAAATTGAATGCCATGCCGTTTAACACATCCAACCCGATCCTGTATTACAACAAGGATATGTTCAAAGCAGCTGGTCTGGATCCGGAGAACCCGCCGAAGACATATGAAGAGTTTGAACAAGCAGCAAAAGCACTGGCGAAAGACGGCAAGCCAGGTGCGTCCATGGCGATCTACGGCTGGTTCATGGAACAGTTCTTTGCAAACCAGAATGCAGATTATGTAAACAATGGTAACGGAAGAACCGAAGCAGCTACAGAGTCTCTGTTGAATTCCGAAGCAGGCGTGAAGACATTAACGTGGTGGAAAAAGATGATCGACGAGAAAACCCTCTCCAATCTGGGGCGTAGCACAGACGATACAACAGCAGCATTTACCGCTCAGCAGATTGGTATGACTCTGGATTCCACGGCTGGCCTGCGCAAAATCGTAGAAGGTTCAGGTGGCAAGTTTGAACTGGGAACAGGTTTCCTGCCTCGTCCAGCAGATGCCAAAGAAGGCGGCGTTGTAGTGGGTGGAGCGAGCTTGTACATCATGAACAACAAATCGGAAGCACAACAACAAGCGGCATGGGAGTTCATCAAGTACTTGGCTACACCAGAGGTACAAGCGAACTGGAGCGTTGCGACAGGATACTTCCCTATTACGACAGCAGCCTACAATGAGCAAGTATTAAAGGATAATATGGCGAAGTACCCGCAATTCCAGACAGCAGTCGACCAATTACACGCTTCAGCAGATTCGACAGCAACATCCGGGGCTTTGATGGGCGTATTCCCGGAAGCTCGACAACTTGTCGAAGGAGCGATTGAAACCGTCCTGAATGGACAAGGTACACCACAGGAAGCATTGGATGCAGCAGCCAAACAAATTACAGACAAAATTGCGCAGTATAACAGTACGGTGAAGAAATAATCTAAATTTATATCCATGTTGAATGCAGTGATTAAGCTGCATTCAATTTTTTTGTTCTACTAAAGAAAAAGACTAACATTTTTTGTTAATGCATCCGAAAATAGAATAGGAAGCTGAAAGGGGTATCCCAATAAATGGATTCATGAAAAGCAATGGACAATAATAAAAATAAGAAGGAGTACAAGTGAATGAAAAGAGTAACGGTTCTAATGATGGCATTTATGTTTTTGTTTGTTTCAAGTGTTTATGCGGAGGAACTTAAAGTTAAAAATATTGAACTCATCCCTAATACTTCAGTTTCGGTCGGTGGTAAGATTAATCTTAATATAGTTGTTGTGTATGATGATGAAAATTCAATACATAGCGATAACGATCCATACTACAGAAGAAATACAGGTCTTACAAAAACAGATTATACGATCAGTGAACCTCATATACTTCAAGTGCTGAGCACTGGGATGGTAAAGGTAATAGGTGTAGGTTCTTCAACAATTACTGTTAAAGTCGAAAATGTTGAAAGATCAGTTACTATTTCAGGTAGCTTGGATGAAGCAATTGATGGAGGATACATAAAAAATGGTGTGACTCTTGTTCCGATGAAAGAGGTATTCAAGGCACTGGGAGGGAGTGTTAGTTACATTGCTCAACAGGACGTCTTCGAGATTAAAGTTGGTTCTACCAGATTAACTCTCCCGAAAACGGGAACTAAAGCAACGTTAAATGGAGAGCCATTAACTCTCAAGTCCCCACTGCTTGTTCAAAATGGCGTAACTTTGTTTCCTGCTTCTGTTCTCTCAGATGCTCTGGATGGAAATTTGACTTATAATTCCAAAGCTAAGCAGATGCAAGTATCCATTGGTAAAGGTAAAATGACTATTAATATTGAACAACCTCAAAAACAAAATAGTGTAACAGCTGCAACCCCAACAAAAGGAAAACTTTATGCTGTACCAGCTACTGGAGACATGAAAGGGTGGAGCATTCTCAAGGGTCATCCTTACGAAAAAAGCATCCGTGTGTACTTCAAAGTCAATGGGTCAACTGTACAAATATATACTAAGGATATAAGAAAGGTAGATCTGAATAAAAAAGTAACATGGACCGATTTAGAGGGGAAAAAACACACAAATACGGTAAAACAGTTATATACTGTTTTTGGGGAATTAAGTAATGAATATACTAGTGACATACTATATAAAATGTTTGGAAAAACATATTCAGACTGGATCGGGTCAACTTCACTGAATGCAGATCGATACGTTGATCAGTACTTGGAGCAACAAGGATTAATTGAACCCTATGGAAGTAATATTACATTGACACCAGACACAGAAGTGTATTGAAGACCGTCTGTAACATTTCGAAAAAGTGAAATTATTATCATATTTTATATTACCCCACAAGAAAATCTCTTAGCGTAATTGGAGATGTTCTTGTGGTTTTTTTTTGTTGTGGTTATATGTCTTTGTTTATTATCAGGTAATAATTAACACTCTATTAACTCTTACTGATTTTACGTTTAATAGTTCTCTTTTATACTCAGTTAATGTGGTGATTTAATGTGATCCGTACATATCGTTTTATCATGTGAAAATGCATGTCTCAAGACTCAGGTTTTAGTGGTTTTAAAGAAATGAGGACTGTCACTAAATGTCGAAATACGAAACGATTTATAACTTGTATGTTAATTTATCTAACGTGAATGATTTAATGTGCACATGGATATGACCCAAAAAGATCAAAAAGACATGAATTTGATCTGAAATTAGTCCTAATTAGCATTGGATAATAGAAAATGATTTCTTTCTGTAATGTATATGTTCTATTTTATTTCATATCGATGAAATATTGTTTACACAAGTCTGTTATTCAGTTATCTTATATTTGAACTAATGTACAAGCTGGCTGAACAAATGATTGCCAAGTTGAAAACATGGGGGTAGGACGAATGAACAACAAGCAAGTGAAACGTTGGGCACAAGGGTTTCTGGTTTTCGTTCTTGTCGTTACAGGTGCGGCACCAATAGGTGGATTAAGTAGCACCGCATATGCTGATGAGGAAAGTGTAGTAACGGAAGAGCCGCAAACAAGTGATCAGGAGACATCCATACCGGATGCTGTCCCAACTGAAGAATCGTCAGACCTAGAGTCACCGACTAACGAAGATGATGATATGGATGAAACTAAAAGTGAGGAACCAGCTGAGACGGATAATGCAGAAGTGCAGGAAGCAGACGGGACTGGAATCATATCCATTGCTGATGCACGAGTACTTGCACCAAATACAAATGTAGCCGTTTCAGGTGTCGTAACGTACAGTGAACTCTCCGGAGAATTCACGAATTATTATATCCAAGACGAAGAGGCTGGCATTGTAGTCCGAGCGAAAAATCAAGTTGACGTGGGGGATCGTATTGAAGTGTATGGTCCAATTACCCACTACAGCGGACTCGTCCAGATCGAGAAGGATAAGTCAGGTTTTTCCGAAGGATACATGAAGGTCACTGAGCAAAATATAACACTCCCCGAACCCAAAAATATGGTGTCCACAGACTTTGTCAGACCAGCAGACCAAAGTAACAAAGGTCCGGGCGAAAAGTATGAGGGAATGTTTGTCGAAGTAAGAGATATTCAGGTGACACGGGGCAGTAGTTCGACGTTTTACGCTACGGATAGTCACGGTGCTGAGATGACGATTTATGCCAAAAACTCTCCTACCGCGCTAACTGTTGGCAAAACCTACGAATATGTGCAGGGCGTTCTGACCTTCAACAGTAATTACGGATTAGAGCTTTTGCCTAGAACAGCCGCAGATATTGTAGAAAATAGCCTGTCTGTATTGGCAAGTGTTCCATCTGGCGGGATTCCCCGGAACAATGAAGTCACATTAACCTCTCCAGCCAAGAGTGCAGTTGTACATTACACGACGGATAATACAGAGCCTACTTCTTCTTCCGCCGAGTATAGTAGTCCAATAGTGATTGATCAAGACATCGTAATCAAGGCTGTTGCCATTCTTAATGGACAATCCAGTGCAGTGTACACCTTTACGTATCAAGTACTTCCTGATAAAGAAAACTTGCGTATCCATGATATTCAGGGCGCAGGACATACCTCTGTTTTTAACGGATATGATGTTAAGGATATCGAAGGCATTGTTACTTCTGTCAGTACAAGCAGTTTTTACATGCAAGAGATCCCGGATGAGATTGACAATGATGTTCGGACCTCCGAAGCCATTCAGGTATATAAACCGAGTCATGGAGTTATCGTTGGCAATCAAGTGAAGGTATCCGGTAAAGTTACGGAATATGGAGCGGTTAACGAGTTAACTACCACGCAAATTACGGCGAGTACCATTGTCAAAGTGTTAGATAAGGTTGATTTACCTGTACCTGTGAAGTTGGGTGTCAGTGGTCGCATCATTCCAACAGTTATTGATTCGGACTCTTTTGCAGAATTTAATCCCGAGACGGATGCGATAGACTTCTATGAAAGTCTGGAAGGCATGCGTGTTGAACTGGAAAAGCCTGAAATTATAGGTCCGTACTCCAGTCAACCGGGCTTGGCCGTTGTTGTGGATAATGGTGAGAACAACCCACTTCGCACACCTAATGGTGGTGTTATTTTGACCGATAACAAGAAAGGTGTAAATGAAAGTGATCTCAACCCGCAGCGTCTGTTTATCGGCAAGAAACCTTCCAAAGCAGTAAAAACAGGCGATAAGTTGGATGGTAACGTAATTGGAGTACTGACATACTCTAGCGGTAATTTCAAGGTGAGTCCTGAAGGGAGTTTGCCAGCAGTCATCCCCGGAACAACGAAGCAAGCGACTACTTCCATTGAGAAAGCAGCAGACAAACTGACCATCGCCACGTTTAATGTGGAGAACTTCAGCAAAAAAGATGCAACTCGAGCCAATAAAATCGGCAAAATCATCGTGGATAATCTGAAAACGCCAGACATCATTGGCATTATGGAAGTTCAGGATAACGATGGCGATGCCGACACTGGTACAACAGCAGCTAATGAGAGTTTTCAGACTCTAATTGATGCAATCAAAGAGAACAACGGACCAACATATCGATATAGTGAGATTTCTCCGGAAAATAACAAGGATGGTGGGGCACCAGGTGCCAATATTCGGGTGGGATTCCTATACCAACCGAACCGTGTATCGTTGGCTACCGGTATTGGAAAAGGAAATGCTACGACAGCGATCGCAGTCAAAGCTGACGGCAGTCTATCTAATAACCCAGGTCGGATTGCACCGGAAGACGAGGCGTTCGCCAGCTCTCGCAAACCGCTCGCCGCTGAATTCGAATTCAATGGTGAACGTGTAGTGGTGATTGCCAATCACTTCAATTCCAAAGGCGGAGACCTGAAACCGTTTGGAAGCATACAGCCTGCCACTCGAAGCAGTGAAGTTCAACGTGCGAAGCAAGCGGCATTGGTGAATGGCTTTGTGAAAGATTTACTGAACAAAGACCCAGAGGTAAATGTCGCTGTTCTCGGCGACTTCAATGATTTCCAATTCTCAAATACTTTGAACATTGTTGAGGGTAATGAATTGGACAATCTGGTAAACGAACTGCCAGAAAATCAGCGCTACTCCTATATCTATGATGGTAACTCTCAGACACTGGATCATATTCTGGTGAGTAAAAACCTGACTGAGACGGCAGCCATCGAAGTGGTACATGTGAATGCCGATTTTGAGACAGCGGATGGACGGGTGAGTGACCATGATCCACTACTCGCCCAATTAAGTATCGGAGATTCGGTGGAAGCAGGGGACTTCAACCTGCGCGTACTGCACACGAATGATACCCATGCGCATCTGGATAACATTCCGCGCCGAGTAACGGCAATCAAGGAAGCTCGCAATGATAACACGTTGGTGCTGGATGCAGGAGACGTATTCTCAGGAACATTGTACTTCAATCTGTTTAACGGTCTGGCTGATCTGGAGTTCATGAACATGATCGGATACGATGCGATGACCTTCGGTAATCATGAGTTTGATAAAGGTCCGAGCGTACTGAAAGCATTTATTGAAAAAGCAGAGTTCCCATTTGTGAGTGCCAATATTAACTATTCAAAGGATGCGAGCTTGAGTGGCTTGTACAACAATAGCATCGGTGATCCGGGTGAGAAAGCTGGAATCTATCCGGCGATTATTACGGAAGTGAATGGTGAGCGAGTCGGTATTTTCGGACTGACAACACCTGACACGGTATCTCTTTCTTCACCGGGAGATGACTTGAAGTTTGCGGATTATAAGGCAAGTGCACAAGCAACTGTACAGATGCTGCAAAATGAAGGTATCAATAAAATTATTGCTTTGACTCATCTGGGCTACTCAGAGGATCTCAAATTGGCTGAAGCCGTCGAAGGAATCGACATTGTGGTAGGTGGGCATTCACACACCATTCTGAACGCACCCGTTTTGGTGGATACCCATGCGGACCCAACTTTGGTTGTACAAACCGGTGAATATGACGTGTCTCTTGGTCAATTGGATGTTACGTTTGATGAAGAAGGTATATTGAAAAAGTGGAACGGCAAATTGCTGAGCCTGGATGCGAAAGATGCTAACGGTCAATTCATCTATGCGGATGATGTGGAAGCTGCAAACAAGCTGCAAGAATATGCTCCACTGTTGGAACAATTCAAGAAAACCGTTATCGGTAAAACAAATGTCTTCCTGGATGGAGAACGTGGTACTGTGCGGAAACAGGAAACCAATTTAGGAAACCTGATGACAGACGGTATGCTGGAAAAAGTGAAATCCATTGTGCAGGAGAATGATGTCAAAGGATACGTCGCAATTCAGAACGGCGGTGGTATTCGAGCTTCATTCCAGACAGGTGATATTACGCTGGGCAATCTCCTGACTGTGATGCCATTCGGGAATAACCTGTCTGCATTGAAAATGACAGGTAAGGAAATCACAGCCGCGTTAGAAAATGGGGTTAGTGGTGTGGAAACGGGAGAAGGGCGCTTCCCGCAAGTGGCAGGCATGCGGTTCTACTACGATTCCACGAAACCAGGTGAAAAAATTGATGCCACAACCAACACCGTAACCCAAATCGGTCAACGTGTGGTCAAGGTTCAGATTAAGAATGCAGATGGGACCTACTCGGATATCGATCCGAACGGGTATTATATCGTTGCTACCAATTCATTCATGGCTAACGGTGGAGATTTCTATCGTGCTATGAGAATAGTGAAAGATGATAATCGATTCTACGAATTGAATCTGGTCGATTATGAAATCTTCCGTGAACATTTGGACCGTGTAGGTACAGTCAATCAAAAGACGGAAGGACGCAGTATGGATTTGAAGGGAGCGCCACTTCCGGGGGACGGAAATGGAAGCAACCCTGGTAATGGTGGCGGCAATAATGGAAGTAATCCGGGCAGTGGTAACAGTGGTGGAGGGTCTACAACACCTACTCCGCCTATAACTCCAACCACACCGACTACACCAACCAATCCTACAAACCCCACTACGCCAACCGTTCCGGGTAATGGAGGAATTCCTAAACCAACCACACCTGTTGTAGACCTGAAGGACATCGGAAATCACTGGGCTGCGGCTGCCATTGAGCAGGCCATTTCCCGGGGAATTGTGAACGGGTATCAGGATGGTAATTTCCGTCCGAATGCACCAGCCACCCGCGCCGAATTCATTGTTATGTTGGGAAGAGCATTTGAACTTCCAGTAAGCAACAAGGTATTGACGTTTAAGGATGCGGCTGGTATACCTGCATGGGCGCAATCCTTTATTGCTCAGGCAGTCGATCAAGGAATCATTAGTGGGTATACGGATGATACGTTCCGTTCATCGGGCAAAGTATCACGGGTAGAGATGACGGTTATGCTCGTCAGAGCACTCGGTCTTCCTGTACCGTCCAATCCGTCATTGAGCTTTGCGGACGCAGATAAAGTACCAACCTGGGCTGTTCCATATATCGCTGCTGCATATGATGCAGGACTGGTGAAGGGAACAGGGAAGAATATGTTTAACCCACTCGCTGAAGCAACACGTGCTGAAGTGGTAACCTTGTTATTGGCGGCAAGCGATTTGAAAAAGCAATAAAATACATGATATAGACGGTGTAGAACAGTTTGCAGACTTTCATCTGCAAGCTGTTTTTTCTAGTTAATGCCTGTTAATTTTCACCAAGTGAAGGTATAGTAGACAGGATTATATTGAAGGAGTGTAGACGACATGCAAGATCAACCCGTTTTAATCGCACTATTTGCCATAGCGGCAGGAATTTTTAGTTTGCTCGGAGGTATCAACAATTGGGACTGGTTTATGAAGAGCTTTAGAGCAGGAATTTTTGTGAAGACCATTGGACGGCAGGGCGCTAGAGTAGTATATGGTATTCTCGGTGTAGTCATGATTGTCATTGGTGTACTACTGTTACTGATCGGATAGTTACTGGGATAAACGAACTCACCAAGTATCATCTACATACGATGTTCATGAGCGAAGGCAAAGTAAGAGGATATGTGAGAAGAGTCAAATGAAAAAAGCGTTTGAATGCTTAAAGTAGCAGTATGCAGTGTGACCAGGATAGAATATCAAATCAAATAGCATGCCTGAAAAAAACATAGCCATACCAAAAAGACCACCGAAAAATTTCGGTGGTCTTTTTACCAAATTCAGGTTTATTCATCTCAATCTGGTTTAATTATCTTTTAAGTCTTCAACAGAATTGATATCCATGTAAGTCGGAACAACCAGACCTTGTTTAACTCCTGTCATGCTGACAGCGATATCTTCAATCTGGTCACCATATGTCTCCCAGTAGTCTCCATGTGTAAGTGGGAGCCAAACGGCTGGAGAAGCATCAATATCACCTGCTGCCAAGCCTGCCCACATGGGACCAGCTTCGACTTGCAATGCTTTGACTGTGTAACCCAGATCCGTCTCAAGCACATACTTCATCAGGTTGGTACTCGCAATTTCAGAGTCCCATGCAACATAACCGAGACGTAAATTGTCACCTTTAACCGGGGTTAACCCCTTGGTCCATTCTTCAATTTGGTCCGGATGTTTTTCTGCATAAGTCTTGGCAGCTTCTTCAGGCGAAACGCCCTTTTGAATGTCTACCATGATTTCACTCATTTGATCCGCAGTCCAATTAAAACGAGAGAAGAACTCATAGGCAACGGGATGATCTTCTTTGATTCCCTTACGTCCAACCGTGTGAACTTCCTCTGCATCGCCGAAAATTAAGTCGGGATCGTCCAAATACTTCAGATCATACTGATTGAACATCCAGTGCGGAGTCCAACCCGTAACGATGATGGGTTCTTCATTTTTATAAGCTTTGTCCAGCGATGCAGTCATTGCGGCTCCGGAGCCTTCGATTAGATTCCAGTTTGACAAATCATAATGCTTAATGGCGTTTGCTGTGGCCTTCATCAGACCTGCACCTGGATCAATTCCAACAATCTGGTGATTAACCTCTTCGCCCACATTGGCACTTGCCGATGGAGTGGAAGAAGCGGCACCTGTCTCCAGATCTGCAATCGAATTGACTTCAGTCATGTAACTAGGAACCACGAGGCCTGTACGTACACCTGTCATATTGGCCCCCAGATCGTCCACCTGGTCTTTGTAACGTTCCCAGTAGTCTGCGTGTGTCAATGGCAGCCAAGCTGCTGGAGAGGCATCTACGTCGCCTGAGGCAACACCCGTCCACATGGGCCCGGCTTCGACTTGCAGAGCGTTAACTTTATAACCCAATTCGTTTTCCATTACATATTTCAGCAAGTTCGTACTTGCAATTTCGGAATCCCAAGCCACATAGCTCAGTTTGAATGCATCACCGTTCACTGGAGTCAGACCTTTGGTCCACTCAGCAATCTGATCGGCATGTTTCTCAGCATAAGCTTTAGCTGCTTCTTCTGCGGATGTGCCATCCTGGATAGCAGTCATCATTTCACCCATGTCATCCGAGGTCCATTGGAAACGGGACAGGAATTCAAATGCAACAGGGTGATCTTCTTTCAGACCTTTACGGGCGATGGTGTGAATTTCTTCAGCATCACCGAAAGATTTCTCCGGATCTTCCAGATATTTCAGATCATATTTGTTGAACATCCAGTGTGGAGTCCAACCTGTAATGATAATTGGATCTTCATTTTTGATCGCTTTGTCCAGCGTGGCCGTCATGGCTGCACCAGAGCCTTCAATCAGAGTCCAGTCAGTCAATTTATAGTCTTCGATCGCTTTTGCAGCGGACTTCATGATACCAGCCCCTGGATCGATACCGATAATCTGATAGTTTACTTCTTGACCTACAGCATTGGCTGCTGAATTGTTGCCACCAGCCGAAGTTGTGCCACCAACGAAGTATTGTGAGAAACCAGCTACAAGCACAAGGAATGTTGCCGCAGCAGTGATCCATGCTTTTTGCTTGGCTGTAATGCGTGAGTTCTTTTTACGACCTGGCATAAACACATTTTGTGTAAAACGGTCCAGGACAATCGCGAGTACAACAACGGCCAGACCGGCTTCGAAACCTTTACCGATTTGAAGCTGTGTTACAGCACGATAGACTTCCGCACCAATACCTTGTGCACCGATCATGGAGGCAATAACAACCATGGACAGTGACAGCATGATGGTCTGGTTAATACCGGACATCACGGTAGGTAAAGCGAGTGGAAGTTGTACTTTGAACAACTTTTGCATGGAAGTTGAGCCGAATGCATCAGCTGCTTCAACCAATTCGCCAGATACCTGTCTGATACCCAAGTGAGTCAGACGAATCGTTGGCGGAATCGCAAATATAACGGACGCGATAACACCTGGAACGACACCAAGACTAAAGAATGTAACCGCAGGCAGCAAGTAGACAAATGCAGGCATCGTCTGCATGAAGTCAAGCAGCGGTGTAATGATACGCGCCGCAGTTTTACTGTATGCGAGCCAGATTCCGACAGGCACACCAAGCAGGATCGAAACCAATCCTGAAGTGATAACCAGACCGAGTGTGTCCATCGATTGGGACCAGTATCCCAAGTTATCTACGAGCAAGAACCCGATAACCGTAAATAGTGTCAGTGGGAGTCGACCTACGAGGAACGCAAGAACACCCAATATGGCAATGAACAGGAGTGGATGGGGCAGCATGAACAGCCCGGAGAAGAATCCAACTACTGCCTGAATAACAATAGAGATTACATTAAACAATCCGGAGAGCGAGGAGCTCATCCAGTCAACGATGGATTCAATCCACGATGCTAGTGGTATTTTGGGAATCATTCGCAAGTTCCTCCTTTACTGCAACTTCACCGCTAAGTGCACCCAGCAGGGCACCGCGGACGATAACGCCTTGCAGACGGCCATTCTCACCAACAACAGCGAGCGGCACATGGGCAGAACTTACAATCTCGAACAATTCATGAATCAAGGTCTCAGGCGCAACAGTAGGCCCGTCCGTGATCAGAATGTCGTTCAATAATTTGTTTTCGCGCATAGCACGGGTTGCATCTTCAGCTGTAATTACACCGAGCAGTTTGATCGAACGGTCAATGACAAACAGGTTGGAAATACCACGTTCGCGCATTAATTCGAGGGCAACACGAGGACCACGATCAAGCGTAATTGTTTCAGGGCGACGCATTACGTGAGATGCTGTAAGGACCTTGGACAGATCCACGTCTTCGACGAAGCGGGCCACGTATGAGTTGGCCGGTTGAATCATGATTTCTTCCGGTGTACCGATCTGCACAACTGCGCCGTCTTTCATGAGGGCAATACGATCGCCGATGCGCAGCGCTTCGTCCAAGTCATGGGTAATGAAAATAATGGTCTTTTTCATTTTATCCTGAAGCTCGATCAACTCATCTTGCATATCACGGCGAATCAATGGATCAAGAGCACTGAAGGCTTCATCCATCAGTAGTACTTCCGGGTCATTGGCAAGTGCACGCGCCAAGCCGACACGTTGCTGCATCCCGCCACTGAGTTCATCTGGCATTTTGTCTTCCCAGCCTTTAAGGCCAACCAGCTCCAGTGAAGTTTTCGCCTTCTCCCGGCGTACTTCCTTATCCACTTTTTGTATTTCCAATCCATACTCCACATTATCAAGAACGGTACGGTGCGGGAACAACGCAAACTTCTGGAAGACCATGCTAATCGTTTTCCGGCGCACTTCGCGCAATTGTTCTTTGTTCATCTTGCGTAGATCCTTACCATGGACCAGAATTTCTCCGGATGTTGGTTCAATCAAACGGTTGAACATCCGAACCAGTGTGGATTTACCACTCCCGGACAGTCCCATAATAACGAAAATCTCGCCTTCTTTAATGTCCATGTTGACCCGGTTGACACCAACCGTTATCTGTTTTTCTTTGGCCAACTTTTCTTTACCCCAACCTTGCTCCAGTAATTGCAGACCTTGCTCGGTTTGGGGGCCAAACAATTTACTTACGTTTTTCACTTCAAGTATGGTCATGTTTTCACCCCTTCTGATGTGTTGTGCACTTCGAACGGCTTTCAGCATCTATAAGCCCATACACTTATGCGCCCAGCCACGAAATCCGGTAGTTGTTGCTTCGCTTCCCGTCTTTCTGGGTAACGAGTTTAATACTAACAATACTTAACCAGTATATCAACCGAATAAACAGTACATAATGTTTGTACAGTAAAAACTGTACAAAGTTTCTCGTCCAAATACTCCGCCATTCTCCTTATTCTGGCTAATAAGGCAGCTTTACATTTGACATTGCTTTTCCTACAATAGAAAATGAGCTGAATTGAAGCTGAGTTTTTTGGTTAAAAGATAGTCATAGGCAATTGTATCCTGGTAAAGTTCCCATTTTCATACATTGGGTGAATGAAAGCCCTCTGGCATATATGATGTCCGGCCGAGTGCTTTCCCATGTAAGCAGGACTTTTAAAGTGTTGCAATTATTTCGCCAAAGACTGTGGAATGTTCAGAATGGAGGTTGCAAGCATGGGCTTGGACCATTTACAAGAGGAACAGCAGGCAACCGTGCTGAAGATTCGTAAGCGCGTCATTGAAGCCATTGGACGTAATATGGATCTCTACGGGGTTACGCTGTCTACGGGACACTTATATGGATTGCTATTTTTTGCAGACAAACCAATGACCCTTGACGATATGGGACGGGAAATGGAAATGAGCAAAACGAGTATGAGTACAGGTGTACGAACACTGCTGGATTTGAAAATGGTAAATAAAGTGTGGAGCAAGGGCTCCAGAAAAGACCTATATGAAGTGGAATATGACTGGCATCAGACATTTACGGATTATTTTGCAATTAAGTGGAGAAAAGCCGTGGAGAGTAACCTTCAGATTCTGCGCAAATCGATTGAAGAACTGAATCGATTAGTCGATGATTTGGATGAAGAGGCGGATGCTGAACTTATCCACATCCTGATGGAAGACAAACACAAAGTTTTGCAAGCGGAAGCATATTACAAATGGTTGGATCGGTTGATTGATACCATGGAAAATGAAGAGATATACAAGCTGGTTCCGAAGGAAGAGATTAAGGAACATTCATAATGACATGCGAAGGGCCCTTTCCGTTATAGGAGAGGGCCCTTTGGCCTGTGCAATATCTTACTGAATTATAATGAAGGAACACGATGTAAAAGATAATCTTGCCCATAGTATCAACCTATGTTCACATCTAATGTCCGATCAGACCTGCCTGAGGAAAGACTACAGACTGCTGAGTAATCTGTTCCAGTTCATTTAGAATCTGCAGATGTCCAGCCGGAGTCCAGCATAACTGTTGCCAATTCGAGATATCGTGAACGTTACCATACAATACAGCAGGGGATCGATTCCATGATGCCGTTTGTTTCATGCGTCGGAACAGCTTTTCACTGACAGGCTGGAGCGAAGCACGATGGATTAACAGGTAATCCGTGTCAAGTACGGGGATACTATCCGCTGCATACTCATTTCTGGAACTTTCGGGAGATACAAGCTGAGCAGGCTGGAGTCCCAATTCGGCATACAATAAGTGATTTAATGGATGCTCGCCAGTTCCTTGTAAACGGATGAACTGATTCGTAACCTCCATCAGAGCCAACCGTTTTTGTCCGAAATAGGGTTGCAGGTTCAGGCTTGCTTCAAGCTTGCGAAACACAAGTTCTTTGAAATTTAGCAACGCTTGCTTCTCACGTCCGACCAGTTCGGCTATGCGAATATGGTTCTCTTTCCAGTCATCAGTAGACTCCAAGATGATGGTGGGTGCAATACTTTTCAGGTGATCGTAATAGGGCTTGTGGTAAAAGTCACCGATGATCAAGTCTGGCTTCGCCTGCCGAAGTTGATCGAATTGTCTGGTTAATCGGCGTTCTTGTTCATATTCATCCGATTCTCGGTCAAACAGACCTTGACCTTCCAGCACAGCTACCGGGCGCAGTCCAAGCGAGGCCAAGTTCTCATGGAATCCCATAATGGATGCCGTAGCTACGCGAAGTTGATCTCTTTTCATATATACGCTGGGAGCAATCCCCAAGGTTTGTTTGAATTTGCGGCTAAAATAATACTCATTGCCATACCCGACAGATACCGCGACGTCTTTGAGGACACAGGATTCCTCTGTCAGCTGTTTCTTGGCTTCGTCTATACGTAAACGATTCAGGTAATCGGTCGGTGACATGCCTTTGGCCTTCTTGAAACTGCGTGAATAAGAGCTTGGTGTGAGTCCAGCAATCTTGGCAAGCTGATCCATGCTGATTCCTTCACTCATGTAACGTCGCATATACATAATACTGCGTTCCAAGGCAGGGTCTACTTTCTCATGATTGGCTTCCAGCCGGTTCTCTGAGAGAAATTGCAGCAGTTCATGCAGCTGGCTATGTATGCTGATAAAGTGATCCGGTTGAAGACCGCGATAGGTTTCATACAGTTGTTCCAAACGTAATACAGCCTGCTGCTCATGACGAACCAGCAACCTGCCTGTCTGCCAATCCAGCGGGAAGGCAGGTGAAGAGGTCATTTTCCATTCACCGCGTACTTGCTGCAAACAAACCGTATCCATGCTTAGCAATATACATTCGGTCACATTCGAGCGTGCAGCGGCCTCAATGGTTGTTCCTGGCTTCAGTACAAACAAGTTGCCCGCTTGCGCCGTATAGACTGTATCATTCAGGACCAGAACACCGTCTCCTTGCAAAATAAGACAGAGCATGGGCCGTGACACCGTCTTGCCTTGCACACGGAAATTCTCCCCACGACGCACACGGCACATGGAGGAGAGGAGTGGTAGAGATGAGGTTTCAGCAATGAAGGGAAACTGTTCAGTCATACGGACCATCCTTTTGTCTTATTTTCTTAATGATAACAATTATCATTCTCATATGGAAGATGTTTTTTAAAAATAGTTTTCGACAACCCAAAAAGGATTACCAAGAGCCACTAGGGCTACCAGGTAATCCTTTTTGTTATGGATAAGTCCGTTGAATGGCTATATGCCTGAATCAACATTATATGTTAGTACGGTGTCACCAACAGAATATTGTCGAGGAAAACGTCACTCATTACTTTTTTCCCTGTTCCACCCGTTTGCACGTGATACAAGCGATATTGATCTTTGGCATTGATATAGAAGAGGCCCGCAACATCATCTCTGATATGGAATGCATCCCATTCGTCCCCGGTAAGTTTCGTTACCTTGAGAGCTGTATTAACCGAATAGAGTCCGTTGTTGCCCGAAATGTATGCAGCCGTAGATGTACCATTGGTCAATTGATTCGCAACATACGTTACATTTGTCAGGTTCAGGTTGGCAGACTTGGTTACTTTGTTGCCCGAGACCGTTTTGGCATAAGCCTTTTTGTCTGCATCAATAAGGACAACCTTGTCTGTACCTAAGGCACTTATTTCACGAACGCTCTTGTTATGAAGCTGAAGTGTTTTGGCTGAAGTTGTTAACGCAAACGCTTTGCCTTTGGCATAATTGTAATCCTTATTGCTGTCGAGAACGATTCCTTTGTTATACACGTAAAGATTGTTTCCCCAACCACCGGAATATACAGCATTCACATCCAGTTTGGCTTTGGGATTAACAGCGGTCGCTTTACCAGTGTTGTAGTTCACCTTATACATGACAACAGCATTGGTGGAATAGAAATCCTCGTACGGGTCTGTATTTACCATCAGTTGCAGTTCGTTTTTGGCTTGATTTGTAAAATAACGTCCTTCCACTGCGCCTGCGGCAATCCGCTGCACAGCTCCAGAACCGTTGGACGTTTTGGACACGATCCACGTGTTTCCATTAACCAACGCATTATAGTAGGCACGCCCTTTGGTTACCAGGAGGAATGGGAAGTCGGTATCAGCCTTGTCAGCAATCTTGGTGACAGCTGAAGCGTCACTATTGCCATTCGCGCGATAAATGGTACCTGTAGCATCCAGATAATAGATGAATCCGTTATCCGTATAATAGCTGAGTACATCTGTAGCAAATGTCTCCGCCGCATCGCTGGACCCGTCATTTGGAACCCGAAGCAATGTTGTGGAAGAAGCAGTCTGCGTGTAGTAGAGATAAGAGCCTGCCCCGTGCAAGTCCACACCTTGGAAATCAATTAATACTTCTGTTGTATTGCTGCCATCCGCGGAAACTTTGTACAAAACTCCGTCAGACTCATAATACACTGTGGATTGGCTAAGTGAAGCTGCCTGGGCTGCGGTTCCACCTCCCAATGTCATTGCTGCAATGAGTGTAAATAACAGCAATGTACAGATGGTGCGTTGTAAGTATGTATACCCTGTTTTCATTCGTTCATCGTCCCCTTCGTTCTTCTATATGTATGTCGTTAATTCCTTATGTTATATCGGTAAACTATGGAAGATATGTTAGATCTCAAACATGAAAAAAAGAAGAGGATGAAATTGAATTTCATAGTCATTCAAACCTGAAATCGAATTGCGAATGATGCTGCCAATCCGGTTCCAAAGCATTCTTCGCCTGACTTGATCGTGATAACATAACATTCAACCAGAGCAGAGGAGTGAGCGATCATGTTAATGAATGTGGCGATCATCGGATTTGGAAACGCAGTGGTGAATTATCATTTGCCTTATCTGGACAAAAAAGAAAACATCAAGGTGAAGACGATATACCGTCGCGAGGAAGATCGGGTTGGCGATACAGAACGTGAGTTACTTTATCCCGAGATTACTTTTACAACGATTATCCAAGACATATTGCAGGATGATGAGATTGAATTGATTGTTGTCGCTACCCATGTGGATAGCCATATAGAATACGCCAAGCTGGCCTTGGAACACGAGAAACATGTGCTGGTGGAGAAACCATTTGCCTCCACTTCTGCGGAAGCCAAAGATATCTTTGAACTAGCCACTCGTAAAAATCTCATCGCCATGGCAAATCAAAATCGCAGATTTGATGGTGACTTCCTGACATTGAAAAAAGTGATTGAGGGCGGCAAATTGGGGAATATTGTTGAAATCCAGTCCCACTATGATTATTTTCAGCCACAGTACGCGAGAAGTGGATTTGGATTGCTGCATGGTTTGGCTGTACATACGATCGATCAGTTAATCTCCATCTATGGCGTAGCTGACCGAATTGATTATGATGTTCGGAGTTTGATCGCGCCGGGTGAATCCGATGATTATATCGATATTGATTTTCGTTATGGACGAATGAAGGCCACGATTAAGTGCAGTCTGCTTGTGAAGATCGAACATCCAAAATTCATTGTCCACGGTAATCGAGGGAGCTTTGTTAAATACAGCAGTGGGCATCAAACGAAAAATGGAGATGGACGAACCAGGGTATCCATTCAAGCTGAACCGGAGGATAACTGGGGGACGATTAGTTATGTGGACGATGAGGGAACATCACATACGGAGAAAGTCCCTTCGGAAGCGACAGACTATGGCATTTTATATGATCAACTGCTTCAAGCCATTCGACATCACGGTGATAAACCGGTCAAGGATGAAGAGGTTTTATATGTATTGGATATTTTACATGACGGAATCGAAGCAGCGAAGAGAGCCAACTGACAAAAAACCAACGACAGGAGCGAAACGATATGATGAATATAGCAACGATTGGTACAGGGTCCATTGTGGATGCCATTTTAGCTGCGATCAATGAATTGGAAGATGTTACTTGTACAGCGATGTACTCCCGGAAGAGAGAGACAGCACAGGAGCTTGCGGGTAAGTATGGGATCGGTACAATCTATACGGACCTGAAATCCCTATTATCAGATACAAATATAGATCTCGTATATATTGCTTCACCAAACAGCATGCACTACGAACAGGCCTATCAGGCACTTCAACATGGCAAACATGTCGTCTGCGAAAAACCGTTCACGTCCACGCTTCAGGAAGCAGATACGCTGATTGCACTTGCAAAAGAAAAGAATCTGTTGCTGTTTGAAGCCATCTCCAACATTCATCTGCCCAATATTAAAGTCATACAGGAGCAGCTACCAAAGCTTGGTCCGATCAAGCTCATCCAGTGTAACTACAGTCAATACTCGCGCAAATACAATGATCTGCTTGCAGGGGAAACACCGAACGTATTTAATCCACAATTCTCCGGCGGAGCGCTGATGGATATCAATATTTATAATCTGCATCTGGTCATGAATCTGTTTGGCAGTCCGAATACCGTATCGTATACCGCGAATCAGCATGCAAACGGCATTGATACGTCAGGAGTTGTGGTTCTCCAATATCCGGAGTTTATTGCGGAATGTGTAGGTGCCAAAGATACAAACAGCATGAACTTTGTGCTCATTCAGGGCGAGAAAGGTTATCTTCAGGTTGTGGGAGGAGCAAACGGTTGCCGGGAGATCAAGCTTCAAATCGGGAATGAGCCTGCTGAGGCGTTTAATGCCCAGAGCCAATCCAATTGGCTGTACTATGAGTGGGAAGCGTTCAGGGACATCCATGCAAATGGGAATTACAAACGGTGTTACGAACTACTCGAACACAGCCAGTCTGTAATGAGTGTACTCATGAGTGCGCGCAAGAATGCCGGGATTGTATTTGCAGCGGACCAGCTTTAATCGTTAATACGTATCGCTAATGCTCCCCATGTACAACATGTCGAAAATGTAGAGTACCGAGACCATCGAAGACATTTTGGATAGCCTTAATTGTTCATTGTATCCATAAGCCAGCAACGTTTCATCACAATGTCTGGACAGGGTTGAATGGTTGTTGCCCGTGACCGCGATGACTTTCATCTGTTTGTTGCTTAGCACTTTGGCGGCTTCAATCATGGATTGGTTCTCACCTGTGTGAGATATAACAAAAGAGAGCGTCAGGCTATTGGGATTCATCGTGTTCAAATAATGCATGTTCGGACTGTTATGAGCAATCGCAGATATGCCGAGTTCATTCCACTTGGCACAAGCCTGTTGAGCCAGATAATAATTCATATCACTGCCATAGACATCAATGCGTACAGATTCTTTGACCCAACTCGCGATTCGTAGCAAAACAGGAGCATTTAACATCCGGCGCGTATCATCCAGCGCCTGCTGGTACAGGTAAGGAACAGAGTCGATGGCAGCCAGCACGTTGCCTTGTTCTGCAATTGCATGATCCTGCGTTTGCAACGCGGAAGGCATGCGTTGATATTCAAGAGCAAGCTTTAACTGAAAGTCTGGGTACCCCTTGGTACCCAGCTTTTTGCATAGACGAACAATGGTGGATGAGCTTGTATAGGTCTGCTGAGCCAGTTCATGGGCTGTAGAATCAAATACAACTTCGGGATTGTTCAGGATATAGTCCACAATATGTTTCTCCTGTGCCGTTAATTGTGAAGCATATTTTAATTTTTGAAGTAGTTTGGATTCCATACAGTTGTTCCATTCCTCTCTATAATCATCCCAGAGCATATTTCTCCAAACATCATAACCTGCGCTTATTGATTTCTCAATCTGCATAACCGAGCCCAGTGTAATCTGTTGAATTTCCTCGCTACACTCCACATCATTCAGATCTGACTTTCCGCCAGTTGCTGACGACTATTCCACGACGTGACCAGACGAAGGAGAACCACACTAATGAGCATGAGCACAGCTCCGATCATGAGTAACATCCAAGGACCAATCAGCAGCATGCCACTGGCTTGACCAGCGACTAAGGCGATGAGGGGAAGGACAATTAATCCGCCAAGCTGATAGGCTTCCTGGAACCCACGGACCTTGGCCGAGATGAGGACGTTTAATAAAATGACCATAAGACTGCAAGCGGGAACAACCCAGACCACAAGTATGATCCAGTTCAGATTGGGAAACATCAACGTTCCAAACATGGGGTACATCAGAATATTGGCAATGATTCCATAGATCAGGAAAGTAACCCAGGATAATAGAATGGAAGGGATCAGGGCAGCTAGCACTTTGCCTTTAAAAAGAGTGTTCATACTGATCGGTGTGAATAACAACCCTTCCAGCGTCTTACGTTCCTTCTCACCAGCGAAACTATTGGCTGTCAGAATGCTGGAGGCCATCACCGGAATGATGAGAAACAAGGGAGCGAACATATACATGGCCAAGTAATAGACAATACGATGATTATCTGTAGGCATGGAAGCAAGCTGGGGAATCTGTCCACCATGGGTTAACGCATCCAATGATTCGAGTAGAAAGCTGATGTTGCCCAGAGAACGAAGTTCCATTCTGGAGGCCGCCCACAGGAGGGCGGAGGGCATAATGATTCCGATAATCAGTGGAACGATCAACATGGGCAACCAGAGCTGAACGCTGGCTGTGACGGACCGGATATCTTTACGTACCAGTGCACGTATGGCTTGGCGGTTATTCATGGTGGTGTGCCTCCCTTATGGCAAAATAGATACTTTCCAGATCACTGCCCGTGATGCGGGCCTGATAGACTTGACCATGCTCCGTTAATTGCCTTAGCAGTAATGGAATATCTTCACGCGATGTAAGCTGGAATGTCGCTTGATGTGCGGAGATTATTTCAGGTGTAAAGTGGGTTGCCGTGTGCCATCCATCGGACATGTCGGCTTCTACTTCGAGCTTCGGAGTGGACAGGTACCGGCTAACAATCTCCTGTTCCGTGCCTTCCTCCACGATGCGCCCCTTTTCCATGAAAATATAATGATCACAGACGGCTGACAGTTGGGACAGCACGTGGGATGAGACCAGAATTGTCATCTTTTCTTCCTTATTTAACTGACGGATAATGCGCAGCACCATCTGAATTCCATCCGGATCCAGGCCATTGGTGGGCTCATCCAGAAACAGGATGGAAGGACGATGCAAGAGTACTCGTGCAAGGCCCAAGCGTTTCTTCATGCCTGTGCTATAGGTGCCGACTTTTCGATGCTGATAATCCTGCAACTCGAACAGAGTTACAAGCTCTTCGATTCGTTTCTGGGCATGCTTCAGGCCAAAAACATCTGCGAAGAAAGTCAGATTGTCACGCCCGCTCATATTTTCATATAATCCACTTTGCTCGGTAAGAGTGCCACACATGGCCAGTACTTTCTCTGCCTCACAAGCGGCATCCAATCCGTTAATGGTTACCTGTCCACCGGAAGCGCCCAAGACCCCATTCATGATACGGATCAGTGTAGTTTTGCCCGAACCATTAGGTCCAATCAACCCGGTGACACTGCCTTGTTTAACTGTAAAACTGACATCATGTAGTGCTTGATGCACCTTGAATTGCTTGGATATGTTACGTACTTCGATCATGTATATTCACCGTCCGATCTGAGTTTGGAGATTATACGTGCGGTAGGCTGATATCGTTCAAATGGACGATAAAAAAGATATTTTCCTCCTTCAATAGTCCCGAATGCAGGATGCACATTTACCCTGAAGTCTGCCTGAAATCGGGTCTCAGGTTTGTTTTCACTCTGCCTTGTAACATGTATCCTTATTTTAGGGTAGAACATCCGTTTCATTGCTATTCATAACGTGGTAATGAAAGATAAGGCCATACGTCTCATGAATGCCTGAAATATGCATATACGCCGGTCTTGGTTATCCAGGGCCGGCTTGACGTGATGTTTTGGCGTGCCTGTCACGGGGAACGTCTGTTTCTAACGATTACATAATGAATTCGTCTAACACATCCATACGAATACATCGTATGGGTACATATTGTGTTTGGACGTAGAGGAAGGTGAGTGAGTCATGACAGCATCCAATGAATATCGATTTCAAGTGAATCTGAGCGGGATGATCCAGATTTTATCCAACCATCTATATAGTAGTCCCAAGGTGTTCTTGCGTGAACTCATGCAAAATGCAACAGATGCCATCACGGCACGCAAGGAAGTGGAGCCGGGATATCAGGGAGAAGCACGAATCGAGCTGACAGGAACCGGTGATCAATTGACGATGATGGTGGAGGACAACGGAGTTGGCCTGACCGAAGCGGACATCCACGAGTTTCTGGCGATGATTGGACAATCCTCGAAGCGGGGACAACAGGCACTGCTGGATGGCGAGACATCGTTTATTGGGCGTTTCGGTATTGGTCTGCTCAGCTGTTTCATGGTAAGTCATGAGATCGTTATGCTGACTCAATCGATTAAGGGTGGTCCCTCGATGGAGTGGAGAGGTAAGCCGGATGGTACATATACGATTAGACAATTGGACACACAGTTGTCCCCCGGAACGAAAGTATATCTGCGTTGTACACCGGATGCAGCACATTATTTTGAAACGGAGTATGTGAAAGAAGCTTTATTTTACTACGGCGCTTTGCTTCCTTATCCGGTTACGTTGATACATGATGGGGCGCAGTCTGTTGTCAATCAGGATTCTCCGATCTGGCTTACACGCCCGGAACTTGCCCGTTCTTGCCGAGCGGAAGTGCTTGCTTTTGGTGAACGTCTGCTCGGGGAGAAGTTCCAGGATTTCATCACGCTTACAACGGCTTCCGGTCGTACGGGAGGCATTGCTTATGTTCTGCCCCATGCGGTGAATCTGAATGCCAAGCGTTCTCACCGGGTGTACCTGAAGCGAATGCTGATCTCGGAGAAAGCCGAGAATATTTTGCCGGAGTGGGCGTTCTTCGTGAAATGCCTGATCTGGACCGATGAGCTTCAACCGACGGCATCAAGAGAACATTTCTATGAAAATGAAAAACTGGAAGAGGTGCGCTCCGAGCTTGGAGACGCTCTGCGTATGGGGCTGGCTGACATGGCTGAGAATCAGATCGAACGTCTGCAGAAGCTGATTCGCCTGCATGCCCTTTCGATGAAAGCACTGGCCGTTCAGGATCAGGCGTTCTACGCGATGATTCACCGCTGGCTGCCTTTTGAGACGACGAGAGGACACCGGGAACTGGGTGAACTGATTGATGAAGGGGATACGCTGTATTACACCGGCTCCATTGATGAATACCGCCAGATTCACCATGTGGCTTCAGCACAGTCCATGCTGGTCGTCAACGCAGGTTACATCTATGATAAGGAACTGATGGCGATGCTTCCAGTCATACTGAACCATGTACAGACCGAGCGGATTGAGCCAGATGAAGTATCGATGACATTCACGGATGTTGCACCTGCTGAACGTAACCAGTATTATGATGCGCTGCGTTTGGCAGATTCGGCATTACAACGTTTCCGCTGCCGGGCAGAGGTGAAAGGATTCAAGCCATCGGATCTGCCGGTGTTGTTTACCCTTTCGCAGGAATCATCCACGCTGCGTGCGCTGGAAAAAGCAAGCGAAGAGAGTACTGACTTATTCTCCTCTGTTCTCGGTTCGTTGTCGGCAGGCATTAATTCGGCAGGGTACTCGACGTTGTATCTGAATGTAAACAATCCCATCATTAAACGGGTGCTGACTTCACCAGATAATCAGATGACACCGATTGCTATAGAAATGCTGTATGTCAACGCACTGATGATGGGCCATTACGCCATGAACAAGCAGGAGCTTGAAGTGTTGAACCAGGGAATTGTACGGTTTATTGATTGGGGTTTACGCGCAAATATGAACCATGAGGGAGATGCCTGATGAAGACAGAGATGGATTTTGAAGATTTGATGGAAGAGGCCTATCAACTGCCTAATGGTCCTGCAAAGCTCGGTTTTTTGGAGGAAGCAGCGCGGGTAGCCGATGTGAATGGTATGGTTGAGGAGGCGTACGAAGCACGCTCCGAGATTGTGGATGCAGCCACCTTCTGTGGATATCCGATGAAAGCTTTGATCGCTTTTTCCTGGCAACTTGGCAAGTTCGATCAGCAACCAGAGCTGTATGATGAAGAAACGTTATTATGGTCATATAAATGGATTCTCGGCAAAATGCCTGACTTCCCGGAAATATCACGTGACAAGATCATGGAGCTGCTGGAGGACTTCGGAGCACGGTTCAAGTCTTATGGTTACAGTGAGCGTTCTTACTGGTACTATCGTTTCCGCATCTTTATGGATTTCGGAGAGCTGGAAGAATCAGGACGCAGTTATGACAAGTTCAGAACATTAGACCGCGACTTCATGAGTGACTGTGAGGCGTGTGAGCAGGATGAGATTATGCGATATTTCTTGTTAAAAGGAGACGATGAGAAGGTGTTGGAAGTGGCACAGCCTATTCTGAAAGGGCGTATGAGCTGTGCAGAGATTCCGCATCTAACGTTGTCGGAAATTCTGATGCCGCTATATCGGTTGGGACGGACTGCGGAAGCAGATAAACATCAGACCAAGGGATATCGCCTGATCAAAGGCCAGAACGATTTTGTGCAGAGTTTTGCGGAGCAGATGGATTATCTCACACGTACGAATCCGGCAAAAGGAATTGATATCCTCGAAGAAACACTGATGCTCGCAGCCGATCATGAAGATGCTTACGCCAAAATGATGTATTATGCGAAGGCAGCTCCGTTATTGCGGCGCTGGGCGGAAGAAAAAGAGTCGGAAGGGTATCGCATGCGCCTGCCAGCGTCCTTCTCGTATGAAGGCGATCCAGGCGACCTGCTCAAGCTGGCCGATTACTTTGCGGAGCATGCTCAGACCGTTGCAGCCAAGTTTGATCAGCGCAACGGGAACCGTCATGTATCTTCGCTGATCGAATAGAGATGGATATAATTCGGTAACATGTAACCGATAGCTATTATAACGTAAGAAACCTAAAGAAACAGGCTTGTTCATGAAGGATCATTCCCTTCTGAACAAGCCTGTTTTTTTGCATCATGAGCATGATAAATCTAATCGGTATGAAGATGTTTTATTTTTATTGTGCTGAAGCCGCAGAAGGGACCGGCGCTGGTACTGGAACCGGTGCAGTTTCAGATGTCTCCTCTACAGCTTCGGCTTCTTCAGAAGGTTCTGCTTGCGGCTGCTGAGCAGCCATCAGTTCAGCGACGATTTGATCTGTTGGTTGGGTAAGCAGCGCATACATGATCGCAGCCTCTTCCTGACGAATCAGAGGTTTGCGGGAAAGGAAATCAACAGAACCATCCTCCATTACCTTCACCTCGGGTCCATGGATACCAAGCTTCGCCATCATCTGAACGGCTGGTACAGCCCATGGGTCTGTGTGTCCCGCAAGTTTGACATCCGTGAACAGTTCACTAGGATATTGCAATTGCAGAATTCTCCACATCATGACCATGGCTTCCTGTCGGATAATGACTTGATCCGGCTTAAACTGCTGTTTGTCCTTGCCAGTAATCATACCCATTTCATATCCAAGTTGGATATATCCGGCTGCTGCATGGTCTGCCCAGTCAGTGCCTGCAGGGGGCGTTGTTTTGCTAGGCTTCAAACCACTCAGTTTAAGGGTGTTCTCAATAAATTCAGCTCGTGTCACAGCTGATTTCGGTTGGAAAGACTTGTTAGCATCATTCTCATAATATCCAAGAGATTGGATGGCATAGATTGCTTCAGCATAAGGACTGTTATCACGAACATCCCGGAAGCCCATAGGCTTTTGCCCTTTTTTCTCATAACCCATGGGGTTGAGGTAAGGTTCTTTCATATAGATGGTTCCATCAGCATTTTTCTTGAATGCTGTGAATTGACCGGTCAATTCATCTTTGAAGAGATTATCTTCCATTTGAATCAGGTTGCGTTGACCCAGAAAAACGTCCGAAATGCTCAGTTGTCCAGGTTCTTTACCAGCATTTTTCAAGGAGCTGACGATCGTGCTAATCCGCAGATCCGCGTACAATCCGGTGAAGCGTTGCAGCTCAGCCGCGGATTGCGGCGTGTAATCCTTGAACTGCACAGGCTCTGCATATTGCGGGAAGAAGCTCTGAATAAATGCAGGGTAGAACAGATTACGAAGTGCTCCATTTTGATTATACGTCAGGAAAACGCCTGTATTTTGCTCGGGAATAAGGAAGAGATAAGAGCTGAATCCAGCCAGGTCGCCTGCTTTCGTAATAATTTTTGGACTACTTCCTGCTCCGGGAAGCTGAAATGCAGCTTCGAATCCATAGGTGGTATTTGGTAGCAGTGGATGAATGGATGAACGGTACTGCTCCATACTTTTCACTGTGGATTCCTTGAGAATACGCTCGTTGCCCTTCACGCCATCATTCAGGAACGCAATCATGAACTTCCCGATGTCCTCAGCAGTAGACAACATGCCACCATGAGGCATTGGTGTTGGAGAGATGGTGTACAGATCAAGCGGATTGTGTGCCGCATCATAGCCAGTAGCCAGCTGCTTTTGGAACTTTTTGTCCAGCATGAAACTGCTGTTATCCATTCCCAACGGTTTGAAGATATGTTGTTGCATGTAGGATTCAAAAGGCTCGCCGCTTACATTCTCAACAATCATGCCAAGCAGCAAAAACGAGAAGTTATCGTACATGTAGGCGCTACCAGGCTCGCGAACGACAGGAGGCATGTGTTGCTGTGCGTAATCCTCCATCGCTATGTACTTGTCGAAATCAGTATGGATGTCTTCCTGCTGCGGATCACGGATCTCGAATCCGGTCGTGTGTGTCAGCAGGTTCTCCACAGTTACAGGTTTGTGAAAAGGATTATCGAATTCGAGCCCCTTCACATAGGTCTGAAAATCAGCTTGCAGATCAACCTTGCCTTGCTCTACCAGCTGCATTACAGCTGCTGACGTGAACGTTTTGGAGACAGAGGCTACACGGAAAGCGGTATTTTTGGGATCGATCGCTGTTTTGCTCTCCACATCGGAGAATCCGTATCCTTTTTCCGCCAGAACTTTGCCATCCTTCACAACAACCACGGAGGCGCCCACATAATGGGGCTTTGCCTCAGGTGAATCGAAGAATGAATCCAGAAATGCTGTAGCCGATTCAGTTGTCAGCGCTTTCGTCTTTCCCTGTTCAGCAGCTACTGGAGTTGCAGTCTCCGCCTGAACCGCGGGTACCCATAGACTGAGAGACAGAACCACAGCCATAAAAGCTCCTGTTAGGGAGGTGAACCTGAAACGGGTCTTTCGTCTGGATAAATGCATGCAAACACTCCTTTATGAAAATATTTACAAAATAGTTACCTACCCATGTATTACTGATTACTCGCACGATAGGTTTCACGATAATAGATTCCAATGTTGGCAATCCAGATTACAGAGAGCATTACGATCGGGAATGGAGCGAAGGTGAATAGAACCGAATACAGCACCATAGAGACCATTCCAACACCAAGAAGTACATTCATCATCTGAAAAGAACGATAGGCTGCGCGATACACGATCCATTTCTCGCCTTCATCCAGCTTCTCAAAATGATCTTTCTTCATATTGCGCGAGTTCAGATCCAGAGTGCGTTCAGGATAATAACGGTTGTATCGCTTCACAGTCAGAGTTTGCACGACCACAACGATGATAATAGAGATACATGAAGCAACTAAATTCAAGAGGTTGAACAGTTCTGGAGAATTCGGCATGGTTCGGTTGGATGCATACAAGGACAAAGCAAGTGCTGCCCAGGTAAACGTAAGGATAACGCTGAATCCGCTGAGGATCATCGCTTTTCCGAGGGAGCGCTCTGCGGGAGAGATGAGTGAATCGGAATCTCCATAAGCATCATCTCCCATGGGAGGGACAGATGGCGTGCGGGAGAGACTGAAGATGTTCCACACCGTCATAACTACCACAAAAGCCGCCAGAATTGCGAATAAAAGATCATAGTCATAATACACGGACAGCGTCCAGTTCAAGTCAGAAGGGAGTTTACTGACTCCGCTAGCTCCCAGAAAACCAACTACAGCACCACCTGCTGCATACAAGGGAAGACGCAACCGCTTTTTAATGGACGAGGATGATGAATTTTTCATTTTAATCTCCACCTTTCAGTTCAAAGATTTTTTCAACAGGTTCACGAAATACATGTGCTATTTTTAGTGCCAGAACGACCGACGGAGAGTAATCTCCACGCTCAATCAGGGCAATGGTTTGACGGGATGCACCAATGTGTTTGGCCAGTTCTGCTTGGGATAGCCGCTCTCTGGCTCGTAACTCCCGAACGTGATTGTGTAATTCTTCCACTTGCTCACCTCCATGAAACTAATGTACATGATATTTGACTAAATGTAAACTATAATATACAAAATGTTAAAGATAATTTACTTCTAAACGTTGATAATGGACATGAAAAAGAGAGCCACTTGGGCTCCCTTAGGATCATTATTTTGTTGTCGGAAAAGTTGTCGGAAAAGTGAAATCAAGATGCATCTGCACACGGCAGATGTTGATTCTGTTCCTCTGCCTTCCGAAGTAACATTCGGAAAAAGATGAGCGCTCCAAGCCCCATCAGGATATACAGACCAGCCATCGCATAGGAGGGCAGAAAGGCTCCAATGGTTAACCCGAGACTGCCGAGAAGGGCAGCAGCGTTGTAACTCAACCCGTCAGCAGCCATATAGGCAGCACGGTCCGAATCTGGAATCATACCCGCGAGCATGACCTGACGAACAGGGGCGTACATCAATTCTCCAACGGTTAGCAGTATAGCGGATGAGATGAGTAACCAGGCCCAGTTGCTGAAAGCAAGTACGGTGAAACCTGCGGTATAGAGGAGCATACCAACAGTCATGATAGATCGGGACTGGAAGCGACCTATCCATCTGGAGAACGGAATGGCAACCAAGGCGACCATTACGGTGTTGATGACCATGATCAGGCTGAACATATGCAGACCTGAGATATCAGAGCCGAACAGTTGGGCGGTGAATTCATTTTTTAGACGAACAGCGATGTATTTATCCAACTGAAATTCCAGGGAGACTGCAAGTACAGTAGCCGTGAAAAATATCATGAAACGTTTGTCCTGAAAGACCGCCCAGTACGTTTTCAGTATGTTCCTCTGGATGGGAGCATCGACATAACCAAGTACGTGTTTATCCATTGTTTCACGAATCATAAAGATCAAAATAAACAGGGTAGCTAGGCTTTCGAGGCATACCAGACTGAACAATAGGAAACGAAATGATTCGAAAAATAGCCCGCCCATCAGTGCACCAAAAGTTACAGCAACGTTTGTTGTCCAATATTGCAATCCATATACATAATGACGTTCATGTTCACTGCTCACGTCGACAATCATGGCATTAGCAATCGGCACGGTGATCCCTGAACTGAGACTGCTGAGCAGAAACATGAGACAAGTGACAATGATCGAATCCATCCACGGCGAATTGGCGATGGCCAAGCCGAGTAGAGCCACGACCTGGAGACTTTGTGCGATCACCATCAATTTCTTCCGTCCAATCCGGTCAGACCAATATCCTGCCCACAATCCCACAATCATGGACGCCACAATATTGACCGTCAGCAACAACCCCGCCAAACCTGCGCCAATCTGAATACTCAGATAGATCGCCATGAATGGAATGATGGACTTCTGGGTCAGATCGGTGAAAAAATCAGTAATGATACGTATCCTGATGTTAGGGTGCAGATCGGCGTATTTCATAAGTCGTTTTTCTTCCTTCCCACTGGTCATGTTGATATTACTGAGTATAATGGAGGAAAACCTGAAGAAAAACTGTAGAAGCATCCGGATGGATTTCGTATTTTAGCAGAAGGTAGGGCATATATGGACGTATCAGAACATTACATTCAACTGCGATTAAACTTTCCACATGTACATGATGAACAAGAATTGCATACAACGGTAGGTGAACTCGCCGATCTATTATGTTGTACCATGCGCAATATGAACCTCATTATGAACAAATTCAAGGAGAACGGATGGGTCAGGTGGAACCCGCAGCGCGGCAGAGGCAAAAAATCGATGCTGGTATTTTGTGTCCCGTTGCTTGAAGTGGCGCGTGAACGATTTGACCATTTCCTGGATGGGAACAGGATGGAGGACGCCTATGAACTGGCCGCAACCTTACCAATTACGATGAGAGAACATCTGATACAGCAAATGCAGCATCAATTTGGTCTGAGTTCGAATAAAGGGGACAGAGGACGAGTGGATACATTGCGGATTTCACGGAATATCCCTTTTAAGACATTGGATCCCACGCAGACGGCCATGTGGGGAGAAGTTTTTATTGTTGCGGAGGTTTTTGATTGTTTGGTTCGCTATAATGCTGAACACCAGGTCTGTGAACCGAGTCTTGCAGTGGCATGGGAAAGTCATTCGGAGGGGAGGGAATGGACTTTTTATCTGCACAAAGGTATACCCTTTCATCATGGCAGGATATTGGATGCAGAGGACGTGAAGTTTACCTTTGATCGCATTATCTCTGACAATAGTAACCCGTGCAGGCCTCTGTTTGGATCTATTGAGCGCATAGAGACGTTGGACGAATTGACTGTACGTTTTGTGTTAAACAAGCCTAACTTCATGTTCCCGGATCTGATGAGCAGTATGTCTGCATCGATCTTGCCGAGAGATGTGGAGATGAATCCGCTCCATCCGATTGGAACAGGACCTTATCGGTTGACACGTCATGATTCCAAGCTGCTTGTGTTGGAAGTATTCCCTTCCTACTTCCGAGGCCGAGCCTATATTGACCGCGTTGAAGTATGGCAACTTCCCCACTCTGGGAGGGTGGAGTCCGTCATCAAGCATAATATATTTCCGGATGCGGAGCCTCGTGCCGTGCAGCATGAGATGCAGGGTGGCATGTATATGACGTTTAATATGCAAAAGGAAGGGCCACAGCATGATGTGAATTTTCGCCGGGCTGTTCAACAACTATTGAATGCGCAGGAGTTGTCGCAAGCGCTCGGAAGCACGAACACGCAGGCTGCTTATAGTTTGATTCGAGGACGAGTACAGCAACCTTTAAAGGTGGGTTCAGATCAAGGGGAGCCATGGAAACAGCAATCGGAACAACTGGATGGTTCGGTCACACCTGTATCTGAACTTTCCGTGGAGACCTCACTGGCGCGGGCCTCAGCATTCTTGCGTCATAGCTCTTATCAAGGGCAGAGTTTAAGTCTGTGGGTGGAAGAAGGCGAGAAGATGGAGGCAGATATGGTCTGGTTTGCAGAGAGAAGTAAACAGATTGGCCTACATATCAACATTATGCAGGGAGATCCGATCCATGCAGTCTATCAAGATGGGTTCGGGGATTGTGATCTGATCTATACAGGAGAAATCTTCAATGATCATGTCGTGCTGAGTCTCGTGACGATGTACACCTTCCAGAACACGTTATTCCTGATTGCGATGAATGATTACTGGAGACATGAACTGGAACAGGAATGTGGACGAGTGGTGATGATCCAGGAACCAGCGGAGCGGTTGAATAGATTGATTCGGTTAGAAGATCGACTGATTCAGGAGGCATTGCTTCTGCCCACATACAGCTTCAAGGAAGAACACGCCCATCATGATTCGTTGCGAGATTATCATCTTGCGGGGTATGGTCTGCCTGATCTGCGTAGATTGTGGGTTAAGAGAAGACCTGGTGCCGAAGAAGAGGATGTGAGTTATCCGGTGTATATTCCGTTGTGGTAGGTATGGATACCACAACGGAATGAATCAGGTGTTCACCAGTTCTGATCGTTTACGAAACCCTGATGAATTCAATAGGTTTTGTACTTGGCTCAAGCAACAAAGGAATGGAGATGGATTGAGCAACTTCTGAAGATTCATTGAGGGTAAACGTATACGTGATCTTCAGACCGAATAACACAAATTCGACGGAGAACGTATCTTTCCCGGTGTATTCCATGGGCATTTCAATGGCATTAAAGGTTGCTTGCAACCCGTCCGTTGTCTCCTGAATAGACATCTCGCCATAACCAGGATGTGTGTAAATACCCGCATAAGCGGTGTAAGGACGATCACAAGGTGTAATGTGAGGTTCTTCAACTTTTTCCTCAACGGCAGAGTCTGGCTGAATAGGTACTTCCAGAGGATTCTCCGGATTAGCCTCCGTTTCTGCTGGTTCTTTCCCCATTAATTTGCTCAATTTGGAACTCCAATTGACGGGCTCAAGTCCAAGCAGTCGGTCCATGATATGAAAAGCAACCGTATACGGAATTATACTTCCGTTGGTATTGCTCAGAACCACGATTCCAATCTGCTCTTCTGGCAAAAAAGCAACTTGTGATGCAAAGCCATCAATAGCCCCACCATGATGAATCATGGCATGTCCACGATAAGGCTCAATCATCCAACCCAGACCATATGTACTCACAGGCAGTTCTTGGCTTATGAACGGCGAATCACTGGGCATCTGAGGACTATGCATAATCTTCATCTGTTCCTTAGATATCAAGGACGTTCCTTCCCATTGACCTTGATGCAACTGGAATTGAAGCCATGCAATCATATCGGCTAGATTGCTGTTAATGGAACCAGCAGGTCCTACGGCATCAATGGCTCGAAAAGGTATTCTCGTATTCTGACCATCCTTCTCCATATAAGGGTACGCATAGTCAGGCTGAAGTTGCATTTTTTCAACAGAGAACAGACTTGAGTTCATACCCAGCGGATTAAATAGGGTCATCTGAACCATCTGCTCCCACGAAGTTTCATTGAGCTGTCCAACCAGATAACCTGCCGTCATGTACATCAGGTTCTGATACTGCCATTTGTTTCGGAAATCTTGATTTGGCTCCAGATACTGTAATGCACGCACAAGTTCTTCTCTTGTACGTGGGGAGTTGTACCATACCAACTCATGTCGTGGAAGACCCGAACGATGACACAGCATGTCGCGAATAGTTATACGTTCTGTTGCGATCGGATCGAACATCTGAAAATCTTTCATATACGACTTCACAGGGGTATCCCAGTCGAGTATTCCCTGATCCACAAGCAGAGCAGCGGTTGCTGCGGTAAAGGCTTTGGTACTTGAACCGATGGCAAACAACGTATTAGGGGTAACTTCAAGTTTGGACTCCAGGTCACGATAACCGTAGCCTTTTTGCCAGACGACTTCATCCTTATGGACCACAGCCACCGCTGTGCCGACACCATTCCAAAATTGAAGCTGCTCGTCGATGAATTCATCCAGTCTTTCCAGAGATGTGCTAAGCTTTGTTGTCGTCATGCTTTTCCCTCCCAATATTCAATAAAACGAATAATCTCCTACAATTCACTATGCCTTTTCTGGATAAAGTTAACATCCTCCCCGAGACTGATTTTGCGTAGCAATGCCGTATTAACGGACTTCACCGATTGCTTGTCAAACTAGTCCGCATATATCGAACAAGTCCCTCATAACATGTACTAATCAAGTAGGGGTTCTGCTGCAAGCACAATCCTGAAGTGAAAACATGTGCTAAAGGGGATGATGTCATGCGCCGAATATCATGGATGCTTGCCATGGTATTGGTCTTATCGGCCTTACTTGCCGCCTGCGGGAAGAAGGATGCGGCAGCTGTGGTCAAAGATCTGAACGAAGTCGTAGGAGAGATGGAAAGTTACCAGGGGGCAGGCGTGATGACGCTGCATACCGGAGATACGCCGCAGCAGTACAAGGTCGAGGTATGGCATCAGAAGCCTTCCTATTATCGTATTGCGTTAACAAATGCCAAAAAGGATGTAACACAGATTGTCCTGCGTAACGATGAAGGCGTGTTTGTTTTGACACCGAGCCAGAACAAAAGCTTCCGTTTTCAGAGCAATTGGCCGGATAATCAAGGTCAGGTGTATCTCTATGAAACTTTGATTCGGAGCATTACGGGAGATACAACCCGTCAGTTTGCGGATGAGAAGGAGAGCTATGTATTTGATGTAGCTGCCAATTATAATACACATGCACTCGTCAGACAGAAGATCTGGCTGAACAAATCGGATTACGCACCTAAACAGGTTGAGGTATCCGACTCCAATGCCAATGTTGTGGTCGATGTGAAATTTGACTCCTTCAAATTCGGAACTGAATTTGAGAAAGATGCCTTTGACATGCAACGTAACATGACAGCAGCTTCAGAAGAAGGCGGCAAAACAGGAACGGACTCTGGTGTGACTCCTGTGGAGCAAGCGGGCAATGAGGGCGGTAAAGAACCTGCCAATCCTCAGACTGCGCCTGAACCTGATGGAGCTGTCACTGATGGACAGACAGGTGTAGGTAGTGACGCAGAGCAGCAAGGGGCAGAAGGAGCTGCGACAGGTCAGGAAGGCGAAGAGCCAACAATTGCAGAACCGGAAGGTCCAGACAGCTTTGGCGTAATTCAGCCGACTTATGCGCCGGAAGGCGTGCAGCTTAAGGATGATCAGATTCTGGAAGAGGCAGGAGACTACTCGGTTATGCTTCGTTATGAAGGAACCTATAATTACACGATCTTCGAAGCCAGACCGCAGGATCGAGCTGTATCGCTTGCTCCATCCAGTGTAGTGGATCTTGGATTCACACTGGGGATGATCAGCGGAGATGCGTTGCAGACACTGACATGGATGACTGATGGCATAGAATATCGGATCACCAGTGCCGACCTGCCTCAGAACGAAATGGTACGCATTGCAACATCGATGCAGGAAGAGTCAGGCAAATGATTTTTGAACAAATGAACGAATAGTAGCATAAACATAAGGAATGCTAAGAAGCATCGGAGACCCGTTCTCCGGTGCTTTGCTTTGATGTAAGACAGGTATTCATCTGGCGCCGTTTTTCTTACTCGATACACCCAATAATGCAAAATGCGCTTCTACGCAGAGGGAACCGGGTAAATAATCGATATAAGCAGATTTTGCTGGGGTGGGAAAGTGGAATTTTGCCCTGCCAATCTCGCTTATTGGTCTTCTTCTGTGTTCGCATTTGTTCCTCAAACGGCGCACCTTACATCTGTTTTTGAATGCGAAACTTCGGTTCATTTGACAGTCACATGCTGGAGCATTACGATGGAGTCTGACGTGAGCCGGATTAAGATGATTAGAGAAGGTGACTTAACGTGCAAGGACAATATCGGCCGACCCAAGCGGAGATCAATTTGGATCATTTGTGTACTAACGTAGAAGCTTTCCGCGAGGCATTGCCTCAGGGCATGAAATTCCTCGCCTGTGTGAAGGCCAATGCCTATGGACACGGAGCGGTGGAGACGGCTAGGGAACTGGAACGAGTGGGTGTGGATTACTTAAGTGTGGCTTTTCTTGACGAAGCTCTGGAACTGCGACAACATGGGATTACGATTCCAATCCTGGTACTGGGTTATACGCCGCCTGAAGGGATCGCTGTTGCATGGCAACATGATGTGACCGTCACACTGTTCAGCAGGGAAGTGCTTGAAGCCATTCGACATCTGGATGCGAGTACATTCGCTAACAAACTGAAGGTTCATATTAAAATCGACAGCGGCATGGGCCGATTAGGTCTGTTGCCTGGCGATGAGGCATTGGCTTTCATTGAGGAAGTAGCTTCGCTCAATCAGGTGATGCTGGAAGGCATGTTTACCCATTTTGCCAGAGCAGATGAAGAAGACAAAACCTATACACTGGAGCAGTATAGACGGTTCCAAAGCGTGGTTCATGCGCTCAGGGATCAGGGATGTTCCATCCCGATTATACATACGGCGAACAGCGCCGCTGCCATTGATACACCGGAATTGTCCTATGACATGGTTCGTGTGGGAATAAGCCTGTACGGACTGTATCCTTCGGCTGAAGTGAATCATCAGGTGGTGAAGCTGTCCCCGGTATTGACGCTGAAGACAAAAGCGGTTCTGGTCAAAACACTGCCACCCCATTGGGGGATCAGTTACGGAACCCGTTATTTTACGCAAGGTTACGAACGAATAGCGACCCTGCCGATCGGATATGCAGACGGATTCTCCAGAATGCTGACAGGTAAAGCACAAGTGCTTGTACGCGGCCGCCGCGTCCCTGTCGTCGGTACAATCTGCATGGATCAGTGTATGGTGTCGTTACAATCTTTCGCGGAAGAGGCGGAAGAAATTCAAGTCGGCGAAGAGGTTGTCCTCATCGGTCATCAGTCTGGTGGCGTTATAACCGCAGACGAGGTGGCATCCCAGCTCGGTACGATTGCTTATGAAGTGATCTGCATGATGGCGCACCGCATTCCACGGGTATATACCCGCGGGGGAGCAGTAGTCGCCAGAATCAATCCACTTTTGACATCCTGACAGCTAACTGGACGTCATTACCAATAAACTTTTTTTCAGAACAGAAGGAAAACTGTCGGAGCATCTCGAATGTTGTATGACAGTAAGGATTTAATTCCTGAATTGAGATGTTTGGTCTGTACGAATATTGTTCCCCGTGTTTATAATGGAGTACAGCATACTTGATATACTCGGGGCATATATATTCCTTTGTATAAAAGTTCTGGAAAAACGTAATACTGGTTCACAATGGCGAAAGGTTTGTGGGGGTGGAAGAAAGGTGGCCAACTTGCAGAACACCAAGCGGATCATGATCAGTTTACCTGATTATCTTTTGCAGGAAGTGGATGGCATCGTAGCGCTGGAGAATTCCAACCGCAGCGAATTGATTAGGCAGGCTATGAAGCTGTATTTAACGGAGCGTAAGAAACGTTACATCCGTGAAACGATGCAGCGAGGGTACATGGAGATGGCAAAAATTAATCTGACCATGGCATCCGAAGCCTTTCATGCGGAGGAAGATGCGGACAGCACTCTGGACCGCTTAGTTAGCGGGGTGTAGACATTGATCGTAAAACGTGGTGACGTTTTTTTTGCGGATCTTTCTCCCGTTGTCGGTTCCGAGCAAGGTGGAGTCAGGCCGGTTCTGGTGATCCAGAATGATATCGGCAACCGGTTCAGTCCAACTTGTATTGTGGCGGCTATCACCGCCCAAATCCAGAAGGCAAAGCTGCCAACGCATGTGGAAATTGATGCGGCGGCACACGGCTTTGACCGGGACTCGGTTATTTTGCTCGAACAAATACGGACGATTGATAAACAGAGGCTGACTGACAAGATTACCCATCTGGACGAGGAGACCATGAAATTGGTCAACGAAGCCTTACAGATCAGTCTTGGTTTAATCGATTTTTAAGGCAGTAACCAGCGTCTTGTACGCTGCACTGCCGTCCGTTGGCAATGGATGTTCCTGTAAGGGAACACACTGAATTCAGACTGTAACCAAAAGAGCGTATGACATCCTTCGGGCTGTTATGCGCTCTTTTGATTAAAGCTTGATGAAAGCGTAGAACATTGGCGATCTTTTCGCTATAATGAAACCTGAGAAACCGTTTACCCGAAAGACCTATATATAGAGGTGGAGGAGACATATGAGCATTTACATCAATCAGGAGAAACTTCAATTTCATTTACAGACCCGTGAGGCCAGTTACGTATTTCAGGTACTGCCTTCAGGATATTTGGTGCATTTGTATTATGGCAAAAAATTACGCGACACCGATCTGAGCTGGTTGCATGTACGGACAGAACGAGCGTCCTTTAGCCCTAACCCGGTGCCAGAGGATCGTACGATCTCCTTCGATACGTTGCCAGTGGAATTGCCAGTGTATGGCACGAGTGATTTCCGTAACCCTGCAATCCAATTGGAACTTGAGAATGGCTCAACGGTTTCGGAGTTTACGTATACAGGTCATCGATTGGTCAAAGGAAAGACAGCGCTTACCGGACTGCCAGCAACATACGTTGAATCCGATGACGAGGCAGAGACGCTGGTTATTGAACTGGAAGACCGCGTTGCAGGCATCAAGATCGAACTTTCTTATACAGCCTTTACGGCATTTAATGCGATTACACGCTCGATGCGTATCGTGAATGAGAGCGCTACCGCTGTGAATGTGGTGCGTGCGCTCAGTTCTTCTGTTGATTTCCCGCATGCGGATTATGAATTGTTGCAATTGTCAGGAGCTTGGACACGGGAACGTGATATCGTGCGCAGACCGCTTGCGTCAGGCCTGCAAGGCATCGAGAGTCGTCGCGGTTCAAGCAGTCACCAGCAAAATCCATTTATTGCGCTGATGACACCAGGTACGGACGAAGATCAGGGTGAAGTCTACGGATTCAGTCTCGTCTACAGCGGCAGCTTCACCGCACAGGCTGAAGTGGATCAGTTCCACACCACCCGTGTATCGCTTGGGATCAACCCGTTCGAGTTCAGCTGGAAGCTGGAGCCACAGGAAGCTTTCCAAACACCGGAGACCGTTATGGTGTATTCGGCTGCAGGGTTGGACGGCATGTCACAGTCCTACCACGAATTGTATCGGGAGCGTCTCGCACGTGGCAAATTCCGTAATGCGGAGCGTCCGGTATTGGTCAATAACTGGGAAGCGACTTACTTTGGTTTTGATGCGGACAAGATTGAACAGATTGCTCGCGCTGGACAGAAGCTGGGTATTGAACTGTTTGTCTTGGATGATGGCTGGTTTGGACACCGGGACAGTGACAACTCCTCGCTGGGTGACTGGATTGTAGATAAAAACAAATTGCCCCAGGGACTGGATGATCTGGCTAACCGGGTAACAGGTCTGGACATGCAGTTCGGACTGTGGTTTGAGCCTGAGATGATCTCACCGGACAGTGAGCTGTACCGTGCGCACCCGGACTGGTGTCTGCATGTGCCTGATCGTCGCCGGACAGAGGGACGTCAACAACTGGTACTCGACTTCTCTCGTCAGGATGTACGTGATGAGATTGTACGCATGTTAACAGACGTACTTGGTTCTGCACCAATCACTTATGTGAAATGGGACATGAACCGGAATATGACGGAAGTGGGTTCAGCGTTGCTTCCGGCAGACAGACAGCGTGAGACCGCGCATCGTTACATGTTGGGGTTGTATGACGTCATGGAACGAATCACTTCGGCGTTCCCGAACATTCTGTTCGAGAGTTGTTCCGGTGGTGGTGGCCGCTTCGATCCAGGTATGCTGTATTACATGCCACAGACGTGGACAAGTGATAACACCGATGCGATCTCCCGCCTGCGGATTCAATACGGTACGAGTCTTGTGTACCCGGTAAGTTCGATGGGGTCGCATATCTCAGCGGTACCGAATCATCAGGTCAACCGGATCACTTCTCTAGAGATTCGGGGGCATGTGGCGATGTCGGGCAACTTCGGGTATGAGCTGGACCTGACAAAATTCACGGAGGAAGAGAATGACATCGTGAAAGCCCAGGTTGAGCTGTACAAGGAGATCCGTGGAACGGTTCAATATGGAACATTCCGTCGCTTGCTCAGCCCGTTTGAAGGCAATGAGACAGCTTGGATGTTTATTGCACCAGACGGAAGCGAAGCTGTTGTATTCTACTTCCGTGTGCTCTCAGAGCCTAATGCGCCACTTCAGCGCCTGAAGCTGAAAGGATTGGACCCGAATGCGGATTACCGTCTGAAAGGCGGATCAGAGACCTTTACCGGCGATGCTCTCATGTATGGCGGTATTTCGGTAGGCAGCACATCAGGAGACTATCTGAGCGAGATGTTCCGGTTCGAGCGCGTCTAGATAAGTGAACTACATTTTATTTACACGGATACTACGATGACTGAACAACCTTCCAATCGCTGCTGTTATCCCCAGATTTTTTGATTCCCTTTTCTCAAAGGGAAAATCCGGGATAGCGTATGCTTCCGATGTAGCTTTCTTTCAGAAAGCTTTTAGGCGAGTGTATGCTTTCGAAGTAGCTTTCTTACAGAAAGCTTTTAGCTTCGCTTTTTCAGGTTTTTTCTGTCCTCTCCGTTATCGTGTAAATGAGCAGTTTCACTTATTAGATTGCTATTTTATTTAGAGTTTAAAAAAAGGAAAGACCGAGGAGCGTCGTGATGACGATTTTCGGTCTTTTTTTGACGTAATGGGGAAGGCTGGAGGATGACATCATTCTGTCAGAACTTGTATGCTTGCGGATTGATGGAAATCTGGACGTGATTCTGTGATAATATAGGGTAGAGTGGAAGAAACAAATGGTTCAACTATACTGTAATTACAGCAGCAAAGCTGCCCTGAAATGATTGTAACGAACGATTCAGGAAGGAAAGAGGGATTTATTTTGTCTGAACAGGAAACGGTTCTGGAACCCAATGAAGAAACAATAAAGGCAGAACGCCATGAACGAATCATCAAACAGGTAGCCAAGGAACTGTCACTGTCCTTGAAGCAGGTCCGTACAACGTCGGAGCTTCTGGACGAAGGCAATACGATTCCATTTATCGCCCGCTACCGTAAAGAAATGACTGGAGAGCTGGATGAGAACCAGCTGCGATCGATTGAAGAACGCATTGTTTATCTGCGCAATCTTGAGGATCGCAAATTGGAAGTCATCCGTATTATAGAGGAACAGGGCAAGCTGACCGGAGAACTGAAGCAATCCATAACCCAAGCGGTGAAGCTGCAGGAAGTGGAAGACTTGTATCGTCCGTTCCGTCAGAAGCGGAAAACGCGTGCGAGCGTGGCCAAGGAAAAAGGTCTTGAGCCCCTTGCTGTATGGATCTGGGGGCAACCGAAACAAGGCGATGCACTCCAGGAAGCGGCGAAATATATCAATGCTGAACTGGGTGTAGAAGATGCGGAGTCGGCGCTTCAGGGAGCCAAAGACATTCTCGCTGAGAATATCGCAGACGATGCTGCCATTCGTGCATGGATTCGTCGGTATACCTTGGATCACGGGATGTTGACTTCAGAAGCGAAGGATGCTCAAGAGGAGTCCGTGTACGAAAATTATTATGATTACCGCGAACTAGCCAAAAAGATGCCTCCACACCGGATTCTCGCGATTAATCGCGGGGAACGTGAGAGTATTCTCAAAGTTGGCCTGGACGTGCAGGCAGAACCGGCCCATCGTCATATGGAAGGACAGATCATTCGTGGTGCTTCTGCCGTACAGGATATCCTGCGTGATGTGATTGAAGATGCATACAAGCGGCTTATTGCGCCTTCCATCGAGCGCGAAGTTCGTGGAGAACTCACGGAAAAAGGTGAAAATCAGGCCATATCGGTATTCTCGGCCAATCTGCGTAATCTGTTGCTTCAACCGCCGATTCATGGCAAACGTGTGCTGGGTGTCGATCCGGCCTATCGTACCGGTTGTAAACTGGCTGTAGTAGATGATACGGGCAAATTGCTGGAAGTGGCTGTGACCTATCCAACGCCACCACACAACAAGAAACGTGAAGCTGCGGAAGTATTCCATCGGATGATCAAGCAATATGATATCGGACTGATCGTCATTGGTAATGGTACCGGATCACGTGAGACGGAGCAGTTTGTTGCCGAGATCATTCAGGAGAACGGTGATGAAAGTCTTGTGTATCTGATTGTTAACGAAGCAGGGGCGAGTGTGTATTCTGCATCCAAGCTGGCCCAGGAAGAGTTCCCGGATCTGGATGTTGCGGAGCGCAGTGCAGCTTCCATTGCTCGCCGGGTACAAGACCCGCTGGCGGAGTTGGTTAAGATTGATCCAAAAGCCATTGGTGTGGGTCAATATCAGCATGACGTTTCCCAGAAGGTTCTGGAAGAAAGCCTGAAGGCTGTTGTCGAATCCGCAGTTAACCATGTGGGTGTGGACGTAAATACGGCATCACCTTCGTTGCTGTCATATGTTGCCGGAGTTAACGCTACGATTGCCAAAAACATCGTGAAATACCGTGAAGAAAATGGTCGGTTTACGAACCGCCGTCAGCTTCAGAAGGTGCCACGTCTGGGTGCCAAAACCTATGAACAGTGCGTAGGCTTCATGCGTATTGGTGAGGGCGAGAACCCGCTGGACCGTACACCGATTCACCCTGAGTCTTACAAGGTAGTGGATCAGCTGTTCAAGGAGCTTCAGGTTGCACTGGACAAGCTGGGCAGCAAGGAACTGTCGGTATTACTGTCAGAGCAACAGCCAGAACAATTGGCTGTGAAACTGGACGTAGGTGTGCCTACATTGCGTGACATTCTGGACAGCTTGCAGCGTCCGGGGCGTGACCCGCGTGAAGAAATGCCGTTGCCAATCTTCCGTACAGATGTATTAAAAATTGAGGATCTGGTGGAAGGCATGGAGCTGCAAGGTACGGTTCGGAACGTTATTGATTTCGGTGCTTTTGTTGATATTGGGATCAAGAGTGATGGGCTTGTCCATATTTCACAGCTCAGCAACGGGTATGTTAAACATCCGATGGATGTTGTATCTGTCGGGGATAATGTAACGGTCTGGGTTATGAATGTGGATACCAAAAAAGGCCGTGTCGGCCTGACGATGAAGAAGCCTGCTTCTGCGCAACAGTCTTCTTAAATAGTAGGATTGGAGAACAGCCTTCCCTAACCAGGAAGGCTGTTTGTTGTCGACAGTAATAGTCCCGTTATCCGTTCTAATTCCTCTAGTAAGTACGGTGGGCAATATGTGCATTTTCTTAAAGTACGTGTTCAAAAAGCCTTCCTTCGTAATCCAATGCAGACTTTTATGAACAACCTCTTAAAGTTCGTTCTCCGCGCTGCGTGGTGTGCCATTTGCTGGTTTGTTACGATAAAAGAACCAGCATTCGTTCAGCAACTTGATTTGCCGGCTATCCTTTTTGTGAAATGCACGCATCAGTTGATTGCAAAGCCATTGAGGCAAGGGTATCTCCTCCTCTTGCATAATTCATCTGTACGTTAGCATATGTGGCAATAGCCTGGACTGTGCGGGATAAGTGGAGGCCTCCGGCAAATCAATGTCTCGTTGACTCAAAAAAAGCACAAATCCCAATTCAGGGAGATGTGCTTTTCGTTCTCATCATTATAAAATGATAACTGCGGTGAATTAGAGAGCTTCCATCTCTTCTTCATACCATTGTTCCAATTGGGCCTGAAGAGCCCGGATTTCGGTAAGCAGAGAAATCAAGGGATAATGGCTTTCACGTAGTGCTGCAAAAGATTCTTCAAGCGCATTGATATAATCAAGGCCGCCGATGATAGTAAGATTTTCGTTTAGGAGATCGAGGCTGTCACATTCGGCGATCGCCCAAGGCAGGACAGGGACATCTGCTGCCGTGAGTTTATCAATTTCCTTGTGCAGGCGCAGATTGAGCGCACTGAGTTGATAGGCGTAATCTGCCGGCATTTCCACAAACTGCAAGTGTTGTTCCTGCTGCAGGATGACATAGCGCATTGTAGGCATAACGAGTAATAATCTCCCCTCATACATTCTACTTGACAGTGTAGCCTACGAAACGGTTAAAATTCAAGTATTATGCCGGAAAAACAAATGCTCCGAGGGGGTGCAAGGAGAAGATACCGATGGAAAATGAGGAATTGCAACAATGGATTGAACAGGTATCACTGGATCATTTCGGAGTACCGTTCACCCATGAAGCGTTGTTTAACAGTCGCCTGACCACGACGGGTGGGCGTTATATGCTCAAAAGTCACCGGATTGAAATCAATCCGCATCAACTCGAAGCCTATGGGCGAGATGAGGTTGAGAAAATCATCAAGCATGAGCTGTGTCACTATCATCTGCATATTCGTGGGCGCGGTTATCAGCATCGTGATCCGGAATTCAAGGCTTTATTACAGAAGGTAGGTGGTTCGCGTTACTGCCAATCACTTCCTGACGGCAAAGGCAGAAAGCCGCTGCCCTATCGTTATAAGCTGGTGTGTAAGAGCTGTGGTACGGAATATTTGCGCAAGCGGAAAATAGATCCGAAGCGTTACCGTTGTGGTCGTTGCGCGGGAAAACTGGGGCTTCAGAATATCTGATGTGAGTATCGTTCAATGTATTAAAGAAAGTGATGGAAGGCATGTTGACTTGGATTATTAATCATGATAGATTAATCTTATTCAAGTTAATTTTCCCTGATAGCTCAGTTGGTAGAGCACTCGACTGTTAATCGAGTTGTCACAGGTTCGAGCCCTGTTCGGGGAGCCATTTCTTGGAGAGATACCCAAGTGGCTATAAGGGGACCCTCTGCTAAGGGGTTAGACTGCGTAAGCGGTGCGAGGGTTCGAATCCCTCTCTCTCCGTTCTGAATTAAACTTCTCTGCAAAGGGATGAGAACCCTAAAGGTTCGTCGGAGCAAAAGCTTCGTTAGCAATACTCCGCAGTCTCGAACGAAGTGAGAGTAACCCTCTCTCTCCGTTCCGATTGACAAAAAATCCTCTTCACATTAGATCGGTTAACGGTCAGTGTGAAGGGGATTTTTTGCGTTTACTGATCTTTGGTTATCCCTCGTGTACACTTCTGCTTAAAGTGAAATGTTCAACACCTCGTATAAACCTTTCTTGCCTGCTTCCGTTACTTCGACAGAGCGACTTCCTGTTTTTTGACGAATCCAGTCCAGTTCCGATAATCGATGTCTGAGTTGTTCCCCAAGCATGCCTGAGAGATGATGACGGCGTTCGCTCCAATCCAGACATTTGCGAGCGATGGCACGGCGTGATCCTGGCTTCATCTGAAGTTTAATTCCAAACGTAGTGAACCACTGTATTCCTTTCTCTGTAACTTGATAATCCTTGCTGTGTGCCTCTTCGGGCTCTGAAAGATACCCCTTCTGTATTAAGGCTTCACAGAGCGAGATTCCCAATTTCCCGGCCAGATGACCATAACAGGTCCGTGCATGACTCAGTTGTTGAAGCTGATTGGATTGTTTGAGAGAACGGATCAGTACAGGCGGGGCAATACTGGCCATCGTTTCAATCAGATTAGCAATTTCCTTGTTTGCAAGACGGTAGTATCGGTGACGGCCTTGCTGTTCAACTTCCAATAATCCTCCTTCTACGAGTTTGGCGAGATGACTGCTTGCCGTCTGGGGCGTGACGCCTGCCATATGAGCAAGCTCTCCTGCGGGCAAAGCCCGACCATCCAGTAAGGATGACAGAAAAATGGAGCGACTTGGATCAGCGATTAACGACGCAATAACAGTAATATTCGGATATACATTCATACTTCGATCATATCTGAACTATTACTGTATTACAATTCTGTTGTATCGTCCCATACGGGTCAGATGGAGCTTATAAACGAATGGATTGGAACAGGAGAGGTACAAGATGAACAAGATAATGAAAACGGACGCTGCTACTGAGCAGTTGAACAAAATTTCCGCAGTGGTACGACATGAAACGATTAATCCCAGTATTTTATATTATGGTACGCCTGTATTGCTTCTAAGTACATTAAATGAGGATGGGTCAACCAACTTGTCTCCACTGTCCTCATCTTGGGCGCTGGGGGACTGTCTCGTTCTCGGCCTAGGTACACAGGGCAAAGCCTATGAGAATCTGAGTCGACATCCGGAGTGTGTGATTAATTTACCAGATGCGACCATGTGGAGAAAGGTTGAGGCATTGGGTCGTTATACGGGAGTTAACCCGGTTCCTGAGGAGAAAAGGCAGATGGGCTATGAATACTGTCATGATAAATTCACTGTAGCTGGACTGACATCCGAATGCTCGGTTCAGGTGGTTCCAGATAAAATAGTTGAATGTCCACTCCAGATTGAAGCGGCTGTACAACACATACGTATTCCCGAACATACACCGTTCATGGCGATTGTTGAAGTGAAAGCGTTGAAGGTGCATGCGCACACAAGGCTAATCTCTGGACCGAACAAGATTAATCCGGAGGAATGGCATCCGCTGATATATAATTTCAGACATTATTTCGGATTGGGCAAGAGACAAGGGGGAAATTTCCGGGCAGAGAATTAACGTGAGTTGAGGCTTTTTATTAGTCAGGGAAAGATTGGGTAATAGTAAAGATAGACACATGTAAGCATATACATATTGAAAGGGGTGATGTGCATGGAATTGGAATATTTAATGCGTGTACTCATAGCTGGAATATGTGGTGTGTTAATCGGATATGAGCGCAAGAATCGAATGAAAGAGGCGGGAATTCGTACTCATTTTGTGGTTGCTGTCGGTGCAGCCCTGATGATGATTGTTTCGAAGTATGGATTCCAGGATCAGGCTGGCTGGGCCAATCTGTCTCTTGACCCTTCAAGGATTGCTGCACAAGTTGTTAGTGGTGTGGGGTTCATTGGAGCAGGGATGATCTTCACACAACGGCATACGGTCAGGGGATTGACCACAGCGGCTGGCATATGGGCTACGGCAGGCATGGGACTTGCTGTGGGTTCAGGTCTGTATTGGACGGGTGCAGGCGTGACACTGCTTATTGTCGTGGCACAGATGTTACTGCATAGACCCACACGCTGGCTGGTATCCGCCCGAACAGAGACTTTAACCATCCATCTGCAAAATGAAGGAGAGGCCTTGAAGACTGTTTTGGCACTGCTGGGACAGGAGAAGATCTCGGTCATCGGATTTAAGACTGAACAGCAAACAAGCACGGACTCCGTGGAAGAGACTGTGCTTGAGTTCACATTGCAACTACCGGGTTCATACCGGGGCGAGCAACTGATTATTTTGTTACAGGACGTGCCTCACGTTCGATCTGCGGAGTTAAAATGAAGCGAACCTGCATGGCTCAACAGGCGACCATGCAGGTTCAGTGCTTAATTCAGTATGGGTTCAATTACTGACCTTCTCCGACAATCGTTTCTGGACGAGATACCGGTTTACCTTCAAGCAGGCACTCGATGGCATGGGCAACACCGTGCTCCACATTGGTCAGCGTTATGGCTTTGGCTAATGCCTGGATTTCGGGTTCGCCATTACCCATGGCGATGCCGAGTCCTGCCATTTTTAACATGGAGACATCGTTGAAGTTATCACCGATCGCTACTGTATCTTCCATGGAGATGTTCAGGTGAGCCGCCAGTTTGGTGAGGGCATTACCTTTGGATACGTCCGGGTGCTGCATTTCGAAGTTGTGCTCAAAGGATACAACCATAGCGACATCGGAACGGGAAGCGAAGTATTCTCGTCCTGTCTTTACTTTGTCCGGATTCATGGAGAAGGCCATAATATTATAGATGTAGGCTTCTGCCGGAATTTCGAGGTGACTGTTTACGCGGTGGTAGTCTTTTTTGTCATAGTGTTTCTTGATGGAGCGAATCATGCGTGCAATGTCCTCACCAGGGTTTGAACCAAGAACACGTTCCATCTCGGCGAGCAAGGTCTCATGACTGCTACGCGGGGCATAGATGCCTTGTTGCGTTGAAGCCTCATAATAGACATCATGATCTTCCAGCCACTGCATGACGGAAGCTGCTGTGTCACGCTCGAGCGGAAGATGGAATAAACGTTCACCGTCTGCATCATGAATTGTCGCTCCGTTGGAGCCGATAATCGGGGTTTTGATTCCGCCTTCGCGGCTGATGGTCACAACATCGGAATAGACGCGTCCTGTTGCAATGGTAACTTTCATACCGGATTGTTGGGCCTTTTGGATAGCTGCGGCATTCTCCGGGCTAATCTGGCTATCTATGTTCAACAAAGTTCCATCTAAATCTGTGGCAAATAATTTCATATATTTACAACTCCTTATCATCTGTAGGTTCAGGAATGAGAATCTCAACCTGTTGTTCGGCTAGAAAAACAAGCCATTCTTTGGTTGGCCATTGGTCCGTAATCAATACATCCACCAATGACCAGTCGGCAAAACGATAACCATAACGTCTATCAAATTTGGATTGATCTGCAAGAACAATGACTTTCTTGGCAGCTTTCATCATTTGGTGTTTAATTTTACCTTCCTCTTCGGAAGCACTGAAGCCGTCCATGGTGATACCGCCAATTCCGATAAAGGCTTTATCTACATAATAGTGGGAGAGTGTCTCGATCACAGAGGTACCATAGACATAACGTTGTTCCTTATCCACTTTGCCACCGAGCAAACGAATCTGGACAGCCGTGTGATTGGAGAGAAGATCAGCGGAATGAATCGAATTGGTAATGACAGTACAGGATTTGCCATCTAATTTCTCGGCACAGGCCTGCACGGTCGTGGAAGAATCCAGAATAATGATCTCGCCTTGTCTTACAATAGCGGCCGCGAGTTTGCCAATGGCTCTTTTTTCCTCAGATACATCGAGTAAACGGTCTTTGTAGGATCTGAACTTTTGCGGAGGAGGGGGGAGAATTGCACCGCCACGTGTTCGGATAATGGCATCCTGTTCCTCGAGCTTGATCAGATCCCTGCGAGCAGTATCTCGTGATACATCAAACAAAGTGACAATATCATCAGCTGAGATGCGATTGTGTTTGTGAAGATGTTCAACAATGAGCTGCATTCGTTCTTCTTGAAACAAACATGTCACCTCCAAGGGTATGGATGACCGTACTTATACTGATACTTTAATTATAAGTTTTCTTAATGTGATTTGCAATGTTATAAGTGAACGTAAGTTTTTGTAAGTGTTTTGATGGATGGTTTACATTGTTCCTGTACGGGGATGACACTGGCATGAATGGGGAGGTGGCTAATAAAGGGGCTCTAAAGAGCAGTATACAATGGACAAAAAGGCTTGAAAAATAAATTTTAAAAAAAGTATTGCAAGTTCAAATTGTCCTGTGGTATACTCATTCTTGTCGCCAAGAAAGACAACTTGATATTAAGGCCCGTTGGTCAAGGGGTTAAGACACCTCCCTTTCACGGAGGTAACAGGGGTTCGAATCCCCTACGGGTCATATCTTCACCACCTCATGAGATCTACATTTTCGATGAGTAATCCTCAAAGTCATTGCTCTTATAGACAAGAATGAAGCATGGCACATCCGGTGAAGTTTACAGCAAGAGCCATTAGCTCAGTTGGTAGAGCACCTGACTTTTAATCAGGGTGTCGAAGGTTCGAGCCCTTCATGGCTCACCATTTTTACAATTGAATATGCGGTCGTGGTGGAATGGCAGACACGCTATCTTGAGGGGGTAGTGGGTGTATACCCGTGGAGGTTCGAGTCCTCTCGACCGCATCACAGCAACAATATAAGATAGACTTCTATGATCATTCATGGGAGTCTATCTTTGTGTTATACGATATACCTCATCCTGTTCCGGGCATATAAAGGCTGAGCATTCAGGAATAATGTGGTATAATTCAAGCAGATGAGTTGATTATTACGGTTGGAAGGCGGTTCTTGTATGCAGTCGATCTATGAGCGAATTGAACACCTGATTGCCGAACGAGGAATGACCAAGAAGGCTTTCTGCCAACAGCTGAAGATTAGCACAGGCAATCTGGGTGATTGGAAACGTGGCAAGTCTATTCCGAGTACGAATAAACTAATTGAGATTGCTTCGTTTTTTGATGTGAGCCTCGACTGGCTCATGATTGGACGTCCATCGAAGGAAGCGATGGTTCGGGAAAAACGGGAGGATTATTTTTTTGACGTTTTGCGGCAATTGAATTGCCAAGAAAGTGAATTATCGACTGTGGAACAGTCTTTTATCAGCGAATATATTGAGTTCACCCGTTACCGCAAATCGAAGGAAAGTAAGGATGCAGGCGACTATCGCTACAAACCTGAGAACAAATCAGAGAACGATTCTGAGGAAAACGAAGCGTAAGTGATATGAGCAGCATCCATAGACTGAATGTACAAAAACCTCTGGACTAATCCGAACACACTCGGAGACAGTTCAGAGGTTTTTTTGTATTAACGATGCATGCTTCATGCCCTTATTTGCGAAAGACAAGAGTTTCTTTACCCAGCAGATGGGGGCGGAGTGTGTTCCAGATATGAAGACACTGCTCCTGAAGCTCCCAAGCTGCCATGCCAAGGAGTCGAACGCCGATGCCTCCGGTTGCCAGCAAACTTGCACCTGCGAGCATTCGTCCATCGGGTGGCAGCACGGATCGGACTTGCTCCAACTCCGCAGTACCGAGCCCTGGGGCGATCATCCATAACGCAGCAGTATGTGTGTAGTGAAGGAGAGACGCTGATTGTTTGGGGTCATCGGTATCCGGTTCGAGTCCGAATCGATCCCAGACAGCCAGTTGCTTACCTTGCCATATCTCCGTCAAGCTGCGGTAGCGTTCGAACTGGAACGCTTCTCCCCGATGAATTCGTCCGGCAGACCAGATATCTGCATAGGCAAGAATGGCCTGTTCTTCCAGCTCGAAGGTTACAGTGAGTGAAGAAGAACTGCCCTTGAAGGGAATGACGCATTCAGGGAAGTATTCCAGCGTAGCTCCTTTTCCCAACCGAAAGTGATGATTAACGGATGAGGGAATGGAAGGTGTAGGATGAAGTCTGGTCGCTGATGTGCTGCTCAGCATGACATGCGTGCCTTCACCTAATTCCCACTCAGAATGATAATGATCCCCGTTAAGGACTCCGGGAGAGACGTCTGACGTGTACACACATAATTCGCTTCCGCCTCCGGCAGGTCGAAAGGATCGGCTAAACCGGAGAGGGGCGCTGTAATAACGATCGGTCATAACCGTCCGCTCGCCTTGAAAGGCAAAGGTGGCCCGAAGCTCGCTGCGGCGCGTGACGGGCTCACCTGTACTTTCGTTCCGATTCATCTCTGTCCCGGTGGGAACAGAAGATGAATTAATGTGAGTGAGTGCCATGTTCATGGCTGTGTGAATGCAGATGTGCAGCGGAAGCATCGTCATCCATATACTGATGTTCAAGCCAGTGGACAATCTCGGATACACCTTCACCGCTCATTAGATTAGACATGACATAAGGACGGCCTTCGCGTACCCGCTCGGTATCATTTTTCATAACTTCCAGGCTTGCTCCAACGTAAGGAGCGAGGTCGGTTTTGTTGATTAACAGCAGATCTGAACGTGTGATGCCGGGACCGCCTTTGCGAGGAAGTTTCTCCCCTTGGGCAACGTCGATAATGTAGATGAACACATCGGCCAGTTCCGGACTGAATGCAGCAGAGAGATTGTCGCCGCCGCTCTCGATGAAGATCAGTTGCAGATCCGGGAAACGTTCAATTAACTCATCAACCGCTTCAAAATTCATGGAGGCGTCCTCACGAATAGCGGTATGCGGGCATCCGCCTGTCTCTACGCCGATAATACGCTCTGGTGCCAATGCATTCTGACGCAGCAAAATCTCGGCATCTTCCTTGGTATAAATGTCATTGGTGATGACAGCAAGGCTATAACGTGTACGCAGTGCCTTGGACAGCTTCTCCACCAGGGCTGTTTTACCTGAGCCTACCGGTCCACCAATTCCAATTCGCATCGGACGACTCCGATCAAATGCCTTACGTTCCCACTCCGGATGATGCGTATGATTAGCTCCTCCACACATAACAATTCCTCCTTGGTTAGATAAAAGTTGTAGTTAAGACATAAACAGCCGCGCGGGTAAGGTCTCATGCCGCATGGCGTAGATTTCCTGGGCGATTCCGAAGCTGTGCATATCTTCCGGGTCATTTTCCCGAATGAGCGCCCATTCCGCTTCGATATCATCAAGCAGTTTCTGAATCAACATCTGCGCTTCGGTTTGTCCGATGGGCAGCAGGCGAAGTGCGCTGTTCACATAAGCGTTCACTGAGGTATACAGATGCCCGGTAACGGCTTCATCCAATTCAATCTCCAATTGATAGTTGATATAACCGTGAATGGTCGTGATGCCGCAATACGCACCGTATTCCCGGATGGCCTCATCAATCAGGGAAAAGTCCATCCATGGATAGAGTGAACGGGCCAGCTTGAGCAGTCGTTTTCCCATTTTGTGGCCGCCTTCCCTGAGTTCCCGAGGGGAGCGCTGGGCGTGGACACGTTTGTCATACAGGGCAAGTAGAACTGCATCTTGCTGTTTTATCGCCTGATAGACGCCTTTGATGGCAAGACCATCTAGTCGTACAAGACTGGAATGAAGCTGGTTGCGAATAAACTGTTCAAGCTGCGCGGTATTCCGCACGGTGCCATCATGCGTGTAAGCTTCCAGACCGAAGGAATGGGAGAAACCACCGATGGGCAGGGCCGAATCCAGCAGCTGAACATAACGGAGTAGCTTCGTGCCACTGTTCATCATGAGTGCCCCCTTATCAGCTAATCCGTATTCCTATCAAAACATAAAGTACCGCTGTGCCATAGGCAACTCGTCTGCGGGTTCACAGGTGAGAAGTTCGCCGTCGGCGCGTACCTCATAGGTTTCGGGATCGACTTCAATGACAGGGGTGACGTCGTTATGAATCATGTCTTTTTTGCTGACTGAGCGACAGCCTTTAACGGGTTCAACCCGCTTTTTCAGGCCCAATGACTCTTTGATCCCCGCATCTGCTGCGGCTTGGGAGACAAAGGTGATGGATCCGCTGGCAATGGCGCTCCCATAAGCTCCGAACATGGGTCTGCCAAATACCGGCTGAGGTGTCGGGATGGATGCATTGGGATCACCCATCTGGGCGAATGTAATCATGCCACCTTTGATGACAATCTCGGGTTTAACTCCGAAGTAGGCTGGTTTCCATACAATTAGATCGGCCAGCTTTCCAACTTCCACCGAACCGACGAGATGACCGATTCCGTGTGCAATAGCTGGATTGATGGTGTACTTGGCGACATATCGCTTGATCCGATCGTTATCGGAGGGTGAATCCGGGTTGAGTTCAAGTTTGCCGCGCTGTTTTTTCATTTTGTCGGCTGTCTGCCAGGTACGGATAATGACTTCGCCCACTCGGCCCATGGCCTGTGAATCGGAGCTGATGATGCTGAACACGCCAAGATCATGCAAAATGTCTTCGGCTGCGATGGTTTCGGGACGAATCCGCGAATCGGCAAAAGCTACATCTTCCGGGATGGAAGGGTCCAGGTGATGACACACCATCAACATATCGAGATGCTCTTCTACAGTGTTGCGTGTGTACGGTCGTGTTGGGTTGGTTGATGAGGGGATAACGTAGGACTCCCCAGCGGCCCGGATAATATCCGGTGCGTGTCCGCCACCAGCGCCTTCCGTATGGTACGTGTGGATCGTCCGGCCGTTAATCGCAGCCAGGGTGTTTTCGAGAAATCCGGTTTCGTTCAGTGTATCGGTGTGGATAGCGACTTGAACATCATGTTCCCCGGCGGCAGTCAGGCAGGCATCGATAGCGCTTGGCGTAGTGCCCCAATCTTCATGCAACTTCAGGCCGATTACCCCAGCTTCAATCTGTTCAATTAAAGGTGCGGTACTGGAACTGTTGCCTTTGCCAAGGTAACCGATGTTCATGGGAAAAGCCTCTGCCGATTCTAACATCCGGTGGATGTGCCAGGCTCCTGGTGTGCAGGTGGTGGCTTTGGTTCCTGTTGCGGGTCCTGTTCCGCCGCCGATCATGGTCGTGACCCCGGAGGATAATGCAGTCTGAATCTGCTGTGGGCAGATGAAATGAATATGGGTATCAATGCCGCCAGCGGTTACAATCATGCCTTCACCGGCGATGATTTCGGTGGAAGCACCGATGACCAGTGCGGGATGAACACCATCCATTGTATCCGGGTTACCGGATTTGCCAATGGCGCAGATGTGACCATCTCGAATGCCGATATCCGCTTTTACAATGCCCCAATGATCGATAATGATAGCGTTAGTGATGACAGTATCAGGGGTGCCGTCGCTACGCAGAGCTGTAGTAGACTGGCCCATCCCGTCGCGGATAACCTTGCCGCCCCCAAACTTGCTCTCATCTCCATATACGGCATAATCATGTTCAATCTCTGCCCATAGTTCGGTATCCGCAAGTCTTACGGCATCACCGGTTGTTGGTCCAAACATGGACGCGTATTGTTCACGGCTCATTCGTTTCATGAAGGTTCACCTCCATCTTGTATGGGAGGGGAGAACGTCTTCAGGAATGCCTCCAGTTTCACTGGATCGGGGGCTTGATCCGCAGAGCCTTCGGTTAATCCGTTGAACCCGTGAATCTGGCGTTTGCCGCCAAAGGTCGTGAGTTCAACAGGTTTCTCTTCACCGGGTTCGAAGCGAACTGCGGTGCCTGCCGGAATGTGTAGGCGATGTCCAAAAGCTGACGTGCGATCAAAGTCCAGTGCTGCATTAACTTCATAGAAGTGAACGTGAGAGCCGACTTGGACGGGGCGGTCGCCGCGGTTAAGGACAAGGAGGCGTATGGTTAAACGATCCGGATGACAGATGATGTCGTCATCTGGCTTCAAACGGTATTCACCAGGAATCATGGTTTCTCCTGCCTTTCTCAGCGTATAGGTTCATGTACGGTAACCAGTTTTGTACCGTCAGGAAATGTGGCTTCTACCTGTACTTCAGGAATCATATCGGGAACACCATCCATACAGTCTTCGCGTGTCAGGATGGTGCCTCCGTATCTCATTAATTCGGCAACACTCATTCCATCCCGTGCTCGTTCCATCAGTTCGGAGGTCAACAAGGCGATGGCTTCGGGAACATTCAACTTGAGTCCGCGTGCTCTTCGTTCACGGGCGAGGTTAGCGGCCACGGTAATCAGGAGTTTTTCCTTTTCCTGCTCAGTCCAGTGCAAGGTAATCCGACCTTTCGCTTATAATGTCTGATATGTTCATGGATCATATTGTATGTTAAATATACTCACACAGGGTGAATCCTTTGTCAATAAGCTTCAAGACATATTAGCAGTATGCATGAAACGAGTAGGCATGAAATAAAATTATGTAAGCTATATTGACATGAAGAGAGGAACCCTCCATAATTTGGATCAACGAACATTTCGGACTCAAATGACCTTAATGTTCGTCAATAGACTAAAAAAAGGGAGTGTAGGCTATTGAAGAAGAGGTCGGTCAAGTTATGGAGTATTTTGCTGGGTGCGGTCATTGTGATGACAGGATGTGTGGAGGGCACTGCGCCGCCTGAAGCTTCGGGTTCAGGTGGTACAGGAGAGCCGGCTGCATCTGGTGATACGATTAAAGTTGGCATTCTTCACTCTCTCAGCGGAACAATGGCGATCAGTGAGGTATCTGTTAAAGATGCGGAGATGCTTGCCATCGAAGAGATCAACGCCGCGGGCGGAGTTTTGGGTAAACAGATCGAGCCTGTAGTTGAGGATGGCGCTTCGGATTGGCCTACTTTTGCGGAGAAGGCTGGAAAGTTACTGCAACAGGATAAGGTCGCTGCTGTATTTGGTGGATGGACCTCTGCCAGTCGGAAGGCTATGCTCCCGGTGTTTGAACAGAATAAAGGTCTATTGTTTTACCCGGTGCAATATGAGGGATTGGAATCGTCGCCAAATATTTTTTATACAGGAGCAACAACCAATCAACAGATCGTTCCATCCGTAACCTGGTTACTGGAAAACAGGGGCAAGACGTTTTATCTGCTCGGTTCCGATTATGTATTCCCAAAAACGGCCAATCAGGTCATTAAGGCACAACTCGCAGCAGAAGGCGGCGAAGTTGTGGGTGAAGAATACACACCGCTGGGACATACCGATTACAGTACCATCATTAGCAAAATCAAGGCTGCGAAGCCGGATATTGTATACAATACGCTGAACGGAGACAGTAATGTAGCTTTCTTCAAACAATTGAAGGATGCGGGAATCTCTTCGGATCAGATGACAACCCTCTCGGTAAGTGTGGCGGAGGAAGAAATCCGTGGTATTGGCGCGGATGTACTGAAGGGACATCTGGCTTCGTGGAATTATTATCAGACAACCGATACACCTGAAAATGCTACATTTGTTGCCAAGTATAAAGAAAAATACGGTGCTGATCGAGTGACAGCTGATCCGATTGAAGCGGGATATGTGGCGGTTTATCTCTGGAAGGCGGCAGTGGAAAAAGCAGGATCAACCGACGTAGAGAAGGTGAAGGCAGCTGCCAAGGGTCTGGAATTTGATGCCCCGGAAGGTAAGGTAACCGTGGATGGAGAGAATCAGCATATCTACAAAACCGTACGGATCGGTGAGGTGCAGGAAGATGGGCAGTTCAAGGAATTGTGGAATTCTGGTGAGCCTGTCAAGCCGGACCCTTATCTGAAAACATATGAATGGGGAGTTTCCCTCAGCGCTAAATAACATAGAAACCTCGCAATAAACACAGGTAACTCGCTTCAAAGCAGCCGATTCATAGACGAGGGTGTGACAACACACCCTTTTACCGTATTGCGGTAAAGCGTTACTGTAATATAAAATGTGAGGCTGGTGCGAATTGAAGTCATGTGAAATATCGAGATTCACGGTATGGAGGAGGGGATAGCGATGGATATGTTTATCCTGCAGATATTCAACGGTCTGAGTATCAGTTCAATTCTGTTGTTAATTGCACTCGGTCTGGCGGTAACGTTTGGGCTGATGAATGTCATCAATATGGCTCACGGTGAACTGATCATGATCGGTGCATATGCAACGTATGTAACACAAAATTTGTTCATGTCCTATGCTCCAGCAGCGTGGTTTGGTGCCTATTTTGTTGTGGCTCTGCCGATTGCGTTCATTGTAGCGGCTCTGATTGGCTGGTTGCTTGAAGTAGTGTTGATCCGGCATCTGTATGGCAGGCCGCTGGACAGTCTGCTTGCGACATGGGGTGTAGGCATGATGCTGCAACAACTGGCCCGTACGATATTCGGAGCACCCAATGTGGGAGTATCCAGTCCGGCTTGGCTCAACGGGGGATTGGCGATCTCGGATGGCATTGTATTTCCATACAAGCGAATTTTCATTATCGCATTAGTTGCGGTTGTGCTGCTGTGTATGTATCTCTATATCTATCGAACATCATCCGGAAGACGAATGAGGGCTGTAATGCAGAATCGGAGCATGGCAGGGTGCCTTGGAATTTCGACTCGGCGGGTGGATGGTATGACCTTTGCCATTGGTTCGGGCATCGCCGGAATTGCTGGTTGTGCATTAACGCTCATTGGTCCAATTGGTCCTTCACTTGGCACGTATTATATTGTGGATGCATTCATGGTAGTTGTTCTGGGTGGCGTTGGGAAATTGGTTGGAACTGTGTGTGGTGCACTGGGAATTGGGATGTTTAACACGCTGTTCGAAACCTATACCTCTGCCTCCATTGGCAAGGTGCTGGTATTTGTATGTATCGTTGCTTTTTTGCAATGGAAACCACGCGGCTTGGTCGCGATGCGCACACGGAGTCTCGATTAATGTGAAAAAGGGGGTTAGTTCATGTCCGCTTTACTCAAGACTGGCAGTCTGAAAATGAGGATTATCTGGGCGGTTGTACTGATCATGATGTGTCTTGCTCCACTAATCTCCACGGAGTTTCGTCTGAGTCTGTTAGCCAAGTTTTTGGCGCTGGCAATCCTGGCCATTGGTCTCGATCTGATCTGGGGATATGGGGGTGTGTTGAGTCTTGGGCATGGAGTGTTCTTCGGTCTGGGTGGGTACGCGATGGCGATGTATCTGAAGCTTCAGGCCAGTGGAGCAACGCTCCCTGACTTCATGGGATGGAGTGGCCTCAGTGGTCTGCCATGGTTCTGGGAACCGTTTCGCTCTTTCCCGGTGGCGCTGTTATTGGGGATAGTCCTTCCGGCATTACTTGCCTTTGCGCTGGGATGGTTTACGTTCCGTAACCGGATCACCGGTGTTTATTTTACCATCCTGACTCAAGCCTTGGTTCTTATTACGGTAACACTCTTTGTTGGTAAACAGGAATGGACGGGTGGAACGAATGGCATTACCGGATATAATTCGATCTTTGGTTTTACACTTCATTCCGCTGGAACAACCATTGTTCTCTACTATATAACGCTTGCCGTTCTGGTGATCGCATATGTGCTCTGTCGTCGAATGGTGAACAGTCGTTTCGGCCAAGTGCTCGAAGCTGCGCGGGATGGAGAGAATCGGGTGCGATTCCTCGGATATGATCCGGCAGGATATAAAACGCTGGCTTTTGCTTTTTCCGGTGCGCTTGCAGGCATCGCGGGCATGTTTTTTGTTCTTCAGGTGGGTATTATCTCGCCATCGATGATGGGGATTGTGCCCTCCATTGAGATGGTCCTGTGGGTTGCGCTGGGTGGTCGCGGTACGCTTATTGGAGCGGTCATCGGAGCGGTGGTGCTGAATGCAGCCAAAACAGGCATAAGTGAGGCTTATCCCGAAGGGTGGCTGTTTGTCATTGGTGGGCTCTTTGTAACGGTAGTTTTGTTCATGCCAAACGGAATTGTAGGTGTGTATCGTCATGTCGTTCGCTTGCTGAAGCGGAGAGGAGAGAGTGCGCATGTCCAAGTCACTCGGGAAAAACCTAAAGTCTACTGAGGAATCAGCGGTGTTGGTAGCCGAGGATATTACGGTCGCCTTTGGTGGGTTCGTTGCGGTCAAAGGAATGAATCTGAAGCTGCATGAACATGACCTGCATTTTCTGATCGGACCCAATGGTGCTGGGAAAACAACGATGCTGGATGTGATATGCGGCAAAACAAAACCCATGTCCGGCTCGGTGAAGATGGCGGATGGCACGGAATTAACACGACTGAAGGAGCACCAGATTGTTCGCAAAGGTGTGGGACGCAAATTCCAGGCGCCATCGATCTTTGCAGGTCTGACGGTGCAGGAGAATCTGACGCTGGCGGCGGAGACTCGCCGTTCCCCTTTGCAAGCCATCGGTATTCGTCGATATGGGAAAATGAGTGCTGCCATGGAGCATGTTACCCTCCAGATTGGTCTGCAAGATCGCGTTGATGCTCGTGCAGGAGCGTTATCACATGGGGAGAAGCAGTGGCTGGAGATCGGCATGCTGCTTCTCCAGGAGCCACGTGTGTTGTTGCTGGACGAACCAGCCGCAGGCATGACGGATGAAGAAACGCACAAGACCGGGCGACTTCTGCAAGAGATTGCGCGTGAACGCTCGGTTGTGGTGGTGGAGCATGATATGGAGTTTGTGCGAGAGTTCGCAGCCAAGGTAACGGTGATGCATGAAGGGAAACTGCTGAAGGAAGGTACGATGGCGGAGGTACAGGCAGATCCGAAAGTGGCCGAAGTGTATCTGGGCAAAAGGAGGGATGACCATGTTGTCGCTGCAACGAATTGAATCCGGCTACGGGGAAAGCAATGTGCTTCGTGGTGTGAACCTGGATGTACAGCCTGGACAGGTGGTGTGTCTGATGGGCCGTAACGGTGTAGGGAAAACAACGTTGATGAAAACATTAATGGGGTTGCTCAAAACACGCAAGGGCAGTATTCAGTGGCAAAATCAGGAGTTATCCACTTTGGACACAGCCAAGCGGGCAAGGGCAGGGATCGGTTATGTACCGCAGGGGCGGGAAATTTTCCCGCAGCTTACGGTGAAAGAAAACTTATTGCTCGGTCTGGAGACAAGTGCGCCGGGAGTAAAAACGTTCCCGGAGGATGTACTGGCGATGTTTCCAGTGCTTGCGACGATGTATGGACGGCAGGGCGGGGATCTGAGTGGTGGACAGCAGCAACAGTTGGCATTCGCCCGGGCATTGGCTTCGCGTCCGGGGTTGTTGCTACTTGATGAGCCGACAGAAGGCATCCAGCCTTCTATCGTGGAGGACATTCGGCAGGTTATTTTGCAGCTCAAGGCAAAGGGGAACCTCTCTGTTCTGCTGGTAGAGCAGAGTATCGATTTTGTACGAAGTGCCGCAGATTACATCTATATCATGGACAAAGGAACGATAACCTTGCACGGGACACCGCAAGAACTGGATATGTCGCAGTTTGAACATCATCTCTCCGTATAGTTGTAGTTAGTCGGCGAGTGGAGAAAGGTTTCAGGAACGCTTGTCCAGGATATTCGAGTATTTGGGATATAACCGCCGGATGCATTCCGGACAGATGTCATGGGTGAATTCGGCGTGGGTATGCTTCTCCAGATAACTCTCAACGGAGTTCCAGTGTTCCTCTTCGTCCTTGATTTGTTTGCAGACGGCGCAAATAGGCAGCAGTCCGCGCAATGTGCGCACTTCAGACAATGCCTTCTTCAATTGGTGTTCTGTCTTTCTCTGTTCGGTAATATCCATGTGTGCAATCAAAGCGAGATCGGTATCCAGAATTGAATTTGCATAAGATAGAGGGGTGAGTTCTACACGAAACCACCTCTTTTCATTGTATACAGTATATACGCAGATGTCATATGTATGATTTCGATTAAAGGGTATTCCGCGTTCTTTCAAATTCTGTGCGACAAGTGCCATGTTAGCGTTCTTGCCCCGTTTTGCCCAGGCTTCCGTCAGATGCAGGTAATGTCTATAACTACTGTGTATATCCGGGTTTGGTGAGCATTGACCAAGTCCCTGTTGCCAGGCACGGTTACAACTTTGGATAATCCAATTGTCATCAACGATGATGAGCTGGTGACGTATGGACTGGAACGACAGCCTCTCCAGATCGGATGTAACATGTCTCATGGATGAGACCCTCCTTTGGCAGAAATCTTATCTCAGTTCATCTGGAATATCCAAAATATCAGCGACCAGGTGCCTGAATCGGGTTGCTTTGCGTGTGCCGTGAATAAGATTGGATAAACGATAGGGTGGGATGCCATGCTGTTCACAAAAGGTCTTCTGGTCCACTTGAAGTTCGGTTAGCCGTCGTTTGATGGCCCATCCGAACGGAGTAACTGGTTTTTTCTTGTTCAAAAGGGTTCACCCCTGGTTAGAATGTAGTATTCAGCCGCCCTTTCATCATGTAGAATATATAGAAATGCGAGCTGTATGTTTCATTATATACGTAAATTCGTCATCTAACAATTAAAAAAGACGGAAAAAAGTGTATTTTGTGATGATAAATGGCGTAAATACGTAAATAAAACAAATAAAATGACAAAAAACACGTCGGCAAGGAGGTTGCCGCGTGTTTTTTAGTTTGTCTGAATGAAGGGGAGCAGGTATGAGGAGGAAGAGGATTAGGCCCTGTAGGCATGAAGTCCAGCTCCAAGCATATGGAAACTGGGGAAAAACGATTTCATGGACATCGAGGTTGGCTGTGCCAGTCCATCCGCAGCCGAGGCGCTGACGGTCTTCCATTCATTCTCCAGATCTGTGGCCAGGCGGACCATCAGATCCTTGGTTGTATCGTTGTTCAGGGGAATGACTTTGGAGGCTTCGGTTATGCAGGCATTCATGGCTGAATGCAGGTAACCAAGGACCGCCTCCTCGACCGGGATGTCGAGGTGGTGGTTAATCCAGGCGTGAACAGTGGAGAGGCAGCCAACCGAATCGTATTTGGCAAAGATCTGTTCGAGCTGGCTGAATTCAATCCAGGGGTGCAGAGCACGTGCAAGTCTGATCAATCGTTTACCCATGGCGGCAGCTTGTTCTCTGAGATCTCCAGGGGTTCGCTGAACATGGACGAGCTTGTCGATTAGAGCTATCCGCCATGTATCCTTGTGATCTGCTGCGGTATAGATGCCTTTGATGGCCATACCTTCAAGACGAACGATGCTGGGATGCAACTGACAACGCATGAATGATTCGAGATCTTCAGCATTACGAATGGTACCCTCCCTGATATGGATATCCATGCCGAAGGAATGGGTGAACCCTCCAACCTGAATAGAGGAATCAAGCAGGTTGACATAATCGAGCAGCTTATTCCCACGGTTCACAATCATTCGCCTCCTGTGTTCGTTAAATGTCACTTATAGTGACATTTATAATCCTTTTTGTTTGCTTTATGTTTATAAATCCGAATTATATGATAGTTATCTTCCCATAAATGTCCGCTTTTTGTCAATGGTATCCGTGAAATTTAATGGATTAAATCTTAAATTTAATATTTGTGTTATTTTATATAACTTAATGTGTTATTTATGTGGTGGAGTGCAGGGAGAACTATTATAGAAGGAAGGACTATATATAAATGAATCAACAAGATCGGCTCTTACCGAAAAAGAGGAGATCAAATCTAATAATATGCAGTTCATGGGTAAAGATGACGAGATTATGCGATTTTTGATGAAAATGCCTAGCTGAAAAAGTAGTATTAAAAAATACTTTACTTTTAGTTCTGAACCCGGTATAATCAATTCTGTTGCCGATTATTTACGACATGCGGTCGTGGTGGAATGGCAGACACGCTATCTTGAGGGGGTAGTGGGCGTATGCCCGTGGAGGTTCGAGTCCTCTCGACCGCATCATATGAACGATGAAGAAGAAGCTTTCCGTTATTGGAAAGCTTCTTTTTTTGTCTTTTTCGAACAGTATGACATCTGGGTTGAGAAAAAAAGCCATCCATTACCGGGGCAATGGTGCTCTACCTTACGGCTACGGGTGGCCTGTGTATTATTTTTGAAGTAAGTTCTTGATATCTTCTTCAATCTTGTCCGGTGTTGTTTTGGGAGCATAACGTTTCAGTACCTGTCCGTTCTGATCCACAAGGAATTTGGTGAAGTTCCATTTGATTGCTTTGGAGCCGAGCAGGCCAGGAGCTTCTGTGCTAAGGTGTTGGAAAAGAGGGTGAGCGCTTGAGCCGTTCACATCAATTTTCTCAAACATTGGGAAGCTTACGCCATAATTCATCTGACAGAACTCGGCAATATCGTCGGAAGATCCTTTTTCCTGTGCAAACTGGTTGCTTGGGAAACCAAGAACTTCAAATGGAGCATCTTGAAACTTGTCTTGCAGTTCTTGCAGACCTTTGAATTGAGGAGTAAGGCCGCATGAGCTTGCCGTATTCACAATCAGGAGCACTTTGTCACGGTAGTCGGACATTTCAACTTCTTGACCGCGAAGGGTATTCACTTTGTAATCGTAGACTGTCATCTAAATCGCCTCCATTTATTTACTCTTATATCTTCTATTATATTGGCTACAATTAAATATTGCAAAACTAATGTGGTGTTAATAGCATCAAAACAGGCAAGTTGTGCAGAATACGTGAATGAATTGCGAAGTGATTTTCGTCAGAGTGAGAATTAGATAGCCTTGAAGAGGTGGATAGAGTATAACCTTATTGTAAGCGTTATTATAAACGAGTATTGGCAAAAATCTGCCGATTTGGTGATCTGTAAGGACTTTACACCGTCATGGCGGGGGTGTATGATTCATAACGTAATTTCAATTTAAACTAAATTGTACTTGAAAAACGAAACAAACGATAATATCGCTCGATCTTACCTTAAGATATACGAACGATGTTTTAATCGCTGAGTTTCCATTCATTGATGAATGGGAAACGGGGGAACCAACGGAATGCGCTGTCCAGGACAGTGGGCATTCATGGGGTGAATTTTCCGGTGACAGCCGGAAATAGGGCGACTCTCGCGCCCGAATCCGTCAGCTAACCTCGTAAGCGTTAAAGGGAGAGGCAACAAGCCGTACGCTGGTTCATGGTGTTTTCGCCATGGGTTATTTAAGAAGCGTTCGGGAGGCCTTGGTCCCCCACGCTTCTTTTTTGTTGTCTTTTCACGCCAAGGGAGGAACGAATGATGGATACTGAGATGATTTTAGTGACTGCTCCAAATGAAGCAGGACGCAAATTTATTAAATTGCTGATGTACAAAAAAATGCCGTTTGCCGTTCTAACCAACAGTGCAGGGGAAGAGCGCAGACTCCGTAGAATCGGAGTAGAACATGTCATTCGCATGAATACAGCTGCAGCTCAAAAATGGTTTTTGCCGCAGGGCAGCGTAGGTAACGTGTTTATTTTCGAGAACAGCCTGAATCTGACCTGTCGTTATTTACAGATCTGTCGTTCATGGACTTCGAAATCCCTGTGCGTGATTACGGAGCAGAGTCATCCTAAGGGCATCTATCGGGGCATGGGCGCAGACCGGATTGTATATTCGCTCAATGGGGAAGTTGGCTTTCTCCTCAATGGTTAATGCCATAGCTTGTGATTGCTCAGGTGTAAGGTGCCTGTTATAATTGAATGTATCGATAAACGGAAGTTTGAGGAGACTCATGCGTGATGGTGAGTCTTCTTTTTTATGCTTACAAGGAGGAATTGGTGTGCCGGATGTAGGTGGATTGAAATGGTTGTTTTTTGATGTTGGAGATACGCTGGTGGATGAATGGGAGCCGGTTGATGATATTATCGGACAGTTCGTCCGTGAAGCTTGTGCTTTGGGGTATCCGGTGACAATTGAGGCGGTACGCGAACTGTTTGCGAACTGTTACCGAAAATATGAGCAATGGCCTATGAGAGTGGCGATTCGCACATTCGTTGAAGACGAGGGACACCAAAAACAGATTCAGGACAAGCTGAAATTTCAAAAAGATCTTGAACATCCTTTTCCTTCAGCGGATTCCGTTCTTCAGCAGTTGTCACGGTATTATCGCATTGGCATTATTGCCAATCAGAGTCCTGGAACGGAAGAGAGACTGGAGAGCTACGGCTTGCGGAAGTATGTTGATGTTCTGGCGTGTTCGGCTGAAGAAGGAGTGTCCAAGCCAGACCCTGAGTTATACGCTGTGGCCTTGAAGCAGGCTGGTTGTGAACCGGAGGAAGCCGTCATGATCGGTGATCGGATTGATAACGACATTATACCTGCTCGGAAGCTGGGCATGCGTACGATTCGAATTATGCAGGGTTACGGAAGATTCCAGCCAGAACTATCGGATGACAAACGTGCGGATTGGACTGTGGATTCATTGGATCAACTCCTGCCGTTACTGATGCCAAATCAGAATTAGATTCAGATGGTTATTTATTGGAGTATGAGTTTTATTATAAAAGGAAACATGTTGCTGTATTGCAACAATAAAGGCTGATCAACTTGGGTATAGAATACCGGAGTTGATCAGCCTTTTTAGGATTTAGTCGATAAGAACGAGATTAGAATAACCGAATCGTCTGAATGATCAGATATACATTCAGCACAACGATAATCGCGGCAATGACCCATGAGATGATTTTGAGCCACAATTTGTTGGCGAATGCACCCATGCTTTTTTTATCACTTGTGAACAACACCAGGGGAATCACAGCAAAGGGCAGTTGAAGCGACAGCACGACCTGGCTCAAAATGAGCAGTTCTTCTGTGCCATGTTCTCCTGCAATGGCTGTCACAATTACCGCCGGGATGATGGCGATCAGACGTGTGACCAGTCTGCGCAGCCAAGCCGGAATTCGAATGTTCAGGAAACCTTCCATAACGATCTGCCCAGCGAGTGTACCTGTAAGGGTAGAGTTCTGACCTGATGCTAGCAGCGCCACACCGAACAGAATACTTGCAACCGTAGTACCCAATAGAGGTGTCAGCAGATGATAGGCATCTGCGATCTCGGCAACCTGCGTCATACCAGCACTGTGGAATACAGCAGCAGATACAATCAGGATGGCCGCATTGATGAACAAAGCCAGTGTCAACGCGATTGTAGAATCCATGGTCGAGTACCGAATAGCTTCTTTTTTGCCCTGTGGGGTCTGTTCGATCTGACGGGTCTGCACAATGGAAGAATGCAGATACAGATTATGCGGCATCACAGTTGCTCCAATAATACCAATAGCGATATAGAGCATGGCCGGGTTTTGCAAAATCTCAACATTTGGTACAAAACCATGGAGAACACCGCCCATATCGGGTTTCGCCAGGAAGAGGTCAATCCCGAAGCAGAGGGCAATGGTCGCCATTAGCAGAATGACGAGTGTTTCCAAAGCGCGGAAACCTTTGTTTTGCAGTACAAGAATCAGGAGTACATCAACTGCGGTGATAATAACGCCATATAACATGGGGATGTTAAATAACAGCTTTAATGCGATAGCAGAACCTATGACCTCAGCCAGATCGGTAGCTGCAATGGCGAGTTCACACAGAATCCATAACATCACGACAACAGGCATGCTGAATCGTTCACGACAGGCTTGAGCCAGATCCCGTCCAGTGACGATACCGAGTTTGCCAGCCAGCGACTGAAGGACAACGGCCATCAGGTTCGATAACAGGATAACGGATAACAAGGTGTACCCGAACTGCGAGCCGCCTGCGATATCTGTTGCCCAGTTCCCGGGGTCCATGTAACCTACGGCAACGAGGTATCCTGGGCCTACAAAGGCGAGGAATTTCTTCCACCATGACGCATTCTGCGGAACTTTCATGGAACTATGTGCTTCTCCAAGGGAAGGGGCCATGCCCGCAGTAGACAATGATTCTCTTGAAGGAGCGTTGAACGGATTTTTTTTACTCATACGATAATCACCTGACTTTGAATTATTGATTTGGAAATATTGTTGCGGAAAAATCGCTCATGATATATCTAAATTTTTATGTTTATTGTTACATTGTACTCCTTCAAATATTTTTGTCTAGTGCAACTTTTATGTATTAACACAAAATTTTCGGTTCTAATTTGAAGACCCCCTTCGTATATTACCCAACCTTAGGAAAATACAGCATGGCGTTGAAATGCATGAAAATAATAAAGTTGTAAAAGCTGATAAAGATACAAAATTGCGTTTCAAAATGAGCCAGAAGTTTAAATTGAAAGGAAGGCAGTAAAAACTATATGGATAAGGGAGAGATTCTTAATGGAAGCTTTATATACAGCAGTAGCGACAGTTAAAGGTGGACGTACAGGTTCTGTGACTTCTTCGGATGGAGTGCTTAAGCATGATCTGAAAATGCCAAAAGAGCTTGGTGGCTCCGGTGGTGAAGGTACTAACCCTGAGCAGCTTTTTGCCGCAGGATATGGAGCATGTTATGAAAGTGCCCTTGCCAATGTAGCACGCAAAGCAGGTGTGAAATTGGAGGATGTGGTCGTTACAAGTAACGTATCCATTGGTAAAGACCCTGCGGATGACGGTTTCCAGCTGTCTGTTCGTCTGGACGTTAGCATGCCTGGTGTAGATCACAGTCAAGCAGAGGAACTGGCCCGCAAGGCGCATGATTTCTGTCCATATTCCAAAGCAACACGTGGCAACATTGATGTTGTTTTAAACGTAGTCTAAGATTTGACTCCCGGCAAGTAAAGGGAACATATAGAGCAGGGTATCCCAGATACCTGATGTTCGACTACAAAGCCCTGCTGGCAATCGGCAGGGTTTTGTGTTGATTATAATATATGGACATGATGCAGGAGATTAGATGCCAGATCGCGTACTATTTTACATAATTGCACTCCCACTTCATGCTACACATTCCATAAAGGGGGAACGAAGATGAGTATTGAAGAGATGATCGAGCGGCGATTTGTGTGTACAAAATGCAGGGGCACGGATTGTAACATTAAGGAAGTTTCCATGTCAGGAGCAGGCCTGAGCAAGATGTTCGATATCCAGCATAACCACTACCTGTTCGTGGCTTGTGCTTCCTGCGGGTATGTTGAAGTATTTGATCCGGATGTCTTGAAAGGGAAAAAACAGGGGCAGGTTGGGACTATTCTGGATATTCTGTTTGGCGGGTAGACATGCGCGAGTTGACATTGAACTGAAATTTCTTTAATATAACTTAGTACTGAGTAGTGTCATTGCATGAACCAAATTTGAATTAAACAGGTGATATCCATGTCTTATAGACCGCGTATTGCAGATTTAGAATTAGCTTATGGTAACAAGGAAGACGGATTGTATGAATTCAAAATGAATTTGGTAGACGGTACAAAATGCCGTGTATTCTACACCCGTTCCCCGGAATGGAAGATGACCAATATCAGCCGTCTGCAGAAAACCCCTTGTCCAGTATGTCGCAAAGATTTCATTTGCAAATGTATGGACCAGTGGGCAAGTGACCTGCATCAACAGATGATCGATGACCAATGGATGGAAAAGGCAGTTACGGAGTAATTGTCGGACAGATACGAGCGTGGGCACAATGCCTGCGCTCTTTTTCTTTTACTTCCTATTAATGCTTGTTCAAAAAGAGCGGTTTTCAGTCTTTTTGAACTACCTCTAGAAGAAATAAATTTAGAATAAGTGAACAAGAAGGCCCAGATTGGGTAAGTTACTCTAACCGCAACAATAGGAGGCAGCCAATATGACAGCAAATCAAACAGATGTGCATCAGGGACATCCGATCGTACTGGTGGATGGTGTCTGTCACTTCTGCCAGGGCTTAACCAAATGGATTATCAAGCGTGACCCGGAAGGGAAATATCATTTTGCATCGCTTCAATCGGATATAGCCAAGGAACTGCTGGCGAAGGGCAATTTGTCGACAGACAGTATGGATACCTTTGTGCTGATTGAAAATGGAAAATACTATACACGTTCAACCGCCGCACTGCGATTGGCTAAGGGTCTGAAGTTTCCTTATCCGTTGTTATATGTGTTCATCATCATACCGAAATTTATTCGTAATGCAGTCTATAACTGGGTTGCTCGCAACCGTTATCGCTGGTTTGGCAAGGATGAAGCGTGCATGTTGCCTACACCGGAGATCAAAGATCGATTTTTGTGAGTGTGATTAATAACGGGAATAATTGGGTAATGACTACAGATCATATCTATTTTGGGAGGACAACAACTTGAAGAAGTGGACTACATTATTTATCGGGGCATTATTAGCAGTGAGCTTGGCAGCATGCGGTAACGATACAGATAATACGGCAACGCCGCCAGCGACTAACAACGAAACATCCAACGAGGGCAATACACCTGCAGAGCAGGCAACAAAGATCCCTACCTTGGATGAATTGATTACCAAAACGAATGAAGCAACCAAAGAAATGAAAAGCTTCACAACTGAAGCAAACATTGATCAGAATCTGAAACTGGATGCTGGTGAACAGTCCCAGGATCAACAGGTTAAAACATCGCTCAAGATGGATATCATCAAAGATCCAATGATGATCTATCAAGAGATGAAAATGGAAATGTCGGGACAGGAAGCTCAGAACGTGAAGCAGTATATCACTTCGGATAAAATCTACTCTCAAGTTGGGGATCAATGGGTTGCGATTCCTGAAGCTCAAACCAAGGAACTGATTGAGCAGATGAAAGCAAGCATGAATCCCGAAGGTGAATTGGAGCAATTCAAAAAGATTGAAGAAGATACTGAAGTGACCGAAGAAGGCGACAATTATGTGATTAACGCTGACGTATCCGGTGATAATGTGAAGGAACTGGCCAAAGCCGTGATGGAGCAGAACGGATCGGATGCCCAGATGCAAGCCATGCTTGATCAGATGAATATTACCAGCATGAAGATGAAGTATATGATCAACAAAGAAACCTACCTGCCTGCAAGTACGGACGTAACCATGGTCATGGAGATGGAACAGAATGGACAGAAAATGACGATGGACATGAAGATGAACAGTACATTTTCTAACCAGGATAAAGTGGAAGAGATCAAGATTCCACAAGAAGCATTGGATAGCGCTAAATAAAACAGGCACCTCTGAACTGAATCTGTGTGAGCCGAGAGGTTTTACCAGATTAGAATCAGGGGTGTTTTTCTGTTTAGCGGAGATTATGGTCAGGGTTGAAAGTGTTATAGTATAGTCATATTGAAGTAGAGAAGGGAGATAAAAGATGATTGAATATGCACACATCCACCATGTTAGTCTGGCAGTACGTGATCTGGAAATCGCGAAGAAATTCTATTCGGGGTTACTGGGAATGCAGGAGATTGAACGTCCGCCTTTCCGCTCCACAGGTACATGGTATGCCATCGGTAGCCAGCAGCTTCATCTGTTACAGCACCCGGAGGGACACACGTTACGTGAGGCTGGGATTGACACAACAGACGGCCACTTTGCAATCTGGGTCACCAGTTATTCAGGGACTATAGCTTGGTTGGAGCAGCAGGGAATTGAGTATGAAGCGAGACCTGACAGTGTAGCGGGATTCGCACAGATTTTTGTACTTGATCCGGACCGTAACATTATTGAGTTCGATTCACCTTACAACTCGTAAGGGAAAAAGGGTTAGAATAAATCCCTTGCTCCCCCAGAAATTGTATGTTATATTATCCATACATTCATAGCACGTGACGGAAGCACCGTCCATATACTGCATATTCATGCGGTTATTGGACGGTGTTTTTTTGTGCTTTTTGACAGGGAGGGAAGGGGGATTTGATTGAACTGAAGGTTGTTCTGGTTTCAAAGGATAGAGATTACATTAGCGCCTGGCTTGATTATGTACAGGGAAATTCGTCTGGTCTCCATGTGCGTTTCATGGCATTCTCCCAAGGAGATTCATTTAAGGATCACATGAATGAGCAAGAAGGTCGAGAATTACCGGATCTGGTTATTGCGGAACCGGAGTTTCTGAATGACTGGCTGAATAACGGGGGAGAAGTATCGGGTGTACCTTGGCTAATGCTTAGTGAAGGGATGGAAGAGGTAGATGAGGCCAAACGGCTGATGAAATATCAACCCTTGCCTGCTTTGCTGGATGCTGTGATGCATGCTTGCCGGCAGCCACGCCGTAAGAAGGTTCACCATCCGGGGCAAGAGACTCTCTCCATCGGTGTAGTATCCGCTTCGGGTGGAAGTGGCAAAACGGCAGTGGCCCTGCATATGGCGAAGCAATTGGGACTTGCAGGATATGCTGTTCTCTATCTGAATTTGGAGACACTGGACAGTACGCACCCGTTTCTGGAAAAGGGACTAACAAGAAGTGGGCAACGTCACCCGGATGCGGAGACGGGATTGTCACGCCTGTTATACGATCTGAAGGTAGGAAGAAAGGAATCCGGCAAGCAGTTACAGGTGCAATCGAAGGGCGTAGATGGATATGTGGTCCGGCATGAAGCGCTGAAATCCGATGTGTTCTGGCCATTATCGAATCGGAAAGAACTGTTACAAATGACTCGTGAGGATACGTCGAATCTGCTTCGTTATTTAACGGATTGTGGACAGTATGACGTGTTGATTCTGGATGGGGATTCCGGTTGGGATGGGCGCAGTGAAGGGGTGCTGGATGCAGCAGATGCATTTGTCTGGTTGGTTGAGGATGATATATCTGCCATGCATCGATGGGGGCAATGGTTGCAGCATGCTGAACGAACGAAGCCAGATTTGTACGAAAGTATGCTGGAGCGTGCACGCTTTGTGGTTAACAAATATCGGGACAATGTCGTCAATGCACTCCCACGCCCTGATCTGCATCTGGATGCAGTGTTGCCCTACATCCCTTCTTGGAAACAACTCAGTCAGGAGGAAGTCATGCTCAGTTCTCCGATCTTCCAACGTGAAGTGAAGAGATTATGTGCCATGCTGGTACAAGATGGCGAAGAAGAATTGAAGCAGACGGGACGAATTCAGAAGCAGGATCGGTGGGCACTATGATGGATTCATCCAATAGATTACTGGATCGTGAAGAACAGTTTCAGATGATGCGCAGGGAAGTCAGGGCTGGCCTCGATTTAACCTCTTCCGCAGGAGATGATGAACTGTGGCAGGGGATAGAACGCAAAGTTCTGTCTGACCCGAAGCTGGATGATCTGACCTCAGGAGAGCGTCACACGCTGGTACAGCGATTGTTTGACTCCTTTCGTGGGTTGGATATTTTGCAGCCACTTGTGGATCATCCCGATATTACGGAGATTATGATCAATAGTCACAAGGAGATTTTTGTGGAGCAGGAAGGTGAAGTCAGCCAGATCACCCTTGAATTTGAGTCCAGGGAACGGCTCGAGGATATTATCCAGATGATTGTGTCCGGGGTAAACCGGATTGTGAATGAGTCTTCTCCAATCGTAGATGCCCGTTTAAAGGATGGTTCGCGGGTCAATATCGTGTTGCCCCCTATTGCCTTGAAAGGTCCCACGATGACGATTCGTAAATTCCCCAGTGAACCGATGAAGATGTCCGATCTGATTGAAAAGGGAGCCCTGCATGAAGAAGCGGCAGAATTATTGCAGCAGTTGGTACGGAGCAAATACAACATCTTCATTGGAGGCGGGACCGGATCGGGAAAAACGACCTTTCTGAACGCATTATCCCAGTTTATCCCTTCCGATGAGCGGATTATTACCATTGAGGATTCGGCTGAGCTACAGATAGTTACGGTACCAAATCTGGTATCACTGGAAACGCGAAATGCCAACACCGAAGGCAAGGGACAGATATCTATTCGGGATCTGATCAAATCTTCCTTACGGATGCGTCCGAACCGGATTGTGATTGGTGAGGTAAGGGGCGCAGAAGCGCTGGATATGTTGCATAGTACGTCTATAAAAGTGGGTATGAGTAATGAGAGGAGCAATGGAAATGAAGAAAATGCTTGATACAACAGGAGATTTCGAACGATATATGAATTTTAAACGTCCTATAGTTGTATTGTTTAATGGTGAGAAAGAAGAGGGGGTAATTGTATCTCACAATGAGTATGCGGTTAAAGTGAACGGGAATTATTATGTAAGGGATTCGTGTGAGTTTTGGTCAAAGTAGAAAGTGAGTTCGTATGCATGGTATAATATTCCTATATAAAAAGGGAGGTTTTACATGAGATCATTATCGTTAAAGGACAAACTTATACTTGTTGGTGGCTCTGCATTTCTCATCTTGTTTTACATTGCCTACAAGACAGATTATAGCTATCAAGGTGTGGGTGATCTTATTGGTTACTCATTTGAACATTTAACTGGCTTTATAACATCAGTTCTTGCACCGCTTAAACCACAGATACCAACAATAAACTTCTAGGCAGCCCTCACAAGGCTGTTTTTCTTTTACCCTCTTATGCCCTTGTTCCATCCTATAGCCCCAATACAGCCAATCCAAGCCCCCATGTAATCGTGTCACTGAGTGACATGCCTTTAGTTGTTTCTCACTCGAAATTTTAATGCCTCCCATATTATTTTTACGTAATTGTGATATCATAATATATGTATGGAGGGAGGATACACATGAAATTAGACAGGTCAGATATTGAGAAGTTAATTAACATACAACTTGAAGAAATAAGTGGTTCAAAGAAACTCAAGTATCAATTCAAATATCAACTCATCGAACTTAACATTCCTGTTGATGTGATTGAGCAACTTCTAACCGATGCAGATTACATCATCCAAGTGGATAATGCGATTCTTTACGGAGTATGTGAAGCTTTATTTGCTGTGACGGGAAATGAGGATATAGAACCCGATCAGTTGTTTGGTAAACGTGAGATTAGGGACGCTCAGGGTATCCTTAAATCAATTGTTCCCAAAAGAATGGAATTACCTATTTCATTTTCAAACACTACAAAGATAAAATATGACAGCTACATAACCAAGATTGCGATTGCCGAATTAGTGAAGATGTCTGAAAGCCAACTTATTGTTTACGATTATGAAACTCAACGTGGTGCCAAGTATGAAATGAATCAAGCTGGAGGAATAGTTAAAACTCCAATCGTCAACAAGGCAAGTGTGAAGAGGATTGCATCTAAAATGGCTGAAAATCAATACTTTGAAGATATGATCACCCTAAATGTATATTCTACAGAAGTTGACCCTGTGATGTACCATGAGGAGTCTAATACGCTGACTATAAATAATGGGGCAGTTATATCTATACTGGATGGTTTCCACCGCTTACAGGGAGCTGTATTAGCTCTACAGATGAACCCTAACCTAGACTTGGATATGATACTTTCCATTCGGTCATATGACCACGAGACAGCTCAAAAGTATTTTGGTCAAATTAATACAATTAACGTGTTGAAAAAGGAACGTAGAGAAGAATTAGCACAGGAGCGAATGTCAGACAAGGTAGTCGCCAATCTTCAAAGGAAGTCAGAGATAGGAAAACAGATTGCTTCATCATCAAACGTTAATGATTTGGCTGGAGAATTAACAACTTTTGATATCATGTCGTATTCAATTGATCGGATTTATAAATTCGAAAGACAATTAGACGTTATAAAAACTTCAAATTACCTCAATGATTTCTTTACTTATCTGGTGGGGAGCTATCCAGATGAGTTCTCAAATAACGCAAATAAGCGCGAGAATCGAATTATGAGTCATCCCTTGATGTTTATTGGTTACATTGTACTGTCAAAGTTCATGAAAGATCATGATATAGGTTTAGAGGAAATAGAACAGTATGTGAACAGTATCATTACCGATGTAGATAAACTTGAGTTGCTTTTCAATGCAAAGAAATCACTGACAGGAAACAAGCGTATCAGAAATCAAATAATTGATTACTTTGAATCTAAGCTAGAGGAGAACAACATTGAATAATATATACGAGGATAGTCTATATAATGAATCACAAAAAGAACGTTATTTAGAAACTTTGATTGAGAACAATACAAAGGATGCATATTCCAGAGTGTTGCGAAGAGCTTCAGTCATTGAAAAGCGTTTAGGAATGGACTTATATGACTTCAACCTAGGTGAGATCAAGCAAGTTTTGCTCCTGTTACAGTCTACTAAGCTTGCTACAACGAAAAGTACGGGAAGTATTATACAAAATTATATTCGCTGGGCTATTGAACAGGATTTGCGTAAAGACAATATCAATCCCCTTGATGCAGTCTCATCATCTGCCTTTTACAGTCAATTTGTGGATGATAGTAATCCAACGGTATTCAGTGAAGAGGATATCGGGAATATAGTTGATAGCTGTCTTAATTTTCAGGATAAAGTAGTGGTACAAGCGTTATTTGAAGGAATAATGGGACGTGGAAATAGCGAACTACTGAATATGAAAATGGAACATATAACTCAAATTTCAGATAAGGAATACAAAATCCAACTCTTTAATGAATTAAGTCATGGAGAGATTGAAACAAGAGAAATCCCCATATCAAAATATTTATATGACATATTGAGATTAGCGGATAAAGAAGAGGTTTACACTAAAAACAATGGGATATTGAAGGATGGAATAAAGAAACGCTCCAATCAATTGATTGAGAATGACTATATATTGAGATCGGCAATCAATTCTAGAGTTAAACAGGATATCAACGATCCGTCTCCAACTCATGTGGTCAATCGTAGAGTAGGAAAAATATCAAAGTGGAATAACTTGCCTTTGTTGACTGCTATAAATATTAGAAACAGTGGAATGCTAAAAATGGGAAGAGATTTATATTTGAAATATGGGAAGCTAGAGAGAGAAGAATATTTTATCATTTGTGAGCATTACAATGTGGGGAAACAACCGGATGGATCATATGTCTATTCAAAGTATCGAGTAGGGTTTCTGAATATGGATAATTTACGGTTGATTTACGATATAGATTAGTTTATTAGGGTTGACATTGCGTCAACCTTTTTGCTTTGTCTGTTGTGGGTGTAACATTGATCAATCAACATAATAGTTGAATTTCACATAAACAAAAAAAAGGCTGAGAATTTCAGCCCTTTCCAGAATGTAGTCATTTAGTTTCTAACATATCCAACACCAAGTTCGGTGTCTCGCACTGCAATTAGAGTAACAGTGGATCTAGTTCCGTTTTTCATCCAATAATCAAAATAGTGAGCTAGTTTCCCAGAAGGGGTATACAATGTGAAATCATGTACTTGATTCCAACTTCCATCTGCATTTTGCTCATCTAATATAATTTGAACTTGACCTTTTGTTACTTCAAGCCCATATCTCCCATATTGTACTTTCCCTCCACAGGAATGGCAGTGTCTACCAACTTACTGGGGGTTACAATTGCAGTGTTGGTTTCTGCAAAAACAGATGAGGCACCGAGTAAACTTAAAACAAATACTAGCCCAAGCAATAACATTTTCTTCCTCGTACAAACACATTCTTTATTTGAAATATATTACATAAGTAACATACAACAGTATATAAAATATTACAATTTTTAAAATTTAATCTAAAATTCAATTGTTAATAATTCTGAATTCTCAGATCTTAATTCTCAGATCTTAATTTGAGGTAAGAGTCTGATTTTATTTTAATTTAATTGTATATTGTTAAATTTGGGAAATCATCATATAATTCTTTTGACCTACATAGTGAGCCATACCCACAGCCGATGTGGAATCATAGAGGTGAAAGAATGAACTTTAATCTTAAACGATGCTTTATCATTATTCTGTCGATTATCATATTTTTGCCATCCCACTACGTCGATGCTGCTTCTACTGTCAGTGTTAAAACAAAAGTACTTAGCTATAAAGGACAAAAGTACATCCAACTTACGGGTGGTAACAAAAAAACAACAGATAAGATCAATAAAACACTAAAAACTCACGCATTAACGGCAGCTAAATTAGACACAGATTTAAAGAAACAATCAAAACAAAATTTTTATAAAACATCTCCAAGTACTAAATTCAATAAAAATGAGAGACTATCTATAGTCTATACTGATAGCGCCTTTACAGGCGGCGTTCATGAAATATATTCAACATATACATACAACTTCAATTTAAGTAACGGCAATGTTATTACTTTGGGGGATGTAGCAAAAAGTACAGCCCAAATAAGTAATTTAGTTGTCTCGATAAGTGCAGGTTTAAGTATACAAAAGAGTGCAGGTATTGCAATATATGATGAAAGTATAGACAACTATCCAATTGGCCCCGATTCAACATTTTACTTCTATGATGGTGGTATTGTTGTTCGATTTAGTCCATACGAGGTTGCCCCATTTTCGGAGGGCTTCATAGATGTGAAAGTACCCTATACTGCTCTAAATGCTACTCCCTTCACATCAAGTGAAAATACGCCGATTGTTCCCACTATTCCAGTTACGTCAGGTACTATAGAGTCTAAAATAGACGATGATTTCGAAGGTTATGAAGAAGGGAATTTATATGAACTGGCGAACGGGCAGATCTGGAAACAGGTTGACTATAAATATTCTTACAGATATTCATATCGACCTGATGTATTGATTTACAAAGACGGATCTAGATACTATATGAAAGTTGATGGAATGAAGGACAAAGTACAAGTTGAGAGAATTAAATAATGAAGTATAGGCACGGTTCGCATTGAACTGTGTCTTTTTATTTTATGAAGGGAATAGAAAGACCCAACTCAGTGTGAGTTAGGTGCATGATCTATGTCTGGTACTTCTTCAAATTGAATCAGCTCAGATATATCTGTGATATCTAGTGCAGCAGCTATTTTCTCAAGGAGACCTAAATTGATTTCTTGTCTGCCCGGCTTACAGAGTTGAGATATCCTAGCCTGATTAACTCCAGACATGCTTTCTAATTGTCTTTGAGTAACGTTTCGTTGTTTTAGCACATCTTTAAGTTTAATTTTCAAAACGTGCAACTAAAGATTCCCCCTAAAAAACAGTTGACATGATTCGCGCAAGCGAATAATATGTAGAAGTAAACAATATTCGTTCATGCGAATCAAATTATGAGTATCAAACGTTAACATCTGTATACACATTGTACACCAAATAAGCGCAACATTGTACCGGAACTTGAATTCCGAGTTCGAAAAGCAAATCAAATAAGCAACAATCTACTGTAACTATTATTCATGTAACAACTATAAACTGTGATTGTGGAAAAAATTGCGGGAGGAAACTCATCAGAAGGGAGCGATACAGATGTACAAACACGGCAAGTTAATCAAAGGACAATTATGCGTACGTACACGTTATGGCATGTGGGTAGCATTGAAATCTGTTGCATTCAATTTAACTAACATTCCGCAAAATTTGCAGAATTGAAAGGGGAGAGGATAGATATGAAAACTGGATACGTCAAATCAATTTGGGCAATTGATCAGGTTTTGAATGATTGTAAGATAAGCAAGAAAGCAGGGACTCTTATTGCCAACATTAAAGCTGTCCTAACCACAGAAGAATTACGGTATGATTTCATGATGCGAGTCTCACTTGATCCAACAGAATTGGAAATCAATAGACTTCTATACGACATCCGTAAGGAGCAGCTTGAATTGAATCCAATGTCTGTAGAGTCGTTTATTGATATGTACTTGCTCAATCCAGTGAAGGCGCTTACGTTGTACTTCAAGGAGAATATCGTCCCTTATCAAGTTGAACGTATGAAACAATGGGGAATCAATATAAATGATCTGATTACCGCCAAGCAATATGATAGCAATATCCGCTTTGAACGTGCAGTAATGCAAATGGTTTAAACAAATTATACATAAACAATGTACTGGAACAAGCAACATAGTATTGTAAAAATTCGCGTAACAACGATTTAAGTTAATCTTGTGTATTGTTATCTCTTTGAAAACATCCTGCCAGATGGAGAGAAAACAATACATATGACTCATAGAGTATAGCAAATTCGATGAAATGACACTTTCATTCCCATGTTTATAGAGCTGATTGACGAACATAAGTTGAAACTGTAAACTGATCTTCAAATTTTATGAGGTGCCAAATCGTCACCCCCTCATAAACCGAGGTGTATGCAGACTACATCCCCTTTTATGATGGAGAGAGGAACAGAAAATGATATCTGAAGGATCATTATTCGATGAGATCATGAGCTTGAATAATACGGGAATTCCGTATCGCACAGTGAGGAGTCAGAAGAAGAATAGTAAGAGAAGACAGACGAGTACCATTACAAATGACTTGGATAGTTTGTATAATAACTTGGTTAAAGAGGGCTCAAGATTAAACATAACTGTTGAACGTAGGATGGAGGTACGTAGGGAGTTAACATTGATCAGAAGACAGAAACGAATGAAGATGAAAATTGAATGCTAAGTATGAGGATAGCGCAGAATTGCGCTATCTTTTTTTGTTGTCCGATTCTCCATAAGGACAAAATTGTCCACATTGGATTAGTCCTCTATACAGGATTTTTATTGGGCGGACTCATTTACACTCATGCAGTATACTCTACTTAATCTATTCCAAACTATAATTGAAGCATAAGGTTAATTATGGTAAAATCTAATCACATCCGAAAGCATCGGTAAGGCCGCTACCTCTAGGGGAAGTGGTCTTTCTTTTTTCTTCGGAATAATTATAAGGAGGAGAAATATGAGGAGACTTTTTATTGCATTTACAGCTGTACTATTATTTTTGATTACAGCTTGTGGAGGAAAAACAAACACACTTACTGAGAAGGATATCGAGATTATTAATGTACATACTAATGAAAAAATTAGCCATGGCATGAGTAGAGCAGAAATAGAGAAAATTCTAGGGAAAGGTGAAAAGATTGGTGATGATATGTTTGGTTATGATGAAGGAGTAACTATTATCTACAAAGATGATAAATTAATAGGAATTATGTTAAGTAACAGATCAAAAGGAATCTTCGAAACTGCTCAAGGTGTGAAAATTGGAATGTTAGGGAGTGAAGTATTAGAGCTGTACGGCAGTCAAAATAATATTGATAACGACCCTAGGATGATAGAGTTTGCATATGAAGAAAATAGCGGTAAGTTTTTGAAAGAATATCCTAAATCAGATGAAGAAGCTCAAGCAGTTCAAATATATACATATGATTCTTTTTTAGATGATAATCAATATATTTTTAGTATAAATTTAATCGATTCGACTGCACTTGTGAAAAAATAGAAGTCTTGTTCATTTTGAAATACTTAAATCCTATTGCAAATTTCAAGGAGTCTTAATAATCCACGACCTCTATAAGTCATTCCCAAAGTAGAAATCAGTTCTCATTTACAAAGTGGACAACTACAACTTCTCGCCTACGTAGGCGTAAACCATTATATTCAATCAGACAATAAGGTTAAGTATACTCTGTTCCTTGTTGAAGGATATCAGTTCTCATTGGACAGAATTGACGAACGAGAATTGATTAAGACGGTGTGGGTTGAAAACCACATCAATTTCATAACCACCGAAAATATTCCTATGGCTTAACTCAAAGATATTTCAACTGTGAGCTTTAGATGTAACGATTCGTTACAACCGAATCTAGCCTATTCGAAAATCGGATAGGCTAGAATTTAGCTTGACTATAGAGGGAACGGTATGCAACGAACGGTAAATATGTTGGTTCGTCCCTTCAGAATACATCATTCTCTCTTTGAACTGATGTTAGTGGTGTAATATTCCTATCATACATATGGGAGTGATTGAAATAGTAGAAATTGTAGAAACTTTATCTAAACATATATTAGAAGGATTTACGATTATGGCCCTCATTACGGGTGTTATAGTGCCTATTTTAATTGTGAGATATAGTGTGAGTGTAACCATGAAGAAAGCCAAGGAAAAGGAATTAGAAGATGAACGAAATCAGCGTATCAAGTTGTTACATAATTTTATGCGAGAACTTGAGTTAACAATGGATCACTATGAAAAGAAAAAAAGGTACTACTCTAAGGAACCCTTAGCAGCTCACTTAATTGTCAATAGTCCACTATTTAATGCAGTAGATCACCCTAACCTTATAGCTGGTGTATGGGACTTGCTAAGAGCCTATCAAGCACTAAACACAGCGATCGATACGCTACCTATCCTAATAGCACCAATTCACCAATCTGCAATTGATCTTCTTAAGAATCCATTTATAAAATGGTTTAATCCAGGACTTGTAGATGCAGCAAATAAAACAGCACAAGAAACAGCCGATGAGATAATAGGCAAGGCAGCAATGGAGATACTTAGTGTTGCAGTTGTTTTATATCCTTATGTTGATACATACTTGTACGCGATCACGACAGAGGCAGAAAGAAACCTGCTTAAGAAGCTTGAGTATTCTTACAAATGAATAAATACAGAAAATCCGCTGAAGGATAGTCATCAACGGATAGTAAGTGGAATTATTTTATAGGAATCTGGTATTTCGGATAAGCAGACTTACTCCTTTAGGCAATGTAACAATCGTATCAAGTTCCTCAAAATCGATATTGTAATACAAAAGCAAGTCACGTGTATTAGAGTTGATATAGCTAAAATAATCGTACTCAGGATTCCTTGGATCTTTGTATGTGTTGGTTGCATAGTGTAAAATTTCTCGTTCTTTTGTGTAAGGAATTGCATTTTGAGCACGTGTGATTTGTTCGTTCTGAAGATGTTGCATAATTTGTCTTTGTAAATCTCCTGAATTCGTTAAAGATTCATGTCCAATGACATAAAACATTTCTAGTTACACCTCCCTATAACACAGATATTTCGACACTAAAACAGGATAATCCTTCTTAGCCGACGAATATATGGTCCAAGGAGGTGAGAACATATGTTAAATGAACTTCAAGTTGAGATATTTGAACTTATGAGACAGGAAATACGATACTATTCCGTTGACCAAATTGCTGAGTTACTTTCTTCAGATACCGAAACAATTACAACAGCAGTTAGTGGTTTGGTAGAGATGGGGATACTTATTCCACAAGATGGAGAGTTTATTTTTGATGTACAAAAAGAAATTGAAACAATCGCTCAGATTTGTGCGTTTAATCGAATGCGCCATAGCGATATTTCATTCTTAAAGCGAAACAAAGAAGAAGCTGTTGAGATTTTTGAATCTATACTGGCAGAAAATGATAAGACTAAAGATTTTTTCACTAAAGCACATCTCTCTTGTATCCAAGAACTATTAAAACAAATTTAAAATAAGCATCCTTCGGGGTGCTTTTTTCTTTTGTGTACACTATGATGGAGTACTAGTCAAACTGAGGCCAGTGAACACAATTACTTTCAGAAAACATAGGTAGAAGGACACTTGTTGTTGTATAATTGTGGTAGCAAAGTAAGTGTATTGCTAGGGGTCAGCATACTATGTACTGATATATTAATCTAAAATTGCGTAGTTATTCTTAGTGAAATAATACTTTCATTAATTATTCTGAACATATGATCTGGAGATGATTGAAAGATGGAGTTGGTGTATTCATGGAAGGATATAAAGAACAATATGCAAACATTTGATGAGTACAGATGTTCGAAGGATTATAATGAGTATTATAGAAAAAGGATAGAGAAGGGTATATGTTTTATAGTTTGCATGGATGACAATGGAAACAGAAATTTTTATCCCAGTAGATTTATTGGATATGTTGACAATTCAGCAGAAAAGCATACAGATCATGACGATAAACATGGGCGTTATACCAATGAGATCATTAACAACATCTTAGGTAAAACGCCTAAGCAAAATGAACAGATACTCAGGTACTTTGAAGAGTTCTGCGGAAAAATAGATATTGAGTATAAGGAGCATGGTGCAGCGAAATCTCCTAGAAAGTTTTGGGTCTATAACTAACCGCAATTTGTTTTCGTTTCAGCAAAATTAGTCTTTCGCAGTAATGGGCGGGAAGTATACATAGTTGATGAAAAGCAATATGGCTGCAAATAAATGTGGTGCTTGATGGTTCTATTGTTGATGTAGATATTCAGAGAGTAATTCTGCCTTACAAATGATTTATAGAAAATGGTTCCGAGATAATCAACAATATACTTTTTCAAAATTATGTGATAACGAGGTGAATTACATGAAGTATATCTCAAAAATATTCAAGAACCCGATAGGGATTGGTGTTACAACGGCTGTTCTAAGTACAGTCATTAGCACTCCAATAGTTGCTTATGTCAAGTCGCAACCGTTCAGTGATGCATTTGTTTCCATTTTTAAGTGGGCTTACGAACTAGTAAAAAGTATCCTGACTTTCGGGGTGCCACTTTGGACATTGCTATTAAGCGCAGTAGTCTATTTCAAACTTATTAGGCCTATTGAAAAAGCTATCAATAAAACTAGCAGCGTACCTGATCTTTTAAACTACAGAAATGACACTATTGATGGAATTAGATGGGAGTGGGATTGGGTTAGATATAATGGGAAATATAACGTTTCTCGTCAAATTGCTGCTGTTTGCACTACTTGTAACGGGTATCTCGTTGAAGGAAGACGGACATTTCATATCAACACTTTAGAGTGTGAGAACTGTGGATATAAAAAGGATTTAAGAGAGTGGGAACATGAAGATTACCGTGAAAAAATTAAGCGGGAAATATTGAGAAGAGTACGAAATCAAATTAATGAAAACTCTGCATAATTTCAGCCTTTAAGAGGACGGAGAGATATTAATGACTGTAAGAATACCAATAGAAAGATGTAAAGATCCTTTTATAATGGATGAAAATACAGTCAATTTAGCTGTTTCATCATATTTCGAAAATAAAAGGGTGGACGTTAAAAATGTTGCCAAGAACAAAGAAAGAGGATTCGATGTATATGGCGAAAAGAATGGATACTCTTTAATTGTTGAATCAAAAGGTTCACTTGGTAATAATCAATGTACATATGTTTTTGGGACAGGACAACTTAAAAATCATCTAAGTGCTCAGATATTTTGCCTTATGAAACATTACGAATACAGTTCCGATAAAACGATTCTAATAATGGCCAATCCCGATATTCCTAGAATAAGAAATATGATCAATGAGATATCATTATCCTTAGATGAATTAGAATTTGTTCGATTTTGGGTTAACTCTCAGCAAATTGTTCAAGTTGAATGTCCCGATGAATTAACAGACTTACTTGAGAGGCTAGGCCTGATGTAAATCTGATTACAATAAAACGAATCTTTACTCGAAGGAGGTACAGATTTGAATGGAGACTAACATGTACAGTTTGAGCCTAAATTTCGAGTGGAAGAGCGTCGATGCAGTGGTAAACATAGAGACTTATCGTTTCCCTCGACCATTTGATAAGACAATGAATAAGTTTTATCATGTGCCTGCAATATACAGGTGGAAGATATACAAGCCCAATACCCAGTGCACGGTGGTCTATATTGGTGAGACTGATAATTTAAAGCGAAGGATTTCTGGTTATTTAAAACCAGGGCCTAGCCAGCATACCAATATTAGAATGAAGGCATTATTCGAACAGTACATCAATGATGGCTTCATAGTTGAATTAGACACAATTCAGATTAAAACTTTCATCTTTAATGGTATCGAATTTGAGCAAGGCAGTTTGGATTCAAAAAATATAAGAGTATTATTGGAGAATTTAATAATCTTGGATCATAAGAAAAACAATTATGAATTATTGAATTCAAGAATTTAGAAAATAAGATGAAAATTACATTTGATGAGAGAGTGAGGTTAAAGAATTGAAATATTATTCGATGCCTGAAAATGTTAAAGAACAAACCAAGAATGCTCGATACTCATATACAGTTGTGGTTAATCTATATGCTAGTCTGGATGACGCGGAAGAATACATAAACAGGAACGTGAGAGTTAATTCTGATGAGAAGTTGGATAAAGAGGAACTGGCACAACGAGCGGCAAATGTAGTGCATGGATTAATTGAGTCTCGTGCAGAGTTTCAGAGTTATGATGAAGTTCAGATTGTGGGAATTACTTTTGCAAATGCATACGACAGTGAGTTGAAATGAAATTTTTGAATGGATCAGTTGACGTAATAGAACATAAATACAATTTGGGTCATGGTAGGTAGCCAAGTATCTATTTAAATTCGAGAACAAGCTAGGATAGAAACATTTAATAACCAAGAGGGAGTTATCCCCTCTGTTTTAAAGGTTTTTAAGCGTATTATATTTTGGAACAATACTTTTTTTGTAAACATTAATTGCGCAAATATAATGTTTTACGAATTCTTCTGTATTCACAAATGTCCATGGTGCATATCTAACACTCTCAACGTTAAATATCCCAACTGGGGTTTGACTTCCAGAGAGTGCGAATTTTTGGAATTTTATTATGTTCTCTTTGGTAAGAAGTTTGTCTGTATTTAGATGAATTTGAAATTCCATCTCTTCCATCATTTCAAGAGATCCAGGACTATAATAATCTGTTTTTGCATGATGTGAAATTTCAAATTTATCGGTAGAATGTACAAACAATCCTTTGTCTTCTAATTTTGAGTGGATAAAATTAAACAGCTCAATAATTATTTTATTAGTTAATTCTAAACTCTCTTGTAGAAGTCCAGAAGTTGGTTTTATTTTATAATTATCTAATTCCGTGAGTAGGTGAGGATGTATCAGTTGAGTGGTATAGTTACAATTGATGATACAGTCAAATTTTCCCTGTATTTTGGATAGATCATGTTCTATTTTTATCTTACGCAAGAATGTTTCGACTTGACTACTTGTTTTATTTAGGAATTCAAATGTTTCAAAGTGGTGAGCAATACCACTTAAATCGGCTACTACTTTAGTGAATTTTTCTGGATGTTTAACTCTTGATATCAAATGATTTAGTGCATCTTCATCAATGTCTACGAGAATAACTTCCTCAAACTTTTCTTCAAAGTAGTTAATGTCAATGTCATTTCCGTTTCCTACACCAAGTAAAAGTAAACGACCATAATTGCTGAAGTTTCTTTTGAAAACCACTTCATAGACCTGCTCAACATTTGACCTTCTGAATAACTCCCAACTATCGTAGTTATCTCTAGAATCATTATTGTATTTCACCTGAATATTCTTAAGTTCCATTAATATCCTCCGTCAACTTTTAATTGTAGTCTATCAAAGGATATAATTGGTTGTAAAGAAGTAAGCTTATTTGAGCAAAAATATCAATTTCGGGACAGAATTGAAGTTACAAGTACGAAATCTTGCATTCTGTAGAAGTCTATAGTTTCTATATGTAATGAGTTAAATTATAAAAGGAGAGGTTTTTGTGGCTACAGCAAAAGTTAGTAGTGATTATTTTCATAATATGAATAGTCAGGTGCATGAATTGAGTCATATTTGGGATACTCATAGAAAAGAAGTTGATGAGTTGATTGCTAGAGCAAGTTCTATAATCTCAATAAAACAGAATGCTATTATTGTAGGCGCGGGCAACTTAAATGATATAACTTTAGATTTTTTACTAAACAATTATGACAATGTGAAGTTATTAGATATAGATGAGAAGTCACTCTTAAATGTTTTAAATAGATACGAAGGAAATAATGTGAATTTAAATATAATTGTTGAAGATTTAACCGGAGTGCTTAGCGACAAATTTGTAGGAGAATATTATGAAGGATTACTTATGAAAGACAACGCTAAGATAACCAAAATCTTCAACGATATTATAGTAAATGGAATATGCAAGAAAACAATATTTGAGGAAAAGTATTCGTTGTTGATTGAATCAACTGTTTCAACACAATTAGGCTCACTCTTTACATTATGTTGGCAGGAGTTAAATCCATCACCTATTTTTGAGGAGAGTATACGGCAATTAATTAGAATGATGACTAAATCACATTTACTGCAACTAAAGCATGGATTAGATAAAATGGGATTGGCAGTGATTACTTCAGAGCAGTATGAATTCGGCAATAACCTGCCTACGGTGAAATATATTCCAAATCCAGTGGATATGCTTGAAGAGAATCTACAATCTAAAATGGAATCCTTAGGACACTATGTAAGAGGTAGAATAACTGAAGATGATCTTATTGAAGCAGATTTCAATATCATTTTTAGAAATCAATGGATTTGGAGATTTAATGAAGAAAGAACTTATTTAGTAAAAGGGTGGGTAGTTTCTAGAAACTTTTAAAGTCTTAATCAAATGACTATTTGATAAGAGTTTATTAAATTGAGGAGCTGAATTTTAATGATATTATATCATGGTACTTACGAACAAAAGGCAAAAGAAATTTTGACTAGTGGGAAAATAAAATCATCAGGAATTGATAGAGCTTATGGTTCTGATGATATGAATCCTACGACAGACGGATATGTGTATTTAACTGATAAATTCGGCTCAGGTGTGTACTTTGGTTCAAGAGTCATTCCCACTGCAAGCTCAGATAAGGTCGTTTTGTTTGAAGTCGATGTAAAAGAAGATCAATTAGAGATTGATGAAGATGAGATAACAGTTATGAGCATTTGGCCGCAAATTAAAGAAAGCATAGATGCAGCTCAACCATTGACTCTATTGTCGTCATTGGCAATTCTACATACTGTACGGGTGAAACGTGATCTAATTTGTGGTGCTGATGTAAAAAGATACGTAACTTTACCAAGCCCTTATTCTGTAATGCAAGGCGATGATGAAAAGGAATATGAGATCAGAGAATCAGTTAAAGCTCTTTTAGATAAAAGAGAGAATGCTACTCAGGAACATATTGATAGATTGTTTTCAATTGTGAAATGGAAAGATATAACTACTGTCTAAACAGCAATTTCAAAAGAAGGGAATTAACATAAGTGATTGATGCATCGGTACTAACAATAAGTGATTTTGTAAAATTGCTTTTTTGGTGTTTTGGAGCCCCCTTCTTAATCAGCTTAGTATTTTCATTGATGTTTTGGATTTTCTTAAGATTTAGGGTGATTTCATTCACATATGGGTTAAATCTGATGAACACAATTATAGATAGAGTTGTGGGGTATAGCATATTTTGGTCTCTGTCAATATTGGGTTTAATATTACTTACTATGGCTGCTTTTTGGATATTGGGAATATTAACACTGGCCTCGATTTCTTTTAATGTATTTGTTACTTTCTTACTTTACTGTGCAATCGTAGTTATTCCATCTCTAACTTATTATTTTGTAATGGAACAAGGATTTAATGCCCTTAAAAAACGTGGAGTGCTAGACTTGAAAGATTGGGATTATGTTAAAGGAGGAAAGCTATACAGATGGCCTGATGCTACATACAAATACCTGAAAAGGAAGAAATGGTACAACGACTTTCTACTAAATACAAAAGATGTTGCTTCTCACATATATAAATTATCCAATGTGGTTTTTGTTAGTCCTAGTGCCAATAAAGGTAGAATCGAGGAGAAACTATATGATCTGTTTCCAAAAAAGTTCGACTTTATATTGATGGATTATAGCCAAAATATTGAAGGGAAAGCCATCACCAAGAGTAACGGGAAGTTTACTTATGTAGATGGTTCTTATGATGGGAATAACTTGAAGTCGAATCTTGCCAAACTTGGTATGTGTTCTTCAGACATCATTATGGACATTAGAGGATGCATATGGTACTCGACGGATAAAGATGACGACACAGGTGAGGGAGTTACTCGTGTTTTTAGAGAGTATCACAAGTCATTAAAAGTAGGCGGAGTTATAATTATTGATGCTGTCCAATTAAAAAGTAAAACTATTACCCGAAATCAAATTTTCTATAAAGGCATGAATCTTGTGTTGGGATTTCAAGAGATATCAACTTATCAGAAAATTCAAGGATTTATTGATAACAATGATTTTATAGACAAACATTTTCACACTGAGATTGTTGGTGAAGGCAGTAACCGATTAGCAATTTTTAAAAAGATCTCATGATAGAAGATGTATTTTAAAGGAAGATGATGCGACCATGAGAGTTAACATTAATCTCTATGTGCATGACCCTAGAGATTATCATGGAAGTTTCCTGGTCGCGCGTCCATAATACAAAGCTAAACTAATACATATTTCATTTAACAACCGAATGAATTAATATTTAATTGAAATCATATTAATGTGGTGGAGGATAAAAGATTGAGGACTATTACTAAGAATCAACATTACATTCCACAAAGTATGCTTACTAATTTTGCAAATAGTAAAGGTCGTGTATTTGAAGTTCTTCTCAAAAATAATAATATTTATGAGACTAGTTATAGGCAGTCAATGTCCGAAAAATTCACCTATGAACATCCACTTCTTGAAGGCAACTATCTGGAGAATATGTTTGGGAAAATAGAAAGTTATTTTGCTCCAGCGATGAGGGAAATAATCGCCCATTTAGATTCTAATTTGACTCCCATTGAAGAAATTAAGAAGTTAGTCGAGAAATACATGAAAGAGTATCTTGTGTTTTATTACAGAAGCGGCGCATTACTGAATGAATTCACCTTTGGAGGTTTTAGTAAGGAAGATAAAATCCCTTTAATGTTGGAGAAAATAAAGGACTCCAATTACTTGGATAAATTAAGTCAAACCATTATAAGCTCTTATGACTTCTCTATTATAAAGAGTGATAATGATGAATTTTTGCTTAGTGACCAGTATGTTTCTACTGCTGCATTGAGTATTAAAGGGCGATATACAAATGCCAGCAATCGACAGTTGGGGTTCAAAGATATTTTAATGTTAATTCCTTTGTCCAGTAAATACTATATAGTTTATATGAATGGACAAACACCCCATTTTATTAAACCAAATCTCATTAATATTCTTTCAGAGATAGAAATTCAAAAAATTAATAAGACTATTATCAATAATTCATATGTTAAATGTATTGGTAAAAGCAGAAAGCAACTTGAAGAATCTATTGGAAGTTTTAGATTCGAATCCCCTTCGAGAACTCTGGCAGCCTTCAATTCGGGGGTAAGTACAGCGGCATTAAACAAGAAAGAAGTTTTTTTCTATGAAAAAGATATCGAACAATGGGATTTTTTCATAGAACTCAGACATATGAAAAATACCGGAACAAAGCGAAATGATCCTTGTAAATGTGGTAGTGGAAAAAAATTTAAAAAATGTTGTCTTAGTAAAACTCAAAGAAATTACTCTATATTTGATAATATGTATAAAAACGATCACCATATTAAAACCAAGGCGCATCCCAAGGCAACTATAGAGAAGGCTCTAGATGAATATAGTTTCTTCTTTGATGACTAAGATGTGAGGAACACAACAAAGCATATTAAAGACAAGTTTTAAGAAGAAAAGGGGTGGAGAGATCCACCCTATAGTTTTACCATATTATCATTAACAAGGTCATACCAATAAACTGCTCCAGTATTTTTATCTACATAATACCATCCGTATGTGGCTATATGATCAGGAAAGTCTTCAAATACACGAATTACATATTTACCCTCGCTTTCTCCATCTTCCATCATACTTAAATTGTATTTATCGACATCTTTCTTAATTTTTTTGTATAGCAGATCGAAAGCTTCGTCTAAACTAACCTTCGCAACTGGCTGCTTGCCAATATAAAGATTATCCCCTTTTAATGAGACCTTCTCACCAATTGCATTACTCATACTTCTGACTGGTACATATGTAGTGTTTTTATACGTTATTGCATCTGTTGTGGACTTCTTACTTCCATCCACATAAAGACTGACTTTCTGGATAGCTGCTTTAATTGGTGTAGTAGTAGCTGCAAATGCTGTTGCTCCTGTAATTGTTGATCCGATCAAAATACCTATGACCAAACCCTTTAACTTGTCTTTCATCTTAATTCTCCTCTGTTATGCGAAATAGATTGCTTATTGTAGTATATATCTTGTCAATGAAGTAGACTACAAAAATTTCCTGTTGCATAAAGAACGTATGTTCGGTTTATAATAATAATACAAACAAACGTTCTTATTTGATTATGGGAGTGATAATGATGGCGAAGAAAGAGCGGACAATTATGTTAATTGACATGCAGTCGTTTTACGCCAGTGTTGAAAAGGCTAAAATGCCACAATACAAAAACAAACCACTGGCAGTTGCAGGAGATCCAGCAAGACGTTCAGGAATCATACTTGCTGCATGTCCTCTAGCTAAAGCAAAAGGTGTGTCAACCGCTGAACCATTATGGCAATCACTTCAAAAGTGTCCTGAACTGATAATTGTGAGACCGCATATGCAAGAGTACATTGAAGTTTCGACCCAAATTATGAGTATAATTGAGGAGTTTACCGACTTAGTTGAGCCCTATAGTATCGACGAGCTGTTTTGTGACGTCACTGGATCTCTACATCTTTTTGGTAATGACCCGA
>NZ_JACYVQ010000004.1:0-595091 GCF_014842675.1 Paenibacillus sp. CFBP 13594
CCTCTAGCGCCGATGGTACTTGGACCGCAGGGTCCTGGGAGAGTAGGACGCCGCCAAGCGAACTCTTTCATCATACATAGAAAACAGGCTCTGCTTGTTAATGTTGTACGATGAATTGCATTTGCTCTGCAAATGCATATATTCCCTGATAGCTCAGTTGGTAGAGCACTCGACTGTTAATCGAGTTGTCACAGGTTCGAGCCCTGTTCGGGGAGCCATTAAGGCCCGTTGGTCAAGGGGTTAAGACACCTCCCTTTCACGGAGGTAACAGGGGTTCGAATCCCCTACGGGTCATATAAGTTGGAGGCTTAGCTCAGCTGGGAGAGCATCTGCCTTACAAGCAGAGGGTCGGGGGTTCGATCCCCTCAGCCTCCACCATATAAACTTTATAACGACGCGGGGTGGAGCAGCCCGGTAGCTCGTCGGGCTCATAACCCGAAGGCCGCAGGTTCAAATCCTGCCCCCGCAATTATACTTTCCTTTGAGAAAGTGATCTGGAACCGTGGTGTAGTTGGCCTAACATGCCTGCCTGTCACGCAGGAGATCGCGGGTTCGAATCCCGTCGGTTCCGCCATTTTTATATTTATTAATACCGTATGCGGAAGTGGCTCAGCGGTAGAGCATCGCCTTGCCAAGGCGAGGGTCGCGGGTTCGATTCCCGTCTTCCGCTCCAATATTTGCGCCCTTAGCTCAGCTGGATAGAGCGTTTGACTACGAATCAAAAGGCCGGGAGTTCGAATCTCTCAGGGCGCGCCATTATAACTTCAAATTTGCCGGCGTGGCGGAATGGCAGACGCGCTCGACTCAAAATCGAGTGGGAAACCGTGGAGGTTCGAGTCCTCTCGCCGGTATATATAACGGGATGTAGCTCAGCTTGGTAGAGCACCTGGTTTGGGACCAGGGGGTCGCATGTTCAAATCGTGTCATCCCGATCTCTAAAAACACTATCTATAATTAGATAGTGTTTTTTTATATTTATCTATATAAGATTCTATAAATGCAGGTTCCGGTATTCACTATGACAAGTTCTCTAACCTAACACATGTGTGTTCCTTCTTCAGCGATAAGTTAGTTGTGCATAAAGCCTCAGTCTTTAGGTCACAATAGGTTTAAAAAGTGATAGAAGGGGTTCATGTGAACACGTTTAACTTCAGAAAACAATTCAAGAGACGCTGGCGACGGTGGAAACGAACAGTATGGATGACGGCGGCTCTGCTTGCAGTTACGATATTGGCTTATAGCGGGTTGTCCATCTCATCGGCGATTGAGCGTTTGCTGACAACTAATTTTAGTGAGGCAACCAGTGTGATGGGGCCTGTTACGCAGGAAACAAGATCTGAACAGGAGATTCAGGCGTTAGTAGAGCAACTTGATTCTGATCCGGATCATTTGACAAGTGTGGTTTTGGAAACACAGTACATCTGCGGAGTGGAGACAGAGCAGTTAGGCAAGATGGCTAGACCGCAGTTGAAGATGCTCCTTGCTCAACATCCGGAATGGGATGCTACCGTCGGAACATCAGATGAGTTGCATTTGAAGCAACGTGTAGATGATCTTTCACCGCTTTGTAAACAGCAGGCTTATATCAGCATAGATGCTGTAGGGAACCTTAATTTGTACGAGGGTAAGCCGGCAAAAGAGAAGGTTATTCGTACGTTCTTTCAATTGGATGTTGGGACGTTGGAAAGTTCTTTGCCTGAAGGGGTGCTGGATCAATTGCAGCAGGGGATTCGGATTCAGGACAAGGATGAGTATGATAGCGTGATCTCTACGTTCAGTGACTACGCCGTGGATGAAGATCATCATTTAATCCATAATGGCGGGTAATCCAAACGTCCTCACCTACAGTACTAAGATTGTGAAGTACTGAAACGATGGTGAAATGGTGGCAATAGCAATAACATTGATGGTTTAGGGAACCAAGCGTTACACCCAAATATATGTGGAATATGATGAAGGACATCGAAGAGATGTCCTTTTTGTCGTTTATACTGAAATAGTTGAAAATACGAATAAACATGTAAAAATTCCGCGAATAAAGACGAGTAATCAGTTAGACAAAGTTTTTCCTGCCGCAGGGTCTATCTTTTGTTATAATGAAATGAACGATACATATGTTCGCTTTTGTGAGGGAGAGATGGTTTTGCGTTTTTTGGGAATTGACCCGGGTATTGCGATTGTTGGTTTTGGTTTTGTGGATAAAATCGGCAGTAAGGTGGTACCCGTACAATATGGATGTATTCAGACGGAAGCTCATACCCCTGAAGAGGAACGGTTGCTTCACGTATATGAAGGTATGGTGCAATTGATTGATAAATACAAACCTGACGCAGTAGCGCTAGAGAAACTTTTTTTCAACCGGAACGTTACAACAGCAATGTCTGTCAGTCAGGCGAGAGGCGTTATGGTACTCGCTGCCGCGCAGAAGGGTTTACCTATTGCAGAGTATACGCCAATGCAGATCAAGCAGGCTGTTGTGGGGTACGGTAAAGCGGAGAAGAAGCAAGTACAGGAGATGGTCAAAATGTTCTTGCGTCTTCAGGTCGTTCCTAAGCCGGATGACGTAGCGGATGCATTGGCTGTAGCCGTGTGCCACGCACACTCTTATACATTAAATTCCAAGTTGAATGAGGTATTGCGAAAATGATTGATTTTCTAAGAGGACAGTTCATTCATGTAGAGAATGATTATATTGTGCTGGATGTTCATGGTGTAGGGTATCGCGTATTCTGTCCGAATCCATTTGCGTTTGCCAAGCAAGAAGGCGAAATTACGGTGTACACTCACCATCATGTGCGTGAGGATGCGATGTTGCTGTTTGGATTTGTTACCCGGGATGAGCAGCGTTTGTTCCGTAAACTGATTGAAGTATCCGGTATCGGTCCAAAAGTAGCTCTGGGCATACTCGCTGGAGGTACACCAGAACATGTGGTTACGGCGATTTATCAGGAGAATCTTACGTTCTTGACCAAATTGCCAGGCATCGGCAAGAAGACTGCACAACGCATGATTCTGGATCTCAAGGATAAGCTGGATAGCTTTGGTGCGGCAGCTTATGCAACAGGTTTGTTCGCTCCTCCATCGGAAGAGTCGGGAAGTGGTTCAGCCTGGGATGAGGCACGTGAAGGTCTCAAGGCACTTGGGTATACTGACAGTGAGCTTGATAAAGTATGGCTCAAATTGAAAAAGGATGTTACTACAGCAGATTCCGTTGATGTGTTGATGAAAAAGGCGCTGCAAATGCTGTTTACGGGATAATACAAATTGCATATTCTAATATAGCTGTAGCCTGCAAAAAAAGGTAGGGATGAACATGGATGATCGGATTATTTCCGCGAACCTGATGATGGAGGACCAAAATGTTGAGTTGAGTCTTCGTCCCCGGTATCTGAATGAATATATCGGACAGAATCAGGTGAAGGAAAATTTAAAGATATATATTGAAGCTGCCAAATTTCGTAATGAGGCATTGGATCACGTTTTGTTATATGGCCCACCTGGACTGGGTAAAACAACACTTGCCAATATTATTGCCAACGAACTGGGCGTTAATTTACGAACTACGTCAGGCCCGGCTATTGAACGCCCGGGTGATCTTGCAGCATTGTTAACCAATCTGCAGGAAGGCGATGTCCTGTTTATTGATGAGATTCATCGTTTGCATCGTACAGTTGAAGAAGTCATGTACCCCGCTATGGAAGATTCCGCATTGGACATTATGATTGGTAAAGGTCCAAGTGCACGTTCCGTTCGGCTGGATCTGCCGCCATTCACTCTGATTGGGGCTACAACGCGTGCTGGCTTGCTGTCTGCTCCACTTCGAGACCGATTTGGTGTTATCAGTCGATTGGAATTCTACACAGTTGATGAGCTGGCTTATATCGTCTCACGCTCTACCGAAATTTTGGGTGTGGAAATTGTGGGGGATGCTGCGCAAGAGATTGCTTTGCGCTCACGTGGGACACCGAGGATCGCGAACCGTTTGTTAAAACGAGTACGTGACTTTGCACAGGTGCGTGGTGACGGGATTATAACACAGACACTGGCGGAAGAAGCGTTGCAACGTCTCCAGATTGATCCGCGTGGCCTGGATGAGATCGATCATAAGATGCTCAAATCGATGATCAACAGCTTCCGGGGAGGTCCGGTAGGGTTGGATACCATTGCTGCTACAATTGGTGAAGAAAGTCAGACGATCGAGGATGTTTATGAACCGTATCTGCTTCAGATTGGTATGATTCAGCGTACACCAAGGGGCAGGATCGTAACAGATCTAGCCTATCATCATTTGGGTCTACCTGTTCCACCAAGAGACGGAAAATAATAGAGCCTGGTGAAAGTCCACGATTCGAACGTTTACCAATTGAAGGTTCACCATAAACATTGAAATATTACGTGTGTTAATCCGATATAAAGTGAAGGCAATGCATGGAGAGGAGTCTGATTGTGGGAAAAGCAATACGAACGAAGAAGTGGAGTCGTCGATTGAAGGTACTGGCGGCAGCTCTTTTGACAGTGGGTTGTCTGCAAGTGCCTGCATATGCAGCAGGAAATGATGGACAGACGATCCGGGTAGCCTTGTTTGCGAATCTGGGCAGTACGTATAAATCAACTACATCACTCATTACGCTTGAATCGACCGGACAATGGAGCATCCAATCGGAGAGTGGCGCAAATGTAAGCCTTCCGGCAGGGCAAGTTCGTTTCAGTGCAGATGGTTTCAGAGTGAAAGTGTTGGAAACAGCGGATTTCAAGGCAGCATCTGCAGCAGCAAAATTGTTGCAGGCAACCGCGGATAAGCCGTTGTTGTTCACAACGTCTGTGAATGGAAATGCCATTTACCAGCTCTACACAGGCAATTATGCAACGGAGGCACTGGCTGGACAAGCTGTTACACGGGTACAAAAGGCAGCAGCAGCTCAATTGGCTGGTCAAAAGCCAACTGTGACCGGAAGTAAGCGCCTGTCTGCTGGAACGTATGGTTCACTTCAGGAAGCAGAGGCAGCGCAAGCCAACCTTTTATCAACAGGAGTTAGTAGTGCTTATCCGGTCCTTCAACTGAGTGGAGGAAGCCAAGCATATGCAGTATGGGTGGGTGAAGCTTCAACGGATGCGGAATTAACCGCATTAAAGAACAGTGTGGAAGCCAAAGCTCCGGGGGTAAGCCTTTCACCTGTCAACAATAGTGCAGGGCTCATCATCCGCCAGGATGCAGGATTAAGTACGGATGCACTCAAAACAGCTCCCCATTACACCATTGCAGGTACTGAATCCAAAGCATTGGTACAAGGGAATGGGAATGGTATCAAAGTAGTGGAACGTTCCCAGCGAACGTATCGTGGAGATATGGAAATCAGCATCGTAAGTGGTGATCTGGCGTTGGTCAATGTCGTTCCACTGGAGCAATACCTGTACTCTGTCGTAGGGGCAGAGGTGTATTCCTCCTGGCCTGCTGAAGCTCTGAAAGTTCAAGCCGTAGCTGCCCGATCCTACGCGCTTCAACAGGGTGAACGTTTCAAAATTGCCAATGTTGTGGATACAACGCTCAGCCAAGCCTATAACGGGATTGGTTCGGAGAACGATAAAGTAACCAGCGCAGTAGATGCAACTGCTGGAGAAGTAGTCAAGAGCGGTGGGAAAATTATCGAAGCGGTGTTCTCCTCCAATGCGGGCGGACAGACCGCTCATCCTTCTGAGGTATGGAACGGCGGAGCAGGTGTGTTCACCAATGTGGTTAGCTCAGGGGATACATCAGCCCAGGCAGGATTACATACGTGGTACCATGTGCTGCTGAGTTCAGGCGTTAGCGGGTACATTCGTGAGGATAACATCAAAGAATTAACGACCAAGACCAATGCGGGACTGGCCAAAGTGACGGTAACGGCTCAGAACACCAATGTACGTGCCATTCCGTTAATTCAATCCACCGTTGAACCTGTAGCCAAAATGAATCCAGGCAACGAAGCTGTTGTACTGGCAAAAGTGGCTCAATCGAATGATTATGCTTGGGTGAGAGGACCTTTCACGTCTGCACAGTTGGTTAAATCCCTTCAGGGTAAAACAACAGCGTCTGTTCCTGCTTCAATCTCAACCTTGGAAGTGACCAAGCGTGGACCTTCCGGAAGAGCACTTGAAGTCACTGCCAACGGACAGGCTATGACGGTGAAATATGCCGATACATACCGCTCTGCGCTTGGTGGATTACCGAGCACTTTATTTGATATTGCAGGAACCGGAAGTTATACTGTATTAGGCGCTGACGGCAAAACAGCCAGCAAAACCGGTTCTAATGGTGCTGCTGTAATGTCTGCCTCTGGTACAGGCTCATCATCCGGTAATGCCCTTGTGGTGATGAGTGGTGATGGTCAAGCGAGAGCGGTAACGCAGGGTCAGACCTTCATGTTCATCGGTCAGGGCAATGGCCACGGATTGGGCTTGTCCCAATGGGGAGCCAAAGGCATGGCAGATGAGGGGTATGATTACCAGGCAATATTGAAACACTATTATCAAAATGCGACTATTGTTAAGGAATGAAACTAAATGAATGTGAACTTATATGATTTTGAATTACCGGAGCAATTGATAGCACAGACGCCGTTGCTTGATCGCACGGCATCCCGTTTGCTTACCTTGAACAAAGATAGTGGTGAGATTAATCATCAAACATTTCCTGATATTATCGATTTTCTGAATCCCGGCGATACATTGATTCTGAATGATACACGTGTTCTTCCAGCTCGTCTGTTTGGTACAAAAGAAGATACAGGAGCAAAAGCGGAAGTGCTATTGCTTAAAAATGTGGAAGGCGACAAGTGGGAAGCACTGGTTAAGCCGGGTAAAAAGCTGAAAGCCGGTTCGGTCATCGTATTCGGTGAGGAACTGAAGGCAATCATTGAAGAAGAGGGCGAGATGGGGGCACGTACGCTTACGTTTACGTATGATGGAATCTTCCAGGAGATTCTGGACCGTTTGGGTGAGATGCCGTTGCCACCTTATATCAAGGAGACATTGGATGACCGCGAACGGTATCAGACCGTGTATGCCAAGCATGAAGGATCGGCTGCTGCACCTACAGCGGGACTGCACTTTACGGATGAATTGTTGGATCAGATTCGTGCCAAAGGTGTTAATGTGGCCTTCATCACGCTTCATGTAGGACTGGGAACATTCAGACCAATGTCGGTAGACGTTGTAGAAGATCATGTCATGCATGAGGAGTATTACTCCTTGTCACAAGAAACAGCAGACCTGATTAACCAGACCAAAGAGAATGGACACCGTGTTTTTGCGGTTGGTACAACCAGTTGCCGGACTCTGGAAACGGTAGGCAGCAAATTTGAAAATGGAATACTGCAAGCGAGCAGCGGATGGACCAGCATTTTCATCTACCCAGGCTATTCCTTCAAAGTGATCGATGGGATGCTTACGAATTTTCATCTCCCGAAATCCACGTTGGTTATGTTGGTTAGTGCACTAGCAGGCAGGGAACATATTATGCAGGCATATGAGGAAGCCATCCAAGAGAAATACCGGTTCTTCAGCTTCGGCGATGCCATGTTGATATATTAGTATAACGGTATAACGATTAACTTTTAGAGGATGATTAAAACCAATGGCAGCAATTACGTATGAACATATCAAAACTTGCAAACAATCCGGTGCACGTCTGGGACGTGTACATACACCTCACGGTATTATTGAGACACCAACCTTTATGCCTGTAGGGACACAGGCGACTGTCAAAACAATGAGCCCTGAAGAGTTGAAAGAAATGGATGCTCAGATTATTTTGAGTAATACCTATCACCTGTTTCTAAGACCAGGACATGAAATCATCCGTGAAGCTGGCGGATTGCACAAATTCATGAACTGGGATCGTCCAATTCTGACGGACAGCGGCGGATTCCAAGTGTTTTCTCTCAGCGAGATGCGCAAAATTACGGAAGAAGGCGTTAACTTCCGTTCTCATCTGAATGGAGACAAGAAGTTCCTTTCTCCTGAAGTGGCGATGGAAATCCAGAACGCACTTGGCTCCGATATTATGATGGCGTTTGATGAATGCCCACCGTATCCGGCTGAATATGAATATGTAAAAAAATCACTCGAAAGAACAAGCCGCTGGGCGGAACGTTGTCTCGAAAGTCACGCTCGTCCGCATGACCAAGGTCTGTTTGCCATCGTACAGGGAGGCATGCATGAGGATCTTCGCCGTCAGAGCGCCGCAGATTTGACTTCCATGGATTTCCCGGGGTATGCTATTGGTGGACTGAGTGTTGGAGAACCGAAACATTTGATGTATGGTGTATTGGATTATACGTTACCTTTGTTGCCATCCAATAAACCACGTTATTTGATGGGGGTAGGTTCGCCCGATGCGTTGATTGAGGGATCAATTCGTGGAGTGGACATGTTCGATTGTGTTCTGCCAACCCGGATTGCCCGTAACGGAACAACAATGACCAGCCAAGGACGTCTGGTAGTTCGCAATGCCAAGTTTGCAACAGATTTTGGACCATTAGATCCTGAATGTGATTGCTACACTTGCCGCAACTATTCCAGAGCTTATCTGCGTCATTTGATCAAAGCAGATGAAACATTTGGCCTGCGTTTGACAACGATCCATAATCTTCATTTCTTGCAGAATTTGATGCGTAACGTACGTAAAGCCATTATGGAAGATCGTTTGCTTGATTTCCGGGATGAATTTTTCGATCAATATGGTCTTCATGACAATGACAAAGGTTTCTGATTCAAGTTTTGCGGAAGCCGGCGTAACAAGTAATATCTGTACGTATAGTCGATAAGGGGGAGTTTTGAATGTTTCAAGGAATGCCTCTAGCAGGAGCGCAAGGCGGTGGAATCGTATCTTTGATTGTACCTTTAGTACTCATGGTTGCGATTTTCTACTTCTTAATGATTCGTCCACAGAACAAAAAGCAAAAGCAACGGAATTCCATGCTGAGCCAGTTGAAAAAAGGCGATAAAATTGTAACGATTGGTGGCCTTCACGGAACGATCGCTGAGATTACGGACGATGTGGTTGTATTGCGTGTAAACGATGTAACTAAGCTTACATTTGACCGCAATGCAATCAGCACGGCCGTAGCTCGTGATACGGCTGTTGAATAGTTACTGTAACATAGAATAATAAGGGTACGTTTGTGGCGTATTCACTAGTAGAGAACCGGATCTCCCTGGAGACACCGGTTCTCTTTTTTGATTTATGAGTGAAGGTCGATGTTCTTTACCAGTCAGTTAGGAGCGATGCGTATTTACACCGAATATGCCACCGAGAGCTGAAATGAAAAACGCGCTAAGCAGTTGTAGACTATCCTTCCAATTAAACGAAGCATCCAGCGCGAGAAATCCGATCAACAGCACAAGGAGTCCATATACGATTCCGGTAATCCCTCCGTAGTACCATCCTTTTTCACCAGAACGTTTGCCTGCCACAAAACCACCAACCAATAATGACAAGCCATGAACAACATAGGTATACAACGAGAGGTCCTGTTCCCGCATTCCGCTCATCCAGAGAAACAAGGAGAGAATAAATGCCCCGATAAACATCCATACAAAAGCCTGACAGAGGCCTGACAGAATCGGATTGGACACTCGAAACGAAACCAAGCGGCGGATCAATTGCATGAAGCAACCCCCTTGTACAAGTTATAAGTTAATACAGTGTATGGTCAAGCTTTCGGACTTATGAACTGTTTTCCATTAAATGAACGGATTATTTCTGCATGAGCATGTAAGGTTCAGGTCAAAATAGGGATTGCACTACCCAGCTAACTGTTAAAAACTCAGTTTCGAAGGAGGACCCCTGTTGTGAACTTCCCAGATGTCGGATCACATATCTTTCGAACCATTCTCATGTACTTTTTGGTGTACTGTGCAATGAGGGTTATGGGTAAACGTGAGATCGGTAAGCTATCCATGTTTGATCTTGTCGTGTCCATTATGCTTGCTGAAATGGCTGCTTTTGTCATTGAAGATATTGATAAACCGCTCTCTCACGGGATTGCCCCCATGCTTACCTTGATCATTGTACAGATCGGAATGGCCTTTATAGGTCTTAAAAGTCGGCGTCTTCGCCTGATAATTGATGGCAAACCTACTGTTTTGATCTCCAAAGGCGTCCTTCACCGGGATGAGATGCGGAAGCAACGCTATAATCTGGATGATCTATTGCAACAACTCCGTGAACAGAATGTAGACAGTATCGGTGAGGTTGATTTCGCTATTTTGGAGACCACAGGCAAGCTGACCGTGTTTCCCAAGGATGAGAATATTTCTAACGACAGCAATTCTTCCGGTTCTGACTCAGAAGATTCTTCTTCCAGTAAATCCAAAACGGGAAAAAACCAGATTGACGGATCTCCAAATATCAAATTTCCAAATATTAAATATGAAGGTCTGCCACTACCCTTAATTATGGACGGAAAGGTTCAGGATCAGAATCTTGAGATCATTCAGAAAACGAGATTTTGGCTGAAAAATCAAATTCAATATAACGGAATTCTGGATTTCAAGGATGTATTTATATGTTCCATTGACCACAATGGGAAGATATATGTCAGTCCAAAAGATGATAAAAAATGAAAATCATTTGCCTGACCGGCGCTTGAACCATGAACCAATCAAAGGAACACGGGACAGATCATGAAAGTCAATCATTTTGGTCCAGCCCATGACGATGAAATACACGATAAGCCCGACAAAAGGAGCGAGAAGCATCCTTACCCAAAAAGGCAATATCATGGCAGTCTCTTCGTATACAAGTAGGGTCGCTGCTCCCATGATAAACATTCCTGCACCCGTCTTGACCCAATCCATCATTTTGAAGCGGAACTGTAGCAGGCTACGTACGCTTTGGGCATGCAACAGGGTAACTACCGTAGAATTCACACAGATGGCGATGACTGCACCGAAGATGCCATATTCAGGCTGGGAAGCAAGCGTTAAAATCATCGTGATTTTGATAACAGCACCGATAAACGTATTTAGCAATGCTTTACCTGGACGGTCAAGAGCTTGTAATGCAGCTTGAAGAGGAGCTTGAATATAAATGAACAAAGCAAAAGGAGCCATTAGCTTCAGCATGCTTCCGATCGATGCATCATTATACAGAACAAGACACATCGGTTCGGCAAGCACATACATAAACACGGAAAACGGAGCACCTGTCACAAGTGCCAAACGTAAGGCCTGATGCATTCTTTTGTGAATCAGTGCGCGATCTCCCTGAGCAGAAGCTTCGGACAGTGAAGGCACAAGTGATGTCGCGAGCGATGAGGTTAGTGCCCCCGGCAGCAGCAGCAAAGGAATAATCATACCTTGTAATGCACCATATTGTGCTGTAGCGAGCCCTTTGGATATGCCTGCCAGAGCCAGACTCTGGGCAGTAACGATGGTTTCGGCCAGATAGGATAAGGAGCCAACCAATCGGCCTGCTGTAACAGGAATAGAGATTGCAAGCAAACGCCGGATTAATCCCGGCTGTGGAGTACCCGTTTCTTTCAGAACTGAAGGTATTGGGTTTAAAGGTTTGGCTGTGAGATTGGACATGTTCTGTTGCATAGCGAGCGGTAACTCTTTCTTCTGCCTGTTATACTTCCACAAGAGTACAAGCATACCGCCGAATTCTCCAACGAGCGCGCCCAGCATGGCACCAGCAGCAGCTTGGGCAATACCGTGGGGGAGGAGAAGCCAGGCAAACCAAATGACACAGACGATACGAATGATGGTTTCAACAATGGATGAAATGGCAGTAGGCATCATATTTTGCTTGCCTTGGAAGTACCCTCTGTAGACAGCAGATACGGCGATAATGGCAATCATGGGGCTCATACTAACGAACGTATGGTACACCCGCTCATCAGTGAGCACGTACTTGGTAACCCAGGGTGCAAACAGGATGCACAAAAACATGAATACAACACCAAGGGTCAACGTAAAACTTAAGCTTACTTGCAGGATTCGCTGGGGAGAATAACGATTGGCACCGGTATCAGCTTCGGCAACGAGCTTGGCTACGGCGAGCGGAATACCACCCGTAATTAATGTCACCAGTACGATAAAAAAGGGATAGCTCAATTGGTAGATGCCAACACCTTCTGCACCGATGACTCGTGGCAGCGCAATGCGCGGTATGAAACCAAGTATTCGATTAATTATGCCTGCCGCGAGCAGGATCATGGCCCCCTGAATAAATGTCTGTTTCTTCAAGACTACCCCTCTTTCCCGGTTGAAAGTACAGGCTATCAACATAAACGGGACAAAGCCGTTGTTCTTCATCCTATGCCAGTCCTTTATCTTCTCATGACAACTTGGACACGATTAACAAAAAGAACCATAATCAGCAAGAAGGAATATGATTAGGTGAAGTCGAATCATGTAATATTGATGCCGCATAAAGGCTTGGATGTACGAAGGGAGGCTCCCCGTTGGAAGAAATGAATGATGTGGAGTTGGAACAGTCAATAGAGATGCTCTGCCGTAGCAAGGCGGAGGAATTAAGGCTTGTCGGTTACGAATATGTCACCAGCAAAGATGTCTGGAATTGCGTCAGTCATAAATATGAAAAACAGGGCATTCCACCGCTTCACCAGCTGGTGAACGACATTTTGTCACTGAAAGCAACAAGCTTTATGAACTTTATGACCGTGTCTGCATACCGGGGGTCCTCTTTCTAGACGAAAGGGATCTTTTTTGTTGAAAATTGACTGCTTTTTACGGCATCGCTATAATAGGAATATTGAGAACGAAAGGGGATCTAGGAACGGCATGAAAAGAATTATCAGTTTCATTCTGGTCGTGCTTGTCACCACAGGGGTAATGGTGGGAACAAGCCCGGAACTGCTCAAAAATATACGCTTGGGCCTTGATTTAAAGGGAGGCTACGAGATTTTATATGAAGCAGAGCCGCTCGAAGCAGGTCAACAAGTAACGAAAGCATCTTTGGTGCAAACGGCCAAAAGCCTTGAAAGCCGCGCCAATGCGCTTGGAACAAGCGAACCGGAGGTAACCACTGAAGGAAGCAACCGGATTCGATTGAAGTTGGCAGGGGTTACGGATGAGGCTGAAGTTAGAGCCAAAATGAAAGAACCTGCTGTTTTGACCTTCCGTAGTAAAGCAGAGAACGACAAGGAAGGCGAATACACCAAAATTGAGCTTCGCGGAAATGAATTTGTTGAGAATGCAGCCAAAGTTGTGTTCACTCAATTGAATGAGCCGATGATTGACATTCAAGTGAAAGACAAAGCCAAATTTTCCGAGATTACCAAACGTTTGATCGGACAACCTCTCGCTATTTATTTGGACGATGAGCTTCTATCTGCTCCAACCGTTAGACAACAGTTGACAGATGGTTCCGCTCAGATTTCGGGTGCTTACACACGTGACGAAGCAAACCAGCTTCGTGACACCATTAACCTGGGTGCATTGCCACTGAAACTTACAGAGAAGTATTCACAAAGTGTTGGTGCAACACTTGGTAAGCTTTCTTTGGATCAGACTATTAAAGCGGGATTGATTGGTTCCGTTATTATTCTAGTGTTCATGATTGGGCTTTATCGCATTCCTGGTATTATTGCGAGTTTTGCCTTGATTACACATACGTGGCTGGTACTTGCAATCTTCTATTTAGGAGAATTCGTGCTTACCCTTCCAGGTATTGCGGCGTTTATCCTGGGTATAGGGATGGCGGTGGATGCCAATATCATCACGTACGAACGGATTAAAGAAGAGATGCGCAGTGGTAAGTCGATCTTGTCTTCGGTTAAAGCGGGTGGTAAACATTCCTTCCGGACAATCATTGACTCCAATGTCACTACCATTATTGCGGCCGCTGTTATGTTCTTCCTGGGTACAGGTGCGGTTAAAGGTTTTGCACTCGTGCTGATCTTTGATATTGTCACCAGTATCATCACGAATATTTTCTTCTCCCGCTTCCTGTTGACCCTGCTCGTACGGGCTAACGTGTTGAAGAAGCCTAAGTACTTCGGAGTGAAGGAGAGTGAAATTCGTGCGCTTTAATTGGAATTTTGATTATATTAAAGGAAGTAAAATTGCCTATACATTCTCGATCATTTTAACTGTGGTAGGGATTATCAGTTTGCTCTCACTTGGATTAAACTACGCCGTTGACTTCCGTTCAGGATCAAATGTGGATATTACCGTATCCAAAGCAGTTACAACGGAGCAAATCAATCCAATCGTGAATGAACTGGGTGTTGACACAAAGGAAGTCCAGATTACAACTGGATCTGATCGGGTTAATATTCGATTCTCGAACGTACTGGATGAAAACCAAGAAAGCAAATTCAAGCAAGAATTTAGCAAACTGGATGAGACTGCTTCTTATGAAGTGAATACCGTTGATCCAGAAATGGCCAAAGAGCTTGAGCGTAATGCAATCTATGCGGTGCTGATTGCCAGTATCGGAATCATGATCTATGTTGCGATTCGATTCGAATGGCGATTCGCTTTGGCAGCAGTTGTTTCCATATTCCATGATGCCTTCGTAGTTATAAGTGTATTTTCTATATTCCGTCTTGAAGTGAATCTGACCTTTATTACGGCAGTGTTAACCATTGTCGGATTCTCGATCAACGATACGATCGTTATCTTTGACCGGATTCGGGAGAATCTGCGTTTCGCCAAAAAATCAACGAAAGCTGATTTGCGTGAAGTGGTGAATCATAGTTTAGCCCAAACGATGACGCGCTCGCTGAATACAACATTTACTGTATTTGTTGCTTCACTCTGTTTGTTTATTTTTGGCGGAGAGTCGATTCGTATGTTCTCTCTGGCGATGGTGATCGGAACATTCTTCGGTGCCTATTCTTCAATCTTTATTGCAGCTCCATTATGGTTTACGCTCAAAGGTAAACAAACGAACAAACCTAAGACAGTAGCTAAAGAATCTAACTAAACATTTTATTGTGAAGCCGCGTCTGCCAGGCGCGGTTTTGCAACTTTATGTACAGAATTAAGGGGGAATATTCATGACCAGAGAACATATCCCATCTGCCCAGGCTGCCACATGGAGCGGTATTGCTGGTAATATGGGACTTGCGGTGATCAAGGCGGGAGTCGGTTATATGGCAAACAGCAAATCATTGCTCGCTGACGGCTTGTATTCTGCTTCTGAAGCTGGTTCTGCCCTGGCAGGTCTCTTTCCCTCCAAGTCTGTACGTGATAAGAGCAAGGCTCGCAGGGGACGGTTTAAAGAACATTCAAGTGTTGCTAGACCCGGAATCTCAGTATTGTTATCTGTGCTGATTCTCATGGGTGGATTACAGCTTGCCATCTCCGCATTGGGCAGTCTCTCCGGAAGTGAACCGGAAGCACCCGGCAAGTCGGTACTTTTGGTGGCTGTTGCAGCTTTGGCTGTGAAAGAAGCGATTTTTCAATTTCAGTACAGATATTTCCGTAAACGAAACCAGTCTCAGGCGCTGGCCTATGCACAGCAACATCGCCGTGCACTCTATTGTTCGCTCACCGTGTTAATCGGCATTATAGGATCGATGGCTGGTGAAGAAACGGGTTTGAGCATGCTGCTCTACCTGGACCCCACAGCTGCGTTGATTGCTTCCTGTTTTGTGCTTCACAAGGGTTACCGAATGATTGTGGACACAGTCTATGGTTCACTCGTTCAGGAGTTGGAGCAGGAAGAAGCGTCAGATTTCAAAGAGACCGTACAGCGGGTATATGGCATCATTACCATTGAGCATTTGGTTGCACGTGAACAGGAACATGACGTTACGATTGAGCTGGTCATTAGTGTGAATCCGAGGATCTCGATACTGGAAGCACAGGAGATTGCAAATCGTGCCAAGACATTACTGCTCACCCGTTTCAGTCATGTGAAAGAAGTACAGATTCAAGCGATACCTTATGATCCAGGTTATCCCTATAAATCCAATCATGAACTGCCCGATCACGAAGCGACATTAATTCAGTAGTGAAGCGCGGGTCCAGTAGATCAGGAAAGGAGCGTTATCATTGCTTTATTCGCAATACCGGTGGAATACACCGAATATCGATTTGGAGGCGGCTGCGGGACTCTCGCAGGCGCTTTCCGTTTCACCCCTTGTTGGACGTTTGCTTGTGAGTCGAGGAGTGCACAATGAGAAGGAGGCCGAACGTTTTTTGCATCCTGACCTTAATCAGATGCATGATCCCTATCTGCTCCTCGGCATGAATGAAGCTGTGCCACGTATCAAACTGGCATTGGAGCGGGAAGAACATATTTTGATCTACGGGGATTATGACGCTGATGGCGTATCCAGCACATCGCTTATGATCCATTTGATGCGTCATCTTGGGGCTTCGTACGATATCTATATCCCTCATCGCTCGAATGAAGGGTATGGGTTGCACAACCATGCGTTGGATTGGGCCCATCAACAAGGCGTTTCATTGATTATTACCGTGGATACCGGAATCAGTGCTGTTGAACAGATTGCCTATGCGGCAACACTGGGAATTGAAGTCATTGTGACAGACCACCACGAGCCACCTGAAATTTTGCCAGAAGCCTTTACTCTTATTAATCCAAAACTTCCAGGATGTCCGTATCCTTTTAAAGGTTTGGCCGGAGCGGGAGTAGCCCTGAAACTTGCTCAGGCACTAATCGGGGAGGTACCCGGTGAATGGATGGAGATTGCCGCCATCGGTACCGTAGCCGATCTGATGCCTTTGGAAGGGGAGAACCGGGTTATCGTCAGTTATGGAATAGAATCGATGCGTGGTTCACGTCTACCCGGTGTGAGTGCATTGCTGGAAATCAGTGGAGTGGATCAGAGTCAGGTGACTTCAATTAATATTGCCTTTGCCATGGCACCTCGTATTAATGCCAGTGGACGTTTGGATCATGCCGGGAGAGCGGTATCACTTCTCACCACCGAGAATCTGGATGAAGCTCATACGCTTGCGGGCCAACTAGATCTATTGAATCGGGAGCGGCAGCAAGTCGTAGAGGGCATATTACAAGAAGCAACTGCACAGCTGGAACAAAAGATACAGCTACGTTCAGGATCCGTTCCAGATGTAATCGTATTGGCTGGTGAGGGCTGGAACGTTGGAGTGGTTGGTATTGTGGCGTCCAAATTGCTGGAGCGTTATTACCGACCTACACTTATCCTTGGGATCGATCCAGAGAGCGGTGTCTGCAAGGGCTCTGCGCGCTCCATTGAGGGCTTGGATATCTATCAGGCACTCACAGTCAATAAACACACTATGGACCATTACGGGGGACACCCTGCTGCAGCAGGTATGACCTTGCATCGGGAACAGCTGGAAGAACTTGAGGCTGGTTTGAATGAGTTTGCTGCATCTGTATTAACTGAAGAGGACTTTGTACCTCAACGTCTTGCGGATGATGAATGCAGAATCAGTGATGTTCCGCTGAAAGTGATCCAGGAGATCGACAGATTGCAGCCTTTTGGAATGAGCAATCCTTCGCCACGGTTTGTATTGAGAAGTGTGACTGTGAAGGAAACCAGAACGATGGGACGAGAGAAACGCCATCTGAAACTGGTTCTGGAACAGGATGGTCAGCAACTGGAAACCGTCGCTTTTGGCAAGGGAGCGTTAGCAGAATTTCTTCTCCCAGGTTCCGTTATTGATGTGATGGGAGAACTGTCCATCAATGAATGGAATGGAATGAGAAAACCTCAATTGATGCTTCAGGACATTCATGTTCCTCAGGTTCAAGTGTTTGATTTGCGCGGAAATGCCGAGCCATTAAATGCGATGAAACATTTCTTGAGCTCACTTGAGGTGCATCTGCGATATAAATCTGGTTCTGTTGGTGCAATTGTTCGGAAAGAAACAGACGTTTCCGAGGGAAATTCATTGTATGAACCTTGCCTTTGGGTATATGATAGAAAGGTCGGGTTATTTCCGTGTAATGCTGCTGCACAGCATTATGGACAGGAACAAGTCCGGACGTTATTTGTGTTTGATACGCCGGAAACCCCGGAACAACTTAATGCCATGCTGGCTTTGTTCAGTGGAGCTGAGAATATCATCCTTCTGCACGGATCAGGCAACCGCCGAGATCGCCTTCAGATGCCTTCCAGAGAACTCTTTAAGCGTATTTATATGCAGGTGTTGAAATGGAAAGCTGAACCCGTGGAGGAACAAGAGATTACTCCTGTGCTCAGTCGTCAGTGTAGTTGTTCGCCGCGCATGATTACGATGATGTTGGATGTATTCGAAGAGTTATCCTTCATTACCCGTGATAACGGCAAAATTACGTTTGTGGATAACCCGCCTAAGCGTGAACTAACCGCTTCACGTCACTATCAGGCGCTCGAAAATATGGCCGAGATAGAACAGGTGATGCTGGATGCAGCCACACCGCAACTGACACAATGGATGATATCCCGGATGAAGGGCGTATCTTAGATGGAAGTTTGTGTATTTATTTTAGGAGGAGATTATTTTGGATTTTAAAGATTATATTCGTGTCATCCCTGACTTTCCACAACCGGGAATCAGCTTTAAGGACATTACAACATTGTTGAAGGATGGAGAAATGTACCGCAATGCGATCAATGAACTGAAAGTGATGGTTTCTGATCTCAAAATTGACGTTATTGCTGGACCTGAAGCACGTGGTTTCGTTGTGGGCGCCCCTCTGGCATACGCTCTTGGTGTCGGTTTTGCTCCGATTCGCAAAAGTGGAAAACTGCCTGGAGAGACGATTGAAGTTGGTTATGATCTCGAGTATGGCAAGGATACACTCGCGATGCACACAGATGCGATTGAAAAAGGTCAAAATGTCCTGATCGCAGATGATCTGCTCGCAACGGGTGGAACGATTGCAACTTCCATCAACTTGATTGAACAATTGGGTGGGAACGTTGTTGGTGCTGCATTCCTGATCGAGCTGTCTGATCTGAATGGTCGTGCTAAGTTGCCTGGAAAAATCGATGTATTCACATTGATGAACTACTAAGTTTAAATCTCCACTTGGAGTGTTGTGATTAAAACCTGAATTGCTTTTCCGTTTCCCGGGAAATAATATACAGCATTAATGATTATAAAAAAGCCTGTTCTATCCAACCGTTAAGGTTGGATAGAACAGGCTTTTTTTGATTATATACGGTACAGTGAGATTAATCAGGCGTTTTTTCAGTGATAGGCTGTTTTTGCGAATCGTCATTCAACCAACCCATTACTTCAAACAGTTTGAACAACAAGCTCATCAGGATTCCGACGATGGTTGCCAGTGCCATCCCTTTCAGATGAACGCCGTAGAAGACAACCTCAGTACCACTCAGTCCAATGACCAGTACAAGTGTAGTAAGCAGTAAATTGGTCGGCTTGGCAAAGTCGACTTTCTGTTCAACCAGAATACGCAGACCCGATGCTGCAATAACTCCGAACAGAAGCAGGGATACCCCACCCATAACAGGCACAGGAATGTTAGCTACAAGTGCTGAGAACGTCCCTGAGAAGGAGAGCACGATTGCAATAACCGCTGCCCCACCAATGACGTATGTAGAGTATACGCGGGTCAGTGCCATAACACCGATGTTCTCACCATAGGTTGTATTGGGAGTAGATCCTACAAACCCGGAAAGAATGGTGGATACCCCGTTACCAAGCAGGGAACGATGGAGGCCTGGGTCTTTCGAAAGATCTTTGCCCACAATGCTGCTGGTTACAAGTAAATGTCCAATATGTTCTACGATAACGACAAGCGCTACAGGTAAAATGGTGAAAATGACGGACCAGTCAAATGTAGGTGTGGTTACAGTCGGTAGTGAGATGAAATCAGCTTGTCCAATAGCTTGTTTGTCTACGAGACCCATTAAACTACCCAATACATAACCGGATACAATTCCGATTAAAATATGAATGATTTTGGGGAAACCACGGAACGTCACGGCTCCAATGACAGTGATTCCGAGCGTGACCATAGAGAGAATAATGGGTTTTGCCTGAGGAAACCAGTTGGGGTTAGCTACAGGATCCGAATTAATTAATCCGGCCATACCAGCTGCAACGGGTACGAGTTCCAGACCGATCAGGGCAACAATGGCACCCATAACTGCTGGGGGAAAGACTACGTTAATCCATCCGGTACCAGCATATTTAATAATGAGGGCTACGAGGCAGAACACAATACCTGTAATGATAAAGGCGCCCAGTGCCATGGAGTAACCGTTACCTGGATTTTCTTTTAATACCATTGTGACAGGTGCAATAAAGGCAAAGCTTGATCCGAGATATGCTGGAATCTTACCTTTACACATCAGTATGTACAACAGTGTTCCAATCCCGTTCATCAGCAGGATCATACTTGGATCGACACCGAACAGGTTAGGTACAAGCACCGTGCTGCCAAACATGGCGAACAAATGCTGAAGGCTAAGCAGTGAACCTGAGCCAAGTGGCATCTTTTGATTAACCTGAATTTCGCGTTGCAATGAATTTCATCTCCTTTTCCGAAACACAAACTTTCAATAGATTACAGAGTTTCTCTTAATTAAGCAATAACATTTTTGACGTAGCAGAGCGATGGAATTTATATTTTCATGAATTTTCCTTCTATTTCAGCAAATAACGGCAATAATACATAAGAATTAAAGAAATACATTCAATCCCCTGTGAAGCATAGGGAAACGGGTTAACAGTAATACAGATCACCAATATAAAAATTGGATAAGCGCTCTTATTCGTCAGCAGTTGACGGGAAACGGGCGAAGCGTCATAATTATAGGAAATTACTTTTACGGGGAACCTGTGTTGCAGCACTGTCACGGGTTCCATTTGGTATAGAAAGGACACGGAACAGATCAGAATGGGCATAGAGCAATTACTCGAGAAGGCCGGGGCATATATCAAAGAACCCGATCTGGTGCGCATACGAGAAGCTTACGAATTTGCTGATCAGGCCCACCATGGACAGACGCGAAAATCGGGAGAACCGTATATTCTGCATCCGCTTGCGGTTGCCGACATTGTTGTGAACATGCAGATGGACACCATCTCCATAATAGCAGCGCTTCTTCATGATGTAGTAGAGGATACTACGGTCTCACTTGAAGAGATCCGCAATCATTTCGGCAATACGTGTGCCATGCTTGTTGACGGCTTGACGAAGCTGGAACGTATTAAGTTCCGCTCCAAGGAAGAACAGCAGAACGAGAACTACCGCAAAATGTTCATCGCCATGGCGCAGGACATCCGTGTCATCGTGATTAAATTGGCTGACCGTCTGCATAATATGCGGACACTCAAGTTTCAGTCGGAAGAAAGCCAGCGCCGAATTTCATATGAGACGCTGGAAATTTTCTGTCCGATTGCGAACCGTCTGGGGATCTCTGCGATCAAATGGGAAATGGAGGACATCGCCCTCCGTTATTTGAATCCGCAGCAATATTACCGTATTGCGAACCTGATGCACAAAAAGCGTGCCGAACGTGAGCAATATATTGATACGGTTATGGACGGAATTACGAACAAACTCGATGAGATGGGCATTCAGGCAGACCTTTCGGGCCGCCCGAAACATATCTACAGCGTGTTCAAGAAAATGACCACCAAAAACAAGCAGTTTAACGAAATTTATGATCTGCTTGCCATTCGTATTATTGTGGATAATATCAAGGATTGTTATGCTACCCTGGGAATTATACACACCTTATGGAAACCGATGCCTGGACGTTTTAAAGACTATATTGCGATGCCAAAGGCGAATATGTACCAATCGCTGCATACAACCGTAGTTGGTCCCAATGGCGAACCAACGGAAGTACAGATCCGGACATGGGATATGCACCGGACTGCTGAATTTGGTATCGCTGCTCACTGGGCATATAAGGAAGGCGCAGCGGCAGGTCCGCAATTCGAAGATAAAATTACGTTCTTCCGCGAAATTCTTGAACTCCAAAATGAAGCACAGGACGCGTCAGAATTCGTAGAATCGCTCAAAATGGATTTCTTCTCGGATCTGGTATTTGTATTTACGCCAAAAGGAGAAGTCATTGAATTGCCGATCGGCTCTGTTCCTTTGGATTTTGCTTATCGAATTCATACGGAGGTTGGTAATCGGACCATTGGTGCCAAAGTAAACGGTCGGATTGTTCCGCTTGATTATCATCTGAAGACAGGTGATATCATCGAAATTTTGACGTCCAAACATTCTTACGGACCGAGCCAGGACTGGATGAAAATTGCGAAATCTTCTCATGCACGAGCGAAGATCAAACAATGGTTCAAGAAGGAACGCCGTGAAGAAAACGTTGAAAAAGGTCGGGAAAGCTGTGAGCGTGAACTGAAACGTATGGGGCTTGATCCTTCTGCGTGGATGACGGATGACAAGTTGATGGAAGCTGCCAAAAAATATGCATTTAATGATATTGAGGACATGCTTGCGGCTGTTGGATTCGGTGGGATTACTGCTGCACAGATTGTAACCAAAGCAACCGAAAAACTGCGTAAAGAGCAGGAAGAATCCAGTTTGCTGGAATTAAATTCTGAGATGCGCGAGCTGAAACCTGCGCCTGAGCGCAGAAATCGACCAACCAACGGTATTCGTGTCAAAGGCATCGATAATCTGCTTGTTCGATTCGCACGATGCTGTAATCCTGTACCTGGAGATGACATTATCGGATACGTTACACGTGGACGCGGCGTTTCCGTACACCGTAGTGACTGTCCGAATATTCCTACAAGTGCAGACGGTGAAGAAGCAGCACGTGTTATAGAGGTCGAGTGGGAAGAGAATATCGAAGCAAGTTACAGTGTGGATATTGAGATTACAGGCCATGATCGGAATGGCTTGCTCAATGAGGTACTTCAGGCTGTATCTGAAAGTAAAACCAATATATCTGCCGTTACAGGACGGACAGATAAAAATAAATTAGCATTGGTGCACGTCACAATTCTGATTCGTAATACGGATCATCTGCAATCCGTTGTAGAACGGATCAAACGTGTGAAAGATGTCTATTCAGTGCATCGGATTATGCAGTAAGGAGCCTGTAAGATGAGGGTGCTTGTACAACGCTGTAAAGAGGCTCAGGTGACTGTGGGAGACGAGCTGACAGGTAAGATCGAATCCGGATTAATGCTGCTCGTAGGCATTACCCATGAGGACACCGGGAAGGATGCCCAGTATCTGGCTGACAAAGTTAGTGGGTTGCGGATATTTGAGGATGATCAGGAGAAGATGAATCTCAGCCTGCTTGATGTAGGCGGTGCTGTATTGTCTGTTTCCCAGTTTACCCTGTACGGAGATTGTCGCAAAGGAAAGCGCCCGAGCTTTGCGGCTGCGGCCCGACCTGAAGCGGCAGAACTGTTATATGAAACGTTTAATCAACTGCTACGGGATAAAGGTATTCAGGTGGAAACCGGGCGTTTCGGAGCGATGATGGATGTAACATTTACCAACTGGGGACCCGTGACTTTGATGCTTGAAAGTCCGGTTCGTCAGGAACTACGTGCATAATTTCATAGGGTTCAGGCCATAATGAGGGATAATTCGTTGATGACTATTTCATGATCAAAGGAGCATCCATCCAATTATGCGCCAATCTGCGAAAGAAACACGTACCCGTTCAGAACCTCTGTTACTCCCTGGCAACCTGTATGAATCATTGCACCTTGCCCGTTCGGCTGCTGAGTATGTTGCAACGATCTGGGCACTTCAGGATTCGGACAAAGGGAAGCAGAGTCATCTTCCGCGATCTTGAATGTTTACACAGGTATATAATTATCCGATATTTGGATCATACAGATTCTGAAAAAGTCCTGATTCCTTACCGAATCAGGACTTTTTGTCATGAGATGATCTTTTTAAATGTTCGTTTGATGACTTCGTTACAAAATGAAATTACATTGAATTGTTATAAATTGCTCTGGTGAGGGTAATAACAAAACGAGGCACAACGAAGTGCCATTGTACTGCAAGGCCCGATTCATAAAGAAAGTTCGAACACGGAAAGGAGAACATACATTATGAGTAAAGTTGCTTTTTTATTGGCGAATGACTTTGAAGATTCGGAGATGCAGGTTCCGTATGACGAAGTAAAAAAAGCTGGACACGAAGTGGAGATTATCGGATTAAAAGCCGGTGAGACCCTTAAAGGTAAAGGAGGAAAGGCCTCCTATACGACAGATAAGGCGATTGCTGACGCATCCGCTTCAGAGTATGATGCAGTCGTGATTCCTGGTGGATCATCCCCTGAGAATTTGCGATCTGATGCGCACATCTTGAAGTTTGTCACTGAGATCAACAGTGCGAAGAAACCAATCGCAGCGATATGTCATGGCCCGCAAATTTTGGCTAGTGCCGGTCTGTTGAAAGGCCGCACCATTACATCCTATCCACCACTTAAGGATGACATGGTAAACGCAGGAGCAGAGTTCAAGGATCATGAGGCCGTTGTGGATGGAAACTATATTACATCCCGAACACCTGAAGATGAGCCAGCGTTTGTACGTGAACTGCTAAAAGTAATATAACTTCAGCTAGTGAAACTGACATATATTGATGTATCTTAACTACGTTACATCGTGACGTTTACAAACTTCACGTTGCATTTCATTCCGAAAAAGGAGGGTTTGACATGACAAAACATATTCAGGCGTATTTTCGAACCGAGGACGAGGCAGAGGGAGCAAGAACTTCACTTCAGACGTTCCGTACAGAGCATTTGGAAGTAGGTCAACTTGATAGTGCGATAGGTAGAGACACGCGTGTTATGGTGCCACTGGTGCCTTATAATACAGCAGGTGGCGTAGGTACCAACGGAGCAATGGGTGTAGGTGCAGCCCCTGGTGTTCCAGCCAGCGAAAATGTGATCCCTGTGGTAGCCAATGTGGACCGTGATGCAGAACGGGATACTCGTGACAGAGTGAATGAGGATGGAGACCTGCTGCAAGCGGCGGATGTTTCTTCGGCCGATTATGATGATCTGCATTATGTTCTGTCTGCCAAAGTAAGGGATGAGGATTATGACGAGATTGTTCATAAGCTTCGTTCCAACCATGCCTATGTGGAAGATTTGAATTAACGTGTAGATACTTCATGGCCCTTGCACTGCTCGACCACACAGTCGAGTGATGTGCAAGGGCTTTTTAATCAGGAGGATATTAAAAAGTTAATTTATAAAGCGCTATCATTTTTGTAATATTACTGTAATATTAGATACATAAGCCTTTAACATAGTGGGCTTATAATAACACACATGACCCCCTTTTTTTATATATCCTTTGAGCCTGCACACCGTGTGCAGGCTATTTTTTTTTGAGCTGAGAATGTGTATGTTTTGGGCAGAGCTTACCCCTTTATTCAATTTTTGCTAGAATAGAGAGATGGGTTTATATATTCTACAGCGAATTGTTTTCATAGTTGGGTTACATTGGACGGTAAATTTAGCTCCAGCGATTGGGTTCAGGCGAATCCAATCCTATGACAGTGAGTATGAGGAACTCATCGCCAGAGTGATCCGTCATATTCCAGATGAACACATACTCGCTGAAACGGCCCCACCTTTTTTATATAAGTACGGGGCAGCCGTTTCTGCTTGATCGATGGAATTTGAAAGTTATATAGAATGCCTCGTTAGAGAAATGACACCTACAATGCTAAAGCAACAGAGTTCTCATGCGAATGGCTAGAGACAGATTTAAGGGGGAATTAGTTTTGAGTAAGGTTGGAAGAAATGATTTATGCCCATGCGGTAGTGGGAAAAAATATAAGAAATGTTGTCTCAACAAGGAGTCCTCTGCAGTAGAATCCATACTGGGGATAATATCAACGGAGCAACCGGTTCGGGAAGCTTCTATTCAGCCTGAGAGCAAACTGACCTTGACCAAGCTGAAAAAGATGGTGGCAAGCGATTTGAAATGGGAGCATCCGGCTCACGAACAGCTGGCCCTGCAGACTATTGAGAACATGAGGAAACAATACGAGCCAGAGGTGATTTTGGAAGCTCTGGTGTTATGGAACGGCTACTCCCGTCAGACCCGTCCTACTGTGAAGAAGACAGGCTCGTTCTCTGCTGCAATTGAGTATTTGCTGTCCGAGGAATACGGCTTCAATGTCTCAAAGGCTGAGCTGGCTGATAAATATGAGGTAACGACAGGCACGATCTCCCGGAAGGTTAAGGAGATGAGTAGTTACATCGAAGAATACGGCATGGGCGGGGAAACGGACGAGCTATTGATGCTGAACGGTCCAGGCACATCGAAAGACAAAGCACAGGCTCTGCTGTCTAAGGCAAGGGAAGCGAGCTCTTCCAAACGGAGAGTACATATGGCGGAAACAGCGCTGGAGATGTATCCTGACAGTTCTGATGCGTATCTCATTCTAGCTGAGGAATCGGACGATGAGCAAGATGCACGATCTTACCTCAAGGAAGGAATCGCTGCTGGCAAACGTGAACTGGGCGAACTGTTCTTTGAGGAGAACAAAGGGGACTTCTGGGGGCTTCATGAGACTCGTCCCTATATCCGGATATGCAAAAGTTATGCCGAATCCTGCTGGTTTGGCGGAGATACGAAAGAAGCAGCACAAGTCCTGGAGCATATTCTAGAGCTTAATACGGAAGACAATACCGGAGCACGTTACTTGCTCGCTGCTGTGTATTTGTACAGTAACCAATTGGATCAGGCAGAGCAATTGCTGGAGGAGTATGGAAGAGGTGACGCCGCAGCGGCCTTTGCCTATGACAAGATTATTCTGGAGTATAAGAAAAACGGAATCACCTCCCAGCTCAAAATGCTGTACCGTGTGGCGCGGGGTGTGAACAAACATGTGCCTGATTACCTGTTGGGTTTGAAGCGGTTGCCGCATAACCTCCCTGATTTTGTCGGGATGGGCGACTCCGACGAAGCGATTGAATATGTCATTATGCATTCCCGTTTATGGGCGAGCGCGCCGGATCTGTTGAAGTGGATGCTGCAACAATAGAGGAATAAGAAGCGAATAGAAGTTGGAATTCATATGATGAATCCAGCTTCTACTAGCCATATTTTCTGTGGACTCCTCATACCATGCTGCGTGTGAGTAAAATTTTTTAGAGCTATCTTTTCGTGTTAACCCTTGACTTTAGCACTGCGGTTCATTACAATCAGAAAATAATAAGTTGACTACAGTCAATACAAGTCGATTTTTGAACTATATTACTGATTTGATGACGGGACCAAGTACTCCGTACCCACATGACCAGAGAGGAATCCCAAGGCTGTAAGGATTCTCTTGATGAGCGGACGAATGACTTCCCCGAGAACAGACGGCGAACATAACAGACATGATCTGTTGACCAGTAGCCGGCCTGCGCAGGACGTGCGTTACACGTAGAGCGGAATATCTGCTTGATTACAGTGCCCTAGGCAATGTTGAATCACCAGAGATCACCTGAACGGCTAAAGTGTCAGGTTTCCGGAATGTGGGTGGTACCACGGGTGAATGTATATTACACAATCTCTCGTCCCTTTGTTTGCTATACATAGCAGACAGGGCGAGGGATTTTTTTGTTATATAAGTTGATTCTAACATTTATACCATAACGGAGATTGTAGAACCAATCTGTAGAAGCGAAGCGTTCGCCTTTATCCCCGGATTTTCACATTGAAAAAAATTAATTCAAAGAATCTGGGGATAACAGCGATCAAAAGATGGTACTACAGTCGGAGAGTCCAGGTGTAACATTTCTGGATTAACTTTTACAGAAAAAAATCAATGCTGGAGGGATCAAGATGGCTTTTCAAAAACCGACTGGAACGCAGGACTTACTGCCTGGAGTTGTCGAGAAATGGCAGTACGTAGAAGAAAAAGCACGAGATCTGTGTCGACGTTTTAATTACCGTGAGATTCGTACACCGATCTTCGAACAGACTTCTTTATTTGTACGCGGTGTAGGAGAGACTACCGATATCGTTGAGAAAGAAATGTATACCTTTGATGACAAAGGCAATCGCAGCATGACTCTTCGTCCAGAGGGAACAGCCGGTGTTGTCCGTGCGTATGTAGAGAATAAAATCTACGGCGAACCGGATGTGAGCAAGTTGTATTACATCGGTCCGATGTTCCGGTATGAGCGTCCGCAGGCAGGCCGTCAGCGTCAGTTCCACCAGTTTGGTGTAGAAGCCATCGGTGCACTGGACCCGGCGATTGATGCCGAAGTCATCGCACTGGGCTACCAGTTGTGTGTTGAGCTCGGCTTGAAGGATGTTAAAGTGGAGATCAACTCCGTTGGTAACTCGACTAGCCGTGCAGAATACCGCGAGACATTACTTGGGTTCCTCAGACCGATGAAAGACAGCCTGTGCAAGGACTGTCAGTCCCGCATGGAGCGTAATCCGCTGCGTGTACTCGACTGTAAAGTCGATCAGGACAAATTCGTAGGGGCACCGTCCATATTGGATAGCCTGGATGAAGAGTCTTTGAATCACTTTGCCAAGCTACAGGCATACCTGGATGATTTCGGAGTAGATTATGCTGTGAACAATCGTCTGGTACGGGGCTTGGATTATTACACGCTGACTGCGTTTGAATTAAAAGCCCAAGGGATTGGAGCAATTGATACGGTTGGCGGCGGTGGCCGGTACAATGGTCTCGTTGGAGATATCGGCGGACCTGATCAGCCGGGCATCGGCTTCGGTATTGGTCTGGAGCGTATTCAACTGATTCTGGAGCACCAGAACATTGAGGTGACTACGCTCGCTCCACTGGATGTGTACTTTGTTGCTCTGGGAGAGGCCGCTGATCGTGAAGTGAACCGACTGTTGTTCAAACTTCGCCAGTCTGGACTGTCTGGTGAACGTGATTATCTGGGTCGCAAGATGAAAGCACAGATGAAGTCAGCTGACCGTTTCAAATCCCGCTATACCGCCATCCTTGGTGATGACGAGCTAGAGCGTGGTGAGATCGCCCTCAAGTCGATGGATACGGGTGAGCAACAAACCGTGAAGCTTGATGATCTGGTAACAGCAATTCGCGAAGGTAAATAAGCACGAAGTATTACATTAAGTCTTAAACATTCAAGTTAAACAATTGATCCGGCAAAATTACTGAGGTTCACCGACGATTCCAATTAAGCGGAAGTTGGCGGGCCAGAGGTAACATGCCTTTTTGAATACATGGTCTACACGTAACCGGACTGTTGAAGAGCAGGTAATAATTGCCCATACAGAACGGAAATTCACATAATGAGGAGTTTGGTTATGAAAAGAAGTCATCATTGCGGCGCATTAACACCCGCACACATCGGTGAAACAGTAACATTGAACGGTTGGGTTCAAACCCGCCGTGACTTGGGGGGCGTACTTTTCATCGATCTGCGTGATCGTAGCGGAATTGTACAAGTTGTCTTTAACCCGGCTTATTCCGGTGAAGCTTTGCAAATCGCAGATCGCGTACGTAGCGAGTATGTTATCGCTGTAACGGGTAAAGTTGTTAAACGTGATGCAGAAACAGTTAACAAAAACCTGCCTACTGGCGAAATTGAAGTTCAAATCACAGAAATCGAAGTGCTGAACGCAGCCAAAACACCTCCATTCTTCATTGAAGATGGTGTTGAAGTTGATGAATCCCTTCGTTTGAAATATCGTTACCTGGACCTGCGTCGTCCGGAAATGTTCGAAACATTGAAACTGCGTTCCAAAGCATCCAAAGTGTTCCGTGACTACCTGGATGGAGAAGAGTTCGTTGAAGTGGAAACACCAATCCTGACCAAGAGTTCCCCGGAAGGTGCGCGTGATTATCTCGTACCGAGCCGTGTGCATGAAGGTGAATTCTTCGCCTTGCCACAATCCCCACAAATCTACAAACAATTGCTGATGGTGGGTGGCGTTGAGCGTTATTATCAGATCGCTCGTTGTTTCCGGGATGAGGATCTGCGTGCAGACCGTCAACCAGAATTCACTCAAGTCGACATCGAGACTTCTTTCCTGCAACAGGATGACCTGCTGCCAATGATGGAAGAACTGATGGCCAAATTGCTGCGTGAAACGAAAGGTATTGAGCTGGAACTGCCTTTCCAACGGATTACGTATGCAGATGCAATGGGTAAATATGGTTCAGACAAACCAGATCTGCGCTTCGGTATGGAACTGGTTGAAATGAACGATATTGTAGCCAACAGTGGTGTGAAAGTGTTTGCTTCCGTCATCGAAAAAGGTGGAGAAGTGAAAGTGCTGAACGCTAAAGGCTGTGGCACATGGAGCCGTAAAGAGATCGATGATCTCGGACCATTTGCTGCACGTTACGGTGCGAAAGGTCTGGCTTGGATTCAAGTAAAAGACGGCGAGTTCAAAGGGCCAATCGTGAAGTTCTTCACGCCTGAAGAAATCGAAGCTGTCAAAGAACGCACAGGTGCTGAGGATGGCGACTTGTTGCTCTTCTCTGCTGACACGAAAAAAGTGGTTGCTGACGTGCTGGGTGCATTGCGTCTGAAAATCGGCCGTCAACTCGGACTGATCGATGACAGCAAATTCAAATTCGCTTGGGTTGTGGACTTCCCACTCCTCGGATATGATGAAGATGCAAAACGTTATGTGGCAGAACACCATCCGTTCACACGTCCAAAAGACGAAGATGTACATCTGTTCGACACAGATCCGGGTGCTATTCGTGCCCAAGCCTATGACCTTGTTCTCAATGGTTATGAAGTAGGTGGCGGTTCGATGCGTATCTATAAACGTGACGTTCAGGAGAAAATGTTTGCTGCCCTTGGACTCTCTACAGAAGTAGCGAATGAGAAATTCGGCTACCTGCTGGAAGCATTTGAATATGGAACACCACCACATGGCGGAATTGCTTTTGGTCTTGACCGTTTGGTGATGTTGCTGGCGGGTCGCACAAATCTGCGTGAAACGATTGCCTTCCCGAAAACGGCAAGTGCAACGGATCTGCTGATGAATGCACCTTCCGAAGTGGATGACTCGCAATTGGAACAACTTCATATCCGTGTAGCCCGTAAACCGGTAGCGGAAAAGAAATAAAGGAGGCATCGATTCTCAATGCTCCATCAATTTTCAAGAACAGAACTTGCGATCGGACCTGAAGGTCTGGACGCATTGAAAAATAGTACAGTCGCTGTGCTCGGTATTGGCGGCGTAGGTGGTATTGCTGTAGAAGCTCTTGCCCGTAGTGGTGTGGGACGCATCATCCTGATTGACAAAGACGTCGTGGATATCACCAACATCAACCGCCAGATTCATGCGCTGACCACGACAGTGGGACAGAAAAAAGCGGACCTGATGGTGGAACGGGTGAAACTGATCAATCCGGAATGTGATGCCATTGCATTAAATATGTTTTACACGGAAGAAACGTATGAGGAACTGTTCAAATATGAACTGGATTATGTGCTGGATGCATCCGACACGATTATCTACAAAATCCATCTCATTAAAGAGTGCCTGAAACGTAAAATTCCGATGATTTCCAGCATGGGTGCGGCGAATAAAATGGATCCAACGAAATTCCAGGTTGCGGATATTTCGAAAACGACCATGGACCCGATTGCCCGTGTTGTGCGGACTACACTTCGTAAAGATGGCATTAAAAAAGGTGTGAAAGTGGTTTTCTCGACTGAAAAGCCGATGAAACCGCGTGAGGACGTAACACAGAAAATCGTTCCCGAGAATGCTCCAGAAATTCGTAAGGCCAAACAGCCACCTGCGAGTAATTCATTTGTGCCTCCGGTAGCCGGACTGATTATGGTCAGTGTTGCGATTAAGGATTTGTTAGAAATTGCAGAGAACAAGCAGCAGTAACTTGCTGCCAACGGAAGAAGCGTGGATGCCGATAAGGCATCCACGCTTTTTTGTGTAGGTTATACTTCGCAATACGGAGCGGATGGGACGTCAATCGTCTATGATAGCCGAACTGTATTCCTAGATAAATGTCAGAGTTACGTCATGTACTTCAAAGTCAAAACCGTGTATGATATTCACTGCTGCGCGAAATGATGATACATACATAAACGAATTTGTGGCATATAGGTTCGACTTAACTTTTTACACAAGAACGGAGAGGACAGAAAAAAGCTGGAGAAGCGAAGCGTTCGCCTAAAAGCTTTCGGAAAGAAAGCTACATCGGAAGCATACGCTATCACCGGATTTTCCCACTGGAGAAGGAAATGCTAAAAAAATCTTGGGGATAACAGCGATCGGAAGATTATTCTGTCATCGGAGTGGCAAGTGTAAACATTTTTTAGTTGAATTTATATAGAGAGGGGAATAGAACGAAATGAAACACGGATGGATGGCCAGACGTCTTGGCATGGAGCCAGGAGACCAGTGGAAAAAGGAAGTTGTGGCGGGAGCCATTTCCTATTTTGCCGTGGTCTATATCGTTATGGTCAATGCTACAATTCTTTCCGATGCCGGGATGCCTTTGCAGGCAGCTATGGTTGGAACCCTGCTGACGTCCATTGCAGGCTGTTTGCTCATGGCATTTGGCGGAAAATCACCGATTATCGTGGTACCCGGAATGGGGATTAATGCATTTTTCACGTATACACTTGTACATTCCATGAAATTAAGCTGGCAAGAAGCGCTGGCCGTTGTAACCGTTACAGGTATACTGTTTGCCATTGTTGCGTTTACGTCACTATACAAAATGATCAGCGAAGCGATCCCGAAAAATCTGCAGCATGGCATTACGGTCGGGATTGGTTTGTTTCTGACATTTATCGGTTTGCAAAAAAGTGGAATCGTTATCGCGCACCAGACCACATTTGTCGCGATTGGGCATTTCAATGATCCGAATGTCATTACAGCCTGCGTTACGCTGGTGATTGCCTTGATTTTATTTATACGTAACGTACAGGGTGGACTTCTCATCAGTATTCTGGTCGGGACAGGCCTTGCCTATGTACTTGGAGCAGTGAACCCGGGTGAATCCGTATCAGCGATGGATGCGCTGCGTCAATACGGTGGATTGTTTGGCGAATTGTCTCTAATGAAGCTGGCTGATGTCGCGTTCTGGATCGCGGTATTTTTGCTACTGCTAATTGTGGTGTTCGAAAATATCGGATTAATTACCGCTCAGACACAGATGATTGGTCGTCCAGAGCGGTTCAAAGGAAGTCTGCGCGCACTATCCATTAGTACCGTATTGGCAGGCGTATTCGGAAGTAGTCCTCCAGTTGCTGCAGCCGAGACTACAGCCGGAATTGCGGCAGGCGGTCGCACAGGTTTGACTCCACTCGTTACAGCCGTGTTATTCGGGGCTACTTTTTTCTTCATCCCGTTGCTCGGTTACATTCCGGACAGTGCAATTGCACCCATCTTGATCATTATTGGTGGCCTGATGGTGCAAGGTGTGAAAGATATGGATTTTGGTGACTTTACAGAGGCATTCCCAGCATTTCTGATCATGGTCATGATTCCATTTACATATAGCATCGTGGACGGTATGGCGTTTGGATTTATTGCCTATCCATTAGCGAAGCTGGCAGCAGGTCAAGGTAAACAGGTACCTGTGGTCATGTATGGCATTTCCATCCTCTTTTTAGCCAATTTTGTGTTACATGGTATCTTGTAAAGCTGTGTTAAACAACAAAAGGCAACGTCATGTAAATTCGTACGTATGATCTCTGGTGAGCAGATGGAGAACGGGAGGAACGGAAATGGAAGAGCAGCAACAAACAGGGCAGAATGAACCGAAGGTAGGAAAAAAGGGATTTAAGGATTTCGTCAAGCTTATCGCTTCCACGAATCCGCCAAAATTGATTTTGATTCTTGCCCTCATCTTAACCCTGATTCAAACAACAGCCGGACTGATCGTGCCATTGATGACCAAAGGTCTGATTGATGGACTTACCACTTCGGCATTGAACAAATCTGTGATTTTGTTATTGCTTGGGGCATTTGTGATTCAGGCGATTGCCTCAGGTATTAGCATTTATATGTTAAATTACGCAGGACAACGCGTGGTCGCAACGCTACGCACTAAGCTGTGGAACAAGGTCTTGTCGCTGAGAATGCCGTATTTCGACCGAAATCGGACAGGCGATACGATGAGCCGGATTACCAATGATACAAGCCAGATCATGACGTTGATAGCAGATTATCTGGTGTCTTTTGTATCCAACATCGTTGCTGTTGTGGGTGGCGTGGCATTACTATTTTACTTGGATTGGGTGATGTCGCTCATTATTCTGAGTCTGGTGCCACTTACGCTGTTGATTCTGTTGCCGGTCGGGAAGAAAATGTACAAGATCTCCAAGAAGCAGCAGGACGAGATGGCAGGTCTTACGTCCGTGCTCAGTCAGGTTATTGGCGAGATTCGCTTGGTCAAAGCCTACGGCACGGAGAAACAGGAAGTGGAAGCAGGGGATTCCCGGATTCGTAAAATGTTCGCTTTTGGTTTGCAGGAAGCACGTATCCTCGCTCTCATCGGTCCCTTGTTTACATTTGTCATGACTGCCGTGTTGGTCGTTATTCTGGGTGTGGGGGGAATGCGCGTAGCGTCTGGCATGCTGTCACCGGGTGAACTGGTCGCGTTCATATTGCTGTTGTTCCAGGTCATTATGCCAATGGGACAATTCACGACGTTATACTCCCGTTTACAGAAAGTTGTAGGTGCAACAGAGCGCATACAAGCGATCCTTGCCGATGAGGAAGAGCCACATCACAGCACCAAGGTAGCTCCAAAAGGAAATGAGACGATTGCATTCCATGATGTACACTTTTCCTATGTCACAGGTGAGGAAGTGCTGCACGGAATCAATCTGACGGTACCTACACAAAAAGTGACAGCGATTGTCGGCCCAAGCGGTAGTGGCAAATCAACACTGTTCTCCTTGATGGAGCAGTTTTATATGCCCGATTCAGGCCACATTTCGTATGGGGGACAAGCCATAACGGAGTATTCCTTATCCTCCTGGCGTAGCAAGATTGGGTATGTATCTCAGGAAAGTCCACTTATGGCGGGTACGATTAAAGACAACATCACGTACGGATTAGGTCGTGAGGCCACGATGGATGAGATCCGGCGAGCTGCTGAGATGGCCTATTCTGCCGATTTTATCGACAAGCTGCCACAGGGTTATGACACGGAAGTGGGCGAGAGAGGAATTAAGCTATCCGGGGGCCAACGTCAGCGGATTGCTATTGCTCGTGCCTTACTGCGCAGTCCGGATATTCTCATGTTGGATGAAGCAACATCCAGTCTGGACAGCACCTCGGAGTATGAAGTACAACAGGCTTTGTCCAACCTGATGGAAGGCAGAACCACGATCGTGATCGCGCACCGATTGTCCACAGTGGTGGATTCCGATCAGATTGTTGTATTGGAGCATGGGCATGTTACCGGAACAGGAACTCATACGGAATTAATTAGCAATCATCCGGTATACCGTGAATTAGCTCAAAAACAGTTTGTGGCACAGGAAGGAAATGCAGCTACAGTACAAAACGAAGAGTAATTCTCATTATTGCAGGATCTCCATTGAAATACTCATGAGGTATTTCAACGGAGATTTTTTTCTTTTCTTAAATTCCTCATATTTACAATAAGACCAACATACTCTATATTATAGATACCGACCGTTGGTATGTATAAGGAGGAACTTATGGCCAGAAATAAATATCCTGAGCAGACACTGGACCTGATTCTGACAGTCTCAACTCAAATGTTCACCGAAAAGGGATATGAAAAGACCAGTATTCAAGACATTATAGATGAATTAGGTATGTCCAAAGGTGCAATATATCATCATTTCAAATCCAAGGAGGATATCCTTAGTGCAGTGATGGAGAAGGAGCTTGGGCGGGCAGAAGACATGTTTATGGAACTCATCCAGAACACGCATGCTCCGAATGCCAGACAGAAGCTCACGAGTATTTTGGAAAATATTATTGTTGATCCTGGAATCCAGTCTAACTCAATTGATCAGGTTCTAAGCACTCAGATCAAGAATCCGCAGTTTGTACTTGGTGGAATCAGGAAGGGTGTTCTAAAAGACGCAAGAATTATTGCCAATATTATGGAGCAAGGCAAGGAAGATGGGTCCATTTCAGTCGAATATCCGCTGGAGTGTGCTGAAATCTTCATGCTGCTTGTCAACATCTGGATCAACCCTCTTCTATTTGGCAGAGATCAGGAGCAGACATTGGAAAGGCTTAAGTTTTTGCAACACATGATGAAGCTTTTGGGGGCAGATATCGTTAGCGAACAGCTCATTCAGCGAATTACGAATCGGCATGCCAGCACAGGAGGCTATGCGGAGGCGGAATAAACATACACCTGATTGTTTGAAATGGAGAGGGAAAAGATGTTGAAAAGTAGTGAGCTTGCCATATGCAAGAGCATAGACATTGATCAACCCATTCATGATATACAGTTAAATTGGTTGTCAGGAGATATCAGAGTTCTTCCGAGTGTGGATGAACTGATACACGTCATGCAATATGTGGATGCGTGGTTTTCCAAGCGAAGGCTGATGCAAGTTAACATACGAGGGGATTCCTTAAGCATTGTGGACGGGAGACAAAGGAGAGGCCACGTTGGAATAAATATTGGTAGAACAACATTGGAGATTCATGTACCAGCTCGGGTTTTTAACAGTATTTCGCTGATCTCCACAGGAGGACACCTCCGGTTGAATCGGCTTCTGGCCACTCGCTGTCAATGTAAGATCACCTCAGGTCGTGTAGACCTATCAGGGAGGATGGAGGAGCTTGAACTGTGCGCAGTGGCATCCGTAGTGAAAGTAAAACACCTTAGTGCAGATAAGCTTAATCTTCAATCCAGTTCAGCCAAGATCGACATTTCGGGGGAGTTTCGCCACTTGCAAATTATCACAACAGGCAGAAAATTAAATATGGACTGTCTCAAGATGCCAGAGAGATTGCGTTTTGTATTCACAGGGGCAAAGGCAGTGGTTTCCATTCCAGATAACGAAGGTTTCCGAATTTTACTTAAAAGAAGATCAGGAGCGTTAAAAAGTGAATTTGAATTGACTCCTCTTCATGGGGACAGCAATAATCTAATACACAAAAGTGGAAAAGGTGAATTCCAAGTGGATATTCGAGGAGGAGCTTTTCATTTAAAACACAGGAAATAAGAGACTAATCGTGTGTACTGAAAACAATGGGGGCAGATATCATGGCTGGTTGGATCGTAGGAATTAGTTTTTCCACCATCGTATTGCTAATCGGGATTTACGGCGTATTGAACAGCAGGCGCAGGCAGGCCAGAAACAAGTGGGCCTGGTGGTTTATTTTGTTTGGTTGTTGTGCGCTTGTCAGTGCCATCATTAATTATCAATTCAGATGAGCCTCATATATTACAAAAGTAAGCTTACAAAACGGATGTGGCTTTCAATTGCCCTATGTGATATAGTAAGTATCCTTTTGTATTTCCAGATCTAGGCGATACAGAGCAAAACATATTCTTAGGAGGTAACTGAAACATGTCAGACAGCTTTCAAAGTGCCTATCAAGAAGAAGAGTACAGGTTAGAGCGAACGATGGAGGAAGTGGATAGTCAGCTGGAACGACTGCAGAACATTCCGGTGTATACCGGCCACGACTTCACAGAACAAGTGCTGGAAGCTGGACGCGAAGAGCGCCGCACCGCCTTGTCCAAGAGCGCGCAGCAACCCTATTTCGGACGCTTGGATTTCGAAGAACAGGGCAGTGGTGCACGGAAACCGCTGTATATTGGCAAAATCGGCGTAGACCGCGAAGAGGTGGGAGAGCATCCGCTCGTCATCGACTGGCGTGCTCCTGTCGCCAGCCTGTTTTACTCATTTACCGGAGGGGAAGCCTCCGCTACGTATGAAGCCCCGGAAGGGCTTATTGAAGGTCTGGTGTACCTGAAACGGAACGTTGTCATTCGGCAGCGGATATTGGAACGTGTGGCGGATACATATAACCGTGACAGTGACCAGCCAGCGGTATCGGATGAATTCCTCGTTTATCGTCTGGGAGAGAACAAGGATAACAAACTCCGTGACATCGTATCTACGATTCAGGCGGAGCAGGATCTGATCATTCGTGCGGCGCGAAATACCGCATTAATCATTCAAGGTGTAGCCGGATCAGGGAAAACAACGGTTGCCCTGCATCGTCTTGCCTTTTTGCTATATCAGTACAAGGAGCAGGTATCTGCGGAGAAAATGGTTATTTTTGCACCCAACCACATGTTCCTGGATTACATCTCGGATGTACTCCCGGAACTCGGAGTAGGGGATATTCAGCAGCGGACATTCCCGGATTGGGCGATGAATCTGCTGGGGCTGGAAATGCCTTTGGCGAATACGTCGGATACATTGAACACCTGGTTCGAAACACCTGATGCACGGCCTGAATTGAATGATGATGTACCTGGACGTTACAAAGGATCGATCCGTTTCATGGAGCTTATTCGAGAGTGGCTGTCAGGCATGGAAGCGGATTCCGTACCGGATATGGACTTCAGTCCATGGGATGGTAAGGTGCTCAGCAAGACGGAGATCGAGAACTGGTTCGGTGAGGAGTACAAACATTATCCGCTGGCCAAACGCAAAGTACGGGTCATGGCGCGGGTTCACCGCTGGATTGAGATGGAACTTAAGAAACCGATGCCAGAAGCTGTGCGCAAAGAACGCAAGAAAAAAGCGTCTACTCGTGAGAAAGCCTATGCCAAAAAATGGCCTCAATACGAGCCGCTTACGTTATACAAACAGCTGTTCAAAGCTGCAAAGGGTGGCTCTGTGCCATCCTCGCTCAGCGGACTTATTCCAAAACTGGTCATGAAACAAACGGCAGCAGATCTGAAGCAGGATATCGTCCGTGAAGAGGATCTGCCTGCATTGGTATACATTCATACATTGGTCCATGATATTGAGGGTTCGGAGCGGTTTGACCATATTGTGATTGATGAAGCGCAGGACTTTTCCCCTTTTCATGTGGCGTTATTGGATCAGTTCGTCAAAGGGCATTCCTTCACCATACTGGGTGACTTGTCCCAAGGCATTCATGAGTACCGTGGTGTTCATGCGTGGGAAGAGATGAGTTCTCTATTTCCTGAGGAACAGAATGCATACTTTGCATTGACCCGAAGTTATCGTTCAACGATGGAAATTATCGATTATGCCAACACGATTCTGGAACGTGGCGTCAAGAGCGGGATTACGGCGATACCTGTTTTCCGTAGTGGTGATCCAGTTCGGACGTTGGCTTATGGAGGAGAAGGGCGGACGGCGAGCCTTGAAGAGGCTCTGAAGATGTTAACGGTCAAAGACTACCGAACCGTCTCCATCCTGACCCGTACACTGCATGAAGCAGAGGAACTTCACCGTGACCTACAGGCCGCAGGCTGGGATCTGAACCTGATCGATGGTGGCAAAAAGCAGTACACTGGTGGGCACTCCGTTTTGCCTGTCTATCTGTCCAAAGGGTTGGAGTTTGATGCGGTTATTGTGGCAGACGTAGACCAGAAGCATTATTTGCCGAATGCAGGTGATGCGAAGCTGTTGTACGTTGGTTGTACAAGGGCCTTGCACGAATTGTGGTTGTTCCACGAGGATGATTTGCCAGAATACGCGGCTGCAACACATAATCCCGACGGCGAGCCTGTAACCATTCAGGGTTGGCCTGAGCTTGGGTGAGTAAAGTTTGCTATACAAGAAAAGGCATGACGTTCATGGGAAAGTGTCCCATAAGCGCATGCCTTTTCTGCTGTTGTGCAAGAATTGCTTAAGCTTCCGAGAAAGAACGACGGTGGAAGTTCAGGGTTATGTTACGCTATTTCTCATTCTGGACGAGCGACGATTCACCAGGAATATACCAACACCAATGAATAAACCGCCTGCCAATGCAAACCACTGAACGTGTTCTCCTAGTAAAATCCAACTCGATAATACACCAAAAAACGGTGCTAGAAACAGATACGAACTGGTTTGGGCTGGGTCACTATTCTGAAGCAGATAAAACCAGAGTGAGAACTGAATGATGGAGCAAACAAACGTTAACCAGAGCAGAGCCATAACCGAGGTGGTATTGACCATAAAGTGAGGCTGTTCAGTCCATGCGCTCAATAGAAGAAGCGCAGCACCTCCCGCGAGCATCTGATAGGCTGTTAAAACAAAAGTATCGTAGCCATCGCCCCAGCGTTTGATGAGCAATGTGGATACTGCAAAGGAGATCGCACCACCAAATCCAATCCAGGTTCCAGGACTAAAGCTCATCTGCCATCCAAAGGTTAACATAATCCCGATGAAACCGAGTATAACACCGATCCACTGACTGAAACGGTAGGTCACTCTATATAAGAGAGCACTGAGGATAATGACCAGTAACGGATTGGTAAACGTAATAATGGCGGATTCACCGGATGTAATCCAATTCATGCTGTAGTAGGCGCAGCCCATCACTCCTGCGGATTGAAACAGACCAATGAGGATTATTTTCAACCAAGACTGCCACTCGGTAGGCAAAGGACGTTTGCGTAGAAACCAAGCCATCAATCCACCAGCCAGTACATAACGTATGCCCATGAGCAGGAAGGATGGGGCATATAACATGCCGATCTTGCCAACTGGAAAAGAAGTGCCCATGATTAACGTTGTCAAAATGATCAATAGTGTATATTTCAATGGTTTGATGATCCGGGTATCTTTATCATGACTGGAGCTCATAACGTCTGTCCGCTATCTACAGTAATTAGCTGCCCGGTCATGGATTGCTGTTCCAGCGCAGCACAGATCATGTGTGCGATATCTTCAGGTGAGGCAATATGCTGTAATAACACTTCTCCACCGAGACGATGCATTCGCTCCTCGTTTCCAGCCCACCACCTTGTAGCAACTGCGCCAGGGACGATAGCATTCACCCGAATGTGTGGTGAGAGTGCGTGCGCAAGGGATAAGGTCAGGCCGTGAACTGCCGCTTTGGAGACGGCGTAAGGAAGGGATGAGCCAGAACCCGTACTGCCTGCAATGCTGCCCAGATTCACGATGGAACCACCACCAGCCTGTCTCATGCCCTCCGTCACTGCACGAACGCAATGAAACATGCCTTTTACATTCACATCAACCAGCTCATTCCAGATGTCATCTGTAACAGACTCCAGATCGTGCATGGGGATATGATGCGTGATTCCGGCGTTATTTACAAGTGCAGTTATCGGGCCATAGGTTTCAGTAACTGTAGTGACCATCCGCCGGACATCAAGATCATTGGCAACATTAGCTTGAACGGCGAATGCATGGCCTCCCGTACCCAAAATGTGTTGAACAGTCTCGCTTGCTGCATCTTGTGAGCGGGAATAGTTGACGGCGACCAACGCTCCACGCTCAGCCAGCATTAGACTTACAGCACGGCCTATACCTGTTCCAGCACCTGTGATCAGAGCAACTCTATTTTTCCAGTATGTCATGCTGAACACTCCTTATCATCATCCAGTCAGATGACTGGTTTGGGATCTACATGAATTGTAGTCCGGTTTACACATGAAGTATAATGATTGGTAATGAAGCGGATATCATTTTGAATGATGTCAGAGTGGAGGGACCATGGAGAGCGGGGATCTTAGAATATTTCAGTGTGTTGCACAGGAAGGGAATCTGACCAAAGCTGCTTCTAAACTGGGGTATGTGCAATCCAACGTAACGGCACGAATCCGGCATCTGGAAGCAGAAGTAGGTACAACGTTGTTCATTCGTCATAACCGAGGCATGACGTTATCTCCAGCCGGAGAAATGTTGGTGACCTATGCAGATAAAATTATTGGTTTGCTGAATGATGCTTCCAAGGCGCTTCGAGCGACGAGCACACCATCGGGTCCAATGCGAATAGGGTCTACACAAACCGCAGCGGCCGTGCGACTACCTGAACTTTTCGTCAGATATTATAAACAGTATCCAGATGTCTCCTTGTCACTGGTTACTGGCAATTCGCAGATGCTTATGGATCAGGTTATTGGGTATGAATTGGAGGGAGCATTTATAGGCTGTCCCTGTGATCATCCTGATATCGTTTCTATTCCCGTATTTGATGAGGAACTATTTGTTGTCTATTCTGGCATGGGTCCTACGGATGAAGATCTTAAGAGTAAACCCATTCTTGTCTACAGCATAGGGTGTTCCTATCGTCAGATTTTGGAGGAATGGTTAGAGGTGGGTGGTGTTACCCGCCCAGTAATAATGGAATTTGGAACCCTTGAAGCGATTATTAGTGGAGTTACGTCCGGCATGGGAATTTCCTTATTACCAGAGATTGTGATTAGGCATCAGATCAAAAATGGATTATTGCGCACGCATACGCTTCCCGTAGGTATGAATCGCATGATGACTCATTTTATTACTCGCAAGGATGCCTTTGTCAGCAGTGCACTTCATGCATTTATGGCTATGTTACCGCGAGAGTATGATATGATAGAGAGTGGAGAACCATCAGAAGTGTAATTGTAATCAAGGCAAGGCAATCCGTTAAGGAAGTGATGAGCAATGGATTTATTTTCGTTTCAACAAGACTCAAAACCACAAGCTAGATTGCTCGCGGACCGCTTGCGGCCAGAGCATCTGGATGAATATATTGGACAGGAACATATTATTGGACCAGGGAAATTACTCCGGCGCGCCATTGAGGCCGATCAGATTTCGTCCATCTTGTTATATGGCCCTCCGGGATGTGGCAAGACAACCTTGGCACATATTATTTCCCAGCAAACGCAAGGACAGTTCGTACGTCTGAATGCAGTGGAAGCTTCCGTCAAGGATGTGCGTGAAGTCATCGAACAGGCGCAAACGAATAAACAGCTGTATGGAACCAAAACCATTTTGTTCCTCGACGAGGTACATCGGTTTAACAGTTCACGTCAGGATGCGTTATTGCCAGCGGTAGAGAAGGGCACGATTATTTTTATCGGCGCAACAACAGAGAATCCCTTTCATTATGTTAATGGAGCCTTGATGAGTCGTTCAACTCTGTTTCAGCTGGAATCGCTAAACAAGGATCATTCCCTTATTGCAATGCGCAGAGCATTGAGCGATGCGGACAAAGGTCTGGGGTTCATGGAACTACAGGCGGACGATGAGGCGCTTGAACATATTGCTACGATGGCCAACGGAGATATTCGGCGTGCGCTTAACGCACTTGAACTGGCTGCGTTGACGACGCCACCGGAAAAGGATGGGTCCATTCATATTACGCTTGGTGTAGCAGAAGAGTCTATTCGACGACCGATTGTGAAGGCGGATGAATCGACACAGTATGATGTGTTATCTGCATTTCACAAGAGTATTCGGGGTTCCAGTGATGCGGCGCTGTTTTGGTTTCTATACGCGGTGGAGAAGCTCGGCATGGACCCGATGACCTTTATTCGGCGTCTGATTGCAGCAAGCAGTGAAGATATTGGACTTGCGAACCCGCAAGCTATGACTCAGGCCATTGGAGCACTTGATGCGTACCGAAATAACGGCTGGCCCGAAGCCAAGCTGAACATCGCACAAGCGATTCTGTTCGCGGTCGAAAGTCCAAAATCCAATGCGGTGTACACCGCCATTTCCAAAGCCATGAACGCGATTGATGAAGTGAAATCGGCAGAAGTTCCGCTTCACTTGCGAGATACGCATTACTCGGGTGCTGTAAAACTTGGACATGAGGGCTATCAATATCCGCACAATTACCCTGGGCATTATGTGAAGCAGGAATATCTGCCAAAGCAGCTCTCACGGAGAGTATTCTATGAGGCAACGGATCAGGGTAACGAATCGAAGATCAGGCTGAACCAACAGCGGCGCAGGGAATTGTAAGAAGAGACAGATCACTCGGGAGATGCACACAATGAAAGAGCTTTTGTATATAGGGGCGGGTGGATTTCTCGGTACATTAACCCGATACGCCGTACAGTTAGCGATACCAATTGGCCATGGAGGATTCCCTTGGGCGGTACTGTTAATCAATGCGATGGGCAGCCTTTTTTTGGGTTGGTTCTTTACTATAGCTGTTCCAGGCAAAATAACACCACAACTTCGACTGGCCATTGGTACTGGTTTTACTGGAGCATTTACAACATTCTCCACGTTTACACTGGATATTGTTCGTTTATCCGAAGGGGGCGAGTGGGTCAATGCCGCCCTTTATATGAGCGTAAGTCTGTTGGCAGGATTAATGCTTTGTGTGTTGGGAATGAGCATCGGACAGCGTATGTTGAGAGCGCCAAGACAAGAGGGTGATGCCTCATGATCTTATGGATTGGTTTTGCAGGTGTACTGGGTGCGGTACTGCGTTTCAGTCTGGGCAAATGGATCTCGGGCTTGCTGGGAGCGGCTTTTCCGTGGGGAACATGGATCATCAATATCAGTGGTTCACTGCTGCTTGGGTTGTTATACGGGTGGCATGAATCTGCAATGATCTCAGATGGAATCTGGGTGATCTGGGGAACCGGATTTTGCGGTGCGTACACCACGTTCTCTACCTTTGGTTATGAGACGTTAGGACTTATGGGTCGACAACGATACGCAAGCGCGTCGCTCTACGTTGTCAGTTCGATTGTAGTTGGGGTGTTGGCCTGCTTGGCAGGAGTCTGGTTGACTGCATAACGAACTATTTTTAATTTTTTTGCAAAAATAAGCAGGAAAAAAGCCATCCTTCATGGTATACATGAAAGACGGCTTTTTTAATAGGGATACACGGTATTGTGTATAATCCACATTTTAATGGACAAGCTCTATTATTGCATTGCGGGTACAGGTACTTTTTGCACCTGATCGATCGTACCCCCACCCAGGCAGACCTCTCCGTCGTAGAAAACAACGGCTTGTCCTGGCGTAATGGCTTTTTGTTGCTGGTCAAATTGTACATCCACACTTCCATCTTCTTGCCAGGTCAATGTTACACCTTGATCCGGCTGACGATAGCGGAATTTGGCAGTACAACGGTAGGGGACATTAGGCATGTGCTCTGTGCCAGCAATCCAGTTCACACCCGTTGCGGTTAGACATTTGGAGTACAGGCTTGCATGGGCATCGCCCTGAACAACAAGCAGTTGATTTTTCTCCAGATTCTTGTCTGCAACGAACCAGGGCTCACCATTGCCGGAACCGCCAATGCCAAGACCTTGGCGCTGTCCAAGTGTGTAGTACATCAGACCGTCATGACGACCTTTGACTTCACCGGTCGCGATATCAACCATGTCTCCACCTTTGGCAGGTAGATAGTTACTCAGGAACTCTTTGAAATTACGCTCACCGATGAAGCAGACACCTGTGCTGTCTTTTTTCTTGGCAGTATACAAACCAGCCGCTTCTGCGATTTTGCGTACTTCCGGTTTAGGCAGATGACCAATCGGGAACATGGCTTTGGACAACTGGTTCTGATTGAGTGCATTAAGGAAATAAGTTTGATCCTTATTGTTGTCCACACCACGCAGCAGCTTGAATGTGCCATCTTCTTCAATCAGGCGAGCATAGTGTCCTGTAGCTACATAATCTGCGCCGAGATCCAGAGCTTTGTTCAGGAATTCACCAAATTTGATCTCACGATTACACATGACATCCGGATTTGGCGTGCGACCCGACTTATATTCATCAAGGAAATAGGTAAATACTTTATCAAAATACTCTTTCTCGAAGTTGACAGTGTAGTAAGGAATGCCGATCTGTTCACATACGCGGCGTACATCCTCTGAATCTTCTTCAGCGGTACAGTGGCCGAACTCGTCAGTGTCATCCCAGTTTTTCATGAAAATGCCGATGACATCGTACCCTTGCTCTTTCAGCAGCAGTGCGGTAACGGAAGAATCGACACCTCCGGACATGCCAACGACGACCCGTGTATTTTCAATTGTTTTGGACATCGTTATCACCATTTCTATATATAAATGTGTTTCGTTTCTTATTCTAGCATAACCGGACTCAAGATACGATACACCCGGCCAATTTTGGATAGTGTCCACCACAGACGCACATTTTGGAATATCGTCAATCTTTCTTTTCCATAAAGCATGCAGATATGTTAACATTAGCTGAGGGTTATGATCGGAATACGGAGGATTAGAAGGTATATGCTAATCTCAATGCATCTCCGCTGTGGACAGATCGTGAAACAGACGGTCATGGACCATAGGATTAAATATAAAGTTTCCAATCGTTTCTGAAAATTGAAAGAGGTGACTCCTTTGAAAATATCGACAAAAGGCCGTTACGGCCTCACAATCATGATGGAGCTTGCTGCCAGAATAGGCGAAGGCCCTACATCACTTAAAAGTATTGCTGAGCGCAACCAGCTCTCGGAGCATTACTTGGAGCAACTGATCGCTCCACTACGGAATGCAGGACTGGTGAAGAGCATTAGAGGCGCTTACGGCGGTTATATCCTTGCGGGTGATCCTGCAACCGTAACTGCAGGCGATGTAATCCGTGTACTGGAAGGGCCAATCTCTCCAGTAGACTTCACAGAGGAAGATGATCCGGCGAAACGTGATCTGTGGTTGCGTATTCGTGACGGCATTGCGGAAGTGTTGGATTCCACAACACTGAAAGACCTGATTACATTCCAGGATCAGGACAAAAAAGATAGCTACATGTTTTATATTTAACAATCACTGCGCTAGCATGACATGCTAACTTACTTGAGCCCCCATTTGGGGGCTTTATCCATGCCATAACATCTGTTTTACAATGGCTTGCGGTTGGTGAGCATGTAAGGGTACGAAACATATTCCATAACAGAAAAATAAGATAATTTAACATATAACGGGGTGAAGATAAATGAAACGAATTTATTTGGATCACGCCGCATCGACACCTATGCATCCACAAGTCGCAGAAGCGATGATGAACGTCATGACAGGACAATTTGGCAATGCATCAAGTATCCATGCCTTTGGGCGTGAGGCCAAACGGACTGTCAGCGGAGCAAGGGATGTCATTGCGGCGTCTTTGGGCTGTTTCCCGGACGAATTGGTATTTACCGGAGGTGGCACAGAGAGCGACAATCTGGCCATTTTCGGAGCCGTCTCAACAAGACAGGATAAGGGGAAACATGTCATTACGACCGCCATTGAGCACCATGCTGTTTTGCATACGTGTCAAGAATTGGAGCGGCAAGGTTATGAAGTAACCTATCTATCTGTGGATCATCAAGGACGAATAAATCTGGACGAGTTACAAGAGGCCATTCGGCCGGATACGGTGCTGATTACCATGATGTATGCCAATAATGAAGTGGGTACGATTCAACCGATACGCGAGGTCGGGGAGCTGGCACGTAAGCATAATATTTTGTTCCATACCGATGCGGTTCAGGCTTTGGGCAGTCAGAATATTTCATGTAAAGAACTGCCTGTGGATCTGATCAGCTTCTCTGCGCATAAAATCAACGGACCTCAGGGCGTGGGTGCACTCTATGTACGGCGAGGAATTGTGCTGGAAGCAAGAGCTCATGGGGGATTGCAAGAACGTCAGCGGCGCGCTGGTACGGAAAATATTGCAGGTATTACCGGATTTGCCGAGGCTCTCAAGATTGCATCAGCACAAATGGATACGCATCGTCAGCATGATTTGGAATTGCGTAAACTTTTGTTGGAACAGCTTGAAATTCATGTGGGGACGGAGCACTTTCATGTGAATGGACACCTGGAGCATACGCTGCCAAACATCCTGAATATCAGCTTTCCGGAAGTGTCCACAGAGACGATGTTAATGAATCTGGATATGGAAGGGATTGCTGTTGCAAGCGGTTCTGCCTGCACTTCCGGTTCACTCGAAGTCTCTCATGTGCTCAAAGCGATGAAATTGTCTGAAACATTTTTACACTCTGCGATTCGATTTAGCTGGGGATTGGGTAATACTACGGAAGAAATCATGATAACCGCCGAAAAAATTGGAACCATTCTTGGACGACTGCGTAATAGACCCTAAGGGGAACTTTACACATGGAACAGAAGGAGGGAAGAAGTTCCATTTCATCGGTTGGATAGAAGCGGTTTTGATGATCGGCGTCTGATTGCCACTCATCAACTTTGGGCATACCTAGCAATAGCGCCGCGCCTATTTAATGATAAGAAGATGAGGGGGACCCAGCGATGAAGCTTCAGGAAATGATCGGACTTGCCGTTTTTGATGTTGAGGACGGGAAGCAGGTCGGTAAAATCCAGGATTTCATTGTGAATGATGATTGGGAGATCGAAGGCATTGAGCTTGAGAACAAAGGTCTGTTTACCAATCATGTCAAAATCGTGCAGTGGCAAGATATCGTTGCCTACGGCGAAGATGCCGTCATGATCCGTAATCAACAGGCTGTCCGCAAGACGGGAGCCGACGACATAAAATACACGTACCTCCTCGGTCGGTCTAAATTGAAGGAGATGTCCGTGCTCACCGAAGAAGGTTTGCTGCTTGGGCGTGTCTCCGATGTTTATTTTGACCAAGAGTTGGGAAATACAATAATAGGGATTGAAATTACGGACGGTTTTGTGTCCGATCTGATCGAGGGCCGCAAATGGCTGCCATGTACAAGCGATATGTCCATCGGGGAAAGTGCCATTATGGTGCCGTCTCTGAGTGAACAACGCTTGGAAAATGCCATTCATTCTGTTAATGGATAGGTGAATGAATATGAAATGTCCAAACTGTAGTTCCAAAGATATCGGGAAAATTGGTTCCCACCAGTTTTATTGCTGGGGATGCTTTATCGAATTAACGGTGAACGGTGAGAAAATGTCTGTATATCAGGTGGAAGAAGACGGTACGCTGAGCTCCCTGGATGATTTGTTTTTCGGGGACGAGCTGCCACAAGACTTCCCTCATCTTCACGCTTCTTCTTAATAAGCAGGATAACTTCCTCTATATGCGGTTTCATGACAATGTCTGTCATGGGGGCTGTCGTTAATTGTTGGCAGATGTATATAGATGCGGTTACATAATGGTTCGGCTGGTGTTTGTACGATTATATGCTAAGCCGTACTGCAAAATGCGCTTCCTTTTCTGATGAAGGAGGCGTTTTTTGGTTTTAAGAAAAAATGTTCGGATTGCTCCTTTCCACTTCTGCGCTGTGTTAATAAATATTACCTTTCCTACATATACTGACTCTCAGAGCCAGTCCAAAAGGAGAGATGCAAGTGGAGCAATTAACCAAAAACAAGCTGTTCCGTTACGCGATCTGGCTGCTGCTCGGATTGATCATTTTATATTTTATATGGCTGCTGCGGCCTTTACTGCTTCACTTATATGCGTTCCTGAAAACAGTGCTGGCACCCTTTATCGTAGCCCTTATCATATCCTATGTACTTAATCCGATTGTCAGCATGCTGGGAGGGCGCAAGGTGCCGCGTACGATTGCGGTACTACTCATATATGCCTTTTTCCTGACCTGCCTCGGTGTCATTCTGATGAATGTGATTCCGGTACTGATTGAACAGCTGGGGGAACTCAACGAGCATATGCCGGAACTATCCATGCGTGCACAGAGCCTGATGAACAATATGGATCACAAATTAATGCCGCCAAGTGTGCGAACAGGCATGAACAGTTGGTTTTTTCAGATGGAGGATCGACTAACTCAGGGAATTACCGTGCTCATGGACAATATCGGGGCGACTATTAATGTGTTATTTAATGTGTTTATCGTGCCATTTCTGATCTTTTATATGTTAAAAGACTTTGAGGTGTTTGAGCGCACCATTGTGGCGTATCTTCCGCGTTCACGTCGTAAAGCGATTGTCTCGGTGATGAAAGAGATCGATACTGCACTGGGGAACTACATTCGGGGACAGTTTATTGTCTGTGTCATTGTTGGTATCTTTGCCTACATTGGTTATATCATCATTGATATGCCGTATGCCCTGCTGCTTGCAAGCATTGTAGCTGTGTTTAACATTGTGCCCTACTTGGGGCCGTTCCTTGGAGCTGCTCCTGCTGTGGTCATGGCATCAACCGTATCGTTTAAAATGGTACTACTTGTTGTCATTGTGAATACACTGTGCCAGGTGTTGGAGAGTAACGTTATTTCTCCTCAGGTGGTGGGACGTACGTTGCATCTGCATCCACTGTCGATTATATTTGCACTGCTCGTCGGAGGTGAACTGGCAGGCATTGTAGGTTTAATTCTGGCAGTACCCGTTTTTGCCGTCCTGAAGGTGATTGTGCAACACTTTTTCGCCTATTACATCAAACGAAGGACCGACTAAATAGTAGGGGCAGATCTTCAAGGAAGCCGCGTTGACACCCGCTTGTGCTACCGATATAATGAGTGTGTATATTTAGAACATGAAATCGATGATGAAATAAAGTACGCCGAGGGTTCCTTTCCTCAGAGAATAGACTTCATCGGATCAGGGTGAGCCTGAACTGATGGCTGGAAGAGTCTTGAAAGATGAAGCGGCGGAAAGCTAATTTCGGAGTGCAGGACAACCCTGCCGGGAGCGACCGTTATTTCGCATGAACGAGGAGATTGTTTGTTTGTCCGGGCAGCAAGGGATGAACAGCAATAACCAGGGTGGTACCGCGATAACATCGTCCCTGATTATTCAGGGGCGTTTTTTGTGTTTATTTTTACAAAAGCAATGTTGACCAACCGGAGCGAATACGCAACGGACTATTATAATTTAATGGGGGCATCCAGTATGAAAGCCAGTGAAATCCGGTCCAAATGGATAGAGTTTTTTGCAAGTAAAGGTCACAAAATCGAGCCGAGCGCATCGCTCGTGCCTCACAACGATCCTTCTCTTTTGTGGATCAATGCAGGTATGGCACCGCTCAAACCATATTTTGACGGACGTGAGAAGCCGGAGAACCCGCGTCTAGCGAACTCCCAAAAATGTATCCGTACCAATGATATCGAGAATGTTGGTAAAACGCGTCGTCACCATACGTTCTTCGAAATGCTTGGCAACTTCTCTATTGGAGATTACTTCAAGGAAGAGACCGTAACATGGGCATGGGAATTCTTGACCAGCAAAGAGTGGATCGGTTTCGATCCGGAGCGTCTTTCCGTAACGGTATATCCGGAAGATGAAGAAGCTTTCAAACTGTGGAACGAAAAAGTAGGACTGCCTGCTGAGCGTATCATTAAATTGGATGAAAACTTCTGGGATATCGGCGAAGGCCCATGTGGTCCTTGTACCGAGATCTTCTACGACCGCGGCGAAGCTTACGGAAACGACATGAGTGATCCTGAAATGTATCCAGGTGGGGAAAACGAACGTTACCTGGAAGTATGGAACCTGGTATTCTCCCAGTTCAACCATAACAAGGACGGCAGCTACACACCGCTTCCTAACAAAAATATTGATACAGGTGCAGGTTTGGAGCGTTTTGCTTCCATTCTGCAAAATGTGGATTCCAACTTCGACACAGACCTGTTCCAACCGATGATTCAAAGAACAGCCGCTCTTGCGGGTGTGAAATATAACGACAGCGTAGAGATTGATGTTGCACTGAAAGTCATTGCCGATCATATCCGTACGGTTGCTTTTGCAGTAGGTGATGGCGTTCTGCCAAGTAATGAAGGACGTGGATATGTCATCCGTCGATTGCTTCGCCGTGCAGTTCGTTATGGAAAAGTGCTTGGACTTGACCGTCCATTCCTGTATGAACTGACAACAACCGTTGGTGAAGTGATGGGCATGTACTACCCTGAGGTAGTGGACAAACAGGAGTTCATCGCCAAAGTAATCAAAACCGAGGAAGAGCGTTTCCACGAAACTCTCACAGATGGTCTGGCTATTCTGGCTGATATCAGCGGCACAGCCAAATCCGAAGGACGCACCGTTATTAGCGGACCTGAAGCTTTCAAACTGTATGATACGTACGGTTTCCCGTTTGACCTGACAGAAGATTATGCAGCAGAGCATGGTTTGACTGTGGACCGTGAAGGTTTTGATGCTTCCATGCAGAAACAACGTGAGCTTGGACGTGCTGGACGTCAAGAGAACGAGAGCATGAAAGTCCAAGGCGGACCACTTGCTGACCTGGAGGTTAAAAGCGAGTTTGTTGGTTATACTGACCTGTTGACGGAAGCAAAAGTGGTAGCCATCGTAGCTGGTGACGCCCTTGTTGAATCTGTAGGCGAAGGACAGACGTGTCAGGTTGTTCTGGACAAGACTCCGTTCTACGCGGAAAGTGGCGGTCAAGTGAGTGATCAGGGCTTGCTGCGAGGTGCTGGTGTAACAGCGAAAGTACAAGGTTTGTTCAAAGCTCCACTTGGACAACATGTACATCTGGTGACTGTGGAGTCTGGTGAACTGCGTGTAGGCGATGTGATCAATGCCGAAGTAGACTCAGCGAAACGTGGCGACATTATCAAAAACCATACGGCCACCCACTTGCTGCACAAGGCACTCAAAGATGTGCTCGGAACTCACGTAAACCAGGCAGGGTCGCTCGTAGAGCCACAGCGTCTACGTTTTGATTTCTCTCACTTCGGCAGCATTACGCCGGAAGAGTTGACAGAAATTGAGCGTCAGGTGAACGAACAGATCTGGAACCGTCTGAACGTGAACATCGAGCTGAAAGCTATTGATGAAGCTAAAGAAATGGGTGCAATGGCCCTGTTTGGCGAAAAATATGGAGATATTGTACGTGTTGTTCAAGTCGGAGACTACAGTTTGGAACTTTGTGGCGGCTGTCACGTAAATAATACTTCAGAGATCGGAATCTTCAAACTGGTGAGCGAGAGCGGAATTGGATCCGGCGTACGCCGGATCGAAGCTGTAACTGGCCGCGGCGCATATCTGTATGTGGAAAGCCAGTTGGAACTGCTTAAACAATCAGCAGCACTGCTCAAAGCAAATGTGGCTGATGTACCTAAACGGATCGAAGGTCTGAACCAACAACTGAAAGAAGCAGCCAGAGAGACTGAATCCCTGCAAAGCAAGCTGAGTGCCATGGAAGCTGGTCAATTGACGGATCAAGTGGTACAAGCAGGAAATACACAGTTGCTGGCAGCACGCGTAGATGCTCCGAATATGGATGCGCTGCGTACAGTGGCAGATGAGTTGAAAGTAAAATTGCCTAACGCGGTACTCGTATTGGGTGCTCCAGCGGACGGCAAAGTGAATTTTGTTGTAGCAGTACCTGCTGAACAAGTAAAACAAGGATTACACGCAGGCAAAATCGTCAAAGAAGTCGCAGCAGTATGCGGCGGCGGTGGCGGTGGACGTCCAGATATGGCGCAAGCCGGAGGTAAGGATGCGACCAAGCTGGATGAAGCGCTGAAACTGGCGGTTTCGCTGGTTAGCGGGCATAATGCATAAATCCATTGAGCGGCTTTCAATCGTCAAAAAATAAATCGAAATGGTTCTGTTCGTTTATTTTTTGTACCCGAGAGCGTGTGGAATCGAATGATGCATTATGCTGAAGCCAGTAAAGGACAAGCAAAAAACACAATTGCCTTATCCTTTGTTTACTTGTGGCAGTCAGAATATGTTATTATATAAACAGAAATCAATTCGGCAGGACATGGTCCCCATGTTCATGCAGGAGCGAGGTGTCATCAATGGACTCCATGGATAAGACGGTTAAATTTAATGTGAAAGGTGACGAACAGGAAGCATCCTCCAAAGAGATTCTTCTCACGGTATATGATGCATTGGTCGATAAGGATTATAATCCGATCAACCAGATTGTTGGGTATCTGATTTCCGGAGACCCGGCATACATTCCTCGTCACAACAACGCACGTAGTCTGGTCCGTAAAAAGGAACGCGATGAGCTGATTGAAGAGCTTGTACGTTCCTATCTGGCCAATCACCGGTAATGTACGCCGCTTCCGCTGTGTTGCAGCCTTGCAGGCAGCGGAAAATGAACCGACAGAAGACAGCCTGAAGCTTGAGAAGGCGATTATTTGTAATCGACCTGAGCAGGCCCCAGGATGGGAGAGCATGGATGAAAATATTAGGTTTGGACTATGGGGACCGAAGAATCGGAGTTGCCGCGAGTGACGCCTTCGGTTGGACTGCCCAGGGATTGGAAGTGCTAGAACGCCGCCGTGATGAAGGCGAGTTCGCTCGGATCGCCGAACTTGTGCGTGAGCATGAGATTAGTGAGATCGTAGTCGGACTTCCCAAAAACATGAACGGCACCGTAGGACCGCGCGGTGAGATCTGCATTGCTTTTGCCGAACGCCTGCGGGATGAACTGAATTTACCTGTTCACCTTTGGGATGAACGGCTGACAACCATGGCAGCAGAACGTACGCTGATCGAAGCGGATGTCAGTCGGAAAAAACGCAAGCAGGTTGTGGACAAAATGGCCGCAAGCTTGATTTTGCAAAATTATTTGGATGCCAATAGTAGAAGGTGAGGGGGATCAACAATGGCTGAAGATCAACTGGGTATGGAAGAAGAAGCGGAAATTATTTACATTGCGGATGACGAGGGTAATGAAGAGGAATTTGAAGTCATCATGAAGTTTGAAGTAGATGGTTCGGAGGCCAAGTACATGATGGTTGCTCCGGTTGAACCTGAAGATGGCGAAACGGATGTATATGCATTCCGTTATGAAGAAGAGGGCGACGATATTAAACTTTTCGTCATCCAAGATGATGCCGAATGGGATATCGTCGAGGAGACGTTTAATACATTTCTTGCTGAAGATGAAGAGGAAGCGAACTAAATGACGGAATATAGCCGCAAAGACCTGAAATGGACAGATTCACTGCGTCTGGCATTCGGTGCTCATGTTGAGCTCGAGGAAGAGAACGGTAAATCACAACCGTATGACTTGTTGGCTGAGTTCGAAGTGAACGGTCAGCAGTACGCGGTGCTCCGCAGTTCGTTGCGACCTTATGACGAGGTTGAACTTCTGCGGGTATCACCTGGAAGTGAAGACCAGATCATGCCAGAGTTAGTTACGATCGACGATGATGATGAGTGGGAGAACATCTCGGAACTGTATGATGAGTGTACACTCCCCATTGACGAAGATTAAATCAGCTTCAAATTGAAGAAACCGGGAGGGCGGAGAAGTCCGCTCTTTTTGGTTGTGTAAAGGAGTTGTTTCTTTTTTGAAAGGGAAAGCAATTGTAGTCATACTGCTTATCATTGTAGTTCTTGCCGGAGGCGCAGGCGGTTACGTATGGAGTATGATGCGTCCTGTGGAAGCTTCTACAGAACCGGTCGTATTCGAGATTAAGAGCGGATCGGGAACTTCGAAAATCGCGGATCAGCTTCAAGAAGAAGGCCTCATCCGAAGTGGGTTAACCTTCAAAGGGTATTTAAAGTGGAAGAAACTAGGTTCTAATTTCATGGCGGGTACATATTCTATGAATCCTGGCGTGACATATGATGAGATTGTTAGCAAGCTGAGTAGTGGTGAAGTTGTACCGGAAGAAATGGTGAAATTTACGATTCCGGAGGGTTATAACGTTCTGCAAATGGCGGGTAAGCTTTCTTATGAGCATGTTGTCGATCGGGATGAATTTATCAAGCTGGCTAATGATCCGTCTGCCTTCGACGTAGATATCCTCAAAGATATTCCAGTGGATGAAGAACTTCGCTACGTATTGGAAGGGTATCTGTTCCCGGAGACATATGAACTTAAAAAAGGAAGTTCAACGCATGATGTGATGCAACGGATGCTGGAAGAATTTCAAACCAAGATCAATTCTATCCCTGATTTGGAAGCCAAGCTGCAGGAAAAGAACCTTTCCCTGCATGAACTGCTGACGATTGCATCACTCGTGGAGAAAGAAGTTGTAGTGGACGAGGAACGTGCTCTGGTTGCAGGTGTAATCTACAATCGGATCAATCAGGATATGAAGCTGGAGATTGATGCTACCGTGCAATATCTGCTCGACAGACCGAAGGAGCGATTGTTCTACAAGGATCTGAAGGTGAAAAGTCCTTATAATACGTATCTGAATAAAGGCTTGCCACCAGGTCCAATTGCCAGTCCAAGTCTTCCGTCCATTGAAGCAGCACTAAATCCGGAAGCTTCGGAGTATCTGTTCTATGTGACAAAAAAGGATGGCTCGTCTGGACATCTATTTGCCAAAACGTATAAGGAACACCAGCAAAATATAGCCAAAAGTAAGGCTGCGCAATAAGCGGAGGGGATTATATGAGTAAGAAACATGAACTGCTCGTTACAGCAGCGAATGTGAAAGAGGCAGAAGTGCTGCTCCAGGCGGGAGCAGATGCTCTGGTTATTGGAGATGATCGATTCGGCATGCGTCTTCCAGGCAGCTTTAGCGTGGAAGATACAGCAGAGGTGGTTGCCATTGCAGCCAAACATCAGGCGCGTGTGTATGTATCCATGACTAATCTGATGTCCAACGAACTGTTGAAAGAATTGCCTGAATATGTTCAAGCACTTGGCAGAATCGGTATTGATGGTGTGGAGTTTAATGATCCATCCGTGCTGGCTACCATGAAGGAATACGCTCCACATGTGAAGCTGCACTGGAATGCGGAGATGACTTCAACGAACTATGCGACGGCCAACTATTGGGGAACCAAGGGCGCTAGTCGTGTTGTGCTTGCCCGTGAGTTGAATATGGACGAGTTGACGGAAATGGTTCCTTTTTTGAAGGTGGAAGCTCAGGTTCAGGTGCATGGTATGACGAATATTTATCATTCGAAGCGCAGTCTGGTGCAAAGTTACATGGCTCATCAAGGGCGGCCGGTTGAGGGACATCTGGGCAAAGAGCGGGGATTGTTCCTGATTGAGGCTGAACGCCGGGATGAGAAATTCCCGATCTATGAGGACATTAATGGCACACACATTATGAGCTCTGAGGATATATGTATCCTCGAAGATCTCCATCTGTTGATGGAGGCGGGTGTGCACAGTTTCAAAATTGAAGGGATGTTAAAATCACTTGCCTACAATGAAGCTGTTGTACGTGCATATCGGACAGCGATTGACAGTTATGTAGCCGATGCTGATGCATATGCGTTCTCTGAAGAGTGGCTCGCTGAGGTGCGGAAGTTACAGGACCCTGAACGTGAATTGTCGTTTGGATTTTTCTATAAAGAACAAGTGTATTAATAGATGAGGTGAACAGAATGGAAACAGTGGCGGTACAGCGGAAGTTCTCGGGTAAACGTAACCGTCTGGACAAACCGGAGCTGCTAGCTCCGGCGGGTAATCTGGAAAAACTGAAATTTGCAATCCATTATGGTGCAGATGCCGTGTATATCGGTGGACAGGCCTATGGACTGCGTTCCAACGCGGATAACTTCAGCTTTGAAGAGATGCGTGAAGGTGTGGAGTTTGCCAAAAAGTATGGAGCCAAAGTGTTCGTAGCGACAAACATCTATGCACATAATGAGGATGTTGAGGGTATCGAAACATACCTCCAAAACCTTTATAATGCGGGAATATCTGCGATCATCGTAGCTGATCCGGCTATTATTGAAGTTGCCCTTCGGGCTGTGCCAGGCCTTGAGGTACATCTAAGTACTCAACAATCCACACTCAACTGGCAAGCCGTGAAGTTCTGGAAAGATGAAGGACTTCCACGTGTTGTTCTCGGACGTGAGACCAGCTTTGAAGAGATTGAAGAGATCAAGGCCAATGTGGATATTGAAATTGAAGCCTTTATTCACGGGGCGATGTGTTCCTCGTATTCCGGACGTTGCGTTCTCTCCAACCATTTTACGGATCGGGACTCCAACCGGGGCGGCTGTTGCCAATCTTGTCGCTGGAAGTATGATCTGTTCGAGGATGCGAGAGAAGATACGGTGTGGGTCAGCGAAGAGGACATGCAGATGAAGGCACCTGCACCATTCAAACTGGGTGAGAACCAGCTTCCCCTGTTCGAGGAACAGGATAATTCATTCTCCATGGGATCAAAGGATCTGTGCATGATTGGCCATATTCCCGAGTTGATTGATGTGGGTGTGGACAGTTTCAAGATCGAAGGACGTATGAAATCGATCCACTACGTGGCAACTGTGGTTAACGTATACCGTCAAGCTATTGATGCCTATATGGCAGACCCGGAAAATTATGTTCTGAAACCTGAATGGGTTGAAGAAATGAACAAAGCGGCGAATCGCCCGCTGAATACCGGATTTTTCTATGATACACCAGACCATGAAGATCATATTTATGAACCGGAAGAAAAGGCTGTACCTTTTGACTTCGCTGGATTGGTCATGGGGTATGATGCTGAAACAGGAATGGCAACCATTCAACAGCGCAATCATTTCAAACCAGGACAGGAAATCGAATTTTTCGGTCCGGGAGGTCACTTTTTCAAACAGGTCGTCGGTGAAATACAGGATGAAGCAGGCAATGTTCTAGATGCTGCTCGTCACCCGTTGCAACTGATTAAAATGAAGGTAGATCAACCGGTTTCGTACTTCGATATGATGAGAAAAAAGAAGTAGGCTCAAATACCTACAATGTGTCAATATTGTATTAGGATTTAACAACATAGTGTTATGAAATTTACATGGGGACCTCCGTTTATCGGCAGATGGGGGTCTTTTTTTTATAGAAAAATAGGAATAAAGTTGTAAAATATTTCTGGGAAGTGAAAGGGGAACGAAGAAAACTGTCGAATACTACATATTTATAGGGGAGAGAAAGAAAAATCTAACAAGTAAATTACTGGCAGGTGAATGGGATTGGTTCAAAAGAAGCAGGAAGACAGTGGGGAGCAAGTGACAAAAGCCGAGCAGGTTAATCCTGAGAAGGTTCAGAAAGTGAAGAAAGTGAAGAAAGAAAAAGTAGTCAAAAGCAAAACAACAGGCAGTGGCAAAAAAATGTTTAAGATTGACCGCAGCAAGCTCAAACTGGGCTGGATCAAGACTGATTGGGTGAAGAAACAATTTAAAAACCGGGATTGGAAAAACATTGGAGGTTCCTCTTTCCAACAGATTAAGAAGGCAAATCCGGTTAAATCCGTAGGGGTTAAACTGTTCTTGATCTTTTTTGCGGGAATTATGATTTTTGTAGTAAGTTTAGGTCTATTATCCTATTCGAAGGCCAAAGGTACGATAGAGAAAAATGCCTCGCGTGCCAATCAGGAGACCATTGATCAGACCAAACAAAAAATGGACATCATTTTGGAGAGGTTTGTCGATACATCCACACAGATTTTCTTTGATCCGGAAATGCAGTCCTTGCTACAAAAAATGTCAGATACGAATTTGACTGCGTATGATACATTCGTGAACTCAAGTTCAATCAACAAGCAACTGTCCAATGTTGCATTTACAAATAAATCTATGGAAGCGATTTATTTGGTACCTACGGACGATACAAAGTCCATTATGGGTACCGGCAGCAACAGTTCATCCATGGGCAGCATTCGCCAGGAAGCATGGTACAGTGAGTTAATTGAGGCGGGCGGTTATCGCTGGCTTCCAACAGAGGTCAAAGAAGGTGGCTCAACGCCAACGTTTAAAATTGCACGTTCCATGAAAAACTTGCAGGGGACAACTCAGTCGTATGTTCTGGTTATTGAACTGAAACTGGAAGTTTTGGAGGAACAATTGAAATCGCTTGATCTGGGGCAAGGAGCTATTCTTCAACTAATTGCTCCGGATAATAAAGTGGTTGCATCCTCCATCTCGGATCGTACAGGACAAGAAACAGAGCTTGCATTTGTCAAAGAGTTGACCGAACCAGCAGGTAGTACGAATACGGAGTATAAGGTAGATGGCAAATCTACGGAAATGCTGGCTGTATACAGTACGATGGATACATCCAATTGGAAACTAGTTGGTATGATACCTACCTCAGTTTTGGTTCAGGACGCAAAAGGCATTCTGACTCTGACCCTTTGGATGGCGCTGATTGATGCGGGGATTGCAGTATTGATCGGAATCTGGATGGTGCGTATGATCGCTCGTCCACTCGGCAAATTGAAAGACCTGATGCAGGAAGGTGCGAAGGGTAATCTTAAAGTTCGTACACCATATAGCTCCCAGGATGAAATTGGTCAGCTCTCGACCGCCTTCAATCTGATGATGGAGCAGATTACTAAGCTGGTTGAACAAACCAATCGTTCTGCGCAGGAAGTATTGGATACGGCCTCTGAGCTGAGCAGTGCATCCAAGAAAACGGCTGTGTCTGCTTCGGAGATTGCCGTAGCTACAGAAGAGATCGCAGGCGGTGCAGGCAGTTTGGCAACCGAAGCGGAACGTGGCAATGAATTAACTGACAATATCTCTCGTCAGATGCAGAGTGTAATCGCTGCTAATGAACAGATGGGTGATTCTGCTCGTCATGTAGAGAAGTCAAGTCAGACAGGAACACAACATCTGAATCAGTTGATGACCAAAACGCAGAAGACAGAAGAAATGATTGGTGCCCTGGTGAATAAGGTTGATTCGCTGAAAGAGAGTACGTCTTCTGTTCTGAAAGTGCTTGAAGTGCTGCAAAACATAACGAAACAGACAAATATCCTTTCCCTGAATGCAACCATTGAAGCAGCACGTGCCGGTGCAGCCGGACGCGGATTCATGGTGGTGGCTGATGAGGTTCGTCAGCTTGCGGCTCAATCCAGACAATCCATTGAGATGGTTGGAGAGATCACAGACAAAATCATGACCGAAATGAATGAGACCGTGGATGCTTTGTCTGCAGCCTATCCGTTATTCAAGGAACAGATGGATGCGGTTAAAGACACCAACGTCATCTTTGCTTCCGTGCAGGAACAGATGGGTGCATTTGTGGAACGTCTGGGCATGGTGACAGGTTCTATTGGAGATTTGAACAAATCTCAAGGTACATTGTCTGAAGCCATGAGCAATGTCAGCGCTGTAGCTGAAGAATCTTCTGCAACGTCCCAAGAAGTAGCTTCCTTGAGCAGTGAACAGCAAAATATCAGTAACCAGCTGGTCAATCTGTCTGGCAAACTGGAGAATGTGTCTACTGAACTGAAAGAAACCTTGTCACGCTTCACGGTGTAACAAGTCAAGGTTGAAATGAGGAGAACCTGTCCCACACATGGGACAGGTTCTCTTTTTGTTTACCGGATAATTCCAAGCCATATCAGCAATAATATGTCAAAACGACAAAAGGTGAGATTGGGATGCATCTTCTTGCGAAACGGCGAATCTATATAACTTGTATTCTTCTAACTCTTGTCTTTGGATTGCTTATATTACGATTGGGATGGGTTCAGATCGTTCAGGTGAATCAGACGATGCCTGGATTTCACCGAACGGTACGTGAAATGTCTGTATTGCAGCGTGAACGCGGGGTGATGCTTGACCCGGGGCGGGGACAATTTACGGATTACAAGGGTGAGGCGTTGACTGGTAAGCTGCAATGGGGACTGGTTCTTTTTCCACAGGCAGTGCCATTAGAGAAATTACGCAAGCAAGGGGCATTAGAAGGCTCCGAGATGATACAGTTGGCAACTATATTACATACCGATCCGGATCAATTGAAGAAGGAATGGAATCAGGAAAGTATACCTCATTTCTGGACAGCAGGTACACATCAGCCTGTTCATTTGAACGCTGCTCAGGTGGAGCGCCTACGTAGTTTGCACCTGCAGGGAGCTGGCATCTATCCGATGATGACAAGGTACCTTCAGGGGCATACAGGAATGCAGTGGATGGGTTATCTGGCTGAACAGCCTGAGTCCTCCAAAGTTCTAACTGGGCATCAGGATGAAGTAAAACAGCCATTTGCCATGAAATCAGGAGCAGCTGGACTGGAGAGGACACTTGAACCGCTGTTAAGGGGAATTGGCCCTACGCTTCTATCACGCATGGTCTCGGGGGGTGGAGAGATTATCCCTGATATTCAGCCGCACGTCATTGCACCAGCAAATAGCCATTATCCTTTACGTGTGGAAACCACTGTGGATGCTAAGTTACAGCGTGGGTTGGAGGAGTTGACGCAAGAATCTGGATTACAAGAAGGGGCCATTGTTGTGTTAGATGCCGCTAACGCAGATGTTCGCGCCATGATCTCCCGCCCTTTCTATCAGCCACAACATGTTAACCCCAAGCAATCGGCCTGGGAAAATCGTGCAGTACAGGGAGCCATCCCGGGTTCCATTTTCAAAATTGTCACTGCGGCCGCTGCGTTGGAATACCATGCGGTTTCTAACGGAGAAGAATTCCATTGCGGTGGTGAGTACGGAAGATATGGGCTGTCTTGCTGGAAGGAGCATGGGCATGGAAACCTGAATCTGGAGCAAGGATTCGCTGAGTCTTGCAACATCGTATTTGCGGAAACGGCGCGCAGGCTTAGTATGGAACAACTGGAGAACACGGCTGATCGTCTGGGACTCGCGCGTCCGATTGGCTGGGAGGGGAAGCAGATGGCAGGAATGCCCGTGTTACGACACTTTGATCATGAGGATCAAGGGCGTGTGAGAACAGAGGCTGTTACTGGTGCTGATGAAGGTGCGAAAATACAGACAGCAATCGGTCAGCGCGATGTCTTGGTCACACCGCTGCAAGCTGCCAATCTGATCGTTACATTGTTACATGATGGAAAGGTTAGTGCCCCACGTCTCGTTAAACGTATCCGATATGCGGATGGTGGCACCATGCTGGAGATGCCCTTGCATGATTCACCTTCAGCCGCAGGACAGATTGCTCCCGCAACAGCGCATAAACTGTTATCCTGGATGAATAAGGTAGTCCGTGAGGGAACAGGAAAATCCCTGCAGCGTGCGCGGTGGCATGTTGCAGGGAAATCAGGTACAGCTCAGGTACAGAAACATGGAGAGAAGCGCAACAATCAATGGTTCATTGGTTATGGATCGGTAGAACAACCCAAATATGCTGTAGCTGTTCTTGTTCAAAATGTCTCTCCTGACAGCCAACATCAGGCGACAGCACTCTTCAGGAAGGTGATGGACTACTTGGCTGAGTCCTCATGATTCTTCGCAGGAACGGGACGTTGTACAGTAGATTCGGCAGAATTGGATGAGGCCTTATTAACGGGTGGATCCATTACTAATGGAGAGGATTCAAATTCATCTTTTGGAAGGTGAATCCACTTTTGCAGGTACCCTTGTTGTAACAGTTCTTTCAGAAGGATCAGGAGCACTGGAGATAACACTACACCAGCCAGGCCAAAGATCGACAGGGAGATCAGCATAAACGAAAGCATCAAGTACGCCGAAGATACACCAATCGAGTTACCCGATATTTTCGGTTCCAGCAACTGCCGTGTCAGCATCGTCACTGCCAGAATCACAATCAGGCCAATCGCCAGGCTGCTATTGCCAATAATGAACAAGTAGACGATCCATGGAATAAACACAACAGGAACGCCAAGCAATGGTACCAGATCAAAAACGGCACAGACTGCTGCAATGGTAAAGGCATTAGAGGTTCCCAAAATCAACAAACCTGCATAAATCAATACAAACGTAATGAGCATCATGATCATCTGTGCCTTCAAATACGAGCGGATTGTCTTGAACACGTGATTACGCATGAATTCAATAGCTAACTTTAATGTTTTGGGCGTCTTCGCACGGGCGAACTTGCGCCAGGATTCAATCTCGATACTGAGAAAGAAGGCCAGAATAATCGCAATTCCGAAGTTCGTAATAAACGATGAGAACGAACTGAGGAAGCCTACGACGAATTGCGCTCCGCTCGTTACCCATTTGGACAGGAACCCGGTCAGTGTTGCAAAATAATCATTCGCTTTTTCCATAACTCCATCAGGGAGAGCATCTGACTTGTCCTGAATGAATAACACCAGATTGGTGAATTCACGTTGTATCATTTCAATGTATACGGGGAAATTATCTTGAAGATTGGAAATTTGTGAAATGATAATCAAGCCTACCCCAAAAAAGGCAGCAACAATTAATGCAAGAAACAACAAGACAGAGATTGCGGCCCCAAGTGTCTTGGGCAATCCTTTGCGATGTAAAAATTTGGCCAGCGGTTCAATCATCCAATACACAATGAATGATAGAAAGACCGGTGCAGCCACATGGTATAATTGACTGAAACCGTACATGATCACATACACGGTTAATACGAGCAACGCGATGTCAAAGACAGTTCGCCCGTATTTTTTGTAAAGCGGTAGCATGGACATGGCTCCTTTGATGGCAATAATTAGATTGTATTTATTGTACACGATAGCTATCTTTTTGGGAAAACAGGATTCAAGAAAAGTCTGAACTATGATAAAATTAAAGGCGGTTTATTTTAGATAGTGCCATTGTGCATCGTAATTCAGCAGGAGAAGTGGGGAGCTTGCAACATGACAACGATACTTCAGAGTATTTTACTGTGGTTATTGTATCTTTCATCTTTTTACGCCTTTATTCCAAGTTTGATCAGCAGGCTTTTTGGTTTTCGTGTATTCCGACGGGGGAGAAGTGATACACAATTTGCTTTAACGTTTGACGATGGGCCAGATCCGCACTATACGCCGAGATTGCTCGATCTGCTTCGTCAGCATCAAGCAAAAGCCACATTTTTTGTCGTTGGAGAACATGCCGCGAGTCATCCTGAACTCATTCAGCGCATACATGACGAAGGCCATCTTATTGGCATTCATAATTATATTCACAAAACGAACTGGCTCATGCGGCCGCGTACGGTTCGTGACCAGATTCAGCGAACAGGTCAGATTATCCATGAAGTAACCGGCGTGAAGACTTGTTATTATCGTCCACCATGGGGGATTATGAATCTGTTTGATTTTTTCAGCAAGAAAGAACGAAAGATTGTACTATGGTCTTCCATGTTTGAAGACTGGAGAAGCCGAGTAGGTGCCCAGAGATTGACTGAACGGATGCTGAAGGAACTGAGAGGCGGAGAGGTCATGCTGCTGCATGATCGAGGAACGACCCTTGGTGCTGATGCACACGCGCCGGAGCAGATGCTTCAGGCGCTGGAACTCGTATTACAGGAAGCTGAACGGTTAGGCCTGCAAAGCGTACGCGTTGATACGTTGATGGGAGGTGTTACAGTGAGCGAATCTCAGAACAAGAATCAACCACAGACAACGTTGAAGTTATGGAAACGAATCGTTGTTGCCTTATGGTTGGGCTGGGAGAAGTTATTCCACTGGGTATATCATCTACGGACAGCTTCGCCGGAGGACCCAATGCTGCACTTCAGATCACGTGTATATCACGGAGCACGGGTGGAGATGAATGACGGCCATGTTATTCAAAATGGAGATCCGGTGATAGAACTGCATTTTGACAATCAGAAGTTGTTTGAACTTGGAGTGACGTCGCGTTCCAGTATGCATTTGGCTATTCGCATGATTCGGACGATGGAACAGCAATTGCCGGATTTGGCACGCCTGGTAGCACTCGAACCTGAGTTACGCTCTGCCAAAGCGATATACGGTGTGAGCATGATTAACAGAGGTCCGGAAAAATTCGGATTTACCATTCAAGAATTGCCCCCTGGACCGTTCAGTGCTGCATCCAAAGTATACCTGAAACTGCTCTTAAGTGTGATCCATCCGGCAGGAACCAAACGTCTGAAACAGCGTACAGAACAATTGGTACCCAAGATGATTGCCATGCCGCTGGATATATTGTTGGAGCGTTACGGTCAACATACGACGCAGGTGGCAGCAACGATGGAAGAATCCAGAGATGAATCGTTGTTAATTGATCAAGAGATATTGCCAGAGCGGAACTAAACGGACTAATTATACCATCCAGCAAAAGAAAAGGGTTGCCCTTCGCCAGATTTGGCAGAAGAGCAACCCTTTATTTATTAGTGAATTAGATACTCAGTACGCCACCGTTGCTTGCATTGGTAACCAGTTTGGAATAACGAGCCAGGTAACCGGTTTTTACTTTCGGTTCAAAGCCTTTCCAACCTGCGCGACGACGTTCAAATTCTTCGTCACTGATGTGCAATTCGATGATACGGTTGTTCAGATCCAGCTCGATGATGTCTCCTTCTTCAACAAAGGCGATTGGACCACCCTCAGCTGCTTCCGGAGAGATATGTCCGATACTGATTCCGCGGGATGCTCCAGAGAAGCGTCCATCGGTGATCAGACCAACTTTGGCACCCAATCCCATACCTACGATCTGGGAAGTAGGAGCCAGCATCTCAGGCATACCTGGTCCGCCTTTTGGTCCTTCATAACGGATAACAACAACATGTCCTTCTTTTACTTTGCCGTTAGCAATACCTTCGAGCGCTTGCTCCTGGGAGTCAAAGCAGATGGCAGGACCTTTATGGTATCCACCAACCGAAGCATCAACTGCACCAACTTTGATGATAGCGCCTTGTGGTGCAAGGTTACCAAACAATACAGCCAGGCCACCTTTTTCGGAATGCGGGTTATCCAGGTGATGAATGACATTTGTATCCTGGATTTCTTTTCCTTCAACGTTCTCACGGATTGTTTTACCTGTTACTGTAATGCAGTCACCATGAATTGCGCCTGGTTTTTTGAGCAATTCGTTCAGCACTGCACTTACGCCGCCTGCATTATGAACGTCTTCGATGTGAAGATCGGAAGCAGGTGCAAGTTTCGCCAGGTGCGGAACGCGGTTAGCTACTTCATTAATACGTTCGATTGGATACTCGATACCTGCTTCATGAGCCAGTGCCAGCGTGTGCAGTACTGTATTCGTAGAGCCACCCATCGCCATATCCAGTGCAAACGCATTATCGATCGCTTCTACAGTTACGATATCACGTGGTTTCAAGTCCATTTTGATGAGTTCCATCAATTGGGTAGCGGATTGTTTAACAAACTCACGACGCTCAGGAGCAACGGCAAGGATGGTTCCGTTACCTGGCATAGCCAGTCCCATCGCTTCTGCCAGACAGTTCATGGAGTTTGCCGTAAACATACCGGAACATGATCCACATGTTGGACAGCCAAACTGTTCAAGTTCAAGCAAGCTCTTATCATCGATTTTACCTGCTTGGTAAGCACCTACACCTTCAAATACGGAAGTCAGGGAAAGAGCTTTACCATTGCTGTCACGACCAGCTTTCATTGGTCCACCACTTACGAACAGGGTAGGGATGTTTACGCGAAGCGCACCCATCATCATGCCTGGTGTAATTTTGTCACAGTTCGGGATACATACCATGCCGTCGAACCAGTGTGCAGATACAACGGTTTCCACGGAATCCGCGATAATGTCACGGCTTGGCAGCGAGTAACGCATACCAATGTGTCCCATGGCAATACCATCATCTACTCCGATGGTGTTGAATTCGAATGGAACGCCACCGGCTTCACGAATAGCATCCTTTACAATTTTACCGAATTCCTGAAGGTGGACGTGGCCGGGCACGATATCGATGTATGAGTTACATACGGCAATAAACGGCTTGCCGAAATCCTCTTCTTTAACGCCCGCTGCACGGAGCAAACTCCGGTGTGGTGCACGGTCAAAACCTTTTTTGATCATATCGGAACGCATCTTCTTGGCTGACATGGTGTATTCCCCCCAAATATATAATATTGAGCAACATGAATGGAAAAATAAATGGCAGTGCATCTGTCGTTTAATTTCATCCGTACTCTAAAAAAAGGACCGGCATGCCGGTGTCGAGCTCCCCGTAGTTTTTGAAATTCTTTGCTGCTTTAAACCCGTGAACACCCGGTTTTTCTATTGAGTCTATCACAACCGTCGTCATATTTCTACAAACAATAGAAAGAAGCCTCAAACCATTTTCATGGAATTAGACTTCTTGATTTACGGGAAAGCTATGATCATGTTTCGATGTGGCAAGCGGAATTCATGAGTTGCTTCCGCCTTTGCGTCCAATCTCACGATAGAATTCCTTATTATGAGTTTCGGAGGTTGCTTCGCCGCCCTTGCGACCAATCTGCTTGTAAAAGTCAGTGTCATGGGCATCTGAAGTCGCTTCTCCACCCTTTTTTCCAATCATCTGGTAGAAGCTTCGATCATGGTTCTTGGAAGTCGCTTTGCCACCTAATCTGCCAGCTTCCTCACGGCTCATCTTGCGTTCTGACGTCGGTTGACGTGCCATTACAAATCACTCCTTACAACGATAAGTTGTTTTTTGTAGCGCGTATCCCTAATTTACCACCTTATTTCCAGACTGAAACAACACACCAGAATAGAATCGATGGTGAAGAGATCCGTCAGAGCGTTAGGCCGATCGTTTAAACACCTCATGTCGATTGAAAGAAAATCGGGATATATCCGGTTCAATCAAGGGTTTGAACGTGTGACGCACAGCCGGCAGAGCCAGTGTGACTGCGAAGAGTATGGCAATGACCAGTATGACTGGAATATACGCCGAGCTTCCCATATAACTGTAGACTCCGGACCAGATCGCGAGACGAACGAGAAACCCATGCAGCAGGAATACATAGAGTGTGCGTCGTCCAAGGTCCGTCAGTCTGGAAGTCAAGGAAGGTACCCAGGCCAAGAACAGTGCTGCCGATGCGATCTCCAATAGGTAGACTCCAAGTCGGAAGATGCCGGCATACCATTCGTGGTGACCCAGTTCGGCGTACGTCATGCTGCCGAGTAACCATCCGGTTGAAATATTCAAACCCCCATACCCGATCCATACCAACAGTGCAGCAGAGAGGATGGCTGCGGTTTTTCGACCCCAACCGGATAATAAACGTGAACGGATGGTTGTTCCATAGTCATAACCGATGACAAAGAACGGCAGAAATACAAACGTACGGCTGAAGCTGAGCCAGAACCCGTCGATGGGCAAATACCCGGCAATTATACCAAGCGTAATCGATCCAATCAGCCGATATATCGGTTTCCAGGAAATCGTCAGACGAACCAACAGTCGCCAACAGAAATGACTCGCGAGAAACCATAACAGCAAGTAAGGTGCAAAGAAGGATAGCCGCATATGGGGTGTATGGAATACGGTAAAGTCCATCAATGCGTATAAGGACTGAAACAGTACATACTGTAGTGCAATCTGCTTCAGGACGTTTCGCCCAGATGCACCTTGGAGTGAGTGTGTCGCAAAATACCCGGTCACCCATACAAAGAGTGGCATGTGAAACGTATATATCCACAGGAACAGAGCTTCCGCTCCTGCAAAACGTGTGATGAGTGGTTCAAGTGCATTACCAGCCAGGACACAGACGATAAGCATAAAGCGCAGATTGTAAAAGAAAGATTCCTGATCATCCCGGATCAGTGTCTGATTTTTCATGGTGTAGCCCCCTTATAGACCCTGGTTGCCAGGTCGTTTGCATCTGTAATAAGGGTAATATGGATGTGCATTATCTATTGTGATTTAATTCACATTAGTAAGCGTTATCTTTTCTCAAAGCTGTGACAACAAAATGAACGCAACGGGATTGACAACGGTTGCATAGAGGATGACAATAGAAAAAGAAGATGAGGGAATGTAAATATAAGGAGGGAAGAAATCATGTCAACGAGTCCCTATCCAAGCCCGGAAATTATTACGTTTGGGGAGAGTATGGGTTTGCTGACTGCCAAGGATACAAGAGGGCTGGAATATGCAGCCACATTGGACAAGTCTTTCGGGGGTGCTGAGAGCAATCTGGCTATTGGCGTATCCCGCCTGGGGCATACCAGTGGTTGGTTTGGACGCTTGGGCAATGATCCGATCGGCAGTATGATACTGAAAGCCATTCGCGGTGAAGGCGTAGATGTATCCCGGGTAAGGTTGAGTGATCACGAGCCCACTGGTTTGATGATTCGTGAGAACGCTTCCGGGAAAGCCTCGGTGCATTATTATAGGAAGCTATCTGCTGCAAGTGCGATCACACCTGATGATCTGGATCCCGACTATATTGCCGGGGCGAAGATATTGCACGTTACGGGTATAACGGCAGCGATAAGCCCGTCCGGACTTGCTACGGTAGAGGCTGCTATACATATTGCCAAACAGGCAGGGGTGAAAGTAAGCTTTGATCCAAATCTGCGTCTCAAACTATGGTCTGCGGATGAGGCCCGTCCGGTTTTACTGCGTTTAGCTGAACTGGCGGACTACTTTTTACCGGGTCTGGACGAGATGAAACTTCTATATAACGAAGAAAATGATCAAAAAGTACTTGAGCGTTTATCTGCCATGAATGCTGTGTGCATTGTGAAGGGTGGCCCTGATTTGACCTACGTATTAGCGAATGGTACCCTAACTGAAGTTCCGTACTTTAAGGCGGATCATGTTCTGGATACGGTAGGTGCAGGAGATGGATTCTGCGCGGGATTTTTAACGGGTATATTAAAAGGATACTCCCCGCAGGAAGCAACCCGTCTCGGCAATTTGACCGGTTCCATGGTTATACAGGCTGTTGGCGATTGGGAGGCGCTCCCGACGTGGGGGCAGGTCGAGGCCAAGCTGAACAATGTTGCCCATGTTGAGCGCTAGTCGCTGCTGAAATCATATATGGCTCATCTTCGTTCTTCAAATGTAAGGCTTGTATACACAACCACCACATTGACAAGGGAGAGAATGAAATGAAGAAGCTTCAGCTGTTGCAAAAGATTACGGACAATGGGGTTGTGGCAGTTCTGCGTGCAGATTCTGCGGATCAGGTCATTGCCATGGCCGAGCAAGCGATCGCGGGTGGCATTAAAGTTATCGAGATTACGATGACCGTACCCAGTGCTCTCAAAGCCATTGAAAAATTAAGCCGTGTATACCATTGGAACACACAAGATCCAGAGAAATTCGCGATTATTGGTGCGGGAACGGTGCTTGAACCGCAAACGGCGAGAGCGGCTATCATGTCGGGTGCCGAGTTTGTCGTTGGACCTTCCCTGAACCCGGATACGGTTCAGATCTGCAACCTGTATCGAATTCCGATTCTGCCTGGTGTGATGACGATTGCTGATGTTCAACGCGCCTTGGAACTCGGCGTGGACATTGTGAAGTTGTTCCCGGGAAATCTATATGATCCTTCGATTATCAAAACGATGAAGGGCCCTATGCCTCAGGCTAATTTTATGCCAACTGGCGGGGTATCCTTGTCTAATCTGGGAGATTGGATCAAGGGTGGAGCAGTGGCTGTAGGGATCGGCTCCGACTTGACATCGGAAGCTGTGAAGACGGGTGACCTGAGTCATGTCCGTCGCAAAGCGGAACAATATATGGATGCTTACCGTAAGGCCAAGGCTGAATAATATTTTTTAATTCGTAGAAGGGGAGCCTGATGAATGAGGGCTCCCAATTCTGTGAGCCGCGGCACCTGCGGAAGTGAAGAAAGGTGATTAACGTTGAGAAATCGGTATAATACAGGGCGCAAGAAGAGGGGCATCGGGAAATTCCTGCTCGTACTTCTGGCGCTCATTGTCATTGGATGTGGATTTGTTGCGTGGAAATTATTCACACCATACGGTCCACAGGAGACAGCTCAAACAGCTATGGAAACAGCCAATAAGGTGACGGTGAGTGAACAAGAGAACTGGATTGATTTTGTGCCAGACAAACCGACGGGGAAAAGTGTGCTTTTCTACCCTGGTGGACTGGTAAAACCGGAAAGTTATGCACCACTTGCCCATGAGCTGGCTTCTGCCGGTCATCACACGATTATTGCCAAGATGCCAGTTAACCTGGCAGTGCTTAAGCCAAACTTGGCAGATGAGATTCTGGCAGCATATCCAGAGGAACAATTTGTTATGGGTGGACACTCTCTCGGCGGATCCATGGCTGCACGTTATGTAGCCGTGCATCCAGATGCACTTCATGGGATCTTCTTCTTGGCATCTTACCCGGATGAAAAAGGAAGTCTGTTGACATTGGGTCTACCTGCCTTATCCATTCTGGGTACTAAAGATGAGGTTGTGAATATGACCAAGTATCAGAGTGGACGGATGTATTTGCCCGCGGAGACGGTGTACTACACCATTGAAGGTGGAAACCACGCCCAGTTCGGTGATTATGGTCATCAAAAAGGGGATGGCGAGCCGGAAGTGAGTGGAGAAGAACAGCTGAATCAGACCGTCAAGACGGTACTGGCTTGGTTAAGTACCATCGAGTAGATCTTGATTATTCTGCATTAAGGGTTGAATGCATTGATAGCATAACTTGATGGAGGTGATATGGATGACCATGCTTCAAGTGAATGGAGCGCAGATCCCATGTAAAGCTATCCTGTTCGATAAAGATGGAACACTGCTGGAATTCCTCCAGCTATGGGGGCCGTGGGCAGAGACATTGCTGAGTCAGTTACAATCACGTATGAATGAACTTGGTGCTTCATTTACGGTTGAACTGGAGCACGTTCTGGGCACTACCCATAATCCACAAGGTCATATTATTGGATATGATCCGCAAGGTCCACTTGCCATTGCGACTGTGGATGAGTGCACGGGATTGCTTGCCGGGCAGTTATATGCAGCAGGCATGCCATGGAATGAAGCGATCACAACGATACGCCAATTTTCAAGTGTGGCCATGAGATCGGTAAGAGAGCGCAAATCGGCTGAACCGATGCCAGGATTACTTGCTTTCTTACAGAGTTGCAGGTCAGCGGACATACCGCTGGCAGTTGTCACTTCAGACAGCACAGCGGCAGCAGAAACACATCTGGATTGGATGGGGATACGTTCCTTTTTCACCTCCATTGTGGGCTGTGATCGGGTAACCCAGGGCAAACCGGATGGAGAAGCTGCACTCTTGGCTTGCCGTGAATTACATATCGATCCTGCGGAGGCCGTTGTCATTGGAGACAGCAATGGGGATATGCAGATGGGGCGTCACGCAGAGGTATCCTATACGCTCGGTTACTGTCCGCAGTTAGATCAAGGATCTCACCTGGTTGATGCACATGCCATTATTCGTCATTATAATGAGATAAGTGTGATTATATAAGTCACTCTGGCCAAAAGGAGGAGAGAGGATGAACGTAACAGAACAACTGGCTGCCTGGATTCAGGAAAGCTCCCGGATTGTTTTTTTCGGAGGGGCCGGAACTTCAACGGAAAGCGGGATTCCCGACTTCCGCTCGGCTGCGGGTCTGTATCAGACAGAGCAGCATTCGCCTTATCCACCGGAAGAGTTGTTAAGCCGACATTTTTTTGATCAGCATGCGGATATTTTTTATGATTTTTATCGAGGCAAAATGCTTCATCCAGATGCGGAACCTAACGGGTGCCATCGACTATTGGCTCGTCTGGAGAAGGAAGGAAAACTTCAGGCAGTGATCACGCAAAATATCGACGGACTACATCAGAAGGCAGGCAGCAGCAATGTCCTGGAGCTACATGGCTCAATTCATCGTAATGCCTGCATGGATTGCAAGCAGTTTTATGCACTGAATGATATTATACAATCCCAAGATACCGTACCTCGCTGTACCGCATGCGGTGGTGTTATCAAGCCGGATGTGGTGCTATACGAGGAAGAGCTGGACCAGACAACATTGTATCGCTCTATTGATGCATTGTCTTCCGCAGACCTGTTACTCGTGGGCGGCACGTCACTGACGGTATATCCAGCAGCCCAGTTAATTACGTATTTTCAGGGAAAACATACCGTTCTGCTCAATGCTACACCTACCGCTTACGACAGCAGGGCGGATTTGCTGATTACAGAGCCGATTGGTGAGGTAATGAATCATGTGGACCAGCTTCTTGGTTAAACGTATGGACTGAATAACCGCATTCTCCGGTGTTGACCGGATCAGGAGGCGGAACCTGGGGAAAGAAGGGATTCATGATGGTCTACGTAGCAAGCGATACTCGCTATGAAACGATGAAATACAACCGCGTTGGACGTTCGGGTTTGAAACTGCCAGCGATTTCACTGGGGCTGTGGCATAACTTTGGCGGTATCAATAACGCTGAGAATGGCCGAAATATGATTACCCGGTCATTTGATCTGGGTATTACACATTTTGATCTTGCCAACAACTATGGCCCACCGGCAGGTTCGGCAGAGCAGTTATTTGGACAGGTACTGGCCCAGGATCTGAAACCTTATCGTGATGAACTGGTGATCTCCACCAAAGCGGGTTATTATATGTGGCCTGGGCCGTATGGCGAGTGGGGTTCACGCAAAAATCTGGTCTCCAGTCTGAATCAGAGCTTGAAGCGTATGGGCCTGGATTATGTGGATATTTTCTATTCACATCGTTATGATCCCGAAACGCCTTTGGAAGAAACGATGATGGCACTGGATCATATTGTTCGCTCGGGTAAAGCCCTCTATGTAGGAATCTCCAACTATCCCGCAGAGCAGACAAGACAGGCTGCCGAAATTCTGAAAGGTCTGGGTACGCCCCTGTTAATCCATCAACCGAAATACTCGCTGCTGGACCGCTGGATTGAAGATAGTTTGCAGGACGTGCTGGATGAGTATGGAACAGGCAGTATTGCATTCTGTCCATTGGCACAAGGTGTGCTCACGAACAAATACTTGAATGGTATCCCGGAAGACTCACGTGCCAAAGGACCGTCGGTATTCCTGAATGAAAACAACATCTCTCCAGAGACGCTCCGCAAAGTGCGTGCGCTGAACCAGATTGCAGCAGCCCGTGGTCAGAGTTTGGCCCAATTTTCACTCTCATGGGTGCTGCGTAATGGCAGGGTAACTTCTGCGCTGATTGGCGCAAGTCGTCCTTCCCAGATTGAAGAGAATGTGGCTGCGCTCAGTCAACTGGATTTCTCTACAGAGGAATTGGAACGGATTGAATCCATTCTGTCTCCGGAGCCAGATGACAAATAAATAAAGTGCAAAAGGTGCATCTTAGCCATAATGGCGGAATGCACCTTTTTTTGTTGTACGTGGTTCCGTCCTTATGTTGCTCACCGTTTGATCTGTTGAGCATTTTTCTGTAAACCCTGATGTAGTGGATGGGACAGTATTTTCTCTCGATACAAGCTGGGCGCTTCACCGTGAAATCGTTTGAACTGTTTGGAGAAATACAGCGCGTCTGGCAGTCCGACCGATGCAGATACCTGTTCGATGGACAGATCTGGGCGTCCTCTTAGGAGTTGGCGCGACTTGTCGATCCGCAGTTTTAGCAGATACGTGACTGGCGACAGTCCGGTTTCCTGTTTGAAAATGCGGGAAAGATACGCACGATTATACCCAAGACTCGCAGACATTTGTTCAATGGAGACAGGATAGGCATATTGGGTGGACATATATTGAATCATCTGTTTCACCGTACGTCGGATGGATGATTCACCTGGAATTAAGGTTTGCCCCTGCGAAAGGTGATTCTGTGCTTCGGCTAGAATCATATATAACGTACCCAGTGATGTGAAATGGGAGCTTTCTTTGCGCTCGGCAAAAGCATCCTGCATCACGGATAACCAATCGGAAATTCCACAAGAGGGTCCGGCATGAAAAACGGACTTTTCCGGGCGGAATCCTGCCTCCTCGGCATACTGGGCAGCCTGGCTGCCCGTAAAGGCGATCCAGCGGTATTGCCATGGGTTACGGGCATGTGACTGGTAGCTCACCAGTTGCCCGGGGTGAATGAGGAAACAATCACCTGCGGATAACTCGTAGGTGTGCAGTTCGGTACGGAACGTACCCGCCCCTTTTTCTACATAATGCAGCAGATAATAATCAAACAATTTAGGGCCGAGGGCGTGACCCGGAAGGGTCTGGCTTGCTCCGGCAAACAGGACATGCAGTGCGCCTTGCTCATAATAGACGGGATTGGAGGCAACCGAATAACTGAGTGCTCCACTTTTACCGGAAGGTGACTCCTGTATTTTTTCGGTAGAAGATGCAAGGGATTCTTTCTTGGGGTTGGATTGATCTGACATGGTCGTTTCCTTCTTTCCGGGATGCTCCGATCATTATACGCCTTAAGGTCACATTTATCCATATGAAACACACATGGTTGCATTACAAGAGGCACCGCTTTCTTATATAATAACATTAAGAAAACAACAACAACGAGGCGAGGTGCACCAGCAGTGAACGTAACTGAATTGAAACAAAAGTTTATTGAGAAGTACGGAGAGAGTGGAGCGGACATCCGTGTGTTTCATGCCCCTGGGCGTGTGAATCTGATCGGTGAGCACATTGACTATAACGGTGGATACGTGCTTCCGGCAGCACTTGAATTCGGAACAACATTAATTATCCGTGAGCGTCAGGACAACAAGTTGCAACTGGCTTCCACGAACATGTCTTATGAAGGGGTACTGGATACTTCCACCATCGGTAAAGAGAAAACCGGAGAATGGATCGACTATCCTGTTGGTGTCATGGTTGAATTGCAAGGGAAAGGCGTGAATGTAACAAAAGGCTACGACTTCCTGTACCACGGGGAGATTCCGAACGGGGCAGGACTTTCATCATCCGCATCTCTGGAGGTACTTACCGGATTCGCGATTCAATCTCTGGAGGGCGTAGCGGATATTGATACAGTTCAACTGGCACTTCTGTCCCAGAAAGCGGAAAATGAGTTCGTAGGTGTCAACTGTGGAATCATGGATCAGTTCGCTGTGGCCAACGGTGCGCAGGATCACGCGATCCTGCTGATGTGTGACACACTGGAGTACGAAAAGGTTCCTTTCCGTACAGGCTCTTACAAATTGGTCATCGGGAACACAAACAAACGCCGCGGTTTGGTGGATTCGGCGTACAATGAACGTCGCTCCCAATGCGAGCAGGCACTTGCCATCTTGAAGGAACAGCTGCCTGCACTGAATTACCTGGCTCAATTGACGCCAGAGCAGTTCGTAACACTACAGGATCAGATCAAGGATGAGAAAGTAAGACAGCGTGCACAACATGTTGTGGAAGAGAATGCACGTGTGCTCGCATCGGTCGAAGCATTGCAGCGTAATGATCTGGAAACCTTCGGCCAATTGATGAACGCTTCTCATGAATCGCTTCGTGACTTGTATGAAGTAAGCTGTGATGAGCTGGATGTTATGGTTGAAGAAGCTCAGCGGATTCCTGGCACACTTGGTGCCCGAATGACTGGCGCAGGATTTGGCGGTTGTACCGTATCGCTGGTGCATGAAAATGATGTCGAGCGTTTTGTAAGCGAAGTGGGCGCTGCATATGAAGCGCGCACCAGTCTCAAAGGTGATTTTTATGTGTGCGGCGTAGGTGACGGTGTTAAAGAATTGAAGGAGGCGAAGTAAAATGGCAATTTTGGTGACAGGTGGAGCAGGGTATATTGGATCTCATACGGTAGCGGCTTTGTTGGAACGTGGAGAAGAGGTTGTTGTACTGGATAACTTGCAGACAGGGCATCGTGAAGCGTTGCTCGGCGGTAAGTTGTATGAAGGGGATCTGCGTGACAAAGAAATTCTGGCGAAGCTGTTCGCTGAGAATTCAATCGATGCAGTCATTCACTTTGCAGCCAACTCACTCGTAGGCGAAAGTATGAAAGACCCGGTTAAATATTATGACAACAACGTGTTTGGTACACTCTGTCTGTTGGAAGCGATGAATGCAGCTAACGTACGCCGCATCGTCTTCTCTTCTACAGCAGCTACCTACGGTGAGCCTGAGAAAGTGCCAATCGAAGAGAGCGATCGTACAGAGCCAACCAATGTATATGGTGAAACGAAACTGATGATGGAACGCATGATGTCATGGTTCGATAAAGTTCAGGATATCAAGTACGTTTCCCTGCGTTACTTCAATGCAGCCGGTGCGCATGAGAGCGGCAAAATTGGTGAAGATCACCAGCCAGAGAGTCACCTGATCCCACTCGTACTGCAAACGGCTTTGAAACAACGCTCACACATTGCTGTGTTTGGTGACGACTATGCAACAGAAGATGGAACATGTATCCGTGACTATATCCACGTGAGCGACTTGGCTGATGCACATCTGCGTGCAGTAGATTACCTGCGCAAAGGTGAGAACAGTAACGTGTTTAACCTGGGTAACGGCACTGGATTCTCGGTAAAACAAGTGATCGAAACAGCTAAAAAAGTGACTGGCCTCGATATTCCGGTTGTTCAGGAACCACGTCGTGCGGGTGACCCGGCTGTATTGGTAGCCTCATCTGCAAAAGCGAGATCCGTTCTGGGCTGGAATCCGAAATGGACCAATCTGGAAGATGTCATTCAAAGCGCTTGGAGCTGGCACCAATCACGTCCTGACGGCTACGGAAAAAATTAGGAGGCGAACACCTTATGTCACAGACTCATATTGCAGCAGGTGCCACAGAGCGGACACCGGAGCAGCAGGAAGCACTGCATGCCATTGAACGTCTGGTTGCATTTGCCTTGCAGAAACAATTAATCGAGGAAGCGGATTGGGATTATAGCCGCAACCTCTTGTTGGAACAATTCGGATTCTCAGAGCCTTATGCCGGTGAGTTGGACACAACTGTGCCCGATAGTCCACAGGCGATGCTGGATACGTTGATCGATTATGGATTTTCCATTGGACTCATTCCTGAAAATAGTGATACGTTCCGTGATTTGCTGGATGCCAAAATCATGGGTCAGTTGATGGCACGCCCATCCGAAGTGGTACGCGCATTCCGCCACACCGAGCAGACGGAAGGCATTGAGGCGGCCACATCCCAATTCTATGACTTGTCGATTAACTCCAACTACATTCGGATGGATCGCAACTCGAAGAACGTCTATTGGACGCAGGATACGGCTTATGGGGAGATGGAGATTACCATTAACCTCTCGAAGCCGGAGAAAAGCCCGAAGGAAATTGCCATGGCGAAATTGCTTCCGCCACCGGTATATCCAAAATGCCAGCTGTGTCGTGAAAATGTAGGCTACGCTGGTCGGGTGAATCACCCGGCCCGCCAGAATCTGCGGGTCATTCCGTTGAATCTTAACAACGAGCCTTGGTTGTTCCAATACTCGCCGTATGTGTACTACAATGAGCACTGCATTATTTTCCATCATGATCATGTGCCGATGAAGCTGACCAAAGATACGCTGCGCAGACTGCTTGCCTTTGTCGGGGAGTACCCGCATTACTTTATCGGATCTAACGCGGATTTGCCGATCGTGGGCGGTTCTATCCTGACACATGACCATTTCCAAGGTGGTCGTCATACATTTGCGATTCAAAATGCACAGCCAGAGGCGGTATTCCGCCATGCGGATGCACCTGGACTTACATTGAGTCTTGTGAAATGGCCAATGTCCGTCATGCGTCTGGCCTCACACGATCCTGCAGAGCTGCTTGAAGCCGGTAACGCTGTGTATGAGGCATGGAAGGTTTACAGTGATTCAGCTGTGGATATTGAAGCATTCAGTGAAATAGACGGCGAGCAGGTACCACACAATACGGTAACACCAATCGTTCGTCGCAGTGCAGACGGTGGCTACGAGATGGATCTTGTATTGCGTAACAATCGTACAAATGATGTGCATCCTGAAGGGATTTTCCATCCTCACCGTGAAATGCACCATCTGAAGAAAGAAAACATTGGTCTGATCGAAGTGATGGGACTTGCCATCCTGCCAGGTCGTTTGAAGGAAGAGCTGGACAGTATCGCGGATATTCTCGCTGGAGATGCCAAACTTGCTGAAGCCGCCAAAGCTTCTGATCATGTGTTGAACAAACATCTGGGCTGGGCGGAAGAATTGATTGAACGATTTGGTCCTAATTTGGACAAGGAACAAGCTATTTCCATTGTACAGCAGGAAGTTGGCTTGAAATTTGCCGAGATTCTCGAACATGCAGGTGTCTACAAATATGATGAAGCAGGACGCCAGGCCTTCCGTCGTTTTGTAAGCAGCATGGGATACATTGAATAGCAGTCAACAAACCAAAACACCCGCCCATTCATGAGCGGGTGTTCTTGTTGTTCTTTACATTTGTGTGCATTGGAATGAACTTCCCAGCCAGTTATAATGGAGTGAAGTCCTAGAGTACCACAATGAATTGAGGAAATGGGGTTAATAACTTGGAAAAGCAGGCATTGGATATTCCGTTGATTACAGATGCTGAGGAACTGCAAGGCATGGTGGGTGAACCGCATGAACATGTGCGTAACAAGGCAATCTCATTTGTGGATTCACATGTTCAGAACTTTATATCCATGTCACCATTATTTTTCCTCTCCACGTCTGATCATGATGGAAAAAGTGATGTGTCACCACGGGGCGATGGAGCGGGATTCGTAAAAGTGTATGATACATATCGACTCGTATATCCTGAGCGCCCAGGTAATCGGCGGATAGACTCGTTGTTGAACATGTTGTCTAACCCTGGCATCGGTATGCTCTTTTTGATTCCGGGAATGAATGAAGTGCTGCGTATCAATGGTACAGCATCCATCACCAAGGATGAAGAATTTATCGCCAGCATGGGTTGGAGTGGTAAAACCATAGGTGCAGCTGTCATTGTGGATGTGGAAGAGTGTTTTATCCATTGTCCGCGGGCATTCAAACAGGCTGGGTTATGGGACCATGAAACATGGGTAGACGCTGAGGATTTGCCTTCAACGAGCGAGATGTTTAGAGCACATTTGGAGATTAACGGATTGTTATAAAGTGAGTGACTATCGATTTGTTTTTCTATAAACGGGGTACTATAATTGGAGTTGCACTAAAAATTCTAAACTCCCTTGGAGGCGACAATAGATATGAGATCTTTCCAATTCTATAATCCAACCCGTCTGATATTCGGTAAAGGACAACTGGAAACATTAAAGACAGAAGTACCGAAATACGGTAAACGGGTTCTGCTTGTATATGGTGGCGGTAGTATCAAACGCAGTGGGCTGTACGATCAAGTGATCGGATTGCTTAAGGAAGCTGGAGCAGAAGTGACTGAACTTGCAGGCGTTGAACCTAACCCACGTCTTTCTACGGTGCATAAAGGGGTAGACCTTTGCAAAACGAATAACATTGACCTGATTCTCGCTGTAGGTGGCGGTAGTGTACTGGACTGCTCCAAAGCGATTGCTGTAGGTGCTAAATATGATGGCGACATGTGGGATTTTGCTCAGCGCAAAGCCGTTGCACAAGACGCTCTTCCGCTTGGTACCGTATTAACGATGGCAGCAACGGGTTCGGAGATGAACTCCGGTTCGGTTATTACAAATCAGGATACACAAGAAAAATTGGGCTGGGGTAGCGCATATTCATTCCCTGCATTCTCCATCCTGGATCCGGTGAATACATACACTGTTCCACTGGACCAAACGGTATACGGTATGGTGGATATGATGTCCCACGTATTAGAGCATTACTTCCATCTGGATGCCAATACACCGGTTCAACTTGGCTTCTGTGAGACAATTCTGCGTACTGTCATGGAAGCAGCACCGCGTCTGGTTGAAGATCTGGAGAACTATGAACTGCGCGAAACGATTCTGTATTGCGGAACAATGGCATTGAATGGTGTGCTGAATATGGGTCTTGCAGGAGACTGGGCAACACATAATATTGAACACGCGGTATCCGCAGTATATGATATTCCACATGGTGGCGGACTGGCAATCTTGTTCCCACACTGGATGAAACATAATCTGGATGTCAATGTGGACCGATTCAAACGACTGGCAATTAATGTATTCGAAGTGAATCCTGAAGGCAAGTCGGACAGACAGATTGCCGAAGAAGGTATCGATGCGCTCAGCCAATTCTGGACATCCATTGGTGCCCCTAACCGTTTGGCTGATTACGATATCGATGATAGCCAGATCGACGTAATGGCTGATAAAGCTATGCTGTTTGGTCCATTCGGTAACTTCAAGAAACTGCAACGGGAAGATGTTGTATCCATCTACAAGGCTTCTCTGTAATTCTATAATCACTGACAAGTGAACGGACACATCCTGTGGTCCAATAGCCGCAAGTCTCCTATATGGGGGCTTGCGGTTTTTTCATGTATTCGGACTGTACACGTGAATGATGGAGGAACATGAAGCATGAAGTAAAGAATGCCATGATAATACCCATTATCGGCTCCAGAATACATTTGAGGAAAGATTTTGAAACATTTTGATGTTAGTTACGTATTTATTTACATGTGGAATGCCCAGTTAGGATGAATTTGCGGCAGAGAGAGGAGGAACAGGGGATGGAGACGATATATTGGGGGTGTCTGATCGGAGGGGCCATATTTGCGGTTGTCAGCCTGGTGCTGGGTGACTTGATTGACGGCTTGCTGGACGGGGCTTTTGAGATGCCAGGTCTTGATTTTTTCAAACCCGTTGTGTTAGCTGGTTCCATTACAACCTTCGGTGGGGCAGGCATTATGCTGACACGTTATAGTTCATTAAGTGCGATGTCGGGTCTAATATTATCCCTGCTTATAGGTATTGCTGCAGCCATGCTGGTATTCTTCGCATATATCAAACCGATGCGTAACAGCGATGTCTCGATTGCATTTTCAATGAAAGAATTATCTGGGAAAATTGGGGAAATTACCATTCCGGTGCCGGAAAAAGGTTTTGGTGAAGTGATGATCCGCTTTGCCTCCGGTAGTACGATTCAAACAGCATCCAGTTTTGAACACCTCCCCATTGCGGCGGGAGCCCGTGTTGTTGTAGTGGATGTTGTAGATGGCGTACTGCGTGTGTCGGAATGGGATGAAAACGTACTTAAAGATTTATAAGTATTCTTACCACCTAATTAGTTTAAGCACTCATCATGAATGAATAAGGGGAGAGATGTGGAATGGAAAATTTGAATTTGAATTGGGATGTATTGTTGATTCCTATAGTTGTGGTTGCTGTAATACTGATTCTGGGTTTGGCTTTCTGGGCGAGATACAAAACGGTTGGACCGGATGAAGCGATGATCGTTACGGGATCATTCTTGGGTAGCAAAAATATCTCTGATGATGATTCTGGCCGAAAAATTAAGATTGTTCGTGGTGGCGGTGCATTTATCCTGCCGGTATTCCAGCAATCAGAATTTATCTCCTTGTTGTCCCACAAGCTGGATGTCTCCACACCTGAAGTGTACACGGAGCAAGGTGTTCCGGTTATCGCTGATGGTGTCGCTATTATCAAGGTTGGAGGCGCTGTAGAGGACGTTGCTACGGCAGCTGAGCAATTCATCGGTAAACCTGTAGAAGCGCTGAGAAGCGAAGCACAGGAGGTACTGGAGGGGCATTTGCGGGCCATTCTCGGTACGATGACGGTGGAAGAAGTATATCGGAACCGGGATCGGTTTGCTCAAGAGGTCCAAGGCGTAGCAGCTAGAGATCTGAAGAAAATGGGTCTGCAAATTGTCTCATTTACTATCAAGGATGTTCGTGACAAACAGGGCTACCTGGATGCTCTCGGTAAACCGAGAATTGCTGCAGTGAAGCGTGATGCCGAGATTGCCGAAGCGGAAGCCATGCGTGATGCGCGTATTCAGAAGGCCAATGCGGAAGAACAGGGCCAGAAAGCAGAGTTGCTGCGGGATACCAATATCGCCGAGGCAGCCAAAGAGAAGGAACTGAAAGTAGCCACGTTTAAGCGGGATCAAGATACAGCCAAAGCGGAAGCCGATCAGGCGTACCATATTCATGAGGCACGTGCTAGACAAACCGTAGTCGAAGAGGAAATGAAAGTTGAACTCGTTCGTAAGGAACGGGAAATTGACCTCCAGGCCAAGGAAATCATCGTACGTGAGAAGCAATATGACGCCGAAGTGAAGAAAAAGGCCGAAGCAGATCGTTATGCAGTAGAGCAGGCGGCCGAAGCAGACAAAGCTAAAAGAATGCGTGAAGCCGATGCAGTACAGTACTCCATTGAAACACATGCCAAAGCAACAGCTGAACAGAAGCGACTTGAAGGTCAGGCTATGGCGGATGCTGAACTTGCCAAAGGTACAGCGGACTCTGAAGTTATTCGTTTGAAGGGACTTGCAGAAGCAGAAGCGAAGGAAAAACTGGCTGAGGCGTTCCAGAAGTTTGGTGAAGCGGCTGTACTCGATATCATTGTAAAAATGCTGCCTGAGCTGGCTGGCAAAATTGCCGAGCCGATTGCATCCATTGATAAACTGACTGTGGTAGATACAGGTAAAGGTGAAGGTGCCACGCGGGTGAGTAACTATGTTACGGAACTTATGGCGACGGCTCCAGAGATGCTTAAGAGCGTATCCGGCATTGACGTTGAGCAGCTGATCAAGGGCCTTACCAAGTCCAAAACACCTGCACCGGTTGCCATTCAACAGAGCGAGCCTGTAACAACTCCTTCTATAATCGACAAGATTGTGGAAAGAGCTGGAGTTGACGAGTAAGAAGCACTTCGAATCTTGCATGGTTACTCTATTGACCTTAAGACGAATTTTTGTTACTTTTTAAGCGAGACGTCCGGCGCGGTTTGCCCGCTCCGGGTGTCTTTTCGTTCGTAACAGGGTGTGACTTAATCACACCTAAGATGGTGTGAAAAAGAGGTGCAAACAATGAGCAGCCTGCATGTAGATAAAGCGCTAAATAATAATGTAATCATTGCACAGCATCCAGAACACGGGGAAGTCGTTGTTATTGGTAAAGGCATTGGCTTTAACCGAAAACCGAGTGATCACATTCCATTGATGGCTGTGGAGAAAATGTTTATTTTGAAAAACCAGCAGGAGCAAGAGCAGTACAAACAGCTTCTTCCACAGGTGGATGAAGCACTGATCGAGATCATTAACGAAGTTATTACGTATATTGCAGAGCGTACGGACGTTCCTCTGAATGAACATATCCATATTGCATTAACCGATCACATTTCTTTCGCGTTAAAACGCAAGGAGCAGGGCATTATCATACAAAATCCATTTTTATATGAAACCCGCGAAATTTATCCTGAAGAATATCGAATGGGAGAATACGCTGTTCGTCTGATCAAAGAGAAAATGGGTGTAGATCTGGGGATGGACGAGATTGGTTTTGTTGCCCTCCATATCTATAGCGCAATGACCAATCAAAATATATCCCAGGTACGTGAGCATTCACAATTGATCACTGATTTGGTGAACCTGGTGTCTGATCAACTCGATTATTCGTTTGAAGCGGAATCGCTTGATTACTCTCGTTTGCTGACTCATCTTCGTTTCGCCCTTGAGCGTGTTCGCCGTGGAGACAAAGTGGAAGAACTCCATAAGTTGGATTCCCTGCTTAAGTTGGAGTATCCCGAAATGTACTCGCTTGCATGGAAACTGACCAAAGTAATGGAGAAAAGACTGAAACTGCCGGTTTATCCTGCGGAGGTAGGTTATCTGACCATTCATCTGCAAAGGCTGAATCAGCGGAAGGAAGAAGAGAATAAGTGAGATCATTCCAGCGATGGAATGCGGAATTTATTTTTTTGGTGTAAAGGCTTGCAATAGATTAGAACTGGTGCTACAATGGTTTCCGTAATCAAGCAACTGAATAAACATAAGCGACGTGTTACTGACTCGATCAGGCATGAGTTAATTAAAGTGTGATTGTTCTTTCCTTGTACAGGGTATGCTATACCCCAAGGTTGGCACAGTTTACTTTATTAATTCATGCCTTTTTTGTGTTCCCTTGCTTGCATCACAACATATAAATTAGACGAAAGGGAGAAACGACGCGATGTTCAAAAAGCTTTTTGGTGTATTGCAAAGAGTAGGTAAAGCTCTCATGCTGCCTGTAGCCATTCTACCTGCGGCAGGTTTGCTGCTCGGAATTGGTAACATGTTGGTTAATCCAGATTTCTTGCAATATGTAACGGCGCTCGACACCCCTTGGGTGAACTCGATCGCAACAATTATGATGAACGCAGGTCAGATCGTATTCGATAATCTGGCATTGCTGTTCGCTGTAGGTGTAGCTGTCGGATTGGCTGGTGGCGAAGGCGTTGCAGGTCTTGCAGCGATCATCGGTTACCTGGTCATGAATGTTACATTAGGATCTGCGGTAGGTGTTACTCCGGCAATGATCGGTGAAGTACCGGGTTATGCCAGCATCTTGGGTATCCCAACATTAAGTACAGGCGTGTTCGGAGGTATAATCATAGGTATTGCCGCCGCGCTGTGTTACAATCGATTTTTCAAAATCGAACTGCCGTCCTACCTGGGTTTCTTTGCAGGTAAACGATTTGTACCGATTATCACATCGGTAGTATCCCTTGTAATCGGATTGCTTCTTGTGATTATCTGGCCTCCGATTCAAAATGGACTGAATGCTGTATCTCACTTCATGGTAGATACAAGTCCGACCTTGTCGGCGTTCATCTTTGGAGTTGTGGAACGGTCATTGATTCCGTTCGGTTTGCATCACATTTTCTACTCCCCATTCTGGTTTGAGTTTGGTGAGTATGTGAATAAAGCCGGAGATGTTATTCGTGGGGATCAGAAGATTTTCTTCAGCCAGTTACGTGATGGCGTTGCTCTAACAGCAGGAACATTCCAAGTTGGTAAATTCCCGTTCATGATGTTTGGTTTGCCAGCAGCGGCACTTGCGATGTACCATGAAGCAAGACCGGAGCACAAAAAGTATGTTGCAGGGATCATGGGTTCAGCTGCGCTGACCTCGTTCCTGACAGGGATTACAGAGCCGCTTGAGTTCTCGTTCCTGTTCGTAGCACCAATCTTGTTTGCAGTACACTGTATCTTTGCAGGTTTGTCTTTCATGACCATGCAGATTCTGGGTGTAAAGATCGGTATGACCTTCTCCGGTGGGTTCATTGACTTCCTGATCTTCGGGATTATTCCGAACCGTACACCTTGGTGGGACGTTATTATTGTCGGATTGATTCTTGCGGTGATCTATTACTTCGGTTTCCGGTTTATCATTCGCAAATTCAATCTCAAAACACCTGGACGAGAGGATGCAACGCCTGAAACCGAATCTGGCGGAGGCTCTGGTTCAACAGATGATCTGCCCCATAACATTCTTGAAGCTTTTGGTGGCAAAGAGAATATCAAACATCTGGACGCTTGTATTACTCGTTTGCGGATTGAAGTTAATGAGAAATCCAATGTGAAAAAAGATCGTTTGAAACAATTGGGTGCATCTGGTGTACTTGAAGTGGGTAATAATGTTCAAGCCATCTTCGGAACACGTTCCGACACGATCAAATCTCAAATGCAGGATATTATTGCAGGACGAACACCAGCACCAACGCCAGCAGCTGCCAAACCAACTCCTGAAGAGGAGAAGGCACAAGGTGAGCAAGGCGAGCGCATCGTTGCTGAGGATATTGTCATGCCAGTTAATGGTGAATTACTGGACATTACAAACGTACCTGATCCGGTCTTTGCTGAGAAAATGACAGGTGATGGATTCGCAATTTTGCCACATGATGGTACGATAACTTCTCCTGTGTATGGTAAAGTGTTTAATGTATTTCCAAGCAAACATGCCGTGGGCATCATGTCCGATGGTGGCAAGGAAGTGCTTGTTCATATAGGTGTTAATACGGTGAAGTTGAAAGGTCAAGGCTTTAACGTACTGGTACAGGAAGGTGATCTGGTATCGGCAGGTCAGCCGATTATGGAAGTGGATCTGGAGTATGTCAAAGCAAACGCACCTTCGATCATTTCACCAGTTATTTTCACCAACCTGCCAGAGGGCTCCACGGTAACTCTGAAGAAGAGTGGAGTGCTGAAAGTTGGCGAACAGCCAATCATTGAGATAAAATAAGAAGTGTTACGACGATGGCAAGCAAGTGTAAATATATGCAATGCCTAAACCAAACTACTGAAAGTGAGATGATTGTAATGCAACAAACATTCAGAATTACAGACGAAGATGGTATCCACGCACGTCCGGCGACAGCCCTGGTAAATACAGCAAACAAATTCAAAGGTGCAGAATCCTTTGCAGAAGCTAACGGTAAAAAAGTAACGTTGAAATCTATTCTGGGTGTTCTTTCCCTCGGATTGGAACAAGGCGACACTATCAGCATCATCGTTGAAGGCGAAGGCGAAGCTGAAGCTCTTCAAGCTTTGACTGACGTTATGGTTAACGAAGGGTTGGGCGAAATTAATGCTTAATGTCTCCGGGATCGCGGCTTCGGCGGGTATTGCTATCGCCAAGGCGTTTATCTTGGAGCATCCTGATTACTCTGTAGAAAAACGCCAAATCAACGACGTTGACGCAGAGATCGCGAAACTCGACTCAGCTCTGGGTAAATCCCAGGCTGAGCTTGAGGCGATCAAAGAGCGCACTTTACAAGAGCTTGGCGAGAAAAAAGCTGAGATTTTTGCTTCGCATTTGCTCATTCTGAATGACCCGGAATTGATTGATCCGGTTAAAGCTAGAATTGCAGATGACATGATCAATGCAGAATTTGCTTTGAACGAAACGGCATCGCAATTTATCTCCATGTTTGAGAACATGAAGAGTGCTTACCTGCAGGAACGTGCTGCAGATATGCGTGACGTTACCAAACGTGTGCTAAATCACTTGCTTGGTATCGACTTCATGAGTCCAGCTGAGATCAATGAAGAAGTGATCGTGCTTGCGGAGGATCTAACACCTTCCGACACGGCTCAATTGAACCGCCAATTTGTTAAAGGTTTCGCAACTAACATTGGTGGACGTACTTCTCACTCAGCGATCATGGCTCGCTCTCTTGAAATTCCTGCTGTCGTTGGAACCAAGGACATTTTGGCTCAAGCGAAACAAGGCGATATGATCATTGTTGACGGTCTGGATGGTCACGTACTGGTTAACCCTACTGATGAAGTTATTGCTGAATACCGTGCCAAACAGGAACAGTATGATGCACAACGTGCAGAGTGGAGAAAACTTCGTGATGAGCCAACGGTAACGGTGGATAACGTTCATGTTGAACTTGCAGCCAACATCGGTACACCCAATGATGTAACGGGTGTTCTGGAGAACGGCGGCGAGGCTGTAGGCCTGTACCGTACCGAGTTCCTTTACATGGGCAGAGACAAGCTTCCATCCGAAGACATTCAGTATAATGCTTACAAAGCGGTACTGGAAAAAATGGAAGGCAAACCTGTCGTTGTTCGTACACTCGACATCGGTGGAGACAAAGAGCTTCCATACCTGGATCTGCCAAAAGAAATGAATCCATTCCTCGGCTTCCGCGCAGTTCGTCTGTGTCTGGACCGTCTGGATATCTTCCGTACACAATTGCGTGCATTGCTGCGTGCAAGCGTACATGGAAACCTGCGTGTCATGTTCCCAATGATCGCAACGCTTGGTGAATTCCGTGAAGCAAAAGCTGTCTTGCTCGAAGAGAAAGAGAAGCTGGTTGCTGAAGGTATTGCTGTTTCTGACAGCATTCAACTCGGAATCATGGTCGAAATTCCTTCGACTGCAGTTCTGGCAGATCAGTTTGCCAAAGAAGTGGATTTCTTCAGTATCGGAACGAACGATCTGATTCAATACACAATGGCTGCTGACCGTATGAACGAACGAGTGGCTTATCTGTACCAGCCTTACAACCCAGCCATTTTGCGTTTGGTTAAAATGGTTATCGATGCTGCGCATCGTGAAGGCAAATGGGTTGGCATGTGTGGTGAGATGGCAGGAGACGAAACAGCAATTCCATTGCTGCTTGGTCTTGGATTGGATGAGTTCAGCATGAGCGCAACCTCCATCCTGCCAGCTCGTAGTCAGATCACCAAGCTGTCCCGTGCGGATATGCAGGAACTGGCTGCTAAAGCTCTGGATATGCAAACGGCTGAACAAGTCGTTGAATTGGTTCAAAGCATTCAAGCGTAATGTAATTTTACGGGGTTTCCACCCGATTTTAAGGGTTTCTTTTTCCGATAAAAAGCTGCAGTCGTGCAGTAATTTTGCCGGTATCCGCGATTCATTGTGGATATCGGCTTTTTTTGTTGCGCGAATGTATAGGAGGGGAGTACGAGGAGAAAGACCCTGTAATGTCTAGGCAAAAAAATGCTCTTGCTGGGGTAAGTTAACATCAGCAAGAGCATGGATTAGAAATTCACTTAGTGTTTAACTGCATGCGCAGTTGAGTACAGGTTTGCGGGCGGCAGTGGTCTCATCAAGACGAGTGACTGGTGTTCCGTAAGGTGCGTTGAGTACCAACTCTGGTGTCTCTTCCGCTTCTTTGGCAATCCGAATCATCGTATCAATGAACCCATCCAGTGTTTCTTTGCTTTCGGTTTCCGTCGGCTCGATCATGATGCATTCCTCAACGTTGAGCGGGAAGTACACCGTAGGTGGATGATATCCAAAATCAAGCAATCGTTTGGCAACGTCAAGTGTGCGCACACCATATTGCTTCAAACCCCGACCAGACATGACAAATTCATGTTTGCATACACCCGGATACGGAATCTCGTAGTATGGTGCGAGGCGGGCCATCATATAGTTGGCATTCAGTACCGCACATTCAGACACACGGCGCAATCCTTCCGGTCCATAGGTGCGAATGTAGGCATAGGCACGTACCAATATACCGAAGTTACCGTAGTAGGCTTTCACCCGGCCAATGGATTGATCGCCTTCACGATCGAATGCATACATACCGTCATCATTTTTGATCACCATCGGTTTAGGCAGGAACGGGATCAGGCGACTCTTCACACCGACTGGTCCGGCGCCAGGTCCACCACCGCCATGAGGTGTACTCATCGTTTTGTGCAAGTTCAGATGCACCACGTCAAAGCCCATATCACCCGGACGGGTAATGCCCATAATGGCATTGGAGTTCGCGCCATCGTAATACAACAAGCCACCAGCCTGGTGTACGATGGATGCAATCTCCTGAATGTCTTTCTCGAACAAACCAAGTGTATTTGGGTTTGTGAGCATCAATGCTGCCGTATCCGAACCGACGGCTGCACGGAGCGCGTCCAGATCGACCAGTCCATCTGCGCGGGATGGAATCGTCACAGTTTCAAATCCTGCAACGGTAGCACTTGCTGGGTTGGTACCATGCGAAGAATCGGGCACGATGACTTTGGTACGTTGTTCGCCACGACCTTCGTGGTAGGCACGAATCATCATGAGTCCAGTCCATTCTCCATGAGCACCAGCTGCTGGTTGCAGGGTCACAGCGTCCATACCTGTCAGACCTGCAAGGTCGTTTTGCAACGTATACAACAGTTCAAGTGCACCTTGAATGCTGGATTCATGCTGGTACGGATGGATTTTGGCGAATCCATTGTAACGGGCCACGTCCTCATTAATCTTTGGATTGTATTTCATCGTACAGGAGCCCAGTGGATAGAATCCGTTATCTACGCCGAAGTTACGGCGGGACAACGCAGTATAGTGCCTGATAACATCTACCTCGAACACTTCCGGTAGTGCCGCTGCTTCCGAACGGAGCATTTCCCGGGGAATCAACGTATCGGCAGCCTGACGAGGAACGTCACATTCTGGCAAGGAATAAGCGACACGTCCAGGGCTACTGAGTTCAAAAATCAATGATTGTTCCGGAGCAGGAGATAGGGTCTGTGCACTGAATGTTGTATCCGTCTCAGGTTTAGACGAAGTAGAGAAAGAGGTGCCTGTTTCCGATTGTCCTTGTGCCGGTGTTGTCGTTGTCGTCGTTTCCTGAGTCACAGCGATCCCTCCAATGCTCGTGCGAATTCGTCAATCTCTTCCTTACTGCGTCGTTCGGTAACAGCAATCAGCATATGTCCGGCAAGCTCCGGATAATCACGTCCGAGTTCGTAACCACCAATGAAGCCTGCATCCAGCAGTTTCAGTTGAAGAGCATCCACATCGGTTCCTTCAGGAAGTTTAATAACAAACTCATTAAATGTGGGTGCATTAAAAGTAAGGCTAACTCCAGGAATCGCAGTTAATGTATTCAGGGTGTAATGACTCTTTTGCAGATTCAGATCCGCGACATCGATCATGCCTTGTTTCCCCATGATGGACATATACACAGATGCGCTGAGTGCAAGCAAAGCCTGGTTGGAACAGATGTTGGATGTCGCCTTTTCGCGGCGGATATGCTGTTCACGTGCTTGCAGTGTGAGTACAAATCCACGTTTTCCGTTGCGATCCTTGGTCTGGCCTACAATTCGGCCAGGAATTCGGCGCATATGAGGCTGGGATACGGCGAAATATCCGCATGTTGGGCCGCCGAGTGAAGCGGCGATGCCGAGGGGCTGCGCATCACCAACAACGATGTCGGCACCCAGCTTGCCTGGGGCTTCCAGCAGACCCAGCGATAGCGGGTTAGCACTTACAACGAGTAGGCCCTTGTGCGCATGCACGAGGTCGGCAGCCTGCTTCACATTTTCCACGGCACCAAAGAAGTTCGGACTCTGGATCATGACAGCAGCGGTATCGTCCGATATGGCGGCTTGCAAGGCATCCCAGTCCGTGACGCCATCCTTATAACCAATCTCGACAATCTCCAGACGGAGTCCGTGCGCATATGCCTGCAATACCTGGCGGGCTTCCGGATGAACGGTACGGGATACGATGAGTTGTTTGCGACGAGTTGCCGCTGCGGTCAGATTACCTGCTTCAGCAAAGGCGGTTGCACCGTCATACATACTGGCATTGGCTACAGCCATACCGGTTAATTCACAGATGTAGGATTGAAATTCGAAAATGGCCTGTAGTTCACCTTGGCTGATCTCAGGCTGATAAGGTGTGTAAGCAGTGTAGAACTCGGAACGGGAAATGACATGATTGATGACGGAAGGAACATGATGATCGTATATGCCTGCGCCGAGGAAGCTGGCGTGTGTTTCGAAATTGGCGTTGGCACCAGCTTGTTTGGACATGTGCCGTGTCAGCGCATACTCATCGAGTTTGGATGATACGGGCAGCTCGCCCTGATAACGAATCTCCTGAGGAATGTCCTGGAACAGTTTCTCCAGCGTATCCACACCGATGGTTGCGAGCATGGCGCTCTGATCTTGTTCAGTCATGGGAATGTAACGGTGCTTGCTCATGCTTGATCAGCTCCTTGAGTAGGTGTCTTAGACGTACGTGTCCGTTTATGAAAAGGGGTCTTCACGACCTCGGCTTTTAGTTTCTTCCCTCGGATCTCAATCTCAAGCGGAGTTCCCAGCGCAGCGTATTTGCTGTCGATGAGGGCAAGCCCCAGATTACGCTTCAATGTAGGTGATTGCGTGCCTGTTGTCACTTCACCGATCTGTACGCCTTCGGCGTAAATCGGATAGTGGGGGCGAGGAATACCGCGCTCCAGCACTTCGATGCCGACCAGTTTGCGGGCAGGCCCGTCATTTTTTTGCTGTAACAAGGCTTCGTGTCCGATAAAAGGTCCGGCATTTAGTTTCACAAACATACCAACGCCAGCTTCTAGCGGAGAGATCGTTGCAGATAATTCCTGTCCATACAGAGGCAGCTTGGCTTCAAAGCGCAATGTATCCCGGGCACCAAGTCCGGTTGGCACCAGTCCGTGACCTTCACCGGCTTGCATTAATCCGTTCCAGACGGTAGCGGCCTGATCTGCTGGAATATATAGTTCAAAGCCATCTTCACCGGTATAACCGGTACGGGACAACAGCAATTTTACTCCACAGACTTCGGCATCCTGCACAAAACGAAACGGTTCAATCGTGGAGACATCTGTATCTGTAACTTTTCCGATAATGTCTACAGCCAGTGGACCTTGCAAGGCGAGCAGCGCCGTCTGCTCCGAATCGTTGGTCATGTTTACGCCAGGGATCAAGTGCTCTTGCAGCCACGCCCAATCCTTGTTGATATTGGAGGCGTTAACCACGAGCATATAATGCTGATCTTCCAGCTTATACACGAGCAGATCGTCCACCACACCGCCATCTGGATAACACATCAGGGTGTACTGGGCTTGACCGGGAACCAGCGTGGTCACATCATTGGTCGTCATTTGTTGCAAAAAAACTTCAGCCTGCTCACCCTGTACTGTGAATTCGCCCATATGGGATACATCGAATAGTCCAGCACGCTCACGCACCGCTTCATGTTCTTTCTGAATTCCGCTAAATTGCACCGGAAGCTCCCAGCCTCCAAAATCAATGCACCGTACGCCTTCGTATTGCTGATATAGTGGGAAGAGTGGTGTTCTAAGCAAATCGGACATCAAATCACCTCGTCATGGACCGTCAACCGGCCGGAAATATAATCGTGGATCAATGAAGCAGGGTATTTTTAAATTTTTCAGCTAGATATTTTCATCACATAAGTATGGTAAGCAGCTAGGGCAGCGCCGTTCTACATCCTGTTTTTCGTTTTTTGGGAAAAAGGAAAAGGACAGGCCAAAGAATCGGCATGCCAAGTAGCACGCTGTATTCTAAGGCTCTGTCCCTTGTACCTGAGAGTTACCCCGCTGCGTTGTGCAGCAGGTTTCCCCTTGGGTGATCATAACGCCCGCACAGGGCGAATAGATGCTCTCCAGAGTTGCGTCCCGTAAAAGTCCTTTTGCCTGAGAGATTCACCCCCGCTTATCGGTGGTTTACTCCTTCGGCGTTACCTCATGTACATCCCGAATCGGGTGTCACGGGTAATCTCTCCCTTTACATTCATCCGCGAGTATAACATAGTCCAATAAACACATTTACTCCTCTCATTAAAACGTGAATCCACTACCGATGTCAAGAACGATATCATTGATAATGAATAAAAACCGAATATTTAATATATTTTAAGTGTTATTGTTCGTGTATTTAAAAAGACTGCGCTTACTATTCTAATATTCACCAGTATATGAAGAAAGAGTGTAATCCGGTTACAGGATTTAGAGGTGTTCAGCAAATAAATTGTGAGGTATCTTGACATTTGATTCATAAATATCATACGCTATGTTCTGGGAAAAGGGTTAAGGTCAAAGAACGCATGCACTCATTTAATGAAAAGCGAGGCGGATATCGATGAGCGAATTGAAAAGTGATTTCCTGTACAGTGAAGAGCACGAATGGGTGCAAACCGTAGGGGAGGATACTGTACGTATTGGCATTACCGAGTTCGCGCAGCATCAGCTGGGTGACATTGTGTTTGTGGAATTGCCTGACCTTGAAACCAATGTAAAAGCAGAGGACAGTATTGGAACAATAGAATCGGTCAAAACAGTTTCGGACTTGTTCTCTCCCGTCACAGGTTCTATTATTGCAGTCAATGATTCGTTGCAGGACTCACCTGAACTTGTGAACAGCTCTCCTTACGAGGAAGGCTGGATGATTGAGATTCGTGTTGAGGGAGATCTGACAGCAGCATTGTCTACATTGATGAATGCAGACGCGTATCGTAAACATACGGAAGAATAGGAGCAACGAACTTGTACTTATTAACATATATTTTATAACCAAATGAAATGAGCTTCATATTGTTTCGACCTGTGTGAGCCGGATGCTTGCACAGGTTTTTTGTGCTTTCCAGGAATAGTTTTGAATGTGGATTGAAGCAGATTGTGGATGTAAATCACCTGATTGGACCAAGCTATAGGTTAGAAAATGATTCTGGAAATGATAAAAGTCATAGGCAAGAAAAGCCTTGCGTACCAATGGATTCGGCCATTATGCATCGATTAAAACGATTACATAACCTAATGTTGTCATCATTGTTCATGACGAAAGTACGCTTTCATTTCATTGAACAGGAGAGCATTCTCGCTTAGGATTACAGCAGGGGAGAAATGATACCCCTTTCATAAATCATAATCACTTGATCCAAGGAGGATAATACAATGAGTAATTTGGACCAATCGTCCAATTCCAAAGGTGGGCTACGGGTTGGTGTTCAGCGTTTTGGCCGATTCCTGAGTGGTATGGTCATGCCGAATATGGGAGCGTTCATCGCCTGGGGATTAATTACGGCTCTGTTCATTCCAACAGGCTGGTTCCCTAACGAGACGCTTGCGCAGCTAGTTGATCCGATGATCAAATATTTGCTGCCACTGTTAATCGGTTACACCGGGGGTACGATGGTGCATGGTCAGCGTGGTGGTGTCGTGGGTGCCATTATGACCATTGGGGTCATCGTGGGTAGTGATATCCCGATGTTCCTCGGTGCCATGATTGCCGGACCACTGGCAGCATGGATCATCAAAAAGTTCGATAAATCCATTGAAGGTAAAATTAGAGCCGGATTTGAAATGCTGGTTAACAACTTTTCAGCCGGTATTATTGGCGGGATCTTGGGGATTTTTGCGCTACTGGGCATCGGGCCTGCTGTAGAAGCAATTAGCAAAGTATTGTCTGCCGGGGTACAAGGCTTAATGAATCTGGGCTTGTTACCACTGGTCAACCTAATCATTGAACCAGGTAAAGTATTGTTCCTGAACAATGCGATCAACCACGGAATTCTGACACCGATTGCAACAGATCAAGCGAGAGAATTAGGGCAATCCGTATTATACATGCTTGAATCGAACCCGGGTCCGGGACTTGGTATCTTGCTTGCTTACTGTTTCTTCGGACGCGGAATGGCCAAATCTTCTGCACCAGGTGCCGTTATCATTCATTTCTTCGGGGGAATTCATGAGATCTACTTCCCTTACATTCTGATGAGACCCATTTTGATTCTTGCCGCAATCGCGGGTGGCGTCGCAGGTACATTAACATTCATGCTCACCGGAGCGGGACTTGTTTCGGCACCATCACCGGGTAGTATTATCGCGTATTTCCTCTTAACACCAAAAGGTGGATACCTGCCGATGCTCGCAGGGGTGCTTGTAGCAGCCGTCGTATCTTTCCTGGTTGCAGCGGTGTTGCTGAAAACGGGTAAACAAAAGGACGAAGATTTGGAGTCCGCATCCAGTCGGATGAAAGACATGAAGAGTCAAGGAACCGTGCCAAACGCTGGCATTACGGCTAATCGACGTGAAGCAGACAGAGCCGCAGATATGGCTTCTTCTCCAGTGAAAACAGATGTGAAGAAGATTGTTTTCTCCTGTGATGCAGGTATGGGCTCGAGTGCCATGGGCGCTTCCATTCTTCGCAAGAAGATGAAGGCAGAGGGGATTGACGTTACGGTGACCAATACGGCCATCAGTGATATCCCGCCAGATGCAGATGTGGTCATCACACAACAAATATTAACCGATCGTGCCCGCTCCGTTGCGCCGAACGCAGAACATATATCCATCGACAACTTCCTAAAAAGCCCGGAATACGATGCGCTCGTTGAACGTCTAAAGTAATTGTACGCATTTGTTTTCCCTGAGCCGGAGGCTGAGATATGAGTATTACCAAAAGACAACGTGAAATCGTGGAGTTTCTGCTGGAGCATCCACATGAAGTAACAGCCGGCGAAATCGCCGTTGAAGTAAAGGTCAGTACCCGAACGGTTCACCGGGAGCTGCAAATGATTGAACAATGGCTTGAACCTTTGGGCATGAGGCTGGAAAAAAAATCGGGAACCGGAATCCGAATTGATGCCAGTTCCGATGATCTGGCTGTATTGCGCCAGCAACTAGAGGGTAAAGAATATGTAGAGTTTACGCCGGAAGAGCGTAAGCTCTTCATGCTTTGCATCCTGCTTGATGAAGCGGAGCCTGTAAAGTTACTCGCTCTGGCTTCGGATCTGAAAGTGACCGTATCCACCGTAACCACGGATTTGGACGATCTGGAGTCACGAATTCGTCAGGCGGGACTAAAACTGGTTCGCAGACGTGGATATGGCGTCAAGATTAACGGGAGTGAGACGATTCATCGCACAGCCATAGCTGCACTTGCTCTGGAATTTCTGGATGAATCCGACCTGTTCGGAAGACAACCTGAACAAGGTGGCTCCATCGTAAACCAAAAATTGCTGGATATGATTGGACACGGTGATGTGCTTACGATCGAAAATGCGTTATGGCAACCAGATATTGAATGGCTGGAGAACATCCCGGAACGTCAATACATGAAGCTGCTGATTCAATTATCCGTAGCGGTTGTCCGTATTCGTAAAGGTTTTGGTATTGGTGGTATGTCTCTACGAGAGAACACGGGAGATGCAGTTGCAGCGCAGGATGAGATGAAGGTTCCGCCTTATATGGCTTCACGCTTGTGTAGTGTGTTATCCACTCAACTGGGGCTGACATTCTCCCAAGAGGAGCAAGCTTATTTTCACAGACTATTAGTTGAGACAGAGCAGCGGATTCACTCTTCGCGGCTGTTGCCAATAGACGACTTAATTTTACTGGACAGGGTGCATTCACTGATTGATCAGATGCAGGGGAGAACGCATTACGCCTTTCATGAGGATCGTTTGCTTCGTGAAGGTCTGCTTGCTCATATGCAACCTGTCATGGAGCGTATTGAAGGGCACCAGATGATTCGTAATCCGCTACTGCAGCAGATCCGGAAGGATTATGATTCACTTTTTGAAGATGTCAAAAAATCTGTGGGGCAAGCTTGGCCAGGCACAGACGTTCCGGATGAGGAAATTGGTTTCCTGGTCATGCACTTTGGGGCTTCCATCGAGAGGTTGCGTACATTGAAACGGGAGATCAGGGCGATCATCGTGTGTACAAGCGGAATTGGATCATCACGCATGCTATCCAGCCGATTGTCCAAGGAGATTCCCGAGATTCGAATCATGGATAGCGTGTCCTGGTATGAAGCTGCCCGGATACCTACAGATCAATATGATCTGGTGTTATCGACGGTCGATCTGCCGATGGATGAGCATCAGTATTACAAAGTGAGTCCACTGCTTACGGCAGAAGAGAGCGAACGTCTGCGTCATTTTATCCGAACAACAACATTACAACGACAGCATAATAAGCCCCGTGAAGCAGAGGTTCAGACAACAAGTCGTTACTCGGACCCTGATGGAATGGAAGCTATTTTAGTTGAAATCGTCCGAATTATTGGCAAGTTTCAGGTGTACCCGCTGGATAATCAGGATATCGGGTTCTATAAAACGGTGTATGCGATGTGCAACGTACTCCATGGAACTGGTGTGCTGAAGGAGCCAGAGGAGATCACAAAACGGCTGGAGGCACGTGAAGCAGTGGGGAGCCAGAAAATTCCCGGTACAAGACTTGCTCTGTTTCATACACGAAGTGAGGGAATTTACAGGCCGTCCATTAGCTTGTTTCAGCTCACTGAACCACTTCTTCGTACGCCGGATGATCCGGCAGGAGTTACCCATGTTCTTTTGATGCTCGGTCCCAGAGAATTATCCAAGGAAAGCCTGGAGGTTCTCAGTGAGATCAGCGCACTGTTATTACAGGAAGAAATGATTACATTGCTGGAAAAGGGAATCAGGGATGAACTCATTCATTACCTGTCTCAGGAACTTGTTGGATTTTATCGCAGTAAAACCGAAATTGGAGGTCAACCATTATGAGTATGTTAACAACAGATAAAGTCATCATGAATGCGACGGCTCAGGACAAATACGAAGCGATTCGTATGGCAGGGCAGATTCTGAAGGATGCGGGACATATTACCGCTGATTACATTGAGAAGATGATTGAACGAGAAGAGATTGTATCGACCTATGTAGGGAACGGACTTGCGATCCCGCACGGTACGAAGGAATCCAAAGCTTTCATTTTATCCACAGGTATCTCTGTCATTCAGTATCCACAGGGTGTTGATTTTGGCGAAGAAAAGGCTTATATGGTCATAGGTATCGCGGCTCAAGGCGGGGAGCATATGGAAATCTTGACTAGCATCGCGGTGATCTGTGCTGAGGATGAGAATATGGAGGCCCTGCGTCTGGCGAAAACAGCCGAAGAAGTAATCGCTATTCTGGAAAGTGAAATGGAGCTATGAAGGCCCTACACTTTGGCGCAGGTAACATTGGACGCGGATTTATCGGCTTGATTCTGTCCCGCGCAGGGTATGAGGTGGTTTTCTCCGACGTGAATCAGACCTTGGTAACCGCTCTTCAGCAACGGGGGCAATATACGGTGGAACTGGCTAACGAGAGCAAGGATCAGGAGACCGTCACAGGCGTAAATGCAATCGATGGAACCCAACTGGAGACGGTTGCCCAAACCGTTGTGGAAACTGATCTGATTACAACCGCAGTGGGTGTGGGTGTGCTGAAACATATTGCACCAGGGATTGCAAAGGGACTTGAGAAAAGACTGAATTCCGGTCCTGCTCAAAACCCGCTTCACATTATCGCTTGCGAGAACGCCATTGGAGCCAGTACACAATTGAAAGAGCATGTGTATGCTCTGCTCAATAAAGAAGTACGTTCCCTTGCAGATCAGTATGTCTATTTTCCAGACTCGGCCGTAGACCGGATTGTGCCTATTCAGCATCATGAAGACCCGTTGCATGTACAGGTGGAGCCTTTTTACGAGTGGGTGGTGGATCGTTCCCAGATGGCTCCTGCATTCAAACCGGTTGAGGGCATTGTATATGTCGATGATCTGGAGCCGTATATTGAACGGAAGCTGTTCACGGTTAATACAGGACACTGCGTTGCAGCATATATCGGTAATGTGCACGGGTTTGACACGATTCAGAAGGCTATTGCCGACGAGAAGGTGAAATCGATTGTCTACGGTGCTTTGCAGGAAACTGGAAAAGTTCTGGTGAAGCGCTTTGGATTTAATCCTGACGAGCATGAGCAGTATATTGTCAAAATATTGGGACGGTTTGTCAACCCGTATCTTACCGATGAGGTTACTCGTGTTGGTCGTTCCCCGCTGCGTAAGTTGTCTCCGAATGATCGTCTGGTTCGCCCGGCCCTTCAGGCATATGCGGATGGAACTGATACGACTTATCTGGCTATGGGTATGGCAGCAGCCTGCAAGTTCGATGTCTCCGATGATCCGGAAGCAGTTGAGCTTCAGGACATGATTCGCCAGAAGGGAATTACAGCTGCGCTCCACCATTATACATCCATGGATGAGCATCATCCGGTGCTTGAGCAGGTTGTTGCTCAGTATAACCAAATGTAAGAGCAGTAGTAGCCAGCTAACAGTATAGATGAGGCATAATGAAGAAGAGCCATACAGTTGTTAACTGTGTGGCTCTTCTTTTGATTGACGTTTATCGGCATATTCATGCAAACAGCGTTGACATATGCATGATTTTCGGCGCTGCTCTGGCGGAATGCGGTCAAACACACCCTCGGGGAAAGTAGCCCGATTACACCAGCATTCCGAATGAGGATGTCCTGCGGCATAGGAACAGCGATTAGCTTCCCCGCATAATGGGCAGACAAGAACATCGATATGGATGTGCTTTTGATCGTCTTGTTCTGCAGACATACAGTTCTTCCCTCCCTGTGGAATAACTACGAGCTGAAGTTAAACATACTGGTCCCAGTATAACAGAAATGTGCAGGTGATTATGGATTTCACTTTGTATATATGACTTCCAGTTCACCACATCTGTTTCTCCCATCGGCTATTCTTCAGGCGGTAATTCGATCTGTAGGCCTTCCACATGTTTGCGTCCCATCAACTTACGTTTCTTTCGATTTTCCTTTGTTTCCAGCACAATGTCCAAGTCATAATCGTCACCCGGATAAAGCTCATTGGCAGATATATGCAGGGTCAGGCGTTTCTTATGGATTTTGACTTTGCGTCCTCGTAGCATGACCCCGATATTTCCACGGCTATCCTCCACATCACATACGATACCCGACTGATTGAGATAGGCCGCATATACCCGATCCCCTTTGCGAAACGTTTTGGCAGGAGCAGCAGAATTCGACTCTCTGGTTGTTGTCTTTTTGTGGAGACCGATTGAATCTTTGGATTGCTTCGTCTGATTCAACTGATTCTGCTTGGATAACTCTGTCGGGTCGTCTGCTTCCTTAGCGGAACGCTCAGGCGTCAGGGGCGGAGTTTCCAAAGGAGGTGACGTGAATACCAATGTACGATCTCTCGAAATACTTTGATCCGACAGGGACTTGGATCGCTCGATAATTCGCTGTGGCATGCCCAGCTTTAATGCGATGGAATAAGCATAGCTCTCACCAGCTTCTCCGATACGCAATCGATACAGCGGCTGGAGAGAAACAGTGTCAAATTCCATACGAGCATTTTCGAATCCTGGCGTGGCAGCTGCAAAATGTTTGATTTCACCAAAATGCGTTGTCGCCACAACGGTTGCTCCGCGGCTGTGCAGCTCCTCCAGCATGGCGATGGACAGTCCGACACCTTCACCGGGATCTGTGCCGGAAGCCATCTCATCAATGAGCACCAGAGTTGATGTATTGGCCTGTTCCAGTATGCCAATCATATTGCGAATATGTGCTGAGAATGTACTGAGCGCCTGTTCCAAACTCTGCCCGTCACCAATATCAACCGCTACCTCGGTATAAACAGCCATCTCGCCACCTTCCTCTACCGGAATAAGCAAACCGGATTGCATCATCAGGGTTAGTAAACCAAGTGTTTTGAGTGCTACCGTTTTCCCCCCGGTATTCGGGCCAGTAATAATGAGCGACGAGTACGTTCTGCCGATTGCAAAATCAAGGGGAACCATGGAAGAACCCATGAACGGATGACGTGCACGTTGAAGACTGATATGGCCCTTAGTATTGACTCGAACGTTGCGTCCGTCCATGGTGGCCGCATATTTGGCTTTGGCAAACAGGAAGTCTAATACACCTACCGTTTCGGTGTTCAGGGCGATTTCACGGTTATACGTTTCGGCCAGAGAGGTTAAATCACCGAGAATCCTCATCTCCTCTCTGGATTCCTCCGCTTGTAGAGCCGCCAATTCCATCTGTAAACTTACTAACTCAACAGGTTCGATATATACGGTTTGCCCACTGCCGGATTCATCCAGCACACTGCCTTTCACCTGTTTACGGAACTCTTTCTTAATGGGCAGAACGGTTCTTCCTCCGCGTTGGCTGATGACATGCTCCTGCATAATCGAGCGATGTTTGCTCACCAGAGAATCAAGCTTTCGTTTCATGCGTTCTCCATTCACCGTCATTTTTTTGCGGATTCGAATCAGTTCTTTGCTTGCTTGATCCTGAATGCGTCCACTATGGATGCAGCGCTCGATCTCACTCAGTAAAGGTTCGATCAGAATCATGGATGCAGCGTAGCGACTAACGGTGGGAGCGGCCCCGGATTTGCCCTCCATGTATTTCATAAGTTGTGCACAGCTCCGCAGGAACTGAGCGAGATGACTGAAGTCACGTTCACTGAATAGATAACCGGTGCCAAGCAGATCCATAATCGTTTCCATTCCGTCGAGTGACGGGAGGGGGATGCTGGCCCCGAAGCGAATCAACGCAGCCGCTTCTGCTGTTTCTTCCAGGCGAATCTGGATCAGGTGAGCATCTACCATCGGTTTCATTTCTCTGGCATAACGTTTGCCGAGATAAGACAGGGCGCAGTCTGCAACGTTTTTTTGAATTTGTGGATAACCCAGACTGTTTAATGCGTTCTCATTCATGCGTAATCTCTCCTTGAATTTGAATTGGGATTGCAGTTGGCACGCGAAACATATTCCTGGAAAACGCAAAAAGGGCGGAGAATGAACAAACGTCATTCTCCGCCCTAAACATATGGGAAAGCAAAGTCCACTACAGGTCTATAATAAAAAATCCGCGCTGAACTCAGCGCGGAAAAAATAGACCCGGACAATGACAATCCCGGAGGCGATTTATGATATCCGCTGTTCTTAACTAAGTACAGGGATCTGGCGCATCATGAAATACACGTATGCCATATGGGCACAAACGCAATGAAAGGCCAAACTCCTGAATATGAAACTTGGTTAGTTAAGAACATTCACCGACATTAAAAATCTCTCCTTTGATTGAGGAATATGCAACCAATATAAACTGGAAATTGGTTTGAAGTCAACCTTTAGAATAAATGAGTGGACTTGAATAAGAATGGGTTTTAAAATAACAATAGTAAAATAATCCAATGAAAGCGATTTAATTTAATAAACATACGTATAAAGGAGGATGCTCTTCTTGCCTAAGTATTTACTGCGTTTGCTCTGCTTTACCCTGATCCTCGGAGCCCTTCCAGTCATTGTTATTGGTTCGGTCTCGTATACGATTGCATCACGTGACATTGAACAGAAAGTACGTGAAAGCAACCTTCAGATATTGCATCAGACCCAAATGCGGGTAGAACAAGTTCTGCGCAGCCTGCAATTATCATCCATCCAGTATGTCAATTCGCCCTTGGTACTTCAAGCGATGAAGAAACCGCTGGACAGCAGCGAATTTCAAGAGATTCGTGACCTGACGTCAGGCTTTAACAACTTGCAAGCGGTTACGAACATTGACCAAGCCTATCTGGTTAATCTGGACGAAGATTGGGTTGTTTCGATGCGTTCTTTTGGCAAATTGGATGATTTCAGCATTCGGGACCGGATTGGTTCTTATCTGACCTACACTAACAGCCTGTTCTGGGTTACTCAGAATGCCAGTTCATCCAAAGAAAGTGTACCCGTTTCAGCTGGCATGGGTGAACTGACACCCGAACAGGCACCTGCCCTTATATCATCGGATAATGTGGTCAGTATGGTATTCAAAATTCCGATGATACCAACCAATGTGAAACCAAAGGGATTTCTTGTGATTGATATCGCCGATACGGAACTGAGTACGTTTTTGAGCCGAAATACGAATTCTGGAGATATGTACGTTCTGGATCGGGAGCAGAAGTATTTTCTGAACGATATGCAGCAAGACGGGAAGTATGACACGCTGAATAAGGAAATTCATGAAATGGTGCAAACGACGGGGGAGCCAGAAGGTTTCTTCAGTGCAGAGGTGGAAGGTAACCAAGTGGCGGTTAGCTATAGGCAATCTCCACTCAATGGCTGGTTATACGTGTCCGTTGTATCTCTTGGACAGATCACGGCCCAGTCGCAGAAAATTGCATTGGTTACCGGTATCGCTACACTGGTCATGTTATGTGTAACGGGATTGGTCGCCATATACGGCAGTCGGCGGATGTATTCACCGATCTCCAGACTGCTGCAATTTACGAAGGGGTTGGATTCTCCAGTTACTCCATCAGGACGCCGTCAGGATGAATTTATCTATATTGAGGAGCAATTGTCAACACTGTTTAGTTCGGAGAAAACGATGCGTGAGCAGATGAAGGGGCAGCATGTGCATCTTCAAGAGTTTTTTATGACCAAACTGCTAACAGGTAAAATCTCGGAAGAAGATTTCAGATATCAGGGAGAATTGTATGATTTCCCGACAGGGTGGGCGAGTCTTGGCGTACTTATGCTCCAGATCGATACCTTGGAAGGGACCCGATATGAGGAACAGGATCGCGATCTGCTGCTGTTTGCTGTCAACAATATGGTAGGTGAGCTCCTTCCTTCAGCAGTTCGATTCACCCCGGTTATGCTGGATGATGCCCAGGTCACTGTACTTGCCTCCGAACTTACGGATGAGGTGAAGCTGAAGGAATGGATGCACACTCAGGCAGACTGGATTCGCGAACGTGTCGTGACCTATCTAAATCTGCCCGTAAGTATTGGCATCAGTCGTTCTTACACTTGTATTGGTGATACGCCAAGAGCGGTTCAGGAGAGCCGAGAGGCTCTGCAAGGCCGGGTAAGTCTGGGCAGCCGTATTATTTTGCATTACGAAGATATTCAGCCACGTGGTCAGATGGAGGCCGCGTTGTATACCCAGTTACGTATGATCGAGGATCAGCTCGCTTCTGCGCTCAAGCAAGGAGATGAAGAGAAAACGGACACCTACTTTAAGCAATATTTGGGACTGCTTGCAGACAAAAAGCTTCATTTCAGTGAATACCCCGTCATTATGGTTCAGTTATTGTCTCGTGTATATCAGCTTGTGCAGGAGCAAGGTGGAGATGTGGCTGAGGTACTGGGCGAAAAAGCATCCATGTCACATTTGCTGAAGTTGTCCACATTGGACGAAATGACCAATTGGTTCCGCAAGCGGCTGTTCCTGCCCGTCATTCGTTTCTGGCGAGAACAGGAAGAATCCCAATACATGAACATTGCAAGGCGCATGATTCGTTTGATCGAGGAACGTTATGACCGTGAATTATCGCTGGAAGCCTGTGCCGCTGAGCTTAATTTTCATCCTGTCTATCTAAGTCGGGTATTCAAGAAGGAAGCCGGAGTCAATTTTACGGAATATCTCGCAGAGTATCGTATGGAAAAAGCGAAGACCTGGCTGCAAACAACCAATCTTAAAATATCGGAGATTGCCGAGAAATTAAACTATACCAATCCAACCGCATTTATCCGTACGTTTCGAAAAATCACAGGAACAACACCCGGCAAGTACCGGGAGCAGCAGCGATAAAACATACCTGCTCTGCCTGCCATGGCAGGCAGGCTTTTTAATGTCCAGGTGTAGGGTGAAGACCGCTTTTCTCCATGAAGTTAAGACAGGAATATAGAGGTTGAAAGCAGTTCATTACGCCTTTAGATTCTGTGAGAGAAATGAGCTAAACCCTTGCTACATAAGGAAAAACAAAAGGCTAAAAGGAGATGATAGCCAGTCATTCGTTTATCCTCCACAATGAAGACATGAATTCAGGAAGTGATATTTTGTAATCGTTTCCAATGTGGGGAGGAAGACAATATGAAAGCCGAAACGGCGGCTCGAACACGGCCCGCTACCCGCAGTGACAAAAACCTGCTGTGGAGGGACATTATCAAAAACCGGTGGCTGTATATCATGTTAATACCGGGTGTGCTTTACTTTGTTATTTTCAAATACATACCCATGTATGGCATCACGATGGCTTTTCAGGATTACACGCCTTACAAAGGCATCTTGGGAAGTGACTGGGTAGGGTTCAAACATTTCCAGCGTTTCTTCGGAGAACCACAGTTCTGGACATTGTTTCGAAATACGTTTTTGCTTGCCATTTATAACATTGTGTTCTTTTTCCCACTGCCGATTGTACTGGCACTTATGATGAATGAGGTTCGCCGTGAACGGTTCAAACGATTTGTACAAACTCTTGTCTATGTTCCACACTTTGTTTCCTGGGTTGTTGTTGTCGGTGTGTTCTACATGCTGTTCACAACCGAGGGTGGTGCGATTAATGAATTGCTCTATAACCTGACTGGACAAAAAGTGGCGTTCCTGCTTGAACCTGGTTGGTTCCGAACCATGATTGTTGGACAATCCATCTGGAAAGAAGTCGGTTGGGGCACGATTATCTTCCTTGCTGCACTTTCCGGTGTGGATACACAGCTCTATGAAGCTGCACGGATTGATGGTGCCAATCGCTGGCGCCAAACCTGGCACATTACGTTGCCGGCCATTCGCAGTACAATCGTCATTTTGCTCATTCTGCGTCTGGGCAATTTCCTGGATACTGGCTTTGAACAGATCTTCCTGATGCTGACTCCGACAAACCGGGATGTGGGCGAGGTGTTTGATACCTACGTGTACACGAAGGGTCTTACCCAGGCACAGTACAGTTATAGTGCTGCTGTCGGGTTGTTCAAATCGGTTGTTGGGCTGGCGCTTGTTCTTGGTGCCAATACGCTGGCCAAAAAATTCGGGGAGGAAGGCGTCTACTAACCCTCGGGAGCAGACGTTCTTCACCAGACAGGAGTGAACATTAAGATGCAACAGGATAAAACGTGGGGCAACCGGATCTTTGATTTTGTGAATCACGGCTTGCTGCTGTTGATTGGAATTGTGACGGTCATCCCGTTCATTTATATTTTGGCCGTCTCGTTTACCAGTCCACATGAAGTGGCTAAGGGAGGTTTTATTCTTTTTCCAAAAGAGTTCTCTCTGGCTGCGTACCGTTACATTTTCTCTACGGATACCTTGATTCGCAGTCTGGGTGTATCGGTCTATATTACGGTGATTGGTACCTTTATTAACCTGCTGTTTACGTCACTTATGGCATATCCGCTCTCCAGAAGATATTTGCGTGGACGTCAGCCCATTTTGCTCGGTGTATTGTTCACGATGCTCTTCAGTGGCGGGATGATTCCAACATACTTTGTCGTGAAATCCTTGCACCTGACGGATACGTTATGGTCGCTGATGTTACCTACTGCCATTAGTGCTTTTAACTTGATCGTACTGAAAAACTTCTTCCAGGCCATTCCCGACGAACTGGAGGATGCAGCCAAAATTGATGGATGTAACGATGTCAGCGTATTGTTCCGGATTGTACTGCCGTTATCCATGCCAGCCATGGCAACCTTTTCACTCTTTTACGCGGTGGCCCACTGGAACAGTTTCTTCAGCGCTGTTATCTATATCAACGATAGTGAGAAGTGGCCTGTCCAAGTCTGGCTACGTGAGATTGTCATTCTGGCACAGAGCCGAATCGGAGACACAAGTATCGAAGAGACCGAGATCCAGCCGCTTACCATTCGCATGGCGGTAATCGTATTCTCCACGATCCCGATTATGCTGGTGTATCCATTCCTGCAAAAGCACTTTGCCAAAGGAGTAATGTTGGGTTCGGTGAAAGGTTGAGTCGTCACATGCATCAAAGCCAGTACATTTTGACAATATGACTGCATAAAAAAGGGGAGGTTTTCATGTTATGAAAGCAACAAAAAAGAAAGCCGTAGCTGTCTTGAGCACACTGGCACTGGTGACTGGTTTGCTGGCAGGATGCGGATCAGACGAGGGTCAGGCTGCCGAGGGCGGCGTACAAAATGTGTCTATAGCCATTGCACAGGTGGGTGACGTGCCAAGCAAGGGCAATGAAGTTCAGCAAAAGATTGAAGCGTATACCAATACCAAACTGGATATCCAGTGGATTCCGGCATCGGCCTACAATGACAAAATTAACGTGATGATCGCTTCAAGTGATATGCCGAAAATTGTGAAAGTGCAATATAACCCAACGGTGACCAGCGCGATGCGTAATGACGTGTTCTGGGAAGTGGGCCCATTGCTGAAAGACTACAAAAATCTGTCGGCACAGAATGAGCGTTTTTTTGACAACATCAAGGTAGAGGGCAAAATCTATGGGGTTCCTGTTTTCTCCGATATTGCGCGAGCTACCGTGATCTATCGCAAGGACTGGTTCGAGAAGCTGAATCTTAAGGTGCCAACCACACCGGATGAATGGTATGAGACGATTAAAACACTGGCAACCTCCGATCCGGATGGAGATGGTCAGGATAATACGTTTGGACTGATGCTTTTCAAAAAATACAATGAGGACCAATATTCCTTCACGACGCGCCTTGGTGTAAGTTTTGGTGCACCTAACAAGTGGAAGGTCGAGGAGGATGGCAGCTTCACGCCGGAATTCATGACACCGGAATATATGCAGGTACTGGATCTGCTGAAACGTTTGTATGACGAGAAACTGCTGAACCAGGACTTTGCCGTATTCGACTCTACGGAAGCGGAGAAAAAGTATGATTCCGGTGTTGTGGGTATCCGTGTTGGTGTTGCGCAGAACGGAAAAAGTCAGCAAGAGCGTTTGTCCAAAAACAATCCGGATGGTGTGGTAGACATCGCTGGTTTGCTTGGAGCGAACGGAGATCGTGTTGCAGGACAGACGGGTAATTCAGGAATTCTGGCATTTCCTAAATCAACGGTGAAATCCGAAGAAGAACTCAAAAACCTGCTCTCCTTCCTGGATAAACTGATGGACCCTGAGATGGCGACCCTGTTGATGCGTGGTATGGAAGACAAACATTACACCAAAGTGGGCGAAGATCAGGTGGAGATGAGTGACTTCGATGCATTCCAGCGTGAAGTGAAGCCTTACCGTGACAACCTTCCTTATGTCGAAGGGTATAACGTACCGAAATTGAAGGATACCGAACTGGGTGAAAAAGGTACGGCACTTGCCAAGGAACTTGCGGAGCACGCTGTGCCAAACCCTGCGCTGACGTTATATTCTCCAACGTATGGTGACCGTGGTGCGGATCTGGATCAGGTGATTGCCGATGCACAAACCAAATACATTATGGGCAAGATCGATCAAAGTGGCTGGGAAAAGGAAATCGAGAATTGGGGCAATGCGGGTGGAAACAAGATTCGTGAGGAATATGCCGAAGATTACAAAAAACAGGCTCAATAAAGAGCCGGAAGCGGAGGCTTGATCATGAAGGAAACACTGCAACTCACATCGGTGCGCATGGCACAGCAATTCATGGAAAGTTATCGCAACCATGAGCTGTACTCTACTTGGCATTATGAGAATGGCTGCTTACTGAAAGCGCTGGAGGAGCTATATACGCACACGGGGGAGCAAAAGTATTTTGACTACATCCGTGAGCTGATGGATCATTTTGTTCAGGAAGATGGCTCGATTCGCTCCTATACGATCGAGGAGTATAACCTGGATCAGATCAATCAGGGAAAATCACTGTTCCTGCTGCATGAGAAAACGGGTGAAGAAAAGTACCGCAAAGCTGCTGATTTGCTTATGACTCAGCTCAAGGGACAGCCACATACGAGTGAAGGCGGGTTCTGGCATAAGAAGATTTACCCTTTCCAGATGTGGCTGGATGGATTGTACATGGCTACTCCGTATCTGACCCAGTATGGCGCGGTGACGGGTGACGAGAAGTGGTTTGACAAGGCGGCTCTACAGCTTTTGCTGGTGGAGCAACGTACACGTGATCCGCGTAGCGGTCTCTTGTACCATGCCTGGGATGAGAGCAAAGAACAGCGTTGGAGTTCGGGAGAAACGGGCTGTTCTCCACATGTCTGGAGTCGGGCGATGGGCTGGTATGTGATGGCGGTTGTAGATACATTAGATTATCTACCGGTAGATCATCCGCAGCGCGGGCAGATTGTGGGCATCTTCGAACGGGTAGCAAACGCACTAGTGCATGTACAGGATCAACAGACCGGATTATGGCCACATCTGCTGGATCAGCCGGGACGTGAGCGGAACTATCTGGAGGCTTCCGGCACCTCAATGTTTGTCTATGCATTGGCCAAAGGTGTACGTAAAGGATATCTAAGCGGCAAGTTCAAAGCGGTTGCGGAAAAAGGGTATCAGGGTCTGGTGCGGCATCTGCTGCAAACGGACCGTGAAGGCGTGCTGTCCTTGACGCAGTGTAACGGCGGAGCTGGTCTTGGAGGAAGCCCGTATCGTGACGGGTCCTATGAGTATTATGTGACCGAGTCCATTCGGATCAATGATCCGAAGTCGGTTGCTCCGTTCATTTTGGCGGGAGTGGAGATTGAACTGGCGTAATGCTGGTTCTTCTTTTTAGAACACTTATGATAGCGCATACATGGTTAGTTTGAGTAAAGTGAGGCAAGATTGCTGAACAATTTGGCTATCAAAAAGGAGAGATGGTTCATGAGTCCAAAAGGTCCAATGTCCCGTTTAGGCGGAATCGTTGTAATTGGTGCAATGTCCGCTGGATTGCTTGCAGGTTGCGGGGGAGAAAAAGCGCCTGCTGCAGGGGAAGGTAAACTTCCCATTTCCATCTCTTTAATGCAGGTAGGTGATATACCGGCCAAGGAGAACGGGATTGAAAAGAAAATTGAGGAATATACCAATACGGATGTCAATGTACAGTGGATTCCGCAGTCTGCTTTTGATGATAAGGTGAACGTGATGGTTGCTTCAGGCGAGATGCCAACCATTATGCGTGTGAATTATGTACCGACCACATTTAATGCCGCCAAAACAGGACTGTTCTGGGAACTGGGGCCTTACTTGAAGGATTATAAAAACCTGTCTGCCCAATCCGAAGCTTATTTTAACAATATCAAAATTGAAGGCAAGGTCTACGGTATTCCGAACTTCCGGGATATTGGACGGACTGCGATCGTATATCGCAAGGACTGGTTTGATACATTGAAGCTGGATATACCCAAAACGCTGGATGACTGGTATGAAGTGATGCGCTCTATTCGTAAGGATGACCCGGACGGGAATGGTAAGGAAGATACGTACGGCGCACTGCTTTTCAAAAAGTATAATGAGGGTGTCTCTTCCCCACTGACGAGGATCGCTGTAAGTATCGGTGGCGTTAATAAATGGGGAGTGGACGATGCCGGGAAACTGACACCGGAGTTCTTGACCACCGAATATGTGGATACGATGAAGCTCTTCAAGCGTCTGTTCAGCGAGGGACTGATCAACAGTGATTTCCCTGCCCTGGACCCTTCTGATGCAGACAAAAAAATGGATTCGGGCCTCGTTGGCATGAAGCTGAACGGTGTGGCTCAGAACGGAAAATCTTCTCAGCAACGACTTACGCCAAATGCTCCGGATGGAGAGATTGATGTAGCTCCGTTCCAGGGACCCGATGGTATTCGCATCGCCGGAGAGCCTGGGAACTACGGAATGCTGGTCATTCCGAAAGCATCCGTTACGGATGAGGAGCAGTTGAAGCAGGTTCTTACGTTCCTGGACCAGTTGATGGATGAGGAACTGAGCACGTTGCAGCTCCGTGGGTTGCTCGATGTGCACTATACCAAGACGGCTGATGGGAAAACCGAACTTAAGGATTTTGACGCTTATCAGCGTGAAGTGAAGCCATATCGGGATAATTTGTTAAGCATTGAAGGTTATAATGTACCTGAACTGGTCGATGTTCCCATTGGAATGAAAGGTACAAAGATGGCGCGTGAGAATGAGCAATACGCCATCGCTAATCCGGCACTCACATTGTCTTCGGCAATCTATACTGAGCGTGGTCAGGAGCTGGATCAGATGATCTGGGATGCGCAGACGAAGTACATTATGGGTAAAATCGATGATGCAGGTTGGGAGCAGGAAATCGCAAACTGGAGAAAAGCTGGTGGTGATCAATTGATCACGGAATTGGAAGCATCCTATAAGGAATTGAACGGAAAATAAAGCTGAATGAAATAAAAAAAAGGTTGATCAATTGGAATGATATGGTTTATTCTATGAGAGAGTTCTTTTTCCAATATCATAAGAAAGACCACACACCTTAAAGCATAAGGCTATGAATCTGCGGATTCATGGCCTTTTTTTTGTTTTAAGCGAATCAAGTGGGTCTATGGAAGGAGCGTTGCACGCCTTGATGTGATGGGGATGGACGAAAAATAATACCAATAGCCTAGTGCGACATGGTAGAATATTGATTATTATGTCAAATTTAGGTTTTGGTTATGAAGAGAAGTGACTAGGTTGACCAAGTAAAGCATCCCCATACTAAGGTACATAGGAGCGTGAGTAGATTGAAGAAGCAGATTGAAGGACACGAGAAGAAGAAAAAACGGAATGTTTGGATCGTCGGGTTGGTAACGACAGCTGTATTGGCAGTAGCACTATTACCGATTGGCCCCGTACATTTGACGTCAACAGCGAATGCGGCGTCGGGAACAAGTGACAATGCCCTTAGCAAGTTCAAGGATATCAAGGGGCATTGGGCTCAAGCCACAATTGCCAAAGCTTATGAAAAAAATCTGATCTCTGGTTACCAGGACGGAACGTTTCGTCCCAATGGCAAAATCACGCGTGGGGAATATGCGACAATACTCGCTTGCGCGACTGGACTAGAGAAGGTACAAGGGCAGAATCCCTTTGCTGATCTCAAGGGACATTGGTCTGAAGCGGCGGTTAGCCAGCTTGTAGGACAAGGATTCATTAACGCGGGCGATTACGCCAAAGGCTTCAATCCAAATGCGGAGCTAACGCGTTACGAGATGATGAAATGGATTGCCAATGGACTGATCAAGTCCGGAGCCAGCTTCCAGGATGCGTTTAATGACACAACAAATACGCTACTTCCTACACCAGAAGTGAACCGCGGCACCATTCGTGCCGAGCAGATTCCGTATCTTGCCCTTGTTCGTGGGACTGGCATTGTGGGGGGCTTCCAAGATGGCACATTAAAACCCGCGGATTCCACCACACGTGCAGAAGTATCGGCCATTTTGCTGCGTTATATGGACGTGGAGGGCACGGATGCCGGGAAGTATAGTGACCTGAATGAAATGAGAGAGGTCGGCACGACGGGTACGAATTTAACGACAGTATCAAATTACAAATATATTAAAGGTAACTTCGGAAATATAGTTAACACAGAGTACACGTTGAAAAATAATGTGGGGGTCGTAAGGTACCATAGATTTATCGTAGTGGATACCCGAGGGACTAAGCCCAAGGGACTGTACGCCTCGTTATTTGTAGATCAAAATAACTTGACTAGGGCACAAGGGGGGCGCTTCTCTACCTATGCTGAGATAACGTTTACTTCAAAACTTGATAAGTCAAATCTTTTAACTGTTGCTAGAGCGAATGATAATATAGCTATTCCAATTCAACGATTATTTAACGCGAGCTATTTGAAAGAAAAAGGGTTTATTACTTTACCAGACGATTCAAACGCAATGTTGAAGCAAGGGGTATCTTCCAAATTTTGGTCATCACATACTCTGGATCCTGTAAAGGGAGGATATATGTTGAAGAATGATGCTGGTAAAGAAGTTCAAATCTATCAATAGAACTTTTGGTGGTGTTTAAATTTAATATTAAACGTTATCTATTAGGCGGTTTTAAAAGTTTATATAGAATCTTAGTGATTATATTTATGATATTACCAGTCTATTACTGCACTTTTGATACTCTTAAAGCTAATGCCGTAGAAGAACAATATGGTTCCAAATCCATGAAAGGGCCAGCAGTAACAGTTGATGCAAACCCAACTCAAGGAACACCGGGAGTTTACTGGTATCAACTTGATTCAGGAGAATTTAGGGCAGAATATCAAGGCACACACAAAGATGTGGATAACGGAGGAACTGACTATGATGCATACCCTGTGAAAACAGAAATTCCTGATAATGTTGATATGAGTAGATGGCCGCCACTAAGTTGGAAGCCATATAGAGGTATAGGAATTGATAAGGAAATGGTAACTGATATTAAGCTAAAGAACGATCCTGATGGCGTAAAATATCAGCAGGTAAATAGTTATGAAGGAATAGGCAGTCCAAGAGTTACAAGTGAAAAAAATGCGGATCTTAGAACATATACTGGAAAAGGGTTTGAGTTCTTTGAAAGGGAACCTTATGGGACTAGGCCAGGAAATAAACCCAAATATAAGATGGTATACCACACCCCTGTTAGCATCTACTGGGAAGGTAAGATTCACGAAGAGAAAGAAATCGATGTAACTCCAAATAAAACCCTTACCCTAGGTCAAACCCAGCAGATGGAAGCCTTGGTGAAGACGAAGGGTTATGGTGCGGCAGCCTTTGGTGAAGGCATCGACGTGTCCCGAAGAGAAGCAGAGATCAAATGGTTTTCTTCTGACGAGACAATTGCGAGTGTAGAGTTGAAAACAGGGATGTTAAAAGCCGAGAGTCCAGGTACGGTCACTGTGCGTGCGATCTGGAACAACGGTACCTACCTGATTTCGGATACTGCAACCATAACAGTCACGTCGGAGCCAGGACTCGTGGTGAATCTGCCGAATGCTTGTAAAGCCAATACGACACCTCTACAGGCAGAAGCCGTTCTAACCAAACCGGATCGCACCGTTCATAAACTGACAGCTCATCCCAAGTTGACGTGGCAGAGCTCGAATCCAGCTATAGCCACGATCGGCGCAGACGGCAAAATTACGACAAAAGGGATCGTGGGCAGCACTACCATTAAAGCCCATTTTCTTGATTCTACCCAACAACTGGATGAACAAGGGACTCAGGTGCTTGAGGTGAAGGACTGCACGAATAATGGAGAAGGTGGTAATGATGGCGATCCGGGGGGCGATCCTGTGAACGCTTGCTCTGTGACCATCAGCCCACCTAGTAGAGGCACGGTTATCGAAGCATCGGTTATGGACCCATCTGTTCGAGGTGTGTTGAAGGCAGACGAGCGTGGATCTGAGAAGTTCGATGTTACCCGTGGTATTCCAACTTCGGAAGATCTCTATGCCAATGTCTTGGCCAAGGAATATCTGTTTCAGCACCGTTGGGTTAACATGACAGGAACGGTGACTTACACGGTTCCTGTGAAAAGGGTTTATCATAAAACCTGGACGATTCCGGGAAGAGCGTCTAGTGGTGAGGGAGATCCAGGAACACCTCCTGAGCCCAGAGAACTTGACGTCCCTGGGGATAAAACGATGCAAGTAACAAGGACATATAGCTATTGGCAGATCGATAACCTGGAGGTATACAAGTTAAATGAGGCCAAAGTATCTAACTATGCACTAGGCGGTTATGGTGACACCGTGACCCTGATGCCCAATGCATATACACCGCCGACTCTGCAATCGGCTATGGATACTGCGGTTAACACTCATGTGAAACCTGCGCCATGTCAAGAAATTGATCTTGGCATCCAAGGGGTTCCAGGTGGTTCCGATGAACCGCCTACGCCAGATGAAACGTCATTGTTTCAATCTGAAGCTGAAGCGAAGGTTAGAGAGAACACTGTAAATAACGATAAGGTAACCTTTAATGGGGCGACGATTATGGACCCCGCTCCAGTAGCAAAATCAGCTCCGCAACCGGGAACTATCCCCCAGCCTGGCATGATTGGAGATGATGTTCTGTACCAGAACCGTCTGACGATCAAAAACACATTGATGAACAAAGCTAACCAGCCCACCACAGGTGAGATTACGTATGGACTGCTCCCTGGCAATGTTAACGGTGGGCAGGATCAGAAGTTTCCCATTCTGGGCATCAACTCGGTGACAGTACATACTCCAGTTGTGAACTATGCCTGGGTATCCGATGATCAGCCGCATAACCAGAAGACTACGCCTGATCCGACCAGAGCTGCACTTATTTTAGAGCGTCCGTTTATTGTACGAATCCCAACTTCAGGGCAGCATCTGGATGTAGCGAGTCACCCTGGTTATGGAAACCATGATTATGCGAAATATTTCCGGATCAAACAGGTTCGTTTCCCATTCGATGTTTATAGTGCAGCCAGAAGCCAGTTCATCCCGGCCATGACTTGGGTGGATATTCCTGTAAATCAGTTGGACACCCCTTTTTATCTTCCTGTATGGGTAGATGAAGGGAATTACCAGGTTGAGTTTCGAAATATCGCCGAAAATGCACCTGAAAACTTCACAGAACAACAGGATGCGAACACAAATCTGACCCATCATGTCGCAGCAGATACCGTGGTTGTAGAGGTTATCGGACGATTATATGATTTTCACATCACTGATATTTCAGACTACAACTGGGAGAACGTGTTCCGTAAGCGGATGGGCAGCCCCGAACCAACGGGTGTGAGCTACTGGACCGGAGGAAACAGTATCGACGGAGATCCCCGAGGTAATTTGGCACCCTATGTCCTGCCAATTCGTCCCGGCAGTCATCCGGTACAGGGGTTCCGAAATGCTGCAGTGAAGACGGGTTACCATTTCAAGTTTGATCTGAAAACCAAGGGTAATATGTTTGGCAAACAGGATGGTATCCGAATCACGCCGACGTTCTCTTTTGTGAGTAAAGATGGCACCACCAGGCAAGAAGTGGATTTATACTACCATCGAGGACAGGAACGACTCATTCGTATTGGATCGGCACAAGATTTAGAAAAACGTTTTGTTGTCCTGAACTCACGATTGCGGAATGTTCCCGGTACGGAGTTAGGTGATACAGCGCGCTACCAGTATACTTATGAACTGTCGGAGGAGGAACGCAATCAGGGTACAATGGAGGAACATATGGTTCGATTTGTGGATCAGACCTCTCATCATAAAACGTGGGTAGGTCGGTATAACTGGATGATTCTTCCTTCACAGATCCGCACACTCATTGGCCCAAAAACAGATATTCCCTCCATTGTTAATGTGGATCGGGCGAATGCAGCGATTCAGCGCTGGTATGGGGAATATAGCTTGCCAGCGGATGTATATGCTGTACCCAAAGGAACCGATCTCGAATCGCTTGCCAGACAAAACCGTTTGGATGACAAGGCAACGGTATTTCTGAAGGACGGTTACATTGCAGTTAACTTCAATATCGAAACTTTGCGCAGTGGCAATACAAATGCACCCCATCTGCAATATATTCATGCACCGTTGATGAATCAATGGCAAATGGAAGGTTTTGATTATAGTCCGGTAGATAGTCAGGGGAGAAACTGGCCGATGCAAGATGGGGACGTGGTTTTGTACCACGCCGATCAATCCAGCCGGAATGATTTCCAATCCCAGGTACCTCATTAGAGAGATTTCGTTTATCCATAAAGAAGGCAGATGTTATGTGAATCTACATGACGTTTGTCTTCTTTTGTGTAATTGGGATTATGGTTGGGCAGCAGAACGGGTATAAAGGGTAAGGAGCACTCGTTCCAGCCATATTCATTAATTTTCTCAACGAGAGGGGAACAACCACATGATTGAAGAGGGTAAGCAGGAACTATTGATTTTAGAAGATACATACAAAGGAAGAGATTTAGGTGTCACATTAGAAGCACAAGTCTGTCGCTTCAAAGTCTGGTCACCGTTAGCCGTTCAGATGGAACTACTTCTGTATCCACCTTTGACAGGGGGGACCCCGGAGGATGAGCCCAATCAACGGAAACAGCAGGCGTTACCTATGCAAAAGAAAGAAGAAGGCATCTGGGTTCTGGAACTGGAAGGTGATTTAAGTAGCTACCGTTACATGTACAAGCCTACTTTCGAAGATGGACATTCAACTACTGCTGTAGATCCATACGCACGAGCAGTGACCATGAATGGAGAAATGGGTGTCATTGTCAGACTGGAGCAGACTCATCCGAAGGGATGGAGTGAGGATATTCGCCCGGAATTGACCAGTCCTGTGGATGCAGTCCTGTACGAACTGCATGTACGTGATTTTTCCATTCACCCATCGTCGGGAATAACGAATAAAGGCAAATATATGGCTTTCACCGAGACGGGTCTGCTTGATTCGGAGGGCAACACATTGGGAATCGATCATTTGGTTGAACTCGGGATTACCCATGTGCATTTGCTACCCGTATTTGATTTTGCGACGGTGGATGAATCCAGAGTAGATGGTGATACGACGGATTCCTCCAACTATAACTGGGGATATGATCCGCTCCATTATAATGTCCCGGAAGGTTCATATGCATCACGTGCAGACGACCCGGAGACACGAATCCGTGAGTTCAAATCCATGGTGCTTGCCCTTCATAACAAGGGAATAGGTGTCATTATGGATGTGGTATATAATCATACGTTTGATACGGCAGGCAGCTCTTTTGAAAAACTTGTACCAGGGTACTACTACCGTCAAAACGCTGATGGGACCTACAGCAATGGTTCAGGTACGGGTAATGAAGTGGCTACTGAACGCGCCATGGTTCGCAAGTTTATCATTGACTCGGTCCGCTACTGGGCAGAGGAGTACCATGTGGACGGTTTTCGCTTTGATCTGATGGGCCTGATCGACACCACTACGATGAAACAGCTTGCAGCGGAGTTGCACTCCGAAGTGTCACCTTCCATATTGTTATATGGTGAACCATGGGGCGCACTGGATTCGCCGCTTGGAAATGATATGACCCTAAAAGGAACGCAGCGCGGAGCGGGTTTTGCTGTGTTTAACGATAATTTCCGCGGAGTGATCAAGGGAGACAGCGATGGCATGGGTACGGGATTTGCGACGGGTGCGGACGGAAAAGAAGACGAATTATGGACTGGCGTCCGGGGAGCTATTCAGGATTTTACGGATGGTCCATCCGAGACGATTAACTATGTAACTGTGCATGATAATCTCAACCTGTGGGACAAAGTCGCACGTACACAAGGACTTCACGATACCTTGAATTTCCTTACCTATGACGAGGATGGAAGTATTCGTGGATGCCAGAGTGTGGAAGAGGCAGTAGAGAAGGCTAAGCCTTACCTGCAGATTGATCCGGAACACATTCTGGAGAATGAGACCGTTAGGCGTTGTCTGCTTGCCAACGGTATTGTTCTAACCTCCCAGGGTGTTCCTCTGATCGCGGCTGGAGATGAGCTGCTTCGCAGCAAATATGGGGACGCCAACAGCCATCAGAGTGGAGACGTGGTCAATGCCATACGTTGGGAGCAGAAGAAGCTGTTCAAGCCGGTGTTTGACTATTATCGTGGGCTGATCCGTCTTCGGCGAGAACATCCAGCCTTTCGGCTTCGTACACGGGAAGATATTGAGAAACATGTTCGTCTAATCGAAAAAGGTAATGGGTTGTTGGCATATGAATTGAACGGTACAGTAGCCAAAGACTCGTGGAATCGCATTGTTGTGATCTATAACGCGGCAAAGGAAAACCGTGACATCCCTGTTCCCACAGGGACATGGAATGTGATTGTAGAAAAAGGACAAGCAGGCGTTAATACGATACGTACCATACAGGACGGACAGGTACATGTGAAAGGGTTATCCCTAACGGTGATGTATTCCAATTCCTAATGAACGGAATGCTTGCCGAGAATTGAAGGGTACCAACAAACCATTAGTAAAATTGCTAACAAGGACACGTTCAAGGTATCCAATCCATCGAATTTAATCAAATAAATTGAGATAAAACAAATCCCCCTTTTCCGTAAGAAAGGGGGATTTTTTGATGCGTCAGAAACCATTGCCTTGGTCGCAGGGCTATACATTGTCATGTCTGGAACTTTTGTATGCTATGCACCTGTTGGTGTATTTTAATCTCAACCCAATGACATCCTGTAATTTATTCTTGTATATTCCAAACTTTTATTTGTCAGGACAGGTACAAATGCTGTCAATCTATGGCACTTGTTTTCATATCCTATATTTTGAAAGCGATTGCTAATTGAATACTCGAATCGAACCGATATGTTAGTACAGACAACCCCGGGTTGACAAACAACGTCCCACTCCGTAACATCGGGACAACACGAAAACAATGGATATAAAGGCGGTGGGAACGATGCCGGAATGGACTTCTTTTTGTTACGAAGGCAACGATCTTGGCTTAACATATACTCGTGCTGCAAGTACTTTTAAATTGTGGGCACCTACGGCACAACGGGTTTATATATTGGTTTTTGAAGATGAAGGGCATTACAACGATAGTGGTAAAGTACAAGATCATGAGAATGGGCAGGAACATACTCTGACGCGCGATACGTACGGAATATGGAGTCTGAAGCTCAGCGGTGATTGGGCAGGACATTATTATATGTACCGAATTATCCATGATGATCAGCGGATTGAAGTCGTTGTTGATCCTTACGCGAGAGCGGTAACGGCTAATGGGCAACGAACGGCTATTATAGATCCTGAGACCACCAATCCGGTCGATTGGGACCTGGATGTCAAACCTGCTTTCCTGCGTCCTGTCGATGCCGTGTTATATGAGTTACATGTCCGTGATTTCTCCTCAGACCCACATGCAGATATTCCGTATAAGGGAAAATATCTGGCATTCACGGCATCCGGCCTGACGGATCAAGCTGGCAATAGTATTGGTGTAGACCATCTTGCCGAACTGGGAGTCACTCATGTACATCTTCTGCCTGTGGCGGATTATCAGACGGTGAATGAACTCGCTACAGCGGATGTTGGTTCGAATGTCAAGGCACCATACAACTGGGGATATGACCCGCAACATTATAACGTTCCCGAAGGTTCCTACGCTACCGACCCTCGTGATCCGGCAGTTCGAATTAAAGAGCTCAAATCACTTGTACAATCGCTGCACAGACAAGGCATTCGCGTTGTATTTGATGTTGTCTATAATCATACGTACAGCGTGGAAGAAGGGCCGTTTGAACGGATTGTACCAGGCTATTATTACCGTTATCGGGAGGATGGCACCCTCAGTGATGGTTCCGGTGTAGGCAATGAATTGGCGACTGAGCGTCCGATGGTGCGAAAATATATTGTGGATTCTCTCCGATATTGGGCAGAAGAATATCATGTGGACGGATTTCGATTTGACCTTATGGCTCTGATTGATACGGAAACGATGAATGAGTTGACACGCGAATTGCGGGAGCATATCGATCCGGCATTTCTGATCTATGGGGAACCTTGGACGGGTGGAGATTCACCTTTGGACCGCAAAACATTAAAAGGAACCCAGCGAGGTCAGGGATTTGCAGTATTTAATGATCATTTTCGCAGCGCAATCAAGGGCGATAGTGATGGCAGTGGCAGAGGGTTTGTCACGGGTGCCGGAGGGCAGGAATATGAGATTCTCAGAGGATTGGCAGGAGCACTGGATGATTTCACATCTTCACCTGTGGAGGTTGTCAATTATGTAACTGCTCATGACAATCTCAATCTGTGGGATAAAATTGCGACAACAATGAACCTTAGGCATGAATTAGGATTTCCCGTATGGAAGGACGGACAGCCCGTGGGTGGTGGGAGTGCTGAGTCCGCTGTAAAAGCAGCAGATCCTTATCGGTATGTGGATGCAGATGATGTTTTGGATCACGAGATGGTTCGTCGCTCGTTACTGTCTTCCGGTATTTTGCTTACTTCTCAGGGAATTCCGTTTCTGCATTCAGGGGATGAGATGCTCAGATCCAAAGCCGGTGATCATAACAGTTATCGGAGCGGGGATGCGGTGAACGCCATCACATGGGCCAATAAATCACGGTTCAGACCGGTGTTCGACTACTATCGTGGTCTTATTCACCTGCGTCGCACACATCCCGCTTTTCGTATGATTGATGCTGAACAGGTACGAAATCACCTTCGTATAATTCGTGCGGATGGCAATGTGGTTGCCTTTATACTTCAGGATGGTGCGAATCAGGACACCTGGAATCAGATTATGGTCATCTATAACGGAACGGAACATGAGCAGCATGTGGACCTGGGGGAAGGGGACTGGCATGTCGTAGTCAATGATCATCAGGCAGGTACAGATCTGATCGAAACTGTTCGTGGTACTGTGCAGATAGAACGATGGTCATTAATGGTACTGTATGACACAGAGCGAGCTGGAGGCGCTGAACCATCAACAGTGGAGATTAGTTTTCCTCGCCAGGTATATAGTCCTAAGGAGTCCACTCAACTACGAGCGATCGTACGGGACAGCATTGGCAATGTGGTGGAAAAAGCTCCAGTTACCTGGACTTCTTCTGATCCAGATATTCTTCAGATCCAGCCTGATGGAACAATCCATGCACTGGAACGAGGGGAAGCTTTGATTACAGTCCACTGTGGGGACATAACGGCAAGCTGTATGTTACAAGTGGATTATCGTCATGCTGAACGAATCGAAATTGTGGGCGAACCAGTCATGTACATGACTCGAATCAGTCGCTTCCGTGCCTTGGCCCTTGATCAATTTGGTCAGCCGCTTCAGGATTCGAATGTACGCTGGAGCTCTTCTCATCCAGAACTTGCAGCGGTAAGTGCAGCAGGGATCGTACGTGCGATGACACCTGGAGTAACCCATATTATTGCTGAAGCTGGAGGAATTCGGGCAACGCTTGCCGTGACGATTCATAAACAGATTTCGCGAACGGTCACGCTTCGATACGAACGGGAAGACCAGCATTATGAAGGTTGGGATGTCTGGGTGTGGGGCACAGGTATGGAGGACGGAGCAGTACGGCTGGAACAAGTCGGAAATGCCGCCGAAGCCCGTTTCCGGGTTGCTCCGGGTCTGCATCACCTGGGATTGATCATTCGATTGAACGAATGGGAAGCTAAAGATACGTGCGGAGACCGTTACGTGGACATTGTACCTGAAGACGGGGATGTACACATTATTGTCCGTAGCGGATCAGACGAGATGCAGATCATTCGTGAAAGCGAAAAAACAGAGGATCGTAATAGCGCATAGTTTCTTTATGTATAACGTCGAATGTAGTTCGTCAAAACCTTGATAAATCAGCAGTTGGAAGAGATTCCGACTGCTTTTTTGCTCTGATTAGAAGCCGCATAACTTGCCAAAAAATAATTAATTGTCCTGTTTCGTGTTTGAGATCCTCTATCATTGGGGTAAATATAGATATGGCCCACGATTCGGCCAAAGGAAAAAAGACCATTATGGTCTATGAGATAAGCCTCAGTGCTTTCCAACAAATATAATGTAGTGATCCCTTGAAGGAGGATGTTCAATCATGAAATCCAACGGAAAAATGGCTCAACTTACAGCAACGCCAAGAACGGAAAAGAAAGGTGCAGCACTGCGCCTGTTAAGACAAGGCGGACGAGTTCCCGCAGTCGTTTACGGCCCGGGACTTGAAGGTGCTTCAATACATGTAGATGAAAAAGAAATGCTGAAAGTGGCACGCACAGGCCGCTCCGAAATGTTCAACCTGAATCTTGAGGGCGGTAGAACGCTTCCGGTGCTGATCAAGGATCAGCAAGAGCGTAATGGACGTTTGCTGCACGTAGACTTCCTGCAAATTTCCAAGAACAAGCCAATCAGCGTAAGTGTATCGATCGACTTCCAGGGTACAGCGGCTGGCTCGAAAGCTGGCGGTGTATTCCAGACACAGGAGACACAGCTGGAAGTAGAAGGATTGCCTGCGGATCTGCCAACATCCATTGAGGTGGATGTCAGTGGATTGGACATTGGTGATCGCTTGACTGCTGCGGACATCAAACTGGATAAAGGTTTGACACTTGTAACATCACCTGAGTCCATCATCGCTTCTGTCATGCCGCCACAAGCGGCTGAGGAAGAGCCAACGGCCTCTGCTGAGGAAGCTGATTCGGCAGCTGAAGAAAAAGCTACAGAAGAATAAGCCAAGCTACGGGATCTTGCCAGATCTCATGCTTAACCAAAGCCCAGTCCTCGTGACTGGGCTTTTTTTATTTTCCGAGCAAGAGAGTTCAATAGGCACATTGTTCGCATGAAAAATGAGAATGTACTACAATACTGTTAAAGGGTAAGAAAGTAGGTTTAATTCAATGTTTGATCCAACGGTGTATGACAATCTGAAAGTCGGGTTCGAGAATTATCTCTATGATATGGATAACCTGGATGAACGTATTCAGATTACGGGGCGTAAGGATCGGCTGGAGATGGCAGTGATGTCCAGAGAATTCACATTACAATTCTGTCTCAGGGATCGCCCGGAAGTAACAGGGGAAGTTGTATTAAGCAGTTCCCTTGAGGAGCTTGCAGCGGAGATCCTGGAGACGCCTGGTGCGAGTCCGGGTTGCCGCTTGGAGCTACGATTCAGTATGCTTGTGAAGGATCCTGAGAAGCAGTGCCCGGTTATTCGTCCGATATTACAGAAGAGCTGGCCTGAGCAGAGGATGTGCCAGAACATCCAATATATCTTTGATGAACAGCCAATCACATATAACCTTACGGCACACGTACATTTTGACCGCAGTGTGAATGAAGACCAGATGGGGGACATTCCTGAACTCTGTGAGCATATGGCAAATGTGATGAATCAATTATTACAGTTGCATAACTAGCAATTCCGAGAAAAGCCTTGTCTCTTTGGTGAGATTAGGGCTTTTTTTGTATTATTTTTAGAAAATTGTATAGGCTTTCAGGCTTAGGTTTAAGGTCTTTTGGGTTAATGTTTTACGCAAGCGAGTAAGAGAATGTATATTAAAAGGGGGTAAGAGTGCAATTGGACTATACAAAAATGGTGAAATTGCGAAAATAATATTGGGACTAAAGATTTAGTTCTGTACTAAAGGAACTAGTTTTCCTTGCCGATAAAATATCGAAGGGGAGAAACTACATGACAGAGAAATTAATTCGTCTGCTGCGTATACTTCAGGCTATACAAGCAAATCCTGGAATTTCGGCCAAGGAATTGGCGCTGAAATGCGGTACGACTGTACGCACGATTTATCGTGATCTCCGGATTTTGGATAGGGTCGCCCCGATTATGAATGAAGGATACGGCAAAGGGTACCGATTTATTGGTGAGTTTGCGATGTATCCGTTAGATTTTACTGAACAGGAAGCAATGGTTTTCTCCTTGCTCCCGTCCGTAGTTGATACCTCCAAGTTACCTGCTGAGTTTGATTCAGCGTTTGACAAGGTTATGTCGGCTCATACCAAATTAAAATCAAGAAACAGTGACATTGTAGAGAATATTGCGGGAATTATTCGGATGGGCACGCCAGCTTATCGTGAGGAAGGAAAAGACCCTAATTTGCTGATTCCCATTATCGAAGCTATTCTAAGCCAGCAAACCATTCGTACTCAATATCATACGCTGACAAGAAATGAGATCACAGTCCGGGATATCGATCCCTATTATCTCATTCCACGTGATCAACGTTTTTATTTGATTGGATACTGCCATTTGCTGCAAAAAGTTCGATTATTTCGGATCAGCCGTTTTTTGGATGTGACACGAACAAATGCCGGTTTCGACAAGGGTGATTTCAACATAACGCAGTACATGAAAAACACATGGTCTATTGACCGTGGAGACGAGCATATCCATTTCAAGGTAAGATTCTCTGAGAAAGTGGCCCCCTACATAAAAGAAGAAGAAATGTTTGTTCGCCCGCGAATGACGAATATGTCGGATGGGGGATTGTTATTTGAAGTGACACTGAATAGCAGCAGAGAATTTTTGAAATGGTTGTATCAATTTGGGCCCGAAGCAGAGGTACTTGAACCTCGTGAGTTTCGTAGAGAGATACGCAGGCAACTTGTCGAGTGGTTGGAACATTATGAAACCGATGTATCATTGTAAAAAATTTAATCATGGAGAAATACAGGAAAAGGAGCAGGTAATATGAGCACCAAATTATTCGCAGCTATGTATGGGATGGACCACTACCATGGAGTACAGGCTTTACATGTGGGGGATACCGTGTATCTCGTCAAAGATCCAGATAATCGTTTGGATTATCAAGCAATTAAGGTTGTTATTCCACCGATTGGAGCCGTAGGTTATATCGTTAATGATCCGCTGGTCGTACCTCATGGATGTTGGGTCGGGACGGCATTCTACGATGTGTTTCATCAACTAACGTGTGCCAAAGTACGATTCATGATGAGAGATATGGTGATTATGGAGTTAATTGAGATGAGTCACATTCCTGTTCCGCAGATGGATTCTTTGATTAAGGGATGGCAATTTCGTGAAAAAGCTTGATCATTGTAACAAAAGAAGGCTCATTTACGGATGAGCCTGGTATAGGTCGCTTCCAGATGCATGGCTGTTCTTGCCCAACTGAAATATGCCCTTGCGCTGTCCCGGCCAGCCTTTCCTAACTTCTCGGCAAAAGTGGGATTGCTTGCAAGTTTGTACAGGTAAGAGGTGAAACGTTGAGGGCGCTTATAAGCAGTGACAAGGTATCCATTGATACCTGATTCAATAATCTCACGAATACCTCCGTTATCCGAAGCAATAACGGGTAATCCTGAAGCCATCGCCTCAACATTAACCAGGCCAAAAGCTTCATGTTCTTGAGACGGACAGACCAGACAATCCACTGCCCGATACAACTGATCGATGTGCTCATGGTTTATCTGACCACGGAAGGAAACATGGACCTTTTGTTTTTGGGCAAGTTCGCGAAGTTTACGCATGTAATACGGAGGTCCTTTGCCTGCAACAACCAGTTGAACAGGCATCTGTTTCTGAAGGAGGGCAGTCGCACGAATTAATACGTCTACACCTTTTCCAGGGATCAGCCTGCCGACATACAGAATAGAGAATGGTTTCGTTACTCCAAATTGTGTACGCAGATGAATCTGTTCTTCGCTGGATTCAACAGGTCTGAAGCGGCTTAGATCTGCACCCAATGGAACAACACTCATTCGGTGTTTTACCAACGGAAATCTGCGGCCTAACCTTTGTCGCAGGGAATGACTGTTGACGGCAATCCAATCCGCTTTTTTCATTAATGTGAGTTTGGAAGGTCCGGGCTGAGCAAACGTTAATGAGTGAAGATAGAGTACAACGGGAGTGCGTGGAAAAGCTCGTTTGATGGTAGCCATACTTCGTGGCCTGTTATCCACTTGAATTACATCATAGGGTTGCTGGGATAACAAACGTATGACTGCTTTGGTGTACATGACAGGACTCGAAGCAGGGACACGTTGAATGGTGATCCCTTCGATCTGTTCTGTGGCGGCGAGACCTTTCATTTGACGACTTATAATGGTTACCTGATGGCGATGGGCTAGTTCACGAGCGATGCCCAGGATACAGATTTCCACGGAACCATTACCGGGCAAAGGCAATTTCTCGGGTGCAACCATAGCTATTTTCATGATCCGGCTCCTCCTTGTCCGACATCTGTAACAATCTTCGTCATATATCTTATGAGAAGTTAAAGCATTTGGCTCCTGCGAAAGGGTAGGTGAATCACCCATATAAGCGAGCAGGAATAATCTGCTGCTTGGCATTAAGCGAGATATTCAGCTTTTGTGATATACTGTACGGGAACAATTGAATTCGTTACATGTATAAAAGCAGGAGGAAAATAATGTTACATTCTACGCTGGGGCGCTTCCGGCTGATGTTGTGGTTGCAGGGCATTTCGTACGTGTTGTTACTTTTTGTTGCTTTTCCGTTGAGAGATGCAGGGATTATGCCGCAGGCTGTCACATGGTTTGGAAATCTGTACGGTTTTTTGTTTTTAATGTATTTGTTATTTATGGTGACTATGTACACCTCACAGAAATGGCGTCTGCGTCGTCCAATTGCTCTGTTCTTTGTTTCTTTCATTCCGCTGGGGAATATGATCTACGATGTTGTCGTATTCCGTAAGCTGTATCGTCAACTAAATAAAGCTTGACTTTATTTAACGTTATGAAATATGATGAGTACAGGTTAAACAACCCGTTCCAACTAAAACTACATATTCCTGTTAAAGGGGAGTAGCTTTTACAGTAAAGTCGTCAATTCGGGATCATATCCCCGGCTTTATTGGCAGCAATTTTGTTGTTAGCGAGACCTTTACCAAGTTTTCATGCTCGGTAAAGGTCTCTTTTTGTGGATATAAAAGGACCTTACCAGTGATGGTAAAGGTCCTTTTTTTTGTACATCATAAGAATATTAAGGAGGAGTCAATGTTGGATGTTTCATTATTATTAGAATATGGGTGGGTGCTTGCTGTCTTAGTGGTCCTTGAAGGATTACTCGCAGCAGATAATGCATTGGTACTCGCAATCATGGTTAAACACTTGCCTGAAGATAAGCGCAAAAAAGCGTTGTTCTATGGTCTGATGGGTGCATTTGTTTTCCGTTTAGGTTCATTGTTCCTGATCTCTTTCCTCGTCGATGTATGGCAGGTGCAAGCGATCGGTGCCCTGTATCTCCTGTATATTTCGATTAACCATATCGTTAAAAAGATACTGGGTAGTCGCAATAAGACAGATGAAGCAGCTGATTCAACGCCGAAGAAACCGAAAAAACAATCCGGTTTCTGGATGACCGTTTTCAAGGTCGAAGTAGCGGATATCGCATTTGCAGTTGATTCCATTCTGGCTGCTGTTGCTTTGGCGGTGGCGTTGCCACCAAGTGGATTGCCTCCAATTGGCGGACTCGACGGTGGACAGTTTATCGTTATCTTCCTCGGTGGATTCATCGGGCTTGTGATCATGCGTTTTGCAGCCTCATACTTTGTGAAATTGCTTCATTCCCGTCCAGGACTTGAAGTTGCGGCCTTTGTCATCGTAGGTTGGGTAGGGGTTAAGCTGGCGGTTATTACACTCGCACACCCTTCATTGGGTGTTCTGGATGAGCATTTCCCGGAAAATAAAATTTGGAAATTCGGATTCTATATTGTACTGATCACCATTGCGGTATGTGGTTGGTTCCTGTCTTCCAAAGTTCCTGAAAAAGAAGACGAAAATCCGGTTGAAGAGTTAGAAAAACAAGCAGGACTGTAATAATCATGTTACGCTAACAACATCATTATTATTTGGAAAACAGGAGATTGTCCTAGGACAATCTCCTGTTTTTGTTTACATATGCAATCTACACCATGGACCAATTTCCAAGAAAAGGGTTGACACATGAATTCTAGTCCCCTTAATATAAGACTAACATTAACGAAGGGAGGCCGAGAGACATGATGCTTGGTTATGATTTGATTCAAACAGGGCGCAACGTAGACACAATAGCATATCCGGCTCATCGTTTCATTGGCCTCATACGGTCGACATAGGGGATAGGCATATCGTTTAGCAGGTTTTATAATCGATATGCGTTCTTCGCTTATATTATAGCGATGGATGACAGACACACAGCATGTTTATGCTGTTCTGTTCTCCGTTATTGTCATTCAGTAGAAGTCATGGGCGACTAGCCTATGGCTTTTTTTAATATTTATTTTACAGATGAATCAGCAAACCGAATTTGCTGAACGTACAGGAAGGAATAATACACTTTTATGAATACAGAATTTAATTTATTTACTAATCCAAATGAAATCGCAGGTGGCTACCGGCATGAAGTAAAATTGCCTGCAGGCGACCTAACCGTATATGCGGCGCAACAGCTCTTCTCCTCACTCGATTACAAGGTATTCGAGATGGCAAACAATAATCTGCAGATTCCGGGAATCTCTTATATGAGTTACACGCCAGACGTACACGTCGGTGTAGGTACATGCATTGGAACGACAGCCGTGTGGGATGCGCAGAGCGGATACGTTTCTCCCTCCATCGTCGGCAGTGACATCGGCTGTGGCATGCGAGTGCATATGACAAACTTGCACAAGGACGAATTGAAAGACATCAAGCTCCGCCGCAAACTCGTCAAGGCCATTGAGAAAGTATTGCCGATGGAGGCGAACCAGCGAGGTCATTACTCGGATATCAGACTGGAGCATATTGTTCGTAAAGGACTGCATGGTTTACCCAAAAAGTATATTCCCGACAGCTATACACCGAAAAAATCAACCGCGATGACACATGTGGAAAGCAGCAAGTTCAGTTACGATGAGGATGTGTTAAACCACGTTCCTGATATGACATGGCATCGTTCGCATCGTCAGCTCGGAACACTGGGTGGGGGGAATCATTTTGCCGAGATCCAGGCGATTGAGATCGCTGAAGAGAATCGTGAAATTGCCGAAGCTTGGGGATTGTATGATGGACAGGTCGTGGTCATGATTCATTCCGGCTCTCGTGCATGGGGTGGGTATGTAAGCCAGACGAGTTCGTCAGCGATTGCCAAAGTCATGCAGCGGCTTAACCTAGGTACATCCGATCCCAGACTGGTATTTGCTCCACTGGAGCATGCGGAAGGTCGTCATTATGTGAACATGATGTATTCTGCATTGAATTACGCTGTTGTCAATCGTCACCTGATTGCGTATGCTATTCGCGAAGCATTCCGGGATGTGTTTGGCTCCAAATGTGAATTTCGTACGTTATACGATCTGATGCACAACTATGCCTGGGAGGAATCTCACGCAGACCAAGGTTCTGTTTTTGTGCATCGCAAAGGGGCGACACGTGCGTTGCCGGCAGGTCATCCGGACAATCCAAAGCCTTATCTGGCAACAGGGCATCCGGCGCTTATTCCCGGTTCCATGGGAACTGCTTCATATATCATGGTAGGTCAGCCGCAGGGTGCTGATAATTATTATTCAATATGTCACGGTGCGGGTCGGATCCGTTCACGGACGGCAACAAAACGATTGATTAGCGTGGAAGATTTTGCTACGGCACTGGGTGTGGGTACAGAAGATGAGATCGTGGTAAATCAACGCTCACTTGAATCCATTATTGATGAATCACCTCAGGCTTATAAAAATGTAGATGAAATTATAGACAGTGTTACCGGCGCAGGCCTGGCTCAAGTTGTAGCCAAATGCAAACCGCTTGTAGCGGTAAAGGGAGCGAAATAATGACAATAAACGAAAAACAAACAGATCCAACCCAGGCGATCTATACCTATGACGAACAACATGATACCCGAATTCGAGTGGAAGGGTACGCCATCTATTCAAGGCTGATTCGTGGAATCAGTGAGGCGCTCCTTCAGCGCTATGGAGTTGAGTACAAGCTTTATGCCAGTTCTGATCCGAACAATGAATACTGGGAGTTACTCCGGGAAGATCTGCAAAATGGCAGTGACGAAGTGGAGTTGGTAGCCCGCATATTCGAGGATCTGGAACTTCAGACGTTGCATTACGACGATGATGGAGATGTACCCACTTATGGTGTGCATTACTCCATTCGTAATAACGTATTTGCTTATCCGAAATGGGGCGTAGCACTTGTGCGGGTTCCATTTTTCCGAGAGAACGGGATCTACAGTGAAGACTTTGTCTTTGCCATCGGTGATGAGGAGATGAAGCAATTTCTGGGAAGTGTCCGGGAACGGGAACGTCAGCAAAATATGAAAAAAGTAACGGTCTACACCGATGCCCGTAATGGTAGCGATCGTCATGTCGAATCCATCACTCGCTCCGTGGGAAGAGAGGATGTTGTTCTCTCTGCACAGATCAAGCAGGATATTTTCCGCTCGCTGGATCAGTTCTTCGAAGCGGATCGTTCCTTTTACAGAGATTATGATATTCCGTACAAAAGAGGCATTTTATTGTATGGGCATCCGGGGAATGGTAAGACCACGTTGGTGAAATCCATTGCGGGAAGTATCCCGGGACCGGCTGCGTATTGGCAGATTACGGAGTATACCAACAGTGAATCTGTGCGTGAAGTGTTCGAGGCTGCCAAGCGGTTGGCACCGATGGTACTGATCATTGAGGACATCGATTCGATGCCGGATGAAGTCCGTTCCTTTTTCCTGAATACACTGGATGGAGCTACGTCAAAAGAAGGCATTTTCCTGATCGGGACAACGAATTATCCGGAGAAAATAGATCCTGGCCTCATGAACCGTGCTGGGCGGTTTGACCGAGCTTACGAAATTCCGCTGCCAGATGAAGCGCTGCGCCTGCAATACTTGCGCCAACGAGGCTTCACCGTATTTGCGAGTGAAGAAGGCACAGTAGAAGCAGCTCGTCTGACCGACACGTTTTCTCTTGCACAGCTAGGTGAGTTATATGTGAGCGCTGCGCTGGAATGGCATCAGAATGGACAGACAGACATTGTGAAAGTCATTCAGTCGATGCGTGGCGAGCTGGACAAGAGCCATAAACATACTTGGCTGGCGCAGCCAGGTAAGGGCCGTGCAGGCTTTTATTGATCAGACCTAACCCATCAACCTATAATATGACGCAATTTTATAAATAATCCTACCTCAATTGGTGATACTAACCTTGTCTGCTCTAACATACAATGACTTTCGGGAGGTACATAACGCAGCCCTGAGCTGGTGAGATGCCGGAAAGTAACGCGATCTGTTCCATACCTGACTAAGGCTTGTTTTGCAGAGGAAGATGCATGGGGACAAAAGGTAATATGCAAAAATTTTTATGCCAATTGTTTAAATGCTTCTGTAGCGGTTAATAGTAGACAGACAACAACAAAAACTTTAATTAGAGGTGAATGATATGGGTTGGTTATGGTCATTAATTATCGGTGGTATCATTGGATGGTTGGCAGGTTTGATCGTTGGTCGTGACATTCCAGGTGGTGTTATTGGTAACATCATTGCTGGTTTTATCGGTGGATGGTTAGGTGGAGTAATCTTGGGCGATATGGGTCCTGAGATGGGCGGATTCTACATTGTGCCTGCATTGATCGGTGCGATCGTTCTTGTAGCCATCGTAAGCTTGATCTTCCGTTCGATGGGACGTAGTCGCGGGTAACTTAATCAAGATAATTTCTTGAATTAGTTGTCAGCTAAATGTTTTACCAATGAAGAGGTTGATTGAGAGCCATAACCATGGCTTTCAATCAACCTCTTGTTGTTTTAAAATATATAAAGATAAGCGTATTAAGCTATCTATATAAATTGGACTAAACATTTACACGAGAACGTAGAGGACAGAAATAACCTGAAGAAGCGGAGCTAAAAGCTTTCTGTAAGAAAGCTGCTTCGAAAGCATACACTCGCCTTTAACACCAGATTTTCTCCTTGTAAAGCAATTATAAAAAATCTGGGGATAACAGCGATCAGAAGGTTGTTCTGTCATCGGAGTAGTAAGTGTAAAAGATAGTTTCGATAAGAGGGGATGAACGGAATGGAAAAAGCTACATTCGCCGGCGGATGTTTCTGGTGTATGGTTACACCGTTTGAAGAACAACCGGGCATTCAAGGCATTATATCGGGTTATGCCGGCGGTCACGTCGAGAATCCAACATATGAGCAGGTCAAAACCGGGGAGACTGGTCATGTCGAAGTGGTTGAAATTACATTTGATCCAGATGTATTCCCTTATGAACGACTGCTGGAGCTATACTGGCCGCAGATTGATCCGACGGATGACGGAGGTCAGTTCCAGGATCGGGGGACACAGTATCGTACGGCGATCTTTGTGCATAATGAACGTCAACGTGAGCTTGCAGAACAGTCCAAACAGGAACTGGCAGCCAGCGGACGATTCACTCAACCGATTGTTACGGAAATTCGGGATGCAGCTATATTCTATCCGGCTGAAGACTATCATCAGGATTACCACAAGAAAAACGAAAAACATTATAAGGAAGACCGTGCGTTATCCGGACGGGACGAATTTATAGACGAGAATTGGAAATAGGATGATATTCTAATTTGCCAATGTAATAAGCCGGGAGAGCTCCTTATGGAACTCTCCCGGCTTATTATTAAATCGAGTATTTATTTTGCAGAATTGGACTTCAGTACATATTTGGACAATGTCTCATCGTTCAAGGAATAGATGACATCATCGACATAGGTTGAAACACCTTCTAATGAAGGAACCGAGGCACTGGTCGTGTAGATATGCACGTCTTCCAGCGTCTGTGGATCAAGAATGTATCCTGTTTTGGCAAAATCAAGCTGATACTGACCATCCTGTGTCTGGTCAACACGCATAAGTGCAGGCTGTGCGTCCTTGAATGTACGCTCAGTCACTTTGCCTTTCATCGTGTACAGTTCCAGCTTCTGCCCTGTAAAGACTGTATAACCGTTGCCAGCCGTCTGAATGTAGGCATCACCAGCAATGGCACGTCCCCAAGCAAGCTTGCCATCGATGCCAAAGCCCATCAGTCGGTTACCGGTGTTTTCGACATTGGCGCGCATAATGATGGAACCATCGTCGAGAATGGCCAGCGATTCACCGCCGCCATCTCCTAATGTATTTGCATTGGCAGGGAATTGATAGAAGGACAGACGATTCAACGTACGATCATAGATCTCTACTTTGGGATTCGCAGCTTGCTGCCAGAAGTTTCCTACCTTGGTTTGTTTACTGGCATCCACTACAATTCGACCATGATCAGCCTTAAGCACGTTACCGTTGATGGTCTTTTCGGAAATCAGCTTGCCCTTTTTGTCATATAACGAGATGGCGGAGCGAACCGAACCATTCGATTGCACGCCCTGACTTGAAGCAACCATCAGCGTATCGTTATCCAATAGAGATATGCTTGCAGGTGAATTCACCGTTTTGACCCAGTTGGTTTTACCGGATGTATTGAATGAGTACAATTTTTTGGTTTTGTCTGAATATTCCATATACACATAAGCCGTACCGTTGCTGGCATATACCGAATCAGAGTAGGTGGTATAAGGACCACTTTTCTCATGGAATATCGTATTCCACTTCAATTGTCCAGTTGTCGCATCGAATGCTTGGAGAGAGTCCAGTTGCCAGTCGAGTGTTGTTTTGCTGCTTGTTTTGGTCACGGGTTGGGAGGCATGTACATATACAAGGTTTTTGGATGGCACGGCATGAATTCCCTTGATCAGGACATCTTTCTCTGTATTAGCCTCAGATAACATCAGGGACGATGACGTCCACGCCGGTTTGGGCATGGATTCGGTTGAAGCAGCGGCGTAACCTGTTGTATTCATGGTGAAGAGGAGCATGCCGCTGAGAATGAGGGCAGCCCATGTTTTGGACTTGTGTTTGGTCAATGTATGCAAGTGATAAACCACCTTTCTTCTTCGGTTCAAAATAGAACCGATTGTTGAATTTTACCATTAAAGTCAAGCTGAATTCAACCGAACGCACTGTAACCTTTTATCATTGATTTGTCGAAATAACGATGTTTGGAGAAGTGTAACGGTTACAGGGAATTCATCTTCTTTCGATGAAAGTGGAAGTCTGATATATTTAGTGCGGTGATAAGCCATATCTGCGTAAGACGTTGGATAGAACATAGGAAATGAAACAAGGAGAATAGCTATGAACTGGAGTGAAAATGTGACCCTATGGGTCATTGGATGTATCATCATATTGTTGCTGCTGGCCTGGATTATTCGGCGAGTTATCGGGCGCGGGCAGCGGATCCGAAGTGAAGCCAATCCTCGTAAGATCACAATAAAGGACATCGACAAGATGGAGGATGGTTCGGAGTTTGAATTATATCTCTATCATTTATTCGAGCAACTCGGATATGACGAGGTTCATAAGACGACGAGCAGCCGGGATTTTGGGGCAGATCTGGTGTTTGTTGATAGACTCGGCAGACGAAGTGTGATACAAGCGAAGCGATATGGTGCGAACCATCCCGTAGGGTTGAGTGCTGTGCAGGAGATATATACATCGATGCGTTATTATGAAGCCGACCGATCGATTGTATTAACGTCCGCCCGTTACACCGAAGCCTGTCGGACGCTTGCAGCGGTTAATGGAGTGAAGCTGCTGGACCGGGAAGACCTGATGGAATTAATTCTGTTATTCAAAGCCAGAAGAGTGGAAGAAGCATTGGAACTGATCGAAGAAGATGATCATGAACCAATCGAGACGTGGCAGTCCCGGCGAAAGCGGCTATCCCGCTAAGTACTTGGGTGGAAGCCTTTTTAATGATGTACATCTCATTCCAGTAGGAAGCACCTTCACTTGCGTAGCTGCACATGATATATTGAGTGTATATCAACCAAAGGAGTGTGTGATCCATTATGGCACGTACACAAACACAAAAAGCATTACGTAAAGCAGAGCGGTCAGGTCAATGGTGCTCGGAACAGAGCCGAAGAGTTAACGGGGATTATAGCGCGTTATCCCAGCATGTACGGCTCATGCCTACGAAGCAGGAAAAATTGCAAAAGGTCAAACACAAGAAGCAGATCATCCAGGATGGTGGTGCTTCTTTTTATTTTATATATGAGGCGCCGATTGCTGGATAAGTAAGACGATAGAATTTTGTACACTAAATGAAGGGAGAACCTATACATATGACAACAGCGCTGCACATGAATAAAAAAATCGTTCGGCGTTTTTTGCTGCAAACGCAAGCTTTACTTGGACGTTGGCCAGCAGTTTCCTTACCTTCGGGACCCGACCAAGTTTTGAGTTTAATTCGCTCCCTTGGTTGCGTGCAGATCGATCCTGTGGCTGCTGTAACTGGAAACCAGCATTTGGTGCTGGGGGCTCGTGACCCTGGTTATACTGCTGACAGCTTAAATACACTGCTGAGTGATCACAAGGTGTTTGAATATTTTGCAAATGCTGCCTGTGTCATTCCAATGGAAGACTATGCTCTCTTTGAACCTGTGCGTGCCCGATTAAGGGAGCGTCTGTCTCCGTCCTTGCAAGGTCTGGAGAAAACAGTGCAGCATGTGTTACAACGTTTGAAGGAAGAGGGTCCTTTGCCTTCAAGAGCTTTTCGTGCTGTTGAAAGGGTAAGTGGTTATTGGGACAGTGCAGATGTGCCAAAGACCAAGGATACCACACTTGCTCTGAATCTACTGTTGGACTCTGCTGTGATTCGTGTGGTGGCGCGGCAGGGGAATGAACGTTATTTTCATATTACCGAATCCGGATTGCAACAACAGGGACTTACGATGAAAGAAGACATCGATGTGTTGGCCCAGAGACAGGCTCTGCTGGATAAATACATTCATGCGTATCGTGTCGTAGATGCCCGTGACCCCCGTCTGGGTTGGCTGAAATCTACAGCGGCTGAACGACGCGCCGATATTGCTGCACGTGTGTCAGATGGGCGAATGATCCCGCTTAAGGTGGAGGACGTGGCGACGCCTTATTATATTCGTGCTGAAGATGAGGATTTGCTGCTGCATATGGAAAAGGAAGAGCCACACTATGATCCGTCTGGCCCAGTCCGTTTCCTGCCGCCGCTGGACAACCTGTTATGGAGAAGAGAACGTATTGTTGATTTATTTGATTTTCATTATAAATGGGAGATTTATACGCCAGAGGTGAAAAGAACCTACGGTTATTATGCCATGCCTATTCTTCACGGTGATCGGTTGATTGGACGTATGGACCCACGCCTTGATCGCAAAACTGGAGTACTTACTGTTCGTTTGTTATCGATGGAAGAGACTGCTCCACCTGTGGAGGAATGGATTACGGATTTTCGGGAGGGGCTTCAATTCTTTGCGTCCATGCATGGAGCGCGTTCCATTACTATCGAGAAGACGGTACCAAAAGAGTTGAAAAAGCTGCTTAAATCGATTTGATTAGGGATACATGAAAGAATGTATGGACACGGAAATTGGAATTATTGAGGGGGTAAAGGGTCTAAAAAGGACAAAAAAGGAGGAGCCAGAGGGCCCCTCCTTCTTCATTTGATTTTAATATCCAAACTTCTTTAGTTCACCAGATGAGGCATTTCAACGTTGGGATCAACATCTGCTTCATAATCCACACCATCGGTTTCAAAACCAAACAGCTGGAAGAATTCGCGACGGTAACCTTCCAGATCCGACAGATCGTAGATGTTCTCTGTGGTCAACTCATTCCAGAGCTTCGCCACTTCTTCCTGAACGTCAGCTCTCATCTCCCAATCGTCAATGCGAATACGGCCTTCGGCATCGGTTGGAACTTCTCCTCCCGCATACAAACGATCAGCGAACAGACGTTGCAATTGCTCGATGCATCCTTCATGCAAGCCTTTTTCTTTCATGACTTTGTACAATGCTGAGATGTACAGCGGCACGACTGGAATTGCAGAACTGGATTGAGTCACCAGCGCCTTGGCTACAGTTAAGTACGCACGTCCACCTTTTGCACTCAGACGATCATTCAGCTTGTGTGCAGTCGCTTCCAGATGATTCTTGGCTTGACCGATGGAACCATCACGATAAATGGCATGCGTAAGTTCAGGACCGATATAAGAGAAAGCGATGGTTGTTGCATCATCAGCAAGCACGCCGCCTTGTTGCAGGGCATCCATCCATAGTTCCCAATCATCTCCACCCATAACGGTTACCGTCTGACGAATTTCCTCTTCGTTTGCCGGTTCAAGGGTAACGGAGCTAATTTCGCCTGTGTGGAAGTTCACCGTTTTGTTCGTGTAGGATTGTCCGATAGGCTTCAGCACAGAGTTAAATACTTCACCCGTGTTTGGATCGGTACGGCGTGCCGAGGCTACGCTGTATACAACCAGATCGACTTGACCGAGTTCACTGCGAATCAGTTCAACGGCTTTGTCTCGTGTTTCGTTTGCAAATGCATCACCTGTAACGCTGTACGATTTCAGGCCTGCTTCCTCCGCGGCTTTTTCGAATGCAGCGGAATTGTACCAGCCTGCAGAAGCCGTACGTTTCTCTGTGGAACTGCTCGGACGGTAAATGCCGACTGTATTCGCTCCAGCTCCAAAGGCAGAAACAACGCGTGACGCCAGACCGTATCCAGTGGAAGCACCGATCACGAGCACATTACGCGGTCCTTTCAGCTCAGGCTGGGATTTCACATAATCAATCTGTTCCTGCACTTGCGCAGCGCAACCTACAGGATGGGAAGTGGTACAAATAAAACCACGTGTTCTTGGTTTAATAATCATTTATTTGCATCCTTTCATATTCAGCTCATGTTTCAGCATTTCGATAAAATGCTCTTACACATACTTTCTTATTGTAAAACAATTACCTCGGAAACGGAAACCGTTTCGTTTGATTTCGCTGGAAGGGTGGCGTTATATCTCTAATTTTGCGATGATGTGAATAGAATGTACTCGCTTGTTAGGATAGAAAGGACAGGGATACCATGCTGAAGGAACGCATTGAACTGCTAAGCAAAAGAAAACAAATCTCCCGTAAAGACCTTGTGGAAGGTCTGGTCACGCAGGCCCACTTTGCCAATATCCTGGCGGATCGTTATCCGCTACCTGAGGACTTGGCAGAAGCCATCGCCGGGCGTCTTGGGGTATCCCCTTCCTATATTCTAAAAGCTGCGGCACAGGACGAGGAAACAATTGAACGGGCAGAGGCCATCTTCGAACAAATGTCTGTTCCAGCGTCGGCGATATCCGAAGATACGGTGCATGCACTGGCAGATCGGGATGACGCGCTGACCGTAGAGTTGACAACGGCCTTAATGAAGGCGGTCTATTATCAGCAATTAAACGATGCAACGGCTCATGAGTATATACATACGTCCTACCTCAATTTTTACCTGGAGAAATACGGTCGTCCAGACGATATTGATCTGCCGCGTCCGTTAGTCAAGGCACTTTTATTCTATAAAATACAATATTATCGCTCCAAAATGGCTTTTGTGGATGTATTAACTCATGCAACCAGGCTCAGTGAGCTAGCGCTTCCTGGCAGTGAATTCTGGTTGTCTGTGCAAAATATCAAGATGGAAGCCTACATCCAGGTCAAACAGTATGAAGAGGCAAAACAGGTATTCGAGCTTACAATGCGTCATGTCTATGATCAGCGGATGTTCCATCGGTTGTCCGGGTTATATGTGGCATATAGTGGCTATTGCTTCGCGATGGGGCTGGTTCAGGAGGCACTCTCGGCATTAACCATGGCGGAGGCAAACCTCGTGTATGCTGGCAACCAGGGAGATCTGGTAACGGCGATTGCCAACAATCGGATTGTCATGTTAACAATGACAGGTGAACTGGATCAGGCACAGACAGAGATTGAACGATTTGAATCGCTATTGCAGCAGGAAACGGAAGAAACACAGCAGGCCATGCAGCCGCTCGTCAGTGTGTATCGATGCGAAGTGGCTCTGGCACGGAAGAACTGGGGCGTGCTCGCGCAGAGTGTAGATCAACTTTTGAAATGTGCAACAACACAGGACCAGCAGATGAGCGCAACCTTCTACCAGAGCCATCTGGCTCTTGCGCATGGAGATCGCGAAGTTTTCATGGAGCGGGCACTTGCGTGTCTGCCTTATTTTGAATCAGCGCAGCATGTCATGCGGCTTGAACCGTTATATGAGGGGATGGCTGTAGTATCCGAGGATCAGCGGAAATACAAAGAAGCAGCGATGTATTATCGGAAGCTGGTATATTTGTTACGCAAAAAATAGAGTGAGAATCGGCTTGCAATAGCCTGATTATGTCATGATTTTGTGCATTGCAGGAGCACTTGGCACAAAATATGGCCGCCAATCGTGAAATGAAGATTGGATTAGCAGATCTTTTTTTGCGAAATTAGCATCATTCCTTACCCAAGAAACGATTATCCCGTAATTCAATTGCTGGATTTTTCGTTTTTTTTGTATGCCGCCAGAAGGGTATTCAAGGACAAGCCGCGGTGTTTATAATTTAACTATAAATACGTGTTCAAAAAGTCTGGTTTTCAGTACCGAGAAGATGGAATGAAGCTAGAAATGGAGTAGCGGAGCGTAGGAGACCTACGTGAGCAACGGACATTTCGGCTGAATTTCATCTTCGATGCTGATGATGCCACTAGGCATGATTCGTAATCAAAAGTGGACTTTTTGAACAACTTCTAAAAACAAATAAAACAAATGAGGTGCTTGGTATGGGATGGTTCGGTAAAAAGAACAAACAGGAAGATGCGATTGCTAAAGCGGATAAAATGATGAATAAAGGACTCACTGGCATGATGATGAAAGGTTTTGTATCAAAGGAACATCGGGATGCTATCAACCAAAGTCTGGATTCGGCAAAGCAGGCACAGTTGGCGGCAAGTGGTTCTCTGCCTTTAACAGCTACGGCTACGGTGGTGACAATCACCGATACAGGCAAACTGATCAACTTTGATCCGATTGTTGTGCTTGTATTGGATGTGACAGAGACAAACGGTAACCAGTATCAGCGAACATTGGAGACACTGGTGTCCAAAATGCAGATTCCACGAGTTGGCGATCGAGTGGGACTGGGCCAGAATCCAGCGAATCCCTCCGAGCTGATCTACATGGGGCTAATGTCCATCTAGAAGGTATTTGGTTATAAGAGAGTCATAATCTATTTGTATAATGCTTATAACAACGATAAATAGATATATTGATAGAGATATTAAGAGAAGGATTAAGAAAGGGTGGATCATATGGTAGGTTTCCTGAGATTCATTGGCGTATTAACTGTATTCGGGGTGGGGTTCTCCCCATTTCTGGCACAGCAGCTGTGGAATGATCCGTTTATGATTATGCAGGCATGGTGGTACACTCCGGCGATCTTTGCCGGGTTTGCACTGATCTTTGTTCCAGCGATTTTGAGCAATATTTTTGGTGTAGGTCGAGTGAAGACAGGGTTCCCAGCAGTTGGGGTCATTAAGACTATACAACAGACGGGGACGTATATTAATGAACAGCCGGAGGTTCGATTGGGTCTGACGGTGTCGCGTAAGGGGCGCGAGAAATACGATACCGAGATGAAAGCCGTCATTCCGCTGACCTCCATGGCACAGTTTCATCCGGGCAATTTCATTCCGTTAGTGGTCTCCGTAAAGGATGAGCGAAAGGTAGGGCTTGATCTGAAGGGGCAATTATCACAGGAGGATATGCAGCAATTGCTGGATGAAAAGATGGTACAGCAAGGGGTATCACCTGAAATGATGGATATTGCAAGAACAGGGGAAAAAGCGATGGCCAAGATCCTTGACGTCACTCCACTTGGGAGTGGAGGCAGTAATAAGATCAAAATTCAGCTCAAACTCAGCATAACGAAAACGGACGGTGAAACCTTCAATGTGACAACGCAAAAAGAAATTTTGTCATCTGCGCTGCCGCAGGTGCAGCAAGGTCATATCATTAACGTCATTTATTCAAGACAAGACCCAACAAAATTGGTGTTGGCATTGAATGTACAGGAGCGACAATTAAGTGACTTATTCTCCTCCTGAGGATGTAGACAAAAGGAGGTCCTGCAGATCATGTTTATGACGTGTAGGACCTCCTTTTTCATTTTGGTATGTATGAGAGATACAAGCAACGGACGGTTTTCAAACAATACCAAGGCGCATGCGATAAGAAAAGAGAACTTTTCTGGATTCTCCGTCAAATATACGATTAGCCAGCGCTCTAAACTCCTCAGCAGCTGTTAATAGATCATCCGCTCCGAGTTTCAACGCCGTTTGCAGGCCGCCTTGGCTCAGGGCGAGATTGACATATCGATCGGCTGTGAATGTCTCGTGGTGATGAAATACGATTTCCCGAACATATCGGAACAGCCCAGACTGCTGAATCTGCTGCAAATGCCCATCCTTGCTCCATTTGTGTGCCTGACTATTCTGGGGAGCCAGACTGGCTGCTCGTTGATCTGCTTCCTTATTCAGCTGCAGATAGGCTTGTTCTAACTGCCAGTCTAACATTGGCGGCCAGTCGCAATCGTAGGCTGCAAATATGCCCCCTGTACGAAGTACACGTGCAAACTCGCGTAGTGTGGGTTGCGGCTCCATCCAGTGAAACGATTGCGAGCAGGTCAGCACATCCACACTGCCATCTGGTAGTCCGAGGTCGTGAGACAAGCCGGACACAAACCGCAGGTTATCCGGCTTCCCGGCAGATTCCCACTTGGATTCTGCTACAGACCTCATGTCATCGCTAGGTTCAAAGCCGATGATTCGTTCAGCTTCATTAAGCCAGATCCAGGAGGATAAGCCGGTGCCACAACCAATATCTGCGACCATACGCGGTGTGCTGCCAAGATATGTCGTTAGAATATCCACCACTTCAGTGGGAGCAGCTGGTCGGTTCTGATCGTATAACGTACCAAAACCTTTGAAACGTTCCACATTGTTGCGTCTAATGTCTTGCATGGATAAACCTCCTTCGGGCAGATGGATGACGGAGAGTCAGCTGTGATCAAAAGTTGTATAGGCCTATATTATATCATTCATTGTTGGGAAGTTTGTTCATGACGTTCTGCAAATGTTCAACGGCTTTGATATGACGTCTGAGCAATTCCTGTCCAACATGAACAGGCTCGATTACGGTCAGCTCGGAACCAAACGACAGCAGGAAGGAGTAGAGCCATTCCCCTACATTCAGTTCGAGAGACACACGGAGCCTGCCATCAGGCTCTTTTTTAATGAGGGAGGGTTCGAAAAAATCATACACTCGGTATGCAATATTGCTGGAGAACGAGAGTGTAAGAGGAATCAGGACAGGAGCTGCCTCTGATTCAGGATCGTTTGATCCGGCAGTAACAGAGTGATCGTGTTTTCTCGCCAGAAAAGTCAACTGGGTGATCCGTTTCATCTTAAATGTCTCGAATTCTTTCCGATCAGGGTCATCATGGATATATCCTTTGAAGTACCACGTACTGTTTTTGAAAATAAGCTTCTGTGGCTCCACAGTCGGCATGCTTTTCTCGCCATCCGAATTAACATAATGAAACGTAATCAGTTGATTCGTTAATATAGCCTGCTTCACCTGATTGAACAGTTCTCTCTCCTGCAGAGGGATGCTGCCCCATGGTGAGAAATTGAATTCGATCCAATCCAGCTTGTGATCAAAAAGGGCGGTTAGCCGTTGTAGCGTATGGGCACTGTTAAGATGGGGGATCGCACTGATGCTGTATAGTCCCATCAAAATTTCATTCTGGTCTTCTTCAGACAACAGGGACTTGTCCATGACATAGTTGTCCATAAGATGAATACCGCCATGCTTGCCGGTCGTTGTATAGACGGGAATGCCCGCAGCGCTCAGACGGTCGATATCGCGATACACTGTGCGTACAGAAATCTCGAACATACGGGCGAGCTCTGGTGCAGTGGCTTTCTTTTTCTCCAATAACAAAAGCAACATTCGAAATAGTCGGTTATTTTCCATGCTCTGATTATACCATGACAATAGGTGTCAGGGTATGGATGGTACACTGGTTACATAGTCTTGTTGAGATATGAAGGAGGAACTGGTCATGACAATGAAAGAAGGATTTTACTGGGGTGGCGCAACGGCTGCCAATCAATTCGAGGGTGGATGGAACCAGGGTGGCAAGGGGCCAAGCACGTCTGACATGATGACAGGGGGAACCCACACGATTCCACGCCGGATTACGCCTGTATTGGAAGAGGGCACGTATTATCCGAGCCATGAAGCGGTTGATTTTTACGGACATTACAAAGAAGATATTGCCATGATGGCAGAGATGGGTTTCAAAATGTTCCGCATGTCCATCAACTGGTCCCGGATCTATCCAAACGGTTATGATCTGGAGCCAAACGAAGAGGGATTGCAGTTCTACGATAATGTTTTTGCCGAGTTGAAAAAATACAATATTGAGCCGCTCGTAACGATCTCCCATTATGAAACGCCATTTGGTCTGACACAGAAGTATAATGGCTGGGCTTCCCGTGAAGTTATCGATTGTTATATCCGTTATTGTACAACCCTGTTCAACCGTTACAAGGATCAGGTCAAATACTGGCTGACGTTTAACGAAATCAACTGTCTGACGATGCCGATGGGTGCATATATGGCTGCAGGTATTCTGTTTGAAGGCAAAGAGACACTGGTCGACGGAGTGGATGATCCACAGACTCGTTTCCAGGCATTACATCACCAATTCGTTGCGAGTGCCAAAGCGGTGAAGCTGGGACATGAGATTAACCCTGATTTCCAGATCGGCTGTATGGTCGCTTTCATGACAACCTATCCAAACACATGTAACCCGGACGACATGCTGCTTGCACAGAAGAAAGACCAAATCTCCAATATGATCTGCGGTGATGTACAGGTTCGTGGAGCATATCCTGGATTCGCCAAACGTTTCTTCGCCGAAGAGGGCATCCAGATCGAGATGCAACCGGGAGACGAACAGACCCTGCGTGAAGGCTGCGTAGACTTCTATTCCTTCAGTTATTATATGTCTTTGGTTGAAAGTGCGGACGAGTCCCTGGAGAGAGCAGAAGGTAATCTGCTTGGTGGTATCAAAAATCCATATCTCGAAGCTTCCGACTGGGGATGGCAGATCGATCCAAAAGGACTGCGTTACACGTTGAATCATCTGTATGATCGGTACCAGATTCCATTGATGGTGGTTGAGAACGGGCTTGGCGCTGTTGATGTGGTAGAGGAAGATGGCTCCATTCAAGATGATTATCGCATTGATTATCTGAAGGGCCACATTGAACAAATGAAAGAAGCCGTAGCGGATGGCGTAGACCTCATTGCCTACACAATGTGGGGATGTATCGACCTGGTTAGTGCATCCACTGGAGAGATGAAGAAGCGTTATGGCTTCATTCATGTCAACAAGGACAACGACGGTAACGGAGATTTGAGCAGAACACCGAAGAAGAGTTTCCACTGGTACAAAAAAGTTATTGAATCGAATGGTGAAGAGTTATAAATTGGTGTGAAAAAAAACAGATCAGCCTGTTCCCTTAATTGGGACAAGCGGTACATGTGGTCCTGAACGAATTTAGGACTAGTAAATATGAATATTAAAAATACCCGGCTATCCTTTAGTTAAGGAAAGCCGGGTATTTCTTTGTGTAGATCAATAGCGGGCCGCTTAGGCCAGCCTTCTGCTTTGCAGTTGGGACATACGCTCCAAATGCCGCCGATAAAACCATATGCATGTGGAGAGCCAGCAACCACTCAAGAAGTATCCGCCTACGATATCACTTGGATAATGCACCCCCAAGTAGATACGACTTATACCAATGGTCAGTATAAATACGGCGCTGGCAACAATCATCAGAACACGTCCGGTGACGGTGGGTACATGTTTCCAGATTAGAAAGGCCAGTCCACCGTACAGGCTAAATGCGGCCATAGAATGCCCACTGGGAAAGCTATAGCCGCTCACTTCGATAATCCGGTTAATGGTAGGTCTGGCACGCTGGAATACCAGCTTGAGCAATGCATTTAACAGGGTTGAACCGGCGAGCACACAAGCGAGGAAGAGTAGTTCGCGTTTGTGTCGCAGCCAAACGTATAACACAATCATGGAAATGATTGTAATGAAAACTACAGGCATTTCACTGCCGATCCAGGTGAAAAACTGCATGAATTGCGTCATGCTGGGGGATTCCAACCCCTGAATCCAGCCGATCAGCGTATCATCAAATCGATGAATCTGGTTGTCGCTGATGGATAGGGCGATGCTTATAAAAGCGATCATGCATAACGCTGCAAAGAGCAGCGGGAATGAGATGTTCTTTTTCCAGTTGTGTATCAAATGTCGAGTTCCTCCGTGATGGTTGATTTCGTATGTTGTGTCCTTGCGTATGTCGGACATAACGATATTTGTATTGTGCTATAATTTTACAATAAATATAGCAGCAATAAAAATATGTAACCTTAACAACGCTTATTCAAGCAGAGAATGTAGGAGGGGAGCGGTCGGAATGAAACGACGTTTGGTGATGTGCATGTTGATCTTACTGTTGGTTACATCTGGGTTAGCTCTATTTCCCGGAGAGAAAGTGTATGCTTGCAGTTGTGTCGAGAATGATGTTCAAGAGAGATTGAAGACAAACACAACTGTATTTACAGGAGAAGTGGTGAAGAAGGGACGTTCTCAACAGTCGAAGCATGATGGCTTATTAAGAGAGTATACCTTTGATGTAGATACGGCATGGAAGGGAGTTGATGCCAAAAAGATGAAAATCCTTGCGAGTGACGGAGGATCTGAATCCTGTGGCATTCAATTTGAAAAGAATCAGTCCTACCTGATCTATGCTTATCGATATGAATTGGATCATAAGCTACATACGAATCTGTGCAGTCGCAATGTTCCAATTGAACAAGCCGGAGATGATCTGAAATTGCTGGGCGCAGGCAAGGTTGTGAGTGAAGAAGACTTTGGAGAAACTAATGATGGGCGAAGTGGGCCTTTCTATCTTATCTTATACGGTACAGTCATTTTATTAGCAGTGTTGGCAGTTGTGTGGGTCTGGAGAAGAAAGAAAAGAGTGTGATTGCCCAAGGACAGACAGAATCTGAAGAAGCGAAGCGTTCGCCTAAAAGCCTTTTGAAAGAAAGCTGCATCGAAAGCATACGCTATCCCCGAATCTTCCCTTTATAAAAAGGGATCAAAAAAATCTGGGGATAACAGCGATCAGAAGGTTATTCTGTCATCTGAGTGGCCAGTGTAAATATTCTTTAGTTCAATTTTTAAAGTTCAGCTGCAACATGTATTCATAGGCTGTGACACCAAATACCCGTTTGAAATGCCGGTTCAGATGGGTCAGATCAACAAATCCGCAATCGGCAACAGCAGTATATACGTCCTTCTGCTTTTCAATGGACTGACGGGCACGCTCTACTTTGCAGTTTAAGAAAAACTGGTAGGGGGATATGCCTGCATGTGCCTTGAATTCACGGATAAATTGAAACTTGGACATGCCAAATTCGGAACTCAGGTTGTCCAGCTTGAGCACATCTTCGGTGCTGCAAAACATGATTTCCTTGGCTTTGCGGACCAGGTTGTCCTGAGGCAACCAGAGCTTGGTGTCCATTTCCTTCTGAGCCAGCAGGTGAACCAGATTGAAGACCCGTTCGCTGCACTCGGCTTCGTCCTGTCTGAGTTGAACGGCATCGTTCAGCATCAGAATGTTACGTGCAAGCTCGGGGTCATAGACGATGGGACTTCCAAAACGCAATTCCTTTTTACCTATAATCTCCTCTACCAAATCCGGCTTCAAATACAGCATCACATAGTCAATGCCAGCCTTATCATAGGAGCTTCCATCATGAGACTGTTCGCGGTTGAATAACATGACACCATTTTGGTGAGACGCCTGATATTGTCCGTCCAGGTTGTATTGTTGAATGCCACGCAGGGTTACGCCGACCGCATACTCTTCATGGCAATGTTTTTTGTATGCAAAATCAGTAAAGCTGGCGGATAGTGCCAGCACGTCTTGCGACTTTTTATAGTTAAACCGTTCCATGCAGCACACCTCCCAAGCTTTAGATTAATCCGGATACTATAATGGCTGAGTATAACAAAAAAAGTGCCATGAGAATACTCAGTAATTTTTGGTGGCGATTCAGCAACGTTCTGAAAACCGTGCCAAAAACAACCCAACTGGAATAGGCCAGAAATCCAATGAATGTAATCAGCAGCACGAACAGGAACGAAGAAAATGAACTTTGATAAAAGGGCAATACATAACTTGGAATGACAGTGAAAGTAAACAAGACGACCTTTGGATTCACAAATTGCATGATAAAACCGTTCCAGAATCCGGTAACTTGTTTCGGTGCATCCTCGGTGGTACCCATTTTGTAGATCTGGTACGCCAGATACACCATGTAAAGGCCGCCGACAATCTGCATCACCTTCAGAATTCCAGGTAACACTCCCGCAAGAAGCTGATTAAGAAAAGCTGAAGCGGTAAGCAGCAGACCAAATGCCAACGTAGCTCCCCAGACATAGCGCATTGTTTTTCGTGCGCCAACGATCTGTGTAGAAGAAAGAATTACGATATTGCTGGGGCCAGGGGTGAATGTAACAACGATGCAGTAGATTAAAAAAGATGCAAGATTCATAATGATGATGCTCTCCTCTGGTTGTAGTCTAGTTCCATGATCATACGTCCAGAGGGAGAAACCATATAGTACATTATTGCAGCAGGTACACCGTTAGCAACAGGAGCTTCCTTTTAAAAAGATAAGGGGGAGTTTTCTTTTTGAATGATTGCGTTTACAATTTAAACGAAGTACAAGGTGATCAGACAACTTGAGGAAGTGAACGGAATGAAAAAAATGCTGCTTGTTTACATTTTGCTAATCTCAGCATTTGCGTTGTATGTGTTGAGATTCGAATACACCAGTCAGGTAAACAGTTCATGGGAGGACCGTGGGCTGCGCGGTGATATCGGTGAGACGTATATCATGATTACATTCCAGTCCGGGCTGGAGTATTGGAAGAGCCCGCTCAAAGGATTCGAGGATGCCGGGGATGCACTTGGCGTGACCGTAGAATATCGCGGGGCTACCCGGTATAATGCGAAGGAGCAGACCATGGTAATCGAGCAGGCTATCGCTCGTAAACCCGCAGGCATTGCCATATCTGCAATCGATCCTCAATCGCTAGTACCAGCGATCAACAAGGCAGTCGACGCAGATATCCCTGTTGTCTTATTCGACGCGGATGCACCTGATAGCGAGGCCTATTCTTTTCTAGGGACAGATAATTACAAGTCAGGTGTAATGGCTGCCGATAAAATGGCTGAACTGCTGGGGCGTGAGGGAGAGGTCGCGGTATTAACCTTGCCTGGGCAACAAAATCATGAAGAGCGGACGAAGGGCTTCCGCGATACGATCAAGAAGAGATACCCTTCCATGCAGATCGTTGAAGTTGCAGACGGACACGGTGATGCGATGGTATCCAGAGACGAAACACAGAGAATGATGAAGGAACATCCCGAGCTGGCGGGTATTTTTGTGACTGAAGCCACCGGAGGAGCAGGGGCGGGGGAAGCCGTTCAAACTACCGGGGACAGACATCCATTGCAGATTATTTCGTTTGATACAAATAAGGCCACATTGGATATGATCAAGAACGGTACGATCTCAGCTACAATTGCACAGGGAACCTGGAATATGGGATATTGGTCACTCCAATATTTGTTCCATCTGCATCACCAGTTAACGGTTCCTGCCCCATCCTCATCCGGTGAAAATGCACCGCTTCCCGTGATGGTGGACACAGGGATCTCTGTGGTGACACGCTCGGATGTGGATGATTACTATGCCAAATAACAAGGAGGATTTCAAGAGTCCAAGGCCTTGGAGCAGGAGAGCAATTCTCTCAACTTTTAAGAATGGGATTCGGCGTTTACGCTTGCGTAATATGCCTCTTCGATACCAGCTGATGCTGCTTTTTCTGCTATTTGCCATTGTACCTTCCGTAGGGCTTGGGTTGCTTGTGAACTGGACGGTGGAGCGGGTAGTTGAACGACAGGTTGAAGGGCATACCATGCAGCTGATTGGCAAAGTGAATGAAGCTCTGAACAGCAAAATGGAGAATTTGCAGAATATGACCTATCTGATTGCATTTGAGCCGGATATTGATGCTTTTATGAACGACAAAATGCCGTTGAATGATGATGATGCAGACGGTGAACCGATAAACATGGGCACAATTGCCGAAACGGAGCAAAATCGGTTATATGGCATCAAACAAACCTTGCAGGGATTCACAACATTGTATCCTGAAATCGCCGGGATTGTTCTCGTCAATGCAAGTGGTGACTATATTAGCAACGAGATGTATCCCCGAGCAGAGCAGAGCCTGATCCAGGAAAATTGGTACCAAGAAGCCGCAGCCAATCCGGGCATATTCATGGTATTGGGCCAGCCAAAAGAGCGTAATCTCACGACACATGTACGGTACAAGGATGATGAGATTGTATCGGTTGCGCGTTCCATCACGGATGAAGCGTCAGGGCGTGTGCGAGGCGTTATTATGATTGATCTAAAACTAAGGTCCGTCTCTCAGGCTGCCCGTAATGTAACCTTGGGGAAATCCGGTTATGTGATGGTGACGGATGCAGAAGGTCAAAGTGTATACAAGCCGGAGCACCCCCTAATAGAAGACATTCCCACAGACTGGTTCCCCTCCGGTGAGAGTGGAACATTTACCGCCGAAACAGAAGGTGGAACGTTATTATTCATGTATCAGTCGTCTACCTTTACGGGTTGGAGAACGGTAGGAGTATTTCCCACAAGAGACTCCATATCCGAAGTACGCCAAATCCAGTTTTACGTGGTTAGCTTTGTATTTGTGGTGTGTTTGTTTGGCCTGAGCGCCTCTTCATGGTTCTCCCGTTCCATTGCTCAGCCCATTTTCCGGCTCATGTCCTATATGCGCAGGGCGGAGACCGGCAATCTCAGACCAGGTCGCTGGAGCGACCGGGCTGACGAGATTGGCATGCTTGGCAACAGTTATAACCGAATGCTGGTACAGATTCGACAACTGATATCACTAAATGAATTGCGGGAGCGGCAGAAACGCGACGCTGAAATGCGAAGTTTGCAGGAGCATATCAAACCACACTTTTTGTACAATACCTTGGATACAATTCATTGGATGGCACGCAAAGAGGGTGCAGAAGATGTATCCGGCATGGTTGGTGCGTTATCTCGATTATTTCGTATAGGGCTTAGTAAAGGACAGGATTACATTCCGCTGCATTCCGAGATTGAGCATATGACCAGCTATATGCAAATTCAGCAGACACGATACCGCGATCGTCTTCAGTATACATTGAATGTTCCAGAGGAACTGCGGGATCTTTTTGTGTTAAAGCTGCTGCTTCAGCCCCTGATAGAGAATGCAATCTATCATGGAATCAAGGGCAGGCGTGGGCCAGGACACATTCGGGTGGAGGCCAGATTGGAACATAACAGACTGCTGCTGACCGTTCAGGATAATGGAGCAGGCATGTCCAACGAACGGCTTGCCGAGATGCAGCAGCTGCTCGAAGCTCCTTTGGCAAGTTTGGAAGCGTCTACGCCTGGGATGACAGGCAAAAGTTATGGAATGTTGAATGTGCAGGCCCGTCTCCGGCTGTCCTTTGGCGATGAGTACGGTATTGTGCTGGAGAGCCAGGAAGGGGAAGGAACTAATGTGACCATTATTCATCCGTTGATGCGAGAGCTCCCGACAACCAAGCAAATCAGTAACGAAGAGAGGCAGGAGAGTGAATGGGAAAATTCATGAAGTCGACCGTGACAACTTCCACTGAAACAGATGAGACATCCGGATTGACTACAGTAATGGAGATTACGCCGGATAGCCATGTGGCGAAGAAATACCGCGTGCTCATCGCTGATGATGAACCGATCATTCGTGAGGGGATTCGGGATGCCATTGACTGGACAACTCTCGGGATGGAGGTTGTTGGTGAAGCGGAAGATGGCGAGGAAGCGCTGGAACGGGCGGCTGATTTGGGTGTGGATATTGTTCTCGTTGATATGAATATGCCATTCCTGAACGGAATCGAACTAATCCGTGCCCTTCAGCAGAAGTGCCCGGGCTGTCGTTACCTGATCATCTCGGGACATGATGAATTTGCATATGCGCAGGAGGCGGTTCGTCTTGGCGTAGAGGATTACATCTTAAAACCTGTGCAAGCAGAACAATTACATGCTGCGCTTGAGCGATTACATCAGCGACTTACTGAAGAGCACCAGAGGACGGCATATGTACAACAGGCAGCCCATCAGATTGAACGTAATATCCCGTTGCTTCGCCAGCGATTTATGCTGGAGTGGCTGGAGGGGCAGGCTGAAGGGAGGGATCTGACCGAGCAGCTTGTGTTTTTGCGGTTACCCGCCGTCCCACCTGTGCAGGTCGGGGTCGTACGCTGGCCTGCCGCTGAAGCTCGTCAGACGATACTGAGAGAGAATGATCGTCAGTTGTTTCTGTATGCAGTGGAAAATATAATCAGTGAACTGCTGGGGGACGTGCCACATGTCCTGTTTCGGGACGTAAGCGGGTTGATCGGCATGTGTCTGTGGCAGGAAGCCCCTGAAGAAATAGAGTCCCTTCTGGAACAACAGATTAGTTCTTGCCTGAATATTGCCATTCATGCTCATGTGGCGACACATGCAGGGACACTGGAAGAAACGCCGGATTCTTACCGTCATTGCCGTGAACGGGTATACGGAGAAGTGCAGTTGTCGCCTCTGGTTCGCCGGGCAAGACAACTTATTCACGAAGAATATGCCGAGCGGGAACTGACCCTGGAATCGCTCGCTTCCCGTCTACAAGTATCTGCCGTATATCTTAGCCGTGTGTTGAAGAAAGAGTTGAATGATTCCTTTGTCACGCTTGTCACGCATGCTCGCATTCGCAAGGCTATACAGCTTTTAGATTCAACAACACTGCCGATCCACACCATAGCTGAGCGTGTAGGTTATGATACCCAGCATTATTTCAGCACTGCATTTAAGAAAACAATGGGCATTTCGCCAGTGCAGTATCGAAAGAACGGGGGAACGGCTTATCATCCTTCTGCGAATTAAATATCGTATTACAGTTGTTCATTCAGACGTGTGATAATTGAAATGGATGTGTTCTACTTCGTGTGAAGCGAAGTGGAGCATGTCCTTTTTTTTTTGACTCTGGTATGGTATCTCATGGGTCACACTTGTATTTTAAGCGTTTCCATCAAAAGTTAAATTTTTATAAAAAAGGTTCAAAACGTGCAAAGACCTTACGGCTTCTCCAATGCTACCATTGGTCTCAGACAGGAACACCAAGCAACAGAATGTACCATATGCATTGTAAGCGTTATCTTAGAACTCATTCAGAACCGTATGACGTGAGGAAAGGGGAACTTCATATGAAAAAAGGAGCAATGCTCATCTGGCTTCTGGTGATGACCTTGATGCTCTCGGCCTGTAATCTGGCAGAGAGTGGCCCAGGCAGCAAAGAAAAGGGATATGTCGGTATATCGATGCCAACCAAATCATCAGAGCGATGGGTGGGAGACGGGGAGAACATGGTCCGTCTGTTTCAGGAGCAGGGGTACAAAACCGATCTTCAGTATGCTGAGGATGTGGTTGAAAATCAGATTTCACAGATTGAAAACATGATCACCAAAGGTGTGGATGTGATGGTTATCGCGTCCGTGGATGGCAATACATTAACGGATGTAATCAAGAAAGCGCATGACGAAGGGATCCAGGTGATCTCGTATGACCGGCTCATTCGCAATACGCCCTATTTAACCTATTATGCCACGTTCGACAATTTTAAGGTAGGTGTGCTTCAAGCCTCCTACATCGAACAAAAGCTTGGGCTCAAGGATGGAAAAGGACCATATAACATTGAGCTGTTTGGTGGCTCTCCGGATGATAATAACGCCTATTTCTTCTTCGACGGTGCGATGTCTGTGCTGAAGCCATACATCGATTCCGGCAAACTGGTCGTGCGCAGCAAGCAGATGACGATGGCCCAGATTGCGACCTTGCGCTGGGACGGTGCATTGGCCCAGTCAAGGATGGATAACCTGCTGAGTGCGTATTACTCGGGTGATAATCTGGATGCAGTATTATCTCCTTATGATGGAATCAGTATTGGTATCATCTCATCCTTGAAAGGGATCGGTTACGGTACTTCGAACAAACCGCTGCCTGTTATTACAGGACAGGATGCCGAACTTGCTTCGATCAAGTCGATTGTGGCCGGGGAACAGACGCAGACGGTGTTCAAGGATACGCGGAAGCTAGCGGAGAAGACGGTAGAGATGGCCAATAGCATTTTGCAAGGAAAACAGGCTGAAGTTAATGATAAAACATCATATAACAACGGTATTGAGGTTGTTCCGGCGTATCTCTTGGATCCCATCTCCGTGGACCGTACAAATGTGGAGCAAGATATCGTTGGTACCCAGTATTACACGAAGGAAGAAATAGGACTGAAATAATAAATGAAAGGAGCACATCCCATGGCCGGAATCATTCTGGAAATGAAAAACATCACCAAAACCTTTCCTGGCGTCAAAGCGCTGGAAAATGTCAATCTGAAAGTCCGTGAAGGCGAAATTCATTCCATATGTGGTGAAAATGGCGCAGGTAAATCTACGTTGATGAAGGTACTGAGTGGTGTATATCCACATGGCACGTATGAAGGCGACATTTTATTTCAGGGCAAAAATTGTGAGTTCAAGGATATTAAGCAGAGCGAGGATCTGGGGATTGTCATTATCCATCAGGAGTTGGCCCTGATTCCCTACCTTTCAATCGCGGAAAATATATATCTGGGCAATGAACGTGCCCACAGAGGCATTGTGGACTGGAAAGAAACATTTGTGGGTACACGAGAACTGCTCTCGAAGGTGGGACTGAGCGAAAATCCAAACACGCTGGTATCCAGCATCGGGGTAGGCAAACAGCAACTGGTCGAAATTGCGAAGGCGCTCTCCAAAAAGGTTCGGCTGCTTATTTTGGATGAGCCAACCGCTGCGCTGAACGAGGACGACAGTGAAAATCTCCTGCAATTGATGCTGGAATTCAAGAAACAGGGCATCGCCTGTATCCTGATCTCACACAAGCTGAATGAGGTATCCAAGGTATCCGATTCAGTGACCATTTTACGAGATGGCAAGACAATTGAGACGTTGGATATGAAGAAGGAAAAAGTGACGGAGGACCGGATTATTAGCGGAATGGTAGGACGTGATCTCACCAGCCGTTATCCGGAGCGTCATGCGACCATTGGTGAAGTTATCCTTGAGGTAAAAGACTGGACGGTATATCACGAACATCATGCCGAGCGGAAAGTACTGGATCAGATCCATATGAATATCAGACGTGGTGAGATTGTAGGTATTGCCGGGCTGATGGGCGCTGGGCGTACCGAACTTGCCATGAGTATCTTTGGCAAATCCTATGGCCGGAATATTTCGGGTCAACTCATTAAGAATGGCAAACCGATCCACAACAATACCGTCACAGAGGCTATTCAGAATGGGTTTGCTTATGTGACAGAAGACCGCAAGGAATACGGACTCATTCTGATGGATGACATCAAGCGCAATATTTCCTTAACGGGTCTGAGCAAGCTGACGCGAAACGCGGTAGTGAACGAGCGCGAAGAAGTGCTGGTCGCGGAAGAGATGAAGAAAAGCATGAATATCAAAGCACCAAGTATTTTGCAGAAGACCGGTAATCTGAGTGGTGGCAACCAGCAAAAAGTGGTGCTCAGCAAATGGATTTTTGCCGGACCAGATATTCTTATCCTGGATGAACCTACCCGCGGTATTGATGTGGGAGCGAAATTCGAAATCTATACGATTATTCATCGGCTTGCTGCTGAAGGCAAGGGCGTACTGGTAATCTCATCCGAGCTTCCGGAGGTTCTTGGCCTGTGTGACCGGATCTATGTGATGAATGCCGGACGAATCACCGGTGAAGTCAGCCGGGAGCAAGCATCGCAGGAAACGTTGATGAGATATATGACCAAGTCTGGAGGCGGCAAGCATGGAAATGATAACAAAACTGTTCAAAAATAATATCCGTCAATACGGCATGATTATTGCCTTGGTAGTGATTATGCTCTTGTTCGAGGTACTTACAGGCGGGCTGTTGCTCAAGCCGATTAATATTACAAATTTGATTTTGCAGAACAGCTACATTCTGGTGCTGGCGATCGGAATGGTGCTGGTCATCATTACCGGACATATTGACTTGTCTGTTGGTTCCATTGCAGCCTTTGTTGGTGCTGTTGCCGCAATTATGATGGTTGATTGGCAGCTTCCGGCTTGGCTTGCAGTCATCGCATCCTTGCTGGTGGGCGCTTTGATCGGTGCATGGCAAGGCTTCTGGATCGCATATGTACGAATTCCGGCATTTATCGTGACGCTGGCAGGGATGCTTCTGTTCCGCGGTTTGACGATGATTGTGCTGGAGGGACAGTCGATCTCTCCTTTTCCGGGTGGATTCCAGAAAATAAGCTCGGGTTTCCTGCCGGATATTCACTTCTCAGGCTTCGGTCTGGTATCCATTATTGTGGGTCTTGTGCTCACCGTCTGGTACATTGTCAATGAACTGCGGGAACGCCGTTCCCAGCGAAAATATGGATTCGAGGTTGTATCACAGGGACTATTTCTGCTCAAGTTGATTGTGGTGGCTGCCGTGACCAATCTGTTTACATTTGTACTCGCGAGTTACGCGGGAATTCCGAATATTCTGGTCCTGCTGTTTGTCCTGATCGTTGTGTACTCCTTCGTTATGAATCGTACTGTCATGGGACGGCATGTGTATGCGCTTGGAGGTAATGAGAAGGCCGCAGGTCTGTCTGGGGTCAAAACAAAAAAGGTTACCTTTTGGGTTTTCGTGAACATGGGTACGCTTGCCGCGGTATCCGGGTTGATCTTCGCCGCACGTCTGAATGCGGCTACGCCAAGAGCAGGTACCAACTTTGAGCTGGATGCCATTGCGGCCTGCTTCATCGGTGGTGCTTCCGCTTCAGGGGGGATAGGTACGGTATTTGGTGCCATCATCGGTGGTTTGGTTATGGGTGTGTTGAATAACGGGATGTCCCTGATTGGTCTCGGTATTGACTGGCAACAGGGGATTAAGGGATTGGTACTGCTGCTGGCTGTAGCATTTGATATCTATAATAAAAATAAAAGATCAGCGTAACACTTGGTAAAATGAAAAAACAGACCTTGATCTCAGGATCAGGTCTGTTTTGCTGTATGCACAACTTAGTTACATCAAGGCATCGAGGAAACGTGTGGCGATTCCAAAATAGATAAACAGGGACAATATATCATTCAATGTGGTGATTAATGGGCCAGAGGCAACAGCCGGATCGACTTTGAAACGACTAAGCAGAAGCGGGATGCATGTACCGGTCAGCGTACCAATGACAAGAGTGAGAAACAGAGATACCCCAATAATCGCGCCCAGCAGCCAGTCCCCTTGCCAGAAATAAGCAATGACGGTGATCAGTAATCCGCATACCAAGCCAATCATTGTGCCTACTTTGATCTCCCGGCCAATCAGTGCGAGTACGGTGGCTTTGTCGAGCTTGCGTCCGATTAGTCCTCGTACTACGACAGCCAGAGATTGCGTTCCTGTGTTACCGGTCATACCCGCGATCATCGGCATAAAGAATGCCAGTGCGACAACCTGATTCAGTGTATCCTCGAAAAAATCCACGATGCTTCCTGAGATTAGGCCAATCAGCAGTAATAGAATGAGCCAGGGAAGCCTGCGTCTGACGGCCACGAGTGGTTTGGTATCAAAGTCGATATCCTTGCTGCCGCCCCCCATCTTGGCCAAATCTTCACTTGCTTCATCCATAATAATATCGATGACATCATCCATCTGAATGATACCGCATAACCTGTGATTTTCATCCACCACCGGAAGTGCAATAAACTCATAACGCTGTAGAAGCTGTGCTGCTTCTTCCTGGTCCATATCTACCGTTGCATGGATCACCCGCCGGGTCATTAGTTCTTCAACCTGGGTCTTATCGTCAGCCAAGGCAAGGGATCGATAACTCACGACACCGACCAGTTTGCCTTCATTATCGGTTACATAGAGATAACTGGAGGCTGAGATATGCATAGTACCTTGCGATTGTCGTAAGGCCTCCTTGGCTGTCTCATGAGCGAGCAGGGTCCGATATTGATCTGTCATGATACGCCCTGCCGTCTCCGGCGGGTAATTAAGCACGGATCGGATAATAGCAGAGTGATCCAGGTTCATGTTGGACAGCAATTCTTCTCTGCGTTTGGCAGGCAAATCGTGCATGAACCGGATCAAATCACTTTTGTCCATCTGCTGCATGACTTCAAGTGTTCGTTCCGGCCCAAGTCGTTCAAACAGTTGAATCTGTTCGTGCAGCTTCAAGGTCTCGGCGAGATCCGCCAGAGCATCGGGTTTGAACAGGAGCAGAAACCGATTGGTTTCTTCTTCAGGGAACTTTTTATATACAAGTGAGAGGTCGTAGGGATGCAGTTCTTTCACCAATTTATAAAAATCGGGAAGGTTCCGGGATTGTACATGCTGCACGAGTTGCTCGGTGATCTCCTCCACGGAGAAATCTTTCTTGGTATGAGGTCCGTTCATATCGAAACTCCTTTCTAAACGTTCAGCTTCATATTTTTAAACGAAATGGGTTGGCAGTTAAACAAATGGAGAAAAAATGAGAGTCCCAAAATGATATTGTAATCTTGCTCAAACATTCGATATGGGCTTACAAACAGCCGCTGCAAGGATATACTTGTTGTACAGCAACAGACGAGGAGGACATGCGCTAGTGGAAGTAGATATCAGAACACAATTGTTCAGCATGGTTGAGCCGGAATATCAGAAATTCTCGGCTGCACTTATTCCCAACATCACGAATGTACTTGGTGTAAGGTTGCCAGCCTTACGAAAAATTGCCAAGCAGCTTGCCGCGGGGGACTGGCGCACGTATCTGGAAACGGCAGAGGACGAATATTTTGAAGAAGTGATGTTACAAGCAATGGTCATTGGACATGTCCAGGCTGATCTGGACGAACTGTTAAAGGCTATTGAAACATTTGTACCGAAGATTGACAACTGGTCGGTGTGTGACAGCTTCTGTGCGGGACTGAAATATACAAAGGTTCATTCGGAGCCCATGTGGGCGTTCTTGCAGCCGTATCTGAGATCAGATCAGGAATATGAGATCCGGTTTGGTGTGGTCATGTTGTTGAATTTTTATCTGAATGAGAGATATATTGATCAGGTTCTATCCGCATTGGATCACATTAGACACGAGGCGTATTATGTGAAAATGGCAGTGGCTTGGGCCATCTCAATGGCCTATGTGAAACAACCTGAGGTGACCATGCGTTATCTGAGGCATAATACCTTGGACGATTTTACGTATAATAAGGCACTTCAGAAAATCACGGAATCTTATCGCGTGGATCCGGAGAGCAAGCAGATCATCCGCAGTATGAAACGTAAGGTGAAGAAGCAGATTATCTCCTAGTTCTAGCATTAAGCATTCCACCGGGGAGAGGGCGATAAACGAATGAGAAAAAAGTTGATGTACACCACGATGCAGTTGGACGGTCGTCCATGGGTGCTGCTCGCTACGGAACAGGGATTGTGCCGAGTGGTTATGCCCAACGAAACACTGGAGGATTGGAACGGCTGGATACAGAAAGTAGCACCTGGCGTGGAACTGGAAGAGAACGAGCATGCTCTGAAACAAACAGGTATGATGGACTGGTTGCAGTCCTACTTTGCAGGAGAACCCATGGCTTATACAGATGCGATCCCACTGGACTTGATCGGAACGAACTTTCAACAAGAGGTATGGAGAGAGCTAGGGCGTGTGCCTTACGGTGAAATTCGGACCTATGGAGATATTGCCGCTGCGATTGGAAGACCTTCGGCTGTGCGAGCGGTTGGGGCTGCAAATGGAGCCAATCCAATTCCGGTTCTGCTACCATGCCACCGCATTATTGGGGCTAATCGCAAGCTGACCGGGTTCCGTGGAGGCCTGGAGATGAAGCGCAGACTGCTGGATATCGAACAGATTGAAGGCGTGACCGATGGAGGGCATGCGCGATTTCATTTTTAATAGACTCGCGTAATCAAGAAGATTAAGGTGATTGGACGGGACAGGCACGTATTGTGCCTGTTTTTTTGCATGTATTAAGGTAGAGTAATACAAACGTTTCGCATATGGAACACCAACGTTTTACGTATTTTTGCCCGGTGAAACCGTATGGTACCATGGATCATAGATCAATCGGTATCCGGGGGACGTAATGCCGGGTAAGAAAAGAGGGATGACATGATGAAGCAGGCTTATTGGTTAACCAACGTGACTGTGGAGCGGGGGTATGTTCGGGAGGGAGAACAGGTGACGGGGACGCGGACAAGCCCCGCTCATCTACGGATTGAAGATGGAGTGATCGCGGAGATTGTGGAAGGAAACAACCCGCTGTCTAGCGATCTACCACAAGTAGATGGCAAGGGACTTCTGCTGCTGCCTTCGTTCGAGGAGGCACATATTCATCTGGATAAAACCTACTACGATGGGCCGTGGACAGCCGTTAAACGGATCTCCAGTATTTTCGAACGTATTGAAGAAGAAAAGGTTCTGTTACCCAAGCTACTGCCAGATGCCCAGCGTCAAGCGAAGAGTATTCTGACCTTGATCCAGGGGTACGGCTCCACTCATGTACGTAGCCATTGCAATATTGAACCTGTCAGTGGCTTGAAAAGACTGGAAGCGACGCGGCAGGCTCTGGAATCATTTTCGGGGAAAATCTCTTCGGAAATCGTGGCTTTCCCGCAGCATGGACTACTTCGCTCGAATTCAGTGGAGCTTATGGGCCAAGCGATGCAGGAAGGTGCAACACATGTGGGTGGACTCGATCCCTATACCGTGGACGAAGACATCGAGAAATCACTGAATGCCATGGTTGAACTGGCTGTTCAGCACCAGGCGGGCATTGACATACATCTGCATGATGGAGGTCAGGCCGGCAAACAAACGCTGCTGGAACTCGCAAATCTGACAGAAACAGCAGGGCTTCAAGGTAAAGTTACGATAAGTCATGCGTTCTGGTTCGCCCGCGCAGAGCAGCAGGAAGCAGAAGATATGGCGCAGCGAATGGCTTCGCTTGGGATGAGCATTGCTTCCACGGTGCCCATCGGCAGAACGATGATGCCACTTCCCTTGCTCCATCGTATGGGCGTGGACGTGAAGCTGGCCACAGACAGCCTGACAGATCATTGGTCTCCTTTTGGCAATGGGGATCTGCTTGAGAAAGCGGGACGATTCGCAGAACTGTACGGATATAGTGACGAACTGTCCTTGTCTCAATCTTTGGCATGGGTAACAGGCGGTATTACACCGCTGGATTCACAAGGGGAACAGGTATGGCCGAAGGTAGGCGACACCGCGAGTTTTGTATTGGTGCATGCGAGTTGTTCGGCGGAAGCCGTTGCGCGGCGATCTGCGCGGCAGGCCGTATGGTACAAGGGGCAATTGGTGAGCGGATCGATATCGCATTGAGGACAATAGAGCGGGTGCAGCCACGGGAAACCGTGGTTTTTTGGCATGGGAAAAAAAGAGGAAAGAACTGTTCGCAACTACCACATTTTGGGTTATGATGGACATAGTTAATGAAGGGAGCAATACGAATGAAGATTGAATTTGCAACGGAAGCTGACTACGACTATATCTTGGATAGAGATCGGCATATCCATCATGCACTTTTGAAAACCAAGATCAATGAGAAAGAAATATTCATTCTATGGGACGAGGATGAGGACGAGGGATCAAGAGTTGGATGGATGAGGTACGGTTACTTTTGGGACAACCTTCCCTTCATGAATATGATCTGGATAGATGAACCCTATCGAAACGGCGGATATGGCAAAAAAGTAGTGCATCACTGGGAAAGTCTAATGAAGCAACAAGGCTTCGATACCGTGATGACTTCAACGCAATCAGACGAACATGCCCAACATTTCTATCGAAAGCTGGGGTATGTTGATGCAGGGGCTCTGTTGCTGGATACACAACCTTTGGAGATTATATTGATCAAGAAAATATAGTAAGTAAGCTGCAAGGAGAGATGATTGTGGATGTGAAGAAAGTAACCCTACAACCCATAACCAAAGAAAATGAACTTGAGTGCATCCACCTTAAACCACGGGAAGATCAGCTGGAGTTGGTCGCAAGCAATGCGGATTCATTGATTCATGCAACGAAGGAAATTACGTCCAAACCATACGGTATTTTGGCAGAGGATCAGATGGTCGGTTTTATTTTATTTGATAACGAGATCTACAATGACGGGTATTACTGGATTCTGCGCTTCATGATTGACGAGAAGTATCAGGGGAAGGGTTACGGCAAACTTGCTATTCAAGAAGTGATTCGTATGTTGCAAGAGAGAAGTGATTGCCAGCAAATCAGGGTATCGCATGTTCCGCATAATAGTGCGGCAAATGCGCTGTATAAGCGGTGCGGATTTCAGGACACGGGTGAATTCGAGGACAACGGTGATATCATTTTAAGTTATCAAGTGAGGTAACAGGGAGGGCAAGCTTGATGATAAGAGAGGCAGAAGCTAGGGATGCAGAGGTTATCGAAAGACTGTATAAAGAATTATTGCCGAACAACTTAAACACAAAGGTATTGGCAGAACGGATTGAAGAGGTTCGAAATAACCCAAACAGTTTCTTGTTCGTTTATGAACTGGGTGATCAGGTGATCGGCACGGCTCATTTACATATTTGTCTGGATGCTTTGGTGGAAAATAGACCCTTCGGCGTAGTTGAGCGGGTTATTATTACGGAACATGTGCAGAGCAAGGGATATGGTTCTGAATTGATGAAATATGTGGAAGACGTATGTGTACAGAAAAATTGTGTGAAGGTGTTTCTTACCAGTGGATCATCCAGACATGAAGCACATCACTTTTATACGAAATTGGGGTACGACGGAGAATCCAGCAAGGCATTTAAAAAGTATTTATAACATTCATCAGGGAAAAGGAAGTAGAAGCAAAGAAATGAAAGATAACAAACATCCGGTACAAGATCTCCGACTCATCGTTACCTTGTTCGTGGCTACTTGTTGTTGTTTAGGTGTTGTGATGTATTTACGTGTTCAAACAGATACAAATATGTATCGATTTCTAAGTTGGGATATGTTCCTGGCATGGGTACCATTCATCATCTCATCCTGCATTAGATACATATTTCATAAGAAATTAACCGCAACGAGCATGATATCTATGGCGCTGATGTGTGGAGTATGGCTCTTTTTTCTGCCCAATGCGGCCTACCTTTTTACGGAGATTCTGCATTCATTCCGATATTTTGATGCTCAAGGGGAGGTTCAATTTTGGGTTAATATTGATTTTTGGTATGGACTCACCCTGACGTTTGCCGTAGCGATCATCGGATTGCTGCTCTCGACTTGTTCGATCATTCAAATCCACGGAATGTTAAACCAATTAATAAATAAGTACATTAGTATGATGGTTGTCGGTGTTATTTTGCTATTGAGCAGTATAGGGGTCTACATTGGTAGATTTAATCGGTGGAATTCGTGGGATGTATTATCCCGACCTGGGAAGATCTTTGTGGATCTTGTGAATGATTTTAATGCAGCGAACAGCATAATGGTTGAGTTTGTCGCCATTGTATTTACGGTTCAACTTTTTGGCTACGTTATCGTATCTTTGCTAACCGCAAGGTCGGGCAACTAATTATTCCATTTGAAAGGGCAAGGATCTGAAACTATGAAGGCGATAACGCAGGAAATTACGGAAGAATTGTTGGCTGTGATGGATATGTACCAAAGAATCGCGCGGCAATTAATCGACCAACTGATATTGGAAACCGATCAGCCTGATCGGACGGAAATTCTCGCAGGGGCGTACCATTTGTTGTCCAATGCGGATGTAATCCAAGGAGAAGAAGAATTAACGGGGAACTGGTATTTTGATGTTCACGGCGAGCACTGTATGTTCAAGAATACAGAAACAGGGCAGACATTAGAGGTTTTCCTTGGTAGTCCAGAGGATGTGGGCAACATGGACCCCTACTTTTTTTACAATTTTATCAAAACAACGCCAGAGCTTGCCTACCTGACTTCGTATTTCGAGAATCCGTTTAAGGACATGTTGGATTTCTTCGAACGTATGGAGGCACAGCAGGTGTTAGTTCATGTTCACGGGGTGGCGTATAGAAAAATGATTTGATTGTTTGCCGTTTAATTAGAATTGAGGAGGAATTACGTATGAGTTTAACAGAATGGTCCATAGATATACTTCAATATGATCTGTCGGATGAATATTCGATTCGCAGAGCTGATTTTGCCGAATGGGGATTATTTTGCACGGTTTATTATGATATGCGTTATGTCGGATTTTTCAGGGAAGAAGAGTTCAGTTCTTCCAAGATCAGTGCCTACTGGATTTACAAAGGGGAAAGCAAAATAGGTGGCGTGAGAATGGAGCCTAACCGGATGTATCATTTATTTTTTATCCCGCCGTTCCAGCAGTGCTTTGAGGTATTGAAGCTTCTGAAGCATACATTAGTACAGTGGTCCGATCGCACCAAACGCATTCTGACCTTTGAGATTCTTCCAGACCAAGTTGATCTATACGCAAGAGCCGGATTCTGGCCAGTGGAGTTCAGATGCCGCTGGATGCAGCGGCCTACAGATCATTTTGAAATCGAATGGGACAGCAGGGTAACCGTAAAGAGTCCAGAGATTATTGAAAGTGAAACCGGCAATAGAAAATATGTGAATGAAGATGAGATTGCTCAATGTGACCTGGAGAGTTTTGCAGGAAGTCTTGAAGCTACACGAAGAAAACATAACACTCTTGCAGATTTTATACCAAGTGATGACCCTAATTATACCAATGAAATTCTGACCCAAGCATCCACGCTTGTATATGACGAGGAAACGGGACAGCTTATTGCAAATTGTCGCTTGTGCTTGCAAGATAATCAGGCTGCTGTATATAGCATAGGGGTTCGGCCGGCATATAGAGGTAGAGGGCTTGCTACACTGATGTTACAGAGAGCTTTGAATGAGCTTAAGGGTAAATATCCCGTGCTGCGATTGTATGTGATGCAAGGAAATGATGCGGAGTCCGTGTATCTGAATCTGGGCTTTATTCCGGGAGTACAGGAGATTCAGACGATGTACATTCCAGAGGAGGAATCACAATGAAGGTTGCCATCTTAACCGATATTCATGGGAATTTTCCTGCGCTGCAAGCGGTATTGGCTGATATCGATTCCAGAGAAGACATTGAGCATACATTTTGCTTGGGAGATATGATCGGCATCGGCCCTTACTCCAATGAAGTGATCGAGATGTTGTACAGTCGTGAAAATATGATAGCGATTTCGGGGAATCACGAAGAGGCCGTATTGAGTTTGCTCCAACATAAGAGTCCATTAGAAGGACATAAAGGCTTAGCCGAGCACCATGAATGGATTGGTCAACATCTAAGTGCAGAATCGATCAAGAGAATACAAGCTCTACCGAAGTTTGTTGAAAAAGAGGTAGCAGGACGTCGATTCCTTTTGACTCACTATCATATGAACAACGACAAGCTGGATGTCATCGATAAAGAACCATCAGGGACCAAACTGGACGCGAAGTATCAGGGGACGGCCCATGATTTGGTTTGTTTTGGTCATTATCATATTCTTCATTATTATAGGACAGATCAAAGAGTATATATGAATCCGGGAGCTTTAGGCTGTAACGATCTTGCCATTGCCAGATATGGGATTGTGGATCTTCAAGAGGGCAAACTGAATGTGAGATTCATTGGCGTTCCATATGACAACAGAGAGTATCTGCAGTCGTATGAACGGTTGAACGTTCCGGATCGAGCTTTTATTTTGAAGGCATTTCATGGGAATCAGTTGGAGAGAGAGTACGTGGGAGAGTGATTCTCGTAACAGCGTTTTGTTTTTTTGGAAGGAGAAATGCACATGGGAATGATCATTATGTTGGTGGTGTATCTGTTCCTCGGTATTTATGTTGTGAAAGTTGGAATAGATAACTCAAAAAATAGCCAGCACACCAAAGAAATATTATCAGAGTTAAGGGAAATTAAGGACCTATTGAAAGAACGAGGGTAAAGGAGGAGTGATGACTATGATTCACGACCTACAAGGGGAAGCCAATATGACACCTGTTGTCGGGATGTTATTATCCGCTGTAACAGAAAATAGCCAACGACTTAAATCAATTACAGAAGGTATGTCGCAAGAAGAAGTGGATTACAAAGGGGAAAACAACCAGTTTAATAGTACAGCTCAATTAATCCGACATATTACGTTCGTTGATATGAATTGGGTGTATAGAATAAAGGGATCTGTCCTTCCTCAGCGTTTAATAGAGCAATATGGCCCTATGATCGATGAAAATGATAGACTTCCGCTGGTTCAAGGTCTGGCACGTGACACACTTATCTCTCAATATGAGGGTGTATTAACCCTTCTAAAAGAGACATGCACACATTTAGCGGATGCTGATCTAGATCGAGTCGTTACTTTTGGACATCAGAACGAAAAGCAAGCTACGATACGTTGGGGATTATGGCACATGGCTGACCATAACCGTTATCATCAAGCTCATATTAATCAGTTAAGAAGATGGTTCCAAACATAAACTGATTGTTAATACAAAAATGGGGCTGCGATTAAACACTTGGAAAATAAAATGGTAACTGTCATAAAAGGACTAATCGAGAATGAAGGCAGAGTGTTAATTGTTAAGCGCTCACTAGTGGATGAGGTAGGCGCCGGAAGTTGGGAGACAGTAGGGGGGAACTTCACTTCGGAGAAGAATTGGAAGAGGCTCTGATTCGTGAAGCTAGAGAGGAAGTTGGCATTAAAGTTCAAATAGATGAATTACTGTTTGCCAATACGTTCTTTACCGATCCTCATCGACAGGTCATTCTTCTAATGTATTTGTGTAGAACTAAAGATCATCAAGTGAATCTTTCAGAAGAACATAGTGAATACAAGTGGGCAACCAGATCTGAATTATATCATTACCTGCCTTATGCAATTACTTCAGATCTGGAGAAATATAAAGTTTTTGAGAAAATCAAGTTAATCGATTAGGTTAAAAAATTCAACCCAATACACGAATAACAATATCCTGATCATGGTTACCAAAACCGGCACCATAGATCGTTAATCCGCCTACGTTGGGGCTTTCCTCGTCAACCGTAAAACGAAGCGTCCAGAACGGCTCGCTAAGCTTAATATCCGCAAGTGTGATGTCAGACATCCGCTCTCCATCCATGTAAGTACCGGAGGTATCGATACGAATGGTCTTTAATAATCCATACTGATTCACATTGCGATGCCACCATTCTGGCGTATATTTGCCGCGTGCTGCTCTGCCAAAGTCGGCAGGGCTTGTCCACGTTCCAAGAGAAATGCCATTGAAGGTGAAACGAATATCGGAAGGCCAATGATCTCGCAATCCCGGAGCTTCAGACGCCAGTTCCATCGAAATTTCAATCGCATCGGTTGTCTGATCAGGAAGGACAAAATTTGGTGTTTTATATTCAACATAGCCCTTCCCAAACCACAGGATAGCGGCGTGTACACGCTCAGGATCAAGGAAGTAACGTGGATCATCCCATACGCCGATTTCTTTCTCAAGTGTTCCTAGCCCACAGGTAGGGTGAATATCAAAAGCAGTGTAGTGTCCAACGGCTATCGTCTGTTCTCTGGTTCGTGAAGTTTGGCTTGCGGATGGCAGCTCGATCTCAATCTGATTTTGCTTGAGGTAACATAATTTGTGCGTCCCTCCGTTGATCCGAACGCGTCTGCTCCCAATTAGACCCGCATCCTCCAGTTTGCGAATATGCATCGTGACGATGGAGGGGCTAAGCTCTAATACTGCGGCAATATCCTTCACATTCATTTCGCGATCTGCAATTATGTCCATTATTTCCCATCTGACTTCGCTTGCCAGCGCCTCATATAAAGGAAGGAACTGGGGCTCTCCATTTGCTTTGATCATCTGTACAACTCCCTACCCTCAATCTTCTAAAATCACATATATATTAATTTAATAAAATTAGCTCCAAGATGCAATTCAGATTCATTGCAAGTTTACGCCCGATGGTGTTTAATTTTTGTAGTTGTTACAAAGTTGAATTCTTATATATGTGAATTTTATATTAAGAGGTGGAGTGAAGTAATGAAATACAATAACCCTGTTGTAAAAGGTTTTTATCCAGACCCTAGTGTGATTAAGGTGCACGATACCTACTATATGGTGTGTAGTTCTTTTCAATATTTTCCGGGCGTACCGCTCTTTGAAAGCAAGGATTTGCTGAATTGGAAGCAGATTGGTCACTGCCTGACTCGTAAAAGCCAGATTCAACTCGAGACGGTGGACAGCTCCGGGGGTGTATTTGCCCCAACCATCAGGCACAATGACGGGCGTTTTTATATGGTCACAACCAATGATACGACGCATCAGAATTTCTATGTCTGGACGGACGATATTTACGGAGAATGGTCTGAGCCTATTTATGTGGATCAAGGCGGGATTGATCCCGATTTGTATTTTGAAGATGGAAAAACATTGTTTATGAGTAATGGCGTTGATGATGAAGGCATTGGCGGAATTGTCCAGTGTGAGCTTGAGATTGAAACTGGCCGCAAACTTAGTCCAAGTCGTTCGATATGGAACGGAACAGGTGGACGATATCTGGAAAGTCCGCATCTGTATAAAATGAACGGTTATTATTACCTGCTTGCAGCCGAAGGCGGCACCGAGTATGGTCATATGGTTACATATGCTCGGGGCACTTCTTCTTCGGGACCGTTCGAAGCCTATGCGCACAATCCAGTTCTGACCAACCGCAATCTGGGAGGTTATGAGTTGCAGGGAGTAGGGCATGGTGATCTGGTTCAGGATGATCGGGGGAACTGGTGGCTCTTTCACCTGGGATTCCGACAGATTGGCAAATGGGCTACGTACCATCATCTGGGTCGAGAAGTATTTCTGACTCCAATTACGTTTGGTGAAGACGGATGGTTTACAGCCGGGCATGAAGGCACAACGCTGACGAGTTTTGAGACGGATCGCATTCCCGACACGGTGATCCAGCAGGATAAGAAGAATTATACGTTTGAAAATACAGACTGGAACCTCGACTGGTGTTATCTTCGTCATCCAAATACAGAGCATTATCAGCTTGAATCAGATAAGCTTACGCTAACAGGAACCGATGTAACACTGGACGTTCCGGCATCCCCAACGTTCATTGGGCTACGTCAAAAAGACTTTAATGCTACGATTTCTGTCGATGTTAGTCTGACGAGTGGAGAAGCCGGGATCACGATCTACATGGATGAGAATCATCATTATGAAGTGGCTATTCGTGGGCAGCAGAACGGTTATAAGGTGGTCGAGCGTCTAAATATCGGTGATATCAAATCGATAAAACATGAAGTAGATCTGGGAAATAAACAGTATGCAACGCTGGTGATCTGCTCAAGCCAAGAACGCTACAGTTTCCTGTTTCAAGCAGATGGTGAAGAGATTCTGCTGGGCACGGCACAGACGAGATACCTATCCTCGGAGGTGGCAGGAGGTTTTACGGGCGTACTTATTGGGTTATACGCGAGCGGGCAAGATACTTCAGCTGAGTTTACAAATTTCAAGTGTGATTATCATTAAGAAGTTAAGGGGAGGGCCTAAGGGTCCTTCTCTTTTTTTTAATTTGTGTCAAAATATAGATATATTAATCAATGCCAATAGAAGAGAGGTATGCAAACTTGGAAGTACATTATAAAATGCCGGAATCATTAGAAGGCATCGTTCGAATAGATAAGGAATTACGTAAACAACATAATGCGACCCTTCATGATTATGTGGGGTTTTATATTAGTTTTAACAATGATGATGATCGATACTATTGTACGCCAGATGATGCCATTATATTTGGAAGAATAGGGGCAGATGGTGACCATTTTGCTTTTTTCACGTTTAACAGATCCATTAGTGATTTGGAAGAAGCTCCGGTTATCTTTATCCAACCTACGGCGTTTGGTAATCAAGTAACTTTAGTTGCCAGAAACATTAAGGATTTTATAGCATTATTTATTAATCTTAAGGAAGTATATGTTTTGGAGAGATTTCGATTTTATAAAAACAAACTAGATTTTATGAACGACTATAACGATAACTATATGGAAGATATAAAGATGCGAGAGAGTGAAAATCAATTAATTATTGAACTGTTAAAAGAGAAAATTAAAGGGATAACAGAAATTGATGATGTGTACGAATACATGATGGAATCCAAAAAACAAATAGAACTAGGGATAAACAATGATGATTTTGCATGATATCAATATGGCATCACTAAATAATCTACATGTAACAAAAGGTTAAAAGAACGTGTTATTTAATTATATAGCTTGATTGGATAACCAAGGAGGAGTTGTATGGAGGGTCAATGGAGAATTGCAAAGTATGATCCGGCATGGCGTAATTTGTTTCTCGAAACGGGTTCGAAATTAAGAGAAGCGTTAGGAGAAAAGGCCGTGCGGATTGATCATGTTGGGTCCACTTCAATTGTGGGAATAGACGCTAAACCTATTATAGATATACAACTATCTGTTTCTAATTATAAGAATCTGTTGGACTACAAACATGAGATCGAAACCGTCGGATTTGTATTCAGAGCAGAAAATCCGGATAAGACTAAACGTTACTTTCGTGAAGAACCCGGAAACAGAAGGATACATATACACGTTAGACAGGTAGGCGGTTTCTCCGAGCAGATGACCTTGCTGTTCAGAGACTATCTAAGGGAACATCCAGAAGATTGTTTGAACTATGCGGAAGAAAAGCACAGACTCATGTCATTGTATAAAGATCAGCGTCTCAAATATGTTGAAGGAAAAGGACCAATGGTGTGGGGCATATTACAGAGAGCACACAGTTGGTCTCAAGAAATCGGATGGCAACCGGCAAAATCTGACGCATGAGCACATCCAATGAATAGAGATAACTGTATTGGAGTGATGAGATGAACATGGGAAGAAAGCTGATAACAACCGTTCTAACCATCATTGGTTTTACTTTGGCTGCAAGTCTCATATCGATGAATGAATCCTACAGTTTTGATTTTTACATTGTTATTTATCTGGTATACGCGACTCCCTTGATCCTGTTGATCGGGCTACCTTTATCGATATTGCTAGACTATCTGCTCAGCCGAATACAATTCCCTAATCATGTGTTGTATCTAAGTACGAGGATATTAGGCTATGCATGTGCTGGAGTTTTAGGCATGTATATTTATTATCTGGTCATGGGCGCAGGAGAAGCAATCTTGGATTTCAAAGAGACGTTAGTTCTGACCTTGTTTGGCGTTCTTGCCGCTATCCTATTTGTACTGATTGATATGAGATTGGAAGTTTTGTTAAAGGTACGAAGAAGAAAGATTTGAATTAAATTGATTTGTCAGGAGGAAAGCAAAATGACAACGCATTGTGCACTTCTAATCATTGACGTACAGGTAGCGATGTTTGATGAAGCAGATCCCGTCTATCAGGGGGAACGATTGCTTCAAAAGATCCAGGTGTTAATTGCCAAGGCCCGTGAAGCAGGGCATTCCATCATATATATCCAGCACAGCGAAGGGGCAGGCAGTCCACTGGAACGAGGAACTCCGGGGTGGGCCATTCATCCGTCCATTGCACCTATAGCTGGTGACCTCGTTATTGAAAAGGAGACACCGGATTCATTTCACAGAACCGATCTGCATCTGAAATTGCAAGATAATGGCGTGAAGGAGTTGATTCTCGCGGGTATGCAGACTGAGGTATGTGTAGACACGACTTGCCGCAGAGCGTTCAGTCTGGGTTACACGGTCAATCTGGTTCAAGATGCGCACAGCACATGGAATTCAAAGACGCTTCAAGCAGAGCAGATTATTGCACATCACAATACGGTACTGAGACTGTTTGCCAACGTGGTGGATACGGAGAATGTGTTGTAATGCTAGGAAAACGTAGGCGATTTTGGTTTTTCATAGGTGCGGCAATCATGTTTATGTATTTTCTAATCACGAGTAATCCAGATCCAAATAAGCCGATTTCGAGAAATCAAGTGATAAGCACAGAGATGAGCATAGTTGTGTACACCAGGACAGGCGACGGTGGAGCACACGTTAGCATTGACAATGTTACGTTAAGTAAAGAAGACATTAGCCGTATAGTCGGCTGGCTGAATGCAGCCCCGGAATCAGCCAAAATACCAGTAGATGATGTCACAGGAAGCATTAGTGCGGGAATTGCTTTGAGATTAAAGCATAACGCTGAAATTACAATTCAATACAATCGGAAACAGATTATTGTATCCACAAAAAGCAGATTTAATAGAGATACGAAATATATACTTGATCAAAAGGACTTAAGAGACTTTATGGATCAAAAGTTGGAAGGGACGTATTTTGGTGAAGATACCGTTAGTGTTGAATAAGGAGGAGAGGTATTGACGATTAACAAAAGAATAATGAATCTATCAGCCTGGCTTGCTGTATTAGCCATCCTATGTATTCCTGGAACTTTACATACTGAAGATGGACCGCTCCGAACAGAGTATGGTTTCCCAATCCGATTCTTTACGGATTATCATTATGCCAACTCGGATGGAACAATCTGGTTTATATCTGGTATCTATTTAAATGTACTTCTATTTTTGTTCAATGTCCTGTTTATTTATGCAGGAATTCATGTAATCTTGTATATAAAAAAGAAATTAACTAAATAAATTGAACTGAATATTTACACAAAACGGAGAGGACAGAAAGGACCTGAAGAAGCGGAGTGTTCGCCTTTATCCCCGGATTTTAACTTTATAAAAGGAATCAAAAAAATCTGGGGATAACAGCGATCGGAAGGTTGTTCTGTCATCGGAGTGGTAAGTGTAAATATTCAATAGTGCAACTTTATATAGAATATAAAGATGGAGTGATTACGATGAAACAACTTCCAGTAGAATGGAAGTCAGACCGACTTATTATCTCAAATGTGGAAGAATCCGATATTCCTGAACTTGAGTCCATATATGAGACCAGTCGGTACTTGCATCAATGGGATGGACAAGAGCACGATCGGAACTATGTAAAAGAATGTTTTGAAGAAGGCCACCTTCCACCGGGAGGCAGGGATATGGACAAGAATTAATTCGGAGGATACCTTTGCCAATACAGAATTGATCAAATCTCTCTGAAAAATATGCTGATAAAGGGGAATATACCAATGGAAACATTCTTTCGTTATAACTGGATGGTGCGTGAGCAATGGTATGTGTGGTGTGAAGATGTACCGCTTGAAGAATTGCTTCGGCCTCGCATGGGCGGAGTAGGCAACATATTACAAACATTATTTCATATCATTGATGTAGAGTGGAGCTGGCTTCAGTTGCTTCAGGACAAACCGGATGATGCAGAAGATTTTGCAAACTACCAGAATCTTGAGGCAGTAAGGCGACTCGATCGCAAGTTACGTCCTGATGTGGAGGCATTTGTTACAGCATGGGATTCGAGTATGGAAAAAAGAGCTTTTATTGATCATCGCTCAGCTGGCAAGGTCAGTACATATTCATGGGGAGAAGTAATGCGACATGTGATCGCCCATGAGATTCACCATATGGGACAGCTGTCGGTATGGGCCAGAGAATTGGGTAAGCAGCCTGTATCCGCCAATGTCATTGGCAAAGGCCTGATGATACCTGACTAACAGGGAGAAAGCGGCATGACATGAATGAACGGAGGAAAACGATGACAATTCAACTTAGCCAGATGAATTGGATAGAACTGGATGAATGTATCCAGCAGGTGATTGAACAGGAGGTTCAGATCATTCCCTTGCCACCTGGACTGGAAGCGAGTGTGATGAGAATTGAAATGCAAGATCAGCAGTACGTATTGAAAGTCTGGGACAAGGATTCCAAACCGGATATCGCCAAACAATATCGATTATTGTCCAAGCTTTATCAAAGTGGAATTCGTGTTTCCAAACCCTACGGTTGGGGATTAGACGAGCAAGAGAATCAAGTGCTGTTAACGAGCTATGATGGAAAGCCGCTTAACCAATTAACACAAACCAAACTGACACATTTGGCTGAGCGATTAATGGAGGTCCATCGTTATCCGGTGAATGAAGTGAGTACTGGAGAAGATGAAGAATACATATTCAGGTACGATTTTGTTCAATACTTTTTTCCTCAAATTGAATTACATGACGATATAAATGATCTTCTGGCAAACTTGATCCAGCAGGTCCAGATCAGACAGGACCGCTTGATTCATGGCGATTATAATCTGGGAAACATTCTTGAGATGGACAACCGTTACAGCATCATCGATTGGACTAATGGGCAGTATGGTGATCCAAGGTACGATATGGCATGGTCTGTTTTTCTGATCACCATCTATAATGGGGAAAGTTACGGCGAGATGTATCACGCTCAATTTGCACGTTCTGCAAGTTATGTGTACACGCTGGAAGAGGAGCAGGTTTTTGAAGCTGTGGCTTGCCTGCGCTGGATTCTGTTAAGGCGCGTTGGGGATGTACCCATGGGGCCAGATGTAATGGAAAGGGTTCACAGCATGGCTGTCCATAATCCGTATTTGAATGAACACCTGCTGTTTAAATAAAATAAACAGCCAGTCCTAAACTAGCGATCCTCGCATACCCATGAGAGTAGAGGAGCGTGATCGATATGGAGCAGAAAGTACAAACCTACTTTGACCTGAAGCAGCAGCAAAAAGATATTGAGCAGCAGTTGTCTGTACTACGAGATGAGATTGTCGCTTATTGTACAGAACAAGGGGTCTATGAGACGCAGGTTGGTGGTTACACCGTGAAAACAGTGCTGCAGAACCGGAAGGAATACGATGATCAGAAGCTGTATGCTTCTCTTCCAGACCCGGACATCTGGCGATTGTTGTCCAAGGTAGACAGTCATAAGCTGAAAAGCCTGATTAAGCTAAACATTCTGTCCGAGGAGCAAATTAACCCGGCATGCACAGTGAAACAGGTGACCTTGCTACAGGTAGACAAGCTGTAACGCTTCATACTCTCTTTGTACATGTGTTGAATTTAACTGAACCTCCCGATCACAAAACACCTTCGAAGAAATGTTCTGTTGCGATGAGCAGCGGAACAAACGTGGAGGTGTTTTTGTTTTGCGAACAGGTCCCAGGATCATAAATAGTTAAATATGAGGGGGAAGAAGTATAATTTGTTCATTGTAAGCGTATTCAACAAACGATATGATGGATAAAAAATGGCAGGGAGGAATTGTAAATGCCAACCGAAATTCCATCACTACATGCTGCGTACGCTAATACGTTCAAAATAGGTGCTGCTGTACATACCAGAATGTTGCAGTCCGAAGGGGATTTCATCGCCAAACACTTCAATAGCATCACGGCTGAAAATCAGATGAAATTCGAAGAAATTCACCCGGAAGAGAATCGTTATACTTTTGAGGCGGCGGATAAAATTGTTGATTTTGCTGTTGCTCAAGGTATTGGGGTTCGCGGACATACTTTGGTCTGGCATAATCAAACATCGAAATGGGTCTTTGAGGATACCTCAGGTGCTCCTGCTTCCAGAGAGCTGCTATTATCTCGCTTGAAGCAACATATTGATACGGTAGTAGGTCGATATAAAGGGCAAATATATGCATGGGATGTCGTCAATGAAGCGATTGAAGATAAGACCGACCTGTTCATGCGGGACACGAAGTGGTTACAGCTAGTGGGAGAAGACTATTTGCTGCAAGCATTCAGTATGGCTCATGAAGCTGATCCAAATGCGCTTCTTTTCTATAATGACTACAATGAGACGGATCCGGTCAAACGGGAGAAGATATACAATCTGGTTCGGTCTTTGCTGGACAAGGGAGCACCTGTACATGGAATAGGCATGCAGGGACATTGGAATATTCATGGTCCTTCGATTGAAGAGATCCGAATGGCTATTGAGCGTTATGCTTCACTGGATGTGCAGTTGCATGTTACGGAGCTGGATATGTCCGTGTTTCGTTATGAGGATCGTCGAACGGACCTCACCGGGCCAACTTCGGAGATGGCTGAGCTACAGGAGCGTCGATATGAAGAAATCTTCAATTTGTTCCGTGAGTATAAATCATCCATTACCTCTGTGACGTTCTGGGGAGTGGCCGACAATTATACTTGGTTAGACCATTTCCCGGTACGCGGACGCAAAAATTGGCCCTTTGTTTTTGATCAACAGTTGCAGCCAAAGGAATCATTTTGGCGTATCATTAACCCTATGTCCTGAACATCAGGGAAGTGGAGAGAATCGGTCACGATGTGGCCGATTTTTTGCTGTACTTAATATAGATTATACAGTACGGTTATCTCGTGAATGATAGAGGCGTTGAGTTGTGTGGATGATAAAAATATGGTATTAAATGGAATTGTGTGATAGGGTAAAAGAAAGGCAATCTCGAACAATATTCTTTTCCGAAATGAGTTGAGAAGATGGATCGCACCCGCAATTATCTGTTAATATTTGCAGGAAACTTGGTCGCTGCGTATTATATTTTTGAAGAAGGCACTTTTGCCAAACCGCTGATGTTTGCAACATTCATGCTGTTACTGATCATGACAATCGATTACATGAAAAGTAGAAACAAATATACATTGGAATAGGGTATGTCCATGTTTTTAAACGATTCTGGAGCATAGGGTCGTTTTTTTTATTGTATATAGAACAGCTTCCATTTACATCATGACCATTGTTCATTACACTTGATGAGTAGCAACTCATTACCTCAGTTTTCGTTAACTCAATTCAGATCATCAGGAGGATATCATTATGCATCAATCCGCACATATTCAGGAAGCAAGAGATTACATATTAAACCGAATCCATACCAAACCTGCCGTAGGCATGATTCTGGGTTCCGGACTGGGAGCGCTCGCGGATGAGATTGAAAATGCGACCGTTATTCCGTATACAGATATTCCGTATTTCGCCCAATCGGAGGCTATCGGTCATGCCAATGAATTGGTTATTGGTGAACTGATGGGCAAAACGGTTGTAGCGATGAAAGGCCGCCTTCATTATTATGAAGGTTTTACATTGGACGAAGTGACTTTCCCCGTTCGTATCATGAAGGCGCTGGGTGTCGAGCAATTGCTTATCACCAATGCCTGCGGAGCCATCAACACAAGCTTTGAGCCGGGTCAACTGATGCTCATTACAGATCATATTAACCTGGTAGGCAATAACCCGTTGATGGGACCAAATAATGCTGAACTGGGTGTTCGTTTTCCAGACGTATCACAGGTATACAATCGTGAACTGCGCAGTATTGCCCTTAAGGTTGCAGAAGAGCAGAATGTTGGCCTGCAGCAAGGTGTCTATGCATGGTGGAGTGGCCCGGCATATGAGACACCAGCGGAGATTCGCATGATTCGTACGATGGGTGCGGATGCAGTGGGTATGTCCACGGTACCTGAAGCCATTGTTGCCATTCATGGCGGTATGAAGGTACTAGGCATTTCCTGTCTGACCAACATGGCCTGTGGTATTCTGGATCAGCCGTTAAGTCATGATGAAGTTATTGAAGTGGCTGCGCAAGTGAAAACAACCTTTATCGGACTTGTAAAAGGCATTTTGAAAGAGATCTAATCGCGAGATGATTTTTTATCTAGGCCACGATGGATAGGATAGAGTTTCCATCCAGCCAAATCGAAACCACAAAAAAACGTATGTTTCACGAGTTGTTACTCGTGAGACATACGTTTTTTTTATTTTGCAGAACTATGAACCATCTGAGAATGATCGTCCATGATTGCTGGTGTGGACTCCCTGATAATGGGTTTGGTCACAATGTGGGAGACCTGATACGGCTGTGTCGGGCTATTAATCCGGGATAACAGCATCTCCGCAGTCTTAATGCCCATCTCATTGCTATAAATATGAACCGTTGTTAATGCTGGCTCAATAATTCGAGATTGGGGTGCATTATCAAATCCGCATATCGCAATATCCTGTGGCACAGCGACATTTCTGTCTTTTAACGCCCTGATCAGATCAACTGCTATAAAGTCATTAGCGCATACGTAAGCGGAAGGTAGGGATGCCAGCTCTCCTACTCGCTGGTTCAACCATCCTGGCTTGGAGAAACACAGGCGATCATTATCTACGATGCAATGGGACAGGTCGACCTGCAACCCCGCCTCCAGCATAGCACGCTGATATCCAACCCATCGTTCATTAAAGCTCTTGCAGTGATTGTAATCTCCGACGAATCCAATACTTGTGTAGCCGCTCTCAATTAATTTTGTGGTTAACTGATAGATGCTATGTTCATTCTCCATGAGTAGCAGATCTGCTTTGAATTCGGGATAACATATGTTGGAAGCGCAATCGATAAAGATGGTGGGAATGCCCAGATCGGTAATCAGCTGTGTATATTCCAGATCAAATAATTCAATGCAAATGATGCCGTCTACTTTGGCTATATCAAAATTGTTGGGAAGTGTAAGTGCATCTTGATCGTCTTCACGCACGATGTGAATCGAGAGATTATATCCCTCCGCACTGATTCTTTTCTCCAAACCGCTGATTAACAACGAACCAAAGTGAGATGTATTAGGCAGGTTTTCAGTTAACAGGGCGATATTGCCCGGAGCCTTGGTTAGAACATGCTCATTTTCCATATAGGCAAACTGTTTATATTTAAGTTCAATTGCTTTTTTAATTACACGATTTCGGGTCTCATCCGGGATGTTTCCGCTATCATTTAATGCTTTGGAAGCCGTATTCCTGGAAATCCCCAAAGCATCAGCAATGTCTTGTATCGTGACTTTTTCCTTTGCCATCTAATGCTTCACCTCTAATCATCAATAGTTATCCATATTCTTCTCTAAGTCAAATGTATAATAGAACGGGACAAATAGCAATCTCTGTTTTACAAATGCACAATTACATTTACATTTAGATAGTCGAATTCTATTTTCATAATTGTTCCAGAAGTTTTGTTAATTAGTGTAACAATGATAATCTATTACAGTCATGATATAGAAATATCTATGCGGGTATTAACGATTCAGTGCTGTATATATGCAAATTTAATCCTCTTTAGTTACATTAATGCAAAGATAAAATGATCAAATGCACAAATATTTTTTTACAAAACGTATTGACTAAATCTGTTGAAACCTGATAAATTGTAAATTATCAAATAGGCAATTGTAAATATTGAAAGCCCTTACTGAAAACAATTGTCAACTTCTAGAATGAACGGGGGTATCGTGTTGGATAACATAGCCGACAGCAAAAAGGGCGGAGGAAGGGTACTGAAAGTGAGGACGACAAGCGGTCATAGGTTACAGCAGCTCAAAAAAAATTACTTTTTATATATGTTGCTTGCACCAGCCTTAATTTTGACTCTTATCTTCAAGTACATTCCGATGTACGGAGCCATCATTGCGTTTAAGGATTTCAGTCCGATCAAAGGCATCATGGGCAGTGATTGGGTAGGACTGAAGCATTTTGAGAAATTTATAGCTTCACCCAATTTCGATATCATTTTAATGAATACGCTTAAACTCAGCTTTTTGGGATTGATATTCAGTTTCCCGGTGCCCATTTTACTGGCACTCATGCTGAATCAGGTACGCAAAGCTGGCATCAAGAAAAATATTCAATTGTTTCTGTACGCACCCAATTTTATCTCGGTTGTTGTCGTTGTGGGTATGCTGTTCATCTTCCTCTCACCGACAGGGCCGATTAATCAATTAGCCACATGGATTACAGGTCAGCCGATTATGTTCATGTCTGAACCGGAATATTTCCGCTGGATCTACATTTTGTCCGATATCTGGACCGGAGCCGGCTGGGCTTCCATCATATACGTCGCGGCTTTGGCCAATGTTGATCCGGAGCTTCACAATGCGGCTAATCTGGATGGAGCTAATCTCCTTCAGCGTATTCGCCACATTGACCTTCCAACGATTCGTCCGATTATGGCCATCGTCTTTATCCTTGCAGCTGGCGGGATTATGTCCATTGGATTTGAGAAGGCCTATCTGATGCAGACGTCCATGAACCTGCCGTCCTCCGAGATTATTGCCACGTATGTCTACAAGGTGGGACTACAGTCTGGAGATTACGCTTATTCTGCGGCAGTTGGATTGTTCAACTCGGTTATCAATGTGATTCTGCTAGTGACGGTGAATCTGATCGTGAAGAAATTGAATGAAGGCGAAGGCCTCTATTAGGAAAGGAGTATTATCCATGGTTGTTAAACACACGGGAATGGATCGATTGATCCTCACACTCAATGCCATTTTTCTCACCTGTGCTGTACTGGTTGTGGTTGTTCCCCTGATTTATATTGTTATCGCCTCATTCATGGACCCCACGGTGTTACTGAATCGTGGACTGTCCTTTAATGTATCGGACTGGAGCCTGGACGGATATCAGATGATTTTGTCCAATCCAGCCATGATTCGGGGGTTTGCAAATGCGGTATTGTACTCGGTTTCCTTTGCACTGATCACCGTGACCGTATCCATATTTGCAGGTTATGCATTGTCGGATGATAGGCTCGCGGGACGTGGATTTTTCATGATTATCTTTATCATTACCATGTTCTTCGGCGGGGGATTAATCCCTACGTATCTACTCATACGTAATCTCGGCATGCTGGATACGGTGTGGGCGATCATCATCCCTGGAGCCGTTAACGTCTGGAACATCATTCTCTCCAGAACCTTTTTCAAAGGAGTCCCTCGAGAACTGAAAGAAGCTGCAAACGTGGATGGAGCCTCTGAGATGAAGATTTTCTTCCAGATCGTCATTCCGTTGTCGAAACCGATCATTTTTGTACTCGCACTTTATGCGTTCGTTGGGCAATGGAATTCCTATTTTGATGCAATGATCTATCTCGATAATCCGAACCTGCATCCGTTACAGCTCGTTCTGCGTTCCATTCTGATTCAGAATCAGGCTGCACCGGGCATGATCAGTGATCAACTCGCGATGGCAGAACTGAAACGGCTCTCCGAGATGATTAAATACTCAGCGATTGTCATTTCGAGTCTGCCACTCATCATCATGTATCCGTTCTTCCAGAAGTATTTCGAAAAAGGTGTCATGGTCGGTTCCCTCAAATAGTGAACAGCCTGCGATACAGTAAGTTGATCCAATCCAACTCATGGAGGTCATTATTATGAAAAAAGTGAACAAGTCCAAAAAAGCCGTTACAACGGCATCCATTTCCATGTTATCTGCAATGCTCTTTCTAACCGCCTGTGGCGGAGGTGGAGGCGGCGCGGCAAGTGAGGCGCAATCCCCTGATGGCAAGGTGACATTGAATTTTATAACACAGAGCTCTCCGCTGGCTCCCGCTGATCCAAACGACAAGCTGATTAACAAGCGACTCGAAGAGAAAACCAATGTGCATATCAACTGGAAGAACTATACGAGTGATGTGTTTGCAGAAAAAAGAAACCTGGCGGTTGCCAGCGGTGATTTGCCGGATGCCATTTTTGATGCAGGTTACGGGGATTATGATCTCCTGAAACTGGCGAAGGACGGGGCGATCATTCCACTTGAGGACATGATTGAACAACACATGCCTAATCTGAAAAAGGTGCTGGAGGAAGCTCCCGAATACAAGAGCATGATCACGGCTCCAGACGGACATATCTATTCATTCCCATGGATTGAAGAACTCGGAAGTGGCAAACAACGGATTCAGGCAGTGGATAACTTGCCCTGGATTAATGTGGAATGGTTGAACAAGCTTGGACTGAAGATGCCAACGACAACCGAAGAACTGAAAGAAGTATTGATCGCGTTCAAAACTCAAGATCCAAACGGCAACGGTAAGGCCGACGAAATTCCGTTATCTTTCATTAACAAACCGGGCGGAGAAGATCTGACATTTCTCTTTGCGGCATTTGGACTCGGAGAGAACTGGGATCATACCGTGGTAACCAATGATGGGAAAGTGGTCTTCACAGCAGCTGATGAAGGCTACAAGGAAGCGGTTAAATACATTCATGAGTTGGTTCAGGAAGGGCTGATCGATGTCGAATCGTACCAGCAGGATTGGAACACGTACCTGGCGAAAGGCAAGGATAACAAGTACGGCATGTACTTCACATGGGATAAGGCTAACATTACAGGCATGAATGATACGTATGATGTTCTGCCTCCGGTTGCCGGGCCTAACGGAGAGGTCAATGTCACAAGAACAAACGGGATTGGGCTTGATCGTGGTCGCATGGTCATTACCAGCAGCAATAAAAACCTGGAATCCACAGCGAAGTGGGTAGACCAACTGTATGATCCGCTCCAATCTGTGCAGAACAACTGGGGTACCTATGGAGACGAGAGTCAGCAAAATATTTTTGAATTCGATGAAGCCAAAGGCATGCTGAAACATCTTCCGCTGGAAGGATCTGCACCTGTGGAACTCAGACAAAAAACCAGTATCGCAGGACCATTGGCCATTCTCGACAGTTATTATGACAAATACACAACCAAACCGGAAGATGCGGCTTGGCGCATGGAACTTCTCGACAAGGTTATGGTTCCGCATATGAAAGCGGAGAACGTATATCCAAGTGTGTTCTTCTCCATTGATGAACTGGATCGATTGTCCACGATTGAGACCGATCTCTTCGCCTACGTGTTACGTCTGCGTACAGAATGGTATCAAAACGGGAAAATAGATCAGGAGTGGGATGCTTACTTGAAAGAGCTGGATCGCCTTGGATTGCAAGAATGGCTACAGATTAAACAAGCAGGATATGACCGTAATAACAAATAAAGAAAAGTACGGAGGAGAAACCATAATGTCGACAATTCTTAAACAAGATTACAGAAATGAATACCATTTTTCACCGAAAGAGAAGTGGATGAACGACCCGAACGGCATGGTGTTTTTCAATGGGGAGTATCACTTGTTCTATCAGCATCACCCACATGGAACCACATGGGGCCCCATGCATTGGGGCCATGCAGTGAGCAGGGACCTGATCTCCTGGGAGGAACTTCCGATAGCTTTACTCCCCGATGAGAATGGCACTATATTCTCGGGAAGCGCCGTAGTGGATTGGAATAATACGAGCGGATTCTTTGAGGGTGAGCCAGGATTGGTTGCTATTTTCACCCATCATCTTGAAGTTAAAAACCAAGATGCCATACAAACCCAGAGTCTGGCGTATAGCAAAGACAACGGCAGAACCTGGACTAAGTACGAGGGTAATCCGGTATTAACGCATGAGTCCTTTGTTGATTTCCGTGATCCCAAAGTGTTCTGGCATGAGCAGACCAAGGAATGGATTATGATTATCGCTTGTGGTCAAACGGTATGTCTGTACCGATCTCCCAATCTGAAGGATTGGACGCTAGGAAGTGAATTTGGCGAAGGGATAGGTTCACACGATGGCGTGTGGGAATGCCCGGACCTGTTCCCACTTGCAGTGGATGGAGATTCAGGGCAGGTGAAATGGGTGATGCTCGTTAGCATCGGTGCAGATCCTGCATTCATAGAAGGGTCCAGAACGCAATATTTTACCGGAGATTTTGATGGAAGTACATTTGTTCCAGATGAGGCATCCCATACGATTCGCTGGATTGATCATGGCCGGGATAACTATGCGGGAGTTAGTTGGTCTGACATTCCGGCTGAAGACGGCAGACGCCTGTTTATGGGGTGGATGAGCAACTGGATGTATGCCAATCAGACGCCAACCAATGATTATCGTGGAGCAATGACCATTGCCCGGGAGCTGTCACTGGAGACAAGATCCGGAGAAGTCATACTGATTCAACGTCCTGCACGTGAACTTGAGCAAGCACGTACGCCAGTATTGTCCCTACAGGATGCTTCGATTCAGCAAGTGAGTGAGCAGTTGAACGCTTTGCAACTAGTGAACTATGAGATCCATGCAGAGTGGGCTCAGGATCAGTCGTTCCATTTTGCCTTAAGAAGCGGAGCTGACAACGAAACGCTCGTTGGCGTAGACGCCAACCGAGGGGAAGTATATATCGATCGTAGTGGATCGGGTATCGGCGATTTTCATGAACATTTCCTGAGCTGCCATGCAGCTGAGTTAAAAGATGTAAATGCGAATCAAAGTTTGCGTATCTATGTAGATCATTCATCTGTGGAGGTATTTGCAAATGATGGTCAGGCGGTTATTACGGATCTGATCTATCCGGATGTGGATTCCAAGGGCATCTCTGCTCATGCAGAAAATACAGATCTGGTATTCTCCTCACTTCATATCTATGAGATATCACCAACCAAGGCTAAAGGTTAATTGTAATGAAGGAAAGGAGCCCAGAACGATGCGTATTGGAGCCATAGAAGCGGGCGGAACGAAGTTTGTATGTGGTGTAGGTAATGAGCATGGACAGATTGAAGATCGGATCAGCTTTCCAACAGAACATCCGGAGACCACTCTTGCCAAGGTGATCGACTATTTCAGGGATAAAGATGTGGAAGCCATGGGGATCGGCTCCTTTGGTCCGATTGATCTACAACCGGATAGTCCCACCTATGGTTATATTACGACCACACCTAAGCCTGGGTGGGGAAACTGTAATGTGATTGGAACCTTGAAGCATGAATTTCCGGTTCCTTTTGGATGGGATACGGATGTGAATGCTGCCGCGCTCGGTGAAGTGACGTGGGGAGCGGCGCAAGGGCTGGATAACTGTGTATATTACACGATTGGCACAGGAGTTGGTGTCGGACTTGTGGCAGGGGGCCAACGAGTACACGGATTGTTACATCCCGAGGGTGGACATATTCGGACAAGACGCCATCCAGACGATCACTTTGCCGGATTATGCCCGTATCATGGCGATTGTCTGGAGGGGATGGCAGCCGGTCCAGCCATTGAAGCTCGCTGGCAGATCCCTGGCAGTGAACTGCCGGCAGATCACCCGGCGTGGGAGATCGAATCCTTTTACATTGCGGAGTCGATTACTACGGCCATCTTGCTTCATTCGCCGCAGAAGATCATCTTGGGTGGTGGTGTGATGCAGCAAGATCATCTGTTTCCTATGATCCGGGAGCAGGTAGTGCGGAATCTCAATGGTTATGTAAATGCTGCCCCAATCACGCAACATATCGACCAATATATTGTGCAGCCCAGATTGGGCCAGCATGCAGGCTTGTGTGGTGCGCTAGCATTGGGTCTGGAAGCATTACAACATGCAGCACAAGCTTCACATGTTTCATAGTTTTCTATAGTAATCTACATCCCAGAATGGATGGCTGCGGGTTCGCTTATTTCTATAAGCAAGACTGCACCGTCCTTTTTGGGCTTTTTTATTTTTTGAGGAGTTCAATATGTTTGAAAAATATAGTGCATTCTAAAATCCGGTGTTGCTCAAGTGAGCTGCCAAAGGTATGATTTTTAGTGTTCTATCCCTATCATGCGACAAGACATTCAAAATTTAACGTGTTTCTAATGGAAAGGAATTCAACAAATGAACCCAATAACAATGCGTCAAGCTGTACAGGCAGACCAAGAGCAACTCGCTGATTTGCGAGCCTTGGTATTATACGATGATCTAACCAGGCTGGGAAGGTACGATGATGTGAAGGTGCGTGAACGTTTCCGGAATACATTCAATCCTGCCCAGACACAGATTATTGAAGTGGAGGGTTCAATGGTAGGTTGTGTAGCGTTGAAGCCCAAGTCTGAGGCATATCTATTGGAACATTTCTATATACATCCCGATTATCAAGGCCAGAGAATAGGAACTCAGGTACTGAATATGCTGCTGGAACAGGATGAAGTTCAGGGGAAACGGGTTATTTTAAATGTTTTGCAGGGAAGCCCTGCTCGGCGATTGTATGAACGATTTGGATTTATATTGGACAGTGAAGATGAGGTCGATGTGTTTATGTCAAAGCACCTTTGAGAGAATGAATCCTTGTCGCAAGATAGGGATATCATCTCGAAGGTGGGAACCTATTAAATATTTGTGAATACATGGCAATAGTGATTGCTTGACTCAGGAAGATTATGATAGTATCGAAGTCAGAGAATATATGGAATATTTACAAAATGTAGGACTTTTTTATTCCGATTCCTATACTCTTAGGCAAACGTTCGAACAGATTCTGATCACAGAAATGGTGTCACAAAAATGGATTTTCAAAGATTACATGTCTCATATGGAGGAGGAATCTTTTTTGCAAGAATATCCTGTGGCTTATGATCAGTTTGATATTCACTTCTATCAGGTCGTGGAAATGTTTTCTGAACAAAAGCTGGATGTAAGTGCGTTGGATGAGGATTTAAGAGTTCTTGGATTAAACTCCATTTCATTTATCAAACTGATCATTGCCTTGGAGAACGAATTCAATATTGAGATGGACGATGAGTATCTTGAATTGGAGAACTTCACAACATTGCAACATCTGAAAGACAGTTTGCGTAAGTGCATCAATTATGAGATTCCCAATGAGTCATAAAGGGAAAATGACGAAACAAGCTCATATCAGACAATCACAGCATCGAGTTCCGTTTATTGGACTTATAACCTCAAAATCAGGAGTGATATGTGATGAAAGTTGAACTGAATGCGGAGCAATTGATGTGGCAGGAACAATTCAAGGATTTTGTAGACAGCGAGATTATTCCATACGCTAGTTTAAACGACAGCGAAGAACGAATTCATCCGGAACTCCTTGCGAAAATAACTGAGGCTGGTTATCTGGGCTCCATGTTGCCAAAAGAATATGGCGGGATGGAACTGGACAATATCACTATCGGGATTCTTAACGAAGAGGTTGGACGTGGTTGCTCCTCTGTTAGAAGTTTGTTAACCGTTCAGGGGATGGTGGGTTTAGCGATCTTGCGTTGGGGAACGGAGCAACAAAGACAATACTGGTTGCCAGCATTAGCTACGGGAACAACTTTGGGTTCATTCGGATTGACAGAACCGAGTGTTGGAAGCGATGCCAAAAGCATTGAAACAACGGCCGTATTAGACGGAGACGAATACATACTTAACGGTCATAAAAAATGGATTACTATGGGGCAGCTTGCAGACGTATTTTTGATTCTTGCCCAATGTGAGAACAAGCCGACAGCGTTTATCGTGGAGAGAGATTCCATTGGGTTCAGCGTTGAACCTATGAGCGGGTTGCTTGGAGCGAGAGCATCAATGATTGCTGAACTGAAAATGGATTCTTGTCGTATTCCGAAGGAAAACCTCCTGGGTCAAGTTGGTACAGGGTTATCACATGTAGCTTTACCTTGTCTGGATTATGGAAGATACACGATCGCTTGTGGCTGTGTCGGTTTAGCCAAGGCATGTCTGGATGCATCAGTACATTATGCCAATTCCAGAATCCAATTCGGAAGAGCTATACGCGAGAATCAAATGATACAAAAAATGATCACTGAAATGTCAGTGAATATGAAAGCGGCACGGATGCTGTGTTACAGAGCAGGATATTTAAGAGATGTGGGTGATCCAGAGAGCATTATGGAAACTTGGACTGCCAAATATTTTGCTTCAACCATGGTGAATAAAGTTGCCAGTGATGCGGTGCAGATTCATGGTGCCAATGGTTGCCATCGAGACTATCCCGTAGAGAGATATTATCGGGATGCCCGAATCAATGAGATTATCGAAGGCACGACTCAAATGCATGAGATTTTAATCGCAACACAGGAGGTTGTAACACACCGCCGTGAAATGAGACGTTCAAATAAAGCGGAAAAAGTTAAGGATAGCGCGAATCGAAACGTTTAGATTTTGCATTGCAGGACCTAAGGAAGAGCCCTTTTTTTGCATTAGGCAGGATCATTCATTATGCTATGAAAAAAGGGCTTGATCATTAGGTTCTTTGATGTTTTACCATAATTGATTTAGGAAAGATACGGAGCTGATTAGGATTGAAACGGATTGGGCAGGGACAGACAGCGGAAATATTCAGACATGGTGAAACTTCAATTTTGAAACTTTTCAGAGAAGATTTCTCTGCGGAAGCGATTCAGCATGAGTTTGATAATACTCGAATCGTTTTGGAACTTGGAGTTAAATGCCCACAAACAATTGATATGGTGACGATCAATAATCGTAAAGGTATCATATTTGAGTTGGCCAGTGGAAGGACACTTTTGGAAGAGATGATTATTAAACCATGGTCCATTGAGCGCAGAGCAAGGCAGATGGCAGCACTTCATCATCAAATACACCAGCAATCGGGTGAACGGATTCAACAAAAGCATAAGACTGTATTAGAGAAGAATATATCAAACGCAAGTGATCTATCGGACATTGAGAAGCAACAGATTATGGACTATGTACATAGTTTGCCGGAAGGCAGATCTCTATGTCATGGGGATTTCCATCCCAATAATGTGATTACAGGCAAAGAATCCTGGATCATAGACTGGATGACAGGCGCATCGGGCTGTCCAGCAGCAGATGTGGCAAGGACGCTAGTGTTATTGAAATACGGAAATTTGCCCAAAGGCGCTCCATTGATGATGAAAGTTCTGCTGAAGATAATCAAAAGCAGGATGAGTAAAGCGTATATTGAGTATTACTTGTCTCTCTCGGGCATGGACATTCGCGAGATACATCGCTGGGTTCTTCCCATTGCTGCAGCCAGACTAACGGAGTGGATACCACCTGAGGAAAAAAAAGATTTATTGGATTACATTCGTAATCAGCTTAAAAAATTCAACACAACTTAGATCAAGATTAGGGATGAATGTATAGCACCGTACTTGTCAAAACCGTCCGAAAAACAATCAGGAGGTTAACGATAATGGATTTCCAACTACGTTCTGTTGTTTCTTATGATATGGTCGTCCGTGAAAAAAAACATCTATTTGACTTGTCTCTCAGAAGACAGATTGCCATATTTGAGGTTATGGATGCATTGGAAATCAGTGTGTTTAGCAAAACGGTGCAGGTTAAGGCAGGGGCTGTGTTGCTGGCAAATAAAATAAGACTGCAAAATTACGATAAACCTGTTCTGAAAATGAGAGGTATTATTTTTGGATCGGATTTGCTTGAGCGACTGCCAAGCTGTCACATATTAAGTGAGAATGGTAGTAAACACTATGATCTTGCTGTAAGCCTGTTGAACCGAACGGTAGAGAGTAGAGAAGACATCGAAATAGCTGAAAGAGATTTTCTTGAAGTATACTCCAGTTACTATCAAACGAATCTGGCTAATTTGATGCGACCGGAAACGGATCGGGAGGACTCGGTCAAACGCAACTTGGTTATGATATGCAAGTATATCCAAAACAATTATGAACAGCCAATTACTCTGCAATTTCTGGCGGATATGGTTGGTTATAATCCAGTGTATCTGTGTAATCTGTTTTCTAAGGTTTTCAATGTTTCGCCACTGAAGTACCTACAGCAGATTCGGGTGGATAAGGCACAGGAATACGTAACCAAGACGGATCTTCCAATCTCTGAAATTACAACGAAGCTAGGGTACAGTTCTAGTACACAATTTAGTGCAATGTACAAGAAAAAAGTAGGCAAAAGTCCGACCGAACATCGCAATCAATTCAGAAGTAACAAGGGAGATTTGTCCCTATCTATTCAATCTACATAATGTATTCAATAACACAGAAAATATTGTATTTTTTTACGTAAAATGATAAATTACGATAAAAATAAGAATACGAGGAATGATAGGGCTAATGAAGAAAATTCAACTTTTTTGTTTGCCTCATGCAGGTGGATCAGCCATGATTTTTCATCGCTGGAAATCATCTTTAAGCCCTTTTATTGACGTAATACCGATCGAATTAAAAGGAAGAGGCGCTCGAGTGGGAGAACCGTTCTATGAAAGCTTTGAAGAAGCGATTGAGGATATCTACCCCACGGTTTCCTCGCTAATTCATGGGCCTTATGCTATTTTCGGACATAGCATGGGAAGCTGGATGGCGCTCGAACTATATTACCGACTTGCACAGTCAACGAAACAATTGCCTGAACATATGATGCTTTCAGGCAATCGTGCACCACATATTTTCAAGGATGAGAATATTCACACATTACCAGACGAAGAGTTCAGAGAGACGATTCAGAACATGGGTGGAACGTCGGATGAGGTCTTTACCAATAAAGAGCTCTTTTCGTTATTTGCACCTGTACTTAGAGCGGATTTTAGGATTGTCGAACTCTATCGTTTTCAGCCCAAGCCTTTCAAGGTTCAGAGTGATATTACCGTGTTAACTGGCAGAAGTGATACCCGAGTGAAATCTAGCGATCTGATCGGATGGAAAAAGTACGCTGGTTCACAATGTGACATTGTCAAATTGGATGGAGGACACTTCTATATCCAGGATAATATTCAGGAAACAACGAGAATTATAAATGAAAAGCTGCAACCTTACGTAATCTAGTTGACAAGGAGTGTGTTCCAGTTATGAGCATGGATAACTTGGCTCAATTATTTAACTCCCTTGGTTCAGTCACAGACAGAGGTATTACTTTTCTGAATGGCAGCAAAGAAGAAAAGGTTGTATCGTACCAATCCCTTCTGCAATCAGCCAAAATCCGATTAGGAGAACTTCAAGCATTTGGGATGCAACCGGGTAATGAATTGATCTTCCAACTGAACTCGGAAGAAGAGTTTATTGTCACCTTTTGGGCTTGCACGCTTGGAAAAATCATACCGGTTCCGATAACCTTAGGCGGAAATCAGGAGCAAAGAATGAAGCTTTACAATGTGTGGAAAACGTTGAATCATCCGTTTATTGCTGCTGATCAGGATCTCACGGAAAGCTTGGACAAGTTTGCCCGGAAGAATGGATTGGAAGAGGTTGTCTGCGAAATGCATGCCCGAATCTTTATAGTACAGGGCATCTCGAACGTACGAGAAGAACCTATTGTTGAGGGAATTGAAGCTAGCATCCAGCCGGATGACATAGCCTTTATCCAATTTTCTTCAGGTTCTACAGGACAAACCAAGGGTGTAGTAATTACACACCGCAATGTCATGATAAATATACAAGCTATGAATATAGCAACCCAAATCTCCTCTAATGACCGTTCTTTGAGTTGGTTACCCCTGACCCATGATATGGGTCTGATTGCGTTTCATCTTACAAGTACCTTCCAAGGTCTGCAACAGTTTATTATGCCAACTTCCTTATTCATCCGTCACCCTACATTATGGTTAACCAAAACTTCTGAACACCGTGTCACCCAACTATATGCTCCAAATTTTGCTTATAAATATTTTCTGGATTCATATAATCCACTAACCTTTTCATCAACGGATTTGTCTACGGTACGTTTTATTATGAACGGTGCTGAGCCGATATCTCCGGCACTTTGTTTCAATTTTTTGGAGGCGATGAGTCCTTATGGGCTGGCCTCCAATACAATGCTGACGGCGTACGGCTTGGCCGAAGCAACTGTTGGTGTTTCCTTTGGTAACGTCGGTGATTTGACTTGTTATGTACTGGACAGACGATATTTGGAGACCGGGAAACCATTCATAGAAGTTGAACCGGGCTCAGAACATGCTGTTTCTTTTGTGGAAGTAGGCAAGCCGGTTCAATACTGTGATGTACGAATATGTGATGATTATGATAAGCCGGTCAAGGAATTGGTGCTGGGCAGTATTCAAATTAAAGGATTGAGTGTAACAAGCGGGTATTACAACAATGCGGCAGCTACGGAAAAAGCAAGTACAGCCGATGGATGGATTCGTACTGGAGATATTGGATTTATGAATGATGGCGCAATAGTCATTACGGGCAGAACCAAGGACATTATCTTCATCAATGGTCAAAACGTATATCCGCATGATATTGAACGTGTAACGGAGGAACTGGAGCAGTTTGATCTGGGGAAAGTCGCTGTATGTGGTGTCTCCAATCCACTTACAGGATCGGAAAGCGTTGTAATGTTTGTACTGTATAAAAAGGACTTGCCATCTTTTATTCCAAGAGTTGGAGAAGCCAAAGCACATATTCAGCAGCGGATGGGGATTGAACTCAAGTCCGTGCTGCCCATTAAGCAAATTCCTAAAACGACGAGTGGAAAATTTCAACGTTACAGGCTTCAGGAGCGGTACGAAACAGGAGAATTTAGTGAAATCGAACAATCTATTCAGAGCATGTTAAGCCATATGCAGGAGATCAAAGAAGTACAACCAGCTCGTGATCATATCGAACAAAAGCTGATTGAGATTGTTGAGTCCGTAACGGGACTTAGGAATGTCGGAGTAACGGACAACCTGGCTGAAGCTGGATTCGATTCGCTAAAAGTAACGCAGATTCATCAGGCAATCGATGATGCATTTCCAAACAAAATGGCAATTTCCAGCTTGTATTCACATACCTCTATTGTCTCATGGGCGAATCTGATCAGACAAGACAGAGTGGAACTGGAGTCTGTACAGATGGATCGGAGCTTTTTCCATACGGATCGAGGTTACGAAGCCTTGTCGTATCAATTCACTCTCCCAGCTTCATTGGTACAGGATATGCGACTGATTGCACAATCTGAAGCGATCAGTATTCATGTATTGGCATCAGCTATGTATGCTTACTTGTTACACACTTTGTCAGAACAACCCTCTATTGATATGCACGTATCCTATGGTACAGCGAGAATGATTACACCTGTACGATTGAATTTCGATCAATACAAGACAATGAAAGAGCTCTTTCAAAATGTTCATCAACAGATCATAACCATGCCTTCAGATCGAGCGTTTCCCGTCGAGCAGATGGGCCAGATCAGAACAAGCAGCACGGAGTGGGCAATTAATCCTTTATATGGTGAACAGCATCTGTTCAAGGCATCGGACGATGTATTGAACTATTACGATCTGATTATCCTGGTGTCGGACGAAGGTGATACTCTGCAGTGCAATTGTCGTTTTAATGGACGCAAATTAAAACAGAGCCGTGTGAAGCGTCTTATTGCCAATTATGTGAGAGGACTTCAACTATTGGTACAACCGGAATTGAAATGAAATTTCATAGGGGGACGGCCATGCTTGATCAGTTGTTCGACAGAGAGCAATGGGAAGAAGATGACCAGGACACTACTATTGAACTGGATATAACAACGGATAATAGACATGATATAGCTGTTATAGGTATCGGTGCGAAGTTGCCGACCGGAGAGTCGCTGGATGAATTTTGGAAGATGCTTGATTATGGAATTGATTGCATACGTGAATTGCCCAATCATCGAAAGGGCCAGTTGGATCAATACTTGCTTCACAAGCAAGGTTCATTGGAGCATGTGCGTTATTTGAACGGAGCTTATCTGGACGAAATCGATGAATTTGATTATTCCTTCTTCCGTATGAGTGCACAGGAAGCCAAGCTGATGAGTCCGGTCCAACGATTGTTTTTGCAAACGGTATGGCGTGCGGTTGAGGATGCAGGTTATGGTGGTGACCGTTTGGCTGGAAGTTCAACTGGGGTGTACGTGGGTGTAATCGGAGATCAAGAAGGTTACAAGTACAAACAGATGGTCGAGGAATTAAGTCCGGACATGTTACCAATCGCCACCGTAGGTAATCTTTCGTCCATCATTCCTGCAAGAATTGCTTATCTACTTAATCTGACGGGGCCGGCTATGGTTGTAGACACAGCATGTTCCTCTTCGCTGGTTGCTCTGGATATGGCAGTACGTGCATTACGTGAAGGAAGTTGTGATATGGCTATCGCTGGAGGGATCAGGCTGAATATGATTCCACTGGATAAAGAGTATTACAAAATCGGTATTGAATCCAGTGATGGAGCAACAAGAACCTTTGATGAAGATGCGGATGGATCAGGAATGGGTGAGGGTGTAGTAAGTGTTGTACTAAAACCTGTGGAACAGGCATTGCGGGATCATGATCATGTGTATGCAGTCATAAAAGGCACAGCTGTGAATCAGAATGGGTATTCGGCAGGGATTACAACGCCCAATGCGGTAGCTCATGAAAAAGTACTGACGCATGCTTGGCGTGATGCTGGAATTCATCCAGAGAGTCTTTCCTATCTGGAAGCACATGGAACAGGTACGCTCATTGGGGACCCGATTGAACTGGAAGGTATCCAATCGGCTTTTCGCAGATTTACGGACAAAAAACAATTCTGTGCGATAGGATCGGTTAAGTCCAATGTGGGCCATTTGTACGACAGTGCAGGATTGGCGGGTCTGCTGAAGGCGATTATGGCACTCAGATCCAAACGTATTCCCTCTACACTTCATTTTAATAAGCCAAACCCAAAATTCGAATTTGATACATCACCAGTCTATGTCAATGTCATTTCAAGGGAGTGGGAAGCGGCCACTCCTCGAAGATGTGGAGTCAGTTCATTTGGGTTAAGCGGCACCAATTGTCATGTCGTACTGGAAGAAGCTCCGAACATATCAGTGGAATTGGGGCGCGATGACCAATATCCCTTTTTGATCTCCAGCGTATCATCCGGAAATCTCTCCCGTCAGGTGCAATCATATGTGAAGTGGATCAATGAGAACCCGAAGGCCGATGTGAGGGATGTATGCTGCACAGCAGCTACTGGAAGACAGCATCATGCACACCGAGCGGTGTGGGTGGTCAATTCGTTGGATCAATTGCTGCAGCATTTAAACGACTTTCTTGCAGAACCCAAGACCGGTAGATATGAACAAGATACATTCAGAAAAAGTAATCAGATATTCACTACGGAAGAACTTATCTCGAAATGGCATATCGAAGTATGCGATAGAGCAAACGTGCTAGAGGAGTTGTGCACACATTACCAAGGCGGAGCTCAGATTAATTGGTCAAGAATCTATCCAGATGTGACCTATAACAAGTTGAGCTTGCCCACATATTCATTTGAGGAGAGTAAGTGCTGGATTGATACTAACCCCGATAATTCGGTACAGACTGAGGAAGAAGCGATGTATTATTCATTGTCATGGAAGCCTTGGAGCGAGATCGGCAAGACTAACTCATCCATCATCCATAATGTTGAACGTGTTTTAATAATACGAAATGATACACAGCTACATGCAACCCAGTTGGTGAACCAAATTCGTGAAGCTGGAGTAGCAGTTATCGAAGTGATATTGGGAACATCTTACCTTCAACAGGATGCACAGACATATGTAATCCGAAATAACGAGAGTGATTATATCAAACTTTTGCAGGAAGTGTCCTTTGGAGGTCCCTATCGGATCGTGCATATAGCATCACTTGACCATACAGAAATTAAGGAGAACAGGCTGGACAAAGGTCTTATGTCTGTATGGAGACTTACCAAGGCATGCTCACACGTCTTTGCAGAGCAGGTTGAGATGATTTTGGTGACAAGCTTTGCTAATGAAGTGACGGGTGACGAGAAAGTTCTGTATCCGGAGAATTCAGCGATGCTGGCTTTCGGACATACGGTACAGCGTGAGATTCAGAATCTCGAATGCTTCTGTATAGATGTTGACCAAGATTGGGATACCTCTCAGTATATGCGTTACATTTTGGGGCCGTTGGAGAAGAAGTCTTTGGCGATTAGAAATGGACAAGCATATCAAGCTGAATTCGCACCTGCTGATGTGGGTTCCATGCCTGATGCTGAGATGAACTGGAAAGAAGACGGCGTATACATTATTACAGGTGGACTTGGTGGTCTGGGGATGGAGATCGCTGAACGCTTGCTATCATTTGGACGTATGAATCTGGCTTTGATTGCAAGAACGCCACTGCCCAAACGTCACAATTGGGACATCATTCTAAATGCAAAAAATACTTCACCAGATCTAAAAAGTAAGCTTCTTCGGTTACTTGATATGGAGAAACGGGCCGGACAGATGATGTATTTTGGAGCTGATGTTGCCGATGCGGATCAGTTAAGTCAAGCCATTGAACAATTAAGAAGTCGATTTGGTTGTATACGTGGCATCATCCATGCAGCAGGCGTTGGGAGTACACAACAAGCTGACCAGATGACTGAGGAAGAGTTTACAGCAATGCTGGCTCCGAAAGTGAAGGGGACTCATCTACTGGATCAGCTAACAGCCGAAGATCAGCCAGATTTTCTAGTCATGTTCTCGTCCGTCGCTACGTTATTTGGTTCTACTGGACAGGCTGCTTATGCCGCCGCGAATGCATATCAGGATGCCTATGCCCCAATGCGGAACCGCAAAGGGATGCGTACGATAACGCTGAATTGGACTACCTGGAAAGAGGTAGGCATGGCTTCCAGAGCCGGGTTTGATTTTGACACCTTATTCAAAGCGATGCCCAAAGAGTGGGCATTGGATCGATTGTTCGAAATAATGGGAAAACAGACCGACCGTCTGCTGGTGGGGGAAATGAACTGGAATTCACCCTATTTAAACATTTTGAATAACTACCACTTTCATCTTGATGCCAACATCGGACAAAGGTTACAAAAATGGATGAGAATGCCGGAGAGAGCAAAGCAAATATCAATGAATAAGGAATCCGCTTCTACTGTTCAGATCCCAACGGAAAAGTATAAACTTGAATTGGAATCATCCGTGGAGATGGACCGGACTATTGCCAATATAGTTGGACAATATTTAGGCATTAAAGAGATGAATGTACATGACAGCTTTTTCGAACTCGGTGCAGACTCTATTATGATTAAGCAGATTTTCTTGAAATTGGACAAAACTTACCCTGGAAAACTCATACTGACCGATCTGTTTGAATATCCAAGTATCTCCAGACTAACTACTTATATGAGCACCACAGAAAAGCAGAAGCCTCACCAGTCTCCTCAAAAGGAAACTTTCGAAGAGGAACGGGATACAGATCTTGAGAATCTGTTCGATGAGATCGAACGTGGAGCAATGGATCTGGATGAAGCAATCATCAACCTTCAAAAGATGTAGGGGGACGTGAAGCGTGGAGAAAATTCTGAAGCTCCTGGTAGAGAGTGTCAAGGACCAGAAGATGAACAAAACAACGGCGGCTCAGATCGTGAAAATGCTAAAAGAAGGGGAAAAGAAATCCGTCAAGGATATCGCCATCATCGGTATTTCAGCCAAGTTGCCCAATATGGAAACACTGGATGACTACTGGGATAATATCCAGAGTGGTGTAGATTGCATACGTCCCATTCCCAAGACACGAAAATCGGATATGGACGCTATTCTCTCTTATATGGATATTCCTGAGGGAGATATTCAATATTACGAAGCGGCGTACCTGGACAATATTGACCAATTCGACCATGAATTCTTTCGTTTGCCTCCCAAAGAAGCCAGTTTAACGGATGTTAATCAGCGTTTGTTTATGGAGACGGCATGGGATGCCATGGAGGATGCAGGATACGGTAACGATAAATTATCGGGCACCAATACAGGTGTCTATGTAGGCTTTTCCAACAATATCAAAGATATGTATATGCGATATATTACCGAAACGATGCAGACAAGTGCACTGTCCATCGTTGGGAATTTGGCTTCCATATTATCCAATCGAATCTCGTATCTTCTGAATCTGAAGGGACCCAGTATTGTTGTTGATACAGCGTGTTCCTCTTCGCTCGTAGCTGTCGCCATGGCATGTCAGGCCATCCGGAACAAGGAATGTGATATGGCAATCGCGGGCGGTGTGAAACTTCATCTCATGACACGCGAGAATCAGAATGAGAAGATCGGGATGGAATCTCCAGACTACCGGACCAAAACATTTGATGATTCTGCAAATGGGGCGGGAATGGGCGAAGGAGTCACTGCTTTGTTGCTGAAACCACTAGATGCTGCAATGCGTGATGGTGATCAGATCTATGCGGTAATTAAAGGTTTGGCCGTCAATCAGGATGGAAGTTCTGGCGGATTGACTGTACCAAACCCGTCCACTCAGGCAGAGTTGATTGTAAAAGCGTGGGAGGACGGTAACATCGATCCCGAAACGATCTCGTATTTCGAACCGCATGGTACGGGGACAGAATTGGGAGATCCCATTGAGATTAAGGGAATTCAGAACGCGTTTAAGAAATATACTTCCAAGAAACAATTTTGTGCGATCGGTTCGGTTAAAACCAATATCGGTCATCTGTACGAAGCGGCTGGAACTGCTGGCTTAATTAAAGCAATTCTGGCGCTGAAAAATAAAAAACTCCCTCCAACCTTGAACTTTGAAAAGCCAAATAGAGCGATTGACTTCAGTGGATCACCCGTTTACGTGAATACTACACTGCGAGAGTGGACCACGGATGGAACAACCCCAAGACGGTGTGGTATCAGTTCTTTTGGAATTGGGGGAACCAACTGCCATCTTGTGCTTGAGGAAGCGCCGGATCGGGCAAATGCAGAGCATAAAGCGAACACTTCTGTAACAGAGCCATCCATTCTGACGTTGTCCGCCAAGTCTGAGGAATCGCTGCGTCAGATGATCAGTAAGTATATCTATTTTCTTGAAAAAGATGAACTGCCAACATTACAAGATATATGTTATACCGCCAACACGGGAAGAGGGAAATTCCCATATCGGGTAGCAATCATAATGGACAGCAACATCGATTTGCATCAGAAACTTATCCAGCTGGAGCGTTCAAAGCAGCTATTTGGTACTTCACATGGTTCGCACATCTATACAGGCTTTCACAAGCTGGTTCAAGATGAGGAGGCAGCGGATCAGGAATTCAGAATGTCGCTCTCATCCAGGCATGAGATGAGCGTATCGCTGGGACAAGCTCTTGGAAAATTCATGAACAGTGGGCAGCAAGACGTCAATGCGTTACATCAGGCTGCTTCATTCTATGTCTCTGGGGGCGATGCTGACTGGGAAGCGCTCTATGCGAATCAGAGTGTATTCAAGGTCAGTTTGCCATCCTACGCATTTCAGACGCACAGATGTTGGATCGACATTCCAAAACGTAACAGAAGATCAGAAAAGGTACAGGCAGAGGGCATGTTTTATCAAGCTGTATGGCAACGATATATGCCCGTATCTCGAGATTCTGTCGTCTCACAAATGAAAGGCACCGTACTTCTCTTCCGCGGAAACGATCAAGTCAATGCTGCCTTGACGGTCCGATTGGAGCGTGAGCCCGAAGCACGAGTCATTCAGGTAGCCTGGGGGGATCGTTACGAGAAGTATGATGATTCGCACTATGTGATTCGTGGCGATGAAAGGGACTACATTCAGTTATTGGATGATATGAAGGGTCAGGGGCTAACCCGTATCATTCACGGGTTTACTCTGGCAGAGAATGATTCAGATGATTATTTACAAAGCGAGGAACAATTGAAGTTAAGCCAGGACCGTGGAATTCAGAGTGCATTCTACTTGACCCGTGCCCTTCTACATCATCATATGACAGAGGGACTGCAGCTTCAATTCATATCCTCTCTAGCAAATGCAGTTACGGGTTATGAAGGTCAGGTAAGACCGGAGAATGCAACGCTTAACGGATTCGCAAAAGTCATTGAACAGGAGTATCCGGAGATATCCTGCCGATTCATTGATGTGGATTCAGATACCGATGCGGATACGATCTATGCAGAATTGAATGGCTCCCATGACCGTTTCCAAGTGGCGTATCGACATAATCAGTCATACGTAGAAGAATTGGATATTGCCAATATTCTGGAAGCCAGTCATGAGGAAGTGACTATTCGTGAGAACGGTTTATATCTTATTGCTGGTGGAACAGGCGGAATTGGTTTGCAATTCGCGAAGCATCTGGCTGATGAACGCTGCATTCGTCTGGCACTAATCAGTCGTACGGCGATGCCTGATCGCACTGTGTGGGACAAGCTTATTCAAGAAGAAGATCCAAAGATAATATCCATAGAAATGATTGAACGAATGAAAACCATTATGGAGCTTGAAGCCGGAGGATCAAGTGTTGAATTAATCAGTGCAGACATCTCCGATCTGGAGCAGATGACTCAGGTTGTGCAGAGGTTGAGAACAAAATATGGACAAATCCATGGGGTAATTAATAGCGCTGGTGTTGCCAATGATGGCTTGATTATCCGTAAGGAAGAGACTGCATTCCAAGAGGTTCTGAGACCGAAGGTTCAGGGAACCTGGGTTCTGAATCAAATAACAGCGCAGGAACCACTCGATTTCTTCGTTATGTTTTCTTCTGGCATATCCATGTTAGGAGAACCGGGACAGAGCGATTATGTTGCTGCAAACTGTTTTCTGGATAGCTTTGCGTCTTACCGCGCAAATGGATCGGGCCGAACGCTAACCATTAACTGGCCGGCCTGGAAGGAAATCGGGATGGCTGCCAGATTTGGTCTGAATGTGGATACAGCATTCAAGACGTTAGCGACTCATCAAGCGATCAGTGCTTTTGACATGGTATTGAGCCGTCGTATACGCCGAGTGTTGATCGGTGAGCCCAATTATGCGAGTGAACTCCTACCGTTGATAGAGTCGTCAAGGGTTATTCAATTTTCGGAAGCCATGACAGCTCGAATTCAACAGGAACGTAATCATTTGAATTATCATAACAACCAGCTGACGAGAACTGAATATGAGCAGAAGGTTGAACTGCACGGACGAGATAACGGTATATATACAACTAAGGAGAAGGAACTTGCCCAACTGGTGGGACATGTTCTCGGGTTTACCGGGTTAGATGTATACGACAACTTGTTTGAACTCGGCGTTGATTCAATATCAATGATGCGCATTATTACTGAAATACGGGTACGCTACCATGTTCACCTAAACTACCACACGTTCTTTGAAGGTATGAATCTGGCGAAGCTTGCAGTTCATCTGATTGGTGCACTCAAGGAAGCTGGTGCGATATCCGAGTATCCCCAGCAAGAGCCGGAACCGGCGACCCTGTATGAGGACTTCCCTTTGACAGAAGTACAGATGGCTTATCTGTTAGGTCGAGACGAGCGGTTTGAGATGGGGGGGACATCCACTCACTATTATCTGGAATTGGAAACCAAATTGAACATGACGCATTTCCAGACAGCATTGCAAAAAGTGATTCAGCGTCATCCAATGCTGCGAGCGGTCATATTGCCGGAGGGCATACAACGAATATTGCCACAGGTACCAGACTATCAACTGGGAATCGTTGATGTGTGCCATCTGAATGAGCAGGAAAAGTGGAAACACATTGAGGTGGAACGGGATCGAATGTCCCATCATGTGTTTGAGCCGAGCCAATGGCCGCTGTTTGAATTCAAAGCTTTTAAAATAGATGATACACGGCATTACCTGTTATTTGGTTATGATCTGCTGATCTGTGACAGTGCGAGTATCCAGATCCTTGGAGAGGACCTGGTGCATTATTGCCGTGAGCCGGAAAAGGAACTTCCTGCACTCAAGTTTTCGTTCAAGGATTATATGATGGCATACGGAGAACTGAAAAAGGGTGAGATGTACGCACGTGACAAGAAGTACTGGATGGATCAGTTGGACACATTCCCTTCCGCTCCAGCACTTCCACTGAAGCAGGAGCCCAGACATATCAAGAAACCGCAATTTTCACGGCTAAGCTGGGTATTGGAACAAGATCTGTGGGAGCAACTAAAGCATAAGGCGCAGCAAAAAAATGTAACACCTTCCGCGCTTCTATGTACTGCCTTTGCTCGAGTTTTGGCCCGTTGGAGCAATCAGGATCGACTTGCCATCAATCTGGCGGCGTTCAACCGCTTTCCATTTCATGAAGAAACCAATCAAATTATCGGTGATTTTACATCCATTATGTTGCTCGAAATTAACGAACAAAAAAACAAACCTTTCTGGGAACAAGCGAGAGACGTGCAGAGTGGCATGCTCAATATGTTGGAACATCGACATTATGACGGCGTGGAATTCATCCGAGAACTGGCCCGTCATCGAGAAGCGGGTACTTCCGCCATTATGCCGATTGTATATACCAGCACATTATTTGTGGATGCCATCGGAAGCTGGCAGCATATCGGAGATCTGAAAATGGGTATCAGTCAGACCTCCCAAGTCTACCTTGATAATCAGGTAATGGAGACTGACGGGAAACTGACCATTAACTGGGACTATATTCAGGATCTTTTTCATTACGATACACTTTCCGCCATGTTCGATGATTATACAGCGATAATTACTCATCTGTGTGAGCAAGAGAATATCGAGTTTTTACCAGAATTGCCTGAACAGGATAAGGCCATCTGGAATGCATTTAATGCAACAGCACAATCATTTCCTATATCTACACTGCATGGGTCTTTTATGGAGCAGGCGACCAAGACTCCTTATCAGACAGCATTGATTTACGGTAATCAGCAATTGACTTATCAACAGCTGGATGAACGTTCCAATCAGCTCGCTCATTACTTGACGCAACAAGGAATAACACGGGGAGACCGGGTGGGGTTGTTAGCCAAACGTGGTATGGAGACAATTGTGAATACCATCGGCATTCTCAAAGCAGGAGCGGTATACGTGCCTGTTGATCCCGATTATCCCGAAGATCGTCAGCAATACATTTTACAAAATAGTAACTGCAAAATGCTGTTATTACCCGAACTTTATACGTTTGAGGGACTGGCTGAATTGCCAGTGGAGCCACTGGAAAATAACGCAGCACCTGACGATCTTGCCTACATTATTTATACGTCTGGCAGCACGGGAACCCCAAAAGGGGTAGCTACTGCCCATGGCCCGGCAATGAATACCATTCGGGATATCAATATGAAGTTTGAAGTGACGGATCAAGATCGGATGCTTGGTATCTCTTCAATGTGCTTTGATCTGTCAGTCTATGATATTTTCGGTGCACTTGCGACGGGTGCAGCACTTGTGATCATTGCTGACCAACGTGATATTCATGACATGTACGACGCGATACAACAGCATAAAGTAACCATCTGGAATTCAGTTCCAGCCATTATGCAACTGATGGCAGATTACGTAACCGACCAAACCAATGAACAATTAAGACTCATCCTGCTCAGTGGGGACTGGATACCGAAGAAATTGCCAGAGCAAGTACATGGGCGTTTTCCTTCGGCACAGGTTATCAGCTTGGGAGGTGCGACAGAGGCATCCATTTGGTCTATCTATTATCCCATTGATACTGTCAAGTCTGATTGGAAGAGCATTCCTTATGGAAGACCACTTGCGAATCAGACATTCTATACGCTTGATTACACGGGTAGCCTGAGCCCAGTCGATGTCATTGGTGAGCTCTGCATCGGTGGAGCAGGATTGGCTGAAGGATACTTTAATGATCCGGTGAGGACCGACAATGCATTTTTTAATCATCCGGAATTGGGACGTTTATACCGCACAGGTGATTTTGGAGTCTTGCGAAGAGAAGGATACATTGAATTCCTTGGCAGACGGGATTCCCAAGTGAAAATCAGGGGGTATCGGGTTGAGCTTGGAGAAATTGAAAGCCGATTATCTACAGTTCCTAGCGTGAAGCAGGCTGTCGTTATAGATAAAGTGGACATGCAAGGAACAAAGGTACTGGTAGCCTATTACTCAGCGGAGCGCAGTTATGACGAATTGGAGATGAAGCGTCTTTTGGCAAAAGCACTTCCGGATTACATGGTTCCTCAGCATTTAATCCAGTTGTCTGAATTTCCACTTACACCCAATGGAAAGATTGATCGGAAAGCGTTACCGGAGCCAACCTTTGGACAACAGTCCTGTGCACTTGCAGGAACAGAAAGCCCAACGGAGCAAAAGCTGATTGAACTCTGTGAATCGGTATTTGGTATGAATGGAATAGGAACTCACGATAGCTTTTTCCAGATGGGGATCAATTCAATTCTAATGGTGCAGCTGGTGAATCGGATTGGGCAGGAATTCAATCAACGTCTCAGCTTCAAGGAATTTATGGCCCTGAGAGATATTTATGAACTGGCGTCTTTGCTTGAGAGCTCTGTGGAAAATGAAGAGTCAGTGGGAACAATTCATTATCCTCAGCATGATCCGTGCCCTGATCCTGAAGGCCGACCATTCCCGCTGACCGAGGTACAGATGGCTTATGTCGCAGGAAGAAGTCAGGCTTTTGAAATGGGAGGCACATCGACACACGGGTACCTCGAATTCGAAACTCAACTGGAGATGACGCGCTTCAATGAAGCACTAATCAAGCTGATTGAACATCATCCTATGTTGCGGGCAATTATCCTGCCTACCGGAGAGCAACGAATCCTGCCACATGTACCGGTATATCGGATGGATATTGAAGATATCAGTAGTTTGAGTCCTGACGAGATGGAACGGGTGATCATAGCCGAAAGAGAACGTATGTCTCATCATATTTTTGAATTGGAGCAATGGCCATTATTTGAGATACGTGCGAAAAAAATATCTAAGGATACACATCTGCTGTTGTTTGGATATGATCTGCTCATTGCTGATGGGGCAAGCATACAGATCTTCAATAATGATCTACTGAAATTCTATCATCATCCCGAGATTGATCCGGAGCCTAATCCATTTACATTCCGCGATTATATTCTTGCTTACAATGAATTCCGTAAATCGAATACGTACCTGGCTGATAAACAATACTGGCGTGCCCGAGTAGAGGAGTTCCCAGCAGCACCTGCACTCCCATTGAAGACAGATCCTGCACAGATCAGTGAGCCCAAATTCAAGCGACTTAATGAAGTGTTTGAACCACAGCGTTGGGAGATATTGAAAAAGGTTGCTAATGTACACGGGCTAACACCTTCAGCGCTTCTCTGTGCAGCCTATGCCCAGATCTTATCGTACTGGAGCAATCAACAGAAGATTGCACTGAACCTGACAGTCTTCAATCGTTATCCATTCCACCCAAGCATACAGGATATCATTGGGGACTTTACTTCCATGATTTTAATTGATGTGGATATGGCTTCGGGGAATGATTTTATGGGTCATGTGCGTCATGTTCAGGACAGTATACTGGAGGCGCTGGAGCACAGGCATTATGAAGGCATCGAATTCATACGTGATCTCTCCAAGCACCATCAAATGGGGAACAAGACCGTAATGCCAATTGTCTTCACAAGTATGATCTTTAATGAACGTGAGACATCGGAAGCAACTCAGGGACTGATTGGAAAGGTTCGAACTGGGGTTAGCCAAACATCGCAGGTATATCTGGATCATCAGGCTTCGGATGCGGGAGGGCAACTAACGCTAACCTGGGATTACGTGGATGACTTGTTTGACCAACAGGTGGTCGAAACGATGTTTGCGCAATATATTGCGCTGCTGGATGGCCTAATTGTGGGAGAAACGATTACGGGGCCTGACATTCCTTCAGTCGATCGCAGCATTTTGGAAAGGTATAACCAATCAGAAGAAAATATCATGCCAACAACATTGCAACATTTGTTTGACCGTATGGCTAAACATTATCCAGATCAGGACGCATTGTTGTTTGAGGATGAGCGGATGACGTATTCGGAGCTGGACCGAAGATCTGGTCAACTGGCAGGATATTTACTTGAACAGGAGATCGGGCGAGGGGATCGAGTTGGCGTTGTGGCAAGGCGCCGTATGGAGACCATTGTAAATGTAATGGCTATACTTCGCACTGGTGCGGCATATGTACCACTTGATCCGGATTATCCAGAAGATCGGCAAGCTTACATGCTTAAGAATAGTGATTGCCAAATTGTATTGGACGTGGATGCCTATGATCAGGTCTCGGCTTCAGGTTATCCTCTACTCGAAGGTGAGCCATCTGGAACACCTGATGATATTGCATATGTAATCTATACCTCGGGAAGTACGGGTAGACCGAAGGGTGTTGCGATTACTCATGGGGCTGTAACGAATACGATTCAGGATATGAACCGAAAGTTCGGTGTTCATGAGAAGGATCGCATGCTTGGCGTATCTTCCATGTGTTTCGATTTATCCGTATATGACGTGTTCGGTGCACTTTCCTCGGGTGCAGCTCTCGTAATTGTATCCGACCAAAGAGATATCCGAATGATGAAAGAGGCCGTTGATCGCCATCAGGTTACAATCTGGAATTCGGTTCCAGCAATTATAGATATGTTCATGGATCGCCTGGAATCCGATGCTGGACGAAGCTACCGTTGGGCAAGTGATGAAGAGATTCAGGCGTCAACCCAACTGGCTGTGGAGAAAGAGTCAGTAGAATCGGTATACCATTGGTCATTCTCCACACTGTGGCGAATGGATGGAAAGCATATCTACGTGGATGAGTTCAAATGCCCTGCATATGCAACAGGTATGTTCCCTGAACTGTATTTCTTGGCACAAAAGGGAATTCGGCAATCCGAGATTGCTTCTTTCTTCCCGAATGTACCTGCTAGTGAAGTGAATTCGCTCATGGAACTGCTTATTCGCAAACGTGCTTTGGTCAGCGGACTTATGGAGCCAGCAGAAATTTTCAAGAAGCAGACGCAGTTATTCCGCAATCCGTATGACGAAAAGGTGGCATACGATGCACAGGCATACGAGGCATTCAAAAAAATACAGTTGCATCGTAATTTCGGTGAGAACACCACACTTGAGGTCTCACTGGAGCGTGGTGTTAAATATCCTGATTTCATCTCCAAGCGACGTTCTCATCGTTCCTTTAAGGAGGATCAGCCTGTCACTATGAAACAGTTCTCCGATCTGATGGGAGTACTGGGTCAGTATGATCAAGGACAGGAAATTCGTTATTACTATCCTTCTGCGGGAGGACTATACCCGATAGATGTGTTTGTGTATGTGAAGGAAGGAAGAGTTGCGGGAATGGAGGCGGGCTTGTACTACTTTAGTCCAGTGGATCACACGGTACGCCTTATTCATGGGAATCAGTCATTCACTGACGAAATGCACTATTACACGAACAGATCCATTTATCAGTCTTCAGCGTTTACTGTTTTCTTCATTTACAACGCGGAAGCAACCATGCCGAAATATGGTGCGCAAGGTTATTTATACTCCCTTATTGATACCGGAATTATGGTATCCACACTAAACAGTGTTGGAGAGATGTTGGGCATTGGAATGTGTTCGATCGGAGATATGCCTTTTGAGAAAGTAAAACCGTTATTCAATTTAAATGAAAATCAGATCTGGCTTCACACGGTGGAAGCAGGATTGAAGCCAGACGATGAAATGGCTTCTACGGAAGAATGGAGCAGCAGCAATTATATCAGACAAGGTCCAAGCGTATCGGTATCCTATGGCGAAAACCCAATGGCTGCTGACCCATCCCTATTATCGGAACGTTCCGTAGCAGTCCTGGGTGCACAGAACGCTCCGCTGGCTAAGTTAAATATCCAAAGTTCTGATATAGAAAGAGCAGTAAACATTACAAACGAGGGTAACCGTCAAAACAGTCTTCGTCTTATACTGCTCAGCGGTGACTGGATACCTCTATCGTTACCGGGCAAAGTCAGAAATCTGTGTCCTGATGCAAGCATTGTGAGTCTCGGTGGTGCAACAGAGGCTAGTATTTGGTCTATATATTACCCTATTAATTCAATATCTGATGAGTGGAACAGTATCCCTTACGGGTATCCGTTGGCGAATCAAACATTCCATGTGCTCGATTATAAACTGCGTCCATGTCCGGTTGATGTTCCAGGTGAGATGTTTATCGGCGGAGTAGGTCTTGCAAATCAATATGTGAATGACTTGGATAAAACGGAGAAAGCATTCATTCAGCATCCGCTCCTTGGTCGATTGTATAGAACGGGAGACCATGGCGTCATGCGCAAAGAGGGATACATTGAATTTTTGGGCAGAAAGGACAACCAGATCAAAATCAGGGGGCATCGCGTGGAACTTGGTGAAATTGAAGCCATATTCATTCAGCACCACGCCTTGAAGCGTGTGTATGTAATGGACAGGCAGAACGAGCAAAAGAAAAAATATCTGTGTGCCTATTATGTCTCTGATCAAGAAGTTTCCATTGCTGAATTGCGAGAGTTTCTGATATCCAGATTGCCGGAGTACATGGTGCCTTCATTCTTTATCCGGTTGGAAGCCATCCCTTTAACAGCAAATGGAAAAATCAATCGTAATGCATTACCTGAACCAACAGCTCTACACACAGCTCAGGTCCAATACAAGGCTCCTGCCAATGATATTGAAAAACAATTGGTACAGATATGGAGCGAAGTACTTGGCAATGTTCACATTGGTGTGAATCAGCATTTCTTTGAGATCGGCGGCGATTCTGTACTGATGATCAAAGCACATGCCAGACTTGATGACCAATATCCAGGAATTGTGAAAATAACCGACATGTTTAATTTGCCAACTATTTCGGATATTACCGCTTTTATCGAGAACCAGTTGGAAGAGATGGATATAATCCATGTATCCCGCTCCCGCATCCCCTTGTCCATGGATTATTTCGTGGAAGGAGATTCAACATCAAACGAAACAGAAGAGTTGCAGTTTGCCTTATCAGCAGAACTCTATGATCGTGTGGTGAATGCTGCCAGCAGGTGGGACGTGGAGGTGGATGATATTTTATTTGCCGGCTTTGCGTACCTTCTCGCACAGACCTCCAACAGTGATCGGATGAGTGTGCATGCAGCCATTGGGCAGGCCGACTATATTCAAGTATTTGATCTGGACTTCGGCTCGTTGGAACAATTTAATGAATTATTCCAGCTTATCCATCAATCCAAGGGTCAAGATGGCAGAGAGACCTTCCACACCAAACATGTTAGTACACTTTTGCAGGAGCCCGGTACAGGAACATTACCTTTGTTCTATAACGCTGGTGCAGTTGCTTCGGGAGTGCCGGTGTCTGAACTGTACGACTTAACGTTACAAGTGGTTCATCAGGAGGACAGCCTGCACTTTGTATGTGGATTCCGTTCAATGAAATGGCGGAAGAGCAAGCTAGAGTCACTCTTGCAACTCTACTTTAAACTACTGAACCCGATACTCGAATGATCTCAAGCCGACTGTAAAGGAGAGCAAAATGAGAAAAGGATTAATGGGAAGTATTAAACTGGATGATCTCCTGGAATCCGGGGCAGAATCGGTCGATATCGAAAGTGTTTCGACTAAGGACATTGCCATTATTGGAATGTCCGGCAGATTCCCGGGTGCAGAGGAACTCGAGGCATATTGGAGCAATCTGGTTAACGGTGTGGACAGTATCAGCGATTTTCCCGCAGAACGACAATCTTTCACAGATTATTATATGAAGACACGGGGAGAGTCGTTCACGTATACCAAAGCAGGTTTTTTGAATCATATTGACCGATTCGATTATCGTTTCTTCAACCTGTCTCCCCGTGAAGCTTCTCTCATGGACCCCAATCAGCGGTTGTTTCTTGAAACGGCTTGGCACGCCATTGAGAATTCAGGATATGGGGGCGGTAAACTTAAAGGAAGCAACACAGGTGTGTACGTTGGGTTTCGTAACGATGAAGTATATGACTACAAAAGATTAATCACTGACTTGGAGCCGCAGGCAGATCCCAGTGCAGTTCCAGGTAATCTGGCCTCCATTCTGGCTAGCCGGATTTCTTACTTGCTGGATCTGAAGGGGCCGAGCCTGTGTCTCGATACAGCATGCTCATCTTCTCTCGTAGCCATCCATCTCGCGTCCCAGGCCATTCGAAACGGAGATTGTGATCTGGCTGTCGCTGGTGGCGTAAAGATACGTTTGTTTCCCCTGGATGAAGGGAACAAGCTTGGTGTGGAAGCGCCAGATGGCAAAGTGAAGGCGTTCGATGCAGATTCGGATGGGACGGTGTGGGGTGAAGGCGCTGCCGCTATTATCCTCAAACCTTTGAACAAAGCACTCAGGGATCGAGACCATATTTACGCAGTCATTAAAGGAAGTGCTGTGAATCAGGATGGAACTTCCGTAGGCATCACCGCGCCGAATACCGCTTCACAGACAGATTTGCTGGTGAAAGCATGGAAAAATGCGGGGATTAACCCGGAGACGCTAAATTATATTGAAACACATGGTACAGGGACAGATATGGGAGATCCCATAGAGTTTGAGGCCATTCGCAGAGCGTTCCAAAAGTTTACAAACAAGAAACAATTCTGTGCTATCGGTTCAGTGAAGACAAATGTGGGCCACTTGGATTGTGTAGCTGGTATGGCTTCGCTTTTCAAGGTCATTATGGGAATGCGTGAAGGCATGATGCCACCCACACTTCATTTTCAGCGTCAAAACTCAAAAATCAACTTTGAAGATTCTCCGGTCTATCTCAACACTCGCCCTAGAATATGGCATGCCGAAGGAGCTCCACGCAGATGTGGTGTCAGCGCGTTTGGTCTAAGTGGAACCAATAGTCACATTGTAGTTGAAGAGCCGCCACATTATCACAGGGCAGGTACCGCAACGATCCCGGATATGCAAATTTTAACGATCTCTGCCAAAAGTGCTGCCAGCTTAACAAAGCTGGTGCATGCCTATCAGGCCTTGCTCGTTTCAAATCCTGAACTTTCGCTGGCAGATCTATCATTCTCGGCTAATACCGGAAGAGGGCACTACACTCAAAGGCTTGCGATCACTTACAGTGATCGCAAGGATTTGGAAAGAAAATTGAAGTTGGTATCAGCCGCAAATGGTGGTCCTGATCTCGAGATAAACGGAGTTCACACAGGCACACATCGGATTATAACAGCCGGTGCAGGGGAGTCCACGCGGAGTACAGGGGAAATCACGGAGCAGGAGGTCAGACTACTTGGACAGAAGGCCCAAGCATGGCTTGCTGAACCTCATGTTCATCCGAGACAAGTGCTGTTGGAGGCCATTTGTGATTTGTATGTTCAGGGAGCCGATGTGAGTTGGGAAGATCTGTACAGAGAAAAGTCTGTGCGCAGAATTCCACTTCCTTCATACCAGTTTGAACCGAACATATGCTGGCTGGACTGGAAAGCGGACATGGATCAACGCCAGACAGATGACATGACTCGGAGTATGTATAGAACACGCTGGATCGCGGATTCTTTGGAACCATCCATACCCGATGAGGAGCAGCAGCCAATTGATGATGGGATAACCCTGATATTGCGAAAAGATAAAGACCTTGAAGGCGAAAGGCTTGAAACCACCTTGCGTAATCTGGGAAGAAAGCTGGTATCCGTGACATTTGACGGAGATGTTGCCGTTATGGAAGGACTCTCAGGTCTAGTGCAACTTTCTTCAGAAGATGTTTATGATCATCTGCTTGGTGCATTGCCTTTCAATGATATAACCCGTGTTATTCATCTACTGAGTTCAACGCCCAGAATGCAGGTGCATAATCTGGCGGATCTTTCTCAGGCGGAAATAGAGGGTCCTCTGAGTCTGTTCAGACTGGTCAAATCTCTGGTGCAGAGAGCAGTGTCTGGCCCTGTAGGCATATCAATTGCTACGACAACTGCTTATCAAGTGACGGGGGACGAGGTGGAACTGTATCCTGAGCACGCTGCCTTGATCGGCTGGGCTAACGTTATAGGAAAGGAATATCCGCATATCCGTTGTCAGTGCATTGACAGAGATGAACATAGTTCACTTGAATCTATTCCGGAGTTGGTTGGTGGCATAGGCATCTCCAACGAGAATTTTGCCTATCGGAATGGGATTCGTTATGTTGAACAGCTGGATGAATGGGACACAGAGACTCAGAAAAATAGGGACTGGCAACTGGTTGAAGATGGAGTATACATCATAACGGGTGGAGCAGGGGGGATAGGTTCAGAGATTGGGAGATGGATGGCTGGTCAGGCAAAGGTACGAATTGTCCTACTGGGACGGACAGAATTACCCAACAGAGAGCAATGGCCGCTGCTTCGTAAGAATGGGAAAGACCAGACGGCTGTTCAGCAGATTATTCGTGAAATAGATGCCATGGAAAGTCTCGGAGCAATGGTAACTTATTTTAGCGTAGATGTATCCGATGAAATGCGTCTTACCCATACGTTGGATGGTATCAGAAAAACGTTTGGTTCTATACGTGGAATTGTGCATTGCGCAGGAACGGGAAGTGATCTGTCTACCGATCAGAAGAGTGAAGATGACGTCAAGCGCACGTTGGCTCCCAAGATCAGGGGGACATGGCTGCTTGATCAACTTACCCGACAAGATCAGCCTGATTTTATGCTGTTATGTTCTTCTGTCGCTACAACATTCAGCACGTTGACGATGGGAGATTACGTTGCAGCCAATGCCTACCTGGATACGTTCGCCGCACAACGAACCAAGCAGGGACTTCACACACTCGCCATTAACTGGGTGACCTGGAGGGAGCGGGGAATGGCAGCACGTTCGGGTTTTACGGCGGATACTATATTTAAGGCCATTTTGCCTGAACAGGCGATCCATACTCTCGCAGACGTTGTTACTCAAAAAGTAGACCGCGCTATTATCGGGGAATTAAACATAAATGGTGGGGGCATTCCTTTACTCGAACGTTCAGGGATTCGGGTTGCTCCACATTTGCTCGAACGATTGAAGAGGATGAAGTCTACGACCAGATCTATAGCAGATATGGCTTCTACCCGATCAATTTCACAACATGGCGCGGGTCAGGTGATCCTCACGGGAAAAGAAAAAGAGGATTACACCGAAGCAGAACGACGTGTCGCTGATGTTTGCAGACAGGTATTGGGTTTCGAGGAAATTAACATCCATGAAAATTTCTTTGAACTGGGAGCCGATTCCCTCTTGTTAAAAACGATGCATGCCAGATTGGAACTGCTTGATCCAGGTTCACTTATGATTACGGATTTGTTTGAGCACGCAACAGTTTATAAGCTGGCCCGTTTTCTGGTGGATAAACGCCAGGGAAGCAACAACATGACACATCATGCAACGATGAAAGGAACGGAACAGGACATAGCCATTATTGGCATTTCCGTCAAACTGCCTAACGCCAACACCACAGATGAGTTCTGGGACAATATTCGCAACGGGTTGGATTGCAGGACCACATTGTCTGCAGAACGAAAGGATGCCATTGATCGCTATATTCGATATAAACAGTTTCCTGAGGGCAGCGTTGCTCTTGTGGAAGGGTCGTATATTGATGAGATTGATAAGTTTGATAGTACCTTTTTCCGATTGTCTCCCAAGGAAGCAAGCCTGATGGACCCGCATCAGCGTCTCTTCCTGCAGGCATGCTGGGAAGCAGTTGAAGATGCCGGTTGTGTAGAAGACATTAGTGGAAGTCATACCGGGGTGTTTGTTGGATACTCGCCGAATATTCGCGATATGTATTCACGACTCATTTATGAAACCAATCCGACTCTTCTATCCAGCGCTATGGTGGGCAACACAGCAGCAGTTACCTCTGGAAGAGTATCTTATATGCTGGACTTGAAAGGGCCATCGATGGTCGTAGATACAGCCTGTTCATCATCCCTCGTTGCTGTAGATGCCGCTTGTCAATCGATTCGTAGCGGCAAATGTGAAATGGCCATAGCAGGTGGGATTAAAATCCATACCATGCCGATTCATCACACGAATACACGCATGGGAATAGGCATGGAATCCATGGATGGAATCACTCGTGCATTTGATGAGGAATCGGAAGGGACGGGATTTGGCGAAGGCATTGGTGTAATCATGCTCAAACCACTCGAAAAAGCTAAACAGGATGGCGACCAAATCTATGCAGTCATTAAGGGATCAGCATCCAATCAGGATGGCAGTTCTGCCGGGATGACAGCACCAAATCCGGCGGCTCAGGAAGACGTGATTCGCAAAGCGTGGGATGATGCCGGCATTGATCCTGCGACTATTGGTTATGTGGAAGCCCACGGGACGGGTACACCTTTAGGGGACCCGATTGAAGTAAACAGTTTGACAAATGCATTCCGTATGTTCACCGACAAACGAAATTTCTGTGCGATTGGATCTGTCAAAGCCAATATGGGTCATCTGCTTGAAGCAGCGGGAATCGTCGGGTTGATCAAAACTGCGTTGGCACTTAAAAACAAGGAATTGCCTGCAACGATTCACTTTAATCGACCCAATGAAAATATCCCGTTTTACGATTCTGCCATATACGTCAACACCGTTACTCGTAAGTGGGAGGTTGAAGGCCATCCGCGGCGAGCTGGCGTCAGTGCGTTTGGCATGAGCGGAACCAATGCCCATATTGTGCTGGAAGAGCCACCGACAGACTATATCCATAAAGAACTGTCTGACCATGTTCCTCACGTTGGGCCACAGTTTTTCATGCTTTCGGCCAAATCACGTGAGAGCTTGCAGCAACTTGTTACAAGGTACGTTGCATATGGTCCGCAATTATTACAAATGGATCTGCAGGATATCTGTTACACGGTCCAAGCTGGGCGCAGTCATTATCCGCATCGATTAATTTTTGCAGTGAATACGACAATGGAGCTTGTTTCCCGTTTGAATGAATTGAACCGGCTCTACTTTTGGGAGTCTGAACTGGGCGAAACAGGCCAGGTTTTCTACCGTTATGGAGAACACCGATTGGTATCAGGTACGGATGGGATTAGACGTCCGGATGATCTTACTCTGGTTCAGAAGGAAAGTTTGAACACCGAAATTCAAGAAGTGGCATTAGCTTGGAGGGACGGCCGATACAGGGACGAATCCATGCAGGTCAAAATTAGTGAGTTGTATTCGGCGGGCGCAGATTTGCCACCATTATTATGGAATGACGGACAGGCACCTCGTAAAGTGCGGCTCCCGGTGTATGCTTTCGAGCGTAAGACACACTGGCTGGACATACCCGACGTCGCCCCGGTAAAAGTGGAACGTATGGAACAACCATTTCATGTTATTCGTTGGGTTAACACGCCATCCAACGATGGGACATCATGGATGTCCTCCGAATCTGGAGATGTGTTATTGTTCACAGGAAAAACCACTCTTTCGGCATCGATCTATGAGAGATTACTAGCTGCGGGTCGGAGGGTTGTAAGAGTAGAGATTGGACTTCAAAAGGATTCTACTCCAGGCGATGGATGGTATGGCGTTGATTCAAATAAACAGGCGTATGAGGACTTGTTAACCGATCTTCAATCCGAGTATCAATTCACACATATTATCCATATGTCAACGACTGAACAAACAGTGTTTCCCGAGAGTATCGAACAATTAGAGGTGACCCAGCAGCGTGGGGCTCGCAGCCTGATGTATCTTACACAGGCGCTGGCACATGTGGGTTATGAACGCGGACTAAGCCTTACGCTGGTATCTGATTATGTGAACGAAGTGACAGGCAATGAACGTGTCCTTCAGCCGCAACAAGCTCCTTTTATGGGAATGGGACGGGTTGTAGGTCAGGAATTGATGGGCATATCCTGCAAGTTTCTGGACGTGGATGATGTTGTCTCTGCTGAAGATGTGTTACAAGAGATCGGCCGAAAGTCTGAGCTATATCTTGTTGCTTACCGGGAAGGTACTCGTTATGAGGAACAGTTCGAGACTTTGGACGATACGACGGTAATCGGCCATTCGCCAGCAATTCAAAATGACGGTGTATACGTGATTACTGGCGGCACGAAAGGCATTGGTTTGGAAGTCGCCCAGTACTTGGCTGACAAGGGAGCAGGACATGTTGCTTTGCTTGCCCGTTCACCTTTTCCGCCGCGTGACCAGTGGACTGAATGGCTTGATCAGAACAGAGACAGGGAAGTGTGCGAGACGATAAACCGGGTGATGGATCTGGAGAAGAAGGGAACGTCATGTTCATTTTATCAAGTGGATATCGGGCATCTGGATAGGCTACGTGAGGTATTTGATGAACTTCGACATACTTGCGGTCCCATTCATGGCGTAGTCCACAGTGCTGGTGTACCTGGTGAAGGCATGCTGATGCGCAAGACGGAGGAACAGTTCTCAGCGGTGACAGGTCCCAAAGTCTATGGAACATGGGCGCTTGATCAGGTCACGCTTGAGGATAATCTTGACTTCTTCCTGCTCTTCTCCACGATCTCTTCGGTGTTTGCTGCTCCGGGCCAAGGGGACTATGCTGCTGCCAATGCATACCTGGATGCATTTGCTGCATATCGAAGCAAGCTTGGGAAACGAACCCTAACTATGAATTGGAACACATGGCGAGATACGGGGATGGGCGTTCGTTACGGTATCAATGTGGATGGCGTATTCTCCGCCATTCCTACGGAGCAGGGCATTGCATGGCTGGATCGTGCGATGGGAATGACCTTGAATCGGGTAATCGTCGGCGAGATCAATCGTGAAAGCAAATTGCTTGGCATGATGTCAAGTGTTGCTGTGAGATTATCTGATGACCTGAGATCCCTCGCTACTGATGAGAAGACTGTTTTTACTGAAACTCAGAACCAGACCGGTTATGCAGAAGTTACTCTGGATGGCAGGACAGGAGAAGGAGCATATAGCGATGCTGAGGATCTGATTGCCAAAATCTTCGGTTCGGTACTAGGGTTCAGTGAAATCAATATTTATGACAGTTTCTTCGAATTAGGGGGAGATTCGATCATGTTGGGCCAGATGCATGAGTTATTGGATCGGCATTTCCCCAATAAGATCAAACTGGTAGATCTGTTCGAATATACAACCGTAGACAAACTCAGCAATTACATTGCAGGCAATGAGCAACATATCCTGCAAGCTGCACCGATAACATCCGCATCAGAAGAGCAGGACGGAGATTGGAATGACTCATTAAGCCATATGCTGGACAAGTTGCAGGACGGGGAAGTATCTGTCGAAGACATTCTTCATCGTTTGGATGAAATACGGCCAGGGGAGTGAGCTTGTGGAGAAAGTCTACAAACATGTTGTTGAAAACATAGCCTCCGGCAAAATTGACAAAGTGACGGGGATTCAGGTCATCAATCTGCTGAAGCAGGAAGAAGCAAATCATCAAGAGGATATAGCAGTCATAGGCATGAGCCTTAAATTTCCCCATGCGAATCATCCGGAGGAATACTGGCACATTGTTGAGCAGGGGATTGATTGCATAGGTGATTATCCATCTGATCGAAAATCTGTAACGGATGAGTACCTCAGACTAAGCGGATATTCAGACGAATTCCTTCAATATCTGGATGGTGCTTTTCTGGATGAAGTGGATCAATTCGACTATAAGTTCTTCCGTCTCTCTCCAAAAGAGGCCAGTCTGATGGACCCTTGTCATCGTTTATTTTTGCAAACGGCATGGCATGCCATCGAAGATGCCGGTTACGGCGGGCAAAGGCTTGCAGGAAGCAATACCGGCGTCTTTACCGGATTTGCCAATAGCAACAACTATAAGGAAATGATCAAGGATACTAATCCGGAAGAGTTGTCTATTGCGATGACTGGAAATATCGCGTCAATGCTTCCTACCCGCATCTCGTATCTGCTTAATCTAAAAGGACCGACCATGGTAGTGGATACTGCTTGTTCGTCCTCGTTAGTATCCGTTTATCTGGCTTGTAAATCGCTGATGAACGGGGATTGCAACATGGCGATTGCCGGAGGAGTTAAGCTGGATATTTTGCCAGTGGATAATGATTTTCTGAAGATTGGGATTGAATCCACCGACTACCGGACAAGAGCTTTTGATAAAGAAGCAGATGGATCCGGTATGGGTGAAGGTGTGGCTGCAGTAATTTTGAAGCCGCTTCGTCAGGCTCAGAAGGATGGAGACCACATCTATGGTGTAATCAAAGGCATCGCCTTAAATCAGGATGGAACGTCCATGGGCATCACGGCCCCCAATCCGGTTGCTCAATCCGAAGTAATTGAGGAAGCGTGGAAGCGAGCAGGTATCCACCCGGAATCCCTGGCCTATATTGAAACTCATGGAACAGGAACGAATCTGGGTGACCCTATCGAAATTCAGGGGCTGGAACGTGCTTTTCGAAAATATACGAATAAAAAGCAATTTTGTGCAATCGGTTCGGTCAAAACCAATGTCGGGCATCTGTATGAAACAGCAGGGATGGCCAGTCTGATCAAGGGACTTTTATCATTGTATCATCGGAAACTCCCGCCTTCCCTTCATTTTAATTATCCAAACCTGAATATTGATTTTGGGAATTCACCCGTCTATGTCAATACAAGGTTAAGAGAGTGGGAGCGAGGTGCTGATCCGCGTAGATGCGGGATAAGCACATTTGGTTTGAGCGGAACGAATTGTCATATAGTGCTGGAAGAAGCTCCTGTACAGGCCACGCTGAACGTTACGCATGATGGGCATACGGGTGTTCATCCATTCACGTTGTCTGCGGGATCAGTTAATGGAATTCAAATCCTGATGAAACAGTATCTGGACGGAGTATCTGCCTTCCCTGACAGGTATTCATTACTGGATGTGTGTCGAACAGCCAATGCATGTCGCGGACATTATGCTCACCGAGTGATCATTTTGGCTGAACATTTGGAGGATTTGCGCATTAAGCTAACCCAGGTTATATCTGGAGACTTTCACACGTTCACAGCACCTTGGTTTCATTATGGGGAACACCGACTGATCAGCGACAATCGGGAAGTTTCAGGGGGACATGATATTACCCAGAAAAACGTTCGTGCGTTAAGTGAAGAGGTCAGACAAGAATTGAACCAGATGAATGAGGCTACATTCGACTGGGTGCGCCTGTGTACTCTTTACGTGCAAGGGGCATCCGTGGACTGGTGGCGTCTGTATGAGGGCAAGTCTACGAAGACCGTACCTCTGGCGGGTTATCCTTTTGATCCGCAGAAGTGCTGGATTGACATGGGAAGCAGACCAGCAGAAGAGAGTGTCCACCCTGACAACGGATTGTTTTCTCTTACGTGGCATGAGCTTGAGGGAGAGTACGAGGATAACGAAGTTCATTCAAGCGAGAGAGTTGTACTCTTTACAGCCGATGACAAAGGTGGGGCTGACCTTGCATTGCTTTTGCAACAATCGGGTAAGGACGTCATTAAGGTTTGCCCGGGAGATTACTTTGAACAGAGGAACGATACTGATTTTCGAATTGGTTCGAAAGAGGTCGATTTTGATTCTTTAGTCAATGCTTTGGATTTAAAATCATGGTCACAGGTCATCTACGCACCTACCTTTGCTTCGGACACTTCTGTTCAGAATCTGGTGGAGTTGAATGAATCACAGGAACGCGGCGTTTACAGCCTGCTGTATCTGGTTCGTTCATTGACCAGACATGGTATTGATTATGATATGGATATGGTGATTTTGACCCAATGTGTCCATCATGTCACAGGCAAAGAACACCTTCTTAGACCTGAACTCGCACCGCTAGAAGGTCTTGCCAAGGTGATACGTAAGGAGCATCTGAACATACAATGTCGAGTTATCGACGTGGAAGATATGCTATGGAGCAAGGGGAGTGCAGAGTCTGTTTTCAGAAAAACAGATCACTTCCTTACCGCCATTCGAGACGGAAAACGGTATGTTCAGTCATTCGGTACACTCCAGCCTGTTGCAGAGTCGGACAGTAACAATGGACAATTTCCAGCTCTTCATTCAGAAGGGATATATCTTGTGTCTGGTGGAGCCGGAGGTATCGGGATTGAAGTATCCAAATATTTGGCTGGCAGGGACAAGGTACATCTGGCCTGGATTAATCGTACTGCCTTTCCACCCCGGAAAACATGGGAAGCAATTTTGGAAGCACAGCAGGATCAGTCGTTATGCCGAAAGATTCAGGGAGTGCTTGATATTGAAAATATGGGAGCTAGCGTTGAAATATACAACGCTGACATTTCCAAAAAAGAAGAGATAGTTCCAATTGTAGAAGAGCTGCGTCAACGTCATGGGAAGATTCGGGGGGTTATCCATGGCGCGGGAATCGGAAGATCCGACTTATTAATGAATCGTACGGATGACCAGTTTAAAAGCATCTTCAATCCTAAGGTGATGGGTACACGTATTTTGGATGAAGTTACCCATTCGGATGATCTGGATTTCTTTATTCTGTTTTCTTCGGTAGCAACGATGTTTAGCGGAGCCGTTCAAGGAGATTATACCGCAGCCAATGCTTATCTGGATGCCTACGGGGAATATCGGAACAAGCTCGGCAGAAGGACACATGTGGTGAACTGGACGACCTGGAAAGAAACCGGTATGGCCCTCGAAGGTGGTTTCACAATCGATACCATTTTTAAGACGCTGCCAACCAGTAAGGCTCTTGAAGGGTTTGAGCAGGTGTTATCCCATAATGTACCGAGAGCACTTGTAGGTTATCTCAATTATGAGAACGGTGGAGTCTTCCTGCTCGAAAAATCAGGGGTAATGCTTTCTCCTGTGCTGACTGCGCAAATTGAACTATTCAAGGAGAAAAAGAAGCAGGAAAAAGCGAGCAAAGCAAAGAGTGTAGCAACAAATCCAGCAGGAGAAGTAAGTCTGACAGGAAGTCTCAACGAAGAGTTTAGTGATACGGAAAAACGTGTGGCCGAATGTTGCAGAAAAATATTAGGTTTTGATCAAATTGATATTCACGACAACTTCTTTGAATTAGGTGCGGACTCTATTCTGCTGATGAAAATTCAGAGTGAGATTGAGCGGATTTTTCCAGGAACCATTAATGTTACGGACATGTTCGAATACTCGAATGTTCATCATCTCGCAAAATTTATCGGTGGAAAAAACAAGAAGGAGGAACAGCGTCCTTCTCCAGCGATGCATCTCAAGAAGCGTACTGCGGCGGAACGAGATGGAGATATTGCGATTATCGGCATGGCTGTGAATGTGCCACTTGCTTCCACACCTGAGGAGCTGTGGGCGCATCTCGTCAACGGCACGGATCTGGTTCGGTCGTTTCCGGAATCGAGAAAAGTGGATATTGACAAGCATTTTGCGTTCACAGGTCATGGCCAGGCACAGATGAAATACAACGAGAACGCGTATCTGGAAGACATAGACAAGTTTGATGCAGGTTTCTTTCGGTTATCGCCCAAGGAAGCAAGTCTTATGGACCCCAATCAGCGATTATTTCTTGAAGCTGCGTGGACTGCAATTGAGGATGCAGGGTATGGCGGCACCAGATTGAGTGGTAGTAAAACGGGCGTATATCTTGGATATGCGGCAACCTTGCGAGATCTGTATGCACGTCTCTTATATGAAGTTGATCCTGGGAGCGGTTCAAGCTCCATGGTGGGTAATCTGACAGCCATGATGTCTGCGCGGATCTCATATTTATTGGATTTAAAGGGCCCAAGCATGGTTATTGATACGGCCTGTTCATCTTCATTGGTGTCTGTAGACATGGCTTGCAAAGCTATTCGTAGTGGGCAATGTGATTATGCACTGGCTGGCGGAATCAAGATTAACCTGTGCCCGGTGGATGATGAAAATATGAAACTTGGCATCGAGTCTACAGATCATCGCTCCAAAGCTTTTGATGATGAAGCAGATGGAGCAGGTATTGGAGAAGGGGTTGCAGTGGTACTGCTGAAATCACTTCAGCAGGCACTGGATGACCATGATTCGATCCATGCTGTAATTAAAGGCGGGGCTGTGAATCAGGATGGCAGTTCAATAGGCATCACGGCACCTAATCCGGCATCTCAAACAGAGGTAATTATATCTGCTTTGGAGGATGCACGAGTTGAACCGGAGACAATCACATACATTGAAACACACGGCACGGGCACGACATTGGGAGATCCGATTGAAATTAAGGGCATATCCGATGCACTGTCGAGCTACACAGATCGCAAGCAGTTCTGTGCGGTGAGTTCCATCAAGACCAACTTGGGGCATTCTTCGGAGGCTGCTGGAGTGATTAGTTTGGTGAAGGCGGTTATGGCACTGCGTGAGAAAAAGCTTCCTCCGACGCTGTACTTTAATCGACCTAATCGAATGATTGAATTTTCCAATTCACCGGTCTTTGTGAATACCCGTCTGCGTACTTGGCATTCCGAGGAAGGACCGCGACGTTGTGGGATCAGCGCGTTTGGGATTAGTGGAACCAATTGTCACGTTATCCTGGAAGAGGCCCCAGTACAGACATTTGTCCAAGCTGAGGAACGCAGACCTTATATTTTGCCTCTTTCCGCCAAAAGTAAGGACTCTCTGTCCAGATTGATCGCAGCTTATCATGATTATCTCGATAGTTACGATGAACTGGATCTGTTAAGCCTGTGCGGAACAGCTGCTCAGGGAAGAGGACACTACAAGTTGCGTATCGCCATTGCTTTTAAAGACAAAGAAGAGCTGTTAGCCCGATTGGACAAGCTGCGTGGATGCCCGTTTAGCGAGATTAAACCGCCCGTTGCTTATGCATCTGAACATCGAATGGTTCCTGAGACGAAGGAGCCAGGTGTTGGCGAATTGACGGAACAAAAACTTCGTGAATTAAACGAGCAGTCAGACAGGGTACTGAAGCTCATTAACGAGCACGGATGGGAAGATCAGCACTTGGAGGAAATATCGATTCTTTATACACAGGGAGCCGATATTGACTGGTCCAGATTGTACGCAGAAGAGGAAACCTTCAGGCTGCATCTTCCAACGTATCCTTACGAGCGCAATCGTTGCTGGATTGATATTCCCGAACGAGTTGCGGTTCAACCATCGGTTGTGCAGAAGGAAGAACCAACGATGCATTACACCATTGGCTGGGTGGAAGCGAATAATCCTGAAAGGGTTATTCCGAATCCGCAAACCGTCTTGCTTTTGAAGGGGACAATTCCGTTATGTGACAGTCTCTCCCGGGAACTTACTGAACGTGGAGCACATGTAATTGAAGTTACTCTTGGTGCAACATATGCGAAGATCTCTCCGGTTCATTATCAGATCGATGGTTCGGAGGAGCAGTATCTGCAATTATTGAAGGCTACGAAGAACCACAGAATAGATCAGATTATTCACACCTTTACCATAAATGGTCATATAGCACCCGAGAGTCCGAAGGAACTGGAGGATGCCTTATGCCGAGGGGTGCATAGCTTGTTTTACCTCACAAAAGCCATTGCGGGTGCAGGATTGCGAAATCGAATGCGCATTGTTCTGTTATCCCAGTTCGTTCACGAAGTTAGCGGCCACGAATCACATCTTGCTCCTGAATATGCTACGATGTTTGGCTTGGGTAAAGCGATTGGACAAGAGCATCCTCAACTGGAATGCAAAGTCATGGATATAGATGATGACACCGCTATTCCTATTTTGCTTAATGCAATGAATGCAGATGATGTTTTCTACGCCACTGCTTATCGGAAGGGTCAACGATATGTGGAAGAGTTTAGGAAGACAGATCTGTTGGGAGCTGAGCTCTCTGATGTAACCATTAAGGAGCAGGGGGTCTATCTCATCACCGGCGGAATGGGCGGCATTGGCCGAGCATTTGCAGAACACTTTGCCAACAGACACAACGTTACCTTGATTCTTGCAGGCAGATCGGATTTCCCTGATCGGGAAACATGGCCAGCCATTTTGGAGGATAACAAGGATCTGGAGCAATGCAACAAAATTAAATGGATACAGTCGATTGAGAACAAAGGTTCCACAGTAGGTCTCTACAGCGTGGATACAGGTGATCTTCAACAAGTATCAAGACTCATGGTGAACATCAGAGAGAAGTATGGCAAAGTGGATGGCATTGTTCATGGTGCAGGGGTAGCTGGTGAAGGATTCCTTGCGTCCAAGGATGCGGAGACCTTTAACCGTGTGTTGCTTCCGAAAGTCCAGGGAACCTGGAATATGGATCAGGCAACAGCCCACGACTCTCTGGATTTTCTTGTTCTGTTCTCAACCACTTCAACATTATTCAGCTCTCCGGGTCAAGGAGATTATTCAGCAGCGAATAGTTATCTGGATGCTTATGCAGCGTATCGCAACCGCAGGGGTGGACGTACATTAACGATCAATTGGGTGGCCTGGAAAGAGACCGGGATGGCCAAAGATTTTGGCGTAAATGACGACATGGTGTTCAAGTCTGTTTTAACAAATTCTGCATTAAAGGCCTTTGACCAGGCTTTTCAGCGTAAAGTGCATCGGTCTATCATCGGCGAACTGAATTATGACTCGGAATATATGGCCTACGTAGGTGACATGCCAATGATGATGTCGGAGGACGTATACAACACGATTCAGGATCAAAGTGCCGGCGTGATTGCTGAAGTGGAGATGAGAAAGGCAACGCTGAACAAGGAAGTCTCGTTACACGGCCGTAATGATGGTCAATATACAGCCATGGAACAGATGTTATCCCGGATTTGGTCACTTCATTTGGGACTGACAGAAATGGATCTGTATGATGATTTTTACGAATATGGTGGAGATTCCATTATTGGACTCAAGATGGCATCGGATATATACAGGGAAACGGGGATACAGGTTAATCCTTCGGATGTGCTGCAATATCCGACGATCTGGGGACTGGGAGTTCACCTGCAATCTCTGGTCGATGTGGAGAATGCAACAGTCGGACAACAGTCTATCCCTCATGCAGAAGTCAAAGAAAAATATCCACTTTCATCAGCTCAAAAAAGGATATTCTACCTTTGCACTCAGGACCCGGACAACATCAGCTATAACCTGAACAAAGCGTTGATTATGGAGGGGGATTTTGACCCATTCACGTTGAACGGTTATATGAACACTCTGATTCAGCGCCATGAATCGTTCCGTACATCATTTCACTGGGAACAAGGAGAGCCGATTCAGAGAATTCACGAGAACGTGGATTTTTCAATCGAAACGTTGCCAGATGTCATTCGTGGAACGGAAGCAGTCGAAGATGTAGTGAAGCAGTTTGTCCGACCGTTTGATCTGGAAGCGGCACCGTTGATCCGCATGATTGTTGGTTCGTTGGATGACGGTCGCCATCTGTTGATGTTCGATGTGCATCACTTGGTTACAGATGGAATGTCGATGGACAATATGATGCACGAAATCACGTCAATGTACAGTGGTTCACCTCTACCGAATATTCCTTATCAGTATAGAGATTATTCGGAATGGAGCAACCATTATCAGCAATCGGATTCGATTAAATCACAGGAAGCCTTCTGGCTGGAAACGCTGAAAGGGCCATTGCCCACACTGCAACTTCCAACAGACTTTATACGGCCGGATCGAAAAACCTATGATGGAGCCAAAATGACTTTTTATGCCGACGAAGCACTAACTGCTCGTATAGGCAAGCTTGGAGCACGTACAGGAACAACGCTATACATGTTGCTCTTATCCGTCTTAAATGTCCTGTTGCATAAATATACGAACCAGAGTGATATACTCATCGGTTCGCCTGTAACGGGTCGTCAACAGGGTAACTTTGATGCCACCATTGGCATGTTTGTGAATACAATCGTCCTGAGAAACGAACCTGTGCCTGATGACTCATTCAGGGAGTTACTTCTGGATGTGAAGCAGCGTACGTTATCGGCTTTTGCGCACCAGGACTGTCAATTCGACCGAATTGTGCAACTTGTGAATAGTACACGTGATCCGAGCAGAAATCCGCTGTTTGATGTGTATTTTGCACTGCAAAATGTAGGGATGTATACCGGAGAGATTGAGGCTTTCAAAGGCACATTAATTGATTATGACAGTGGAGTTTCACGGTTTGATCTGGCACTGGATGCGATTGAGCGGGAGGGTACGATCGAGTTTATTCTGGAATATAATACGAGCTTGTTCTTGCCTGGCACAGCTGAATATATCGCCAAAGATTTCGTGAAAATTCTTGAGATAATTTCAGAGCAGCCAGATACATTGATCTATGATATTGAAGTTGATCGTGTCACGGATATCACGGATGAAGCTGTGGATGAAGAAGTGAATTTCAATTTCTAGCCAGATCACAGAGGGGCGTTGATAGGAATGAAGGTTGGTGTAATCGGAGCAGGCGTCATGGGAAAAGGGGTTGCGCAGAGCCTTGCCCAGTCCCGGCACAACGTGGTTTTGATCGACGTGAGTGATGAAGTTTTGGATCAGGCGAGAACAGCCTTGTTTACTAATATCAGATTCTCGGGATTCTACAACAAGGATACCGAGGCCGAAGACCCGGAAACGGTGCTTTCGCGTGTGGAGTTTACGACACATTACGATTCGCTCAGCGATGCTGATTTCATTATTGAGAACGTGCCTGAGCAATGGGATGTGAAAAAAGAGGTCTATGCACAGCTTGAAAACTATTGCCCCGATTCTTGCATTTATTTGGTCAATACATCATGCATTTCGATAACAAAAGTTGGTTCCATCACCAGACGGCCTGACAAGGTCATCGGTGTACATTTTATGAATCCGGTCCCGTTAAAGCCCGTAGTCGAAGCTATTCAGGGTTATCACACTTCGGATACAACGATTGAAGCGACCAGATCCCTGCTCCATACCATGGGCAAAGAAGCCATACTGGTACAAGATCTCCCCGGTTTTGTATCCAACCGAATATCCCATCTTCTAATGAATGAAGCTGCCTTTGTCGTTCAGGATCAGGTAGCTTCACCGGAAGAGGTTGATGACATATTCGTCAAATGTTTTGGACATAAGATGGGCCCGCTTCACACAGCGGATTTGATTGGTCTGGATACTGTGGTTCATTCATTGGATGTACTCTATGAGAGTTATCAGGACCCGAAATATAGAGTATGTCCCTTGCTTCGCAAGATGGTGGATGCCGGATTGTTAGGCGCAAAAAGCGGTCAAGGCTTCTTTGAGCACGTGATTCTGTAAGTGTATCGACTATAAATTATACGAGGTGACTGTGCATGGAGTCCAAAGTCAAAGTAAAAACATTTCTGAGTCGTTTCTATCGCAAACGTGAAATTCAGGATGATGAGGATATTTTTGAATTGGGTTTTGCCAATTCCCTGTTTGCGATGCAGATGGTGATGTTTCTGGAGAAAGAATTCAACATTCGGATTGAGACCCAGGATATGGATCTGAGCAACTTCCGTACGTTGAACAAGATTAATGAACTGATTGAACGAAAGACAGCATAGACTGCCTGAAGGTCTTGAAGCAATAGTTTGGAACAATATGCCAAGGAGGGGTTCAGGTATGGGTGATCCATCGGTAAGTTCGGTAATGGACAAGCAAAAGCAAGAGAAGGTGAAGCTGGTCGTCTGGGATCTGGATAATACAATCTGGGAAGGTGTCCTTCTGGAAGATGAGAATGTTGTCTTGAGAGAGGGAATTATTGATGTGATCCAGACACTGGACGAGCGTGGGGTTCTGCAATCCATCGCCAGTAAAAATGACCATCAGACAGCCATGGAGAAGCTTGAGGAATTCGGAATTCATGAATACTTCCTATACCCCCAGATTCACTGGAATTCCAAGTCGAGCTCGATTCAATCCATCATAACTTCCATTAATATCGGAGCGAATACGGTTGCTTTTGTGGATGATCAGATGTTTGAGCTGGAAGAGGTACAGTTTGAGCATGCTGAAGTTCGATGCATAGATGCTGCCCAGTACCTGGACATTCCCGATATGGAGATGATGAATCCCCGTTTTATTACAGAGGACTCCAGACTTCGCCGTTTAATGTACAAAAGCGATGAGATCCGTAATAAGGCGGAAGAGGAATTCACAGGTCCCAAAGATGACTTTCTGGCTTCACTTGGCATGACATTTACGATTTCTCCCCTCAAGGGAGATGATCTGCAGCGTGCAGAAGAGTTAACGGTGCGGACTCATCAGCTGAACACTACAGGGTATACCTATTCCTATGAAGATCTGGAACAACTCAGTCAATCTCCTAATCACAAACTTCTCATTACAGGACTGGAAGACAAGTATGGAGCATATGGAAAAATTGGACTCGCTTTGCTTGAGATGGAAGAGGAGTACTGGACCGTGAAGCTGCTGCTGATGTCTTGCCGTGTAATGTCGCGAGGGGTAGGCACGATTCTCATGAATTATATCCTGGAACAGGCGAAAGAAGCCGGGGTCAAGATACGGGCTGAATTCAAAATGACCGATCGTAATCGGATGATGTATCTGACCTATAAATTTGGCGGATTCAAAGAAATCCATCAGGAAGAGGACCTTGTCATTTTTGAACACGACATGAGCTATATTCAGAAAATTCCTTCATATGTGGAACTGAACATTATTAATAATTAATACACCAACCCTATTAATGGAGGTTACGACATGGAAAAAATAGCACTGCTGTTTCCGGGACAAGGTTCTCAGTATGTAGGTATGGGAAAGAGTTTCTATGATCAATATAGCATTGCCAAGCAAACGTATGAGGAAGCGAGTGACGTTGCAGGTGTGGATCTGGCAAAACTATGTTTTGAAGGAAGTCTATCTGAACTGAATCAGAATGAGAACATGCAACCTGCTCTTCTGGCAACGAATGTAGCGGCTTTCAGAGTGTATATGGAAGAAGTGGGGATTCGACCACAATTTTGTGCAGGTCACAGTATGGGTGAATATTCGGCGTTGGTATGTTCAGGTGCCATGACATTTTCCAATGCTGTTCAAATCACCAAATTGCGCGGTGCAATGATGCAGATTCATATTGATCGGGGCACAGGATCCATGACGATTATGGACGGTATTGACGCATCCATTGTGGAGCAACTCTGTGAACAATACAGCGGCGAGCAGGGTGTAGCTGTGGTCTCCTGTTATAATTCGCCAACACAAGCTGCCGTATCCGGTCATCAATACGTACTGGAGGAGATCGAAGCAGCCGTATTGGATGCCGATGGTCAGGTTACTCCCCTAATGTCCAGTGCACCCATTCATAGTTCGCTGATGGCGGAAGATGCAGAGCGGCTCGGTCAAGAACTGGCAAAGTATTCGTACAATATGTTCAAATGGCCGGTACTATCCAATGTTACAGGTCAACCTTATGGTGATGTGGAGCGAATTCCGGGATTGCTGACAGATCAGATGGTCAAACCTGTGCAATGGACACGGATTCTTCAATACCTTGAGCGTTTCGGTGTCACACTTGCCATCGAAATGGGACCCAAAAATGTATTGAATAAATTGACTAAAACGAACTGTCCTGATATCAATTCGCTCTGCTTTGGTGAAAAAGCGGAACGTCAAAAATTGATCAGCATGTTTCAATCGGATGGCAAGAAGAAAAAGGGAGTACCCACAGTCATAACTAAATGTTTAGCCATTGCAGTGGCAACGCCGAACCAGAATTGGGATGAAGCAGAGTATCAACAAGGTGTTGTTCAGCGTTACAAACGAATCCAGGCAATTCAGGAGCAGGTTGAAAATGCGGGGGACAAACCCTCAAAAGAGCAAATGATAGAAGCGTTGGAACTGCTCAAGGGCATCTTTGAAACTAAAAAGTTACCTGTTAAAGAAAGAAATCAGTGGATGAATCATATCATTGATGATACTGGACATCACTACGAACTGGCTGAGTATCTGGTACACGAAGCTGTCGGCGTAAAGTGATTACATTAGGGGCGAAATACGCTGTAATAGCGTATTCGCCCTCCCATGAATTCAGCAATACAGGCAATACATAAAGGGGGAGAACAAGTGAGAGTGCTATCCGCTGAGAACGTCACTAAGTCCTATGGTAAACACCTAGCGTTAGATAACATGTCCTTTGAGCTTCGCAAGGGTGAGATCCACACAATTCTGGGGACCAACGGTTCAGGGAAAACAACATTTATTAAAGTCCTGGCGACTCTGTTGACCAAGGACTCCGGAATTGTCAATATCGGCGGCTACGATTTGGATACCGATGCGAACATCATCAGGAGACTAATTGGATACGTGGGTCAAGATACTGAACGCTCTGCTTATGCGAGATTAACTGTTCGAGAGAACTTAATATTCTTTGGAAGACTTACCGGACTTAGCAAACAAGAGATTTCTAACCAGATTGACAAATTAAGTACGTATCTGGATTTCTCGGAACATCTGAACAAGCAATTCATGCAATTATCGGGAGGCCAAAAGCAAACCGTTGTCATTATGCGAGCCCTGCTGCATGATCCTGAAGTGATATATCTGGATGAACCGACCAAGGGCCTGGATCCCGTGATCTCCAGACGTGTACGTGAGTTCATTAAAAGTTATGTGCGGGATGAAGGGAAATCCATCATTCTGACCTCTCACATTCTGACTGAGGTAGAGGACATGACGGACCGTGTGTCCCTGATGCGCAAAGGAACGCTCCTTAAAACAGGTACAATTGCCGAACTAAAATCCAATCTGGGCGCAGTTGAATTCATCGACATTCCCAGAGCAGACTTGCCCCCTTCCATTCAGGAGCGAATCACTGCTCTGCCGGAGGTAACTTCCACTATTATTCGTGAGGAGGAAGACACGGTTTCCTTCGGAATCACGAACCTGTACGACGGGATGGGCGCGGTTATTAGTGAATTAAAAGAAGGCAATATCCATACGACCATTCAGCATAGACAACTAACTCTTGAAGATTTGTTTGTTCAGCTCTATGTGAAGTCTGATGAGAATTTAGAGTACACATTGGCAGGAGGCAGAGAACAGTGAGTATCGAATACGCTAAAACCGGGACAGGTCAGGAAACGCTAAAGCTGCAAGCGATAGGTAAACCTACCGGATTTTTCACCGTCGTGTGGGCAACAACCGTGAAGGAATTGCAGATTGCTGTAAGGTATCTGCCCAACTTCTTCGGTAACTTCCTACAGTTGGGTCTACGAGTACTCTTTTTCCTGCTGATGTCCACGTTTGTTGTATACGAGGGAGAGAATGTACTTCAAGGAGATAACCTGTTTATCTTTTATCTGGGTGCAATACTTGTATGGCTGTTCTACGGAGTAGCGTTAAACGCACCGCTCGGCGCCGTGACGAATGATCTCCATAACGGCACTTTGGAGTATCTGTACTGCAATCCAATCTCTCGTTATGCGTATTATGTAGGGACGGTTGTAGCCAGTGCATTAATGAATGTCATTGTGTTCATACCGATGTATATTCTGCTTGTTCTGTACGCAGGTCTCAACTTTGCTGAATCCATGATGATTCTAGTCACCTGTCTTGTGGTCATCGTTGCATTAATGGCGCTTGGCGTCATGATTGCACTACTGGGGATTCTGTACCGCCAGGTCTCATCCATTGTGGGTATTTTGTTTATCATGTTTGAATTTGTAGCAGGTGCTTATTTCCCAGTGGACCAGTTTCCGGCAGTCGTTCGTTGGATCGCATATCTCCTGCCTTATACCTGGGGGTATGATATGGTGCGTTATTACAGTTTCAAAACAGATTGGGTGCCCCTTGCACCGATCTGGATGGAATGGTGCATTCTCATCTTTTTTGCCATTTCGTATACAATTATCTCAATCGTTATGCTGCGCAAGGTAGAAAAGATGGCAAAGAAAAAAGGTCTCAACCTAATCTGATTATTCTTGATCCCAAAGAGAATGGGAGGCGTGCTAATTGTCAGCAGAGCCAGGTGCATTCATGCAAAATTTGCTATTATCGAGCCGAAAGTTCGAAGAGGAGAAGCAATATTGGCTAAACCATCTCTCGGGGGACCTTCAATTCAGCATGTTTCCTAGTGAACAAACGAGGGGAACATGGGGTGAGCAAGTGTTTGAGGAGATGCAAATTGCATTTCCTCAACCTGTTTCAGAACAAATCTTTCGCATTTCCGGGAACACCGAAGCAGGGGCATTTATTCTTCTTCTGGCAGGTGTCACATACGTGTTACACCGTTATCTGGACAATGACGATATAACTGTAGGTATTCCCGCTTCGTCTGGTGCAACAAATTCAAGTCAACTACGTGCTATTCGCATCAATTTTGGTGAAGAGTGTTCTTTTAAGGAACTCGTTCTTCAGCTCAGGACCCTTGTGGGTGCGGCCAAAAAGTTTAACCATCTTTCGCTGGAGAAAATTCTTGAATTGCTTGGTCATGAAGGGACAGACTTGCCAAGGGTGGCCACTGTGGTTCGTATGGACAATATGCAGGAGAATCTACAGGAAACAGGCCCCCTAGCCGATATGGTGTTTTCACTTCAAATGTCTAAAGTGGGGCTGGCGCTACGCATGAATTACAATGCCGCAATATATTCTCCAGCAACTATTGAACAGATTGTAGACCACGTGATGCGTGTGCTCTCTATTTGTACAGCCCATCCAGATGAGGGATTACATCATATAAAGATGCTCTCGCGCAAGGAAGATCAGGTTATTGAACATCTGAATGATACGGAGATCCGTTTTCCTAAAGCTCGTTCAATCATCCAGATGATTCAGTCTTGGTCTGCACAACAGCCGGATATTCCCGCAGTGATCTGCGGAGAAAATATCCTTACCTATCAAAGCTTGGATTGCAAATCAAATCAACTTGCGAAATACCTGTTAGCTCAGGGAGTAAGATCAGGCGCTATTGTAGGAATTCTGTTAACGCGATCGGAAGACATGCTCTTGGCTATGCTGGGTGTACTTAAGGCGGGGGCTGCTTACATGCCAATGGACCCCGCATATGCAAATAATCGTTTGCAGTTCATGCTGGAGGATAGCCAGGCTGCGATTTTGCTAACGAAGCCCGATCTGATCGGCTCACTCATATACACAGGACAAATAATCGATATTTCTCGCATGGAAGAATGGGATGAACAACATATCTCTCTGCCAGTTGTTTCGTCGGAGCAGTTGGCTTATTTGATATATACTTCCGGATCTACAGGCAGGCCAAAAGGGGTCATGATTGAACATCGGGCACTAGGAAACTTTGTGGAAGGTGTATCCCGCAGCATTTCTTTTGAGGCTGGCAAACGAATTCTCGCCCTCACAACATTCTCCTTTGATATCTTTGTACTGGAAACGCTTGGGGCACTCGCTAACGGGTTAACACTGATCATGGCAGTAGAAGAGGATCAGTTAAGTCCAAGCCGTATTGCGCATCTAATTGTTACTCACAACATTGAATTAATTCAAATAACGCCTTCTCGACTGCGGATGCTTCAGATTGGGCTTACAGTCGATTCACCGGTATGGAGCGTAATCCAAATATTGATGATTGGAGGCGAAGCTCTACCGTATGCCTTGTATGAAGAGGTAGCGGGAATGACCTCTGCCCGCATCTACAATATGTATGGGCCCACAGAAACAACAATATGGTCGAGCATTAAGGAACTTTCGCCTACCACGACAATTTCGATCGGTCATCCGATTGCCAATACCCGTATTTATATTCTGGATAAGCGGCATCGGCATATGCCAATCGGAGCAACGGGAGAGTTATGCATCGCAGGAGATGGAGTAGCCAGAGGTTATTGGAACAGACCTGAGCTTACGGCCGAGAGGTTTGTAAAAGATCCTTTTCATGAAGGCGCTTATATGTATAAAACAGGAGATCTCGCACGTCTCAATGCTAATGGAGATCTGGAGTATCTGGGTCGTTCCGATTTTCAAGTGAAAATACGTGGTTATCGGATCGAACTCGGGGAGATCGAGAACAGGTTGCTCCAGTACCCGGCTATCTCGGCTGCTGCGGTCACAGTTCGGTCAGATCAGGATGGGCAGTCCCTGTTATGTGCCTATTACACAGTAACGGAGAGCCAAAGTCTCAATCAGGAGCAATTGCGATCTTTTTTGCTGACAGAGTTGCCTGAATATATGCTGCCCTCCAGATACACCATGTTGGATCATATGCCATATACGGCCAATGGGAAGTTGGACCGAAAAGCTCTTCCAGATCCCTTGCTCTTACAGGGAGAAGGGACAGATATTACACTTCCACGTAATGCATTAGAGCAGGTACTCGCCGAATTGTGGTCGGATCTGTTGCAATTAAAAGAGATTGACGTTCATGCCCGCTTCTTCGAAATTGGAGGGCATTCACTGAATGTCATCAAACTTGAGGCGAATATGGAGAGGCAGAGTATTCCGCTTACTGCTGATGAAGTGATGCGGCATGAGACTATTGCATCACTGGCTGAAGTGCTTCGAAACAAGGGATATGAAGCGGATAAGTATAACTCTGAAAAAGAGATACTTCTTGAAGAGCAGGATATGCCAGAGACAGATGGTGCAATGAAGCAATTTACCGAGGAAGTCGGGGCAACGGCGGAAGCGAATCATCTTATATTACATCATTCCCATAGGCCAATAGTTATCATCGCAGGAGTAGAGCCGTTTAATGATGTTTTCTACAAAAATTGCTTCTATAATTCACTCTTTCCCGTATTGAACTTCTATTCTATTGGTGTACTGCCTGTGATGATTAACGACCGAATGCACTATAGATTCGATGAACATCAGGGCATACTCCGATTAGAGTATCAAGCTGTATTATCAGATGACCAGCTAATTGAGCGTATGGGGATAACTTATGAAACGAAGACCTACAGCGAGGATGTACGAAAAGAGATTATAGAAGCGGTTAATTTGGACCGCCCAGTAATTATTCGAGTGGACTGTTATTACGAGTCCTTGCGCAAAGACATGTATTTACGTACCCACTGGCCACATTCCTTATTAATCTATGGGTATGATCTCCAACGGCAAGTGTTCCATGTAATAGAACATGATCACCGGGACAATCTCACGTATCAACCGATGGAGATGCCTATGAAAGATATTGTACAAGCTTACGAAGGATTCGTACGGCATTTCATGGAGGAAGAAGAAGTACCCACGTTCTACGCATTTTCAGCTTGTGAAACTGTCTCACACAAAAGAAACAGCATCATGCTGGGAGAACTGCGTGACATGTTTATTGATCATGTGCGCGTTACACCAGGAGATATTAATCAGGAACTGAGCCATCTTCTTTCCTTCATACAGAAGACGTATCAGTTCAATGAAGAAGATTCACCTGATATGGTCTATGCTGAACTTGTTCTACAATCCATTGTAGACATTGTGAATGCCAAAAAGGTCGAAACCTATCGTATGCAACGGTTATATGAACATCATACCGATCTTGTTTCTGCTGCTCAGGCAATACAGGATCATTGGAGTGAGTTACGTAATGTGCTGGCGAAGGCGGTATATCGGGAGAATATGACACATAATCAGTGGAGAAAATTCACAAGCAAGCTGGAAGCCATCCATGACCTGGAGAAGCATAACTTAATAAATTGCTCAGGATTGGAGATCAGTCATGATTAAAAAATTGCAAGTGAACGAGCCTTTAATGACTACCTACCCACATCACGCGAGTCTCTTTTCCATGCTGGACTTGGACAAACGTTCACGTAGCTGGATTTATCATAATTATCTATTGGTCATCCTGCATCACAATGATGAAGGGGGCTATGGATTGGACGTCTGTTCACAGTATTATCCTTGGCACAAATTCAAAATGTCGACATGCCCTATGTTGATTACAAGGGTGTACGATAGAGATATGATTTTAAAACAGTGGGAACTGCAAGATTTTATAGTGGAACTAATTCAAAAGAATAATTATATTTATTTCCTGAGAAATATTCCTGGTGGTGGTAAACATGAGGTATTCATCTCTGGATTCGATTCGGATCGTAAAGAGTTTCTGTGCCATGATTTTTGGGATGGATTCTACGGTGAGAAATGGCTTCCCTATGATGAGATCACTGTTATTCAAGATTCGAATTTCGATGCTGAATGGTCTACGGATTACCTAAACGGAATATGGGCCATTGAAAAGACAGAAGAGTACAAGGAACCAAGTGAATATTATTATGAAACGGTTCTCCAGTTCTCCAAAGAGGATCTAATGAATATTTTGAAAGAATACGTAGGAGAGACTAATCAAGTTCGCAGTGTTCTGAGAAAGGATCACCGTTATCTTGGAAGTGAAATATACGATAAGATGATTGATATGCTGGGGATGCAGAAGGAAGGGATGCAAAATCAGCCGTTTGCTATACATCCTTTTCACCTGCTTTACGAACATAAACAACTGCTTGCTCAAGCCATATTTGACTTTCTCCCCGATCCTTCGATAAAAATAAGGTTGGAAGAACTGGTTAGCGAAGCTTTAAAACTCCGTAATCTGGTCATGTATATGAATCAATTCATCATGGAGCAGGGTGTATACAAAAAGTATGATGTCATGCTGGATAAAATCATTGAATTGAAAAATATGGAATTGGATATTATGAAACATGTATTCGAATACGAGTATCAATCACAGTTAGGACAATAATTAAATACGATGTATCTACGATAAGATAGACCCATTCATATAATTCTTGAATGGGTCTATTGAACTTTTCTATTATACGTTCCGATGACGTTACCCTAATATGGATAATGACCTGCTTTTTATATAGGAATTATATAGTATAGAGAATGCCAAGATGCCACAATGGAAGCGAGATCTGTATATTCTGTGGTTAAGCCTGTTTTTCAATCATATGGCGTACTCGCTGTTCGTTCCGTTCTTTCCTATATTCCTGCAAAATGATCTCGGTATCCAGAGCGGCTTGGAAGCTTGGTCGGGTATTTCGATCTCCATCAGCTTTCTGATCAGCGGATTATGCGCACCCTTCTGGGGATCACTGGCTGATAAATATGGCAGCAAACTGATGCTGGTCCGTTCCGGAGTGGGGCTAGGCATTGCACATCTGGCTAACTTCTTTGTGTATGATCCGTATACGTTTATCGCGGTGAGGGTCTTTCAGGGACTCATGGCTGGTTTCCATCCCGCCTCGATTACACTGATCGGTACCAATACTCCGGAGAAACAGGTGGGTTACGCACTTGGCGTGATCTCCACGGCCAGCGCTGCGGGTGGGATTCTTGGTCCTCTTGCCGGTGGTGTATTGAGTCACTGGATCGGACTGCGGGGATGTTTCATTGCATCCGCTGTAATTACATTGCTCGCGGCTCTAATGGTCCTGGGTGTTAAGGAGTCACGACAAACTCGTACGATCGTTCCAACGAAGATCATAGGGGATTTGAAAAGAGCGGCTTCCACGCCGGGTTTGATGCGAATCTATGGTTTGATTCTCTTAGTCTCTACCTCCGTGCTCATCATCGAACCGGTGCTGACGCTCTATGTCGTCCAGATTGGCGGAGATGTTGGCAGTGCAACACTCAGTGCAGGGATTGTCTTCTCGGCGATTGGTGTGGCAACCGTCATTATGGGGCCGCGATGGGGCAAGATTGGTGGAAGGATCGGATACGAGAAAACACTATTTATTGGTCTGATTGGCGGTAGAATTGGCAGTCTGCTGCAGATGACAGCAACGAATCTGATTTATTTTGGCAGCCTGCGATTTGTTTATGGTTTGTTCTTTGCGGCAGTCTATCCGGCGCTTAATGCGCTGATCATCAAGTATGCTGATCACGATTTTCGTGGGAGGGCTGTCAGTCTGAGTCAGACGGCGAGTCAGTTCGGTATTGTACTTGGACCGTTAATCGGTGGTTTACTCGGTGGATGGATCGGCATTCCGTTTATTTTTCTCTTCACAGGGATTGTGTTGCTGGGAGCGGCTTGGGCAGTCAGAGTTAGTAATGTGAAACAGGCGGACTTGAACTGAATGGTCATCACTACAACATAGGGAGGAATATATATGTCGCAACGACAATTGAAGTTGGGAGCTAATCTGAACGGAGTGGGTAACAGCATTCCCTTTTGGCGTCACCCGGATATTCCAATTAACGCGAGCGTTAGTCTGGAATTCTACAAGAAGCAGGTGCGTATCGCTGAAAAAGGGAAGTTTGATCTGCTCTTTATTGCAGATGGTCTCTTTATCAACGAGAAGTCCAATCCTCATTTTCTCAATCGCTTTGAACCTCTGACGCTTCTGTCCGCACTCGCCGGGGCAACTTCCCACATCGGGCTGGTTGCTACATTGTCTACTTCCTATAGTGAACCCTTCACGGTTGCGAGGCAATTTGCCTCGTTGGATCAATTAAGCGATGGGAGAGCCGGATGGAATGTGGTTACTTCACCTCTGGAAGGATCGGCACTGAACTTTGGCAAAGGCGAACATCCCAACCATGCGCTGCGCTACGAAATTGCAGAAGAACATTTGAATGTGGTCAAAGGCCTTTGGGATTCCTGGGAGGACGATGCCTTTGTCGGAGACAAAGAGCAGGGCGTATTTTTCGATCCTGCCAAGCTACATACGCTGAATCACAAGGGAGCGCATTTCTCGGTACAGGGTCCACTTAATGTGGGGCGTTCGAAGCAGGGCCATCCGGTGATTTTCCAGGCGGGCTCATCTGAATCTGGTAAAGATCTGGCCGCCCGATCGGCGGATGCCGTCTACACAGGACATGAGACGCTGGAGGAAGCAAGGGAGTTCTACCGGGATGTGAAGGCAAGAGCGGTGGCATATGGACGTCAGGCAGAAGATATCCTGATCTTCCCGGGCATCGGCCCGATTGTGGGTAGAACTGAGGAAGAGGCGGAGCAGAAGTATCAGGAAATTGCCGAACTTGTTAGTATTGATCAGGCGTTGAACTATCTGGGGCGGTACTTCGATCATTATGACTTCTCCCGATTCCCGCTGGACGAACCTTTTCCCGAGATTGGGGAGATCGGCAGCAACAGCTTCCGCAGTACAACGGACAAGATCAAGCAGCAGGCACGCGAACAGGGGCTGACCCTGCGCCAAGTGGCGTTGTTAGCGTCTACCCCACGTACATCGTTCATTGGTACACCGGATCAGATCGCAGATCAGATGCAGGCATGGTTTGAAGGCGAAGCGGCAGACGGATTCAATGTTCGTACAGTAGTACCCAATGGATTGGAAGATTTCGTGGAGCTCGTTGTTCCGGTTCTGCAAGAACGAGGGCTGTTCCGTACAGAATATGAACATGAGACGCTAAGGGAGAATCTGGGTCTTGAGATTCCGCGTAACCGGTATGCGCTGGAGAGCGTGTGATAGAGATGTTAGAGCGGGAATGACGTTAATGTAACGTTGTTGCGGCTCTTTTTTGATGGTTTCTTTTTCGGAGAGTACTGCTATTATAAAATGATAAAGAAAATGATACACAAGCTGCAATTCCAGACGAGTCACAGGAGGAGATTGGGATGATTAGAGGGTTAACGAATGCGGGACTGGGCAATATCGAGTCTGATGAACAATATATCACAGAAGCGGCCAAGCACGGATTCGGATCTGTAGATTTGAATCCGCTCTCATTGATTGAGACGTATGGCAAAGAACGGGCGCAACATCTGCTGGAAAGCAATCAGGTGATCATCGGTTCATCGGGCCTGACGGTAGAGTGGCGGACGACAGATGAGCAGTTTCGTGAGGGTTTGCAATCGTTGGTCGCTATGGCAGAAGCTTCTGCTGCGCTAAACTGTTATAGCTGTTGCACGTATATTTTACCCTCAACGGATCAACCGGCAGCGCAATTTATGGCCGCCGCTACGAAACGCTTGAGACTCTGTGCAGATATCTTGGATGCTTACGGGATTAAGTTAGGTCTGGAGTTTGTTGGCTGCCACCATTTGCGGACACAATGGAAGAATCCGTTTATCTGGCGTGTGGAAGATACGCTGGACTGGATCGAGACGATCCATGCGCCTAACGTAGGTTTACTGGTAGATTCCTATCACTGGCATACAAATGGTTTACCGATGGAAGATCTGCTGAAACTGAAGAAAGAGCAGATTGTTCATGTTCATATTAATGATGCCTATGATCTACCCGTTGAAGAATTGCTGGATTATGAGCGTTTGTATCCCGGCGAAGGGGTCATTGATCTGGGTGGATTTCTGAGAAATCTGCAGGCGATTGGTTACAATGGTGCGGTGGCTCAGGAAGTACTGGCAACGGCATCGAATCTTGGTACGAACGAACAATTTGCCAAGTCGAAGGCTGGGTTCGATCAGGTGTTTGCCACAGTATAATGTATGAGAAAATATATAATGACAGCAAGGGCCCATACATTCTGTATGGGTCATTTTGTGTGTCTAATCATATGAATGTATTGATATGAAAACATTGACATTTCGTTAAAAATTCCGGGATTTTCCATTTACAATTCGCTCCTATAATTACAAACGTGATAGGTCATTTTTACTATGAACGTGGAAGTTTGGGGGGATGAGGCGGACAAGCTCTCATACTGATGATACATGCAGAATACCAGACAGCAGGGCACGGCATACAAGGCAAATTTATATGGAGAAAAGAAGGGTGACCAAAGCCAATGTCAATGAAAAAGGTGTTAGTAGTGTCCATGGTAGCCACAGTATTAACAACTTCTGTGGTTAGTGCAGTATCAGCTGCTCCAGCAGTGAAACCTGCGGCTAGTAAAGCTCAGGTGCATAACTCCACGCTTACAATAAACGGAAACAGCGTCGTTGTTCGTTCCATCGTGAAGAATGGTGAGACCCTTGTGTCGCTCCGTGATGTGATCAAGGCTATTGGCGCGCAAGCGGAAGTACATAGTGGAACTACGGTGATTAAGTTAAATGGTCACACGGTGCAGTTAACGACTTCAACGGATGACAAAGTGTTTGTATGGTCCGTTGACGGGCAGAAAGCCTACTACGTAAGTGTACCATCCGAGGATGGCAATGCTTCGCTGCAATCTGTGGATTCATCCCAGGAGGCAACAACGGTGTATGGCGTTCACGATGTAGAGCAAGCGATTCTATCGGGTGACGTCTTGTACGTACTGGTTGCGCAAGATGACAGCAATAGCGTCATTATTTCCATCGACACGGTGACAGGAAAACAAACCAAGTTATATACCGTATCTTCCGATGTATCCTCCATTACCGTTGCCGGACCACAAATCGCCGTGATTGAAAACGGCCGGGTTCTGGTTCAAGCGGCTGGCAGCTGGAGAGCTGTTACGAAGTAATTTTTTTGATCCAGAATGATAGACACGTGTTGATATTAATTATTTTATAATTCGAGAGGAGTTTATAAAAATGAAAAAATGGATCAAACCCTTCACAGCAATGCTTATGGCTGTATCGCTAATTGGTGGACTTGGAGGAGCGACGACGGCATCCGCTGCCAAGAGCACAGAGAAAGGTAAAATTGTCATCAACGGTTCATCGGCGTTGTTTCCACTGACTCTTCAGGCTGCAAGTGAATTCAAGAAAGATAATCCAAAAGTTAAAATCTCGGCTTCCGCCGCAGGTTCCATTACAGGCCCTCAATCCGTACGTAAAGGAATTGCCGACATTGGTGCTGTGGACTGGGACGCATCCAAGGATGTACCTGGCTTCAAGAAATTTGATGGAATGGTAGCCAATCCGGTAGCGGTAACGGTATTTACGGCTGTTGTTAACACCAATGTGGGTGTAAGCAGTCTGACCACGAAACAATTGCAGGATATCTTCTCTGGCAAAGTGACCAACTGGAAAGACGTCGGCGGTGCGAACGCCAACATCGTTGTTGTTAACCGTAAGTTTGGTTCCGGCACACGGGTCAACTTCCAGCAAAAATCGCTCGACGGCAAGGATTTCATGAGCAAAGGCGATAACTATAAAGAAGTTGGCTCCAGCGGTGATATGAAAACAACCATTGAAACGACACCGAATGCGATCGGTTATATTGACCTTCCTTATGTAACTAGCAAAATGAAGGCTGTATCCACCAATGGCGTTGCACCAACAGAGAAAAATGTTCTGAACAAAACCTACAAAGTATGGGGTATCGGATATTACATGACCAAAGGTCAACCTACCGGTGCAACCAAAGCGTTCATTGATTACATCCAAAGCAGCAAATTCCAGAACGGTTCCCTGAAAAAGCTGAAATTCATTCCGCTTGCGGCTGTAAAATAACGGAGCTTCAAACGTTCGTCATTCTCACATTTCATAAGAACAGGGATAGCCAGCTTCTGCGCACGTTCGCAAGCTGGCTTCTCTATGTGAAAGGAAGAGCACTTCATGATTGATTTGAATCCATCCACGAACAGCCCCGCCACAAGTGAGCTTGGTACAAGTATTGGCAAGGCTCCTGAATCGGGATCACGGTTTAACCGTAAGGCGCGTTTAAGGTGGTCCAATAACCTGTTTCGCATGGTATGTATCGGCAGTGCGATCTTTGTATGTCTGGTTCTCTTATGTATCTTAATCCTGATGCTTCGTACCGGCGTTCTCACTTTTGCGGATGTGTCGCTGCGTGAATTCTTTTTCTCCACGAACTGGGACCCGGAAAATGAACATTATGGTGCACTGACCTTTATCCTCGGAACACTGGCTCTTACGGGTCTCACAATGTTGTTCGCCATTCCACTCTCTGTCACATTGCCGTGTTTCTGGCCGAAATGACACCCAAATGGCTTCGCCATATTTTGCGTCCTGTCTTGGATCTGCTGGTGGGTATTCCTTCTGTGGTATACGGTTTCCTGGGACTGACGATCCTCATCCCCTGGCTAAGGGATATTAGTGGACGTGATCTGGCTGACGGATTACTTGCTGCGTCCATTGTACTGACCATCATGGTGCTTCCTACGATTAACCGGATCAGTGATGATGCCATATCTGCCGTACCGAACAAATACCGTGATGCAGCCTATGCACTCGGTACGAACCGATTCCAGACCGTGACTCGTGTTGTCTTACCTGCTGCCAAAGGTGGGATTATGTACGCGGTTATTCTCGGGATGACTCGTGCGATCGGTGAGACGATGGCGGTGGTGATGGTCATCGGTAATACAGCGCAACTCGCGAATAGTCTGTTCACACCAACAGCCGTGCTGACCAGTAATATCGTCATGCAAGGCTCTAGTGTGGAATTCGACTCTACCTGGAATCATGGTCTGTACATGATGGGCTTTATCCTGCTGGCGATATCAATCCTGATGATCGTTATCGTAAGACTGCTTCAGAAGAGAGGGGACCGAAACGTATGAGTGTGAAGAAGCAGGCGAACGCTGCTTATTCTTTTGGCAAACGGAGAAGTTCATCGATGGTGATGGATCGGCTCTTTACCGGCATGGTATGGGGCGTTGGTATTGTCGTCATTTTATTTATTGTTGGACTGTTATTCTTGCTGCTGAACAAAAGGATTGCCTCTGCTAAGCTGGGATTTTCTCTATGGTGTTCCTAGTGAGATTGAAGAAGGGGGAGGGATCGGCCCGGCGCTGTTCAACTCGTTCTATGTGTTGATTCTGTCCCTGCTCATCTCCATCCCGGTTGGTATGGCGGCAGGCATATATCTGGCAGAGTTTGCACCAAATAATAAGCTAATCGAGACCGTTCGTATTTGCGTGGAGGGATTGTCCTCTGTGCCATCCATCATCTTTGGATTGTTCGGTATTGCCCTGTTTGTGGAGTTTTTTTGAAATTGGTCTTACCATTCTGGGCGCAGCCGTCAGTCTGGCTTTCTTGAACCTGCCTGTGCTAACCAGAGTAACGGAGGAATACGTCAGGGCAGTTCCGGTGGAACTTCGCAATGGATCGTTTGCGCTGGGTTCAACGCATCTTCAGACGATCCGCCAAGTGTTGTTGCCGGTGGCTATCAACGGGATCATGACGGGTATTTGCCTGACGGCAGGTCGGGCATTTGGTGAGAGTGCCGTCATTATTCTAACCGCTGGAGTGTCTACCTCAGGGGAGATGTGGGACTTTAATTTGTTATCGCCGGGAGGAACCCTTGCCGTACATCTCTGGTAAATTCAATCGGAAGCCATTTGCCGGATGCCGAGGAAATTGCGCAGAAAACCACAGCGGTGCTGATCTTTATAGCGTTGCTCATTAATGTGCTGTTCCGTGTATCCTTGTGGTTGAAAGCACGTAAAAATCAAGCCTGATGAAAGAGGGGGCCGCTACTCGGTATCCTCTGGAACAACTCCAACTGTTTAAGCTGAATCTGCAAATCATTCCATTTCAACCCGGGAGGGCGCCTTGTGCAACCTATTATTGAGATCAATAAATTGAATTTGTATTACGGTCAGTTTCAAGCGCTGAAGGATGTGTCCATTAAAATTCCTGAGCGGGCAATTACTGTATTTATCGGACCGTCGGGTTGTGGCAAATCAACCCTATTGCGTACGCTCAACCGTATGAATGACCGGATACCCGGCACACGGATTGAAGGCAAAGTAGCGTAGGGGGAACTGATACCTATAACGGTGAAGTCCATGTGGAGACCCTTCGCAAGAAGATCGGCATGGTCTTCCAACAACCGAACCCTTTTCCGAAATCCATCTATGACAACGTGGCTTTCGGCCCTAAACAGCATGGTATTCATGGTAAGAAAAAGCTGGATGAGATTGTAGAGCAGAGCCTGCGATCTGCTGTCCTGTGGGATGAGGTAAAAGACAACCTGAAGCGCTCTGCGTTAAGTCTGTCTGGTGGACAACAACAACGCCTCTGTATCGCACGTGCGCTGGCAGTGGAGCCGGATATTCTGCTGATGGATGAAGCGACTGCTTCGCTTGATCCCGTGTCTACCTTCAAGATTGAGGAGCTGACGCATGAACTGAAGGAGCACTATACCATTGTGATGGTGACTCATAACATGCAGCAAGCCGTTCGTGTATCCCAGCAGACTGTTTTCTTCCTGAACGGCGAAGTAGTGGAGTATTCAGCTACCCAAAGCATGTTCGCCGAGCCAGTCGATGTGCGTACGCAGGATTATATTAGTGGTAGATTTGGTTGATTGTTTTTTTGTTGAGGAATGTGGAAGTCTTTCAGATATAATCTGAAAGACTTTTTTCTGTTTTGCATGCCTAGCCAAGCTAGACACAACTAGCCGGTGAAAGTCCGGTCTGGGTAAGCCAAAGTAAAAGATCGACAACTTCAAAACGTACTATATCTGGCGGCCAAGGAGCATCCAAGGTGCCGGTTTCATGCATTATATGAAAAGGTTTACCGAGAAGATGTTCTCTGGGGAGCATGGAAACAGGTTAAGGCAGTGGGGGGGGGCGATGGAGTGGCATTAGACACCATCGTTCAGGAGTGTGGTGCCGAGCGCTTCCTGGAGGAACTGGGAAACAAGCTGATAACCGGAACCTATCATATCGCTCCCAGCCTGCAGGACGGAAAGAACTTCCGAATCCGGATGGGAAGATTCGTCCACTCGATCAATATAAAGCACATCGGAAATGTTAATGTCAAAGGTGAGCTCCTAAAATCAGTTAAGTCACTTTTTCGGTCTACAAAAGATAAAGATGTGAAAGCTGGGCAGCAGTTAACGTATGATCTGTTTTAGGGCTAGAATATAAAAAGAGAACAAGATAACTCCAGGGTTAAAGACTTTACTTATGAATACGAACTAAAGTTTATTGTTGACAATGTGACTATAGCCAAGATCTCCATTGAAGGTAACGGCAGTGTATGAACAGGGGCTATATTTTTATCATATTTAACAATAAGTGGAAAGGATATAGACACTAATAAGGTAAGTCTCGTGCCGAAAATTCATTAAATTTTACAATCTCCCTGCTCTATCTAATTTTATATTACGGTCTTTCCAAAAAAAACAAACGACTAGAGGAAACAGCTCATGGCCTTCTGAACACTCCAAGTATCTTATAGTAGTGCAAGTGAGAGAAGCATTTTTCATTAGTGGGAGTATTATATTCATTTGTGATATATTGTATTTTATGATGCGTAGGAAAATAGGATTAGAAATATAGAATGAATAATCAAGTACTTGCTAGCTTCATATTGTTTCTATTCCTTCTATCCAGTGCAACAAATGCGTTGGTTCATTTGGAAAGAACAGATTCAAATGAAGGCTACTATTATTATCATTTGTGGTAGTACTTATTCAATTACTAATTCATCTAGTGCTATTCTTGCATATAATGTTGTTTTATTGAACAAAATGGCTTATAATGGGTAATGTTGGATGTGAAGTTCCAAGATTGAGAAGTATCTAATAAATAATACAAGTGGAATTAATACATATTAAAAAAGTATGCTTAGGCTTCATTACAGACCTCCAAAATTCCGGCAGGTTATGATGACCTGTACAAAGAGAATATTGTTAAGTATTCTAACGATATAAATGAAAGCGCTTTTTTTGTATTCATCATTATTTAAGTAATTTACACTGATTTTACTATCAAATAATGAAGAGTTTGCAAGTAAAAGGGTTCTATCTGTTTTGGAATTGTAAGGCTCTTTTTATGGAGGATAAAGGGATGAAGATATTTAATATGTCATATTGTAAAACGTTTTCGTTCCTAGCTTGGTCTGTGCTCTAAGTTTTGCAATGAAATTAGAAAGGTAAGGTGAATGAGTGAGATTATATTTTTTTGTCGATTATAAACTTGGCGGACGTGGTGGTATGGAAACAGTGATTAATTTGATTGCTACATCACTATTGAAACGTGGGCATGAATTAAAGCTTATATTAACTGAAAAATCTGATGATCCTTATTGGGAAAGGTTTCTACCAGTGGAACATATGTTTAGTGTTGAAACTAAGTTTCAAGATGAGGAAGATAAGTTTTCGACTCAATTGTTAGAATGTGTGAATATTATTAAAAAGGAACCGTTCCCTGATGCTATTGTTACACTTTCTCCTTTCTCAACTAAAATAGCGAGTGAAGCAGTAAAAATTCTAGATATATATTGTAGTGTAGTCACTTGGCTTCATTTCAATCTAACAAATATAAGAAAGTGGGAAATGGTTTCTTACGCTGATGGTCACCTTTGTATTAGCAGTGGTTTACTTAAGGATTTAGAGAAATTCACTCCTCAAATACCAAGTAAATTAATATACAATCCCGTTGTTTTAGGAGATCAATTAATACCTAGATCAAGTTCCGGGAGGATCGAATTACTGTATGTTGGTAGATTGTATAATTATCAAAAGAGAGTAGATTTAATAATCAATGCTTTGTCACAAATCCAAGGGGATTGGCATTTTACAGTTATTGGTGAGGGGAAAAATTATCCAGATTTAATTGAATTAGCTGAACAAAAAGAAATAAATGACAAAATTAGTTGGTTGGGTTGGAAGGATGACCCATGGTCATGTATACGAGAAGTAGATGTTTTATTGCTTGCTTCAAACTATGAAGGCTTTGGTCTTGTTTTAGCAGAAGCTCTTTCTAGAGGAATAACGGTTGTTTCAAGTGATTGTCCATCCGGCCCAACAGACATTGTGAGAAATGGTGAAAATGGATGGCTATTTCCGTCAGGAGATGAAGAAGCGCTTGTCGATATTTTGGACGGTATCATCAATAAATCTTTAAAATTACCAGAATCTGAAATTTGCTCACAATCAGTAGAACGTTTTAGTACTGATCAAGTGTCCAATAAATTTGAGGAAGAACTTCTAAATATAGTTCAATTAAAATTAGAAAAGCTTTGATTTAACTCGCATTTAAAGTTTACTTTCAAGTTTGAAAATGATAGAAAGTCGCTATGTATCTTTAAGTATGCCTGTTTTCTTTGGAAATAAAAAAACGAACCTCTATTTCGATGCATTTAATTTTCGGTTTCGTTACCAGCACGAGAGTTTGAAGAGTTTCTTCATTCGTCAAACTGGCTGTGTTTTTGTCAAACGAAAGAGTGAGTAAACTTGAAATGCCAAATAATTGAAAAGTTTGACTCTTCGGTAATGAAATTGTTGCCTGGTTTGGATATTAAGTCGAGCTTACGTTAGCAATGGTGTCAAATCGGCAAACTTGAAGGATGCCTATATCTAAAGAGAAAAGTATAACTTGGACAAGTATTGCATTCTTTGAGTTGGATTCAGATTATGACCTTATGAAGGTGTATGAATCTGCTCAATACGTCAAGGCACAAGGATTATACCTAATAATCCTCGAGGACAATAGTAACCGCTTACCAGGAGGAATTTGAATGGAACAACCTACATTGCAATGAGATGTTTAATGATCTATTCGGGATGACGACGATTATCTGAATTTTATATCCATATGCATATGAAGCAAGTGTGCGATAGGTATAGTAACCTGTTTAGTCTTCAAAGTAAATGTCAAAGATGATCTGCGGCTCTATGCACCCCTCATCACGATATATTGAAATAAAGAAAAATACGACAAATGTTCTAGGTGTAAGCTAGAATGAAAATAAAGTTCTAAGATATGCGAATAACAACGAAAATTAGATACATCAATGTAATATTTTTTTAAAAAAAGTTCTCACCACTTTTGCTTTTACCTCTAAAAGCCGTATATTAGCCTCTAATATGATGGCTGGATTTAACCAAAAGGGCTTTATGCATAGTGATTAATTAAATTCATTATGTATAACTTGGATTTTATCTATAAAACATGAAGGGGCTAATTAAACATGATTAAAGTTGAAAATTTAAAAAAAATTTATAAACAACCTATAAAAGAAACTGGTTTAAGGGGAAGTATAAAGCATTTTTTTGCACCGAAACATGTTTATAAAAATGCAGTGGATGATATAAATTTTGAAATTTTAGAGGGAGAAAGCGTTGCTTATTTAGGTAAAAATGGTGCAGGAAAATCTACGACTATTAAGATGCTAACAGGTATTTTGCAACCTAGTGAAGGTAAAATCTCCATTAACAACATTGACTTGAAAACACAAAAATTAGAGTACAAGAAACAAATTGGAGTAGTATTTGGTCAAAGGACTCAATTGTGGTGGGATCTACCAATATCTGAGTCGTTTAATTTGATAAGAGATATATATGAGATTGATGACAAAACTTACAAAGAAAATTTGAGAGTGTTTAATGAAATACTTAATTTAGGTGAATTTTCACATCTTTCTGCTAGAAAAATATCTTTAGGTCAAAGAATGAAAGCTGACATAGCAGCAGCTTTATTACATAACCCTAAAATTTTATATCTTGATGAACCGACCATAGGACTAGATATTGTTGCTAAAGAAAAAATACGAGCTTTTTTGAAATTTATCAATAAGGAATATAAAACTACAATCTTACTTACCACACATGATATTGGAGATATAGAAGAGATTTGTGAGAGGTTAATTTTGATTGATTCAGGAAAGGTGTTTTATGACGGAAGAGTAGACTATATATTAGATACCTACGGCCGATTTAGAAAAATTCATGTCAGAACAGAGGATTTTGTTGATATTAGTAAACTGTACAATCAGATTAACGGTTCAAATATAAGTATAGAGGGAACTTCAGATAGAGAATTTTCCATTTCTTTCGATTCTACTAAAATATCAATGAAGGAAGTACTTGATGGAACTATGCGTGTTGTAGACATAATTGATATGCAAACTGAGCAAACAGGAATTGAACATATATTGAAACAAGTTTATGAGGGCACACTTAATCTTGGGAAAGAGGAAGACAATTGAAAAAATATTTGTCAGTTGCTAAATGTACTCTACAAGTAAAGATAGCTTATCCGGTAACTACCTTAATTGATATATTTATTAGTATTATTTCATTAATCTTAATGTTGAATCTGTGGGGAACGATATATGCAGGACAATCGGTAATTGCTGGATATACGTGGAGTGACATGATAACCTATCTGGTTCTAGTTTTTATTATAAATACTGATTCTAACTCTGAATATAGATGCGCTAAAAGAATTATAGACGGTTCGATTGCTATGACACTCATTCGCCCTATGAGTCACAACAAAAACACTATGACTGAGATTGGGACCACCATTGCTTTTACAACTGTTATTAATCTAATGATTGGTTTTATTATTCTATTATTTCTAGGTAATGGTTACCTCAACTTTAATTTTAATATGTTATTCTTTTTCTTCAGTTTTATCAATGCCCTTCTTATAAAATATTTAGTTGTTTATACATCCTCGTTAATGTCGTTTTGGACTCATAATGTTCAAGGAGTAATGTGGACAAGAATTGCAATAGTTAATTTGTTCTCAGGGGCGCTTGTTCCGCTCGAGTTTTTCCCTCAGTGGCTGAAAAACATTTGTGAAATTTTACCTTTTCAAACAATTATACATACACCGATAAGTATATTCTTAGGAGGAAACGATTATACAACTATGATAAGTCTTATAATGAATCAATTTTTTTGGATATTGTTCTTTTGCATTGCTGTGAAATTTATTTATCATTTTGGAATAAAAAAATTAACTATACATGGAGGTTAGCAAAGGTCAATGATAAGGAATCTAAAAATTTACTTTATTTTGCTCTATGCTAATCTTAGGGTTTTAGTCAGATTTCGTGCCGATTTCATTTTATTAATTTTAAGTGGAAGTTTAACTCAATTCTTAGGTGTTATTTTTATATTAACCATCTTCAATAGAATTCCTAGTATTGATGGGTGGAATCTTCAAGAGATTCTTCTGATATATTCCATTGTTTATGTAATTGAGGGATTGGTGTCAATTTTCTTTGATGGATTATGGTCTCTCACATCAGTTGTCAACTCTGGTGAGTTTGATAGAATTCTACTGAGGCCAGTCTCTCCTATGATTCAAATAGCAACTCTTGGATTTGGATCTCAAGGAATTGGTAATAGCTTAATAGGATTAGTACTTTTGAGTTATTCTATGATTCATTTAGATCTGTTGAGTGCTTTGAATATATTGCTGGTTATAGTATTCATAATTCTTGGAGTTATCATTCGTGTATCAATAAATTATTGTGTTGCGACTATTTCTTTTTGGACTAAAAATGGAAATCCTTTGATGATAGCGAACCATAGTCTTTCAGAATTTTCTAAATACCCTATGAGTATATATAGCCTTCCATTGCAAGCTCTTATAGTAGTAGTTCCGTATGCCTTTATAAGCTATGTTCCTACCGTAATATTATTACAAAAAGAAGGATCGTTAATATTTTTATCAATGTATCCTCTGATAATCGCATATAGTGTCTATTGTATGCTTAGATTTTTTGGGATAGCCATTCAGAGATATGAAAGTTCAGGTCACTGAGAGAAGGAGAAAACAAGATGAGTATATTTAATAACCATTTTAAAAACATCGAAGAAAGATTAGACGACCTAATTAAGAGATTAACACTTGAAGAAAAAATATATCTGATGCCAACAAACCAGCGAGGGATTGAGAGACTAGGCATTAACGAATATGTTATAGGTGGAGAAGCTGCTCATGGTTTAGCATGGCTTGGTAAGGCAACTAGTTTCCCGCAACCGATTGGTTTATCTTCTACATGGAACACTAAGTTGATGAACAGAATAGGAGAGACTATTGGGAAAGAAGCCAGGGTTTATTATCAAAAATTAAATAAAAAGAGAGGGCTTACTTTGTGGGCGCCAACGGTAGATCTACTAAGGGATCCTCGTTGGGGTAGAACAGAAGAAGGATATGGTGAGGATCCTTTACTTACTTCAATGCTTGCCCGTTCGTTTGTAGAAGGTATGCAGGGAAATCATCAATTTTATAAAAGAGCTTTATCTACTTTAAAGCACTATATGGGGAATAATAATGAAAAGAATAGATTAGTATCCTCATCGAATATTGATAATAGAAATAAATACGAATATTATATCAAGCCTTTCAAGGAAATCATAAAGAATTATGGAGCTTTTTCAATAATGCCTGCCTATAACAGTGTAAATGGATTGCCTTGTATAATAGATCCGGAAATGAAGGATATTATAAAGCAATCTTGGGGACTAGAAGGGTATATTGTGAGTGATGCAGGTGATATGAAAATGCTAGTTGATTCACATAAATATTGTTCTTCATATGCAGAAGCTGTATCACTAGTTATTAAAAGTGGAGTAGATAGTATTAATGATGAAGCTGAATTAGTAGTAACTTCAATTAAAGAAGCATTACAACTAAACTTACTTGAGGAATCAGATCTTAATAGAGCGATAAAAAATGTATTTAGAGGAAGAATTCAGTTAGGTGAATTTGATCCAGATCACTTAAATCCATATTCCAGTATTCCAGAAGAATATCTTTGTTGTGAAGAAAACAATTTATTATCATTAGAAGCAGCTAGAGAGTCCATTGTTTTGCTAAAAAACACCAATAACTCCCTTCCGCTCAATACAAATCTGCTTAAAAGTGTAGCAGTGGTAGGACCATTGTCCAATGTTTTATATAGAGATTGGTATAGCGGTGATTTTTCTTATAAAGTAACCCCATTGCAAGGAATAATTAATAGAACTGGCTCAGCAATCGATGTGAATTTTCATAATGGAAATGATTATATAGCAATAAAATCAAAGAAAACTGGAAAGTACTTGTCCGTAAACCAAACCACAGGTGAGATAACGGCAAGTGGTGAACAAATTACCGATAATGAAATTTTCGAATATTGTGACTGGGGATGGAATAAGAAGACAATTAAATCTATGCTGAATGATAAATATGTTACCTTCCAAAAAGAAATATCGGCTACTGCAGAAGAGGCATTTGGATGGTTTGTCAGAGAAGTATTTAGTACTATTGATTTACAAAATGGTGTCAGCATAAAAACCTGGAATAACAAATCTCTATCCGTTATAGACGATAAGGTTAAATTTAAAGAATCACATGAGGAAAGTAATGATTTGAATGAAGTTTTTGAATTAGAGGTAATTGTAAATGGCGAAAATGAAGCGATGAAAGTAGCCAATCAATCAGATACTGTAATTGTGTTTGTTGGTAATAATCCTCTGATAAATGGCAAGGAAGATGAAGATCGCCCTGGATTAGAACTTCCAGAATCTCAACTAAACCTAATAAAAAATATGTATAATATTAATAAAAATGTTGTTGTTTGTATAGTTGGGAGCTACCCATTTACTATTACTGAAGTTGATAACTTAGTGCCGTCAATTTTATATGCTTCGCATGGTAGCCAAGAACTTGGAAATGCACTAGCAGAGGTGCTCTTTGGAGATTATAGTCCTGCTGGTAGGCTATCGATGACTTGGTATCGTAATCTTGAAGGTCTAACTGATATATTCGATTACGATATAATAAATGGAGGACGAACATACCTCTATTACAAGAACCAAGTATTATATCCATTTGGGCATGGATTAACGTACACTAAATTTACGTATTCCGATCTAACAGTAAAAAATACTGATGATGTAAATGTGGTCGTCTGTTTCGATATTACCAATACTGGTCTTAAAGTAAGTGATGAAGTAGTTCAGGTATATGTACGTTGCAATTCTAACAAGTTGAAAAGACCATTGAAAGAGTTAATGGCATTTGAGAAAGTTAATCTTAATCCAAGTGAAAATAGGAAGATCGAATTCTCCATCCCGATTTCTAAACTTGCGTATTGGAATGTTAGAGAACAGAGATATAGCGTTGAAGAAGCAGTGTACACATTTTCGATAGGATCTTCTTCAGAGGATATTCGTTTAGAGCAAGATATAAAGATCATGGGCAACGATAAACCGTCCAGATCTTTGAAAACTAAAACAAAAGCTGAAAACTATGACTACGCTTTCAATGTATTGTTATCCAAGTCTAGTAGCGGAGAGCAAGTAGTCTATACTGAAAGTGAACAATCTTGGTTATTATTTAATGATGTGATTTTAGAAGAGGATACCTCTTTGGAATTGTACGTAAACTCATATCTTAAAGATCTAGTAATAGAAGTTAGAGAAGGAGGAGTTCTAGGAGCGTTATTAGATAGGAAGGAAGTTGCAAAAATTGGAGAATGGTATAGTGTTAATTTGGATATAAGTTGCTTAATCGAAGATAGAAAGTCTACTAATCTATGTATCAAATTTAGTAAAGGTGTATACATTGATTGGATAAAGATGAATTAAGTAAACTCACTCCAAAACCTATTAAATAAGAAGGGGGAATATATGGGACTTTTCAAGAGAGCGTCTGAAATTGATGTTATTTGGTTTATACATGAAAATAATAGTTTTTATTGCTGAGAGGGATATCTAAACGAGTTTTCTTCCTCTTATGCTGAGGATAACTTTTTCTTCGGAGAAGGTAACCTTATCTGTCTGATAAACCTGATATACACTTGAGGAGCTCTCTTTTTTTATTCTATAAAGTTTCATTTCGTCATATAACAACGAGTTATAGTTATAAATGGCATCCCGTTTTAAATACATCAGTGATTTGCTTGTAAAGACATAGAGTTGAGGGTTTATACATGACTGAGAAACCTCATCAACGAGTACATCATTAGCAAATGAAGCCATTCGTTTTAGGATATATGGTGAATATTCGACTAGGAGGAAAAAAGTTGTTTTTATCTATAATTATACCTACTTACAATAGATCAAGTTTATTAGAGAAATCGTTAAAATATATAACTGAACAAATTATAATTGTAGACGTAAGTTTTGAAGTAATTATTGTGGATGATGGTTCATCTGATAACACGAAAGATGTTTTTGAAAAGTATAAAAAAAAGGTTTCACATATTAAATATATTTTTCGGGAGAGAGATGATCTTTCTGGTAGAGCAAGAGCTAGAAACGCAGGGATAGAAGCTAGTCAGGGGTTGTGGATTACATTTTTAGATTGTGGAGTATTAATTCCAAACGATTTTGTTGGAAATATTTACTCTATAACTAAAGAAAGAGGTGAAAAACTGGTCGTTTATCATTCTGTACTAGGTATGTATGTTGAGCCTGAGAAAGACGATGTTTCAGTTATAGACTGTGTTTCACCTACAAATTTCAAAAAAATTACAGAAGAACTGTCAGGCATCCCTGAATGGATAGATCGAAGAGCTGGACTTTTTGAAATGACTAATAATGAATTAAGCAATTTATCTGCTCCTTGGTCAATCGGTTGGACTGCAGCATTAACTACTTCTAATTATCTATTAAAGAAAATAGGCGGATTCGATGATGCTTTTCTAGGTTGGGGAGCAGAAGATACAGATATGTGTTACCGACTATTCAAAGAGGGGGCTTTATTTATTGCAGATCAGGCATCTACTTGTTTGCATATTCCTCATCTTAGTTCATCAGAGAGTTCAAATGAAAAAACGCTTAGTAATGCAAGGAATGAATTAATGTTACATCGTAAACAGTATTCTTTTGATACAGAGTTGTATTTATATTACCCTGGCCCTTATTATAGTCAGGCTCTGAGTAAATATAATAATTTAGTTTTACAGCATATAATTCCGCGTTATAAAACAAAATTATTTGAGTGTATAAATCAAATAATAAGCAATTCTTCGAGGGTTGCTACAATTGGAATTGATAACTTCGCATTTATTAATCAATTGAATACTGCAACTGACATATTTGTTCAAAATAAGAATACTTTTAATTATTTAGGGGTGCGTTTTCCGGATAAAAATATAGTGTATCTACTTGGTGTTAATACGCCATTTTTAGATAAATACTTTGATGCGATTATAGTTAGTGATTATTTCAGAATATTTAGCGAGAAAATCTTAAAAGATTTCATTCAGGAATTGCTTAGAATATCAAAAAGACTATTTTTTATATATACTGAATCCTTTAGTTCAGTATTGAAAAAAGTGGAAAATGCAAGTTGGATAGAATATGAAAATTTAATTATTATAACTCAGGAAAATAATATTAATGTTGTTGAAATAGAAGAAAACAATAAAAGTAAGATTTTTGAGATCATCAATAATATTTGAAAATTTAATAATTATGATAGTTTATTCATTATTTGAGATACTTCATTTCGTTTAAAAGTCTTTTCGATATTTATGCATCATTGATTACTAATTTCATGATTAGTGCCAATGGAAATGTATACTGGTAATATGTATTTGGTTTTTTAAATGTAAATTTTTAAATAATTTACAAAGTTGTTTTTATCTGTTAAAATAGGTATAATCATTCATGCGATATTCAATAATAAAAGTTTCCGTGCAAGGGTTACCGAGCTAATTTTTGCGAAGCTGTGGAGCGAATAGTTAGAACAAAACCCAGAATCGTAAAGATTCGTAAACTTTGTTTCAGAAGCTAGCATCTGCATCGAATGTGGAACATGGTATAAAAGGAAAACCGAAATTCCGAAAACATGGTAAGAGAGTATCCCTTTTTTACGCTGAACACAGAATATATTTTATATACGCAAAACATAGCTAACGAGTGAACAACCGTAAGTTATCCAAAAGGAAGAGTTGCTCGCCGTAGATCAGTTTAAGGAAAGCAATATTATTACATCACGTCCCTCCCAAATAAACATTTGCTGAAATTTTTCTGTACTACATAATTTATTTCAATTTATGCAAACGATATCATGGACACTCGAAATTGCGTTGGTGTTTCAGGCTTTTCGTTATTTGGATGCGAACTTTATTAAGGAAGGGAATTTTGTATGAGCGAATTGATGTTGAAAGAGTATGGAGAAAAGCGGTTAATTGAAGAGATCATAATTCCTATGATAAACCCTATGAAGGCGAATTCGTTAGCCGGAGATGATTGCGCTGTGATTCCTATCGGAGAAAGTGACTGCGTTACAATGTCAACTGATCGTGTACCGGCTGATCTTTTAAGCTATGAGTTGGGACTAATTAATGATTATGAATTGGGATATTATTTAGCATCGTTAAACATCAGTGACATTTATGCCAGCGGATCGCAACCTTATGGAATTCTGCTAAACTTAGCTTTTAACAAAGATATGAAAGTAAGTCAATTTACTCAAATCATGGAGGGTGCAAAGAAAGCCTGCGAAGATAATAATTGTTTAATTTTGGGTGGAGACTTGAGTGATAGTGTAGAAATGAATTTGGCAGCAACTTCGATCGGAAAAGGCAAAATCCCTAATTTGATCTATCGTTCTGGAAGTCAAGATAACGATTATGTTTTTGCTACAAAGCATATTGGAATAACTCCGACTTCATTTAAGTATTTTACAAAAACCAAAGGAGAAGGGTTTACGTTTAACGAAACTGAGGAGGAAATCTTAAAATCGGTATTCAAATACCCCCTACTCAGTTGTGAGTTGTCACGAATGTTGTCTGAAATGAAACCGAAATATTCAATAACTTGTATGGACAATACCGATGGTGTTTATCAATCTTTACATGAGATTGCGAAAATAAACGATATGCAGATTACATTGGATTTCGATAAATTACAGATTCATCCACTGAGTTGGAAAATTACTGAGCATGAAACAATGGGGATTCTCGATCTAGTTTTTAATGCTGGAGCAGATTTTCAGTTAATTGGAACGCTTGATAAGAATATTGAAAAAAACGATCTAATTAAACTTGAAGAGGCGGGATTATACATAATAGGAAGAATACAAAAAGGCAATAATACAGGGGCTGTTTTCTGCAATAGAGATAGTCAAAATTACGAAATAAAAGCCTCAGGCTGGAATTATTATATTTGATTTGATATTTAAAACAAAGCGATAGTGATTTAGCGTTTAAATTACCATCGCTGGAAGGGAGGGCAAGCATGATATTGACAGGCAACGAAATTAGGAAAATGATAAAAAAAAATAAAATAGATATTATCCCATTCAACGAAAAACACTTGAACCCCAATAGTTATAATTATCGACTCGGTGATTTTTATCGCGAAGTAACGGTGAACGAAGAGGGGGAAACCATAACTTCTGAAATCAAACATATAAAAGAAGATGGGATAGTGCTTATGCCTAACCGCTTGTATCTAGCAACTACCAATGAAATTATTGGCAGTAGCCATTATGTGACATCGCTCATAGGACGATCTTCTTTAGGAAGATTGGGTTTGTTCTTACAATGTTCAGCAGATTTGGGGAACTTAGGAGAATCACATAAATGGACTCTGGAGTTGAAATGTGTACAACCAATCAAAATTTATCCATCGATGATTATTGGACAAGTAAGCTTTTGGGAACCCCAGGGTGATATAAGTTTATATCAAGGGAGTTATACTCATTTTAACACTCCTGAAGGGAGATTAGAGGCATGATATTAACTGGATGTGAAATTGAAAAAGAAGTGATAAACGAGAATATACATATTACTCCATTTAATAAGCGACAGATTAATCCCAACAGTTATGATTTTTCGTTAGGAAGCAGTTTAAAGGTATATAAGAACGATATACTGGATCCGAAGGTGAAACAGGAAACAGAAGATATCGAAATACCTAAAGAGGGATTGGTCTTACAATCGAACCGCATTTACTTAGGTTTTACAAATGAAATTATGGGGAGTAATAAATATGTGCCCATAATACGCGCTAAGTCTTCAATAGCTAGATTGGGACTGTTTGTTCATATTACAGCGGACTTGATTGATATCGGATCCATCAATCAATGGACATTACAGTTACATGCAGTTCAATCTGTAAAAGTATTTCCTAATATGTTGATAGGACAGGTCACCTTTTGGGTGCCAAAAGGTGAGATTGTGTTATACGATGGCAAATATCAAGGGAGTAAAGGAGCTAAGGCATCCCAGATATATAAAGACTTTGTTTAAGGAAGCTTTAGATTAGAGATAGGCTGATATAGGGAACCAAAGGGGACTTCTTAGTCCCCTTTGGTTGTGTTATGCTTTTCGTCATCTTTAACAAGGCTCATTCCTTATTTGGTATCACTTATTAAGTAAAACACCAATGTGGTAATTCTCTTTTTTACATTTTTTATAGTAATATTGATGTAATTTCAAGCGGAGACATGGAAAACAATTTGAAAAAACACATTCATGAAACAAGAGCGGATTTGATGCTATGTTTCTAAAGCTTTGGTATTTCTCTGCGTTTTCGAGAGGTATACAAAATAGAAATGGAGGAAATTTTATGGGGAAACATATTAGCATTTGTGGTATGGGAGGTGCAGGGAAAACGACCTTTGCTAGAGGCCTAAATGCTTTCATGCAGAAAGAATTGAGCAATGTTATTTATTATCATGGATTTGCTCCTAGCGAGAACATTGATTCTTTACGCAAAGTGACAAATGATGCATTGTATAAGTATTTCAACGACGAGTTGATTTCTTTAGCCTATTTACTGGACTTAAGAAGTGTTTATGAAAAAATTCAATGTGATTTGGAAAATGGCGGAACTGTTCTTACGGAAAGATTCTGGTTATGTTCTAAGGTCTTTTCATCTGTTTTGGGTGTAAACCAGTTTTTTATTGATGCATTTATTAGAACGCTTAAAACTCCAGATCTTGTAATTTTATTAGACATTGATCCCGAAGTAGCCTACAAACGTTTGTTACAAAAATCTAAGCCGATGGAGAACAATGATGGCTTAGAGAACCTTATTAAGGCCAGAAAAATGTATTTAGAAGCATGTGCAACTTTTGAAAATGTTATTGTCGTTGATAACACAGAGCCATTGTCCGAAGAAAGCTACATGAAACTGTATAGAAAAATACTTAATTTTGCACTTTAAGGAGTGATTGTATGGATATAATAGCCACAATTGGGCGGATACATGTTGGTAATGCTTTGGATGCACAAATTGAAGAGCTATTACGTCAGGGTATAAATAGTTTGCGCTTTAATTTAGCAAAATACGACGATTTAAATGAACTACATGAACGAGCTATCGAAATAGCTAAATTAAAGCAAAAACATTCCATTAGAATTATGCTAGACTTCCCATTTCCATATAAGAAACCACGTCTGTATCTAAATAACGAGGCTGGTGTCTATACTGTAAAGCCAGAACACTTGTTTAAAATATCAATAAATTCGTCAAATACTATTTTCGTCGATGATTCTCGTGTTTTAGAATTAAGCATTGGAGAAACCATATATTACTCTGATGGTGAAGGTGTTTGGGTGGTAGAAGAAGTACATACAGATCATATTGTTGTGAGAGCTAAAAATTCATGCATAATTTATACTGGAAAATCTATCTCCATTGGAAAATTAATGAAAAGCCAATTACTGAATACATACAGAGAAATTACTGAGGTAGTTAATCCTGATAGCATAGCTTTGTCATTTGTGATGAATTCTACCGATGTGCTCGAGTTTCTGGGTAACAAGACACCTGATTTCGAAATCATAAGTAAAATTGAGACTCAAAATTCTGTTTTAAACATTGACGACATTGCATGCCATTCAAACATCATGATAGGAAGAGGAGATCTTAGGCTTTACGCTGATTATAATAATCTTTACCAGTTTCAAGAACAAATTGCTAAGAGTACAAGAAATCTAAACAAAAAATTGTATTTCGCTACTGGAATTCTGCAATCATTAGCAAAAAACGTGATTCCTAACCCTGCAGAAATTATAGATGTGACAAAAATGCTTGAGTACAATCCGGGTGGTATCATTTTAAATACTGAAGTAGTGATTGGAAGAGTGGATATTGCCGTTTCTATTATTAACAAAATATTGGCTCAAAAGCAATGAAAAAGCAACGCTTAGAAAAAGTTCCTTTTTAAATCTATATTAAAAGCTGAATATATTACTATTTGAAGTATTTAACATGTTTTTGAATCACTTGGTTAGATTTTCTGGTGTTTTGCATCTGATTTTTTATGGCTTAACGCAACCTAAAAGTAAACTTAACTGGTGATATATTTATATAAAAGCATGGAGGTAAACATGAGTTTAGTTGGGACTAGAGTGGATTTAGCGGGGAAAATGAAAGAATTATTGGATGCTAAAGTAAATAAAAATGCAACGGCAATAAGTGCCGCATTTATTAAAGATGGTGAACTCATAGCTGCTTTAGCATATGGGACGCAGGACGGAAATCCAGATAACCCTGCGACAGTACACGATTTATATAATGTAGGTTCTATATCGAAAATCTACTGCGCCATCGCGGTTATGAAGCTCGTTGAAATGGGGAAAGTGAACCTCGATGTGTCAGTAACGGAGTATTTACCCCGTTTTAGGATGCAGGACAAAAGATACAAGCAAATTACACTGCGAACTTGCCTTAATCACAGCTCAGGATTGCCTGGGGCAAATTTAAAATATTCATTCAGTACAAAATGGCTTACTGAAGATATATATGAAGAGTTCTACGATTATTTTTCCAAATCAAAACTAAAAGATACTCCGGGGAATAACTCCGTTTACTGCAACGACGGCTACATATTGGCGGAAATGGTTGTAGCGGAAGTATCAGGCATAAGTTTCATACAATTTGTACAAGACCATATAGCAAAACCTGTAGGTGCACTTTCAACTTTTTCAGGAGGAAATATTCCGGAAAATCGTGTGCGAGTTAAGGAAAAAGAGAAAAAAGAAGAATACATTATGTGTACAGGATCAGGTGGAATAATAACAAATATTATTGATTGTGCAAAGATAGGATATTTATTTATCGATCCGAAAGAAGTTTTCAAACCTGAAAGCCTACATGAAACAACTCTTTCACAAGGGAAATCTGTAATCACCGGGATAGCAGAAAACTTCGGATTGGGTTGGGATTCGGTAAACTTTTCACTTGAACCCTACGATTTCGGTGAAAATGTGCTTGTGAAAAGCGGTGCTACAAATATGTTCCGTACTTTTCTCCTTGTTAGCCCAAAGTATAAACTTGCAGCCGCGATTTCAGTGACAAACGACAATAGAATCGTTGTCTATGATATATTAAGCGAACTTTGCAGCTTGTTATTAGATGAATATAACATCAACACACGGAAAAAGAAAAAAGAAAAAGAGTTCGATATTGAAAAAAAGCCTATACCTGTTGAATATACAGAAAGATTTTCAGGTGTATATTACAATAATACTCATAGTTTCCGCGCCATTTTTGATAACGATAGTCTTAAAATTCAATTCAGGAAACAAGATGTCTGGGAAGATTGGGTCACTGGGTTATTTTATGATGGACAACGATTTGTTTCCAATACGAAATCATTTGTATTTACTTTTGAAAACCATGAAAAAAATTCTTATTTGATAAATACAGTACCATTTTGGGGAAAGAATCCGATGGCACAAAAGTGCACGTCTTTTCCTTCGCTTACGGGAAAATGGAAGAGTCGTGTTGGTAAAAAATATATCGTATGTGATGCGCATCCAGCCGATACGGTGCTGACGCCCAGTGGATTTTCTTTAACAATTAAAGAATTTGAAAGTGAAGAAGGAGTGTTGTTTTTTGCATATACTGGGCCATTTGGCACGGACACTTTGCCTGTGACTCCTTCTGGAGAATGGGAAACCGAAATGATATTAAATGCACCACTCCAAGGAGCACGAAAAGGATTCGCTCCTTATATTTATGAGAAGGGAGGTGTCGAATACTTATATGCTTTTGGTTATAACTTAATTGACTCGGTTTATATAAAACCACTTCAATCTGGACGTGTTATTTCAATAAAAGGTAGACAAAATAAGATTTTCAGTATGAAAGCTGGAAATAAACTTCATATCGATAAACCTGCTGATGTACGTATTATCATTCTCAATTCTGAATTAGAACAGAAATTTGATAGCGAGTCTGGTGTAGATATCACTGAAACGTGCGACGGTTTTATTTTGTTTATCAACGAAGGCACGATGAATTTTTCTGTTGAGATTAGTTAGAAGCTGTATCACTCATTTGACACTTGTTAAACTAGTGCTAAATGTGAGAAAAACGATACATACTTTCAGCAGAAACCGTTGTAATTTTGAAGTTAATTGATAGAAGCGCCTAGAGACCTTATAACCCATGAGTTTCATGAGTAACTACACATTTTATGAAGGCTTAACTATTATCGAAATACAATTAAAGGTTGCTTTTTTGAATTCGTTCTTTTCAGTAACTATACATTTGCGTAGATACAATATTATTGAAAGCAAGGTGAATACATGCTTTTGCATGCTGATTTTTTTGTGAGCTCTATAAATGATTCACTAAAATTCTACGTTGATGCTTTGGGTTTTGAATTAGTGGATGAATTTGAAGTGAATGGAGATTTAGTGCGATTTATTTCTGCTGGGATGTACTCAAAATGCAGAGTTGTATTATTGAGAATTGGAGTTAGAAGTGCAATGATCGAGTTGATTGAATTTGTGGATAAAAAAACAGATGATGTAATAAAGTCTAGGGGATCTATAACAATATTAGTGCCTTCTTTAGATGAGAAAATATCTGTTTTACGAAACAAAGGTATTAGTCCAGTTTCTGATGTTTTTAATGTAGATAGTAATAAGTTTGGGAGAAGTAAAGTTTTATTTTATAGTGATTTTGATGGGAACAAAATAGAATTCTTAGAAAAGGTTTAATGAAATAAACAAGACTATAAGTGGAGGGAAAAATAATATGCAAACGAAACTTGAATGGACCCCTGAACAAGAGTTGCTTATATTGACTAGCAGACTTACTTTTTCTGAAAATCAAAAAGAACAATTAACTACCTTGCTTAGTGAAAACAGAATTAATTGGTTTGAGTTTTACAAATTAACATTGTACCACAAAACCATGACATTATGCTGGAAAAATATCAAGACATATTGTCCTGATGTATCCATCCCAAAATATTTAAGAGAAGTAATAACCAGCGCAAGTATCTCAATATCTGAAAGAAATAAAAATTATCAATTGAAAATAAAGGAAGCTTTAGATGAATTTAAAAAACATGATCTTACTTGTATTCCCGTAAAGGGATCTTACTTAATACCAAATATGTATAAAGATTATGGTATTAGATATAGTGGAGATGCTGACTTTCTTGTTAAGTATTCAGATATAGCGAAACTAGAAGATGCAATGGAATCCCTTGGTTTTATCAAGAGCAACGGCATATACAATGAAATAGATAATACAATAACTCCAATTTCTCGAGCAGAGGAAATTATGTGGAAGAGATCAATGAGTAACTTACCACCTTATCTAAAATTAAATGATAATCGGTTTACCCCATTTTATTTATTTGACTTTAGATTTGCATTAGATGATACATTGAACCATGACCCAATTAATGAAATAATTGACAACTACATAAGAACAGGACATGTCAATCCATCCCATGTTCTTACTCATCTTTGCACCCATTTTTATGGCGAAGCTACGTACACATTAACTATATTTTTTGGAAAAGATATGAGTTTAATAAAACTTTGTGACATAAGAGAATATATCATTCAATGTATGGATAATGTATCACTTGAATCGTGTGTTTCGTTTGCCAAAAAGAACAATCTAGAAAAACAAATATATTACACAATGTTCTATTTAAAATTAGTATATAACGATGGATATGAAGATGAAATCATGGAAAAATTAGGAGTAGTGGATCAAGACTTTATGAGAGAATTTGGAGAGAATCAACTCGGTGAGAAACAGAAATTTAAAAAAGGATTCTATGAACGGATTTTTTCGTGTGACAATAGCGATGAAATGTTAGAAGGACCAAGATTTCTAGAAATCTAACAAGTGGAGGTTCTCTAAAATGAATGTGAAAGATTTGACAATAAACAAAGTGTTTGAAATCCAAGCACAAAAAACACCAGATAAGATTGCTTTAATTTATGATGGCGGCACAATGACATATTCTGAGCTTAATAAAAAAGCTAACCAGCTGGCAAGATATTTAATCCAGAGAAATGTCATGGTTGGTGATATAGTTACATTGCAACTAAAACGTTCATTTGAAATGGTTATTTGTATTTTAGCCGTTTTGAAGGCGGGTGCCGTTTATTTACCCTTGAGCGTGAATGAACCGGTTGAACGGCTCAACTACCTCTTATTAAAAAGCAATGCAAAAATTCTATTAACTGACACAGAATTGTCGGCTCCAAGTACTGTGCCGTTTATCAATATAGAAGAAGTAAAGTATGACATTTTTGAGAGTTCAAGCTTGGAGATCAAATTTTCTTCCGAGAATCTCGCTTATATCATATTTACCTCCGGATCAACGGGTGAGCCTAAAGGTGTGATGGTTGAACATAAATCCGTGGTCAATTTTTTGAGTTGGAGGAAAGAAGAACATTCATTAAGTGACGATGATGTTCTGATTCTAAAACATTCTTATACTTTTGACTTTTCAATATTTGAATTATTCGCATGGTTTTTTGCAGGCGCTTCATTATGTATATTGAAACAAGACGAAGAGAAATACCCGGACATCTTAATAAACAAAATATTTGAACATAACGTTACTTCAATAAACTTTGTAACATCGGCGTTTAAATTATTTTTAGATGTTGCAGAACATAAGGATTCCATGGATAAGCTTAAATCTTTGAAAAATGTATATTTTGGTGGAGAATATTTGCACCATACACTAGTAGAAAAGTTTTATAGTTTGTTTGGTAGAAATACAAATACTAATTTACATCATGTGTATGGTCCTACAGAAACTACAATTATAGTAACCTGCTTTAGCTTAAGTCATGATATTTTTTCAAAACTATCTGAAATTCCAATTGGAAAGCCAATTGATAATACAATGATAAACATATTAAATGAAGATTTAACTGAATGTGCTGTGAATGAGGTTGGAGAAATTTATATTTCTGGTGCTTGTGTTGCTCGTGGCTATATTAACGATGAAAATTTGAGCAGTAAAAGTTTTTTGCCGGATTTGATACATCAACATGGCAGGATGTATAAAAGCGGAGACCTAGGAAAACGGACAGATGATGGTAATATTGTGTTCGTTGGAAGGGCTGATAATCAGGTTAAAATACGTGGCTATAGAATAGAGCTTGAGGAAATTGAAAAGATGTTGATGAAATACACTGACGTTACCCATGCATTAGTAATGGTACATGATCATAACGCTCTGGTTTGTTATTATACTAGCACAAAGGAAATAGCCAAAGATACTCTTGTCGAGTATTTAGCAGGCTATTTACCGGAATATATGATTCCACTTGATATTATTAGAATTGATGATTTTGTTTATACTTCAAGCGGGAAGATAGACCGGAACTATGATTATTCTTTACCAGAGAAAAGTAAAGTTATAAATAACCAGCCACAACTATCAACGTTAGAACAAAGAACTCTTGGAATAATTACAAGAAATCTGCCCAAAATCCCCGAACAATCAATTTCCCTTGAGGCGGATTTGGTAAGTCTCGGAGTTAATTCAGTATTTTTCATAAAATTAATTATTGATATGGAAGAAGAGTTTGACATAATATTTGATGACAACATGTTGGCCAGGGATTCATTTGTAAAAGTCAAAGATTTTGCTGAGTACATTACCCAAAAGATAAACTGAGATTATAGGTTACGTTAAAATTATTTCGAATGATTTTCGGAAGTAATGAATAAGGTTCTTGCGGATCTTATACCCACCATCCATAGAAACTCATATAAGTAACGCAATATTTCATTCAAATTAACTAACCATAGGTCCCTAATTTCATATTTTTTGAATGACAACTGAAATTATCCCGCCAAGCAAGGGTGAAGGATTATGCTTAATCATTTAGGATCTCCTGCTTGGCAGGCCTATGGTAGCATCTATTGACTAGTTTTTATTGATAATTTTTTTCAACGTTCCATTTGAATGGTACAAAGATTCGACGCATTTATAGCATGGATGAACCATTCATATTTTTTAGCTTTTAGAGAAGGTGATATAATAAAAATGGGTTAATATCAATTTTAACGAAACATAGTTTACCCAACTGATTCCTCGATACACCGGGAGTCGAATTAGAAAACACATAAAGTGTTTCAAAAATTAATCTTGAAAAGACTAACAGGAGGTAACTAGTATGAAGATAGGTATTGGGCAAGATAGCCACAGATTTGATCCAAATGGTACCAAAGAACTCATTTTAGGTGGAGTGGAGGTAGACAGTGATAAATCATTTTTTACCAACAGCGATGGAGATGTTGTTCTTCACGCATTGACAAATGCAATTTCAAGTATTACATGTGTGAATATCCTCGGGAAAATTGCGGACGAAATGTGTTTGGAACGAGGAATTCTGAATAGCGCAGAATACGTTAAGGAAGCATTAAAGTATCTGAATGGATTGAAGATATCTAATGTTTCTTTTTCAATAGAATGTTCCACACCCAAAATATCACCTATTATTGCTGACATGCGTAATTCAATAGCTAATTTGCTTGACATTGAGGCTAATTGTGTAGGTATTACTGCAACATCGGGAGAAGAATTGACAGAGTTCGGTAAAGGGAAGGGTATACAAGTTTTTTGTACTGTGTGTGCTATTTAAGAAAATCAGCTTGAGTTCTAACATCGGTTGAAACGCTAAACTATTCATGCTGATGCCTCATTATTTTCAAATGAGGCATCTCGGCATCGCTTTACTCATTTTAGGGTAGTAAGGGAACAATCAAAAGGAAGCGTTACCGTTGAAAATGAATTCCTATGAATCCAAAAAAAAGAAGAACGAGGATTTGCATAAAATTGCACACATTCGGTCTAGGAACTAGCCTGTAAACTTGAGGCAGTAGCTTAATTGATCAAGAAGCCGACATCTCTTAGGTGGTTGGTAGTTCACGTTATGATATCCACGTTGGACCTCCTAATCGTTGGGTATATGGAGTCGACGTTCACCTCTCTTTAATAGGAGATTTTTTGTGTTTAACATGAAGTCTTGAATATAGATAACAGATTAAGAGTTTGGTTGAAAATTGATATTGAGTTTTATACAAGCCAGTACATTTTTACATTGGAATTGTGTGGGTTATATGAGCACAGTCAACCGCTTATGAGGTCTAGTCAAACTATAGGCATCCTTATTATAAACACTGCAAAAAATTGATATGAGGAGTGTTTTCAACAATGAAAATAACTGGTTGTATTTTAACAAAAAATGAAGCTCCGCTCTTGGAAGATGCTATTAGGAATCTGAAAAAATTAACAAATAATATTATTATAGTTGATAATGGTTCATCTGATAATACAAGACAAATTGCTGAAAAGTTTGAATGCGATATAATTTTCAGCCCCCAAACTATCTTAGATCAAACTAGAAATGTTTATTTAAATGCAATAAACTCTGGTTGGGTTTTTGTATTAGATACGGATGAACGTTTAGATGATAGAACAATAACTACTATACATAATTTTTGTTCACAAGCTCCTGCTGAAGTTATGTTAGCTAGATTACCTAGATATGAATATTTGGGTAATGGTTTGTTTTTTGAGTCAACTATGTCACGTTTATTTAGAAGTCACCCTCAAATCCGTTATGATCCATCACCTATTCATTCTTCAGTTACATATTCTGTAAAGGATTTATCAGGTGAGATAAAATTTCTTGACGCTCCAATTCAACATATAGATGTTCTAGTCAAACAGAATAGTGAAATGAAGAGATTATCTTACACAAAATTATTAGAAGAAACACTCACTCAAAATGAAGGAACTTATTATTATATGAATCTGTTGATGTTTTTAGGCGTAGAATATGCGACTTCGAGAGATTATGACAAAGCTTTAAATATTTTTGATAGTATTTTGAATTCAAATAGATGTACTGAACGAATGAGATATTATGTGGAATTTTATAAATGTAGGCTTTTTATGTTAGAGGGCGAATTTGAAAAAGTTAAGGAGTTAGTACATGTAGATCAGATATCTGATTTGTATTGGAAGGCGAAATTTTTAACTTTAAAAGCAGAAATATTATGGATAAATGGGGATCTTGAAAATTCGAAGAAGTGTTACTACCAAGCGCTTGATATCAATCCGAACGAATTGCAATTATTGTTGAATTTAGCTTATCTTGAAAAAATTGAAAACCCACATGTTACTGTTGATATGATAAACAATGCTATAAAAATTAATTCATATTTATTAGAGCCTATTATTTATAAAAATGTTGATAGCACTAAAAATGTATTCTTTTTTCAAAAACCGATTGATTTAATGAATCGTAATTCTACTAATATTTTTGAATGTATGATAGAAGCGTTGAAAAGTTTAGAAGAAACCAAGGAAATCAACACATGGATGAATCACCAAATAAATTGTATTGCATAAAAAGATAGACTGCAAAACTCGTAAGTTTTTGTTTACAAGGAGCAGAACTTCCGCTCAGTGGTCGATTTATGTTGCTCAAGAATTCATAGATACAGACCGAGGGCATCTTTCTCAACTAAACTTTAACAAACGGTTGTCATTCATCCCACATTTCTAAAGTGGTGGGATGAATGACAACCGTTTGATTTTTGAGGACCATTCGCTATAATAACGAATGCTTGTTCGCTACTTTCTTATTTGGTTAGGATAGAACGGAGGTAAACCCGATGCTGAAAAGCGTATCGGTATCGATTAGTTCCCCATCAAGCGGAGGATTCTTCCTAAAGACGTTTGTTTGCATACGCAAAGACTACAACCTCATCCTAAGTATGTCAACTTCGATCTTCCACCGCCATTCTTATTGACAATTTTCTAATCTCCGCGAACTACATTCTCTAATAAAGAGTAATTCATAATTCCAAGAATAGAAATACACTGATAAGTAAGTAGCGATAGTCACTCCAGTTACTCTTAACTTTTTTACAAATAGTAAAAAAATGTGCAGCTATCAGCTACAGAAATGCGATATAAAAGTAGTAGTTATGCTTTTACCTGCAGAGGACCGCTCCCTGAAATTTTGAAACTGAAAAAGCGTTATGAAGAGACTCCTGTTTCTCTTTGACTTGGCATCAGGTCCCAAATGAATTCCAAAGGCACTTGTTTTATTCAGGTTAGTAGTTGAACCATCCACGATCTGCGCCCTTGCAATTGCAAGGGGGTGTATAACTTTCTTTCTTATTTTTGTGTTGACATTCAGAACTTACGCACAAACATCATATGCAGCGGAACGATTAGTAGCGACGTCGGACGAACTAACAGATGAGTTCGAAAGGGAATCAAGCTTAGATACCATTGTATTAGCAGAAATAGTTGCGTGTACTTTAACGTAAAGTTGTGTAAAATCAACAAAAATGGTAAATGTAGTTGTTACCTTGTGTACCTTATTTTTATTTATCCTCTGTCATGCGACTAATGAGGGCCATATGTTTGTGAACCCACCCCAAAGGTGTATTTGTGTCTATTTGGTACAATTCCTCTTGGTTTTTTTTGTGTATAAATTACTTTCTAGGAGGGATTGCAAATGAAATTACCTTTTAAAACGGGGATGGTTCTTGTTCTCAAACGAATGTATTATCAAGTATGTTCTAAGAAAAAGGTGGCAAAGAATGACCAAGCTACTACGAATCCGTTATTCTTGAAAAAGTCGGTTAAAGCAAAGAAGCAACTTATTATTAATGAGGTTATAGATCTACTAGGATTGTCTCTATACATGATCTTTTTTGGACTCCTCTGGCTGGAAACTGTAATGTATCGATGGGAACAGAGGCAGGGGTTAGTTATCTTAATAAGCATATTGCTTTTTTCATTAATTATTGGTTTTCTCAAGGAGCTTCTCTCAAACAATGGTCTCATGATGAAAGCATGTCGTGGATTCCATTCCCAAAGAATAACGGGCTTCAACTTGCGATGGGACTTACTCACTTAATACTAACAACCAACCATGCAGGAAAGGGGTAAGATGTCATACATGTCATACAGATTCTAAGACCATTAATGTAGATGATGGTGAACATTGCTATAATGTGAGTCAAACAACGAAATCTCATCGCTCCGACATATTGGTTAAAACAATCGGAAAAGAGATTGATGTTCTAACAGAGCAATTTGAATTGGATCCAAACAGACCACGGAGGAGAAATGCTTGCCGATGTAGATAATGCAGTACGCCTAGTCCAATGGTCGAAAGATTTCATTTATCCGAATGTGACTACCTCACAATACAGCAGAAGTTTGGAGCGGAAATTTCTGCACAGTTACGACGACACTTGTTCTCGTTCCAACCTCAGATATGGATGTTATGGTCGGTGAAATAGGTATAGACTTTTATGAGAGAACCACCCTTATTTGTGCCAATGAGCGATGTACTGAGGGGGATAAACCGTAAAAAATTTTACATCGGTGATGTCATTGTAGTCATAGGTTCCTTCTTTGAGAATGGTTTTTTAGCTGCGGAAGTATATAAACAATAACTCTTTTCCCGTACCTGGAACACCCACCTTATTGGACCGGCTCAGACCCAAAGTATTACCTGTGAATGTTATAGTCCCAGTATCGTTGATCACGTATCTTTCAATGAAAGTCACTTTTTTCACACCTTCCCATAAGTTGCACTCTAATCAATTTATTTGGGCGAAAAAAATTTATGTGGAAGTACAGGCTTAACATTGAGTAGGGATGCAATTTTGCAATTTTGTATTTTCGATATCTTTAGTTCCGCCAGTTCTTAGCAGAAGTCGCGAGTACAAGTTACTGTAATAGAATAAGTTAGGTTTGTATGATGAAACGGTGGGGGCTTGGAAAATGAACAAAACGGAGCGGCAGCTTGCGATTACGCTTGAATTGCAGCGAAGGAAGATGCTACGAGCAGAAGATTTAGCTGCTCAATTGGAGACAAGTGTACGTACGATATATCGAGATATTCAGGCATTAAGTGAGGCTGGCGTTCCAATTATGGGAGCTCCGGGTCATGGGTATTCCCTCATGGAAGGATATTTTCTGCCCCCAGTAAGCTTCACCGCAGAAGAAGTCGTATCCCTGCTCATGGGAGCTGATTTTATCGAACAGAGATTGGATACAGAATACGCGATGGAGGCTAGGTCGGCTCAACGGAAAATTGAAGCGATTTTACCAGAATCCGTTCGTAACGAATCCATACGTGTTCGGGAAACGATGAGATTGCTTCATACGGTTGAACCTTTAACCCGAGCGCGGGTGAAAACATACCTTAACCAGATACGTAATGCCATTCTGGAGCAACGTAAAATCAGCTTTATGTATCTGAAAAAAATGCCAGGAACGGATGGCAATCGGTATAACATGCGTGAGGTTTCACCCTATGGACTCTCACTTGTACAGGAGAATTGGGTGTTGATTGCACGTTGTGATATGCGACAAGACATCCGTCATTTTCGTTTGTCACGGATGACTGAACTTTCCGTGCTGGAGGATCAGTTCCTTGTGCCGTCTGGCTTTAATCTAAACAGTTATCGACCTCCTGACGACCGTAACGAACACATAATAATCAGGGCAAAACCCGAAATTGCTGACAAAATTATGGAGGCAATTCATTTTTATATGGATGCATTCGAGGAGCAAGAGGAAGGTGTGATTTTTCATTTTCGTGTCCGCTATCCCGAGGAAATCTTGCACTATTTACTTGGCTGGGGTGGAGATATCGAGGTCTTGGAGCCGGAGTCTTTACGCTTTCGAATGCAGGAAGTAGCCAAAAACATCTTAAAACACTACTGACATACACCTGTCAGTAGTGTTTTTTTATACTTTGATATATCACAGATTAAAGGGAGTTGGTTGCAGGATGAGAAGTGCAGCGGAAGCATTGAAATCATTGGAAACGATAGACAGCAGATATTGGATTGGTGTTGTATCTGCTTCTCATGTGAATGTAGCCGTAGAGGGAGGATTTGCGCAGTTGTGCCATGGTAAGGCAGCACTGTTGCGACAGATGTCTCCGGGTAACTGGCTGATATACTATTCTCCACGTACAGACATATCAGCTGGCAAGCCACTTCAGGCGTTTACCGCTATTGGTCAAATTACCGATGACAGGATATACCAATATCAGATGTCGGAATCATTTGTACCCTTTCGCCGAGATCTCCGTTATCTACGGTGTCGAGAAGTAAAGATTGCAACGTTGTTAGACCAACTTAGTTTTACACGGGGGAATCGCAATTGGGGGTTTTCATTTCGTAAAGGCCATTTTGAGATTGGAGCAGAAGACTTTATGATAATAGCTTCCTCCATGTTGGAAGATGAGATACAGTCACTACTGGATATTAGCTTAAGCCATAAATGTTAACTAAAGCAAAAGGCCCATAGATTGTCTATGGACCCTTTAATTTTAAGCATAATCATATCCTCCACCGTTGATATTACATTTGCGAAGACGATGGATGCCCAAGGAAAGACCTTTGATCGCCCCGTATTTCTCAATAGCTTGAATCATATACACGAACAGCTATGATTGCAAAATGGGGGTATGCAAGTAAAAGTGGGTTGTATACATGTGGAGTCATATCTTCTTGTGAAAGAACCCGGTCCGTGCTATCCAAATCCGGATGGAGGTCTGTATATGAACCATCAACTGTCACGGTTGTCTGTTATGACTGACGAGCAACTCAATGGAAATATTGCACGCTGCCTAGGGTACATCTAATAAGGATCAAACCCGCTTTCTGAAGGGAGATTTCCTGAAAAGATTTAGAAAACGAGTGAGAATCTAGTTTTCAAATTCAGCAAGAAATAGATTTGATAGATATGTATCAGTCAGCACGTACAAACCGATAGTTAACATTACACTGAAGCTCCAGGAACAAGAGCGAGCATAAGATTATTTTTGAAGTGCAATCTCGTATTTAGTATCCATTCGATAAGCTACCCTGAAATTAGGAGAATGGCTTTCTTTATATCTTATGGATTTGATATGTTGGTATTAAGCAAAATAGTTCGCCGTTGTTGACAAATTGTAACAGTTAAATGTAAAATAATAGAACCGATGTATTTAATAGATATTTTTATGTAATATATATATGTTTAATTTAGATTATGTATAAATACATATATTAGCGGTAATTTAACTTAACTTCTTTACCAGAGTTGAATTGATTGTCTACTCCAAAATAGGAGTTAACAATAGTATCTTTAGCTGTTTATTCAAAGCCTCATATGTTGAAAGGAGGATAGTAACTTCGTCTAACTTTTTAATTTGAAGGGAGTTATTCTAAATGAATACTATAAATCACAAATCACTGAAGTACGTACTGGGAACGATCTTAGCAATAGCGCTATTCATGAGTTTCAATCTCTCTGCAAAAGCTGCAGACTCTGAAGTAATAGAGGTCGCTCAAGTCCAACAATTACATGAAAAAGCTAAAGATCTTAACCTTATTAAAGTTGTAAGAGGTCTGATCAACATCAATGAAATTGAAGTCAATAAAGAGAAGCTTGGAGTTACAGATGAAAACGTATACCAAGACTATATTAATAGTCTTCAATCAACAAATGTTCTGATTAGAGCGGGCTACTCATATATTGACGATAATAATGACCCTCAGATGGTATCTGACGAAAAAATCGCTAAGTTATCAAGAGAAGAACCAAGCAATTTAATTACTGTTGAACCTTCTAATCCTTCTGATGATATAGTTACACCATATAGCGAAATTCTGGATCTTAAAGGAATGGTTACAGCAAATAGAAACCAACTGACGAGTTACTATTGGAATGTTTTTTATTCTTCCGCTACGACGGGCCAACCCGCATTAGTAGCAACAGCGTCCACAGCAATATGGTTTAAAGCAAAAGTAAATATACGTGGACCTTGGGATTATAAAACCCAACCAGGTTGGGGTGGTGCTCAGAAACAATGGTTGGCCGATACACACACAGGACGTCGAACAGTAACTACTGAATATATTGGAAATTACAATTATGGGTTCACTGGACAATTTTTATTTCCTTTGCAAATTTTGTTTTATGGTGGTCAGTATGCTAACGGTGATATCTGGACTCCAGAAGATAAAAATGATAGAGCCGCTATACAACAAGGATTCAATGACGCTACAAGATAATTAACAATGGACATAATCTTCGACTAAACTTTATAATATAAAGAAAATGATTCCTGTAAAATTAGGAATCATTTTCTTTATATATTGAGAGATATGTGTCATCTCATTAAGCAGGAAAGATGTATTAACCGCGAATTTTTATCTATTTAAGGAAAAGGGGGTTCATTTTTAGTGAAAAAAATAAGCTGGTTAGCTTTGTTTTTAGTACTTTTTTTGTCCATTATTTCGATGTATTCACTGTATTCTAACATGAATAATAAATGGTTAGTTATACCACCAAACTACGTGATTCTACTATTTTCAGTTATAGGTTTGGTCCTAAGTTTAATAAGTTTCAAAGATAAATCGAGCAAGTCAGCTAAGGTAAGAAGTTGGATATCCACACTTCTTTCGGTAGTACTGATCGTTCTACTTTTTGGTGTTTTATCATTTACATCCATGTTTTCGGGTTCAAAAGAATTACTTACGACTACGCATTCACCAGACAAGAACTATACATTAAATTTCTTTAAAACTGACGCTGGGGCCATGGGGTCTTCTGGAGTTATAGGAGAACTAAAAGGACCTCTTTGGTTTAAACGAGTATTTTACTATGAGCGAAAGACAGATCAAGTTAAGTTGGAATGGGTTGATAACCACACAATCTCAATTAATGATCAAACTGTAAATTTATTGAATGGAGAAACTGTACGCCGTAACCTTAATTGATTTGTTTAAGCTCAACTTCCAAAATATTTTATAATATGTGAAGATGCTGATTTCATAATAAACTTAAAGCGAGATTCCCTCAAGAGTATCGCTTTTTTTTGTGTTAGAAAGTAGCATCAACACTTTGAATGGTTAAGTGATTAAATGCGAACGTAATACACTAAGTTCCATATTGGATAGTATGGTTAATTCCTCACTAAGTGGGTTGTTAAGTACAAAACGGATAATTATGTAGCGGATATGAAATGTTAGGCACCTAAAAATCAGAATAAAGCATTAAGAATATATACTGACTAAATAAGAGGAGGGTCAACCTGTGAAGAAAAAAACATTGGTTTCACTACTCATCATACCACTGATAGCCGTATCTGTGAGTGGATACATGTACCTGAATGAACCATCTGTAGTTAGTGCTCAAAGCGATGTTGAAAGTGCAGCACTTAAGGCGACCCAAGGTAAAGTAGATTATATTAAAGAATCGTTTGAAGATGGATCATACATTGTTCGCTATCGGGACCGCGTGAATTTGACAGAAATCACTGAGGAATACCGTGATAACCAGCTTCATAATAAATTGATTATTGAAGATGGTGGTAAGAAAATCACTTCCTATGGTCGAGAATTCGAGACAGGGGAATTAGTTGGGAATACCTGGACCATGCCGGACAACATTGCTGCTGAAAATGAGAAGTTGCTACAGATCTCGCTGTTGGAGAATGCTAAAGCAGAATTACAGAGTCAGGATTGGACAGTACTAGAAACTGCGGGCACACAATCCCGGTCTGCTACAGAGAGTAACGAGAAAAATGCTATCTCCGAGGATAATCTCCACAAGGAAGTTGTAACCATTGATGTAAATACGGGTTTCCCTACGAAACGTGTGATTTATCAGAAGGACAAAAACGGTGAAATTGTAACTAGCTCTACCAAGACCGAAGAATACAAGTACCTGGATTCTATGCCGATGGAGATCCAGAGCTTTGCTCCGGAAGAATCCGTTGAGATTAAAGAAATACCGGCGCCTGTTATTGAAGATAAGGTGCTTGAAGGTTCATAAGACTTTCTGTTGAATCAACAAGTAAAATTAAATAAGACAGCCAACCCCTTACTTGGGAGCCGGCTATTAAGGTTTAAATTCAAGTGGAAAGGTCAATAAAAGCTCTGTAAGCAACGCTGTACAATCCACTGAAAAACAGTACAATTGAACCTATAAGAACATGAGATAAAGAGAGGTACTTCTCCATGACAGAAACAAGTGGAAATCGCAAAGTTGACGGCTATATCAAGAAACTAAAATCGTGGCAGGAAGAGTCCGCGAAGTTGAGAGAGATTATTCGAGATTTTGACCTGACAGAGGATATGAAATGGATGCATCCTTGTTATATGCTCGATGGGAAAAACATCGTTCTCATCCATGGATTCAAAGAGTACGTGGCCATTCTGTTCTTCAAAGGTGCTCTGCTGAAGGATACACACGGCATTTTGGTTCAGCAGACGGAGAATGTACAGGCAGAGCGCCAGCTTCGCTTCACCAGCCTGGAGCAGATTGTGGAGCAGGAGTCTATGATCAAAGCCTACATCCAGCAAGCGATTGAAGTGGAACAAGCCGGATTGCAGGTGGAGATGAAAAAGACTGCCGAATATAGCGTTCCTGAGGAACTTCAGCAGCAGTTCGATGAAAATCCTGCTTTCCGAGATGCATTTGAAGCACTCACACCCGGACGGCAGCGGGCATATCTCTATTATTTCTCACAACCAAAGCAATCCAAAACAAAAGTGTCACGAATCGAGAAGTACATGCAGCCGATCCTGGAGGGCAAAGGATTGAATGATTAATCTTATAACAATATATTTGAGGGAAATGAAGAGTTAAACGAATTGAAAGCCTTTCAGAATATAATACGAAAGGCTTTTTGCTGTTTTTGAAAAAATTTAGATAACAGAAGGTGTCCCATATGGTTCGAACTTACCAATACTACGCAATTTTTAATTTTGCTGAAGATGGAATTAATGTTACATTTCCTGATCTGCCTGGATGTATCACCTGTGGCAATTCAGTTGGAGAAGCATTAGTGATGGCGAAAGAAGCACTTGAATTATTTTTGGATGGAGAACCTGTTGAAGATATTCCGCCACCTCAAAGCATAATGCCTGAATTATTCAACTCTTAAGATAAAGCGTATTTAATTGAAGCAAATATTACGTATTACTGATGAATTCTATGTTTACATATCTGAATTCACCAAACTGAGCTTAGAACATCGTCGACTTCTTTAATTCTTGTAACAGATGGTGTTTGAATTAGATTTCCTTTGACCATGACCATAGAGATGTCTGACAAGGCCTCAATATGTTCCAGCGGATTTTGCTCCATAATAATCAGATCGGCATGTTTGCCGATATCCACCGTCCCTGTTACATCATCTACGCCTAAGATCTTCGCATTGGTTCGGGTCACCATGTCGATGACCTGTTTGTTGTTTAGGTTGGCCTGTCTAATGTAGTGGTCCATCTCCCTCCACATATGATAGTGAGTCACGTAAGGCATGGCGGCATCAGTACCAATCCCGATGGTGATGTCGTTTTCGATCGCTTGCTTGACGCCTTTGAGCATGGAATCGTAGACGAGTCTGGAATTCTCTTTTACCGTTGCACTGACCTTCGTTACGCTGGTATCCAGTGAGGCGGATGGATAGGTGGCTTGCAGGGTGGGGATGAGTGCGGTATAGCCATTCAGGGCATTGGGATTATTTTTGTACAAACGAATGATTTCGTCATCCATCTCCGAACCATGCTCAATGGTATCCACGCCACCCTGTAACGCAACGCGTACACCTTCCGTGCTTTCCACATGCGCTGCCACCCGCAGGCCAATCTTATGCGCTTCATCGCAGATCGCTGCAACTTCCTCCACCGTCATCTGTAAACGACCAGCTTCGCCCACCATTTTCGCATCCGTCACGCCACCCGTCACACAGATTTTGATCAGATCCACACCGTGTTTCACATTCAGCCGTACATTTTTTCGTGCTTCCCACGGAGAATCGCCCACCAGAGCGAGGAATGGAGCACCATGTCCGCCCGTGACACTTAGGAAAAACCCGGAGACAAGCAGATTAGGACCGACAAAGTCGCCGTTGTTAATCTCATCCCGCAGCTGGACGTCGGTGTAAAAGAATTCCCCCACACTGCGCATCGTTGTTACACCCGCATGGAGTGCGGTCAGTGCGTTGCGTTTCATGCGTTTTTTCAAAACGTTTCTGCCGAGTTTGGTATTCAGGATTCGGTCATATGCGAACTTCAACATGCCTTCGCTGACCGAGAGACTGAACGGTTTACCATCTGCAAAGAGGTGCACGTGGGCGTTGATCAGTCCTGGCATTACGTATTTGCCTGAGAGGTCGATTGTTGTGTAGTGACTTGGGATATTGAGTTCATGATCTCGGCCGATATCCTGAATAAGACCTTGTTCATTGACGAGAATCGTCATGTTTTTTTGAAGATTGCGGCTTGAGTCGCCGTGGATCAGATTGACGTTTTTTAATGCGTAAGCGGTGTTCATGTGTGTTCCTCCTTGAAATGTGGGTGAGGTGAGTAGTTAGGGCAAAGAAGATGTCTGTTTCAATAATGAATAATTAATTCATTTTTAGATCAAAAAAATAGGCTGATCTATGATGAAGTTTTTTGCGTGCAAACCAAGTGAAATTGATCTGATCTGCACGCTTGTCTGCACGGCATAAGTGATGAGAAGAAGCGTTATTCGTTGAGGCTCTTCATGCCGTATAGTCTGTATACATACAACGCTTCGAATATTTGCTTCCGGCTGTCCTCACTCATATCCCGCTTCAATAGATCCAGATTCATGTCGATCACGTTGTGTGCGAGGATGTTCAGTAGGATCAAGTTCTCCTCGGTGCCAATCTCATACCGTTTATATTGATTCTTCAGATAGGCCTTCTTGGTTTCGATCATCAGCTCAACAAGTTCATTCTTGGCGTTGGTGTAGATGGTGCCTTTATTCTTTTCAAAAATGATGACGATCTGATTCCGGTATTTCCGTAATACATCCACCTGTTCCTGCAACAGCGCCGACTTTCGCTCGCTATCCGTTTCCTCGAACAAGGTCTGGTTGTCAAAGTGAATCGTCTCCACCAGCACATTTTTCAGATAATCCACCAGATCCGGCGGCACGACGGCGTAGAAGAGTTCCTTCTTGTTCTTAAAATAAGTATAGATATTGCCCACGGAAATATTGATCTCATCCGCGATATCGCTCATCTTGGCATCCACATAGCCTTTTTCAAAAAAGACTTTGAGCGCCGCATATTCAATCTCTTTCCTGACTTCGTCTTTCTTGGCTTGCACCATCGGGAACGTCTCCTTAATAGTGAATTATTGATTCGTTATTAGGATAGACCTTTTTTAGGTGGGGGTCAAATGGGAGGTGCATTACTTAAGTATTGCTTCTAGATATATAATAATCTGTAAAAAGGGTATATTTAGAAATTATAGATAAATGATAAAAATATAGATGTTAAATTAATATTTAGGTTTTGATTGAAATATAGACTTTTATTTATAAAAGTAAAATTCTAACAAACATATGCTCTCTTGGTAATACTACTTTATTGTTATAAGATGATAGTACTTTAAGGTATGCATGTAAAAAACAAACGGAGGCATTTTATGGAACCAGAGAAACTGTACATTTTTAATGGAAAAAAGTTTATTGACCATATTAAGCCTGCAAATTTTGTAAAAAGATTAAACACGGAGTTAAATATAAACGAAAATTCAGATGAGGGTTTCGCAGTTCTATACGAAAACCTGATTAATAATCATAGAAGTCGAAAGAAAGATTTTGATAAAATTTTTTTTGAAGAACTATTTTATGGTAGGCTCACTCATACTTATATTCATAAGATTGCTACAAAAACTCTTCATCCTAAAGAACTTTTCCTAAAAAGGGTTGAAAAGATTATTGATGGATTCAAAGCGAACGTCACGAATGAACTACATTCTTTTATGACGACACGAGGATTCTATATTATGGATTTGCTTCATGTAACAAGAACAGATGCTAGTTTTATGGCGGGATTTGATTACACTGAAAAAGAAGGTTTGATTGAAACAGTTAGGTTTCTTATTGGTCGGAACGTAATGAGAAAAAGAGTGCACAAGAATAAACCTAATGAAACTGTTCCTGAGTATTTACTAGCAGGAGTGGAAATAGACTTTAATAAGCAAAGTATTTTGGTACTGCATAAACATACAACTAATGTGCAAGATGAAGCAGATAATGAAAAAATGAATACTCCCTCAATCTTATATAATTTCATAATGGAGAAGGTAATTAACCCATTGGGTATTGAAATTGAATTTTCACAGGAAAAAGATCAGGAAGGGATGTCAACTTTCTGTAAGTTCTTGTTTAATAAGCTGATTGATGATGTTAGAACAGATTTGTATGAAAAATCGAGAGCTGAAATCAATAGATTTAGTACAAATGCAATAAGCTTGCTAAACGATTGTAAGAACCCGGTTACTGAATCCCAGCAAAAAGAGCTTGAAGCAAAAGTTTCAGCCCTTCTTTTGGGGATTTATATAATGAATAGCATTAATGAAAAAGAAATGAGTCTAAAAGCCAAGTCAATTGGTCTTCAAGGATATCCAACTAGGATCTCTTATAAAAATTCACGAGCAAATAAAAGTTCTACAGGAAATACAAGAGCAGATAAATCTATTGCTAATGCAGATACTCTATATAGTTTATTGACAGATTTCGAAAGTACCAAGTATTTAGAAAGTTGGTCTATGTCTTGGTTTACTGAACCTAATAAAGGTTCAAACATTGATACGATTCAGACTACTATAGAAGCGAAAAAAAAATATTTTAAAGTAATTTTTGGTGCTAAACGCCATTTGAATAAGGAGATCATCCACAATGTTATTGACAACCTTAATTCCTATAGAGTTTATTGACAACTCTATTCCAAAGATAATTAGATTTTTAGACGAAAATCAAGTCCATGGATTTAGTGATGACTTCATAAACGAGCATTTTGTTGAAGAACATTTCAAACAAATGATAATGTGGATCTTGGAACAAAGCTCCAAAACTATTTATTATACTTGTGATTTAGAGAACAATGAATTTGGCTACGTTTCAGAACAAGAAAATGAATCATGTAGTGTTTGTGGCGAACTGGTCACCAACAGACTTGCACATGATATAAGTAATTTATATACTTTACCTTCAGAAAATGTAGAAGCTTTAAAACAAAGCATTAAAGAATACCAACGGAAGAAATACTTTTATGCACCAACCTACGATAATCTTCAAGACTTAAAAGAGGAGCAAAAAAATCTTGTGCCGTTCATAGGGGCAGGGCTTTCAGTTCCATTAGGCCTGCCAAATTGGACTCAACTACTAAAAGAGTTGGCGCCAAAGTTTCCTGAGGAACATCAACGTTTAACATACTTAGAATATACAGAATCAGGTGATCTTCTTAAAGCATTGAGCTATTTAAAAGAAAAATCTACACGTTTGAATCGAGACGATCAAATAAAAGATAAAATTATTGAAATTATCAAAGCTTCAAAGAATAATGATGTACTTGTAACGGAACATAACATAGGGGATATACTAAAACTTAAAGCAAGCGTGTATATTACAACAAATTACGATCATTGTATAGAGGATTTTAGTTCCCAACAAAAAAGTTACTGTCCTCCATTATGTTTGCAAGATATCGACAATATGCCAAATCTTTTTAGTGCAACAGGGCAAGTTCTTCATATACACGGTCACATTACTAGAAAAGAAACGATGATAGTGACTGAGGAAGATTATGCTAAGCTATATGAAGAAAAGGATTTAATGGACAAGTTAAAAGTTATTCTGGCTAGTAGAACTTCTTTCTTTGTTGGCTTTTCTTTTAACGATAAGTTCTTCGAAGATATGTATGAAAAATTCCATGATGTGTTTAAAGGGCACCATTATATGGTGATAGCAAATCCTACTATTGAAGAAGTTAGAAGATATAATCGGGATAAAGATATTAGAGTAGTTGGGTTAAATCTTGGAAAGAACGAAGATGGTTCAACAAACTATAATGATTTTATCCCAGCATTCAGGACTCTTATTAATTATATTGTAGAATAAGGTTATGCTGACTGTTTATGCGTAATTGGATTCAAATAAGTTTAGAAATCTAAATTTCCCGAATCTCAATAATTTCCCTAATATCATTTATATCCAACGCTTCTGCAATCCGCTCAATATGGGCAAAATTGATATTCTCTCGTTTACCTGACTGCAACTCACTTAATGCAGCGTGACGGATATCAGACAATCGAGCCAGTTCGCGCAGCGAGATATTATGTTTTTCCGTGAGTTTATGAATATTAACAACGACTTTCTTTGCCATGCTTAATCACTCCTAAATTTTCCATATGGTCTTGACGTTACGCATGAGCGTACCATATACTTTTTGTATATCTGGTACTCTTATGCGTACCAATTTTAGGAGTGGTGACATGACAAGTACTAACAGCGAAGACCTCGCTTTGCAATACACACAACTCGTCCAACAGGAAGATGATTACGTAGACCAACTGGTCACATGCAACAAACTCATATTGGACGCCATAGACATTATCGCCAAGCGAGCAGGGGTGCTGCACATGGACACGGTGAAACAGGCTGCATATCACCTACATGCCATGGAACAGGATTTGAACCGAAAGTTATTTAAAGTTCGACTGGAGAAGAGCATCTTGGCAAATCAAATGAGCCAGTCTACATAAAACCACCTTAACAAAAGGACAGCGCAGGATCATATAAGATGATCCTGCGCTGTCCTTTTGCCTTTCCATCCAAACGTTTTCCGCCTTCAATTAAGCATTGACTTTCCTTCCAAATCCCCCTACACTTCAATTATTAAAATACTTTTAAAAACATTCGTTGAATGGTTCGAAATGAACGAAAGGAGGCATATAACTAACGATGTTACCTACATCACACAACACCCAACAGGTTAAGCGCATTAACGTTGAATTGGTGAAGAATACGCTCCGATCCATGGGCGTAGGCACAAAAGCTTCCATTGCGAACCTGACCAAACTCAGCGTTGCGACATGCGGCACGATCCTGAACGAATTACTCCAAACGGGTGAGATTATTGATCTGGGTCCGGATGAATCGAGCGGGGGAAGACCTGCAAGTCAGTATCAATTCAATGCGGACTACGCAAGCGTACTGTGCCTGATTATTCGAACAGATGGCGGCATTCACTCGATCACACATACATATGCCAATCTGAATGGAGAGATGGCGGATGAACACACACTCTTTTTGGATGAGATCAATGTAACGGTGGTAGAGGAGCTGATTGCAAATCTGATCGAACAACACCACAATGTGCAGGCGATTGGTATTGGCATACCTGGTGTGGCGCACAACGGCGTGATTGGAATTTGCGATGTACCGGAGCTGACGTATCAGCCGCTCGGGCCAAGGCTTAAGGAGCAATATGAAGACGTGGAAGTGGTCATTGGTAACGACATGAACCTGACGGTCTACGGACTTTACAACCAGCAGCAATTTGAGGAAGAGAAGAACTTCGCGGTGGTGACGTTTCCGGAGAATCATTTTCCGGGTGCAGGCTTTATCATTGATGGTCGTCCGCTGACGGGGAACACACAATTTGGCGGTGAGGTGTCCTTTTTACCTTTTGGCGTGTCACGGGAAGAGCAGCTGCGCATGTTGAAAACGGGGGAAGGGTTGCAGGAACTCGTCACAAAAACGCTGATCTCCATCATTGCGATTATTAACCCGGCAGCGATTGTCGTTACGGGCGATACAATGGACCCGGCTATGCGGAATGACCTGTTACAAGGCTGTCGGGATCACCTGATCCCACAGGAACATATGCCGGAGTTGATCATCCAAAGAGATACACGGCGAGAATATGTGACGGGGCTGGTAGCTGTTACGCTGGAGAGCCTGACCTACCGCATTCAGGTAATTGAGAAGCAGTGGTGAAGGAACTGAAAGTCAATCAGAAGGATGATTTCCTATCTGATCGAATAAAATTGTAGTAATCCTTTTATATAAAATGAACTATTTCATTAAACAGGTAACGGAGAGGACAGAAAAAACCTGAAAAAGCAAAGCGGTCGCCTAAAAGCTTTCTGAAAGAAAGCTACATCGGAAGCATACGCTTATCACCGGATTTTCCCTTTGGAGAAGGGGATTCAAAAAAAATCTGGGGATAACAGCGATTGGAAGGTTATTCTGTCATCGGAGTGTCCAAGTTAATGACCCTTGTTTCAACTTATATAGACACACTGGAGGAACTTATTTTGAATCAGCAAGCAGGTACACAAGGCCACAAACGAAAGTTCAACAAGCTGTACGCTATGCAACTGGCAACGATATTTCTGGGATTTATCGTATTTGGCATATCGGAAAATATTAAGGGCCCGGCCATTCCGCGCATTCAATTCGACTTCAATCTGGATGAGAAACAGCTTGGGACGTTATTGTCCCTGAATGCATTAGGGTACCTGATCGCCTGCTCCTTCACGGCTATTCTGGTTCGCAAATGGGGCATCAAGGCGGTTAGCATCATTTCGTTTGCATCGATGATCCTATCGGGTGTGTTCATTTATGTGTCTCATACCTATCCACTCTTTGCATCATCATACTTCTTCATGTACATCGGTAACGGCATGCTGGAGATTGCTTTGGCGATTCTGGGTGCCCGGATCTTTGTGAAAAACACAGGTACGATGATGAACCTGTCCCATTTCTTCTATGGGCTGAGTTCAACGGTGGCGCCTTTGCTGGCGACAGGGGTGATGTCGTTGAGTGTGTTCGGACATGTACTGGACTGGCGCGGCATGTATCTGGTGATGTTGTCACTTTGTTTGCTGCCAATCATTGCAGCGCTGCGCAGCAAATTCCCGGGGGACGATCTTCCTCATGAAGATCGGACCTCGCTTAAGACGTTAACACGTGATCCAGCCATCTGGCTGATGGTGCTCATTCTTTCTTTTGGCGTGGTATCGGAACTGGCGGTTGGGGGTTGGCTCGTTAACTTCCTGGAGAAAGCCTATACGTGGGACACGGTGAAAGCTTCGGGGTTACTGTCAGCATTCTTCCTCACGTTCTCGCTTGGACGTTTGCTGCTGGGCCCTCTAACAGACCGGATCGGATTTGTACTGTCGCTGATAATCTTCTCTGCGTTCTCAGCCATTTGTACGTTTATTGCGCTTGCCGGAGGAGAGAGTCTTGCATTCTTCTTTGCGGTATCCGGTGCAGGTATAGCGATGATCTATCCGACAGTTATGGCGTTTATCGCACGCAGATATCCAAACGGCAGTGACACGGCGATTACGTTCACGGTTACCTTGATGGGGGTTGGTAGTGTCATTGGTAACTATGTGATTGGCTGGGTCATTGAAGGTGTGAAGAATATATACGGTTCAACGACTCAGTTGGGACTGCTGCGCGGGCTTCAGGCGGGATATGGATTCATTGGATTATGTGCGGTGATCTGTGCGGTATCTGGTGTAGTGTTGTATGTGTATTTGAAAAGAAGGCAGGAACTGATATAGAAATCAATTGCAAAGATAAAAGCCCCATTGATCGCCATGATCGGTGGGGCTTTGCATATGAATATATGAGTAGATTAGTACGGTTTATCATCTATCACTAGTATCTTAACTAACTCCTATGACTTGTTCAAAGCCGCTCTTCTTTTCCAACGTTTCAAAAGCACGTACAATCCAAAAGCACCCAAGAAAACCACCGCTGCTGGAACGATATAAGGCTTAACAATCTCATCCACGTGCTCCCATTGAGAGCCCAATTTGAAGCCTAAGTAGATGTACAACGAGGTAATCGGAAGCATGGCCAAGAATGTAAAGAGACTGAATTTGAACACGTTCATCTTCGCCATTCCGCAAGGGATGGAGATCACGGTCCGAATGCCAGGTACAAAACGGCCATAGAAAGCGACCCCGCTGCCATATTTCTCGAAGAACGTATCGGAGGCGTCCAGATGATGAGGTTTAATCAAGAAATACTTGCCGTATTTTTCGACCATAGGTCTGCCGCCGTACCGTCCCAGGGCATATAACGTCAGAGGGCCAAACGTTCCGCCTACGGTACCAGCCAGGATAGCCAGCCACAGTTTCATATCTCCAAGGTACACCCAATATCCCGCCATGGGCAGCACGAGTTCAGCAGGTACGAATTCAAATGACAAGGCAATAACGAGACCTGCGTACGACAAGTCTTTGAAAAAAAGTATAAATTGCGTGATCCACTCCGTCATGCTTTCCCTCCACAAATCTATCTATTTTTTATAGTTTAGAAACACTCCTATACCAAGAGTAACAATAGCGAATAGAGCTTGTCAAAACTCACATGCATATCCGATTTAGCCCGTCACAGCGGGATATGTTAGGTCATACATAAGCAATATCTCATTCGACATGCGTTGAGCAGGCGGTCGGTCTTCGAACAAGATGAACTCCATATCACCCGGCCCCTGACACCAATATAACACTCTGAAAATGTTTCCAAATATAGCGTGATAAAACTATCACTAGCTTCTTCACCATCCTGTACATAAAGAGAAGGAGATCAGAACATGACCGAAACTTCGATTATCGACCAGATCCATATTATGGTTGAATACAATGTATCCTTTTATTGTTTCATGTATATCATATAGATATACAACTGTAGGGAGGTGAGGTATAATTGGAGCATCAATCAAACGAAAGGCGTGGGATTGCCATGACTACAGCCACACTTAGCAAATGGGGAAATAGCAGTGCAATTCGTATTCCTAACCAATTGCTTAAGCGTCTTAATCTGGAAGAAGGCTCGGAAATCGAGATTTTGGTGACAGAAGATAATGAATTGTTGTTGCGTCCAAAAACCAAGCCTGTAGAGTCCAATGAGGAACTTCGTAACCATCTAAAGACGTTGCTCTCTAAAGTGAAACAGGATACAAGACATGAAGAAATAGACTTTGGCACTGAAGGGAACGAGTTACTTTGATTATTCCCAAGCGAGGCGATCTGATATGGCTTGACTTTGATCCTCAAGCGGGTCATGAGCAAGCCGGGAGACGACCGGCTATTGTTCTATCGGAACTTGAATTCAATGAAATAACGGGTTTTGCCGTTGTATGTCCCATAACCAGCCAAGCCAAGGATTATCCTTTTGAAGTTACACTACCAGAAGACCTGCCATTTTCAGGTGTTGTTTTGACGGATCAGTTGAAGAGTCTTGATGTGCGGCAACGACGTATCCAAATTGCGGGGCATGCCGAACCAACCTCTGAATTTATGAAATCAGTTCTACGCAATGTCCGTTCTATATTGGCATGAATGAAAATTAGTAGCTGATCATATTCCTAAATCCACGTCTAACTAAAAGACGTGGATTTTTTCTTTCATATCTAAATAGCTTCGTCCATCCTTGACGCTTCGAATAAGAGCTTCCGAAAGGCACTTATAAGTTGATAAGAAAGATTTTTAATCCTCTGAAAATGCTTCCAATTATAGTATGATAAGACTATCACTAGCTTCTTCAACATCCTATACATACAGAGAAGGAGATCCGAACATGACCGTAACTTCGATTATCGATCAAATTCACATTATTGAATACGATCCCTCTTACGCTGCCGCACTCGCAGATATGTGGAACCGCAGTAATGAGAGCTGGGGAGGTGGCACCAACCTTAGAACAGAGGAAACGGTTCGCCGGGAGATGGAGAGTTCGTCCAATCTTCATGCTTTTCTAGCCGTTCATGGGAAAGAGGTAGTTGGCTTCTGCAGTTTTGCTCATTACCGCTATGACGAGAGAGCGTTATATGTACCGCTGCTTAACGTACGCCCCGACTATCACGGGTATAAGGTCGGACGCAACCTGATCCTGAATGCTGTGCGCAAGACCGTAGAGGCTGGATGGCCCCGTCTGGATCTGTTCACATGGGCAGGCAATACGAAGGCTGTACCGATGTACAAGAAGTGCGGATTCTTCTGGGAGAAAAAAGATGAGAATGTGCATCTGATGAATTTCATCCCCACCATCTTGCAGACCGAAGCACTCGCTCCATATTTCGAGGAGCTGGATTGGTATGCAGACAGCACGCGTGAACTTGTCGTCGAGCCGGATGGCCGACGGGAGCGTGGGTTTGATTTCTTTGACTATACGTGGAAAAAGGGAGAGGTCTCCCTGCGGGCTGAGTTTGAAAAGTCGGGCCGCGGGCTGACTGCCCTCGAAACACCGCATTACGAAATCTCCACAGAGGTCGATGATCATGATTTGGTTTTCGGTTCCAGCTACAAGGTTCGCTATCGCATTAAGAACACTTCTGCGTCCGATCTGGCGGTTGAGATCAAGGGCGAGGATAACAAAAATATTCGATTTGCGCTGGACGTTGTTCGAACAGTCGCTCCGGGAGAAACCATCATCGTGGAAGGTGAGTTTCACCTTGATCCGATTACAGAGGAACAGAATAACAATAAGACCCATCCCGTTGTTGCCAGCACATGGTTGATCGGTGGTAAGAAAGCGGAGTTCAGGTTAGGTATTGCCCCGAAATTCCCGGCCAAGATCAAGACTGTTTTGCCCGTGAAGGAGCTCTATCCAGGTATCCCGGCGGAGTTAATTCTGAATGTGGAAAATAATGTGGATGCAGAAACGGAGTTCAGCTTGGACCTGCCAGAGGATGAATTCCTTGAATGGGCGGAGCGTTCGGTGCGCTTTACGGTGCCAGCCAAAGGTAAAATGTCTGTGCCTGTGCCTTTCACCTTGCGTTCATATGGTCTCTATTCCCAAGAAGTAGAAGTGACAGCTGTCCCAGTGGGGAACCATGCGATCTCTTTTACAAGCAAAATTTCTGTCCTGATGAAGGGGATCGAGGGCAAATATGGCGGGCAGATTGAGGATCAATGGGTGGCCGTCAACGGTGCATTCTCCATTCATATGAGCAAGCAAGATAATAACATGTGGATTGAATATCCCGGTTCCCGTCATTCATTCTGGTGGACTTATCCGAAGCTGGGTAAGCCGTTTGCCGAAGAGTTATCCAAGAAACAAGCCAAAGAAGTGAATATTTATCCCGAAGGGGAGCGTCAGGTTCTTGAAGCACTGTATGACTCGGAGGACTTCCCGGGCTTACAGATTAAGTCCGTCGTCAAACTGTCTGCGAATGGAATCGCCGAATTCCACCACGAGGTGGAAAATACACGAGATACCGCCTGGGAAGAGGACCTGTTTCTAATGAATAACTTCGGGTTCTATGGTAACAGGTTGATCCTTCCTTATCAGGGGCGCTTCGTGGACATGGGCGATGATTATGCGGGTGATCCGAACCATTGGAATAGCTCACAGATTACGGAGAACTGGCTGTTCTGCAAAGAAGAGTATGGCGCGTGCGGCATCTATTGGGACCCTTCCCTGAAGCTGCTTCGTCCAGAATACACGCTGGGGTTGCAGCATGAGCTGGGACGTTTGGAGCCAGGGGCTGTAGCACGAACCAAGGAAACGGTGTTTGCTCTGAACACGTTTGCCAAATGGCATGATTTCCGTGCGTTTGCACGGAAACAGCGTAACCCGGTCATTCCATCGCTGGACAGTCATCTGGATCTGACACTCAGTGAGGGAAATCCATTTGCCCCGGATGTGCTGCAAGCAACCTTGACTGAACATAAACTGGTTCCGCTTGCGGGCAAGCTGGAGCTGTATGTACAGCAGGGTAGCGAACCGGAGGTTATGGTAAAAGCGAAGGAATTCAATCCGGAGCAGAGTCTAAACTCAGCCAAGCTGACATTTTCACCAGACGAAGTGGATCGCCACCAGCACGTGAGTGGCTGGAAAGTTCGTGGGCTATACCGGGGCGAAGATCGGATTCAGGAGCGAACGGCTCTTTGGTTCCCGCAGAGCGGAACAGAGGTGAAGCAGAAGATTGAAGAAGGTTCTTCGGGACCTGTATACACTGTAGACAATGGCGTATTGTCGATCGCCGTTGCTCCAGAATTCGGCAGTGTAGTACACTCACTGAAAGTTGCAGGCGAAGAATGGCTGGACAGCTCGTACCCTGAACCGGCTCCACGCTCGTGGTGGAATCCGTGGTACGGCGGGTTGGGAGTGGGAGTTCCGGGCATGAATGGTTTCAGCCGCCAGTTGGAACAGAGAGTCGCTTCCTGGACAGAGCAGAAGGATCAATACGGCAACGTCTGGAAGGGCATTAAGCTGACTACCCGGATTGAGAAGCATGAAGCAAATCGGGGAATCACGATCCACCAGCATTATCTGATGCTGCCGGGTGTTCCTGTGCTCTGCACGCTGCTTGCGGTGACAAACGAAAGTGGCCTGACGCTGACGGATTACTCGCTTGCGGAGGAACGTTTCCTCCAGCCTTCATCTGTATTTGCAGAAGGTTGGATCGAACAACCGGGCAAAGATCGATTCCCATTAGGCAAAGTAGATGTGGGCCTGCCACTGGAAGACCTTTTGCGAGTCGGATCGGTTTCGCGTAAGAACATGCTGCATGCGGTCCATCGTTACCCGAATCAGAGTGCATGGGCTTTTGCCAACAATCAGGTGACGGGTCTGCACGTGAATCATCATCTGACACTTCACCACGGGGAGACGGTCTGGACGGAGCCGACCTATCTGGTCCTGGGACCAATCCCGCTGAGTTCAGCGGATGTGCATGACCTTCTGAAACTGAATTTTGTAACTTCTACCGATGAAAAGGAGGCTTCACATGTCGATCATTGATATTCACATTCATCTGTCGGACATCGACAGCTTTCACCGAACAGCGATCGATCTGTCCAAAGTGGATTACTCAGCCGCAGGTCTTAAGGCGGAATTCGATAAAAACGACGTCATTCTGGGCATTGGAATGGGGGTTACGGAGCAGACGAAGGGAGCGTTCCCGGATTCCAGTTCCCCTAACCCGATGGGGCTTGATTTGGAAGTGAAGGTTCCGTCATTCCTCATGGAATGCGTGGGCATTAATCCCAATGCGCTGGATGGAAAAAATGCTCAGGACGAGCTCGACCGGATTGAAGCTAGACTGCAATCCCCTGAGGTAGCCGGAATCAAACTCTATGCCGGATACTATCATCACTATGTGTATGACAAAATCTATACCCCTGTCTATGAACTTGCAGCCAAGTACAACCTGCCTGTCGTGATTCATACAGGAGACACGTACTCCATGAACGGGCTGCTCAAGTATTCGCATCCACTGACCGTGGATGAATTGGCCTTTCAGCAACGTGGCGTGAACTTCATGATCTGTCATCTGGGTGATCCCTGGGTGATGGATGCAGCTGAAGTGGTGGCGAAGAATCCGAACGTGTATGCGGATCTGTCCGGTCTGGTGGTGGGGGATCGGCCTCATTTTGAACGCTTCATGAACGAGCCTTTGTTCATGGATCATTTCCGCCGGGCCTTGGTCTATTCAGATCATTACGAGAAAATGCTGTTTGGCACGGATTGGCCGCTTGCTCCTATCGACCTGTATGCCGAATTTGTCCGTCGACTTGTACCGGAACAGCATCATGATAAGGTGTTCTACGAGAATGCCTTTGGGCTGTTTCCACGTATTGGACAGCGGATTGCCGATCTGGGTTAAAAGGGAAGTAATGAAACTTTAATGTATGAGGGGATATCATCCGTGTATGTCATTCAAGAAAGCATGCGATGTTCACGCTGAATTTCTGCCGTATAAGCTCCTGCCATTTCGCTGGCAGGAGCTGTTTGGTTTCAGGAATACCGTATCTATCTCTGAGAGACTCCATGCTCATCTGTTATCTCCTTCTTGCCTGTATTTGTTTTTACGAATAAAGAGAACTATAATGGTGGATGCACAAAATTTAAGACTTTTTTGGAGGAACATACGTAATGAGATCTTTTCAGTTTTATAATCCGACCCGGCTGATTTTTGGCAAAGGGCAACTTCAAGCACTACAAACCGAAGTTCCAAAATACGGAAAGCGTATTTTGCTTGTATATGGTGGTGGAAGCATCAAGCGCAGCGGGCTGTACGATCAGGTAATCAGCCAGTTGAATGAAATCGGGGCAGAGGTGACGGAATTGGCTGGTGTAGAACCGAACCCTCGTCTGTCTACGGTTCATAAGGGTGTAGAACTATGCAGAACACATCATATTGATCTCGTTCTTGCGGTTGGCGGCGGCAGTGTACTTGACTGTGGTAAAGCCATCGCAGTAGGAGCCAAATACGATGGTGACATGTGGGATGTTGTTGTGCGCGAAGCAACTCCGCAAGGCGGACTTCCACTGGGTACAATTCTGACGATGGCAGCAACAGGTTCCGAGATGAATAACGGTTCAGTGATTACGAATCAGGATACGCAGGAGAAATGGGCATGGTTCAGCGAGTATTCATTCCCAGCGTTCTCCATTCTTGATCCGGAGTACACATACACCGTACCACTGGATCAGACGGTATACGGTATGGTGGACATGATGTCTCATGTGTTTGAACATTATTTCCATCTGGATACCAATACACCGGTTCAGCTTGGATTCTGTGAGACGATTCTTCGTACCGTCATTGATACTGCCCCTCGTCTGATCAAAGATCCGGAAAACTATGAACTGCGCGAAACCATTCTCTACTGTGGAACAATGGCGCTTAATGATGTTCTGAATATGGGGCTTGCTGGAGACTGGGCATCTCACAATATAGAACATGCTGTGTCAGCCGTGTATGACATTCCTCATGGGGGTGGCCTCGCCATACTGTTCCCACACTGGATGAAGCATAATCTGGATGTGGATGTAGATCGATTCAAACGTATGGCTGTAAATGTATTTGATATCAATCCTAATGGAAAGTCAGACAAACAAGTGGCTGAAGAAGGCATCGAAGCCCTGCGTAATTTCTGGACTTCGATCGGTGCTCCTAGCCGTCTGGCTGACTATGACATCGACGATAGTCAGATTGACGCGATGGCTGATAAAGCGATGCGATTCGGCCCGTTCGGATTCTTCCAAAAATTGCAGCGTGAAGATGTCGTGCAAATCTATCAAGCCGCACTGTAATTGGAAATTCACTTATATAGTGAATGTAATAAACAAGGACCTTCCTGTACGACTGAGGAAAGTCCTTGTTTTTATTTTAACATCATCTATTGTACCTTCAACGGTATATTCCAGATTCATATCTTGCGAGCACTTTAAGATTGTTCAACCGCTTCATCATTGCCACCAGTATACATCCGTTTCAGATACAACTTGCTTGGACGGTGCAAGAGCACGATGAGCAGGGCGAAGAGATGAATCAGGATAAACAGGTTACTTTCATTGGAAATAGCAACAAGTAGCGCCAAACTTAGAAATGTGACGGTGAGCTTGAACTTTCTCTTGGTAATGAATATAACGGCGAGCAGGCTTGGTCCAATCATAAACAACATTCTGCCTACGATTACGCCAGAGGCGTAAGCCAGATCATCTCCTTTGCGTGAGAAAGCAAGATAGGCCTCCATATTCTGGTTAAAATCGATGAGGAACACAATAAAGGACACCATCACGTAGATCAATTTTACACTCAATAAAATGCGCACGACATTTAAAAGTGTGGGTAAAGCTGTTTTTACCATACCACTACTCCTCTTCTACTTCGAACCTATAACCTCAGATTCTCCTGGTTGTCATCTCGCGAAGGAGCTTCCTGCTTCAGATACACCTTGCTGGGCTTGTGGAGCAACAGACAGAGCAACATGAAGATGTGAAACTAGACATGGAAATTCTGAAAGAACACAATGTCAAACAATAGAGCCTGGCTCATGAACGTAATGGTTAGCTTATAGCTTCGTCTTGTGATCCATACGATGGTCAGAACCGGGGGACGATATGTATTACAGACATTGACCGATGTCATATTTTGTATTAACCCAAAGTCTACATTTTCCAATCGTCAACACCGGCCTTGGACCTACAGTTATCCGCTTCATAAGAATAAGGAAAATATTTTTGAAAGCGCTTTCTGCACTGGACGTTTATTTAATAACAACCGATATAAAGTTATCCCATATTATATGGGGCCCAACAAGAATGAGGATGGATGGTGAATGTATTCATGTTATCTGCAAAAGCGAGGCAACGCTTGACCAACATGTCTTTTCGGTTCAAATTGCCAATGATGATCAGTATTCTGGTCTGCATCGTACTGGCCGTGACGGCTGTGCTGTGTTACAAAGTGGCAGAAGAGATCACACTGGACAAAAGCAAGGATGAGATCCAGTCAACTTCTGACCGGATTGGAGCAGGTTTATTTACTTCACTAAGTCTGGAGGAGCAGTCCACGTTTCTAATCACAACACATCGGACATTCCAAGACTTACTGGAGATTCGAGATACAGCAGGACAGAGTGATGACGCGTTTTTTTCGGAAAATAGCGAACTGGTGAACAAGGCCAATGGCATATTGGCAGATAGCCTGACAGGAATGGAGGGCAGTAGCGTTCTAATTCTCCTGGATCGGGAAGGCGTTGTGGTTGCAGCAAACAATCCCGAAGTGGTCGGTGGGGAACGTGCCAAACGCACGTATTTTCAGCAGGCACTTCAAGGGCACAACTATGTCAGCGAAGGTGTGATCTCTGAATCTCTTGGAACGCTGGGGACCGTCTTTGCAATGCCGATCTACGGTGATAACAAGGAAGTGAAAGGCGTGCTTGCGACGACTGCCTCGACCTCATTTTTCGTCAATCAGTTACAGAACGTCAAGATTAACGAAGAAGGAAAAGTTATTATTCTGGATCGTTTAGGCCTGGTTATTTTTAATTCAGCAGATGAGAAAATGATTGGTCAGAAGATGGATTCCTCTGAGTATCAGTCGCTGATTGATCTGCCTGCCAATGAGAAGTTGCAACAAGGGGAGGCGAGCACGGAGGAAAAAGTAGTGTTCTATTCCAAAATTCCGAAATCCGATTGGACTGTCATTGTGGAGGATACGTATGAAGATGTGAAGAAGCCGCTGACAGGGATGGCGAATCAAATGTACATTGTTCTGTTCAGTGCTATTGCGGTGTCGATCATTGCAGGCATTCTGATCTCGCAACTGGTAACCAGACCGATTAGCCGAATCACACTGTTGTTCAAACAGTTGGCTGGAGGAGATCTTACGGTACAGGCACAAGGGAAGTATAGTGGGGAATTTAAAGTATTGGCAGATAGCTTCAACACGATGGCCGAGGGGAACAAACAACTGATCTCCAGCATGAACCATTCCATCGGCATCCTGAAAACAAGTACATCCGAGCTGGAAAAGTCCACTCAGCAAACCTCGACCACTATTGCTGAAACAACGACAACAGCCTTTGAGATTTCACGAGCTATGGAGTCCCAGGCGAACGATACCGAATCCATTGTTGATAAATTCATGAATGTCGGCAACAAGATTGAGAACGTGAATGAGATGTCGCAGTCCGTTATGCTCAAGGCAGATGAAATTACGGATGCATTCAAAAATAATCATGAAGTTATTGATGCGCTCATTGCGGTAAACGGGCAGAACGAGATCGAAGTTGGCAACATCTCCAAAATTACAGTGCAACTCGCTGAAAGCTCCTCGGGCATTCACCAGATTACAGGTACCATTGCCGAAATTGCGAATCAGACGAAATTACTTGCGTTGAATGCTTCCATTGAGGCTGCAAGAGCGGGTGAGCAAGGGCGCGGCTTCGCCGTGGTTGCTTCCGAGATTCGCAAGCTGGCAGAGCAGACGACAGCGCAATCGGAGGATATCAACCGAATTGTCATGCAGACAATTAATCACGTGGAGCAGAATAACCGAAGTGTTCAGGCTATTGAGGAGATTGCGGAGCAGCATAAGAGCAGTGTTAGCCAGACCAAGGAGACATTCAATTTTGTCACTGAGAATATGAATGAGATGATGAGCCAGGTTCAGGCTATTGCTACTGAGATCGAATCTATTGAACGTGATAAGGATGACGTCATTGGAGCTGCACAGAATCTGTCCGCTTCTGGTGAAGAAGTATCCGCGTCTGTGGAAGAAGTCACAGCGACGATGCAGGAGCAGTCCGGTATGACAGAACACTTGGCGGATATGGTGCAGAGAATTGATGGACTGACCAAAGAACTTGCCGAGGAATCATCCCGCTTCAAAATAAAGTAGCATAGCAGCCAACTGCGTAGTGAGAAGCAGTATAGCTAGTCTGTGAGACACAGCGTAGAATTTCTTCAGTTTGCACAGTTAAATGAATACGAAAGAAACCCGTTTCTCAAAAGAGAACCGGGCTTTTCAAAAAGGTGAGCACCTGTAGCCATTTATGGCTTCAGGTGCTCTTTGGTGATGTGCTACTCTCCTCGAATGGATGGCGCATACGCCAGCACTTCCATCTCAATTAAATAAGGGCCTAACCCGCTGAATACGGTAATGCGGGCGGGATAGGGCTGCTTAATCATTCGCGCATATACTTCGTTGTATTCGGGCTGATCCTCCACTCGTGCCAGATGAGTCGTTACCTTCACGATATGATCCAGTGTAAGTCCTGCTTCTTGCAGGATAACCTCAATATTGCGAATGCACTGCTCAGTCTGTTCCTTAATGCCGCCGATAGGCTTAAGGGTCTGTGGATCAACGCCTACCTGACCTGCGACGTAAACCATATCTCCTGCACGGACAGCGTGGGAGAAAGGAAGTGGGAACTTGGGTGCTGTACTGGCATGTATGATGGTAGACATAGAAGTTATCATTCCTTTCCTAGTGAGAGTGTATATTGGGTGTTAACTGATGCCAGTTCGTAGCCTGCTGATAATGATGGGCGATGGACAACAAGCGGTCTTCTCTCAGGAGTGGACCAGCAAGCTGCATGCCGATTGGTAGTTGCTTTCCTGAGGAAGGATCAAACCCAATGGGAACGGTAATGGAAGGTAGCCCTGTATTGGTAAAAGGTCCGTTGAAAATGGGACTACCGGTCTTGTAGCCATAGGGGGCCACATACGGCGTGGATGGAGTCAATAACACATCCACTTCATCGAAAAGCATCATCATCTCGCTGCGGAATATCGTTCGGATGCGCTGTGCCTGCAAATAATCAACAGCACTCGTTTGAAAGCCGAGTTCAAGCTGCTCCCGCATCGTGTGACCGTAGCGATCAGAGGCTTCCGCAAAGCGTTCCTGATGGAAGGCGGCAGCTTCTGCCCGCATAACCGTACGATGAGCAGCAATGGTCTCTTCCATATAAGAAGGCAGATCAACTTTCTTCCATTGCATGCCCAGCTTCTCAAGTACAGTGAGTGCCGACTCTACCGCTAACAAGATCGCCGGTTCATCGGTCTGGAAGAAGTTGCTTGGCAGCCCGATCACCATTCCTGAAACAGGATGCTCAAGAGCGCTTGTTAAGTCTGGCTTGCCGTGAGGCAATGTGAAGGAGTCCAGCTCATCCTGCCCGGCCATCGCTTCCAGAACGATCGCGTTATCTTGTGAGGATCGAGTGAAGGCGCCAATATGATCCAGACTCCAACTGGCTGTGATGACACCGTTACGGCTAACCCTGCCGTAAGTTGGCTTCATACAGGTTAATCCATTGTAAGCTGCGGGTCTGAGCAGAGATCCAAAGGTCTGAGTTCCGAGAGTGAAGGAGGCCATACCAGCAGCTACAGCAGCGGCGGAGCCTGAACTGGAACCACCTGGGGTGTGCTCCAGATTCCACGGGTTGCGGGTTGGTGCTTCTCCTCCCTGGAAGGCATATTCCGTCGTTGTTGTCTTGCCGAGCAGGATAGCGCCCGCAGCGTGTAGCTTATCTATCACAGTAGCATTCGTCTCTGGTACGAAGTCAGGATAGGTACTAGATCCAGCCGAGGTGCGTATGCCAGCGGTATGGATAATGTCTTTGGCTCCATAGGGAATGCCATGCAGAGGGCCGAGATAGTTGCCATTCATTAGCTTACGCTCAGACTCTTTTGCGGCCTGCAATGCTTGTTCCGCGGTAACCGTAACGAAGGCTTGCACAGCAGGCTCTACATTCTCAATTCGTTTCAAATAGGACTCTGTAAGCTCAACAGGAGATATCGTCTTGTTTTTAATCAATGTTGCGGCTTCCGTAATCGTCAGTTCGTTCAGTGGTTTCGTAATCATCGCAGAGGCACCCTCCTATGCGGAGCATTGGGGCCGACTTCTTCTGGCAACTTGAAACCTCGAATCAGCTCCAAGTCGGCTGTAAATAGATCAAGCTCCTCGCTCGTAATAACTCCGTTCGTGTATTTCGCATTTTCCGTACGGCGGTGTGTGAGATAGTCGTCCTGTTTCAGAGTAATCACCCTTTCTCTCTCTATTTGGTGAAGCTTGAATCGATAATATCTTCGTAAGCGAGTTCTTCCTTCAGATTGCCGATGAAGCGCTGCATATCGATTGCGGTGTTAAAAGCTGATTCGTTGATGAGCCCCTCAGCAGGGTATACCTTGCTGTCAATCATACGTTGTACGGCTTGTTCCACGACTTCTTTGTCCAGATTGGGGAACTCCTTCACAGCGACTGCTTTGGCACCATCAGGATTGGATTGAATATAGTCCAGGGCTTGCTCGATGGAGGTGACGAAGCGCTGGGTGAGATCAGGATTGTCCTCAATGAAGCTTGCGGTTGTATTCATCGTTGCAAAGGCGAAGTCAGGATAATCCTTCGTGAAATCATGGACGATATGCAGCCCTTCTGCAATGCCTTGATCTAACTGTGGCTCGTAGACGATAGCAATATCGGCTTTGCCGGCTAATACAGCACCAAGCTCGGAGCCATTCTGAACCTCGGTGATCGTCACGTCTTTGTCGATATCAATGTTGTTGTCAGCGAAAAGCTTCCGCAGTAAGCTGTTGGAGCTTGTAGGTGCCAAACCTACAACAATGGTTTTACCTTTGAAATCCTCTGTTGAGTCCACCGTTACTCCTTCTCGTGCAACCGCCCAAACAGGAGCACTGCCGGACAGAAGGACCAGTGAGCGAGCATCGCCGCCCTTTGCATTCGCGAATGCGACATGCTCAGGACCGTGGAAGGAGAATGCAGACTCGCCTGAGATGACCGAAGACAATGCTGTTGGTCCACTTCCGGCAGCACGGATGGAGGTTAGCTCAATGCGATTCTCCTTTAGAAATCCTTGGTTATTCGCTACATAGAGCGGAAGGTAGAGCAGATTGTGATACACCTCGGACACCATGATTTTATCCACCTTCGTAGCATCTTGCCCCTCACTACTGGATGTACCTCCGCCACTCGCAGGTGTTGTAGCATTGCTTCCGCATGCACTGAGTAGTGTGGTCAATATCACCGTCATCGTTGCTAGGATAGCTATCTTTTTGAATGTACGCATTAGTCATCAGGCCCCTTTAATGGTCATAGTTAAGTTAGTCGTTGTGGGTCAGCTTAGACAGATGTAGATTTGCTGCTGCTCTTGTTGTCATTCCATGGGAGGAGACGAGATTCGATATAACCGACACAGGTGTAAAGGAACATGGCAACCAGCATCAGCATGAACACGCCAACCCATACGGCTGGAAGGTTGAACAGGTTACCTTCGACGAATACCATATGTCCGAGTCCTTTGTCAGAAGAGATGAATTCTCCACCTACAACAGACACTAATGCCAAACCAATATTGATCCGGAAGGCCGAGATGATCCATGGCAGAGAGGAAGGAACGATAATTTTGCGGAAAATTTGTGATTTTTTTGCACCGAAGGATTTCATCAGATTAATCTGGGATTCGTCGATCTGATGAGTCGCTTGGTAGGCGGATAATAGCGCTACGATAAACGTTGCGACAGAGGCGAGAGCAATCTTGGAGAAGATGCCTGAACCGAACCAGATAATAATCATGGGGGCAAGTGCAATTTTCGGGATACCGTTCATAGCTACGATGAAGGGATCGAGTACACGGGCAACAGATTTGGAATACCACATGAGCAATCCTGCCAACGAGCCGATTAAGCTTCCTGCTACGAAGCCGATAACAGTGGCATTCACCGTTGCAAAAGCATCTGTAAGCAGTTGCCCTGAGCTGGCCATCGTGATGGCGGCATCCAGAATGGCGCTTGGTGATCCCATGAGGAATCCGTTAACCAGCTCCAAACGAACAGCGGATTCCCAGATCACCAGGATGACCGCTACAATAATGAATCTCCATAGCATCGTGGTTAGCCATTCTTTGGAGAAGGTGGACTGTCTGCGTTTGCTCTTCACAACTCCAGCAGGTTTTCCGGTAAGGGTAATTTCAGGTGATGTGCTCTTCATTAGCTGATCCTCCCCATTTGGATATCAAGCTCTGACCAGATCGATTCAAAATACTGTTTGAACTTGTGGTCGGAGCGGGCTTTCAATGCTGAGCCATATTGCGAGGCGAGACCAATGTCATACACTTGCTTCACGGTTGTTGGTCGTTTGCTCATGACGGCAATGCGGTCGGAGATGGCGATGGCTTCCTCAATGTCATGAGTGATAAGCACGCCTGTCTTGCCCTCGGATTTCAGGATGGACAAGATTTCATCTTCCAGAATGAGTCTGGTCTGATAATCCAGTGCGGAGAAGGGTTCGTCCAGTAGTATAATATCGGGCTGGGTAACGAGGGTACGTATGAGGGCTACACGTTGGCGCATACCGCCTGATAGTGTGGAGGGATAGGCTTCTGCGAATGAAGCCAGGCCATAACGATCCAGATAATCCATGGCAATATCGCCGCGATCCTTTTTGGACATGCCCTTCACTTCCAAGCCTAGCGTGACATTGTCCAAGATGCTTCTCCAAGGCAGCAGCAGATCCTTCTGCATCATATAGCCGACATGCCCGGTGGTCTGATCGATCTCTTCGCCACAGACGATAACCTTGCCATTCGTTGGCTTAAGCAGACCCGCGATAATATTGAAGATCGTACTCTTACCACAGCCGCTCGGTCCCACGATACTGAAGAACTCCTGTTTCTTGATTTGCATCGAAACCTCAGCGAGTACTTGAATATCTTCTCCGGTTGCACTGACAAATGATTTGGATACGCCTTGTATCTGTATAGCCATGATAGGTAGCCCCTTTCCTACAGCCTGATGATGGTTTGTTTCTTGATGTGATTTGATGTTAATTAAAGTGACATTAATTAATATATTCCTAATCATATAGACTGTGGGTCCTGTTGTCATTAGTTACTTTGAACATAAAAATACAATTAAATCAGTTAAAATGAACAATTGAAGATTGGATATGAAAAGAAAAACAAAAGAACGTGTCAATATACATGACACGCTTTCCGTTCAAGACGTATGATCAGCTTCGCTAAGGGCTGAATTAACATTCAGCAGCGACTCCAGTGCAAAGGCCAGACGGAAGCGCAGGCTCTCCATCGGGTCCTTGATGTTCCTGCCGGTTAGTTTCTCACATTTCTCCAACCTATAGATCACTGTATTGCGATGTACAAACAGCTCTTTCGCTGTATCGACGATCTGGCAATGATTCTCATAGAAGGAGGACAAGGTCTTCATAAGTTCGCTGCGCTCGTTTGGATCTCGGCCTTCGAAGGGTTTAAAGGTTTCTTGATGGAACTGTAACATTTCATCGTGGGGAATCATACGCAGCAGGCGACTTATATCCATCGTCTGATAGGAATGGGCGAAGCGGGTCTTTCGCATCTGATAGCCGGATTGAAGTGCCTTGACTGCTTCCTTGTAGGAAAGCCCGATATCCAGTACATTCGTGTAGGGATTGCCTATTCCGAAAGAAAGACTAAGCTGCGACGCCATATACAGATTGCCCGCAATCCACTCAAGCTGCTGAATAACAGTGTGTTCATCCCAAGATGATTCGGCCAAAAAGACGAGTATGCCGAACTGGTCATTCTTCGTGAACATGACAAAAGAAAGATCCAGTTTGGTGAACTCCTGCTTAATCAGCTCGTAATTAGCGTCTCGTTCCGAGATGAACCGCTCTTCTCCTGAGGGAGTGAGAATGTGATTAGGTTTGTTCGTTAAAGGTTCATCCATCTTGGCGATGATGAGAACGGAACTTCCTTTTGCCTGCAGCCCGTATTTCTTGCCGCGATGCAGCGCTTCTTGTTCCGAACGAATGAAGCCTTGAATGAGATCGGAGAAATATTCATTTTTGTAACGGCGGGAGCGTTCCTTGACCGCTTGCTTCTTGGTTAACTCCAGACCGATTACATTGACGGCTTGTTCCAGTGCCAGAGTGGAGAGCTTAGAGCTTGCGGAACTGTCGTATAGTGCGATCAAATAGCCCTCGTGCCGATCCGTGAAGATGGGATGAAACTCGGCATGTCGATATTTCTCAGCTGTAAGCAGACAGATTGAGATTGTGGTATGGAATGAAGGGTGCTCATCTATAAATGTCAGTAAGGGTATGGCGAGAGACTGGTCATCCATCTTTTCTGCATAATGGGAGCTGGCCGTAATCTGTTTCTTGGAGCCAAGCAGCAGTACAGGTGAGGATAACAACTGAGACAACGTATCTACGATAGAGGGGATGCCTTTTCCTTGCATCACCATCGTGGAAAATTGCTTGTGAATAGACAAGGCATAGTGGAGCTCATGGGTTTTGTTCTGTAGGATGGCACTGATCGAATGTTGAAATATTTCACCGAGTGTATTGTCTATCTCAGACAGCTCAATGATCGGGAAGCCCAGCCTGTCCGCTGTCTCGAGCAGTTGCGGAGATAATTCAAGAGAGAAGCGCTGTGTCTTGACAGCAAGCGCCGCACAACCAATCGCATGCATGTCAGTAATGAATCCAAGATGAGCTTCGGGTCGGTCTTTCAGGATATAACCGTTGGTCAGCAGCATATCTCCGGGTTTCAGGAATTGTACAATATCTGGCGCGTCCATAATATTAATGGATTGCACCAAGCGATCGAGGCCACGATGTCCGGCAATAACCTTTGCTTTGGAGAGAATGGGGATAGTCAATAACTGTTGCAGATCCATCTTCAACCCACCGCTTTCATCATAATATGTTATAAAATCTAACATTAAGTGAGGTGGGCGTAAAGAAGAGTTTGGATAAAGAGGCTTAGCCTTCGGAAATTCAATGCAAACAAATTTCTCATAAATATAAAAACTTTCCAATAATTCAATGCGTTATACTAAATAGATATAAAGAAAAATTTGATACCTATTAACAATTCTATCACTAAAAAGGAGTTCTCGATCCATGAAAGGAAAAGGATTAGTATCGCTTCTACTTGCCAGTGTTGTTGCTAGTTCTATTTTAGTTGCATCGACTACAACTGCGGAAAGAGTCATAGCCCAAACTCCGATGGAAGCCGCAACTGAGTACTTTGATGCTTACATTGCTAAGGATGTAGAGGGGATGATGTTCTATGCTAAAGATACAAACTATTTGGATGAGAAGAGTCGTGAAGAAGAATATGTAAAGGACTTGAAGACCAATCCAACTACAGGGTATGAGATTGTGGAAAGCAAACAAATCAATACGGATGAAGTTCAACTTTATGTCGTTCAAAAGTATGCAGGACAAGACTATGAACAGTCACCGCCACTCCCATATAAAATTTTCAAAAGCGGAAATGGATGGAAGGTTTTAGTAGAGCCACTAGAAATCAATACATGGACAGGTGAAGTCACGAAAGGTACACCGATTCACGCTATGCAGTATACAGATCATTAGTTGTTGTACCTGTCTTCTACTAAAACATAGGCCCACTTGAACTAGAAGGCAATGGATATATGAATGCATACTATTGAAACGATTGAGGAGTGAGTGACATCCAATGAAAAAATTCTTGATCAGTACGGCATTGATAATGACTGTTTCGGCAGTGACTGCTTTAAGCATTTATGCTGGTCATCATAATGATGATGCAACAGCGGATAACCCAAACTATCCAGATTTTGGTCCAGGAGTAAAATTATCAGAAGAGGAAATAAATAGAGCTTTAGAAAATGTCAGTGGTATAACGACTTCTTTTGGAACATTTAAAAGGGTAACCGAGAAAGACCCCTACATTACCGAGAAGGAAACGGTTGATAACTTAGATCATTTAACGGCCGATACCAAACAAATTTTTTCTCATGGTAATTATTTTGTGAAAAGCGATTCCGAGGAATAAATTTGTCATAAAAGGAAGTTAGGAAAGGCGGTGTAAAAATGCCAGCTACTTGGACATTTAGTGCAAATAGGACAAGAGACGTTCTCCCTTATAAGAAAATAATCTTATACTAGGAGATAGGAGATGTTCATATAATGAAAATTTCAGACCGACTATTGAGACAATATTTAGATCATGTTTATTGGATATGTGGAGGCCCTTGCGGCGGAAAAAGCACGATGACTAATTTGCTTTCTTCAAAATGGGATATGAATTATTATTCTTCAGATGACCACAAGTTTGATTATCAAAAAAAGGCTAATCCGCAGGATCATCCAGCAATTTTGCGACATTTCATTGATTGGGAATGGTTCTTTTTAGGACGAGGGAATGATAGAAATCACTGGTTAAATTCCGTGTTTGACGAAAGTGTGGAGTTTATCATCTTGGATTTGTTACAGATGGGGAAAGAGAAGCCAATCGTAGTAGATACTTTTATGGAACCTGCTTATCTAAGGGAGATTGCTGACCCCAACCGAGTTATTTATATGTTTGCAGAAGATGACCTCATTCGAGCAAATTATCTGGATCGAGATCATCTGAGAGGCATGGAAGATTTGTTTCCTAGTTTATCAGATCCACAACGTGCACGGGACGAAACATTAAACACAGTGGTTAGAGCATCGAATCATTATCTGCAACAAGCAGAGCAGTATCAATTAAAATGGTTTATGAGAACATCTCAGTCCAATAAAGAGCAGATGTTATTAGAAGTTGAGAGGCATTTCGGTTTTAAATGATACTGAAGTGTTAATGATATCAGTCCCAGTCGTCATTTGTTACACTAAGGGAATACGATAGGTCAATAAACCACATAAAGTAGCCGATTAACCTAATCGGCTGCTTTTGTTCAGGTGACGGGCAGGTTAACTCAATGTCATCTTGCGAATTACAAGTGTAACTTTTGACTAATTAATAGCGTTGTTCGTCACAAGTGATTTTTTACAGGTTAAAGAAAAACTAATAAAAGAATATGGGGGATGAAGTATTGAAGAAAAAGAGACTATTTTATATTGTTGTAACATTAGCCTTAACAACAGTGACCCTAACTGCCTGTGATTCAACAAGTCCAACTCAAGAGAATTTGTCTCCTCCAAAATCTGTTGTATTTTCAAGCAAGTCCGAAAGTGAAATCCTTTCTAATTATTTAAGTGAACAAGCGAGTAAACCCTCCCACTTTATTGCTTCTGGAGGAGCTACGGTGCAGCAACCCTTTTCCTTAAATCCGGAATTTGTACATATAAAACTGCTTATGAAGAACAATAGTAGCCATGAAGTCAATGTTAGTTTAACGCACTTGGATACTAATAGAGTGTATCTCTCTAGAACAATTGCTCCCGGGGAATCGTTAGATTGGATAAATGTTAAAGAAGGTTACTCAGAAGGTATGAGTACTGGAGACTACTTGCTTCAATGGAGTGGTGGCGGTTATCGTGTTGATGGGGAAGTATGGGGATCAGCTTGTTCAGAGTTGGACGATGTTGTTGATCTATCTTATTGAACTAACGGGCAGGTTAGTTTAAATACATATTCAACTTAGCAATCAATATTAAATGTACATTACTGGATTGTAGATCGCAGATTGCGAAGTTATGGAGTCAATTAATACAGCCCTATGCAAACCCGCTCTAAGCGCGTTTTTTTCATTTTAAAGGGTCAAGTTCATGTCCTTGGTCAGACACATGAATTTGACCCTATTCCGATAGTGGACATGAACAAATCCTTATAGCCGTTGATTACACAGAATGTCTACTCTGCTACTCTGGTGAGTGGGACGGGGTAAACTGCATATAGCTTGCGGAATACTCAGAAACTGCACGGGTAAAATGGTTTACCAAGGCACAACTCCATTTTCATCAAAAAAGCTACCCGTTGGACCATCATTATTGATTGTGGCGAGCTTAACTACACTGGAAGCTGCTTGTTCGACTGTGCGATAGCCAGTATTACCATTTAAATCGGTAGCTGTAAATCCAGGGCAAACCGAGTTGATTTTAATAGGAGTATCTCTTAATTCTTTAGCAAAGAAAACAGTTAAAGCATTTACAGCCGTTTTGGAACTATTATAGGCGAGCGAATTCACATTATAAAATTCCGACGTTGGGTCTGAATTCAAAGTTAAGGAACCTAATGCGCTGGAAAGATTTACGATTCTTCCGGCAGAAGATTTTTGGAGCAATGGAAGTAATGCAGTGATGACAGAAAATACGCCAAAAACGTTTGTCTCATAAGTATTCTTGAGAACGGACAGTTCCAGTTCCCTTGGAGATGTGTTGCCTTCAAAAAACACGCCTGCATTATTAATCAAGATATCAAGGTATCCATATTCTTGTTCAATCCATTCTACTGCGGAGAGAACGGAGCTGGGTTTTGTGACATCAAGAACCACCGTTTTAGCTTTAATGTTCTCCGTTTCCAAGCGCGTTACGGCCTCATGTCCTTTTTCTTCGCTTCTTGCTCCTATTAAAATCTCATACCCCATGTTTCCCAATTGTCTTGCTGTCTCAAAACCAATACCTTTGTTGCCGCCTGTAATTAATACGATCTTGGATTTATTCATAAAATTTCCTCCCTAATCTGTTTTTACAATCTGTACCTACAAAAGTGTATTTATTTCTTATAGTTGTGACTGCTAGTTAGATTCTCTCATTGTAACCGTGATATATCTCCTTTCATTTCTGATATAGTTAATATAGTGGAAATGATTGATACTTATAAGTACGCACATTTTTGTAACTTAATGAATGGAGTGGCAATATGGGATATGGATTAAAAAATTATGGCGACTGCAGTGAAGAGGTTATAAAGGCCTGTCCTGTTGAAATGGTTTTACATATGATAGGAGGAAAATGGAAGGGAATCATTATCGACATTATATCCGAAAAATCGGTCAGATTTAATGAACTTAAACGATTAATACCAGGGATTACACAACGGATGTTGACTTTACAACTCAGGGAACTCGAGGCGGATGGGATTGTGAAGAGGGTCGTAGAAGACACTGTGCCACCCAAAGTAGAATACTCCCTGACTGAACAAGGAAATAAATTGTCGAGTATCATCGAGTCTATAAGAGTATGGGGAAAAGAGTTTCAATCCTAAGTCTGCGATCGGGAAGTCTTAATGAATAGCCGTGTCGGAAATCGTAGGCGTCTCCATTTTTCACCGCGCCGCATAGCGGGATTCAACCATGATATTTTACACCTTACTAACTTGTTTATTATTTGTTTTAATCGTATTTTTGGCACTATGGATGTATTATGCGAGAAAAATCTAAGGGCAGGTTCATGATAAAATAGAGCATCTTACTAAATTTGGAGGTGGTGGCGAGATGGCTCAAATTCTTGACAAAGGTCCTTTTTATCATGGGACACGAGCAGATTTGCAGATTGGTGACTTGCTCACAGCTGGCTTTCGCTCTAATTACAATCCGGATGTTGTGATGAATCACATTTATTTTACAGCTTTGCGTGATGGGGCTGGGTTAGCTGCTGAGTTGGCAAAAGGCGGTGGTGAACCGCGCGTGTATCTCGTTGAGCCGACAGGCGAATGGGAAGATGACCCAAATGTGACGGATAAGAAATTTCCAGGCAATCCGACGCGATCATATCGCAGCATAGCCCCACTAAAAATTGTTGGTGAAGTGAAAGATTGGGTGCGACAAACGCCTGAACAACTCGCAGTTTGGCATAAACGCTTGGCGAAAATAGATAAAGGTGAGATTCTAAATTAGTCTAACTATTGAATGATCGGTAGACTTCTATTAAGTACTATATATGATGCTGTAATTAGAGAATTGTATGAGGAAACCAATCAAATTCTGGATACAGCTGAATTCAAAGGGCTAATGAAGTTTAGACTCCAGCCAAGTTTTCATGGACCGGAACGGACAGAGTATGGAGCTCTGTTCATGGGTGAACTGTGCAAACTTGATGATTTTGTTGAAAACGATGAAGCTTCTTCAATAATTCTTTGGGATGGCACATCCGAGATTGGTGATATCGCAGAAATAGATAGGAAGTTAATTGAATTCGTGTGATACATGATTGGACTATTGGTAAAAGATATTTCAGGGAATCAATGAACGAATTGAGCAACCCTCTCCATATATCATTCGTTAGAGTATGAGAGAGGTGATGTGAAATGAATAAAATGAGTAATAGCATCTTAATGTTGGTATCAGTGGTATTCGCGATGTTATCTGGGTGTTCATCAACAGAGAAAATTGAAGATAAAGTTACTGAACGTGTAGTCGCATCTGATTTTGTTCTCGAAGTAACAACACCAACTGTTATAGGCACGGGTGAGACAATGAAAGTAAAAGGGACTTTAAAATATACAGGTATTAAACCCGTTGAAGTTACCCATGGAAAACCTATAATTCGTTTCTCCTTCTCCGGTAGTAACGAGGAGCGTAATTATACGGATGTAGGATATGTAACTGAATTTATATCAGGTCAAGTGGTTGAGGTTGAAGATGAATTTATGGTAACCAAAAAAGGGAAACAAAATCTCATTGTGGATATGACCGCGGATATCTCTTTAACCATGAATCCAATTGAAATTCTTGTGAAGTAATTTTAGTTACATTGAGTTGTCGGGTAGATAAGTACGCTTAATGGATTTGTTTGTGAATAAACCAAAGCAAAAGAGAGCCAGACGTTTAAGTCAGGCTCTTCTTGGCGATGTATTGTGTCTCTGTGTCATTTGAATCCTGGCGCTTTAAGAATATCTTACTTGGTCGATGTAAGAGCACAACTAACAAGGCGAATAGTTGAATAAGTCCAGTTAATAATCCTTCATTCAGTAGTCCGATAAATAAAGCGATACTCAGGAACGTAACAGTCGATCTGAATTGTCGTTTGGTGATGCAAATGATAGCAAGCAAACTAGGAATGATCAAAAATATGATTCTCCCAGTAATTTCATTAGAGAAATTAATCAGATCATTGCCGTTCACTTGATAACCGGCAAAGGCTTCAGGATTTTGACTGAAAATATAGAGAAATACACTGAAAGAAACAATGAGGTATATAACTTTAATACTCAACAAGATGCGGACTACGTTCAGGATTGTGGGTGACTTCATAAGTTTCAATTTTCCTCCTCGACACTTCTAAACGGATACATTGTCTAACCGTGTTTTTGGTATAACTAGACTTATATCTTTAATCAGGTATTCCATTTTGTGTATCTCCTAAATTCATATGTGGTTATCTAAGTATACGGTTTGCTTGTAATTATTTGTATTAAACTAAAGTCCATATTAATTAATCAAATTTTCACCTCTTTTGTCCTGAAAAATGGTCGGAAATAGATTGGCAGAGGTACAGAGGCACTGCACGAATATGAAATGTTTTCGAAAATAATGCCTAATGAACTCATCGAAATTTATAAAAAAACCTCCTGTCCCACGGAGCATATGGGATTGGGAGGTTTTGATTATAGTGCATATTCAACGTTTATCGTACAAACCATCCAGTGGGCTGAGGGGCTACGTCTGCGGTATCTCGTAAATCATGGACTTTAACATTACTGCCATAGATCATGGAATCACTACTTAATCGGAATGAAGGGAAACTGTGCTCGGATTGCAGACGCAGAGAGGGTTCAAAGTAAATCTGCTGCTGTTTGTTGATTACAAAGGGAAGCGACCCCGCTTCTACGGTAACATCATCGCTATCCGGTTCGTTTAAGATCAGAAGTACCGCAATTCCGTCACAACCGCATCCATCGGTATCATAAAACAATTTGAAATAGCCTGGTCGATCTCCCAGCTTTTCAGTAAGTCTTGCTTCTGCCAGCGGACTGACTTGAATGATCATGACGTTGTTCACACTCCTCTAATCTCCAATGAATTCGCTTACAATTTAATATATGGACCTTAAACGCTGATTAGAAGGTGAAATAAAGAAAAGCAAACATGTCCGGTTGAAAATATTGACGCTAATGCGTAATACAACGAACAATTCACGTATGAATGTCATACCCGGAACTTCTATAGGTTCAGTGTGAAATCATTCGCCCGTCAATGAAACCCATTTCATCAGCATTCCTTATCTGGTATGATAAGCAGGGAAAATAGGGAAAATTAGAGAAAAAGGAAGGTTCCGCTATGACACCGATCACCATATACGACATCGCCAAGGAAGCAAATGTATCTGTAGCGACGGTCTCCCGGGTACTGAATGATACGGCACCTGTGCGTGCAAGCACCCGAGAGAAGATTATGTCCATCATCGAAAAACACCAGTTTCAGCCCAACGCGCAGGCGCGCAGTCTGATCAAGAAAGAGACGGGCACCATTGCCATCATCCTGCCGGACATTACAAATCCGTTTTTCCCGGAAGTGTTCTGGGGTGCGGAGAATGAGGCTCGCGGATTGGGGTATACCTTCTTTCTGTGCAATACCGCAGGCGACTACAACAGGGAATCTGAATATTTGTCCATCCTGAGAGAGAAGCGGGTAGACGGGATTATTTTTCTCGGCGGGCGAATCAACATGCAGGTCTGTCCGGATGACATGGCGCAGGAATTGATTGATATGGGCAAACGCATGCCGATCGTGCTGGTCAATGGCAATATTGCCAAAGGCGGGTTCCACCGGGTGTATACCGATGAAGGAGCAGGGGCGGCCCTTGCAGCTGAGCATTTGCTTGAACTGGGGCATCGCGATATCGCCTTTGTCGGCGGGCTGAAAGAGTTATCAACCACCATGGTCAAGGTCAGAGCTGTGCAGAAGAAACTTCGGGAGCATGGGCTCGAAATACCAAAAGAACGGCAACTGCTCGGCAGCTTCTCCATCGACGATGGCAAACGGGAAATGTCCAAACTGCTGGATCGGGACAATCCGCCAACCGCGGTCATATGTGTGAATGACAATACGGCCATTGGTGCAATCAAGTCGACGATTGAGCATGGGCTCTCGATTCCACAGGATATATCCATTGTGGGTTATGATGATACACCGCTCGCCAGTGCCGTTATACCGGAACTGACAACCGTATCACAGAACACGTATCAGCTTGGCAAACAGGCTGTGGATGTACTGCATGAGTTGATTAACCAAGGCAAACCGAAGAAGCAGATCATTCTGCAACCGGAGCTGATTGTGCGTCAAAGTACAGGACCTGCTGCAAGATAAAGGGCCTGTAATTGGAAAAGAAAGCGTTGACATTTCCTCGAAGGGTGAAATATAATGAGTGCGTGAATGAAACCCCTTTCATAAAGTGGAACGGGTTTTATGTTTCAGCTTAATGAAACCCATTTCATGAAACGGGTTTCAGTGTAGTCATCCATTCATTATATCAAGGGGGCGTAACGTATGAGAAGAAGTCTAAAGGTCATTTCGTTATTGATGCTGGTCATGGTAATGGGTCTGACAGCCTGTAGCAGCGGGAGTAAAAACGGTTCTTCCGGCGAGTCCGGTGGCAAGGTTGATTTGAGCATGACGATCTGGGGCTCGGAGGATGAGAAGAAAATTTATCAGGAGCGGCTCGACATCGTGAAGCAGACGTATCCCGATATTAATGTGAAACTCAACGTGGTTGCAGGAGATTATGACCAGAAGGTACAGACGATGATCGCCGGAGGAACAGCACCTGACATCATGATGATTGCCGAGAACTATCAGGCCTACGCCTCCAAGAATCAGATTATACCGCTGGATGACATGATTAAGGCGAACAATGTGAACATGTCTGAGCGTTATTCCGATGATATTGCAAACCTGATGAAGTATGATGGCAAGCAATTTGGTTTGCCGGATCGGGCAGGCGCAATGGTCCTCTTTTATAACAAAGATCTGTTTGATAAAGCCGGGGTGGAATACCCAACCAAAGATTGGACGCAGGATGATCTGATGGCGGCTGCTCAGAAGCTGACGGTGAAGGAGAACGGCAAAACGACTCAATGGGGCTACTACCCAGGCAGCTGGTGGCCGCAATGGATGCAACTGATCTACCAGAACGGTGGCTCATTGTTCGATGAGAGTGGCAAACCAACTTTCGATACGGAGCCTGTGCGTAAAGCATTGCAATTCATGAATGATCTGACCTTCACCCACGGTGCAGGACCAACGCCAACTGAGATTGCCGACATGGGGAATATCGGAGCCGATCCGCTGTTTGCACAAGGCAAGATCGCCATGGAAACAACCGGTTTCTGGAACATTGGTTCGCTTGCTAAGGTCGAAGGCATCAACTGGGATATTTCTCCGGTATGGGGCGAAACAAACGCATTCTTCAACGGTTTAACGATTACCAACGCTTCCAAACACAAGGAAGAGGCATTCAAAGTGATTGAAGCAATGACGACACCAGAAGCGCAGATGCCAATGGTCAAAGCCGGTCAGGATGCTCCTGCAACCAAAGCGGGTCTGTCCAGTGATGAATTCCTCAATGCTGAATATGGTGGCAAAAAAATTAACATGGCTGCGTTCAGTGAATCGACGATCTATGCAGAACCATTCAACCCGCAATGGAACGAAATGATGAAGCTCATTAACGACAAGCTGGGTGTGTACTTCAATAACAAAGCTTCGCTTGATGATACCGTAACCGAAATCCAGAGTGGACTGGAAAGACTCTACAAATAGAGGTTGTTCAAATAGCATCGACAGGAGGACAGGTGGAATTCGGCGTGAATGCGGATTTCATCTGCTCTCTGCGTCATGGGAGGGCTTAACGTGAAAAAAAAGGACGGGAAATGGTTTTATATCTTCATCTCGCCTTGGCTGCTCGGATTTCTGGGGCTGACCCTGGGACCAATCCTATTTTCCATCTATATGAGCTTCACGAACTGGGATCTGTTCCAGTCCCCTGAATTTATCGGTATAGACAACTACAAAACACTGTTGACGGATGACCCGATCTTCTGGAAAGCGGTGGGAAATACGTTCTTCTACGCCCTGATATCGATCCCTCTGGGCATGTCGATCTCGCTCTGGATCGCGTATTACCTGAACAAGAAGATCAAAGGTATTACTTTCTTCCGGATTCTGTTCTACCTGCCTTCCGTCGTTCCGGTGGTTGCGAGTTCATTGCTCTTCATCCACTTGCTTGCGCCGACGGAAGGATTGATCAATCAGGCACTTGCGATCTTCGGTATTCAGGGTCCTGCCTGGCTTCTTGATCCGAACTGGGTTAAACCTGCATTGATTCTCATGTCCTTATGGGGTGTGGGTGGTGGTGTGGTATTACTGCTTGCAGGTATGAAAGGAATACCGCAGGAATTCTACGAGGCCGCTGCCATCGATGGTGCGAAAAGTACACAATCGTTCTTCCATATTACATTCCCGATGCTGACTCCCGTCATTTTCTTCAATCTCGTGACTGGCATGATCGGAGCGCTCCAGACCTTCGCGCAGGTCTTCATCGTCACTGCCGGCGGACCTGATAATTCAAGTCAGATGGTCGTTCCCTACTTGTTCCAGAATGCATTCCAATTCTACAAAATGGGATATGCATCGGCGATTGCCTGGGTACTATTCATTATCATCATGGCGTTGACACTGGTTGTATTCCGTTCATCGGCGCTATGGGTGCACTACGAGGAGGGAAAAGCCAATGAGTAATCCATCGACTGTAGAGAAGACGATATCCTACATTTTTCTGATTCTGGTCGGGGTGCTGCTTGCTTCACCTTTCCTGTACATGATCTCCATTGCACTGGCAAGTGACGCAACAACCGTCAAGTCAGCCTTTACCTTCGTACCGATGGAGTTCCAATGGTCGAACTTCTATACGATCTTCACGAATAACAATCTTGGTACGTATCTCAAAAACTCGATTATCATCACCGTCTTTACGATTGTCGGATCGGTATTATCAGCCTCGGTCGTATCCTACGGCTTCGCCCGGATCAAAGCGAAAGGAAGCCGTTTCCTGTTTATTGTGTTGCTCAGTACGATGATGATTCCGGGTGAGGTGACGATGGTACCGCAGTTCATCATCTTCCGTCACCTGGACTGGATTAATACATTTTACCCGCTGATCGTACCGAGCTTTTTCGCCGGAGCGTTCAACGTATTCCTGATTCGACAGTTCGTCATGAGTATTCCCAAATCACTGGATGAAGCCGCCATGATCGACGGAATGGGCCACCCGGGAATCTATTGGAGGATCATACTGCCACTGACGTATCCAATTCTGGCAGCGATTGCGATCTTCTCATTTTCCTATAACTGGGGCAACTTCATGGGGCCGCTCATCTATATCAATGACCCGGAGAAAATGCCGCTTGCACTCGGGGTGCAGCTGTTGACTACGGTAGGTGGCGGACAGATGCCGCCTTGGAACCTTGTCATGATCGCTTCCCTTTTCCTCACCATTCCGATGGTGCTGGTCTATCTGTTTGGACAACGTTATGTCTATGAAGCGAACATTAGCGGCGGAAGCAGCGGAATCAAGTAACAGAAGGTGTGTAGCGTGTATGTATTGAACCTGTTGTTCAAGGTCAATGAAGTCATTAACGTACATGGAGAAAGGATTGTATAGCCCATGGCGCATAAAGAACAACGCAGCAGGAGCAAACGGAGTTACATCCTCATGGGTGTGGCCCTGGTTGCCCTGCTGGCAGGAGGAGGAATTGTTATCAATCATTTTGCCAATGAATCATCCAAAACACTTGAGTTCCAAGGGCAGCCTGTACGTTTGAAGCTGGATCAGTCCTATGATCATTTTGAAGGCTGGGGCACGTCACTTGCCTGGTGGGCCAACGATCTTGGGGGATGGAAGGATCAGGCGAAAGTGAGTGAAGTGATGGATCTGGTCTTTGACCCGGAGAAAGGATTAGGTCTGAACATCGTTCGTTACAATATTGGCGGTGAGGAAAATCCGGAGATGAAAGCCCTCCGTCCCGGTGGGGATGTACCTGGCTTTCAGCCTGAACCTGGGGAGTGGGATTGGAATGCCGATGCAGGTCAGCGTGCTGTACTACAAGGCTCGATGGAGCGCGGCGTGAACATTGCTGAAGCATTCTCCAATTCACCACCCTACTGGATGACGATTAGTGGATCGGTTACCGGAGCCGTGGATGGCAGCAATAACCTGCGTGACGACCAGTATGATGCGTTTGCCGATTATCTGACCGAAGTTGTGAAGCATTATCGGGACGAGTGGGGGATCACTTTCCGTACACTGAATCCGCTTAATGAACCTTCCTCCGACTGGTGGAAGAAAGGCAATATGCAGGAAGGCAGTCATTTTACGAATGAGAAGCAGGCCGAGATTATCAAGAAAGTCGCTGCATCGTTGAAGAGCAAAGGACTGGATGGAACCGTCATTAGTGCCGCGGACGATAACAGTATTGATGAGACGGTGTTTAATTTCAACCTCTATGATCAGGACACGCTGGACGTAATCCAGCAGATCAATACCCACTCCTATAATGGTAGCAAAATGGAAGAGCTGCGCACGCTGGCAGAGCGCCATGGCAAGAAGCTGTGGATGTCCGAGTACGGAACCGGCGGCAGCGAGCCGCACAGTCATGAGGATATGACCTCGGTGCAGGAGTTGGCGGAGCGGATCATGTTTGATCTGAAAATCATGCAGCCATCCGCCTGGGTATACTGGCAGGCCGTTGAAGATGAAGGCGCCAATAATAACTGGGGCTTCATTCATGCCAATTTTAACGGAGAAGAGCAGTACGAGATGACCAAACAGTATTACGGCATGGCCCAGTTTACGAAGTTCATTCGTCCCGGCGCGACGATTATTCCAACGGATGGTGGACGTACGCTGGCTGCCTATGACGCAGAACATCAACGACTGGTGCTGGTGATTCGTAATGAATTGTCGGCTGGAACAACGGCGTTTGAACTGGAAGGGTATGCGTATGGAAAATCATCCAACGCGCAGGTGTATCAGACTTCACCAGAGCGAAATATGGAGAAGCTTGAAGACATACCGGTGTACGCTAACGGACTGGAAGTGCCTACGGCCGACAATTCCATCACAACCGTTGTACTGGAAGGCGTAACGTTGCAGTCAAAGTGATAACAGTGATCTGAAAGTTGTTCTGTCATTGTAGTCTCGGTGTAAATTGTCATCTAGTTCAACGGATTTGTTTTGCCTTATATTTTTAAAAAAGTCATAGGACATATGAAACTATATAAATTGAATTAAACATTTACACCAAACGGAGAGGACAGAAAAAACCTGAAGAAGCGAAGCGCTCGCCTTTATCCCCGGATTTTCCCCTTTGAGAAAAGAAAATCAAAAAATCTGGGGATAACAGCGATCGGAAGGTTATTCTGTCATCGAAGTGCGCAGTGTAAATAAGCTTTAGTTCAATTTATATCAATAAAGAGAAGGAGGGGATATCTTTGACAGAGAAAGCATCCCTTTTGCTGCAGGAACAGGATAAGAACACCGCCAGGGCTGAGAACAGTGTTCAATCTGAATTAACATACGATGCACGCAGTTTTTTTCTGAATGGAGAGCGTGTATTTCTGAACAGTGCAACGATCCATTATTTCCGTATGCCAAAGGAGGAATGGCGTGAGGTTCTGCTGAAGGCGAAGCTGGCAGGCATGAACTGCATCGACACCTACTTTGCGTGGAACGTGCATGAACCGGAAGAAGGACGGTGGTCCTTTGAAGGGGACAACGATTGCGGAGCATTTCTGGATTTGTGTGCAGAACTGGGCATGTGGGTCATCGCACGTCCGGGTCCGTTTATCTGTGCAGAATGGGATTTTGGCGGTTTTCCATACTGGCTTGGTACGAAGGACGGCGTGAAATTCCGGGAAAACAATGAGACGTATCTGCACTATGTGAATTTGTATTTTGACCGGCTTGTGCCAATTATTCGGGAACGCCAGCTGTCCGCTGGGGGCACGGTCATTCTCGTTCAGGTGGAGAATGAATACGGGTATCTTATGGATGACGCTGCTGCAAGTGACCATATGAATACGCTGAGAGATGGATTGTTGCAACGTGGCATTGACGCTACGCTGATCACTTGCGTTGGCGGGGCGGAAGGCACCATTGAAGGGGCTAATTTCTGGTCAGGTGCTGACGGGCATTATGAGAAACTTCGAGTCAAACAGCCGGACACCCCGAAGATGGTCACTGAATTCTGGACCGGATGGTTTGAGAATTGGGGAGGGCCTTCAGCCATTCAGAAGACAGCGCCTTTGCTGGAGAGACGTATCATGGAGATTTTGCGTGCCGGGTATACCGGAATCAGTCACTACATGTTCTATGGTGGCACGAACTTCGGAGGATATGGCGGCAGAACGATGGGTAGCAGTGACATCTTCATGATTACGTCCTATGACTATGATGCACCGCTGAACGAATATGGACGGGTGACACCGAAATATGCAGTAACCAAGAATTTGTCCTATTTCGTCCATGCTTTCGGGGCCCTTCTGATGGAAACAGAGGAAATTCCAGAAGAACAGATCGTTGTACGTCATCCTGAAGGCATATCTGTACGAGGCAGACAGGCTAACAACCAGAAGATTTGGTTCCTGGAGAGTCACAAGGATGAACGGGAGACCATGCACATTACGCTAGAGGAAAGCCGGACTCTTCCCGTATCGCTGAATCCAGGACAGATTGTTCCGTTGCTGGATCGAGTACAGATTGCTGAACAGGTATACCTGACTGCAGGAACGATGATTACGGGCAATGAAATGATCAATGGAGTATTGACCCTGTTCATCGTGGCCCCAGCAGGGCAGCGTTCCATAGTTGAATTGGAAGCCGTGGACTTGAACGTCATGGACAGTTCGCTGCAAGTGCTGGTCGAGCATGATTCATCAAGGAATGTACACCGCTTCGACCTGTTCCATTTCCAAGAGCCGGGAATGATTCAACTGGAAGCAAACGGCACACCGATCCGTTTCGTCATTCTGGATCAAGAGATGATGAATCGAACATGGCGATTGGAAGCAACAGATCAGAAGGGACTACGTTATGTGATCGGGTTCGATGACGTGGACGTGTTGTCATCTGGTCAGGTCAAGGGCATGATCACGGATCCGGATCGCATGATAATGCTGCTTGGTGACTGGACAGATGGAGAACGGACGTTAACAGGTCACGAGTTCTTTGACGGTGAGGAGTCTATTACAGGTATACAGCAGCAGCTTCCGTGGACATTACCGAGTGCGCCGACGTTGTCTGATTCTCCTGAGATGTCACGTATTACGTTAACTGCGAAGCAACGCTCGGCGAGTGGACAACCCGAAGACTTTTCCCGATACGGACAAGATTTTGGTTATCTATTGTACGAATGTGATTTCGAGAGTCCAACCGAAGGGATCACTAACCTCATTTTGCCGGATATCCAAGATACTGCCAGAATCATCGTTAATGGTGTTCAGCAGGCACTAGTGCGTCAGATAGGTGCCGCTGGAGTGCAGTTGCAGGTGGCCAAAGGGAAGAATACACTTCAGATTCTGGTACAGCATATGGGCAGATTGAACTTCTCTCCGTATTTAGGTGAGAGCAAAGGTCTGGCTGGTGCTGTGTATCTGGATGGCAAGGTTCAGGATATTCGTCGGGATTGGCGTATGGAGAGTGGACTTGTGCATCTCGATGAGGTGAACTCTCTCCAAGAATCTCCACTTCTGAGCAGAAGCTTTACGCTGGATGGCATGGATCGTGCGATTCTCGTGGGTGCACTGAGCAAAGGCCTTCGTATCAATGGCATCGAAGTTCCGATGGAAGGATATCAGGATTGGTTTGCCTTCCAGACGTTAGACATATCCTTGTATATCAAGCCCGGAGAGACAAATACACTGGAAATGCCGTATAGCCGCTCTTCGCTGGATCGACTGGAACTAATCACATATCCGAGTCAGGGAGAACTGAAGGATTGGCGTATGGCAGGGACGGATGCATTGCTTCCGCAACAATGGGTGAGCTACGAGGTAGGACAGGAATCGATCCATCCTGGAGCACAGGGGTCAATCCAGCGTGCAGGACAGCCTGGTATCGCCGCAGGTGGCAATTGTACTGCCAATCTGGTGCCCCACACCACGAATGAATCGGTTAATCGTGCTACATTGAGTGAGAAGTCTCACCCTGTATCCAATCATACTCCAATCCGAGGATCGTATGGTCAGCCGGTCTGGTACCGCTGGCGTTTCGCGAAGCCTGCGGTTTCGGAGCATCATAAAGTGAATCTGATGCTTCGCCTGACCGGGATGAGCAAAGGAACGATTCACCTGAACGGACATCATCTGGGCCGTTACTGGCAGATTGGTCCGCAAGAGGATTACAAAATTCCAGTAGCATGGCTACAGGAAGAGAATGAATTACTTTTGTTCGATGAAGAAGGAAAAACGCCAGAACGGGTACGATTCCTGTTGGACGCATTATCCCGTTATCCGTGGGTTGCGGTGGAATAGTTCATGTATGGATCGTTAGCTGTCTTACCGATTCAACTATGGTTGAGAACAAGAACTGGATCGAGATAGTTCGAGTCGCACGCTACGTTTCACCTTTTAACACAGTCACACTACCTCATTTTCTTAGTCAAATAACCCGAGCTTGTGAATCTTTGGATTCAGTCTTGTGAGTGAATTAGCTAAGGGAATGGGGGAACTGTGGTGATCAGGTTGGTACAACGAACTAAGGTAACACTTGTAGATTAATGAATTGTAACCGTTTACATATATAAAGAGTGTTCATCCATGACTTGTGAAGGGAGTGATGCTTCATGTAATTGGAATTTGAACAGGTAGTCGTGAGGTGTTGCTCATCAGTGGCAGTCCCAGGTACGCTTTGTCTTTGGTAATACAGTAAGGTAATCCTCTGTTCATCACTCATGGATAAGGAGATGACCCAATGTTGACGAAGAAGGAAGAGGGAATAGGAGTAGGAGTAGGAGTAGGAGAGTCCAAAGGTTTCAAGGCCGGGATGATCCTGCTGCTTGGAACATTGCTTCTATTAACCATGGTATTCCCCAATACAGCCAGAGCAGCGACAAGTGTCTATACGATATCCGCCTTCACGAACACAAGTGAGTCCAATATGTATATCTATGAATCCTATAATGCGACACACTACGGTTTGCTAAAAGGGCCAGCCTATACACCTCCGGCCAATCTGATCCGCGATCCAAGCATCATGAAGCACACAGATGGTCTATATTACGTCGTCTACACCACGAACTGGTCGGGTAACACCATCGGCATCGCCTCCAGCACGGATAAGGTAAACTGGACATTTGTTCGTAACATTACATTATCCACACCTGCCACAATCGCACACACCTGGGCACCGGAATGGTTCAAAGACAGCAACGGCAGTCTGAACGTTATCGTGTCCCTCTCACCAGGCAACTATGAGAATTTCAAACCTTATGTCATTACCGCTTCAGGCAGCAATCTAACATCTACCTCATGGTCTGCACCTACTGAACTGGCAGGCATTGCTCCCAATTATATCGACACTTTTATTGTGAAGACAGGCTCAACCTATCATGCTTTTACCAAAAACGAGACCACTAAATACATCGAATATGCGACATCCACTTCGCTAAAGGGTCCTTATACCTTCAAAGGTACAGGAGATTGGGCAGGTTGGGGCTCTTGGGTGGAAGGTCCGGCGCTTGTTCAGCTGGATAATGGTTCCTGGCGAATCTACTTTGACGGCTATGCAACACAAAAATATTATTACAGCGACTCTGCTGATAACTTCCAGACCTGGGGTGCCAAACAAGAGATTGCGGGTCTTACCGGACTGGTCCGGCATATGACCGTATTTGAAAGAGTCCGGACAGCCGGGTGATATCCGCAAGCTGGAGTCATTCAATGTGCCAGGCAGCTTCATACGTCACTACAACTATCAGGCACGGATCGATGCCAATGTCAGTCCGGCGGAGGATGCACAATTCCGTATCGTTCCCGGGCTGTCGAATGCAACAGGCATTTCGTTTGAGTCCATGAATTATCCGGGTTATTTCCTGCGCAATAATAATGGCAACATCACACTCGTGAAAAATGACGGCAGCACTACCTTCCGAAATGACGCCACGTTCAAACGGGTAAATGGACTTGCTAACGCCAGTTGGACATCATATGCCTCGTTTAGTAATCCGAACCTGTATCTTAGACATTACAACAATGTGCTGAAATTGGAAGCTGTCGTTACCGCACTTGATAAGTCAGACGCGACCTTCCGAGAGGTTGCACAATAATGGGTGTTCGTTTTCTAAAAAATAATAAGGAGTGAAGCGGATGAAGTGGTTAAAACGAATGAGCTCGCTGCTGCTGGCAGGAAGTCTGCTAACAAGTAGTTTGGGTCTGGGCACAGAGGTATCTGCTGCGGGAGCCTACACGGCTGTTGCCGATCCATCGAAGCAATATCAGACGATGGAAGGATGGGGAACATCCCTCGCGTGGTGGGGCAAGGTGGTTGGAGAATACTCCAATCGGGATGAGTATGTGGAGAAAATGTTCAACGCGAATACCGGACTGGGGCTGAATATCCTGCGGTACAACATTGGAGGCGGGGATAATCCATCGTCCAATATCCTTGAATATCGCAAAGCCGTTCCTGGTTACCAGCCTTCTCCGGGCGTGTATGACTGGAATGCAGATGCAAACCAACGATATATGCTGCAAGCTGCCAAAGCGCAAGGCGTGAATGTCATCGAAGCTTTTGCGAATTCCGCACCTTACTGGATGACCATCAGTGGTAATGTGTCCGGTTCGGCCAATGGAGGTAACAACCTCAAGCCCGATTACTACGATGATTTTGCCGATTACTTAACCGAGGTTGTGAAGCATTTTCGGGATAACTGGGGGATCACATTTGATAGTGTAACTCCGCTGAATGAACCGATCTCGACATGGTGGAAGCAGAGCAATGACCAGGAGGGCATGCACTTTGACCGGGCGGATCAGAACACAATTCTGAGTCAGCTACAAGCTTCGTTGAATGCGAAGGGTCTGTCCACGAAGCTGAGCGCACCGGAAGAATACAGTATCGATGATACCAATGTGTCGTTCAATAGCTACAGCAATGCGGTTAAATCAGCGATTACTCAGATCAATACGCATACGTATGGTGGAAGCAATCGTACGGCTTTGCGCAACACAGCGACGTCTGCGGGCAAACATCTGTGGACCTCGGAATATGGCGATGGGGATGCAAGCGGACTTACGATGTCACGAACCATCCTCAAGGATATTCGCAATATGGGCGCAAGTGGATGGGTGTATTGGCAAGCCGTGGATAGTGCCGACGGATGGGGATTCTTCAAAAACGTGTTGAACAATACCCAAACGACCAGTTATACCGTGAACCAAAAATACTATGTCATGGGTAATTACAGCAAATTTATTCGTCCTGGGTACAAGATTATCGGCATGAGTGATGCCAATACCCTTGCAGCCTATGATGCGGCTTCCGGCAAAGTCGTGTTGGTCACGACCAATTCGGAATCGACGGATACAACGGTAACCTATGATCTCAGTCGTTTTACGAACACAGGCACGTCTGCTCAGGTATATCGGACCTCTTCGACTGAGAAGTTGCAGCAACTGACCAATATTTCGGTGCAAAACAAAACCTTTACGGCTACAGCCAAGGCCAATTCGGTCACAACCTACGTCATTTCCGGTGCAACTTACAATGGCGGTACAGGATATGAATCCGGGGCCATCTACAAATTAATCAACCGCAATAGTGGACTTGCACTCGATGTTAACGGTGCTTCTTCTACGGGTGGGGCAACAATCATTCAGTGGAATGATAATGGAGCAGCCAACCAGCAGTGGAAGCTGGAGTCCGCAGGTAACGGATATTACAACATCCGCAATGTGGGCAGTGGGCTTTTGCTGGATGTGAATTCGGGTTCTACACAAGGCGGAGCCGCTCTGATTCAGTGGCAGGATAACGGGGGCAACAATCAGCAATGGCTGCCAATTGATGTGGGAGGATATGTGGTACTTGCGAATCGAAACAGTGGCCTGACGGTTGACATCAATCAAGGGTCTCTAACCGCGGGTGCCTCAACCATTCAGTGGGCCGACAACGGCGGAGCCAATCAGCAATGGAGCCTAGTCAAAGTTAATTAGTGTGAGTACGCATGAATTAAACGTTATTACGTGTCCTTTTTTCTTGGAGGTGCAGTGCTCCAAGCAACACTGCACCCTCAAGAAAAGTAGCTATTTTAGACATACATATATTCATCCACCCAGCTGGTACTTAACAAAAACGGGATAGGGTGAACCTGCTAATATCCTGATCCGTGTACCCCGTTTGCACCAAGTCGGATAGAATCTGCCCAATGGCACTTGCAAACTTGAAGCCATGACCGGAGAAACCGCCTGCTAGCCACACACGTTCATAGGCAGGGTGTCGGTCGATGATAAAATCTTCATCCGAAGTGAATTCATACTTGCACACACTACCACGTTTCAATTCTCCAGCTGCCTGAGGCATATGAAGTTCGAGCAGCCTGCGCAGATCCCCCTCGTCCGTTTCTTCCGTACCAAATGGAGCCATTGTACTTCCTGGTGTCCACACCTGGCCCGTATCATGACGACCCATCTTCAGACCTGATCCGCCGATGCTTGGAAATCCATAATATGTACCTTCTTTTCCTGCCAGTGTAAAACCGGGGAAGTGTGCCTCGCCGTACAAAGCTTGTGGTGCATCAAACCATCCAACCGTTTTACGCACTGCCTGAATGGGGAGATCCACGAAAGGTTTTAATGTCTGAAACCAGGCGCCAGCGCTCAGGATGATTTGATTTGCATGGTATGTCTCGCCACCTGAAGTCTGAACTGCCACGGAATGTGGTCCGTATTCGATATGCTCCACCCGAGTGTGTGTTAACAAGGTGGCACCATGAGCCTCGGCTGCTTTGCGGAAGGCACGAATACAGGGTTCACTATACAGATAACCCGCATCAGGCTCATACATGCCCTCGTAATGTTCAGGTACTGTAATACCTGGCCAGCGTTTCATCACCTCGGCTGCGTGCAACGTTTCATACCGAATACCTGCATCATCTGCATGGCTCAATCGGTTGTGGAAGGAATGAATCTCCGGATCTACCACATTTATTACACCGGAAGGAACAAAAAGTTGGTCTCCGGTCGTTTCCTCCAGCTCGTGCCATAACTTCTGTGCAAGTAATGCCATGGCAATATAGTCAGGCCCACCACTGTACACATGGCGCATCAGTCTGCTATCCCCGTGATGACTTCCTTCCGTATGCGGAGGATCAAAGGCATCGATTAATAAAGTTTTGCATCCACTGCGCGATAGATAATAACCTGCACTCATACCCATGGAGCCGGCTCCAACGATAATAACGTCATATGATTGTGTGATAATAGCACGTCCTCTCCTATGTATTCTTTTCTACAGTAATGCCTTAATAGAACATATTAATAGTAAAAGCTTGATGAAGGCAAGTGTAGTAAAATGGACTTCTACACTGAATGTTGCAAAGGAGACCTCGCATGAGTGAGCAATTTAGGTTTGATCTATTTCCATTAATTCAGACAGAACGATTCATCCTCCGGTCAGCAGAGGCTGGGGACAGCCATGATCTGCTCGCGTTATATTCCGATGAAGCTGTGGTTCAATATATGCCGTTCACTCCCTTTGAATCCGTGGAGGATGCACAGGGTGAGATGAATTGGTATACGAAGATTTTCAAGGAACACACGGGTTTACGCTGGATGATCGAAGACCGTGAAACTCGTAAAGTGATCGGAACCTGTGGGTTCCTGAACTATGAAGATGTACATAACCGTGCAGAGATTGGATACGATTTGCGTTCCTCTTTCTGGGGCCGCGGTGTTATGACTGAAGTGGCCCATGCTGTGTTACATTTTGGATTCACATGCATGCAGCTCAACAAGATCGAAGCAAAGGTTGAACCGGAGAACGAGGCGTCAATTCACCTGTTACATAAACTTGATTTTCAACAGGAAGGTGTACTGCGGCAGCATGAGTTTGAGAAAGGCAGATATATTGACCTTGCGGTGTTCTCTAAGTTACGAAGCGAAATATAGGCAAGCTAGCCCCATAAGGATTCCAATGACTCCATCTCATTCCAGAGCCATGAGGCTTGTCCCTCTGAATGAGCTCATGCTATATTGGAGAGATGTGAGGAGATGAGGATATGAAGCTGGTGTCCTGGAATGTGAATGGCTTAAGGGCATGTGTGACCAAAGGATTCATGGATTATTATCAGGAGAGTCAGGCGGACATTTTCTGCCTTCAGGAGACCAAATTACAAGCCGGACAGATTGAGATGGACCTGGGGGAAGATGTTTATCAATATTGGAATTATGCGATCAAAAAAGGATATTCCGGCACGGCTGTATTTAGCCGAATCAAACCTTTATCTGTTCGTTACGGGATGGAGGAGGACAGTGAGCCGGAAGGACGGATGATTACACTGGAGTATGATGAGTTTTATCTGGTGAACGTCTATACCCCTAACGCGAAGCGGGATCTGACCCGGCTGCCTTACCGTCTGGAATGGGAGGATCGATTCCGGGGGTACATTCTGCAATTGGAGCAGACTAAGCCGGTTATCGTCTGTGGTGACCTGAATGTGGCTCATCAGGAGATTGACCTGAAGAATCCGAAGCCCAATCTGGGCAATTCCGGATTTACCCTTGAAGAGCGTGGCAAGATGACTGATTTGCTTGCTTCCGGGTATGTAGACAGCTTCCGCCATCTGTATCCGGATCGTACGGATGTATACAGCTGGTGGTCTTATATGCCGAAGGTTAGAGAACGGAACGTGGGCTGGCGCATTGATTATTTTCTAGTATCCAATCAATTGGCACCTAAGGTGGCAGATGCGCATATCGACTGCCACGTGATGGGCAGTGATCATTGCCCGGTGGGTCTTACTTTGCAACTATAGGTAAGGATCATCGTGAGATAGATTGAGGTAAGAGTTTTAGAATACAAGTATAGATGAACTGCAAGTTTCCTGAATGGGAGATTTGCAGTTTTTTTTGCGTCACAGGTAGGGGAGGGACACTGGACTTTGGTTGGGGAAAGAACTGGACTCGGGATTGTTTCAATCCCGCTATTTCTTGGGTACGATTGAAGCATACATATATAGATGAACCTTTGGGGTAAGGGGTAGAGAAGATGAAGATGGGGTTACGGAGAGGGTTAAAAGTGCTGGGAGGCATCATGCTTGCCACAGGACTTTTGCTGCTGGCAGGTACAGCGTATGAAGCATATCAATCCACGCAGGATATGAAGTCCTATCCCCCGCCAGGCAAGTATTATGAAGTGAGTGGTCGCAATATGCACCTCTACACCGCTGGAAAAGGAGAGGTAACCGTGGTGTTTGCCTCAGGCTGGGGTACACCCAATCCGTATGTGGATTTCAGTCCGCTATATGACAAGTTGAAATCACAGGTGAAAATTGCGGTATATGATCGGTTCGGATACGGATACAGCGACTATACGGATGATCCTCGTGATGTTGATACCATCTCGGAAGAGATCCATCAATTGCTGCGCACATCCGGTCAACGTCCCCCTTACATCATGGTCGGTCACTCCCTGGGTGCGCTGGAGACACTGCGGTTTGCGCAAAGGTATCCTGATGAGGTGGCTGGCATGGTCATGATCGATGGCGGAAGCCCGGAGTATTACAGTCGTACGGACCTCAATACACCGGAATGGATGATGGATGGGTCCCGTTTTCTGGTGAAAACAGGCATCGCACGAACATTGTTGCAATCGGATCGCATGATGGCATCTCTGGTCATTGACCCCAATCTGGTAACGGAACCGATGAAAAAAGCCGTCACGATATCCACGCTGAGACATGCGTACAATGACAATGTCATGGAAGAGGTTCGGAATTCCAGAACAAATGCAGCGTGTGTGCTTGAGAACAAAACGAAGTTTGGCTTCCCCCTGACGATCCTCACAGCCGGTTCGGAGGAGTTGGATGAGGACAGTCATGCATGGCAGGACGACCAAGCGAATTTTGCTTCATGGTCAAGACACGGAACACAGCTGACGGTTCCACAAGCGACACACAGTATCCACAACAGTCAACCGGATATTGTCGCCGCCGAGATCATGAAATTAGTGACACCGTCCAGTGACCTATGAGTAACATGATTCCACAAATACATGATTAACAAGAGGAGAAGGGATGGATGAAAAAGTTTAAAGTAATCACCCGCTTCCTGTCCATTCTTGTAGTCAGTTGTCTATTGTCTCTAAGTGTATTATCTGTATCTGTGATATGGGTTAAGAATAACGTTCATGCGGTGCCTGTGATCCAGCCGTTTGAACGTGATTAGCACATAAAACGAAGCAGAAGGAGTGGTAACGGATGGTGAAGAGAAGGAATTATATATTAGCCTGTGCGGCGCTGGCGATGATGGTGGCCTTGAGTGCTTGCAGCAGCGTAGCAGACGAACCGAGTGATACGGAGAAGGTGGACACTGAAGTTTCCTCTGGAACTGGTGAACAAGCGACTAATGAAGGTGCAAGCGAAGCAACAACAAGTGCAGTGACCGAAACGGAGGGCACGACTGCACAAACCGACTCGGATTCAGATCGTGGTGAGGAAGCAACTGCTGGAACCAATGAGTTGCCGGAGAACTTGCCAAGTGATTTCCCGTTGCCGGAAGATGCTACGATTCGTTTAGCCAATTCTGGTGAGAATGAAGGCAAGCAATCGGCCATGGTGATTTTCTCCACTGAACAAGATATGAAAACCGTATCCCAGCTGTATAAAGATTACTTCAACGCCAAAAAGTTGACCGATGCAGGTCAGACGATCGATGACAAAAATATTATCATTCAGGGAACCGATCCGGAAACGAAGGATGTCTGGTCCTTGATTGGAGGAACATTGGCGGGACAGGAAGGCGTCATTGAACTGACGTTGACCTGGACAGAATCATAAGCAGAAGATAAGGGCTACTTTTCTTTCCTGCTTTTTTTCTTCCTAAAATAACGAATGAACGCCATAATACCTTGCATACGGAGCCGCATTATTGCTGCACCGCTGCAAGGTATTTTTATTTCGAACTGGAAACCTGACAGGTTACATGATATGTTATATCATTATAAACAGAGTAATAGACAACTATAGAAGAAGACAGGAGAGGATTGAACATGATTAGAGTGGGTATTGTTGGTTACGGTAACTTGGGTAAAGGTGTAGAGAAAGCCATTTCCCAGAACGAGGATCTGGAACTGATTGCTGTGTTTACACGTCGTAATCCGGAGCAGATGGTCGCTGAAAGCACAGAAGTACGTTTTGAGCATATCTCTGCAGCGGAGCAATACATAGGCAAGGTTGATGTTATGATCCTCTGTGGTGGTTCTGCAACCGACCTTCCAGAGCAGACACCAGCCATCGCCAAGTTGTTCAATACGGTAGATAGCTTCGATACACATGCGAAGATTCCTGAATTCTACAAAGAAGTTAATGCTGCGGCAGAGCAAGGCGGTCACGTAAGTGTCATTTCCACAGGTTGGGACCCAGGCTTGTTCTCCATGAACCGTCTGCTTGCACAGTCCATCCTGCCAGAAGGAAAAGAGTACACGTTCTGGGGCAAAGGTGTGAGCCAAGGCCACTCGGATGCTATTCGTCGTGTTCCAGGCGTTAAGGCGGGTGTACAGTATACTGTACCTGTTGAAGAGGTGATCAACCGCATTCGTGCAGGGGAGACACCAGAGCTGTCTACACGTGAGAAACATCTGCGTCAATGTTATGTGGTAGCAGAAGATGGTGCTAATCAGGATGAGATCCGTGAGACGATTGTGTCGATGCCTAACTACTTTGCAGATTACGATACAACTGTAACGTTCATTAGCGAAGAAGAATTGAAATCCGAGCATGAAGGTATGCCGCATGGTGGATTTGTAATTCGCAGTGGGGTTACAGGTGCTGGTCAAAAGCAAATTATTGAATTTGGTCTGAAACTCGACAGCAATCCTGAATTTACAGCAAGCGTACTTGTAGCGTATGCAAGAGCCGCACAACGCTTGAGCGTGGAAGGACACAAGGGAGCGAAAACGGTATTTGATATTCCGCTCGGTCACTTGTCTCCAAAATCGGCTGAAGATCTTCGCCGCGACTTGTTATAATTCTGATTCGTTCCAGTGATTTTATAGAAACAGCTCGTCCTTGGATGTATAGGACGAGCTGTTTTTTTGCTGTTGCTGTATACGATTCATACATTCATATGAATTGGCAGGTACTATCCTGTTTGTATCCCTGCTCGTGCTCTTGCGGAAATGGCACCCTACACCCAGTGTGAGGGAATGTTAAGATGATCCGGCAACTTGGTATTCACATTACCTTTGGCTGCATTAATCTGGGATTGCGTCAGGAAGATGCCACCTCTCAGGTCTGCATCGCCCAGATCCGTATCCCGCAAGTCCGCGCCAATCCAATCCGCATTTCGTGTATCTGCATATCGGAGATCGGCTGCGATCATTAAAGCCCCTCGGAAGCTTGCACCCCGCAGGTCAGCCCCTTTTAGATTGGCACCAAAAAAGTCACTTCCGGTACGTTTTTTACTCTTCTTCGACTGCCCTTGTCCATGAGCGGTGGGTGGCACATTCGCGCGTACCATCTCACTTGCCTGGACCAAGAGTTGATTCACACTGGACCGATAATTGGCGATGTCCAGACGGAGAAGAGCCGCAGGCTCCAGATTGCTCAAGCGCTCAATCTCCTCATATAACTCACCAAATGCCGAGTGAAGGGATGACGTCTCCGGTCTCATCATCATTTCCTTCATATAACTGAGCAACTCGTGAAGTTGTCGCAAGGCAGGCAGACAATCGAACATCTCGTTTGCAGACTCTGGATGATCACGCCAATCTTTGCCCGCGTAGGTCACTTGGGACAGCTTCTGTCCAGCTCCGAAACAGTCGTATACCGTGCAACCTTTGAACCCTTTCTGCCGAAGCTGGGTATGGATACCGCAGCGATTGTCCGTGCGCAGATTGGAACAGGGTGTGCCGCTGGCTTTATCAAAAGCAAAGTCAGATGACTTGCCATAGGGCAAGGCAACACAGCACAGGCCAAAACATTGCTCACAGTCTGCGCTAAGATGAGGATTCGCAGTGCTGGAAAATGGTTGGTTAGACAATGTGAACACTTCCTTATAAAAGTACAAATAGATGGAATTACGTCAGTACCACTTTACCATTGCCTTGCGATTAGAGCAATTGAAGACAAGAAAAAAAGGGCAGTTACCCAAATTGATGGGAACGCCCTTTGATCGTGGAGAATCACGTATTTAAATTAAACTACACCTTGAGCAATCATGGAATCGGCTACCTTGAGGAAACCGGCGATATTCGCTCCGGCTACGAGGTTACCTTCACAGCCATACTCTTCAGCAGCTTCTACACAGCTGGTGTAGATGTTCTTCATGATGTCATGTAGCTTCGCGTCTACTTCTTCAAATGACCAGGACAACCGCATGCTGTTCTGTGACATTTCAAGAGCAGACACGGCTACACCGCCGGCATTAGCCGCTTTGGCTGGACCAAACAGCACGCCTGCACCGTGGAAGACGTCAATGGCATCCAGGGTGGAAGGCATATTCGCGCCTTCGCCAATGGCCTTCACGCCACCTTTAACCAGCAGGGCCGCAGCTTCTTCATCAATCTCGTTTTGCGTTGCACATGGAAGAGCAATATCACAAGGGATAGACCAGATGCCTTCACAGCCTTCGGTATATGTAGCATGCGGGTGTTCTTTGATGTATTCGCTGATGCGAAGACGATCAACCTCTTTCAGACGTTTCACGGTATCCAGGTTGATGCCTTGTGGATCATGTATGTAGCCACCTGAGTCACTACACGCCACGACTGTAGCTCCAAGCTCCTGTGCCTTCTGAATGGCATAGATGGACACATTACCAGAGCCGGAGACAACGACTGTGCTGTCTTGGAAGCTGAGCCCCTTGGATTGCAGCATCTCCTTCACGAAGTACACACAGCCGAAGCCAGTCGCTTCCTTACGTGCCAAGCTTCCTCCGTACAGCAGACCTTTACCTGTCAATACGCCTGCCTCATGCCCGCCATGAATACGTTTGTATTGCCCGAACATGTAACCAATTTCCCTTGCGCCTACACCAATGTCACCTGCCGGTACATCCGTATCGGAACCGATATATTTGTACAGCTCTGTCATGAAGCTTTGCGTGAAACGCATGACTTCCAGATCCGATTTTCCTTTGGGATCGAAGTCAGAACCGCCTTTACCACCGCCAATGGGCAGACCAGTCAAAGCATTTTTGAAGATCTGTTCGAAGCCAAGGAACTTGATGATGCCCGAGTATACAGAAGGATGGAAGCGAAGTCCGCCTTTGTAAGGGCCAATGGCACTGTTGAATTGCACCCGGAATCCACGGTTAACCTGAACTTTGCCCTGATCATCTACCCATGGGACACGGAATGTGATTACGCGTTCGGGTTCAACAAGCTGTTCCAGCAGACTATGGTTCCTATACTTGGGGTGTGCTTCAATAACAGGAATAAGGGAATCCAGAATTTCTTTGACAGCCTGATGGAACTCATCTTCGTGCGGATTTCTGGCGACAACCGACTCATAAACGGAATGAACATAATCTGCGGCAGTAACTTGAACGGACTCTGTAGTTTCTTTTGTTATCGTGGACACTTTTTCGATGCACTCCTTTATCGTGTTAAAGTCTGTAAATACCTATTTGCATAAATTGAATAAAAGTTTGTAGTTAAATATACAGGAAAGCAAATAAAAATACGAGATATAAATTCATAAAATGTTTTTTATGCAGTAATTAAAATGTTCTATGGATCTACCATATGATGTGAAGAATTAAGTTATTAAATGGAAGATATGACCACAAATGATAATAAAAAAGCAAGTTAGACGAATATACTGGATTAAAATATTAGTTTTGGTAAGATGGTAAGAAGGTCTCGTATCCCGGGGGCTTTTTAAAATAAAAGGAGGAAAACAAGATGATGAAGAGAAACATGCCAATCAACATGGAGAACAAGGCTTGTATAGGGGGTGAAATCTATTATGAACCATAGGACTTCCCGCCATAATTGCAGAGAGAAGCTGGTGAGCCAGCTATTTACATTCGGTGAAGAGAAAAGAACATTTCTCGACGCCTATTTCGACGTGCGCGATCCAGAGCGGATACAATTGGAAAAACAATTATCGGCATATAAGGAGTATGTGGAAAAACTGCTCCTGGGCCCGGATGAAGATCTGGACTCGGCGGTATTGATCGGTAGTCATATTGATTTTGAATATATCGATTTTCATACATCGGATTCGTTCATGATTGTCATGCCAGAGGATACCAATCCTGATGAGGGGCGTATTTCCTTCCTCTCTCCAGTGGGGAGTCAATTACTGCTTGGCAGTGTAGGGGAAATTAGGTCTGTTCATACACCATCAGGTTCCATGAGGATACGCATTACGGGGATTGAGCTGAGGAGCGAAACCTTGAACGAGCCGGCGCTAGGGGGTGCAGATCATGCACTTTAAAGAGACGGACTTACCAGGGATTGGACGTAAATACTGGTTGCATACCCGTAGTGGTGAGCATTTGGTCATTGTGATTCATAACGATGAGCGACGTGACCTGTTCCATATGGAGTCAGGGGATACACCTGAAGAGGTGGGTGATATGGTATCTCTTGTCACCCTGGACGATGATGAAGCCCGGGCGGTAGCCGCTATTGTTGGTGGTATGACCTATAAACCGAAGTTTCAGGATGAACGTGAAGTAATGCTTGAAGGGCTGTTAATCGAATGGCTACGGATTGAGCCTCACGCCGCAAGCGTAGGCATGACGATTGGTGAACTGGATATCCGTCAGGCCACGGGCGCCGTAATTCTCGCTGTTGTGACCAAGGATAAGGAGAAGCATTTTAATCCAGGCCCGGATTATGCTTTTACCGCTGGAGCTACAATTGTAGTTGCCGGTGAACGGAATCAGATCAAACATCTCAAACAATTGTTGACTGATGGACGGACTTAGCCTATGGATATGCTCATATTCGAAGTGGGAATTGCCGTTGCGCTGATTACACTTACTGGGCTGATATCTTCACGATTACGATTTTCGGTCATTCCTTTCTATATCCTGATTGGTATGGCTGTTGGACCACATGCACCACAGATCGGCATAGTGGATTTACGTTTTATCGAAAGTTCGACCTTTATTGAATTTATGGGCAGGCTTGGCATTTTGTTTTTGTTATTTTATCTGGGTTTGGAGTTCTCGGTCTCCCGGTTATTAAAGTCTGGTAAAGCCATTCTGACCGGGGGCATGTTCTATGTTGGTCTGAATTTTGTCTCTGGATTGCTGTTGGGGTGGTTCATGGATCTGCCCCTTCAGGAGACACTTGTTGTCTGCGGGATCATGACCAGCTCTTCTACAGCCATTGTAGCTAAAGTGCTCGTTGATTTGAAACGCACGGCAAACCCTGAAACAGAGATTATTATGGGCATGATCATGTTTGATGACTTGTTCATCGCGATTCATATCTCCATCCTGACTGGGCTTGTGCTCAGCGGGGCAACTTCATTCTTAAGTGTTCTGCTGGTATCGCTGTCTGCCCTGCTGTTTATTGTGCTGTTCCTGATTATTGGCAGGAAAAGCATCAAATATATTGATAAGGCACTGAATATCAAGTCATCAGAGTTGTTTCTGCTTACCGTCATGACACTGCTCTTCCTGGTGGCTGGTTTCTCGGAGACACTGCATGTAGCAGAAGCCATTGGAGCATTGATGATGGGGCTTGTGTTGGGCGAATCAAGACATGTGAGTCGGATTGAGCATCAGATCATGCCTTTCAAAGATTTTTTTGGTGCCATTTTCTTCTTCAGTTTTGGTCTGACCATCGAGCCGGCTTCACTTGGCGGAGCTGTTGGGATGACGATTATTGCCGTTATTCTGACGATTGCCAGTAACTATGGTGCAGGTATGATCGCTGGCAGACTGGCTGGAATGAGCCCTAAGGCCTCGTTGAATGTGGGCTTTACCCTGGTCTCGCGGGGCGAATTCTCCATTATCATGGCGAACATCGGCAAGGCCGGAGGGCTGATGGCATCCATCCAATCGTTTGCCGTGTTGTATGTGTTAATTCTGGCTGTGCTGGGGCCTATCCTGACAAAAGAATCTCCGCGGATTTACGCATCGTATGAGCGACTAAGGAAGCGGATGAAACGAAGGGAAACGGGTTGAGTCAAACGCTGGCTGTCCTTGGACAGACCGGGTATTCTGACCGGAGTGTTTAATAGGCGTCACACCATTTGGAGAGAGAAATTACTCCGGGGTGTGGCGTTTTTTTATTACTGGGAATCGTCCTAATGTCGGCTTGTAGTTATGCTCATTCAACCAAATTATGGTATGTATCCATATCTTGTGCGTGGTCATGAATGTTCAAGTCCAGAGGCAGGACTTTGGATGTGATTTGGTAGATAGGGATTGAAAATAAACAGTCATTATGTAAAATAATGTTATATTCAAATCTAGCAGTTGAAAGGATCATTTACACGAGAACAGACGAGGAGGAATAGCTCATGAACAAGAAAAGTAGATTTCAACGGTTAAAATGGGCCGGTACAGGGATGTTGCTCAGTCTCGTATTATTTGCTCTGCCTGCATCTGCTGCATGGAATGATACATATCAGGGTTACGCGACGTATACAGGCTCAGGTTACTCGGGAGGTGCAGTGTTGCTTGATCCCATCCCGGCGGACATGAAGATTACTGCACTTAATCCGTTCCAACTCAATTATAACGGTGTCAAAGCCGCTTTAGCGGGAGCCTATCTCGAGGTGCAGGGTCCTAAAGGCAAAACAACCGTCTATGTAACAGACCTCTATCCAGAGGGTGCCAGCGGAGCGCTGGATCTCTCACCGAATGCCTTTAACCTGATCGGTGACCCAAAGGCAGGCAAAATCAATATCAGTTGGAAAGTGGTCAAAGCTCCAATTCAAGGCAATGTCTCCTATCGGATCAAGGAAGGCAGCAGTCAGTGGTGGGCAGCCATTCAGGTTCGTAATCACAAATATCCGGTGCTGAAGTTCGAAGTGAAACAGAAGGATGGTACGTGGCTCAATCTTGAAAAGCAAGACTATAATCATTTCCTCGGAATTGGACTGGGCAAAGAAAAACTAAACGTTCGTATTACCGATATTCGCGGTCAGGTATTAAATGACACGATCCCGGCTCTACCTAATGATGGGTCAGGTGGTGCATATATCGTACCGGGCAATGTACAGTTTCCCGATTGACAGATATACGAAGGTGTTATAAAAAGAAGTATGGTCATAGACGTATTCTTAACGAAAAGTCGTACACTGTACGGCTTTTTTTGTATACGAAAAGAGGAGAATGTACCGTATGAAAAAAAGTTTGCCTTCATATCAGACAACACATCCCTATTGGAAACAGTATCAGGGCTTTTTCCCGGAAGAAGTGAGGTTAGGGGAGCATACAGTTCCTGAGGAAGAATGGTGGGAGTCAAATGGGGTTAATATGCATATCGATCGCTTGCCTGCGCCGGAGTCTTCACTCAAAATTCTGTTCATTCATGGTGCGGGGGGTAACGGCAGGTTGCTCGCTCCATATGCCCGCATGTTGCAGCGACATGGATACGAGGTGGTATCGCCAGATCTTCCGCCATATGGTTTAAGTTACGCAATGTCTGGTACACGTATTAACTACGAACTTTGGATAGAGCTGCTTGTGTCACTCATCGAACGGGAACACAAAAAAGATGGCAAGCCAATCGTTGTATTGGGAAGTAGCATCGGAGGTATGCTTGCCTATCACACCAGTGCACGCAGCAAGCATGTTAAGGGTTTGATCGCAACTACATTTGTAGACACGAGTAATCAGGAAATGCGAGATCAGCTTGCACCGAATCGTCTGGTAAGCCGGGCGGGAAAACGGATGATGGATATGTTTCCTGCTCTGCTGGATCATGTACGTATTTCGGTCAAACAGGTATCCCGTATGCAACTGATTACTAATAACAAGGACTTAACCCGGCTTATTATGAATGATCCACAAGCGGCAGCTACACGTATTCCGTTGGAATTATTAAGAACATTCCTTAATAAAAAACCTGAGGTAAGCCCGGAACAGTTCAATCAGTGTCCGGTCCTGTTGGTTCACCCTGATCTGGACCCCATGACACCGATCAGGTTCAGCCAATCTTTTTTTGATCGTCTGGTGGTAGACAAGGAATGTGTGATCTTGGAAGGGGCAGGCCATTTTCCTATAGAGCAGCCAGGACTGAACCAGTTGGAGGTAGCGGTACTACGATTTTTACAACAAATTCAATGATGACCACAGGCCAGGCTATTACACTGCTTCGCATAAGATAGTTTACATATCCTAAGTACGTAAAACACCTCCCACTAAGGGAGGTGTATTTGAATGTTTTTGATATGAATTGCACGACCGCCAACCTGAATCTGTGTGATTTCATTAGAGCTGTCCAAAGTTAATCTGGCTCGGATCTCAGAGGGGCGGTTCATGGTGTACCCTTGTCTGATCGTGTACGTGTGATGATGAGGATCTGTAAGCTGGTTGTACTGGGATAAATAACAGAGCATGGCACCATTGGATGTGCCCGTTGCGCTCTCTTCCGGTATATCATAAAGTGGTGCAAAATTACGGCATTCTGCCAGAACGTCCTCAGCATCTGATTTGAGTGTAAACACGTGATAACCTATGGCGTGATGAGCCTTGCATATTTCACTGATACGCTGGAAGTCAGGATCGATTTTGGTCAGAACATCAACATCTTTAACGGCTATCATGATATCGGGTAGCCCGGTAGACACAATCTGTACAGGTAGTTCGGAATGCAAATCCTCCATAGAAATACGTAACGAATCGGCAATCTGCTGTCGATCCACGATCTCCCCAAACTCTGGCAACGTCTGAGACAGATAGACTTCTCCATTGACTGCGAGATCAACTTTAAGAATTCCGGCTAGTGTCTCCAGTGTATATGTACCAACATTAACGAGCTGTTGTGTCTTCATTAGATAAAATAAAGCAATTGTGGCATGTCCACATAGATCGACTTCATCACTTGGGGTGAAATAACGCACTTTGAAATCAGCCTGATCCGAGGGCATAACAAATGCAGTCTCTGAAAAACCGACTTGTCTGGCAATCTCCTGCATCTGGGTTTCAGACAAATGCGCTGCTTGTAAAACAACACCTGCGGGGTTTCCACCATAAACCTTGTCCGAAAATGCATGTAATGTACTTACTTCTACTTCCATCGTGTTACCTCGCTTGTTCAGTTATTGGGTTAAGATTTAACGTAATGATAATGGACATTATATCACGATTGTTGAACGGGCTTGTGAATCCCAGATTGCTGTGAATTTTGAATGAATAGGTCAAGTGATCGCCGGGAAAGGGTAATGAAGGGAGAGAGAGAGTATAACGATAATCAATGGAAAGGCTGGGATTTCTAATGAAAGCAATTGTGATTGAAGAATTTGGTGGAGCGGAACAATTGAAGGAAAAGGAAGTAGCCAAGCCAGCATGTGGAGTGAATCAGGTGTTAATTCGAACACATGCCACGTCGGTGAACCCGGTGGACTTCAAAATCAGACAAGGTTATATGAAAGAAGCAGCGGAGAGTTTTCCGTTGATTCTGGGCGGCGATGTTGCGGGTATTGTGGCTGAAGCAGGTTCAAATGTCACGCGGTTCAGAGAAGGTGATCGGGTATTTGCGCGTCCGCGTCAATTCGGAACTTATGCAGAATATGTTGCTGTTGATGCAGACATTATTGCCCGTATACCGGAGAATTTGAGCTTCGAGGAAGCGGCAGCGATCCCGCTGGCTGCGATGACGGCTTGGCAAGCCCTTGTGGATCATGGACGTTTAGGCAAAGGGCAGAAGGTACTCATTCATGCTGGTGCAGGTGGTGTGGGAACGTATGCAATACAGATTGCCAAGTCCCTCGGCGCTGAAGTGGCTTCCACGGCAAGTGAATCAAACGAAGCGTTGCTTCGCTCGTTGGGTGTAGATCATTTTATCAACTATAAAAAAGAAGATTTCTCGGAGATTCTCTCCGGTTATGATGTTGTGCTGGACACCATGGGCGGTGATATTCAGCGCGATAGCTTCAAGGTGTTAAAGTCTGGCGGGCATCTGGTATCCTTGGTGGAACAACCGGATGAGAAGCTTGCCAAGGAAGCCGGAGTAACGGCCAACGTCTTCATGATGGAGCCCAAAGGGGATCAACTGGATCAGCTGGCTGAACTGGCTGCGGAAGGCAAGCTCAAATCGATTATTGATGAAACCTACCCGTTAACTGAGCAGGGAGTAAGGGAAGCACACGAGAAAAGTGAATCCCATCATACACGCGGTAAACTCGTTATTCAGGTGCAATAGAGTTCATTAACTCGTAGAAGTATGTTGACTCTTGAGTCTGATACAGATTGTACCAGGCCTGTAATGTTTCTGGTGCATAGACATTCAACAGCTTCAACACATGCATCGTAAATTCTAACGGAGCTATTCCAGATGCAGTAACTAGATTTCCATCGGTTACTGCAGGCTCCGTTACATAATATGTTTCTCCAGTATAATCTGGGCATATCATCTTCAGGTATTCTAAATCATTGCTTGTATGCTGTCTGGAATCCAGCATCCCTATTTTTGCAAGTGCAACTGTCGCACCGCAAATCGCCGCAATAACCGTACCCTCTTTTATAGAGGCAGCAACTTTTTTCAATAGAGGATCATGGATGGTGTCCATCCAGGTGTTTCCTCCTGGAAGAATGATGACGTCATCACCTCTCAATGTACATTCATCAATAGAAATATGGGGGAGGATGTTTAATCCGCCCATTGTAGTTACCGGATGTTTATCTACACCTACCGTTACGACCTGCAAAGGCTCGATCTCTTTCCTGAAATACCTTCCCGAGTTAAGTTCAGCAGTTAAATAACCTACCTCCCAGTCTGACATCGTATCGAATACATAAAGATATACGTTCCTCGTTTGCATCATACACACTCCTTTTGTTATTCATGATTGAATGGATTACTCTCCTATTATAAATAAACTTCACTGACAACTACGGTCAGTGAAGTTTTCGAATTTGAAATTTATAGCCCTAAGAACCAATATAGGGAATGCTCCCCAATTGCAGTGGAATAAGATATAATAGGAGAAATTTATTCCATTTTGTGCATGAGGTGATTAGGATGTCCAACGAACTCATTCAAGCCATTCAATTGTTAAAAGAAAAGAAATGGGTGGATCTGACCCATACTTTTGGACCGGACTCTCCACATTTTTCAGCTTTTGAGGCAGCACAATTCGATACGCTGTTTGATCACGATCAAGGTTTCTTTGCCCAGAGCTTCAAGTTCCCAGGTCAATACGGGACACATCTTGATGCGCCGATCCACTTCGTTCGGGATACCCGGTATCTGGATGAGTTGGGCTTGAAGGAGCTTGTATTGCCACTTGTGGTCATTGACCAGTCCGCTGAAGTGCAGAACAATCCGGATTTCACACTGGATGTGGAGCATATTCTTGAATTTGAAAGACAGCATGGCGTGATTGAAGCTGGGAGCTTTGTAGCCTTACGTACCGATTGGAGCAAACGCTGGCCTAACCATGAAACATTTGATAACAAGGATGATAAGGGCAACAGTCATGCACCCGGATGGTCGGTTGGTGCGCTCATGTTTTTATTTGAGGAAAGAAAGGTACAAGCCATTGGGCATGAAACCTTTGACACGGATTCGGCCGTGGATTATCAGAAGAATGGAGCACTCCTGGCAGAATATTATGTACTCGCCCAGGATACATATCAAGTTGAGCTGTTAACAAACCTGGATCAGGTGCCGGCTAAAGGTGCGGTGATCTTCAACATCGTACCGAAGGCGGAAAAAGCATCTGGTTTTCCAGTTCGATCCTTTGCCATTCTGCCGTGAAACGGGGTAGATCAAAAGCTGAAATAGTTAAATAAGGCACAGAACTCAGAATACTCAAGTAGACAGCCGGCTAAATAGTCGGCTGTCTTTCAGTTAAGCTAACGGGCAGGTTAGTTTAATGAAAAGGGAATAACATACCTCATATAGAATACTTTATCTTTAAAGGGGAGGGGGATACATTGCACAGTATGATGAATAAGAGACAATTTATTGAGATGACAGTTAAAGAACAACATTCTGTAGTATTTAAAGTTAATAATCGAGATGAATTTTTCCGTGGTGTTGCTAAAGAATTAAAGGAAGACTACCTATTTGTTGAAACAGAAGAAGGTAAAAACTTTAAATTTAAAATGAATGATATCATTGAGATTTATGCTATCAAGTCTTCATCTCCAAAGCATAGTGCTATCCAATCCCACAGTTTGATTAAAGGTAGCAAGGATGATCTTGAAAGCCTTGTACTCCAGTTTGAAAGTTTAAATGACGATGTAAAGAAACAAATTACCTCTTCTTTATCAAAAGTGCTTAGTAAGCAAGTGATCATTTCGAAAATGGATATAACTTCATACAATGTATCTGAAATTGAAATGATTACTAATACGATAAATGGGTATCTACTCACTATTAAAACACTGGATATTCGTTCCGAATTTTTCGAATCATACAACCTAAAGACTTGTTTTGGGAAAGGGCTAGATCACAATCAAGAATAGTCTAAGGGAGGAAAGATTATAAACGCTAAAATAGCAGGTCGGGAACTGTCAAAAATCCCTGGGAGGTGAATATGTGAAAGAAGGAATTAAAAATGTTCTGTTAGGTACTGTAGTTTTTGTTGTTGGCTTTTCCATTATTCTTCTTCTTACAAGCTCTGATATTGAAGCTGAACTTACATATTATGCTGCCATAGCATATGCTCTTTTATACTTAGCCAGTGTTATATCTGTCTGCACCGCGGTACTCCTTAAAAAGATGACTCAATTAAAAAAGTGAAATTACTCTTAAGCTAGCGGGAAACGTTAACTCAATAAAACAAAGAAAGCAGCCGATCATTGTGATTGGTTGCTTAGTTTAACAAGGTACTTAGATTGGTCGAACTGGGAGGTTTTGTACAGTGCGAAGAAGTGATCAGTTAGTGGAGTTGGCAATGAGCTCAAGCTCTGTTAAAACTTCATCAAGTGGCTTCCTGGTGTCGATCTCAACAGTAGCTCCAGCACGTAAGAGAGGCTCAACACTAGCGACGTTTTGTATAATTTCTTCACGTTGTTCGACAGTTTTTCCATAATCGTTCGTCTTACGGGAAGCTATACGTTCAAGGATTACTTCGAGGGGGGCACTTAACAACACTACTGCATCAAACATCGGGTAAAACTTCCCCTGATTTGATACACAACCCGAAATGAATAAAGTACCTTCGTTATGTTCAGTGAGCAGCTCATCAATTCGATTCTCGTGCCATAACCACCCAGAACCATCCACATTCTCGCTCCAACCATCATAATCGGTGTCGATAACGCTATGCCCTCTATGAGCAAGTTCGCCCAGAACCGTTGATTTACCTGTTCCCGACATTCCTGTCACCAGAATTATCGCCTTCTTTTTTGATATTGAGCCCGAAGTATTTGTCATATTTTCACTCCCTGTATAAGAAAGTCAGATAAGAAAGTTATCAAGAACCAAGCCAGGGTTTGATTTATTAGAAGCATAATGTGAATTTTGGCAAACTTATGGGTTAAGTCACAACTAACTAATCTAAATGATTCAAATATGTAAATAGCAAGGGAGGCGTATTATGCCTCCTTTTTATGTTGTTACTTTTGATCCGAGTGAGGATCTTGATTAAATCTTTGAGAGATTTTTTTTTCAGTTTTCTTACGCCGTATCCAGCGCTTGAGTATGCCTTCTTCTTTGCGTTCTTGCAGTGTTTCCTTCAAACCTTGAATCATAAATTCCGATCTTCGTCTGTCATCCCGACTAATCTCGCGTAATTCCTTAATAAATTTGTCGTCCATATCTGCCTCTCGCTTATTCAGGATATCCCCATTATACCGAACGTACGTTCTTTTATCAAGTTTTTCCATTACGAATGATTTTCGAGATTCAATATAGTGAAAAGAAACACAGGAACAATACGTGGCATGTGTGAGAATGGTACTAGAGGGTTTGAGCATAATCCTCCATATATGAAGTTGAGAAACGAGAGGACGGAAGGAGCAATTCATGATGAAGCAGCGTATAGGCAGATCGTGGTTACTCATTTTGATGCATGGAATGTTGGGAATTGGGGCGATCGTTGGAGGCGTCATTTTAATCATAGACCCATCCGGAAGTATGGTGAATTTGCCCGCATCTTTGGAGAATTCTCCGTTTGCCAGTTTTTTGTTCCCGGGGATCATCCTATTGCTGGTTCTTGGCGTGATGCCTACGACGATTGCTATTTCGCTCATCCGCTACGTTCATTGGGGGCCGGCTGAGAGACTGAATCTCTATCCTGACCGCTATTGGGCTTGGACTTTTTCCTTGTATTCGGGGTTTGCTCTCATCATCTGGATTATGGTGCAGGTGTACTGGATTCAGGATGTCTCTATCATTCACTTGGTCTATTTTGCATGGGGAGTGGGTATTCAAGTTGTGACCTTATTGCCCGGGTTACAGCGAATTTATTCGAAATAAACTACTTGTATATTGAACAAACGGCTGCCGAAAGAATCGTTGAATGATTCTTTCGGCAGTTATTTTTTATGGGCATCGAGTTGATACGTGTTGTTGTAGTTGACAAAGAACTATTATCCTTGCATACTTACGAAATACACTTTATAAAGTTTATTTATTAACTAAAGGAATAGTCACATGTGGGGAAGGATCGCAAAATTATAATCCGCATGAAACAGGGAGGTAAGTATGGATGGTCTACGTTATTATGGCAGTTATAATCTGGGCAGGTACCTATGCCAGTATGGTCTTGTCCAAGCAACCAATTGAAGTGAAGCCTGTGAAGTCAATGGATGATTTGTTTGAGTGAACCAAGTAGCTTTGCCGATTTCGATCCATCGCCAGCACGATGGAACTCATGTGTTCGAGTAAGGCATTATGTTATGATATGGTGTGAATGACATCCATACCATTGCTTTGGCTCCATTGAACCAGAGTAGAAACGAGAGGGTTATGAAAAAAGCCAACGCTACAATGATGAAATACATCAATTTGAATAATGTGCGTGAAGTCATGCAGCAGATCGAGACGGCCACCAAACCGCAATTAGCTTTACTCACCAATCTTAGTGTTGTTACCATTAATGCGCTGATTCAGGAATTATGTGATGGCGGAGAGTTGTTCCAGGATAAAGTGGTTCCCTCTAATGGCGGTCGTCCTGCTCAGGCATATCGATATAATTATAACTTTAAGCTTGCTTTGGTTCTTTACATCAAGGAGATGAAAGGTCAGGAGTTGATTTCGGCAACCGTCATGAATCTGGAGAATAAGGTTGTGTTGAAGGAAGAGAGCATCTTGCCTGCTTTCGATAAACAACATGTGCTGCAACTTATTGCACGTTTCGTTGCGGAGTATCCCTCCATTGATATGATCGGCATCGGTATTCCGGGGCAAGCCGTGGATGGGGACATCACGGTGAGCAGTCATGAAGAGCTTATCCATTCACATCTGATACGTGAGATCGAGAGCGAGTTCCAACTGAACGTTCTCGTGGAGAATGATGTGAATGCAGCGATTAGCGGATACTGTGCACAGCATGCAGATATGAAGGAACAGAGTGTAGCAGGAATTTATTTTCCGAACCGATATCCGCCGGGTATGGGCATGATGTTGAACGGACATATGATCCGCGGGAAAAACGGGATGTTTGGTGAGGTTAAGTATCTTCCTTATTCACCAGATTGGAAACGTGACATGAGCAAAGATGATTTTGTAGTGAACGTATGTCACATACTGCAAACGATTAATGCCGTCGTTGCCCCGCACCAGATTGTCATTTATCAGGAACGTGTGGAGAGAGAAGAACTGGACTTGGCGTGGAAACAGTACATGGAGCAGCATCCCATGCCGTCATTGCCCGAGATCGTACATTTGGACTCGTTTCAACATGATTTTGATGCTGGGTTAAGGGGAATGGTTCTTCAGGCGTTGAAATCAAGCATTCTATCAGAAGCTTTATAACCTCACAGGCCATGTCTGTGGCTTTTTTTTGATAAGCTAACTTGTGTTGAGGAGGATTCATCATGCGTGAAGAAGAGAGAATCATGAAGGGCATATTGTTTAGTCCAAGTGATCAGGAATTAAAGACCATCAAAAGGCGGGCCCATAATCTCAGTCAGCGTTACAGTCAGACCTTTGAGGAACAGACTGAGGAAAGGGATCAGATATTGCAACAGTTACTGGGGCAGATCGGTAAAGGTGGATTCCTGCAAGGCCCTATCTTTTTTCATTATGGTGTGCATACCCGGATAGGCGATCACTTCTTCGGTAATTACAATTTGACGATACAAGACGATGCGCAAGTGACGATTGGGGACTATACCAGTTTTGGACCCAACGTTACAATTGTTACCCCCATTCACCCCATGATTGCTAGCGAGCGGAGACAGATGGTGGACCAAAATGGTGATGTGAAGTCACTATGTTATGCCAAACCGGTCACAATTGGTAACGATGTATGGATCTCGGCAAACGTTACAGTATGCGGAGGCGTAACGATTGGAAATGGATGTGTCATTGGAGCAGGTAGCGTGGTGACTCGTGATATTCCACCGCATTCTTTTGCAGCAGGCGTACCGTGCAAAGTTATTCGCAAAATTACTGATGCGGACAGCATGCGAAACTATCCCGATGTTCTGGCAGATTGCCGTGTGCTGGAAGAATAAAAAAGGTTGTCATCAGGATCAAATAGATGATCCTGGTGACAACCTTTTTTTGTTGTACGTTTACTTGGAGGCGTTGTAGTTACTCAAGAATTCTTTTACTTTTGCAGGATCAGCTTTCAACTCATTCCCCGTCTGAACGAGCGGGCTTACTGTGGAGTATGCTTTGAGTTTGTTATTCTTGTAGAAACTCAAAATCTCATCCTGATTAATGGAGTACAGCACGGCTTTTCTCAGGTCACTGCTCTTGGCAACTTCACGATTGGCCGTGTTGAACAACAGATAGGAGACAGCGTTACTTGGCAGACTTTGCAGTTTCAGCTTGCTGTCATTTTCGATGATGTCATACTTGGTTTCAGGTACACCGTAGTATAAGTGAACTTCACTGCTGCGAAGAGCAGAGAGGGCGCTGTCTGCATCCGCGATGAATCGGACGTTAACCTGAGCAATTTTTGGCTCATCTTCCGTGCCTTTCCGGTAAGCCGGATTTTTTAAGAATACACCTTCATAGTCATTTTTATAAGACAAAATATAAGGTCCGCTAGTATAAAGGGTGTTATTATATGCTGCGCCTTCAGTCACCGTGTTCTGATCACCGTAAGGAATATCTTTGTTGACGTCAAAGGAAGCTACATCATATGTGTTGATGCTCTCCACCTGTTTTTTGGACACGATACCCGCAGATTGGTGAGCCAGGTAGTTCAGTACTTGCGGGAAAGGTTCAGTTGTTGTCAGTTTAACGACCTGATATTTACCTGCACTATTATCTGCTTTGGTTTTGTCCGTCACGAGTTCTGTAATTTTGCTGCCCAATCCTTGTTCCAATGCTTCGAGTATTGTGCCGTTGCCGCTGGATTGTTTGATGGATTTTAATGCACTCAGATCCGTTACAACCTCAGCTTCTTTGATGTGTTCATGCAGACTGTACGTCCGGTGATCCGGAACGGAATCTTTATTCTTAGCACGATCCAGGGAGAAGATCACATCATCTGCACCAACACGTTCTCCTGTATCTACCGCTTTTTTGTTATCAATCTTCGCAAAGTTGATATCGTCTCTGAGAATGAAGTAATAGTCGGAATTACCTTCAGCAATGCTGAAATTATGGGACAGTGATCCTTCTGCTGTCAGTTGATCGTCATCTGTCAAGTTAACGAGGCGTACATACATATTGGTATTCAACTGGTTGATGGAGCCGTCGTTTCCTTTGATTGGATCAAGGGAAGTCAGTACGGATGCGCTTTGCGTCAGAATCAACGGATCTTTGGCATTTTTGGAGCGGTCCTTGAACTCAATCGGTTCCCAAGCCATGGCGCGGGATTTGGAGAGACGAACGGTGTCAACATTCAGAATGTCTTGGTTCACAGCCTGACTCTTTAGGGAAATGTACAGAGGAGCGATATACGCCTGATCCGTTACCAAGCGATCTTCCAATTGTTTGTACGTGTCTTTGTACTCATCTGGAGTTTGAGTAGCTGCCTGATCGATGAGTTTATCAAGTTCCGCATCTGCGAGGATACTGTAATCTCCACCTGTTTTGAAAAGGGAACGCACCGCATAATCGGGATTTCCCGTTACCGTGGTCCAGCTGGACAAGGCAATGTCATAATTCCCTGCATCCTGCTGGGATTTGAAGCTACCGTAATCCGGCTGAAGATTCAACTTCACATTGAAGCCGTTTTTAGTCAGCTGGTCGCGTACAATGTTTACATCATTTTCGGAAGAACTCATGGCGAGCAGTTCAATGTCAGCCGGTTTTTGTGCAGTTTCCGTTGTGTCTGCTGGTGCGGTCTCCGCCTGGGATTCGGTTTTCGTTTTTACACTGCAACCAGAAATCACAATGACGAGAATTAATAGCAATGAGATCAGTGTACGTTTTTTCATGGGATTACCCTCCATATTTTGAATGTGTGATGTGTGATTTCTTTTTTCTATATCATTCATTTCAACAAATCATTTAGGCCTTCTCCAGCTTGGGATCAAGCGCATCACGCAGACCGTCACCGAGAAAGTTAAACGAAAGAACCAGCAGAATAATAGCCAAACCTGGATAAATCGCCAGATAAGAGTGGGTCTCCAGATATGTACTGCCGAGCTTCAGAATGTTACCCCATTCCGGAATATGCGGCTCCACGCCGAGTCCCAGATAACTCAAACTGCTGGTAGCGATAACAGCTCCACCAATCGTGAGTGTGGACTTGATAATCATGGGCGCAAGGGAGTTGGGAATAATGTGTTTGAAAATAATCGTACGATTGTTGTACCCCAGTGCACGTGCAGCTTCCACAAATTCAAAAGTAGATACATAGAGAACACTGGCTCTCATGGTACGGGCGTAAGTTGGAATCGAACCCAGACTCAGCGCCAGAATGAGATTGATCGTATTGGCTCCAAACGCCGCAATAATCGCAATAGCAAGCAGAATTCCCGGAATGGCATAGAGAATATCGAGCAGCCGCATGATGATGTTATCCGTATGCCTGCCGTAGAAGCCGGAGAAAGCTCCGAGGACTCCACCGATCAACACTGGAATGATGGTCGACATGCAACCTACGATCAAGGAGATCCGGGCACCGAATACAATCCGGGAAAATAAACATCGTCCGAAGTCATCCGTTCCCAAGGGATACGCTAGGGAAGGGGGTTGAAGCAGCGCCGAGTAGTTATTTTCCACAGCCATGCTGTAGTCAAAGGTAAAGAAGCTGCAGATCGATATCGAGAACAGAAAAATAATAAAAAACAAACCGGACATGGCAGTCATATTTGGAGCAAGTCGCTCCCACAGATCATTCCAGAAGTTTGATTTTTGTTTCCCCTGTCTGCGAATGCGTCCAATGATGGAAATGCCGAGCAATAGTGCAAATACATTACCTGTGATTGAGGTCAGAATCAGCACTACACTGACACCGATCATCCAGCGAGGGAGGATAGAGGTCGCGTTATATCGGGATACGATAATCAGTACGACCAGGTCAATGACGAGAATAAATATGAGCACCGCCATGGCTGGCAGAAAGTTGTCAGCCACATAAGGTTTGAAGATATTTAACGCAGATACACCAATCACGAACAGCTGGGTTAACAGCATGTACACCGCAAAGGTATACTCCACATTCCTCGCTTTTCGAATCAGATGAAAGGCTGCCGTTACGATAAATATATTGCCTGAAATGATAGCAAGTAGCTGAACCCAGGCGATCCTGCGAGTCAGAGCAGTGACCGTACCCGTACGGATCAAGTCTTTTCGAATCCGAAGGGTGATGATACTTTGAACCAGTGTGAAGAATACATAGATCCCAAGGATCATTAGCAGAAATGGTTTGAACGTCTGCCCACTCCAGTCATAACTGTTGAACAGCAACAAGGCAGTCAAGAGAAGGGACGTGATCCAGGCGAAGCTGGCCTGACTGTATTCTCGAGAAGACTTAAGCCGAAAACGCATTTCTTGTGTTAAAGACGAGTTTGTCATAGTACACCTGCTTTAAGAGGTAGTTCAAAAAGTTCACACATTAATGTTGTTTCATCTTAGAGCGCACTCTTGGATCAATAAAAGCATACAGCAGATCAACCGCTACATTGATAATGGAGATCGTAATTGCTGTGTAGATTACTCCGCCCATGATACTCGGAATATCGGGGATAAATTGTTTATCCACAATATAGCTGCCGAGACCGCTGATATTAAACACTTTCTCCGTCACTGCTGCTCCACCCAACATGGCTCCGAATTGAAGTCCAACCACCGTTACGATGGGGATCAATGCATTACGTACTGCGTGTTTCAGCATGACTTGACGTTCGCTTAACCCCTTGGCGCGGGCAGTCATCACATAATCCTCATGAATGACTTCCAGTGTAGAAGACCGGGTCATCCGGGCCACCGCAGCTGTGAGTCCCGTACCCAGTACAATGGTTGGCATAATGATCGACAGCCAGTTCTGCGGGTTGAAGGTAGCGGGAAGCCACTGCATTTTGATTGAAAAATTCAGAATGAAAATAAGTCCTTGCCAGAAATTCGGGATCGATAATCCAATCAGAGCAATGAACATGAAGGTGTAGTCGAACCACGAATTAGGCTTAATTGCTGAGATAATGCCAATGGGTAATGCAATGACAAGTGCTAACAGCAGGGAAATGACCGCAAGTGTCAAGGTAATGGGAAACTTCCTTGCAATCGTAGCTGTTACGTCTTCATTTCCTGCAAAAGACTTGCCAAGATCGAAGAAGGCGACGCCCTTGATATTGTTCCAGAGCTGTGTAAGATAAGGCTGATCCAAGCCATACACCTGATTGAATGCGGCAATCTGTTCCTGCGTTGCTGTCTCTCCCAGAATGTTAGCTGCCGGGTTAAACGGAGACAGATACAAAATCGTAAATACGAGTGTGGCTATGCCCAGAATGACAAATACCGTCATCAGTATTCTTTCAAATATGTACTTTAGATAAGGATTTCCATACAAAAAGAGGATGCCATACATCAGAAAGCCGGGAATAAGGGATATCGTGAAAAACCATGGTTTGTCGATCAGTGAGTGGAATGTATCAGCCATCGTAAGACGGTGACTTCCCTGTTCCTGAAGTATTCGAGACGTCCGCTCCTTCAACTCTTTCTGAACACTTTCTTCCAACCATTCCTCGGTCTGACGTGTGAATTCTCCCTCACTGACCTGCTGCTGGAAAAAACGATGTTTGCGACGCAGTTGTTCTTCCACTTCCAACTTCAGCCTGTTCCGGTAGGAAGAAGCGAGCAGTTCTCGCTCAGCCGCCTGTCTGGCAGCTACCCAGCCGTCATTTTTTCGATTTGAACGCCATATTAGAAACACGACCAGATTGATCGGTAATCCAAGAATGAACAAAACATATCGGTAGGAAGGATGAAGCAGCATTTTGCCATAAATAAAGCTTAAATTATGTACCAACCGCGAGAGTCTGCTGCTTTCTGCAAGATTCAAACCAAGCGCACCTCCTTTCATTCAGGTTTAAATTGCATTATTCCGATTGATATAGTATATATTATTTAGGGTCTAAACAATTGTCAAGGTAATAATTGTATACATATGGGTATGTGAAAAAACGGATGAGAGCTGGTGATGGCATGGAACCTTTACTGAAAGTGAATGATCTATCGGTCTCTTTTCATTCTGGAGAGAGTGAGTTTCAGGCAGTGCGAGAAGTAAGTTTTGAAGTACGAAAAGGTGAGACGCTAGGTATTGTAGGAGAATCGGGAAGTGGAAAAAGTGTAACCGCACGTTCCATTATGAGGCTGCTTGCATCGCCGCCTTCACAGATGAAAAAGGGAGAGATTCTATTTAAAGGTGTCGACCTAGCCAATAAAACGCAGAAAGAGATGGAGAGTATCCGTGGACGTGATATTGGCATGATCTTTCAGGACCCGATGAGTTCCCTTAATCCGACCATTAAAGTGGGGAAACAGATCTCCGAGAGTCTGATCAAACACCAGAAGGTGTCCAAAAGGGAAGCCAAGAAGCAGGCGACCGCGATGATGGAGCGGGTGGGGATAACTCGCAGTGAAATCCGCTACAACCAGTATCCGCACGAATTCTCTGGAGGCATGCGCCAGCGAGTCATGATCGGTATTGCACTTGCTTGTCGTCCTGAATTGCTCATTGCCGATGAGCCGACAACCGCACTGGACGTTACAATTCAGGCACAGATTCTGAATTTGATGAAAGATATGCAAGAGCAACTTGGGACATCTATTATTCTGATCACCCATGATTTGGGCGTAGTAGCAGGCATGTGTGATCGGGTTGTTGTGATGAAAGAAGGACAGATTGTGGAAACCGGGACTACAACAGAGATTTTTGCTAATCCCAAACACCCGTATACGATCAGGCTTCTGAATGCATTACCACGTCTGGATCAGAAGAAAAAGCCAAAACCGGTATCGTTGGTCCCAAGAGATCTCGAGGATGATCAGCCATTGCTTGAGGTGAAGTCGCTCAAACAACATTTTAATCTGGGGAAAGGCAATACCTTAAAGGCCGTAAATGATATCAGTTTCCATATTCGTCAAGGAGAGACGCTCGGCGTTGTAGGGGAATCCGGCAGCGGAAAATCAACCACGGGGCGTGCGATTCTGCGGTTGCATGAGCCAACAGGTGGAGATGTACTGTTTAAAGGAGTCCCGCTCAATCGCTTATCAGCTTCGGAGATGAAAACGATGCGCAGACATATGCAGATTATTTTCCAGGACCCTTATGCATCGCTGAATCCCAAAATGAGGATTATGGATATCATTGGAGAAGCCCTTGATATTCATCAACTTGCAGGTACAGCATCTCAGCGGGAGAAGCGTGTGGAGGAATTGCTGGAGATGGTGGGACTTGATCCTACCCATGCGCAGCGTTATCCACATGAATTCTCGGGAGGACAAAGACAGCGGATCGGTATAGCGCGAGCTCTGGCTGTGGAGCCGGAATTCATCGTATGTGACGAACCACTGTCTGCACTGGATGTGTCGATACAGGCTCAGATCGTACAATTGCTTGAAGAGTTGCAGCAGCGACTCGGATTGACGTATCTCTTCATCGCACATGACTTGTCCATGGTTAAACATATCAGTGACCGAGTGGCTGTGATGTATAACGGGAAAATTGTAGAGCTGGCCGAGAGTGAGGAACTATATTCCAACCCACAACATGCCTACACCAAGGCATTGCTGTCTGCGATTCCTGTGCCTGATCCAGCGGTAGAAGCGAAGAAAAAGAGACATGTTGGCAGAGAAACACCTAGAGAAAATGTTGAAGTAGAGGACCGTTATAATCTCGAGCATTCCAAGTGGGTAGAAGTCACGGAAGGGCACTGGGTAGCCATATCTAGCTAGACAGTGCAATATATAGTCTTTTTCAACGACAAAAGAACCCCGACGATGATCTCCACAGATCGTTATCGGGGTTAAGTTATATGTTCTTCATATAATGGCAGTAATCAAAAGCAATTATTTGAATTGAACCGATTTCTTGATGGTATCAATCTCGGCTTTGGTCTTATCATCCATGTAAGTGAAGATGAAGTTGAAAGCATATCCTTCAATAATTGTACTATAGTAATCTTGAGTAATGGTTGAACCGTCACCTGGATCCATCGTGATTTGCATCAGATCCATCTCTTTACCACCGATGGTTTCCGTTGTCATTTCCTTATAATCGTAAGGGAACTGGCTATCCACCATGAATTTTTTGGTTGCTTCCAGGTAGTCTTTACCTGTACGAATGCCTTGCAACAAACTCACTTTCTCAGCAATGGCCATAGCGGAAGGGCCAACTTGACCTCCGTCCAATGGGTATTTTGAAGCCATAAGCAGATTCAATGTTTTGGTCTGAGACAGTTCAATTTGTTTTTTCTTTGTTTCATCATCACCAGCAATCGCTTCGGATGAAGCACTTGTCAGCTCATTCATGCCTGCAGCATCCTGGAACTCCCATGCTTCCGGGAATTTCAGAGATACGCCGAAATAGTCATTGGTGTAAGAACCTTTTTCAGTGGTCCCCAGCTCAACGTCTTGGGAATTATCAGTTTCCTTGGACTCTTCGCTTGCTGGTTCTGTGTTCTCTGTTTCTTCTGTATTGGCTGTATTAGAATCAGTACCCGTCGTTGTTTCTGTCGGGGTAGGCTCTTCTGTTGCGGCTGTGTTATCTGCTTTGTCACCGCAAGCGGCTGCAACCAGCATAATCATAATGAGCATGGCGAATAAAGAAGCTTTTTTTGGAATTGTCATATTACCCTCCTGAAATGTGTGTGTTTGTTTCTCTCTCTACATGTTGCCTGCTTCCTAAATTGTAGCACAAACGTTCTCATATACTACCTATAGGAATCTATAGGGGTCTTCTATACATAAGACATTCGGCTGGCAATTGAAACAGCTTCTGTGCTGGATTGCACACCTAATTTGTTAAAAATCACTTTTTTGTGATGATTCACGGTGCATTCCTTGATCTTTAATTTCAAAGCAATGGCTTTTACCGTGAGGCCTCCGGCTATCATTTCCAGAATGGTTAACTGACGCTCGGTGAACTCCACTGCAGGTTTGTCACAAGGTTCAGTAGTCTGCTTATTCTGGTAACTGTTCTGCATATATGCAGGAATCAGCTTGGCAATAGCAATAAGCTCGCCCTGCATATCCGCGTTAATGGTGGACACATCCAGATAACCGACATGTTGCGATCCCATGAACAAAGGTGCGGCGTAACAATGCCAGCTTTGAAAATAAGGACTTTCATGCTGCTCGGGTAGCAGCAGTACAGGCTTATTGTTATCCATCGTTTCTGATATGGCGTTAACTCCACAGCTCTGTGCAGTGAAGATCATGCCCGGACGGATGGGCGAACCTTCTACGACGGCTTCCAGATCTGGACTATAATCCATGGAGAGAAGCACACCGTCCATACCTGTGAGTAGAAAAAGATAAGTGCCCGTTAAATTCTCTTTAATATCCGAGAGGCTGTTCTGGAATGCATGAATCAGGAAATGATTGATTTTGCGAAGCCTGTCCAGTTGAGATTTTGGTAAATAATCGAACGGATCTGTTTCGGTAACATGTTGGCACATGGCGGACTCCTTGTGCCGCGAGGCAAGTGTAATGGCAGGCATGTTTGATTCCTCCTTCCTGCACAGTCGCTAGTAAGCGTAGGATTCTGATTGAATCTGAGGTGCGTCATCCAATGGTTTTGATTACGTGCCCTTCCTGGTTTTTTATTTCTGTTTTAACAATCTGAACGAGAATATGATCCAGTGAATTTATCTCGAATGTTCCTTCAACGGGTTGAAGGTTTTCTGCCAGCTCCTCAACAATTTGTTTGTTCACCGTCAGGGTAACTTGCCTGTCCGATTCTAGTACTGAAGGATGTTCTCCGGCTTCGAACAGAATAGTAGTATCAGGTCCGATCAAGGATAGAGAGGTACCTTTCGAAATTCGGCTACGAAGGATGGTTCCGACTAATACAGCCTGTTTGGCTCCAAGCTGGAGTTTGCCCGGAACGGTCACTATCAGCATTTTTTTACGCGGGGACTCCCAGCCCAGTTGTTGTATGAATAAAAACGCTGTGCTCGATCCGTCCTGTTCCATTCCATGCTCAACCGCTTGTACAACAGAAGGAATATCTGCGTACGAATTTCTCATCAGATCAGTCACGTATTTGGGCATGAAATTGGAGCAGGCCGAGAGGAAGCCGCGCGCATTCCACGTTTGAATCATTTCCAGCTCCCGACCTGTAATCCCAACCATCTGAATAAACTGCACGGAACCATTAGGTGTAGAGATCGCCGGTAGATCCGGGTCTTCAATAAACGAGAGAGCAGTCAACAAAGTATCGGACTCCAGACAGATGGGTCCATTGGCGTCCATGTAATCTCCTGGCTGAAAGATATTTCCGCTAGTGAACACGTAACGTCCTACATTTTGAAGCAGATTCAGCGCCCAGGCTGGCGGATCAGTCTCTCCTTCACTGCGTGTAAGACGAAATGTGAGTTCAAAACCATACCCGCTTTTGGATGCATCCTGCATCTCTTTTTCATATAATTCAGAGAAACCATATGTGACAAAATGCCAGTGGGGCATGGGTGTATTCACTGCATAAACACTGATGCCATCGAGAGGGTCCGGACCTCCGAGCATGTAAGGAATGGATGTTCCATAATGGTGCGGCTCCTGTTCACCGTATAGCTCACCGATGGCTTTATCAATTGCATCCCAACCGGAAGTGTTTTCTTCATAAGTCATTTGTTGAATCCTCCTGTACTAGTCTTTCCCCCGAAAAACATTTAAAATTAAGTCTACCTGTTACAGAAACGGATTCAAGCGGCTTAAGGATGAATTGTGTCAGATAGGACTTCGGTGTTATTAATTGCAATCCAGGGAGTGAATTTACATGAGTATGAAAGATATGTATTTCAGAGAGTTTAATCAGGCAAGCTGGGACTCATTTTCCGAACTGTTTGAAGAACTTGAACAGAAGCTGGAGCCCGCGTGGGCAGAACGTGCACAACGACAAGGGATTCCGGCGGATATAAGTCGGGTACTTTTGTATGAAATGGGGGAGTACACTTTTGAATGGATCATGAAAGATATCCCGGCTTTAGGGGACCAAAGTCCCGCTACGTACCTGGAAACCGAGGAGGGGGCGCAGGCTTTAAGGGCAGCCATTTTGCGTATGCCACGTTAATTTTTCTTATGGAGTATATGTGCGAACGATCCTATGATCCAGTGAAGTTGATTTTGCAAAATAGATATGTTACGCTTACATTACAAGAGCAAACACAACAGAATACGCAATAACATCTTTTGATGGATTGTAACTGTGAAGACAGGCAAAACCTAAACTGATGGTGAAATGAAGGCCCCTTTTTTTGGTGCTATTTTACCTTGAGTTTAGGTTTTTCTTGTTTTCTGCTCTAAATCACACCATTTTCACCTGGAAAAACCAAAATAAATTTCGAAAAGAGGTTGTTGTTCATGACCACGGCAAAAAAAGGATTCCCCGAAAACTTCCTGTGGGGTGGCGCTACAGCTGCCAATCAATTGGAGGGTGCATTCGATAAGGACGGCAAAGGTCTCTCCACAGCGGACATGATTGCTCATGTTCCGAAAGAGAAGCGTACAGGCGGACATGCCATGGAAATTTCCTCTTCCCGAATTGAAGAGATTCTCTCTGGCAAAATTGAAGAACGTTTCCCAAAACGTTTTGGTATTGATTTCTACCATCACTTTAAAGAAGATATTGCATTGTTCGCTGAGATGGGCTTCAAAGTATTCCGCTTGTCCATTCACTGGGCACGTATTTTCCCGAACGGTTATGATCAAGAGCCGAATGAAGCAGGTCTGAAATTCTACGATGAAGTATTCGACGAATTGTTGAAATACGGTATTGAGCCACTCGTTACATTGTCTCACTACGAGACTCCGCTTGGCTTGACGCAAAAATACAATGGCTGGGCTGGCCGTGAAGTAATTCAGCACTATGTTCGATATGCAGAAACGGTGTTCAACCGTTATAAAAATAAAGTGAAATACTGGCTGACGTTTAATGAAATTAACGTTATGCTGTTCAGCCCGTACACTGGCGGCGGCATTCTGATCGATAAAGTGGACAACAAACTGCAGACGACGTATCAAGCGCTTCATCATCAATTTGTAGCAAGTGCCATGGTTACGAAGCTTGCACACGAAATTATCCCAGGTTCCCAAGTCGGCTGTATGCTTGCTCGTATGGAAACTTATGCAGCAACATGTAATCCGGTAGATGTTCGTCTGGCTCAGCACGAGAATCAGATCAACCTCTTCTTCACGGACATGCATGCTCGTGGTAAATACCCGAACTACATGGCTCGTTATTTTGAAGAAAACGACATCGTGATCCAAAAAGAAGCAGGCGATGACGAGATCTTGCTGAACAATACCGTTGATTTCATCTCCTTCAGTTACTACATGTCCGTGACCAAATCCGCTTCTGCCAACGAAGCAGAGACATCCGGCAACCTGACTGGCGGTGTGAAAAACCCTTATCTGGAAGCGTCCGACTGGGGCTGGGAGATCGATCCGATCGGTCTGCGCGTAACCCTGAACAACTTCTGGGATCGTTACCAGAAACCATTGTTCATCGTGGAAAATGGTTTGGGTGCCTATGATAAAGTTGAAGAAGATGGTTCGATCCATGACTCCTATCGTGTGGATTACCTGAAAAAACACATCGAACAAATGAAAGAAGCCATCAAAGATGGCGTCGATCTGATTGGATTTACGGCATGGGGCCCGATTGACCTTGTGAGCATGTCCACTTCCGAAATGTCCAAACGTTATGGTTTCATCTACGTGGATCTGGATGACGAAGGTAACGGAACACTCAAACGTTCCAAAAAGGATTCATTCGACTGGTACAAAAATGTAATCTCCAGCAATGGTGAGCAGCTGTAATTCTCTCGTTACAAGGATTGTTACCGCATAAACAGCGGGCAAAACTTAACACGAAAGTAGCTATCTCAATGAACTCATGGTTTTGAGGGCCCTTTTGGTTAGTGCTTGTCCGCTTTTCCATGTGTTGCCCAACATTACATTGGAGGGATTGTCGTTTGAAAAGATGGAACATGAGCACACAGAGTGCGAGATGGATGCTAGCATTAACCCTGTGCCTAACCACAATTTGGCCTGCAGCAGCGAGTGCGGAAAGTGTTGAGGTCAGTCGGATTCAGGCAAATACCTATGTAGGTGATCCGGGAGAAATGGTCGAATCCTTTGATATTACCATTGCCAATCCCGTGAAATATCAGAATCTAAAAGCTTCTGACTTCGAAATTACAGGCAATTATGATGGTTATCCATTAAATGAAGCAGAAGAAATTGTACAAACTAACTATGCAGACGACGGGATAAAATTGACGATTCAGGATCATACCATCCATATGGAGGTCGAGCCGTTTAAATATCCTGGAGGTATGATTTCAAAATTTAAGGTAACGAACAAAACGTATCCAGAGCTATCTTTTGATGAGACCAATGTGGATAAGGTTGTTACCCGAACCGTCGATGATTTTGAAAAAGGTACGTACACGGGCAGCAACGGTGAAACGTTGTCTTACCGTCTGAAGCGTAGTCCTTCCACCAACGCACAACCGCTTGTCGTATGGCTTCATGGCGGGGGAGAAGTAGGTACGGATGGTAGAAGTCATCTTACGGCTAATCGTGGAGCAGTAGTCTGGACAGAATCGGGGTATGATACTTCCGTGCTTGCTGTACAGTATCCCGAGAATTACAGTTTCAAAATTTACGATAACACTGAACAACTGGCTAAAATGCAAGCCTATTTTGTTGCACAGTATGAGCTGATCCAGAAGCTTGTAGCTGAAGGGGAGGTTGATCCGGATCGGATTTATCTGGCTGGTGTATCTAGTGGGGGTGGCGGAGCCCTTCGGTTTATGATGCAATATCCGGATCTGTTTGCAGGAGCTGTTGTCATTGCGGCCAAGGATACAGTTGCAGATTATACGGGGTCTGTGGATGGATTTAAAGATGCACTTAAAGATATAGTGAATGTTCCTATTTGGCTTCACCATGCTAAGGGTGATCCTACAACAGATAGTCGTACGAGTATACTTGCGTATGAAGCGTTGTTGGAACTAGGGAGTGATCCGGACATTTTCGTATACGATGATGATTTCATGGAAGGAAATAATCTCTATGGTGGATTGAAACATTGGTCGTGGGTTCCTGCTTTGGCAAGTTATCAGACACCTGACTTTTTGTTTAATCAAGACAAAGGAATATCTGATGCCGATATATATACCCGGATGGACCGGAGAATTAAAGCGTATGAAATTGTGGATCGGACTCAGCTTGCCGTATGGATTGCTGATTTTTTGAAACTCCCAAATCCTCAATATGAAGAGAGTTATAGCGATACGTTTGAGCGATGGTCTCAAAAGGCTATTTCGCAGGTTACAGAAGCAGGTGTAATGCAAGGAACGGGGAATAATAAATTTTCCCCATTAGGTGATATAACACGAGCTCAATTAGCGGTTATTTTGGACAAAATGAAGAAAAACTTGGGTATAGAACCTGATCAATCAGAGGCGGCTATGTTTGATGATGTACCTCCGACTCATTGGGCATATGAAGCAATACGAAACAGCTCACAATACGATATTATGGGCGGCAAAGAGGCACAACTTTTTGCACCTAATGATGTGGTTGATGGAGAAGAATTTCATGATATTATGGGCCGCTTGTATCTGACAAAGGCGAATCGACACTTAGAAGACTAAATAATGAGAGGAATGATTGATATGACTACACCATTTCCGAAAGACTTCCTATGGGGCGGCGCTGTAGCAGCCAACCAACTTGAAGGAGCTTATAATACAGATGGCAAAGGTCTGTCTGTTCAAGATGTAATGCCACACGGGATTACAACGCCTAGAACGGAAGCACCTACAGAAGATAACCTGAAACTGATCGGTATCGATTTCTACAACCGTTACAAAGAGGATGTTAAACTGTTTGCTGAAATGGGCTTCAAAGTGTTCCGTACATCTATCGCTTGGTCCCGTATCTTCCCTAAAGGTGATGAATTGGAACCAAACGAGAAAGGTCTGCAATTCTATGATGACCTGTTCGATGAGTGCCACAAATACGGGATTGAACCACTCGTAACGATCTCTCACTATGAGACACCGCTGCATTTGTCCAAAACATATGATGGCTGGGTTAACCGTAAAATGATCGATTTCTACGAGCGTTATGTAACAGTTCTTTTCAACCGTTTCAAAGGCAAAGTTAAATACTGGCTGACGTTCAACGAAATCAACTCCATTCTGGAAGAGCCATTCATGAGCGGCGGAATCTATACGCCAAAAGCAGAACTGTCCAAACAGGATCTGTATCAAGCAATCCATCATGAATTGGTGGCCAGTGCGTTAGCAGTAAAACTGGGACATGAAATTATGCCTGAAGCCAAAATTGGCTGTATGGTACTGAGCATGCCTACGTATCCGCTGACTCCGAACCCGGATGATGTGGTTGCAGCGATGCATGCTGAACAGCGCAATGATATCTTTGCTGATATCCATGCACGTGGTTATTATCCAAAATACATTAATCGTTATTTCAAAGCGAATAATATCAATATTAAGTTTGAAGATGGCGATGCTGAAATTCTGAAGCATACCGTAGACTTTATCTCGTTCAGTTATTATGTAAGTATCTGTGAGACTGGTGATCCCGAGAAACGTATCGAAGGAAAAGGAAACCTGTTCGCAGGTGTGCAAAACCCTTATCTGAAAGCGAGTGAGTGGGGCTGGCAGATCGATCCGCAAGGACTGCGCGTAACCTTGAACAAATACTGGGACCGTTATCAAAAACCATTGTTTATTGTCGAAAATGGCCTGGGTGCAGTCGATGAGCTGATCACGGACGAAGATGGCAATAAAACCGTGAACGATGATTACCGTATTCAATACTTGAATGACCATCTGGTACAGGTTGGCGAAGCTCTTGAGGATGGCGTAGAAGTGATGGGTTATACGTCATGGGGCTGTATTGACCTGGTAAGTGCTTCAACAGCAGAGATGAAGAAGCGTTATGGTTTCATCTATGTAGACCGCAACAATGATGGTTCAGGAACATTGGATCGTTACAAGAAAAAATCATTCCATTGGTACAAGGAAGTTATTAGTACAAATGGCGCAAGTCTTAAGAACAGTAACGAGTAAATGCTAGTTCTATAAGCATAGTTGTACTAGCACCTTTTTATGTCACATTAACGCACATTAACCGCTTTCACAAAAACATTGTCATATGGATAATTATATGGTAAGATGGGCCTAAGGCTAATGAATACTGGATTGTTACTGTTCAATCAGGCAAAACCAGAAGCGGGGCATATTTCGTGACCTGCTTTGGTTTTGCCTTTTACTACTTTGACGGTGCAAGGTGATGTGAAGAAATGAAAATTGAGAAGGTGCTGAACAACAACGTAGTTACCGTAATTGATCCGGGAGGAAACGAACTGGTCGTTATGGGACGTGGAATTGCCTTCAAAAAGCATACTGGTGAATCGATTGACGAGAGTCTCGTCGAAAAAATATTCTCGCTTGAAAGTAAGGAAGTATCACAGAAACTTAAAACACTTCTGTCTGATATCCCGGTTGAATATGTCGAGTGCTCGGATGAGATTATCCGTTATGCCGAGACGGTGTTAGGTGAGAAGCTGCATGAAAGCATCTACATTTCACTGACGGATCATATTCATTTTGCCATTGATCGACATCGTCAAGGATTGCAGATCCGTAACGCATTGTTCTGGGAGATCAAGCGCATGTACCGGAAGGAATATGCCATTGGACTCAAGGCGCTACAGATTATTGAGGAAACGTTAGGTGTCCTGTTACCCGAAGACGAATGCGCATTCATTGCAATGCATCTGGTTAATGCCCAGATGAACGGTGAGATGAGGGAAACGATCAGTATTACGAACATTGTTAAGGACATACTTAACATCGTAAGACGTAGCTTTGTGATTGAACTTGATGAAGATTCATTGAGTTATTATCGGTTTTTAACTCATCTGAAGTTCTTTGCCCAACGTGTGTTGCAAGGAACAGCGATTGAAGATAAAGAAGAAGATAACCCGCTTCATGACTTGGTGAGCAAGCAGTATCCGGAAGCACATGCATGTGCAGTAAGGATCAGTGACTATACGCGTAAGATCTATAATCGGGTGTTGTCCAAGGAAGAAATACTGTATCTGACCATTCATATTGAACGAGTTGTCAGAAATGAACAAACAATTGAATAAAATTGGGATTGTTACTGCTAAAAAGGCAAAACCTAAACGTTGAATAATGATAAGCTTTTCTGCTTTGTCATTGTTCAGTGTTTAGGTTTTTTTTTAACCTTCATTACACATAAAAGGAGCAAAACACAATGGATAAACAACAATTGTCCAAGGATATTTTGAAGCTTGTTGGTGGCGAAGAGAATATCGATCAAGTCACACACTGTATGACAAGACTCAGATTTAACCTGAATGACAACCAAAAAGCGGACAAAGCGACGCTAAAAAATACACCAGGCGTGATGGGCGTGATGGAAAACGGTGGACAGTTCCAGGTTATCATCGGTAACGATGTACCTATCGTGTATAACGCACTCGTTGGCAACATGTCCAAATCACCGACCGCAGATAATGCAACCTCAAGCGCTTCAACTGGGGAGAAGAAAAAGAGAAATCCAATAAGTGCGCTGTTCGACTTCATTTCAGGTATGTTTACACCAATCCTGCCTGCAATTACGGGTGCTGGTATGATCAAAGGGATCGTGGCCATCTTTGTCGCACTTGGGTGGTTGTCCGACACTAGTTCAACCTATATCATTTTGTCGGCGATTGGTGACGGTGCATTCTACTTCCTGCCGATCATTCTGGCAATCAGTGCTGCCCGTAAACTGGGTAGCAATATGTATATTGCCGCAGCGCTCGCAGCAGGGATTATGCATCCGACCATTACAGCACTACTGGCGGATGGTCACAACTCATCATTTATGGGGATTACAGTCATAGCGGCAACGTATTCTTCTACAGTTATTCCGATTGTTCTAGCAGTTTGGATTGCTTCATATGTAGAGAAAGCCGTTGATCGTGTAACACATGCCTCACTTAAACTCTTGGTTGTTCCAACAGTTACCTTGTTGATTATGGTTCCACTGACATTGATGACAGTAGGTCCATTGGGTACGGTTCTTGGTAATGGTTTGTCCGGTGGTATTTCATGGTTGTTCGATAACATGTCCATCTTCGCAAGTATTCTGATTGGTGGTACGATGTCACTGCTAATCATTACAGGTATGCACTATGCGTTGCTGCCAATCGTAGTTGGTTCGATGACAACACTGGGTTACGACTTTATTATTCCACTGATGTTTGCAGCTAACTTGGCACAAGGTGGTGCAGCATTTGGTGTAGGTCTCAGATCGAGAAATGGCAAAACCAAATCCCTTGCATATTCCACAGGTCTCACGGCTATCATGGGGATTACGGAACCAGCGATGTATGGTATCAACATGAAGTTCAAAAAACCGTTTATTGCAGCCCTTATCGGGGGAGCGATTGCCGGTGGATTCATGGGTATCTTCAATGTTAAATCGTACGTTATTACAGGACTTGCAGGTCTGCCGAGTGTGGCAGCATTTATCAGTCCAGCAATTAGCACACTGCTCTATGCTCTGGCTGGTGGTTTGATTGCCATCGTAGCTGCAGCAGTACTGACGTACATTCTTGGATTCCAAGAAGAAAATGCAACAGAGCCAGCACCAGCAGGTGAGCCGGCAACACCAGCAGCAACAACTTCTGCTGTTGTAACTGAAGAAGCAAAAGCACAAGATGAGCAAATCTTCAGCCCAATCACAGGTGAAGTTAAACCGCTGAGCGAAGTGCCAGACCCTGCGTTCTCTGAAGAGATTATGGGTAAAGGATTTGCGATTCAACCATCTGAAGGACGTGTGGTTTCTCCAATTAACGGTACTGTGTTCTCGTTATCGAAGAGCGGACATGCCATTGGTCTGGTAAGTGATACAGGCGCAGAGATGTTGATTCATATCGGGATTGATACCGTGAAGTTGAAAGGTCAATTCTTCTCGCCTAAAGTTCAAGCAGGTGTGAAGGTTGCCGTAGGTGATGTACTGATGGAGTTCGACCGGGAACAGATCGAAAAAGCCGGTTATACAACGATTACACCAGTTATTATTACAAACATGCACCAGTATGAGTCGATTGAGTCTGCTGGTCGCACTACGATCAAAGAAAAAGACTTGTTGTTCACAGCTAAAGCTTAACCATAGAAATGAAACAGCAGCTTCACCGGAATGTAATCCGGTAAAGCTGCTGTTTTTTTGCTTATAGCCTTTTACATGGGAAGCATACCCTGCACCAGTTGTACAAAGTGCTGTGCAGGCTTGGACAAATAACGGTTCTGCAACCAGACCAGCGCCGAGCCAACCGTGGAATGCTGATCATGGATGCGATATACGTGGAATGGGTGCTCATGATATAGCTGTAGTACCGTGTGAGGCACGATGGAACTGGCGAAGCCGAGTCGGACCAGTTCCAGCAACATATTAATGTCTGAGCACTCACCCATGATAGAGGGGATAACCTGATGCTCCCGGAACTTGTCCAAAATTAGCTCGAACATACCGAGTCCTTCTGTGCTTGGAAGCAGTAGAGGGATACCTGTAAGCTGCTCAAAATAAGTCCCCATCTCCGCTCCTGGTCCCATCTCTGTCGGACTATCCAGCGGTGTTGAAGAAATATAGAAGAGTCGCTCCTGTGGCAGGTGCAGCACCTCATAGCGTTCTGTCTGGACGGGCATGCGTACACAGGCGAGTTCAACTTTGCCATCTTCCAGCAGGCGACATAATTGTGCAGACTCATTTTGCTGAATTTTATAGATAACCTGTGGATGGGTGGTGCGAAACTGTTGCAGTGCTTGCGGGATCAGGCGATCCGATATGGTATTGATGCCGATGGTGAGTTTGCCCCGTATGCCGTGACGGAAACTTTGCATCTCCATTACAGCTTCCTCCATATATTTGGTCAAGGTAACCGCATAATCATAGAAGCTGCGACCCGCCTGCGTTAGCTCCATCATACGTCCTTTGCGTTCAAATAGAATCACACCAAGCTCTTCTTCCATTAACTTAAGCTGCTGGCTTAAGGGTGGCTGAGCCATGTGAAGTCTTCGGGCAGCTGCTGTAATCTGTTTCTCCTCAGCAATGGCAATGAAATAGCGACATTGTTTGATATCCAAGTGGTTGTTCTCCTTCGCCTGCAATGTATATGTAATTCGTATGGAAAGCCAACAAAACATGTATTTTTAATATACTACGATCTTATGTTACCATACATTAGATTTGCATACCTGACTAACAGAGTTTGGTTTCTATATGAATATTATTGCATGAGAAAGACCTTGAATTGGAGGATAAAACAACGTGGTTAGAACAATACATGATGCTGCGCAAGCGGGACATACCGATGAGGTCATTCGATTTATCACACAACAGGGAAGCCGGTTGAATGAACGGGATGCATTGGGGCGAACACCTCTGCTGGCTGCGGTGCACGGTAACAAGATAGACACGGCAAGGATGTTAGTGGATGCCGGAGCCGACATTAATCTTCGGGATGCACGATTGGACAACCTGCTGTTATATGCGAGTGCTGAAGGTATGTATGGCATGGTCGAATTGGCGATTACAGCAGGTGCAGATACGAGGTTAACGAATCGTTTTGGCGGTACAGCTCTTATCCCAGCAGCAGATCGGGGCCATGTGGACATTGTGGAGCTTCTGCTGACACGCAGTGATGTGGATGTGAACCATATCAACAACCTGGGGTGGACAGCCTTACTGGAAGCGGTCATTTTGGGAGATGGCGGGCCGCGTCACCAGCAGATCGTTGCCTTGCTTTTGCAATATGGTGCAGATCCAAAGATTGCGGATCGGGACGGGATTACACCGCTTGCACATGCGAGCCGGCATCGGTATGCCGAGATGGAACGACTATTAACCCAAGTCTGAAGAGACTTATACATTTATAATACAGAACAGTGAAAGGATATTCCGAACGAATGAACAGACATCAAGAGCATTTTTTACAAAAGAATATGAAGGACGTATCTTCACTGATTTTGGCAGGTATACAGTGGTTTTTCTTCCTGTTTACCAATACCGTTGTTGTTCCGCTATCCATTGGACATAATTTTCATCTGTCTCCGGATGCCATCGCTGCCTCCATGCAGCACGCATTTATCCTTACCGGAGCAGTGTGTATTCTTCAAGCCGTATTTGGTCATCGATATGCGATTATGGATGGTCCGTCAGGGTTATGGTGGGGATTGACGCTAAGTTTGACGGTATCTGCTTCATCGGCAGGTATGAGTCTGGAGCGTATTGGCGGTGGACTGGCTGCAGGTTTTCTGTTAGCGGGACTAACGATGGTGATTCTGGGTTGGCTGGGAGCAGCGCAAGTGCTGCAAAAGCTGTTCACACCTATGGTGAAGAGTGCCATGTTGTTTCTAATGACGATTCAATTAACCATGAATTTTTTCAAAGGTATGATTGGATATACGGAGTTTGGTCGTTTCGATCTGCCTGTTGCCGCATTGTCCGTTGTCATTGCGTTTTTGGTGGCATGGATTCAATTAAAGGGTAGGGGGAAACTGGGGAACTACGCGATCCTGATTGGGATTGTGGCAGGCTGGATCGCTTATAGTCTATTGTTTCCTGGACAGCATAGCGGACAGCCGAATCAGGCCCCGGCAGGTCTCGAACTGTTTCCGTGGGGAGCACCCAGATGGGAACCGGGTATTGTCATTACTGCATTTTTCGTGGGGTTGGTGAACATGACGAATTCGATCACCACATTAAGCACAGTTGAGAAACTATACCGGACAGAAACAACAAGCCGTCAGTATAGGCATTCCTATGCGCTAACGGGTCTGTTCACGATGTTGTCAGCCTGTGTAGGTGTGCTGCCCTTTGGTTTATTTGCATCATCGATCGGATTCTTGGAGAGTACTCGCATTCTGCGTCGTGCTGCCTTGATAATTGGAGCGGGGATGTTATGTATGATAGGTCTTACACCTTCAGTGACAGCATTTTTTGCACAAATACCACCAAGCGTCGGCAGTGCGGTTTTGTTCGTGGCTTATCTTCAGATGTTCGGCACGGCACTAAGAACGCTTGAAGGTACAACGTTTAATTCTAAAACGATCTATCGTGTAGCGTTGCCGGTCCTCACGGGAGTTGCAGTCATGAATATTCCTGCTGAGGCCTTTCAAACCTTGCCCATGTACCTCATCCCGATCATAAGTAATGGTCTCGTCATTGGGGTATTGGTCTCACTGGTTCTTGAAAAAACCGTGAACTGGTCCAAAATGGAACAACCAGCGACAGTAAGTAAAGCGGCATAAAGAGTTTCATCTTGCGATAGTCCAATTTGATTGGGCTGTTTTTTTTGTTTTGTTTTTTTGTTATCAGTCTATATGGCATCTAACTATTTCACAATAATTTTGCCTTGTCCTGCAAGCATTCGCATCTCTCTAGAGAGACGGTCCTGGTTCCCATCCTGCATTTCGAGTTGAACACCATAATGCCATGAGGTGTTTTTTTCTTGACCCCAGCGGAGAGTGCCTTCCATATATAGAGGGTCTTCAAAGAGCAGCATATTCATTCCAATCCGAATATCGTTATTCTCTACAGGAAGGGACAGCGGAAATGACAGCTGACAGCCGGATCGACTGATATCGCAGAGTTCGGCCTGAATGGGTTTGGCTGGTGCGTTAACCCCGTTGATGCTGAGAATATAGATCTCAAAGTGGATTGGTTCCTTCAATGTGTAGCGAAAGGGTTCTTTTCTATTGTTCATTGACATGGCTTGGCTTCCTCCATCAGGTTCAAAAAAAGTCAGTTATGCTTATATCGACCATTTGGAGCAAGAAATGAAGAGTTGCGCAAGCAGAGATGGTCCATGGGTTCCTTTTACACGTGTATCAGGCTTGATATAATGATGGAATATATTTCTGAGGTCAGACCTGGATCAGACAGAAGGGACGGGTGAATATGAGAGGAACATTTCAAATGGTTACAGATACGGCAACATTGTGCCTGTATGATCTAGCAGCGTTAAAACATCGTGCTGAGGATACTTCGGACTGGTGGTCCATTCCAGTGGATGAGCTGGCTGAGGTGAATGCAGGTCATTGTCTGTTCCTGAATCTGGGTGCAGATGGAGTGTATGAGGTGGAATGGAGCCTGGAGGATGTAGAGGAGGATTCAGATCCAGATCGCGGAGCGGAACGGGAAAAGGTGTATCATCTGCAAGTTCCGTCTGGGCACGTCTATCTGGGGGCGGCGGATGATGTCACTGGCGGTGAATTAGAGCCGGATGAGACATGTGAAGGGGTTCTGTTTCAGTTAAAACCTGGAAATTATGCATGTATCGTCTCCAGAGAAGCTAGTCGGATCACCATTGTCATGATACCAAGTATTCAGGGAAATAACACGCTGGATGAATTAATCCGGATATAGTGTACAGATACAAACAGGAGGGATTCATATGCAGGAATGGAACGAGATAACGATGATGAATGCAGATGCCCTGCGTAAACAAATGAGAATACTCGCTGCTTTGGATATTATCTTTTCGGAGGAAGAATGGCTACGCGTTCATCATTATGAAGCTGAACTTCAGCCAGGTGTGGCATGGGGAAGCATCAATAACGGCGCAGGTGATCATCTGCATGTCTTGTTTACGAACTCAGGCACGTTGATCAAAGGATTTGATCATGAGTCACCTTTAAGTCCGCATGCTCGTGAGGATGGTGAGATTTATCCGGGAATGTACGATGAAGTGCCGGAGACGTTGATGGCTGTTCTGAGAGATCAGGAGGAAACATTGGATCTGGAGGATGTGACCTTTTGCCTATGGCAGGAAGGGAACGACTTGTCATGGAAGGTTGGTAACTGGATTCAGATGGCGATGGCCGAGGAAGGTGAAGCGGACGCCAGAGGTGGTGCAGAATTTTTGCTGGGATATTTGGAGAAGAACCCGGTAGATTACGTTGATTGGGCCAAAGGGTACTATGACTTGCCGGATCTGCCGTTGGAAGCCGTAGCTGAAGTATATGAAGAAAAACCGGTGACCGCCAGCCTGATTAAGCAGTTGTGTCCTGAGCGAGATGTGGCAGTAGTACTGGATGAGTTACAGCAACGCGGGTACGCCGTGGAACAAACGTAATAGAGTAGCTAAGGGAGATGGGGAAGCCATGTACAAGATGCAATTGGAGCGTATGCGTGAAAAGTTGATCACTCTACGAAGCCTGGACCCGGATCTGGACCTGTTTGGCGCAGAGAACCATGAATATGAAATGGCGTCTGTGTGGACGCAGAAGGATATTGCGCAATTTGAACAGAAATGGCGAATTGAGTTGCCGGAGGATTATAAGATATGGCTTCTTCATATGGGAACAGGTGGTGCAGGACCTTATTATGGTCTGGAAAATCCGGATGATGGCGTATACGCTGTGCTTGGTTATGAAGATGAGCTGAACGCGGTCTCGGACCCTTTCCAATTCACGGAAGCATGGAACTGGAACTATGACTGGTTCGATGACAGCAAGGAAGAAGAGGAATGGGAAGCGCTGGAACATGAATATTTTGATCCAAAGTGGTCAGCAGGCATGTTGCGCATCAGTGATTTTGGCTGTGGCATATCCATGAATCTGATTGTTAAGGGAGCCTCCTACGGAGAGGTCTGGGTTGATGACCGGGCTAACCGTAATGGAATTTATCCTGATCAGTATTGGGGCAATTCGAATCGACTACATTTTCTGGACTGGTATGAGTTGTGGTTGGATCGTTCGATCCATCAAATGCATGAACAAAAGCAACAATCTGGAGCGAACGAAGTCTAAAGGAGGTTGTACATTGGGCTGGGAATATGGGATTAGAGCAACGGAGCCTGCGATTTTACCTGAAGTTGTGAAGCGTCTGGCAAGTGCATTAACGTTTACCAACATGTACAGCTTAGAACGCCAAGCCAACGGTTTTGTACTGAAACGTGAAGATCCTTCCTGGCCGAGAGCCCTTGAAGTGTGGATAGAAGAGGCTTCCGGGTTGGAAGAGATTGTGGATGGGGAGTCGTATATCTACTGTTTGTTTCATATCTGGGGTGAAGAGGCGCGGAGTTGGATGCAACAGATGGAGCGAGAAACCAGCCAGGTTGATGGTGATTTAATCTGGTTTGAACTCTGATCGGTAAGAGATTTGCCTGAAACAGGAGGAGCATATATGGCTAAAAAATCAAAGAGGACAATTCCTGCGCTCATGTATCAGTATCAGGGTCCGCAGCGGAATGTGGGTTTTGTTTTATCCCCTTTATACATAGAAGAATCGGTTGAAGTAGAGATGGAAGACATGCTGTTCATATATAATGAAGACTTTGACTATATTCGTCCTGCATTGGATCGCGCATTTCCCTTAACTGATCCTCGAACTGGAGAAGAGATGAAGGCTCTTGATCCCTGCTGGGAGAATCCGATTACGAAGGAAGTGTGGGTGGGGATTTTATCAGAGCTGGATCAACAGCTGGTTGCAGAGCCTGAATTACGGAATTTTTTGAATCAGTTCACAGCTTGGGTGAGAAACCATCTGCAATTGGCCGACGGGATCGAAGTCACCGGTAACCTGTAAGTTAGTTGATCTTGAATTGTTCATGCTTGTGCGTAATTCAGTATACCGGCGGCCGAAGTGCTATGTAATCAAGCTCCCTCATGATGATGGCGGAGCTTTTTTTGATGAATAAAAACCGTTTGCTTCACTCACCCGTCTTATACCACAGAAAGAGAGAGAAGGAGGGATGCGGGGTGGAAACAAAAGCAGAGATGAACCAGAGGATCTATGTGCAGACCGAAGACGAGACGGCATTTGTGCAATCTATTAAGGAACATCAAGATACGCTCATTTCTATTGCCTATAGCTACCTGCGTAACCGGCAAGATGCGCTGGAAGCTGTGCAGGAGATGACATGCCGGGCTTGGATTAAACGTCGTACGCTGAACAATGAGAAGGCGTTCAAGTCGTGGATCATTCGGATTCTGATCTATGTCTGCATCGATGAACAGAGGCGCCGCAAGCGGGCAACACCTCTGGCGAAGGAGGATCTGGAGGACAGCATTCCGGCGTCTTGGATGATTAGCGTTGATGATAATCGAATAGCTATTGAATCTCTTTTGCAAAAGGTGAAACCAAAATATCGCCATGTGTTATTGCTGAAATATTATAACGACATGACACTGACGGATATTGCCTCGATCCTCGGCAAACCGGAAGGGACGATTAAGACCTGGCAGCACAAAGGACTCCAACAGTTGCGCAAGTTGATGAAGAACAGGAGGGATTGGCATGACCACTAACCCGGAGGAGAAAGCACTTCTTGCAGACGCATATCAGGTGAAAAGAGAGAACCAGCACTGGAATCCGGCGGACACGACTGCGGCAATTCAACGTGGTCTCGCAAAGGCTAGAACAAAACGATCAGGTAGGACCTTTCGTGTCAAATGGATCACGGCAGTGCTGGTCACGGTCTTGGCTGCAGGTTGGTTTCTTATAGGCCCACTTGGAAACTATGGGCAACAACCGGCAACATATACTGAGCCTGTAACCGATTGGGGAGTACTAGAGCCCTTTCGTGGCCTGCTAACTTCGGATATGGACCGTGCCACGATTACTTCAACGCTCAATAATGGTTATGTGCAACTCGTGGATCGGACGGTTACATCTGGAATATATCAGTTTACCGTGAATGCAGTTATGGCAGATGAGAACAGGATAACCGTATTGTATACCGCCAGAACGGATGCTTCGCAAGAGATTTATTCGATAGTCAATACCAAGATGACGGATGCAAGAACAGGTTATGTCCTTGATAACGGAAATATAGGAGGGGGGCATTTCTCGAATGATAAACATACCATTTATGGCCGGAATACAATTGAGCGAAGTCGAAATAAACCGCTGCCTGAGCAAGTGAATCTTCAGTTTCAGCTTTCTTCCGTTGTTCCAGATGTGGTGGAAAATTCAGAAAAAGGGGAAAAGGAACGGAAATATCAATTCTCCAAAAAAATGAATATTTCTTTTGCGCTGGATCCCAAATTCTCTATCCCCAAAACGGAAATCATCAACGTTAATCGGACTTTTGCTCTTGGAGGCTATGAGGTCTTATTGTCAGAGGTGGAGGTGTCTCCGCTGGTAACTCGGGTCAGATTTGAATATGCACCTGATCAAGAAAATGATTACAAACCGAAGTTATCGATCACCGAGGTCGTTAGACCTAGTGAGATCATTTCGACCTCCAGTAATGGGAAGCAGACCAAGTTATCCATGGTAGGTGGAAGCGGAACTGAAGATGGAATGATGTATTCTTTCAGCAGCAATCTGTTGGACAATCCGGAGTCATTGGTATTAAAACTTAGTGGCAAACCAGGTAAGGTCTATGATGATTTGCAGGAAGCCAAGAATGATGAGCTGGCAATAAAAATCAAATAAACAAACTAACTAACTAACTAACTGGCAGTACTTTTATTCGGATTAGGTGTACGTTAGTGAAAGCAGAGAAGGGATGTCCCTCAAGGTCGTAAGCCTTGTGAGACATCCCTTCTTAAATATGAAAAGCTGCTGATCTTACACAGTTAGAATATCTACTCCCAGAGCTGGAAGAGTCAACTTCTGATCCAATCTCTCGTTGGTCAACAAACTGCGATAAGGAACGTTCAGTGTAACCTCTCGTTGCTCATTCGTCAAATTGATCAGAAACAGGAAGTTTTGCTCCCCCTTCGTTCGAATCGACATCTCGACACCTTCCGGCAGCTGGATTTTGGGCGCCAATTCCTTTTCCTTCAATATGCCTTCAAACAACTGATAGAAATACGATGGCTCCGGCCAAGTGCCGACATAATACACTTCACCTTCACCAAGCTTATTGACAGTAACCGCTGGTACACCCTCGTAAAAGTCGTTGTCATACCAGGCGATCGGCTCTGCACCTCGCAGTTCCAGTAGATCACACCATTGCTTTACAGCGAATGTCTTGCCCTCCGCGTTTCGTATCCGATGCTCACTGTTGCCGATGGCATCATATTCACTTACGACAACACCTGCTGCTTCTGCCAGTAGCCCCGGCAGAGGCAGCATCTCACATACATTCCTCATGTTCTTCACACCAGTCCGATTGGTGAGGACAACCGTCCCCCCTTTAGCTGCGAATCGCTCCAGTCGCTGTGCTATTTCTTCACTTAACAGGAAGAGAGAAGGGACAATGACCAGCTTGTACCCGTCGAGCTCCTCGGTCCAGTTGATAACGTCTGTACCAACACCCATTCTCAGAAATGCATTATGCATAGAGGACAAGTTGTCTATATAGTGCATTCCTCCTTCCGCCTGCGGCTGAAGGGAAAGTGCCGTATGCTGATCATGCGAATGCAGAATTGCAACCTGGGTAACAATGGTTGAGTCGGCCAGCAGTTCTCCTAACTGGTTCACCTCGCGAGTAAGCTCGGCAAACTCTCTGAACCTGCGTCCAGGAACATTGCTGTGGTCGATCAGCCCATGCCAGAATTGTTCGGCTCCGACGGTTGCACTCCGCCAGCGGAAATGGACGACCATATCCGCACCGCGGGCGATTGTCTGCCAGGAGCGAGCTCGGATCAGTCCAGGATACGGGGTGCGCTGGATCGGCATCCAGGCTCCCTGTGCTCCGCTGAGCTGTTCCATTACCCAGAAATTCCGGCGTTTGATGCCGCGAACCAAGTCCAGCGTAAGCGCTCCGTTCCTCGGAAACCGATCGCCATAATCGCGATACAGCTCATTCGGATAATAATCAACAGAGACGAAGTCCAATTCGTTGTGCATATCATAATAGTCCAGGCTATTCGGATACTGCCACATGTTATGCGTCACGAATTGGTCTGGACAGTTACGGCGTAAAATCTCAAGCTGCCATCCCAGCAGATAGCCTACGCTGTCAGAACAAAATCGCTTGTACTCCAGAAGATAGGAAGGATTCATCGGTTTGCTGGCACCGAGTGGTGTTGTTACCTCAGCCCAGCTGCTGTACTCACCACTCCAGACGACCGTACCCCACTCCCGGTTCAACTCCTCCAGATTGGAATAACGCTTTTGCAGCCAAGCAACAAATGCGCGATTACATGTATCACAATGGCATTCCTGGTAGTGCATCTCGTTATCGATTTGCCAGCCAATAACGGCGGAATGCTTACCATAGCGCTGTGATATCGCTTCCACAAATTTGGAGCCCAGCATTCTCAAGGAAGGGCTGTTGTTGCAGCGATGTCCACGGACACCTGGCCGAATGATGTGGCGTTGTTCATCCATGGGCAGCACATCCGGATAACGGGTAGTCATCCAGTTTGGCGGGGTATTGGTGGGGGTGCATAACACAATTTCCATACCACGCGAAGCGAATACTTCTATAGCTGCATCCAGCCATTCAAACTGATAATTACCCTCAGTCGGTTCCATTCGGCTCCAGGCGAACTCTGCCATTCGCACAACAGCAACCCCCGTCTGTTGCATAAGTAGGGCATCTTTTTCCCATAACTCCGGGGTCCATTGCTCTGGATAATAATCAATTCCGATCTTAATTGTCATCCTGTGATCTCCTTCATTTATCAATATATTGCGATTATATGTTATATTAATTTGAGTGAATATCTTAAATAATTAATATGGTATAACAATATTAAGATCAGGAGAGTTAGACGTATGCCTCATCCCAATCGTAATTTTCCGGTGTTATCTGCCCGAGACAAGCTGCTCCCTTTTTATTTACTTGGCATTGGCCTGCATCATGAACAGGAGCATATCCGCCGAGACCAAGGCATTGAGGATTATCAGTGGATACAATGCCGCAGCGGTGTGGGTAAGCTCAAGCTCAGTGAAACGGAACATATCGTCAAGCCAGGTATGGGCATGCTGTTATTCCCTGGACAGAAGCACGAATACTATGCGCTATCCGACAGTTGGGAAGTCGACTGGATCATTTTCGATGGCAATGGGTCAGCAAATTTATTTGAAACCGTGGGCATTGTCCACACATGCGTATACACGCTTGCACAACCTGAATACCTTCTATCCCGAATGCGGGAGCTGCTGCAAGCTGCTTTAACACCACAAGAGCAGACATTAAGCAATTACGCCTGTTCCGCCATTCTCTATACCTTATTGACAGAGATTATTCAACGCGTATCTGTTGAGGGCAGCGATACGGTCGGGCAGCAGTATGAGCGATTAAAACCGGTTCTGGACTATATTGAACAACATTATGCTGAAGAGATTACTTTGCCAACGCTGGCTGGATTGATCTGTGTCACACCAGAATATTTCTGTCATTTGTTTAAGAAAACGACAGGTATTCGTCCCATCAGCTATGTTAATCAGGTAAGAGTCAACAAGAGCAAGGAATTGCTGCTTGATAATGTGCAGCGCGGGATGGAGGATATTGCTCGTCAAGTCGGTTTCGAATCGACCAGTTATTATGGAGCCATCTTCAAGAAGCTGGAACGAATTACACCTGGCTCCTTCCGCCGCAGCTATCAGAAGTCGTAACATATTATTATCCGCAAGCGATGTTTTTTTGTCAGAGGCTTTAGGAACTGATCCGAGTGCAGATCAGTTCCAAGTTGGATCACATAGTACTCGTTAATAGAGCCGCTAATTAGCGGCTCTATTTTGTGTGAACGAATGGCCTGGTTTTACGTTTTTTCACTATATCTGATCTGCTGTTGCATAAAAATGATAATTATTGTCTTTTTGCAATTTTCGTATTGTCACAGCCAAAGTTACACGATATAATCGAGTTGTATTTGAGGATAATATTATAAAGGATGGTGAAATTTTGAAGAAATTTTCGATGCTTTTACTTGCTGTAACTCTATTGTTGTTAACTGTCTCCACAGCCCCGTCTACATATGGTGCGGCTAGTTATCCAAACACAGGTACGAACGGGTTGACTGGTTTTGCAGGCAGTGCCAAGAATGAGAATGGTGTATCCAAGTCAGCTACGACAGGTGGCAAGAACGGTCAGGTGGTTTACGTTAGTAATCTCAATGATTTGAGAACACACATGGCGGGATCTACGGCCAAAATTGTCGTCGTTGAACAGAATATTTCCTCCTCTACGTTGCAAAAAGTTGAATTCGGAGCGAACAAGACCCTGGTAGGTTCCTTTGGCAAACATACATTAACGAATATTCATTTCAGATCCACAAGCAGTTCAAGCAATGTGATATTTCAGAATCTGACTTTTGAACACGCTTCCAATATTAATGCCAATGATGATATCCAGATGTATATCACTTCAGGCTCCAATTACTGGATTGATCATGTGACGTTTGCTGGTCACAGCTACAGCTCTGGCGGTAGTGATCTGGACAAGCTTCTGTATATTGGCGATCGCGCCGACTATATTACGATTAGCAATTCCAAATTTGCGAACCATAAGTATGGCGTCATCCTCGGTCATCCGAATGATGGTAACAGCAGTTACAATGGAGTACCTCATGTGACGATGTCCAATAATTACTTCGAAAATTTATATGTACGTGGTCCTGGGCTTTTAAGATATGGTTACTTCCATCTCAAAAACAACTATGCAAACAACTTTAATCAGGCCATCACAATTGGTGAAAAAGCACGGATTTATTCCGAAAACAACTACTTTGGTGCAGGTGCTGAAAAGGGCGGCATCTTGGATGACAAAGGAAAAGGTGAGTTTACGGATTCGGGCAGTACGCCGGCCCTGAATAGCCCGACTTCTCCTAAAACGAACTGGAGACCAAGCTCCAATTACAGTTATCAGGTAGAGAGTGCCAGCTACGCACGTGAGTTCGTCACCAAGTATGCAGGTTCCTCCAATACGACACTTGTATTTGGCAAGTAAGAGTTGCTGCACATCCTTTCACGACCCAAAAGGCCTGTCTTGTGCACCATAACGCATAAGACAGACCTTTTTTTTGTAAAATGATATGCTTACATATCATTTTACAATTCATATTAATTTTTAATTAACAATACCGATATACATAAAGTAGCGCTGATTTCATACTTGTGAAGTTAATATGTACTATGTTAAGGCGATGCGTATTTGCGATTTGCACATAAGCAGGACCAAAGACTACTAGATCTAGTACAGGAAGGCCCTACAACTCACATTTAACCTACTTAAAAGGACGGGGTATGCATGGATCGTATGGACGAAATTATTTGGAAAAGGAACAAATTAATCGGTATCATTTTGTGGATTATTATTGCCATTGGTATGGGTCTGGCCTTTACGATGCCGAAGTTACTTGTGTCCAATGGAGTAGCTCTGATCTTTGTAGTTTGGATTACATACGCTAATGCGAAAAAGAAACATATTCATCTCATTCCATGGCTGATTACCGTATTACTGACAATATGTGGAGTCTATGTCGGTTGGGGAACGGTCAATTTTGCGTTAAGTTTGGTCATAACCGCAGTTCTTTTGTTATTTCCTAACAAGAAATTTTTTGTGGTTGGATTTTCGGTATTACTAGTCAACAGTGTTCTTCAGTTATTTGTTATGAATACCGTTGACTCTGTTGAGCTAATAGGTAATATCGTTAATGTGGGACTATTCGCTCTCACGGGAGTCATTCTGATGCTGGTCTCCCAGCTGAATCAAAGGCTCTTCCATGAAAGTGAAGTACGCCAGAATGAGGTGGAGCATTCTAAGCAAAGAGTGGAAACCATGCTGGAGCGTGTGAAGGAATCGGTCGAAGGTTTATCACGTTATACGGATCAATTGAAGGAAAAAGTGAATGCGACCGGTTCTATCACCAATGAGGTGACACTCGGGTTCAGTGAGGTTGCAAAAGGTGTTGAGTTTCAGGCGACCAGTGTAGCCGAGATCTCGGAATCCTTATCTGTGTCGGATCAGCATATCAAGGACGTTGCTTCGTATTCCCAACAGATGAAAGAGTTGTCCGCAAGTATGGCAACGAGCACGCAAACAGGAAGCACACAGATGGACCAGCTGAACATCCAAATGCAAGATCTATATGAAACGATCAATACAACTGCAAATGACATGCGAAAGTTCAACGAGGAAAGTGAATCCATGACACTTATGCTGAACAGCATAGCGGATATTGCGAGTCAGACCAACCTGCTCGCACTCAATGCAGCCATTGAAGCCGCTCGTGCGGGTGAGCATGGACGCGGGTTTGCTGTTGTATCAGAGGAAGTTCGCAAGTTGGCAGAGAACTCGGGTCAGTCCGCAAGTGATATCGCAACCATTCTGTCTCGATTAAAAGGGCAGACGCAGGCACTGACGGATCGATTCGAACGCATTCGTCTTTCGTTACAACAAGGGAGAGATAGCGTGCATACGGCAGAGGAAGTATTTCGTACCATCAACAGCAACTCTCAGCATGTATTGAATCAAGCGACAGATATCGAGACTAGTTCGGCGACCATGAAGGAATCTTCCACCAGAGTTGTGAATGAGGTTTCCGAGATTTCGAGTGTGACTGAGCAATCCAGTGCAGCGACAGAAGAGATTCTGGCAAGCATGGAAGAACAACGCAACCTGACACAGAAGATGGTAGAGAGCTTTGGAGAACTGGAGCAACTGATTGTAGACCTGAATGAATTGGTCTCGGATCATCAAGCTTCTTCCGTTGTGAACAAACTTTAATATTACTAATATTAATAGTTGAGAGCCTGTCGGTGCGTATTTAGCGTACTGGACGGGCCTTTTTTATCTGCAAAACAGCTTGATGCCGACATTTTTTTCCTATACAGTGTGTTGTGTAGAGTATGAATAGAGTAGAACTAACCATGTAAATGGTAGTTAAAAGAAGATGTTACCTCATGGGGGAGTAAAAGGTTGAAGAATAAAGGAATGAAAGACAGCTCGGCCTATGATGACCGTACATATGAAGTTAGGAATGATAATCACGCTGAACGCGTGCGTCTTTATGATCAGCATTCGTTCGAAGGCATGGACTGGCCCGATACAGAGGACGGCAGATATGCCAGAGCTTATCTGGAGCCTATGATGCTGGACGGGACCCAAAGCTTTATGTCCAACGTGGAAACGACATTGTTGCTCGCCCGGATTGATGATCTCGTTATTCCGCTGACGGTGAATGATACAGAGTATGATAATGCTTACGTTTGTTCGCCATATACGCATTACGTGAGTTACGCCAAACAGGAATTGAGCATGTTGCAGAAGCCCATGTTGGAAAAAGGACTTTCTGTGCTGCTCAGTCTAATCGGTTGGGGAATGAAGCAATCGCAGATCAACAAAGTGGTGCATGTGAACAACTGGCTGTTGTCCACCAATCTCTATCCAGCCATGTCCGGTGAACAGGCAGAATGTTTGCTTACAGCGGTACAAGAGCGATACCCAGAGCATGTCATTGTGTTTCGTTCCTTGTGTCCGGGACTTCATCCCGATCTGACGGCGAGACTAACAGAAGCGGGGTGTCGACTGATTCCGAGCCGACAAATCTATCTGTACCAAGCGCATGATCCGAATTTTGGCAACTCGAAATCGCGCTGGCTGTTGAAGCGGGATTACGAATTATTGGCCAAGCACGACTACGAATTCGTTTCCGAGTCAGATATGACGGATGCAGATATTCCGCGAATTGTGGAATTGTACAAGCTGTTGTACCTTGAAAAATACTCCTATCACAATCCGCAATTTACCGAGCGTTTCATTGCTGCTGCGATGGCATCAGGAACACTCAGACTCTATGGACTGCGAAAGGAGGGGCGCCTGGACGCGGTGATGGGTTATTTCTGCCGAAATGGAATCATGACAACGCCGCTGTTTGGTTACGATACGGCGGTGCCCCAGTCTGTAGGACTATACCGCATGTTATCGGCATGCCTGATCGGACAGGCTCGAGAGAACGGCCATCTGTTACATGAGAGCGCCGGGGCTGCACAGTTCAAGCGCAATCGCGGTGCTGTGGCGGATTTTGAATATTCCGCTGTGTATGAGCGCCAGCTTCCATGGGGCAGACGCTGGTGCTGGCTGCTGCTTGATCGGTTGCTGAATCGCATAGGTGTTCCGCTGATGCGCAGCATGAAGCTGTAAACAGACATAATAACGTTTTACGCTGCCCTAGGAGGGGGTGTGCATACAGGTTTGACTGCACACATGCACAAACAACTGGTTATCGTGATACGCACACTCATTTCACAATCGCCTAATTAAACATGCTCTGCGAGTTGTACCTCGAAGCCGTCTGGATCTGTAATGTATATAAAACGCAGGTGCGGATTGGGCTGGATGGGGCCGCGTACAATTGGAATATTCAGCTCTGCTAGTCGTTCCATGGCTTCATCCAGCGAGTTCACCTCATAACCGATCGACACGCCGGCCTCTGGTTTAAGAATGGATTCACTGCCCTCAATTAGTTCCAGCTTGGCTTCGTTCTCCATGCCCAGCATGGCAATCTGCCGTCCGCGGCTTTCGAATCTGCGCTGAATCGGAAGTCCAAGTATGTCGTGGTAGAACCCGAGTGAAGCTTCCAAATTACTGACCCTCAGCGTGATCCAGTTTAATTTGATCAACATGGGTGAATCTCTCCTTTTTCTTGCATGATATGTATTTTTGTTATGTTCATTATACGATAGGCGCTAGCAGGAGCCTACTCCTTATCAGTAAACAATAAAATAGCTGCCGAAATATTCGGCAGCCAAATGGTGTAATCTCCTATAGTTCCAGCAGTTCTAGCGAATTATTGAATCAGATCAATGGCCGTCTGTGGTACAAATGCATCTACACCGTTATAAACAATGACACCCTCCAAAGTTGTCTTTTTGCCGTTTACCAGTGCAATGTTTTTGTAGATTTGCAGTTCCAGCTTGGTGTTGCCTTTGGTAACGAGGATCTTCGGATTTTTGGCATCCGTCAGGTCCAGTTTGTACGTCGCGCCTTTGGTCGTAAATGCCTGTTTGGCAGGTACAAACAATTGTTTGCTCACGCTGTCGAGATCCAGATCCAGTACTCGTGCCATATATTTGGCGACATCCGTGTTATCAATCACACCGAATGGACGGTCATTGTTCGGAGCATACGTGTACAACACGACATCTCCACCTGTATGACCACCGGTTGTCCAGCCAATCCCTGCACGTTTGCTGATCATTGGACCGATTGCATAGTTAAGACTGCCTGGCTCGGCCGCTTTAATTGTGGCAATCTCTTCGGAAGTCAGATCGGTAATACCATAGTACTGTTTCATCACTGCTTTGATGTTTGTCCGCTTCGCATTCAACTTCGCTTCAACGCCCTCGCCTGTTAGCTTAGCCTTTTTCAAAGGTCCGATAAATGTGGACAACGGCTCTTTGTCATAAGTGCCGGAAGTTGCGTTGTTACCAATGGTGAGTCCACCATTGCCGTGGTCCGTAACAGCCACAACGGCAGTCTCTCCATCGGCTTTGGCAAAATCCATGGCTACCTTTACGGCATCGTCAAAAGCCAGCACGTCACTGATAATACCAATCGGATCATTGGCGTGAGCTGCCCAGTCCACTTTACTGCCTTCGACCATCAGGAAAAAGCCGTCTTTGTCTTTGGACAGAACTTCAATGGCTTTGGATGTCATCTCGGCAAGGCTTGGCTGCTTCGCAGGATCACGGTCCATATGATAAGCCATGCCTGCGGGTGCAAACATACCCCAAAGCTTGTTCGAATCGGATGCTTTCATTGCAGCGGGTGTAGTGACGTAATCGTAACCCAGTGCCTTGATGGACGAAATCAGATTATCGCCGTCTTTACGTCCGGCTGGCTCAAGATATTTGCTACCTCCGCCCAACACAACATCCATGCCATTGAAGACTTGTTGTTTGCTGAGTGCATCGTAGTTTTTACGGTCTGGATAGTGAGAGGAGAAGTCCGCTGGTGTGGCGTGCATAATCTCGGATGTGGCGATAATGCCGGTTGCTTTACCCGCCAGTTTGGATGCTTCCAACACGGAAGCAACCGGTTTTCTTTCGTCTCCAGTCGCAATAGCCTTTTGTCCAGGCATCGTAGCTTTGTCCGGCAGTACACCAACAAATCCGGTATGAGATTTATAACCTGTTGCAAAAGCAGTTCCGGCAGGAGCTGAGTCTGCAATCGGCGCATCGGCGGAGTGAGTCCGAACCATGCCGCTTGCCATGGAATCCAGTGTCAGGGACGAGCCCTTATACCAACGAGCCAGAGCGGTAGCATCGTTAGCCATACCGTCAGGAATCAGAATAATTACATTTTTAATCGGTGATGCAGATGTTGTTGAGGTGGTGTCTTCCACAGCCCACGCTGCACTGCTTCCTCCGAGTGTAGCCGTAACAATTGTTGTCACCGCGAGCATCATTTTGGCTGCACGGACATTAAACCGGTTTAACATGAATGCATCCTCCTAGAATATATGTATAGTTTGGTATCTCAAACCAAGTGTATACAACAATTGCTAAACTAACGTATGAAATGGGTTAACTATATGTAAAATTTACGATTAGTTAAGGATGCTAGAATTCCGGTGAACTGGACAAAATGAGGACCACTCTTGTATGTTAAGGAGAAAATCGGGCTAGGGAATGCCCCTCGTCTAATGATCGGCTTTGAGGTGGTTTGTAATGAAAGGATGGTCAGAAGCCATTCAGTGGTGGAATAAAAATCAGGTGAAGCTCATGGACATTCGTCATCTGGTCTTGAAGCCGGGACAGGTTCTTAAGCCTTATGTTTTGCCAGCCCATGCTTTTTTGCTGATGGTCAGAGGAGAAGCCATTGTTCATTTGGGTAAAGAAAAGCTCAGGTCCAACCAGACGCAGGTTCTGCATGTTGGCAAAGGCACAACTATACATATCCATTGTCTGGATCTCCCCTTGGAATATTATCTTATTTTATATAAACCCCAGCCAAGCTCCACTGGTACCGACCCGTCGAGAGTAGAAAACGTACAACAAGAGTATGAATTTTCCCCGCAGCAGTATTATTTTGCAGCAACATATCCGCTGTTGCTAATTCCCATAATGGAGAGAATGCATGAATGCTGGGCAAGCAGCGAAGAATTGGACAGGTTGCAGGTTACAGGACTGTTGTATCAGTTTGTATACGAACAGTTTCGTCAATGGAAGCAGGCGAGTGATCAGGTAGCTGATCCTCCAGAATTAGCCGAGCAGATTGCAGCATACATTCAGGAGCACTACGCACATCCAGTGTCCATGGAGGATATGGCGGCCCAATTTCATTACAGCAGTCATTATCTGGCACGGGTATTCAAGCGAAAATTCGGTTGCAGTCCGATGGAATACGTCATCCAAACCCGGATGAACCAAGCCAAAGTATTGCTAACAGAGACAGAGGCTCAGATTCGTGATGTGGCTGAGAGCGTCGGATATAAAGATTTGTACTACTTTAGCCGAATCTTCAAACGAATGATGGGAGAAACTCCTGCTCAATATAAAATGCACAGTCATCTGTTTAAAGGTTCAAATCGTACTAATAAGAAGTCGGAATCGTTCATTGCTGGAGAACTCACACAACGCTATATTGATAATAACGATAATCATTATCAATACAACACTTGGAGCGTGAATGACTTGAATGTTCGTTTTAAGCCTACTTTGGCGGTCAGTTTATTATTTAGTTTATCCCTGCTATTAGCAGCCTGCGGGGGAGGAGCTGATCCACAGTCAACAGCAAATGAAGATGCTTCACTGCCTGCAACCAAAATGTATACCGACGCATCGGGGAGAACGGTTGAGATTCCAGCTCAATCTGCCAAACCGGTTGTGATCACATATGGTGGTTATTTGCTGCCACTCGGAATGAAGCCGGCGGGTGCCAACAAGGAAACACTGGATCTGTACCCGGAAGAGATGGCTAATGTGCCGGATATCGGATCAGGAACGGGGAACGTAGAAGTCGTCTCGGATCTGGAGCCAGATCTGATCATCGTACCTGATTATACAAGCACGGAAGTGATCGGCACCTATGAGAAAATTGCACCCACGATTACGGTAGCCTGGGGCGGTGACCCGGATGTGATCAACACCCTGAGAACGATGGGTGAGATTATGGATCGGAAAGAGGAAGCAGAGCGATGGATTGCTACCTTTGAAGATAAATTGAAGGGGATTCGGGATGAACTGAACATCAATATTGAACCGGGCACCACGGCCATGTCCTTTGTCATCTACAATAAGGAGGTATTACTTGGGGGAGAAGGTGGCACATTGGGCAAGCTGATATACCAGGATTTCGGATTTGATATGCCTGAACAGTACAAAGCCTATGCAGATGGTGGAACCGTGCTTTCATTGGAGAAGCTGGCGGATAAGCCTGCAGACTACTTCTTCACCCAGATGGAAGATGAAGAGATGGAGCAGATGACTGAACTGTTCAAGGAGCCGGTGTATCAGAGTATTCCTGCGATCAAAAATCATCGGATCATTAATGTTTCTCGCAACTATTGGAATTATGGACCTTATCTGGTTGACAAGGGGCTGGATAGCCTGATTGAGCAAGTGAGCAAGCTACAGGAATAAAGAACATAACATTCTACAAGTTTGACGCGAATCACGTCATATCAGAGCAGGTCATAGGTGAATGCGCCTATGGCCTGTTTTGTTATGTCGGCGGTTCTGTATGATTAAAGCTTACAACCGCTGGGCGCAGCGACCGCCATGCTTAATATTTATGGGCTTCTAGCTAGGCAGATACCCGAATCAATGTAGATTCCGATTCGATATGATATGGAACTTGCAGAGCTTGTTTTTAATGTTACCCTTTCAGAGATATATATTGACGATTAAAAAAAGATATTGCGAACGCTTACATTATGTGCTAACATCACCATAACAACAGGATTGTAACCGTGTTTAGGGCAATACCTGTTTCAGTTCATTCGTTGGTTCTTTGTTCATCAAACGATTGATTGCGTTTACATTATCATATGGAATGAACCTCATTCCTCAGGGTTGTTACTGATTGCAGGCAAAACCTGAATTGAGGGCAGTAGACCACGCTAAAGCGATGTCTGTTTGCCTTCGGTTCAGGTTTTTTTATATAAAAAAATGCCTGATGGCATTACCGCAAGCGCCGTAGCAGATATTTCGAGCAGAAAGGAGCGCAGCAGATTTAATTTTTCATAAATAGAGATATAGACTCATCCAGACATTGGAATACTGATTCTTAGATACGCATTTCAACTGAACATTTCCAATGAAATTATCCCATCACACACCATTCGACAGCGAGGAGATTTATGACATGAAAACCATTAAACGTTCGATTGCCGTGGCAACAATTCTGGGGTTATGTGTATCCGCTCTACCAGCTTATGCAGCAGGCAATACAGGACCTTCTTCTTCAGCAGCGATGGACAAGCTGATCCAATCCGAGCTTATTCGCGGTAGCGGTCAAGGTGTTAATGCAGCTTATCTGAACAAAAAGGCAACACGCATTCAGGCCGCAGTACTTTACTTGCGTTTGTCCGGATTGGAGAAAGAAGCACTCGCTTATCAGGGATCGGAAACGTATGACGATGCGGCTCAGGCGGGCAAAGTATTACAACCGGTCGTTGGTTACTTGAAGCAGCATCCATATGTGTCTGAGATCGTAACAGGAACGGAGAAGTTTGAACCTAATGCACCCCTTACAGCGGAAGGTTATGCCGAGATGCTGCTGAAGGTGCTTGGATATGAAGCAGGTACGGATTATGAGCAGGGAGCGGCTTCCACCTATGCGGCTGGGAAAGGAATCATGGCGCTTCAAGGGAAGGGAGCGAGTCAACTTACCAATCGCCTGATGGCAGAGGCAACCGCACAGGCTTTGCAGATACAGCTCAAGAATGGCAGTGGAACTTTGGAGCAGAGTTGGTTGAAACATAAAGAAGCTGGGTCGTTCAAACCTCAAACGGTGCAACAGACCAAGTATGGCGCGATTGATGGCAAAACCTATGAGCAATATGGCACGCTCGGCTGGCTTGGTGTTCCTTACGCGGCACCTCCGGTAGGGGAACTGCGCTGGAAAGCCCCGCAAGAACCAGAAGCATGGACAGGAACCAGATCGGCTAAGGAATTTGCAGCGAACAGCTTGCAGATCTCCGGCAAGACTACAGCAGGAAGCGAGGATTCGCTGTATCTCAATATCTGGCGTCCCGACACAACCAGTTCGAAACTTCCGGTTATGGTGTTCCTGCACGGCGGCGGGAATATGACCGGATCAGGTAAAGATTTTCAAGGTGAACAGCTTGCACGGAGCACCAACAGCATTATCATCTCAGTGAATTACCGTTTGGGAGCCCTTGGATTCTTCGAGAATGCAGCACTGAAAACAGGCAATGCCCTGGATGACTCAGGTAACTATGGTCTGCTCGATGCATTCCGTGCACTAGAGTGGGTACAGGATAATATCGAAGGGTTTGGCGGAGACACAGGCAATGTTACATTAGCCGGACAATCTGCTGGTGCACGTGATGTGCTGGCAACTCTGATCTCGCCACTTAGCAAAGGACTGTATCAAAAAGCAGTTGCTTTCAGCGGAGGATTGACGACAGCATCACCGGAAGAAGGCGAGCAAAAATCCGAGGATGTACTTGTGAAGCTACTCGTGCAAGAGGGAAAAGCGGCTAACGCAGAAGAAGCAAAAGCATGGATTGGTAAACAATCTCAGGCACAGCTGGAGAGTTACCTGCGTGCACTGCCTGCGGACAAGTTGGTCACAGCGTTTGGTGCAACGGCAATCCGTATGGACCCATTCCCGCATCTGTTCCGTGATGGCACAGTGATTCCAAAAGAAGGATTTGACGCCATCAATAATGGCAATTATAAGAAAGTTCCAGTATTGCTCGGCAGCCTGGAAACGGAGTTCTCCGGATTTGCCTTCGGTGATCCAAACTTCTCTCCATCCATCACGGATGAAACTCTGTTTACTGACAAAACCAAGGCGGAACAATATGATGCTGCGTTGAAATACGGAAGCGAAGCTTATGCAGGCTTTAATGCAGAGCGTGTAGCGGAGCAATTGACAAATGAAGCAGGTCAGCCACCGGTATATGCGTATCGTTTTGCATGGGGTACACAACCTGGGGTCATCTCTGAGCGTTTGCTCACGTTACTGGGCGCACCACATGGTGCGGATATGGACTTCTATACAGGACACGCAGACGGAATTGCTGCCTATTTCCCTGATGGGTACTTTAGCGATACAAACAAACCAGGACGTGATCAGTTGTCCGCCGCGATGGCAGCATATCTGAAGCAGTTCCTGTACACAGGCAATCCAGGTACGGGTGGATCACCTGATCTAACGGCATGGACACCTTGGACGAAAAATGCCCAAGCCCCAATCATGCGTCTGGATGCAAGTAATACAACCGCAGAGATTGGCATGTCCACACAATATAATCAAGGCAAAGACGCCGTTATGGCAAAGATGAAAAAAGAATTGCCTGAAGAAACGTATAAACTGTTGACGGAAAAAGTGTTCGCAGGTCGTTTTTTCTGGGAATAAGGATCACCGGATAGGAAGGTATATATAGATAAAAGGTATATAGATAAATTGAAAGCCAAGGGAGCATATTCTCTTGGCTTTTTATACTGTTCGTTATACTTAAATATGGTATTGTTGTAAATATAAATTAATAAGATGTGGGAAAGGGGAAAACGTACATTATGGATGGAGTTAGTAATTTTGGTATTGCAGGTATTATAACGCTATTAATTTTCTTTATTATGATTGGTCTTATATTATATTTGGTTTTCTATCTTGTGATGAAGAGGTCTGGTGTCAAAGAGGAAGTATCCGCATTAAGGATGGAAGTACGAGTATTACAAGAGGAAGTCGAGCGGAACAGGCGGGAATTGGAAAATATAAAATCTCGATAACCTTTGCAGCATTTTATGTGGGTACATGGAATAGTGCGTTCAATAGTATGAGAGGATAGGGGCTTCATCGCCCCTTCCTACTCAATACAAAGTGAAAATGTTCATTTCAGTCTTTACATACCGAGTGCACTCGAACTATTTCTTGGCAAAAAAACTAAGCGTTCCGGTGCTTTCATCTGCACTTACAAACAGGCTGCGTCCGTTAACACGATGAATTCCTTCTGGTGATTCTCCTGCTGTAGGGATCAGACCCAAGTAGTCCGGATTGACCGGATCAGCAAGATCGAAGAACAGAATGGCATCTGCCCTTTCGGAAGCTACGGCTGCATACGTAGTGCCGTCCACAGTAGCAACGGTCAGATTCTCCACTTCGCTGCCTTTGTTGGGACTGCGATCATCTGGATACAAGCCAACCATAGCGGTTGCCTTGTCAATGAGGTTCTGGCTATCGTACATCCGCTGGCCTTGCAGATCCCAGACAGCAATATTGCGTCCGCCCGCTTTTACACCATCCTCAAATTCATTCTTGCCCAAGTCCCCTTCATTAGCTGTCAGCAGGTATTTACCATCTGCCGAGAAAGCAATTCCATCCGGTTCATAACGAGCGGTCAACGTCTCTTTAAACTGAACGATACCATCATCTTTCAGATCTGCTTGATGTGAAGTGGTACCCAGAGCGAAGATTGAGCTAATTTTTTTTGTCTCCAGATCTACAATGGCAACGACATTGTTTTCCTGTAACGTAATGGCTGCTGTTTTACTATCTGGACTAATGGCAACATACTCCGGTTGTGGATCATGCGGATAGATGGCGCCTTCTACCTTGTCCAAAGAGACCGGCAAGTTGGTGATTTCACCCTCCAATACGTTCCCGCCAGCAAAAGATACAACCATAATGCTACCCGGACGTTTGGTGTTGGCATAGTCAATTTCATCCGCAGCTTTATTCAGCTCTTCATCCTCTATCGCGATAACCGCATGCAGACCGTCAGGTGACAGTGCAATGGAGTCGGGACCAATGCCGAGTTCATACGTTTTGACGGTTTTGTAGGTTGTCAGATCCACAATGGCAAGCAACCCTTTGTTTGCTTCACTATCTGTATCCCCTGTACGAATAATAGCAAGACCGTATTTACCATCTTTGGACACCGTTACGCTTGTGACTTCAGCTTTGGCGGAGAGGTCATGGAAGCTGACTGTCTTCAGGACGTTGATGTTTTTCAAGTCAGCAATATCCAGTATGGCAATGCTACCATTGTCTGCTTCGGTTACGAGCAGGCGCTGTCCATCTGGCGTAGAGGCTGATATTTCTGCTTTGCCCCCAGGCATCTGAAAGGATGCGGTCTGTTCAAAACCGCTTTTATTTTGTTTCAGGATCAGTTGATCCTTAATTAATTTTAGCGTTTGGGAAGATACATACGTTGTACCTTTGGTGATGTAACTTTTACTGTCCAAAGGAGTTTTCACACCGTTGATGGTGGCTGAAGACGTTCCTATTGGAAGTTGTACTTTAGTATCTGCGATCTGGATATCAACGCTGCGACTGCTTCCGTTCCATGTGACCGTACCCTGCATATTTTGGATGGCTGTACGCAGTACGACATGATTATTGGTAGTTTTAGTTACGTCAGCAGCATGAATCATGGATGTGTAGCTGGTTGCTCCTGCGGTAAGAATAGCAGTCATCGACAGAACGGCAAGCCATTGATTTCTCTTTTTCAATGTTCCAGATCCCCTTTATCGTTTCGTGTGTAATGAGTTGTGCAATTGTTTTAGTATAGGGAGCTAATGTTAAGGTGAGGTAAGAGAAGTCTGCGATTTGTGTAAAAGGTTATACGTGACCTTCATATATATAGGACTGGTCGAACGGGAGAAAATACGCTAGAATTAATTGAGAATCATTATCAATTAATTCGGACTTTCTTTACTGATGAGTCTGATCAAGATATAGGCGAGGTGAATACCATGCGCATGGATGATGCATTAGGCGTAGTATATCAGCATTACCTGACCCAGGAACCTTACAGTCAGCAAGATGAACACACGTATCTGCTCTCTCCCAAGGCGGGTAGCGGTAAGGTCAAAAGAGTGACAACATACAGTGGCATTGAGATTTTATATTCCCAGGTTGAATATCTTCAGCCTTATCCTACGTATTTTGCGTCCGAGACACCCATTGTGGAATTGCAATTTGCCTTGTCAGGAGAGCGACATGTGGATATATCCGGTCAGGATTATTCATTATCGCTTGGGCAAGGGGCCCTTATTTTTATGCATGATTTCGAAGCGTGGTTTCATCCTCCGGCAAGGGAGCTGTATACGTCCTTTTCGCTGGGGATTCCGGTTTCTCTGTTCAATTATGCTGCGGCACAACTGGGTGGTTTCAAGTCGATTGCGTTTAATCAGGTGTTGGGACGAAAAGTGTTCAGGCCGATTGTATTTCAATTGGATAACCGGATACGAACGATGATCGACAGTTTGATTGTGGAATTAAACAACAGTTATCGATCATCCTTAATGATGGAAGCGACAGCCTTGGAGATCTTGAATCGATTTATGATCCAACTGTTTGATCTGGCGCCAATCCCCGCGGGATTCTCCAGAGAGGACATCCGGAAGTTACATACGGCACGGGAGATTATGGAGGCCTGTATGGTAGATCCTCCATCTTTGCTAGCATTGTCCAGACAAGTAGGTCTTAACGATTTTAAATTAAAAAAAGGATTCAAGGCACTTTTCGGAAGCACGGTCTTCGAATATTTGCGTCAGGTTCGTCTCGACAACGCCATGAAGCTGCTGCGCAATCAGAATAACAACGTCACCGAGGCCGCGATTGCGGTCGGTTACAGCAATGTCAGTGCCTTTTCGCAGCAATTTTATCGCAAATTCGGCGTGAAGCCCTCAGAGATGAAAAAGATTTATTAATAAATCCGTCTTGGCGTGAATTGTTCCGTATGGAGGCAGTGGGGATTCTTTCCGCCTTGTATACTCCAGGTACAGTGGATACTGTACTGAAATATAGAGGAGTGTATGAGCATGAACCGAATCAGAGGAAGTATTTTTTTTAGCGTATTTGCAGCCATGTTGGGTCTGATGCTAATTGCACCCATTATGCCGCCGCTTATTCGCGAGTTGGGCATGAAAGAAAGCCATTCCGGTCTTATTATCTCACTTGGTTCCATTATGATGGCTGTTATGGCTCCGGTGTGGGGCAGATGGAGTGATATAAGAGGAAGAAAACCAGTCATATTGATTGGATTTATAGGTATGTCTGTGAGCTGTGCATTATTTGCACTGGCATTGTATGGGGGATTAAATGCATGGATCGGAGGGGGCGTATTGTTAACCCTTCTGATTGTGACGCGCAGTCTGATCGGCATGTTCATTCCGGCGGTGCTGTCTTCTGCCCAAGCCTATATGGGTGATGTGACAGAAGGTGAAGAGCGGGGAAGCGGGATGGCGATTATCAGTGCTGCGAATGGACTTGGCCTTGTATTCGGACCAGCGATTGCAGGAGCTTTTACACTTATCGGTCTGCTCTGGCCGCTTTATTTTGGCATTTTTATAGCGATCGCTGCGTTTATTATTGCCTTGCTGTTAATCCCGTCAGCCAAACCGGTCATTCAGGCAAAACCGCCTAAAGTAAACCCGTTCCAACGTGGATTACGAATGTACCTTGCTGCCGGCTTAGTCACGATGATGGGTATCATGACACTACAGGTTGTCGGGGGATTTTATTTTCAGGATCAACTGGCTCTATCCTCAGCGGCGACTGCCCGAATGGTTTCGTTTGGACTCATGTTATCTGGAGCAGCGATGTTGATCATGCAGGTCATTCAGATGAAATGGTTGAAATGGCAGCCACGCCCAATGATTTTGCTCGGATCCCTTTTTCTGATCGCAAGCATGATCCTTTTTTTGGTCTTTAATGTGTTATCCATGTATTATTTCTCGTTTTTCCTGTTTGGCATGGGTTCGGGTCTGATGATGCCGGGGTTCATGGCAGGTGCTTCGCTGGCAGTTAGCAAAGAACAGCAGGGAGGTGCAGCGGGATTGGTAGCAGCGATTCAGGGGATATCCGCCGTCATTACGCCTTTACTTACAACGACACTTTATCAGGTGGACAAACATGTTCCATTTATGCTCGTAGCTGTTCTGGTTGTCTTGCTGGCAATCATGATGATGGGAATGCGGAAGAATGAATCCAATACTGTAACGGAGCCCATTCATTCGTTATAGTCAGATAAAGTCAGAAGATCAAATAAGGTCAAAATAAAAGAAAAAAGGATCTATTTTAAAATAGTGAACCATGGTGAAAGAAAATCGGTTTTTTTCGTCTTTTACGGACTTTGAGCCTTATTTGCACGGGTATTATAATAATCAATGTAAGCAACACCAATAAACCAACCACACAAAAGGAGCTGATTTTCATGTTTGATCTGATTCCGTTTCGTAAACGAAATGAAGACCCGTTCGGACACATGTTGAAATCCTTCAATGACATGGTTGAGAACTCATTCCTCTCCCCTTTTGGAACTGGCTCCCAGCCATTCCGGACCGACATTCGTGAGGAAGAAGACAAATATTTGGTAGAAGCCGAGCTTCCGGGCATTGCCAAAGAGGATATAGACATTCAGGTTCAAGGTAATGAATTGATTATTCGTGCCAAACGCAATGATATAGTGGAGCAGAAGGATGACTCCAATCGGATCATTCGGCAGGAACGCCGATCCGGCGAATTTATCCGGCGTTTCTATGTAGATCATATTGATGAGGAGCACATTAAGGCCAAATTGGAAGAAGGTGTGCTGAAGCTCGAAATTCCGAAACGTCCTGGTGATGATCAATCTCGCAGACGCATTCAGATTGACTAAACCAGATGCAACATGTGTAGCTGAAGAAGTTGAGCTATCCCTTCATGTTGTCCCATGAAGGGATTTTTTACATAACCGGGTTAATGGAATTGAATATGAATTGTGCTGCATAGGAATGTAGCGGAGAAGCCGGATACGGCATCCAAGTTAACACGAATCTGATCGGCTGCATAAGTGAAACTTAGCTGTAAACAAACGTTAGATGCCTCCATAGGGGAGAACAACTCTTGCTGAATATGTTCAAAATGGAAGTGCACCTGCTGTTCCGATTCCTGATCAGCATTATGCGTTAGCACAAGAGAGAGGGATTGTATATTTTGGACTGTTTCCAGCTGCACATCCGTAATTTCGTCATAATGGAAGGGAGGGAAATAGCCCAGAGTTTCGATTACATGCTGCGCTCCGAGAATGGAAGCCAAAGGAGAAAATTCGCGTTCCAACCTCCGAATATCCATTAACTGTGCCTCGTACTGAGGACTTGTATAGAGCAGGAGAGAGTCTGGTTCGCATTCCACGACTGTTCCGATAAAAGCAGCCCAGTTCGCGGTACCTTCCTCACCAACGGTAACAAGCAGTCGATCTTGAGCAAGCAAGTCGATTGCCCTATTGGTATGGAATTTCACTCGAAAACCTTGTCCCTGTATCTGCCAGGGAGTCTGGGGTGCATACCAGAAAGGTTCCCGCTCTACGGATCGGACGCTGACATTTAATGTCCATGCTCTGTTCATTAGACTACCTCCAATTGCCACAAGCTGCGTGGCATCATCTCCACCTGTCTGTATTATTTCTCTGCTGCTGCTTGCATCAGGGCATATATCTTACGTGTGGTATTCACATTTCTAACCGTCATATAAGCATAGACTTTGGAACCCACAAGCTTGTTCATGCCACTTTTGGATGCATCTTCTCTGCTGACTGAGTATAAAATCGCTCCGGGAACATAGATCAGTGTGCCGATTTCCGGTTTGATGGGCAGTTGGTCCAGCACAGAGGGCTCATTGATCTCATCCCAAAGGAACATCACATCACTTTTGGCGGTGTCATCATTAACCCATTCTTCTGGCAGCGCCTGAATAACGCTATGGATTTCATCCATATTCCGCACCATTACCCTGATCTGTAAGCCAAAATCGGCAGCGATGGCCTGTTCTAACACATGGGATATCTCCACATTCGCATTGGCACGTTCCTGATGATCGGCAAAAATAATATTGCCAGAGTTGATGTAGGTAACAACATCCAGCATGCCTGCTTGTTCAAACGTTTCTTTCAGCTGCTTCATATTGATTTTATTGTTCCCGCCTACATTAATGCCTCGTAGCAAAGCCACATAGATCATATGGGCACCCCTCCAATTCCTTCAATTCACCGTTTTAACAAAAGGACAGATATTCGAAAAGATGAGCAGTATACTCTTCTCCCAACAAATCTTGCAATAAAGGTTCCACTTGCTCCAGATACTCGGGCTTGGTTTCATAGGTTTCTTCATCTTTTACTTCTCCGGCATAGGTGCGCGCCGCTTCAATCAGGATGGCTAGTGCACTGAAAAAGTCTGACAGCGAATCAGCAACACGGTTTGGTTCTCCACCTGTAAAAGCGGCATATACGGGAGAGTTTGGTGCTTCCACATCTACAATTAACGGATCATCGTTAAAGTTTGCGATGACGACGTGATTTTTTGGCCAAGTGGAGGACTCCTCATAAGGTTCATTCATGCCAATCCAGCGGAAACCCAGTTGCTGCCGAAGCAGATGTTCAGGTGCGACAAAGGAGATCAGCGCTGCATCACCGATTTCGACGGCGGCATTTTTCATTTTGAGTGTACCTTCCGCATCAGCATCCATCATTTCATAATGACTGTACAGATACTGAAGTTCTGGAGAAAGAGGTATTCGTGTATCCACTTCCGGCTGGTGATGTTGTTCGCGGGGACGCAGATCATGATTTTTGAAAAGTCCATAAGCTTCATTATATAAATCCTGCTGTTCCACAAAACGGCTTAGGGCCGCATCCAGTTGTTGCATTCTGTCTGATTCCTCCTACTTGTGTAGTCTGATCGTAATTGATCCGTTAACGCTGGATGCCTGACCAGAAGACATTCCAGGTGATTGCCAAAGCTTGTTCATAGGATTGCCGTGTCTCATACACGAGCTGTACATCCAATCCATCCATCACGGTGACAAAAGCTACGGTGGCTTCTTCCGGACTCAGGCGTATATCAGGATGTCTGGTAAATACGGCTGCCAGCTCTTTCTTCAGTGTCCCGAGGTACGTTCGATACTGGGCCAGTACAAAATCATGCACCTCCAGTGGTGTGATAAAGGACAGGATATACATAAAAGCGACGTTTGGATGAGTCAGAAAACGATTTTTGTGTTCATGCAAAAAGGCATATAGCTGCTGATCCAGAGCATGGGTTTGGGTAACAGAGTCGCTGAAAAATTGGCGTACAAACTGTTGTTCCTCCTGCACAACTTCCTCATATAACTCCAGCAATAATGCTTTCTTGGATGAATAGTGATAAGCCAGGGATTGCTTGCGAATGCCTGCCTCTTCGGCAATCTGCGCCATCTTGGTCCCCTCGTAACCCAGACGATTAAAATGTTGAATGGCAATTTCCTTGATTCGTTTTTTACTCAATGTCTACCTCCAGTTGGCGAGCGGTATACCTCTGCTGTTTTTGGGAGTATACCAAATATAACAAGATATATACCACAAAAATACCTATAGAGATAGCATACACCACCGTATAGGAAAATGCAGAAGCCACCACGCCCAGGATCAACGAACCACCGCCAATTCCGAGGTCAAAGAAGTTAAAGAAGGAAGCCATCGCACTTTCGTGCTCATGTTCATCTACAAGATTCACACACCAGGTCTGAATCGCCGGGAATATGGCACCAAAACCAAAGCCGTATAACGCGCCGGCGATCAGGAATTGCACATTACTCTGGGCGATAATCAGAACCAGTAGTCCCGCGATTGCAAACACGGCAGAAGGTAACAACACGGAACCTGGTCCCCATCGATCAAACATTTTCCCCGAGAACAGTCGAACGGCGAAGCTGGCGATGGCAACGATGAAGAAAAACCAGGCTATATTCTCGAATCCTCTTTCGGCAGCAAATAAAGCCACAAAGGACATGATTGAACCCGCTGCAATACCAACAAGCATAATGAGGAGAGAAGGGAAGAGTACCTTCTTTTCAATCAGTTTCACCGAAGGTACATGAGTTTGCATGGACTCGCTACTACCTCCTGTTTTCGGCTTTCTGGAGACAAACACTGTCATCAGGAGAGCTAACAGCAAAATGCACATACCTCCCATAAACAGGCTCTGGTAGTCGTACCTAAACAACAGGCTTGTTCCAATCAAAGGACCGATGGATATGGCGACCGTCTCCCCTACGCCGAAATACCCCATACCTTCTCCCCGGCGATCTCTTGGTATGTTTTCAGTGGCAATCGTTGCAAAATATGTCGTTGCCAAACCAAATCCGAATCCGTGGATCACTCGAAATATAAGAATCATCCAAATACCTGACGATAGGTAGTATGCACCTGTCATTAATGCACAGATAGTGATGCCGATAATTAACAGATATTTTTTATCTATTCGAGATGCCAAAACAGAAGTGAAGGGTCGAATCAAGATGGCAGAGAACATAAATACGCCGGTAACAAGCCCAATTTGGGAGGCTTCGCCACCAAGACTTGAGACAAACAAAGGCAAGGTGGGAAGCAACATTTCAAATGCCATAAACAATAATGCGTTGGCTAACATGATGAAAATAAATGATCTTCCCCAGAGTTGCTGAGGTGTAGGACTGAATGTTGAAGTACTCATGGTTTTCCTCCGTAATGTTGATCTCTGTCGCGCGACATGTTGAACTGATTTTACCTGACGGTAGTCAGATTGTAAAGCGCACATTCAGAGCAGGGGTTCATTATTTTTTGGTGGGTGAGAGAAGTATTAATAATTTTTAATTCATATCCCAACATTTTCCGGTATAATAACCAGATAAAATGATTCAAGTGAATACTACCTCGGAGAGGTGATATGCAATGACGGTTAATATACTTGTAAGAAATAATGTTAAGGTACTTGGCTCGGGTAGCCAAACGATTGTATTTGCTCATGGTTTTGGATGTGATCAGGATATGTGGCGTTACATTATTCCAGGTTTTATGGAGAACTACCGTGTGGTGTTGTTTGATTATGTTGGATCTGGCGAATCTCAAATTAACTATTATGATGCTGTCAAATATAGCAACCTTCAAGGATACGCTCAGGATGTGCTGGAAATTATGGAAGCGCTTGAGCTAAAGGACACCATATTTGTCGGGCATTCCGTCAGCAGTATGATTGGTATGCTGGCATCCATTCAGAAACCCAAATATTTCAAAAAAATTATAATGTTAGGGCCCTCCCCACGTTACGTGAATGATCTGCCGAATTATTATGGAGGTTTTGATCGGAATGATATCGATGAATTACTTGAGATGATGCAGATGAATTTTATTGGGTGGGCGAGTTATTTGGCACCCATTGTGATGAACAATCCAGAACGGAAAGAGCTGACGGAAGAATTGGAGAAAAGCTTCTGCTCCAGAGATCCGCATATTGCAAGACAATTTGCCGAAGTGACGTTTTTATCTGACTGTCGTATTGATCTGGAGCAGGCAACTGTGCCAACATTGATTCTTCAGTGCTCGGATGACAGCATTGCCCCGGTAGAAGTAGGGGATTATTTACACGCTCATCTGAAGAATAGCAGGTTGCAACAGATGACGGCCAAGGGACATTATCCGCATCTAAGTCAACCGGAAGAAACCATCCGAATGATTAAGGATTATTTAACGAGCGCATAAAACGCGGAAGAAAGGCAGTTATTCCATGGATATACAATTAGATCTGGCTCCCTGTGGATACTTTTCTATCTCTGATTCGGGCGTCGTACAGTCGGTTAATCAAACTTTGCTTACGATGCTTGGATATGAACGCGATGAGCTCATAGGGCAACATATTGAATCCACCATGTCGGTGAGCAATAAGGTATTTTTCCATACGTATTTCTATCCTTACATCCAGTTATATGGACATGTGGACGAGATGTATTTCACGTTTCGTACTCGTGATCAGCAGGCTGTTCCCGTTCTGCTTAACGGTGTTCGTCAGACTCGTAACGGGGAGAGTGTGGTAGATTGTGTCGTTGTAGTCATGCGTAAGCGAATCGAACATGAGAAGGATATTTTGCATACCAAAACCAAACTACAGGAGCTGTATCAAGCGACGCAAGAAGCGAATAAAGAACTTGAACGACTGCATGAGGAATATAAAATTAAAGAGCAGGCGTTAATTAAAGTGAATGATCAGTTGGAGACACTGGCCTCCACCGACTTGTTGACAGGATTGAAGAACCGCAGGTTTTTCCAGGAAAAAATGTTTGAAAGTTTAATGATGTTTCAGGAGAAACAACGTTATTTCTCCCTTCTCGTTGTGGACATTGATCATTTCAAAAGCATTAATGATACGTACGGACATCCGATCGGGGATCTGGTGCTAGGTAATCTGGCAGGGCTGCTGCAATCGGTGTCGCGAAGTACGGATGTGGTTGCACGTTACGGCGGGGAGGAATTTGTTATCATTCTTCCAGGTTGTGAAGAGGAGCAGGCGATCGGTATCGCAGAACGATATCGTTCACAGGTTGCTTCAGCCGACTGGAGTGAATATAACATTACGGTGAGTATCGGTGCGGCCACTATAGTAGAGGAAGATACAGAAAAGTCCTTGTTCCAAAGAGCGGACAACGCCCTGTATGCCTCCAAAACCGGAGGACGAAACCGGGTGACACATGCAGCTCAGATGGTAAGAAGTTAAGGATTGGATTGCATCAAAAGAAACGAAAAGGAGCCTGTGCACATGGGGGAAGTGATCCCACATGCACAGGCTCCTTTTATTTGCGTGAAACAGATTGACTAAGTTGAGATGACAGACTCAGGGTTGATTTATCGCGGAGCAAGGTAACCATACGCCTTAGCCGGAGAATTCGCCTGAGGACGAAAATCTTCGCTCGGTTCATCCATAAATGCCGGGTTCACATATATGGAGTGTGCATCATTGCCAGATCCCTTGATGTAGGCGGCGATGCCGGAGTAGGCTTTATTTTCCAAACCCACAGGGCGTCTTCCTGCTCTCCTGGTGAATAATAGACATTATGGTCAAACACATTGCCGGTATTGCTAGTATATTCGTTGTATATTAGTACTTCCGAGCTGCCCGATACGAGAATGTTACGCATGAACGTATTGTTCTTTGTCCGTGACTGCATGAATAACTGTCCATTGCCTGCATTCAGGGTATCATTCCCTATAAGTGTATTGTACATAATCTTGCTATCCTCGGTAGCTCCTCGTTCCTCGTCATAACCTCCCATGGCAATACCCGTCAATCTGTTGGAATAAATCAGGTTATCACGCACGGTAATGTTGCTGGTCGAACGTCCGGCATGTTCCGAGGCAATCTCAATTCCGATATCGCTCCGATATACCCGGTTCTGGTCGATGATATGATCTTTCCCGCCATCTACATAGATGCCGCCCGCCGAGTTGGTATCATTGGGCAGGTCTGTACCGTAGGAGGGATTGTTATTGGACGTAATATCGTATACTTCGTTGCCTCGTACAATGCCGTTCCGAGCCTGATCGTACGTGTCGTCCTCGGACGTACCCTCGTACCCGATCAGATCAATACCAATATTGTCGGAATCATGGATAATATTGTCCTGTATGGCAAAGGTATCGACATTACCGTTGACTGCAAGTGATTCGCTGGAACCAAGTGTAAGATCATACAATTCATTATCCTTGATGATGATATCGCGTAATGCTTGCGGGTGCTCTGTGCCATATATGGCAATACCGTGGGCATCCCTGCCCCGCAAATCGGGACCTTCAGGAGGTGCGTAACTAGAGATCGCGTGTATGGTGTTGCCTAACAGCTGAATATGCTCACCTGCTCCGTGGACATAGATCCCGGTTGGAACCTGGCCCCCAAGTGTGGTTGTAAAATTACGAATTTCGAGATTCTGAATCGTGATATAACTGGCATTTTCAATTTCAATTAACCCTTCAATGCCCCGAACAGATAAACCTTTACCATCAATGATAACCTGCTCCTGAGGATAACTTGAAAATAGCGTTGGATTAGCGGAAGAATTACCGCTCCGGGTGATTTTGACTTTCTGATGATAGACACCTTCACGCAAATATATGATGCTTCCTGGCGAAGCATGGTCTGCTGCGTGCTGCAACGTTTTCCAAGGAGATTGAATGGTGCCTTTATTCGAGTCGTTTCCTTGGGGTGATATGTAATGGATGACCTGGGGATCAGACTTATGAACAGAAACGGGTTCCTTCATGGCAGATGTATGATTCTGACAACCGGATACAAGCACCATCAGAATCGGAATCATAAGTATAACTACGCGAATCAAATCGTTTCCCCCTTGAATTTAGCTTTGAAGCTAGGTCGTGTCTCAAAACTCGCTGAAGTGCATCTTTTTCCGCCTTTTCGCCCCCTGCTGCGTCACTTTCCCTTGACGTGCCCCGGCACGCCTGCGGAAAACTTCCTTGCTTGGAACGAAAATTCGGCAAAATCTGCTTCCTTCGGAGTTTTTAGACACGCCCTAGATTATAGCAGATTTGAACGGGTTAATAACCCATGATATGCTCTTATAAAATCAGCGAGGAGACTGCTCATGAATACATTAACTGTAGCTGAATTAGTAGATCGGGAGAATCACGCGTGGGAAGAACTCAAGGAACTCCTGGATAGTGGGCAAAATACATATGTGTATGTTCCAGCAAAGCAGGAGGCTGGAACGGATACCCTCTATCGTCTGCAAATAAGTACCAAATCCTATTTGGGGGCTGTTGCTTATGAGACAGAAGGTATCGTACTGGACCATGGCTGGATCACGCTGCTTGGTGCGGGTGGTGACAGTACATCTGGGAGTCTCACCAGTTGGAATGGGGTAAGTGAGCAACCTTGGGTAGATGTGCTGGAGGGTATGATGGTCGTTGCATATGATGCGGCAGGCGGTTTCTTCGGACTGGATACAGGCAAGTATGGCCGCACGGGACACATTTATTATTTTGCACCGGATACACTCGAATGGGAATCGACAGAACTGGCATATTCAGGTTTCATCAACTGGCTGGCAAATGGCGATCTGGAGCAGTTCTATCAGACCTTTCGCTGGAAAGGCTGGCAAGAGAATATGTCTCAGCTACAGACAGGTCAAGTATTCGCGTATTACCCACCACTTTGGACGCAGGAAGGTGGCGGCGAGAGCAGCAGTAAAGCCCCAATTAGCATCATGGAGGCCTGGAAGTTCGCACTGGACGGTAAATAGTTGGCATGCTGCTGTAGGATGAAATCAGGAAAGTAACCGGGAAGTTCAAGTTCATTGAGTGATCCACTTTTAAAAAAAAACGGCATTTCTGTTCCAAACTAAAAAAGGCTCGCGCTTGGCGCGGGCCTTTTTGCTCTGAACTTTAAACCTCAATTATCAATTGTCCAATGTAACAGGTTTAATGCCTGAGCGTGAAGCTCTGCTATGCCAGATGGTCAGCCCGAGTGAAACAACACAGATGAGCAACAGACAAGCATACACCACATGATAAGCTTCCTCTACTGATACTCCCGGAATGCTGTGCAACAGCAACCCACACACGGCTACAGATACCGATCCACCGAAGAACTGAATCAATTGTAACATCCCCATTCCTGAACCAATCTGTGCCTTGGGCAGCACACGTGACGCTTCATTATTCAATGAAGCCATGGATGCCGAGAGTGCCGGTGAGAAAAAGAGATAACCACTGGTAATGATCAGGGCGGATTGATCAAGTCCGAGCATGAATAAGGCAAGTACCGCTGCGAGCAGGATGTGTCCAATGATCATAAATCGCATATTGCCATAACGGTCGATCCAGCGTCCAACGAAACGGGTGCAGAATGCTGCAACAATTGCCCCAGGAGCAATCAGCAAACCAATGGCGAGCGAAGAGCGTCCATATAGATCAGCGAGCACAAGCGGCATCAAAAACAGATTGCCCAGATTCACGACCAGCACGCAGAATCCGATAAGGATTAACCGGGTGTATCCTGGCGTTCGGAATACTTGTGGATTCACAAACGGAAGACTCGCTTTTCGAATATACAGGAGGTGTGCAACAAGTGAAATAACGCCCACGGCAAACCATAACCAGGATTGCTGGGTGATCGCGACGAGAAGTGTAGTGGCATTAATGACGGTTAGTATGGCACCAATAACATCGAACGGCTGATCTGTTTTGACTGTTTCCCGTGGAAGGAAATAGAGCAATACAGGCAGGGCGAGCAAGACAAGCACCGTTATGGCAAAAAGTCCGTTCCAGCCCCAGTATTCGCTAATGAGTCCGCCGACAATGGGGCCAAGTCCAAAAGCCATGGCGCTACCTGATGAGATCAGCGCGATGGCAGCTCCGCGTCGTTCCACCGGGATGTAACGACTTGCAATGACGAGACCCAGACCTGCCATAACTCCTGCACCCGCAGATTGCAGAATGCGTGTCAGTAACAAGATAGCGAAGTTATGCGCGAACAACCCCAGCAATGAAGATAACCCCAGGATCAGAAGCCCGACCGTTAACAGTTTGCGTACCGGGATACGGTCTGACAATCGGCTGTAGATCACCGTCGACAGGGCGTAACCAATCGAATAACTTGAGATGACCCAAGACCCCAGGTCCGAGGTAATCTGTAGATCTTGAATAATGACTGGCAAAGAAACATTGAACATGGTGGTATTCATCACAACGATGAACAAGCAGCATGTCCAGAGTGGCATGACAATTTTATCTTTCACGGTACCATTCCTGTCTTGGGTATGAATATGAATTCGGATAGAACTTTTAATAGATATGTGATGAAAAGCAATATATCATTTTACACCCAAATTTATCATATGGCAATAATGTCATACTAATTCATTCGGATTCGGATGTGATGAGCATAGTAAGATTTTAATAATAAACAATAGACGGATTTCCTGAATTTAACTAAAATGATCATTGAACATACATAAGCAGATGGATCAGCGGTTAGGTAACTAGATATGTAAGGAATTAGCATGTTGAATTGAAAATGAAGGAGATTATACCCATGACTCATGCATTATTAATGTCCCATAGCGTATTTCCGACGCTGGATATGAATCGAACCGCGCAGTTTTATGAAGAAAAGATGGGCTTTCGGGTCGTCGAATATCTCGATGCCGCGGAACCTCACATCTGCCTGTATCGTGATCTTACCGAGATTATTTTAACCCAAAGCAATGGACAGAAAGTTATACCCAACAGAGAATTATATGGCTATGGATATGATGCATATTTTATCACCCAGAACCAGGAAGAGCTTCAACAGGAATTGATCAATGCAGATGTGAAAATCGTACGTGCCCTCAATCATACAGACTATAATAACAAGGAGTTTGTGATCGAGGATATCGATGGACGATGGATCGCTTTTGGCATCAAACAGGGATAATTAGATACAGAAAAAGGACTTATGAATCGTTAAGGATGTTCAAATCGATAGCGGAGTATTTAAAGGAGTAATCTACATGGTAGAAGGATTTTTGTTGTTGTTTGCCCAGATCGGTTTAATTATTGGAGTGGCTCTGATAGCATCCGGATTAACAAATGGTTCAAAAGGGAAAGAAAAGTTTAACTGGTCGGCGACCATCCCCTCGGTATCCTGGGGATTATGTATCCTTATCCTGTCCATCTGTTGGTTGGTATATAGATATCAGCTTAATGCTTAAACATTTTGCGAGGATGTTTTAGAAACATCAGTATGTGTGTGGACTGTTCTCTTTGTGTAAAAAAAACTGTAAATAAACAGGCGCTCCGATAACGGGCGCCTGTTTGTGCATGTTGTAACTGCAAATCTTACGCCGCAGTAACTTGTTTGCCGCGATTGCGAATCCACTTGATGACATCCATCAGAATGACGGCGACAAGTGCAAGTCCGCCTGCAATTAGGAACTCATTCCAGCCGAATGTATCCGGGATTGCGAATACACCGCGAACACCTGGAATCAGTGTGATTGCATAGAGACACAGACATACCAGAATGGAGCCAAGCACGAATTTATTGGTCATGAAGCCCACTTGGAAGATGGTTTGTGTGTTGGAACGTGCTGCAAATGTTTGCAGACTGCGTGCGAGAATCAAGGTTGTGAAGGCCATAGCCACACTGATTTCCTCCGAGATGCCAAGTCCTATATATTGGGACACAATAACAGCCGCACCAATAAGGACACCACGTGTAATCACAGCCTGCAGGGTTCCACCTGCGAAGATACCCTCGTTAATATCACGGGGTTTACGCCGCATGACATCTGGCTCGGGTTTCTCTGTACCCAAAGCAATGGCAGGTAGGGAGTCGTTCACCAGATTGATGAACAGCAGCTGAAGAGCCGTAAATGGATTAACCCAGCCGACGATCAAGGCAAACAAAATGGCGATAATGGCGCCGAGATTACCGGCGAACAGGTATGCGATGGCTTTTTTGATATTATCAAATACCATCCGTCCAACACTGACCGCATTTACGATGGAGACAAAGTTATCATCCGTCAGAATCATGGCAGCCGCATCCTTGGCGACATCTGTTCCGCTACCCATCGCTACACCGATGTCGGCTTGTTTCAACGCTGGTGCGTCATTAACTCCATCTCCGGTCATGGCTGCCACTTTGCCCTTACGCTGCCATGCACGAACAATCCGGATTTTGTTTTCAGGAGATACCCTTGCGTAAACCGAGATATGTTCGAGTTGTTGATCCAGCTCCTCATCAGACATTTTGTCCAGTTCAGCACCGGTAATGGCGAGGTCATCCGGTTCGGCAAGGCCGATATCCACACCGATCGCCTGAGCCGTCGTTTTGTGATCTCCAGTGATCATGATGGTGCGAATGCCCGCTTTTTTGGACTCTTCAATAGAACCGTATACCGCTTCACGCGGGGGGTCAATCATCGCTGTCAGACCAACAAGTGTCAGATCATGCTCGTCATTAATGGTGACCTGGTTTTTATCATCGAATTTTTTGTACGCGTAGGCCAGCACACGGAAGGCACGTTTGGAGAAGGCCTCATTTTTTTCTTCAAACTGTGTGCGAATCTCAGGTGTGAGGGGCTGAACCTCACCGTTGATAAACACATGACTACAGCGACTGAACAGCACATCAGGTCCACCCTTGGTCAGCAAAGCCGTCTGTCCCTCAAAGGTATGCACCGTACTCATGAGCTTTCGATCCGAGTCAAAAGGAAGCTCAGCTTCACGCGGGAACTGGTCACGGATTTCATTGTAATCCTTGTTCACCCGGTTGCTGAAGGCAATGAGGGCCACTTCGGTTGGATCACCCAATTCCTTGCCTTCCTGGTTAATATTCGAATCATTGCAGAGCACTGCAATATGTAACAGACGCCGTTCCTCTTCCGACCACTGATCGGGATCATCGGGGAATTCGTCCTTGGTGCCATGGGGAATGTAATAATCAACGACAGTCATCTTATTCTGAGTTAGCGTTCCTGTTTTATCCGTACAGATAATACTGGCAGAGCCGAGCGCCTCAACGGCAGGCAGTCTACGAATGATCGCATGTTGTTTGGCCATCTTATTTGTTCCGAGTGACAATACGATAGTCACAATGGAGGATAAGGCCTCAGGAATGGCAGCAACCGCAACAGCTACGGCAAACATCAGTGCATTTACGATGGAAGGCCCGATATTCTCCGTACCTTCGGTCAACCATACACGACCGGCTTCAATGCCAAAGATGAGAATCGACAAGCCCAGGATGAAAAAGCCCAGTTTTTTGCTGAATGATTCCAACTTGCGCTGTAATGGTGTGTTCTTGGCTTCGGCATTTTCAATCAGTTCGGCAATTTTGCCGATTTCGGTTTTGAGAGCTGTACCTGTAATGACAAGCATGCCCCGTCCATATACGACCAGTGAGCCACTGAAGGCCATATTGCGACGATCTCCGATTGGAGCCTCATCCGGGATGGTATCGGCGTGTTTCTCCGCAGCTTCGGACTCTCCGGTCAACATGCCTTCGTTGATTTTCAAACTTCCTGATTCCAGGATACGCCCGTCTGCCGGGACATAATCACCTGCATCCAGCATAACAATATCACCGGGAACGAGTTCCCTCGCTGGAATGGTTTTTTTCTGCCCGTCACGAATGACTTTGGCTTCAGGTGCAGACATTTGTTTCAGCGCGTCAAGCGAACTCTCGGCTTTTTTGGTCTGCACTACACTGATCACCGCGTTGAGCAAAATAACCAGGAATATGATCAATGATTCAATCAGGTGTCCAAGTACAACCTGTACCGCGGCTGCAATCAGCAGCACGATGACCATCGGATCTTTGAAATTTTCGAGGAACAATTTCCAGACGGGTGTTGCATCTTTACCTTTTAACTCGTTATATCCTTCCGTTTCAATTCTCTTGGCAGCTTCGGAGGTCGTAAGTCCCTTGGAGGAACTCTGTACATCCTGAAGGGTTTCCTCCGCACTGTGTCTGTAATGTTGCAATTGACCAGCTCCTTGAATATTAGATTTCTCTGTGTATTACCCTTACGGGCAAAATCTAGAATCGTTTCATTTTCGTATTTTTTTAAGATTATGGATTTATACGTTTTTAGCTGTACACAGTATTTTTCATAATGATCCGAGATATGCCTTTTTTTGAATGTTATTATTTCCAGTTTGGATGATAGTCTGGAGAACCATATATAGATGTTGGATCAGAAACTGTGTGCACCATCACACTAGCTCATATCAGGGTCTGTTACGCTATTACATAACGAACTGCGTTTAATCTAAGTTTGGAGGGGAAACCATATGTTTTGTTATCAGTGCGAACAGACGCCGAGTGGCGGGTGTACCGTGGTAGGGGTATGCGGCAAAAACGAAACAATCGCAAGTTTGCAGGATACGATGATTTTTGCGTTAAAAGGCATCGCTGCTTATGCGACACATGCACGCCAGTTGGGATATTCTGATCCTGAGGTGGATCGGATTACACATGAGGCATTATATATGACATTAACGAACTCGAATTTTAATGTACAGGAACATCTGGAGATGGCGATGAAGGTAGGTAATGCAGCAATCCGCATTATGGATGTGTTGGATCGTGCGCACACGGACCGCTTTGGTGTACCGCAACCGATTACGGTTAGCCAGAACCAGATTGAAGGACAGTGCATCGTGGTGACGGGACATAATCTGTATGCATTGGAGGAGTTGCTTCGTCAAACTGAAGGGAAAGGAATCAACATCTATACCCACTCGGAAATGTTGCCTGCGCACGGTTATCCGGCGTTGAAGAAATACGCCCATCTCAAGGGTAATATCGGCAAAGCCTGGTACGATCAGAGAAGACTTTTCGAACAATTCCCGGGTGCTATTCTTGCAACGACGAACTGTGTTATGCCGATCAAAGGCACATATGCAGACCGCTTTTTCTCCTACGAAGTGGCGGGTCTGGAAGGTGTGGCCAAGATCATGGATGATGACTTCTCACCGCTGATTGAACGTGCATTGTCTCTGTCTGCGGCTAATGTACAGTCGGAGCAAGTTTTAACGACAGGGTATCATCATGAGACCGTGATTGGGCTTGCGCCCGAGATTATTCAGGCGGTGAAAGACGGGCATATCCGTCGATTCTTCGTTATTGCTGGTTGTGATGCGCCAGGCAAAGGTGGCAACTACTATCGTGAACTCGCGACATCCTTACCGAATGATACTGTAATTCTGACGACATCCTGTGGTAAGTTCCGCTTCAACGATGTGGATTATGGTACGGTTGGAGACACGGGTATACCGCGTTATATCGATCTGGGTCAATGCAACAATTCCGGTTCTACGGTGAAAATTGCAATGGCTTTGGCGGATGCTTTTGGCTGTACTGTAAACGAGTTACCTGTCAGTATTGTGCTGTCCTGGTTTGAGCAAAAAGCAGTTGCGATCCTGCTTGGCCTGTTCAGCCTTGGCATTCAGGACATTCGTATTGGGCCAAAACCGCCTGAGTTTATATCGGAAGGTGTCTTGGATGTACTCGTAGATATGTTTGGTCTAAAGTTAATTACAACGGCAGAAGAAGATATGAACGCGATGTTGGCACTGTCATAGGATGAGGATGTATATTTACGTGCAACATCATCTGATGACTGCGAATGTCGGTTGTGAGTATGAAGAGTATGACTCATAAGTACAGATGGATAAGAGCCTACATAAAAGTAGGCTTTTTTGCTTTTTCGACTTTCATAGGTCCATATACCTTGTATAAATGAACATGAAATGTCAGGGAAATTAGTTTTTTTATCCTATTGAAGTTTTTTCATGGAAATGTGTATATAGATAGAGGCATATTAGATCATAACACATCACAAAACACGGGTTTACCGTAATATGAGGAGATCGTACATAATGCATGACACACAGATTGAAGATTGGTTGAAACTCGCAGGTGGCAAGGAGAACATTAAGCTCGTAGAACATGATAAGGACACAACGACACTGGTACTGAAGGACAGTACACAGTTGAACATGTCGGCTCTTACCTCCGCAGATGTTGTAGCAAATATTCGGATAACGGGTGAGCAGTGCCATCTGGCAATAAGAGATGAATCTTCACTTATCTACAATACGTTACTGGGTATGGACGCTTGGGAATCGACAACGACAGCGTTGCAGGAAGAAGGACACACGAAGAAGAACAGATTCTCGATCTTACATTTTGTATCCGATGTATTCAGGCCCTTGATGCCTGCGATTCTCGGAGCCGCTGTTATTAAAATTATAGTCGCCATTATTGCGTTAATGGATACGTACAGTTCTGCCGACTCTTCAGCATTGGTGGACAGCCAGACCTTTACGATCTTCAGGATCATTGGAGACAGTGTATTTTATGTACTGCCTATATTGGTAGCAATCAGCACAGCGTATCGGTTGAAGAGTAATATCTATGTTGCAGCATCTATTGGCGGACTCATGTTTTATCCGGAGATGACCATGCTGATGTCAGGGGAAAAAGAGATGCATTTCCTGGGTTTGCCACTTGTGTCTCAGCCTGCTTTTTACTCTACGCCCATCTGGGTCATTCTAACGATCTGTGCAGCCGCCTTCTTGGAAAGAGTCGTTGAACGATGGAGCCCAAAATTCTCCAAAGGGATGGTTGCTCCATTCCTGACGTTACTGATTCTTGTTCCGCTAGTATTGATGATACTTGGTCCAGTCGGAACCTGGATTGATGAGTATCTTCCGGAGGCATTGGATTCACTAGTAGCTAATGCTCCAGTGTTGTCGGTGATGTTACTGGGAGCTGTCTTCTCACTGATGTTAATTATAGGATTACACTACTGGCTGATTGCCATCATCATTAATGAAATGGTTATGAATGGTGGTTCTATGGTGATTGCTGCCATGTTAGTGGCGATTGTTGGACAAGCGGGGGCTGCGCTTGCAAACGGAATCCGCTCGAAAGAGCCAACATCCAGAAGACTTGCTTTCTGGGCTACTGGAACAGCCCTCCTTGGAGTGGTAGAGCCTGCATTGTATGCGGTCAACATGAGAAAAAGATCCTCTTTCTATGCGGCATTGCTGGGTGGAGCTGCGGGTGGACTATATTTCGGATTGTTATCTGTCAAGGCATTTGCTATGGTGGGGAATCCGAGCTTGGTCAGCCTCCCGCTCTTCATCGAAGAGGGTAGCCTGAATCTGTTACACACTTGCATTGGTGTGGTTATTGCGTTTGGTGTCTCAGGTGGACTAACGTATTGGATGGCAGGAAAAGGACAGAAACGGGGACAGGGGTCACCGAAAGCCAGCATTGAGTAATACGTAAAACGTAGCATTGAAAAGTAGTATTAAAGTTGTAAGAAAGAGCCTGTGCCTTGTGGTACGGGCTTTTTTGTTGTGTTTTTCTGATTAATGTAAGTATGAAATGTATAATCGCTGTCCTCCATGTTATTCAAGCCATACCTTGTTGGTTATGGAGTTGTCATGTATTTTGATATAGTGAAAACTATAAATCTGGATTACTAATCCCTTTGAAAGGATAACCTATGTCTGACAACATGGAATGGATTGCTCAATGGAAGTCAACGAATGCACTAAGCAACGCATGGATAACAAAAGGCGAGCTGCATCACTTTTTCAGTCACACTTTGATATTTATCATTGATGGAAAAGCGATCTGGAATATAAATGGACACCGAGTTCACGTCTCCTATGGAGAATTAATTGCACTTGAAGAGAACTCCGTAATGGAGGTCATTGAAGGTGGCAACCTGGATCTGGCAGGCTGGCATGTTCAGTTCGATACATATTCGGTGCTGCATGATAGACGGGAAGCTGAGAAGTTCGAATGGCGGTTACCGTCAGGAGAGGCGTATCAGAAAGTGCAACTGTCCGGTGGAGGTCTGGCAAGTATCATTCAGCATTGGAGTGAAGTGCATACACCGGATCAGAGTGCAGAAAGAGTTGGCAATCAGCATTTGTTATATGAGTTGTTAAGTAATCTATATCGGAAACAGCCGGATAACGAGTTGAAGCCAGAACACGGTATACTTCGCTCCATTGACTACATGCAGCAGCATTATGATCAGGTCATTACACGTACACAGTTAGCTCAGATTGCCGGTATTAGTCCATGGCATTATTCCCGCAAATTTAGTGAGCGATATGGTAAGCCACCTCTGGATTATCTGGCCCACTACCGGATCTATCGCGCGCAGGAAGAACTGATATTAACCGATGCAACCTCACAGGATATTGCCAAAAAAACTGGATTTGAAGATGCTCATTATTTTAGCCGACGATTCAAACAGTTGACTGGCGTATCACCTAAGATATATAGGCAGACGATGACGCAGCGCAAGATGGTGTCACTTTCTCCAATCTGTGCAGAAATTATGATTCATCTGGGTGTCATCCCCCATGCCGTAGTGGTCACCCCAATCCTGCTGTCCCCACATCACCATGAACAATTTATAGCGCATGGAGTGCAGATGCTGGAGGTAACACAGTATGAGGTGGAGATAGAACTTGTTCGACAAGTTCAACCGGAGATGTTGATAGGAAACGTATTGACGGAAGAGGTCAAAAGGGAACTGCGCACAATTGCACCGATTCTAACCGGACTTCATCAAGATGTAGAACCAATGCTCGATCAATTGGCAGCCTGGTTTCTTAAAGAAGAAGATGCTCATAGACTGCATCAGCAGATGAAACACGAAGTCAGCGTAGCTAAGCGACAGTTGCAACCCATCATCCAATCCGCGGCCACAGTCATGTTGCTGAGGGTAGAAGCGTTTGGTTATCGATATCTGGGGGGGAATTCACACGGGGTATCACACTTGTTATATGAACAGCTTGGATTAACACTGCCGCAAGCACTGGATTCAGGTACAGCATGGTTTAACCCTTGTTCGCTGGACCTGCTCACACAAGCCAATCCCGATTATCTGTTTGTGGAGAAGCGGATCATGCAGCACTTTAGTGCTGAAGAGAATATGAGGAAACTATGGGAGAGTCCGCAATGGAACGAGCTGAAGGCTGTGAAAAATAATCGGGTATTTTACGTAGATACTCACCTGTGGGTAGACGGTCACGGAATAACGGGACACACTCTGATTCTGAATCAGATCGTTCGCAATCTTACGGAATCTTTTCATGAGAGAGCACAATAATCCAACTGAATACGCACGATATGCTATGGAAGCAACACTTCTTATTTGATACTATTTGATAATAATTATCATTATCAATATACATAAGGGGCGAAGTATATCATGTCACGAAGATTTAAAGGGTTGGGCATCATGCTGTTGGTGATTAGTGTAATGCTAGCGGCATGTTCCGGTGGAACCAAGGAAGAGAACGCTACAGCTGGAACAGCAGGTGCTCCAACTGAAGGAGTAGCGAGTACTGCAAAAGAAACAGCGACTGAAAGTGGGACTAAGGTGGTGAAGGATCAGTTTGGAGAAGTAACGATTCCAACTCATCCTCAAAATCTGGTTGTGTTTGATTCGATATATGCCGAGTATCTGATTGAAATGGGTGTTACACCCCAAATCGTTTTGTTAACTCCAGAAGTTGAAGCGGAATACCGTCCTGATTATTTGAAAGAACACGGGGTCCAGATCATTGAAGTCGAGCAATATCAATATAATTATGAGCAGTTGCTTGCGTTGTCACCGGATATGATCCTTACAGCTGGCGAAGGTATGGAACAGGGCGTATATGATGAATTGTCCAAAATCGCTCCTACGGTGGCACTGGATGCCAACAGTGAAATGAAACGTGCTATGCCAAAGCTGGCTGCCATATTCGATAAGACTGAAGAATCTTCCAAAGTACTGGCTGAATTCGACGGGAAAGCCTCACAAGCGAAAGAGAAAATTGCGACAGCCCTGGGAGAAAAGACCGTATTGGTTCTCCGGGTAGAGCACAATCGTTACCGTTTCATGGGTCCCAAAGGAGGAAGCAGCAGTGTTTTCTTCTATGATATCCTGGGTCTGAATAGTCCTGATGCTATTAAAGATTCTACAGATTGGTTTAGCCAGTTCTCCCTGGAATTCTTGCCTGAGATGAATCCGGATTATATTTTCCTGGAAGACAGAACCCTCGTAGGTTATGACACGAAGAAATCCATGGAAGATCTGAAAGCAAGTCAAGTGTGGTCGAATCTGGAGGCTGTGAAGAATGATCATGTCTTCCCGTTGAAGACAAGCCAATTCGTATCGGGTGTGGGTCCGATTGGCTCTGTAAAATTGATGGACTATGTTGTTGAAAAGTTGGTGCCATAGATGACTGTAGAGCCTCAACTGGATATTTATGATATTACCATCGTTGGTGGGGGACCTGCTGGAATGTACGCCTCCTTTTATAGTGGCATGAGAGCCATGCGTACCAAGATCATCGAAGCCAAACAGGAACTGGGTGGATTCATGCGTACGTACCCGGAGAAGCTGATCTGGGATGTGGGAGGGGTTGATCCGATTCGCTGTGAGAAACTGATTGAATCGCTGGAGAGACAAGCGAGAACGTTCGATCCAACGGTTGTATTTGGTCAGGAAATTGCTGAGCTGGAACGACTTGAGGACGGTGTATTTGTACTCATGTCTAAAACAGGGGAGCGCCATTACACACGTACCATCCTATTATGTGCGGGTAGAGGCATGACTCAGGTGCAAAAGCTGGATGTCGAGGGTGCCAATCGGTATGAGCTGACAAATCTGCACTATACGATAACCGACCTGTCCCGATTTGCCGGGAAGCGTGTTCTGATCTCGGGTGGTGGCGATTCCGCAGTCGACTGGGCGAATGAAATGGGCAAGATCGCAAGTGAAGTTACGGTAGCACACAGACGTCATGAGTTTACTGGACACGAGTCGCCAGTTGCTCAGATGAAAGCTCAAGCCAACGTCATGACGCCATTTAGCATCTCACGCTTATACGGTGCAGGTGACAAAATAGATCGTGTCGAGCTGGCCCATGTAGAAACCGGTGAGATCACACATGTTGAAGTGGATGAAGTTGTTGTAAGCCATGGGTATGATCGTGATTTTGGTAACCTTGTGCAATGGGGACTGGCGCGGGAAGATTACGGCGTATCCGTTGATCAGCGCATGCGTACCAACATTCCAGGCATATTCGGAGCAGGGGACTTCATCACTTATGGCAGCAAAGTCAGGCTGATCGCAGGTGCTTTTAACGATGCGGTGCTCGCAGTCAACAGTGCCAAGACGTATCTGGAACCTGCTGCTTCCGACATGGCGGGTGTATCTTCTCACAACGCCCGGTTTTATGAAAAAAACAAAGCGCTCTCCAATACGTAAAACTGCATATGCATAAAAGATAACATGTCCTAGCAAGAAGCCCGATTTGTGTCGAGATCTCTCTCAAACACGCATCGGGCTTTTTTGTGAGAAAATCGTGTGTTTTTCGTAATAAAAGAGAGATATTAAGGTTTATATCAACCAGATTTAAATAAGATATTTTGTCATAAAAACCGCGTTGCTGTTGAAAAGTTAGAACCTTTGACGAATGAAAGATTTCCCTCAACTATTAAATTATAATTATAGAAATGATGATATCTGGAGAGGGGGACTTGCATTTGATTCAGCCTCAATCCACAGAGATAACAATAGAAGAAGTCATAGATCAGCATGCTAAAAACGTAAAAAGAACAGCAAGAAGATTTTTCTACTCTAGAATGTTATACGACAATTGGCTATTGGACGATCTCACACAACAAGGCTATTTAGGACTTATAGAGGCGTATTCGAAATTCAATTTTAAAAAAGGAAAAGAGTTTTTCTGGCGTTATGCTTATAAATTTGTAAAGGGAAGAATGATAGAGTTTACAATACAACACTACAATATTGTACGACCTAGCCAAAAAATAAATAGCATAATCCTTAAAATAATGAGTCGAAATCTACTAGGAATGTCACCAGATGTTATTTCCCAAGAACTCGGATGCTCCTACAATATGGCCGTTCAAGCTTTGCATTTTTATGTAATTAGGCGTCAATTATACTTATATGACTCAATTAATTCAAAGCAAGAAAACCAAGATGAAAGACAGCTTATAGATGTGATTGCGGTCGAAGAAAATCAGGATCAAATATTTAAAATCGAAAGTGTAGGAAGCTTTTCTACAATAGAACAGAAAGTTGCTGACAAGCTAATAGAAGGCTACAGCAGAGAGAATATAATAGAATATTTTACGATCTCCGCAGCTCAATTAAGAATGAATATTGATGAAATATTAAGAAAATGCGATTTCGATTACCAAAAAATTATTAATAGAAATGAGGCGTTACTATTGCAAATTTCAGCACTCAATCTAAATGGTCAACCACAGCAGAAAAGTGATGATAATTTTAAATGGGTGCCAATTGAATATATTTTTGCTAATCCCAGTAACCCCAGAAGAGATCTAGCCGTCGACACAAATCAATTACAACAAATAATAGAAACAAAAGGTTGGGAAGAGCCAGTAACGTGTTATAAGAAAGGAGAGTACTACATTTTATTGTCTGGACACCGTAGATGGTATGCAGCAAAACAATTAGGGCATGAGAAGATGCCTGTATTTGTAGTGGACGCACCTACTACATCTGCTGAGGAGAAAGATCGTTTAGGCTCATTACAAAGTGTGCAAGTGGAATGGACACCATATGAAATAGCTAAAAACATATACGACCGTTGGATATTTAGCGGGTGTATCGCATATGAAGAATTTTCAAAAAAAATAGGAGTACCTAAAAAGAAAATTGCTGCAAAAATTCGCGTTTACAAATATTATCTACGTGTTGAAATTGAAGACAAACTGAAAAATGGCATGTATTCGATCTCTATGCTTGACTACATCATTACCTGGATTAAGCGATTGTGTGAATTTCATCCTAACTTGGTGAAATCGCTAGATGAGGATTTTATAAGAATACAAATGTTAAAAAAATACGAAAACAAATGTTTTAATAGTAACATTCTTAATGATAGAAATTTCGTATGCAATGCTAGTGAAAAAGAGATTATATCGTTTCTGTCGGACACTACCAAAACGTTGAAACAATCAGAGATTGAGATGACAATCAATCGTTCGGGAAAAGATGATAATTACAACGGAATATATAAAACAATGGACGACTCAATAGCAACTGTTCAAAAAATTGAATGTAAAGATCGTAAAGAAGCACAAATATTAATAGACGAGTTAATTGATTTAATGGAAATGTTAAAGAATAAGAGCCTTGAATTACAAGGGGGAGTTAGACTTGAGTAACTATTCCAAGTTGATAATGGCAGATATAAAGGATGTCGAACCAAACCCGTTGAATCCACGAATGGATAACACAATTAAAACTGATGAATTACAACGAGTAATTAAAGAAAAAGGATGGGAGGTTCCTATAACCTGCTATGAAAGAGATAATAAGTATGTAATTCTATCAGGTCATCGAAGATGGCATGCAGCAAAAAAGTTAATGCAAAGAAAAATTCCAGTGTATTTAGTTGAGCGGCCACAAAGTATCGAAGAAGAACAGGAAAGATTAGGATCAGTCCAAGGTGGTAAATCAGATTGGAGTGTATATGAATGGTCTAAGCACACTCATGATATGTGGATTTATTGGGAAAAGTGTTCGTTTAGTGAGCTCGCACGCAAAATGAACAAAAGTGTTGCTTTTGTATCAGCAAGAGTAAAGGTATTTAGCTATTATCCACATTCTGAAATCGAACAAAGTTTAACCAATAATAAAATATCAATCTCCGCACTAGCATGTTTAATACAATGGTTGAACAATTTAAATAGATTAAAGCCTGAAATAGTAGAAGATCACAAATTGGATACAGTGCGGACAACAATGTTGTCCAAAATTGAGAGGGGATTAGTTGGAATATTGGATCTTAAAACGGACTCATTTATCCACAAAGCCAACTCTGAACAATTAAAAAGTTTTTTAGTAGATCCTGATAAGAAGTTATCTGACGCACTTCTCGAGATAGATGGGGATAGTATGAGATATAGAGGGAAAAGTAAAATTAATACCTATATCCAAGATATAAATAACGCAAAAGATATTTTTAAAAGAATAAATTTTTCTGGCAACGAGCATGAACGTATAAGATTGCAGGAAAGAATAGAACAATATTCAAACACAATCTTACGTCTGAAAACTGATTTGAAATTATATATTGATAATTAAAAAACCTTCAAAAAACTAACTGTGATCCCTTCTGGGAATCACAGTTTTTTTATATCTGAGAATTTAGACGGATGAAATATAATATGTTCTAAGAAATGGTATAATATTGTCGAATAACATCAAAATCTGTTAGCTGATAAAAAATGTTGGAGGTAGCAGATGAAAAAAATAAACAAATTTATATCTTCTCCTCTTGAATTTGAGGTCTTGGAGCATGACAAGGTGATTGCCAAAGTGAAGTTGGATTATAGCAATCAAACGGTTGATGTATGGCAAGATAAAAGTGTATCGCCTGTTTTTCTCCCTTTTCCAAGCAAGTCTAAGGTAACCGTTGGGGATGTACTGGATTACTTTGAATCCAGATGTTTTCCTCGCACCAGACACCATGCCGATAAAATTTTGCAATCATTAGGTCTGAATGATTATGTAGCTTCGGAGATCGTAAAACAAACACATGGTGTGTTATATGATGATTATGTCTGGATTCGATTTTCTAATGAGGAGTTGTCTTGTGCTGATGTCCATCCCCGTTTTGCAGGTGAGCAAGGATTCTCGTAAGACTTTTGTCAGTAGCAGCAAGATTTTGAGATAGTTGCTCAAATTTTAAGATCCCAGATTCGAAAGTATGAACACTTATTTGTGTGATTAGATATTTATAGTCTTTCGGCTTATGATCATTGACGACAGCGAGATATTCAAACCAAATAAAACAGCGCCACCTGAATCGTTCTGGTGGGCGCTGTTTGTGTAATCTTTTTTGAGCTGGATAAAAACTTGAATCCCAGATTGCCGATCTTGGCGAATGGATAGATGATTTTCTAAGGAACTCAGGACATCTTATTTGGCCTTCAGCTCCTCTTTTTAAATTGTAAGGAACATCAGACACGTTATCTACCAAAATTCCCTTATAAAAACACTGAAAACGGCTTGTTAATCGGATATAGAGTGTCTCAAGTTCCTTAGATTTCTGTAGGCGCTTCAAACCGTTGAATAAGACGCCTCAGATTCGTTAGCGCTCGTTCCATGTTTTGATCTAACCGGCGGCGAGCCTAGAGGACGACCATGAATTCCGCCCAAAGCGAAGCTTTTCATTGTAAGGGAGAAAATCTGCTTTTACGACGTCTCAATCCTTGCTCGCACTTGAAGGGCACGTTCTCACACATTCAGGATTCAGTGTGTTTGCCTTCTACGGACACGTTCAGGTTTGCTGGCTTTCATTATTTCATTAGATTTAAACTTGTTCTAATTCAGTTCAGTCTGTCCACTTGCGAGTCGATCTGCGATCTCTTCGGCTTGTAGAATGGAGGTATAGGGATCAGCAGTGAAATATTTATGAATATCCAGTTTGTAGATATGATCGTTCTGCACGGCAGGCAGATTGTCCCAGACGTTAGGCAACAGAGAGTGATCTTTCGTGCCTTCTGTAACCATCATCAGCAGGTAATCACCTACATACTCTCCAAAGACCTCCGCGCTAGCTTCCAGGTTTTCTTTGCCTTGGTCCAGAAGATCTGATTTTACCTTGGGTGCCGGAGTTAGTCCAAGCAATTCATAGGCTGCTCTTCCACCACGATTGGCGCTGTTGCCGATAATGGCTGGGTTCTTCAAAAAGTTAAAATCGGCAACGGTGAAGGTGGCACCATCCGGAATGACACCTTTAATTTTGGCCTGAGCTGCTGCGATCCGTTGTTTAAATGATTCGTTCCAAGTTATAGCTTCTGCTTCGCGGTTCAGAATCTCGCCCATGGCTGTCACTTCTGCTTCCATGGAATCATACTGATCGGGTACGAATACGACAGTCGGAGCGATTTTGGAATAGGTCTGAAATTTCTCCTGGTCCCATGTGATAATCAGATCCGGTTCCAGCTCTACCATTTTCTCAAGTGAAACCTCACTGTGGTTACCCAAATCCGCGCTATCCACAAGTTTGTCACGCAGGAATACTCCATAATCCAGCAGGCTACTCGGCACACCAACTGGTGTTACGCCGACAGCCAGAACATGTCCTATATTCCAATCAACGACAACCCGCTCCGGGTTGAGGGGGACTGTAACGTCTCCCATCATCGTGGAGAGTGTTCTTGTTTGCGGTGCGGTGTTTCCTGTTTCTGTCGCCCCAGGTTTCACGGTCTCTTTCTGGGTACAACCACTAATGAATACGGCCATGATCAGCAAAACAGGCAGGGCGATACGATACCAAGATTTCTTAAACAACATGACATACCCTCTTTCTAATTGATAATGATTTTCATTTAATATAACTCTAGAGGCAATCTTGCGATTGCACAATAACCGATTCGGAAGCGGAAGCATAACCATTTCAGAACTCAATCGACAGGTTGAACTGAGAATGATTATCATATATGATGAGGCGAAGCTTTGGATGTGGTAACGAGGAAACACAAAGAAAGGTCCATGACGATGAACATAGAAGAATACGGGGCATTATGGGAGCATATAACAATCCGATTACTGGATATTCGGATCATGACCATTAACATCAGTGAAGATCCTAATACGTGGATGCTTCCCTCGAATGCTTTTTTACTAATTACGAATGGCAAGGGGAAGATCTGGCTTGGGCAGGTGATGCATCAGATTAAAGGGACATATATTCTGCACGCTTCCAAAGGAACGCGGCTGGATTGCCTGGCTAAGAAGCCGATAGAAATACATGTGTTGTCGTATTCGTCACCAGAGTCAGAGAAGCCAAATACTGAAAGATCCCAAACATATACTGGGTCGGAGTCTTTGCAAGTAAGTTTTGGTTTTGAACCAGCGTGTCCATTGCCATTAATTGAAATCATGCAGTTGATATACAGACAATGGAATGAACTACAGTCAGCAGGCCGGATTCAAACCAAGGCGCTGTTCTACCAATGGCTCGCCGAGATGCTGAAACAAATGCAGGAGCAGAGGTTTAACGATGCTAAGCTGAATCGGGTAGATCAGGCGGTGCATTATATGAAACGTCACTACGGGGAACCACTCAAGATAGAACAGGTAGCTGAAATGCTGAATTGTAGTCCAAGGTATCTGAACCAATTGTTTCAGCTTCAATTAAATACGAGTCCCAGCCGTGTGCTGTCACAGATTCGGATGGAACAGGCATTAAAACTACTGGTGAGCACGAATGGGACCTTACAAGAAATCGCGGAGAGAGTAGGCTATGAGAACGGCTACACGCTAAGTCGTTATTTCAAGAAACATTATGGTGTATCTCCTGAGTTTTTCAGAAAGCGTCGAGAGTGCGGTGCTCCAGATGTAGCCCTGCAAACATCCCCACCACATGCCGTTCTGGAAAGTCATTATTCGGGATGGAGCGAACGAACGGTACCTATAGTTGAAGCTGACAAAAACCAGCCAAAACAGAAGATTATAGATCTACAAGGAGTCCAAGTGAGGAAACCCCCAGCGCCCGCGGTACCAAGAGCCAGAACTCTAAAACTTGCCACAAGCATGGGCGAGATTACGATACCGACCAAGCCTAGCCGTGTTGTCGTGGACTGGAATTTGGGAGAAGTGCTGGCATTGGGAGTGACGCCTCTCGGAGCGCCGCATTCGCTCATTGAAAGTAACCAAATGCTGGAGCCTTATATCTATGATCAAGTACAGGATATCGGCAATCATAATTTTATCTCGCTCGAAAAAGTGCTTGAACTGGAGCCCGATCTGATTATCACCTGGAATCGTGCTGCTTACGCTTCCTATGCCAGAATTGCACCTACGGTGGTCTATGGAGAGACTGGTTACGGATCTGTAGCAGAGGAGATTCGAGAGATGGGACGTATTCTGAATCGCCAGACAGAAGCCGAAACATGGATTAACGAATACGGGCGGAGAGTACATACTTTGCAGCAAACGATCCCGGGCAAGGTCTCCGCAGAGAAGACATTTACCGTCATTGATCCGAACTGGGGAGAACATATTACCCTTGTGGGAAATACGGGAACTCGTGGAGGTAAGGCAGCCTACGGGTTACTGAACTTGAAGCCAGCAGGCAAGGTTCGCCAGGAACTATTGGAGCCGGGCCTGGAATACCTGGATATTGCGCGGAGTGCGGTAGGTGGGTACCTGGAGGACTACCTGTTGGTGTTGGATAATGGTCCAAGACACGGACTTGATCAAGCTTCAGGCAAACCATGGCAGAAGTCCATCGAGACAGATCACTGCCGGATTATTAGCCTTGACTGGAATAGATATTTTCTATCCGACCCGTTGTCTGCGGTACTTCAAGCCGAGGAAATGGCAGACCGGATTATGGCATATTAATTGTCGCTCACGCAATGAACTGTAAGACTTATCCACCAGATATCATATATGCATATCCCGAAATGAGCGAACCATATATGTGAATATCTGGTGAATTTCTCGATGTTTAAGTCCATGATGGTTTGTTCTCCATTATACTTGATGAAAACGGACGAGGAGATGGACTCCAAATGAAAAAACAAATGTGGATCATTGCAAGTGTTGTAGTTGTGATTGTAATCGGAACCTATCTGTTTGCAAGCAATACGGGCAAGGAAGAGGCGGGTACAGCCAATGCGCCCAACATCCGAAAATTGGTGGAAGATATCAGCACAGGAAAAGAAACACCAGAATCTGCTTCCATCAATGCCAAACAGTTAATCGTCACCGATCAAGATGAAAAAACCATTACATATGATTTGCCTGAAAATGAATTTTTCCTTTCCATTGCACCCTATGTGGACCAGACCCATCCCTGTGCAATTCATAGCTTGACCGGTTGTCAGGGGGAAATGAGCAATAAGGAATTTAGCGTTACCATTCACGATTCTCAAGGCAACACTTTTATGAAAGATGCAGTGATGAAGTCTGGTGCAAACGGATTTATGGATTTTTGGGTGCCTAGAGACAGAACCTATCTGATTCGTATTGTTGGAGATGGAAAGGTTGCAGAAACGCAATTGTGTACATACGAAAATGATAATACATGCATCACTACGATGCAGTTGAGTTAACAGCAATCAATAGAAGGGAAGGATGCCTTTTGAGCTATCCTTTCCTTTTTTATTTGATAAAAGAATGGGAATAAGGTACTTTCCATTGACAAAAATTCATTCCTACGGCATAATCCAATAGTGATAATGATAATTGTTATCATATAAATACATATTAACAGGGGAGAAAAGAGATATGAAAAAAGGGTTGAATGGACTGTTGATTATGCTGGCCTTTGTGCTGGTTTTGGCGGGTTGTGGTAAAAGCACGACTACAACAGATACAAGTCAAGGTAGTGGCTCGGGTAGTGCTCCGGCTGAAGAGACAGCAGGTCCTGTTACCGTGAAGCATAAACGTGGAGAGCTTAAGTTGGACAAGCCAGCAGAACGTGTTGTTACGCTTGAATGGACATATACGGAAGATGTCGTTGCCCTGGGTGTTCAACCAGTAGGTAACGCAGATAACGCTAACTATAAAGTGTGGGTAACATCCGAAGCAGCACTGGATGACAGTGTAACGGATATCGGAACACGCAGTGAACCCAATCTGGAAGCTATTGCTGCATTGAAGCCAGATCTGATCATTGCCAATGCGGATAATAACACGGCGGTCTACGATCAGCTGAATGCAATTGCTCCAACGATTGAATATGATCCGTATGATGGTGACGGCTATGATTATGACAAGATGACAGAGATCTTTAATAACATTGCAACAGCTCTCGGTAAAGAAGACAAAGCAAAAGAAGTTCTGAGTGATCTCGATCAACACTATGTAGAAGCCAAAGAAAAACTGGCTGCTGCGGGGAAAGAAAACTTCAATTTTGCACTGACACAAGCATTCACATATCAAAATGCAGTCAGCTTGCGTATGTTTACCGATAACTCGGTTGTGATTGGTACTTTGGACAAAATCGGACTGGTTAACGAATGGAAGCCGGATAAAGTTGAGAACTATGGCTTCTCTACAGTAGGTATTGAATCCTTAACCGATGTGAAGGACAGTAACTTCATTTATATTACACAACCAGACGATGACGTCTTTGGCACAGCTATGAAAGATAACTCGGTATGGAACGGACTGAATTTTGTGAAGGAAAAACGCACATATCAACTCGATAGCACAACATGGACATTTGGTGGACCGATCTCCTCCAGAGTATTGGTTGATGGGGTAGTCGAGGCGATTACCAAATGAGTTCGGTTCAAGGATCTAAGCCAGCTATGAATTGGCGCACAATTAGCATATATGGGGGCGGTCTAACCGCTCTCATCGTGCTTTTTTTTGTAAGTCTGTGTTATGGAGAAGCTTCCATTCCTTTGCATGTCGTTTGGGACGCTCTTACAGGTAGACAGGATTCATTAGAGCACAATATGGTCTGGGACTTGCGCATGCCGCGTACAGTGATTGGTATTCTTGCGGGTGGCGCACTGGCTGTTGCGGGCGCTTTGCTGCAAACGATTACCCGTAATCCATTGGCTGCTTCAGATACGCTGGGCATTAATGCAGGAGCGTACTTTGTGGTGGTGCTGGGAGCTATCGCTTTTCCAGGTCTATTAAGTCAGTCGCCTTTTCTTTTCGCAGCACTAGGTGGTTTGCTGGCAGCATTTGCGGCTTATTTCATGGGCGGCGGACGAACATCAAGCCCGGTTCGACTTGCGTTGTCCGGTATGATTGTATCAATGGTGCTTGGTTCATTTACAAGTGCATTACATATTTTTTTCTCCATGGAGACACAAGGGTTGTTCCTTTGGGGCTCCGGAACACTTGTCCAGAATGACTGGAGTGGTGTGTTTTATGCTTTGCCTTGGGTGGTTGGTATTACCCTTCTCGCGTTAATCCTGTCCAGACAGTGGGATATGCTGGAGTTGGATGAATCAACGGCTTCTTCCTTGGGACAAAAGGTTACATTGGCTCGTGCAGTAGGGTTAATTCTTGCTGTATTGCTGGCCGCTGTGATTGTAAGTGTAATTGGGCCGATTGGCTTCGTGGGACTGGTCGCACCACATCTGGTTCGATTGAGTGGTGTACGTTCTAATCGATTACTTTTACCCGGTGTGTTCATATGGGGCGCAGCGCTCCTGGTTGGAGCAGATGTCCTCGCCAAGATGGTGCATAACTCCAGCATGGAACTGCCAACGGGTGCTGTTATGGCGATCATTGGTGCGCCGTGGCTCATCTGGCTTGTTCTTACACGCATGAAGGCTGCGAACGGATCAGGCATGTCTACTTCAATGAGCACAGGAGGAGCTGCGCGTCGCTTTGCATTTGGCCCGATGGCTGTATTATTCTCAGTCATAACGGTCGTGCTTATCTTGCTCAGTACGATGTTTGGCGGTATGCGAATTCCTCTGGCCGATTGGTTACCAAGTCTGTTCCAATCGGATGGATTGTTCTCCGCGCTGATTCAGCTTCGGATTCCGCGTACTCTTGTTGCCGCAGGTGCAGGAGCTGCACTGGCAATTAGCGGTGTGCTCATTCAGATGGCGGTACGTAACCCGCTGGCAGATGCTTCAATTGTTGGTGTGTCCTCAGGTGCAGGGCTTGGAGCGATGATGGTCATCATCTTATGGCCGGGTCTTCCGATATACTTGCTGCCAATTGCGGCAATCATCGGTGCAGCCATTGCGGCAGTGGTGGTGTTCTCCCTCGCCTGGAAGAAAGGACTGAACCCTTCGGCGGTTGTGTTGCTGGGGATCGCAATGTCTGCCATTGCTGGAGCAGGTATTCAGATTCTGATTGTCCGTGGTGCGGTATACGGTAGCAGCGGATATATCTGGCTGACAGGAAGCACCTATGCTCGTACCTGGGAACAGGTGAGGGTTATCGGATTATTTTTAGTTATTTTGGTACCGGTGGCTTGGTGGCTGGCACGCAGATTCGAACTGCTGGTATTTGACGACAATAGTGCATCCGGGCTTGGTCTCGGAGTACGTCGTACACGATTATTGGCCATGACAGTTGGTGTATTACTTGCAGCAGGTGCGGTTGCTTGTGTAGGAACCGTTGGTTTTATCGGCCTGATTGCACCACATATGGTTCGGTTACTGACGGGGAATAAGTTAAGACGTTCGATGTTCCTATCCGCATTAGCGGGTGCAGTCATGCTGGTGCTCGCCGATACAATCGGCAGAACCGTCATGGCACCGACAGAGATTCCATCAGGTATACTCATTGCGATCATCGGAACACCGTACTTCCTGTATCTGATGTATCGTTCCAACTGGCGCAAGTCTGTATAAAAAGTTCAAACCTGAAGCCTGCTCCCCGAGCAGGCTTTTTGCTGTCACGGTATGCCCTCCAGCCATGATCTTATGTTCCTGTTTAACCCGGTTGCATAGATATTGGATCATTGGACCTGACGTGTGGTACCCACAGATAACCTCACCCAATGAATGTCTACTCCCGCACCAAATGACAAAATCCCCTCACGTCTACAAGAAGTAGAGACCACGTTTATCAAACGTGAAACTCTTACTCCCTGTGGATCTTGAGGGGATTTTGGCTTGAGCACATTCGAATTGTGCTCCCGTTAGCTGGATTTCAGAATCTCGCTGTCATCAACTGATTGTACCGCTTGTTGCAATATTTCATTATCCTGAACGAGGGCGAAGCGCACATACCCTTCACCTGAAGGACCAAAGGCACTTCCTGGCGTTGCAATGACTCCTGCATGTGTAACCAGATCCATGGCAAATTGCTCCGAGCTGTCGTAGTGAGCAGGAATCCGACTCCATACGAACATCGTTGCTTCAGGTTTGGCAATAGGCCAACCGAGTTGGCTGAAGCCCTCACAGAGGATGTCTCTACGCTGTTCATATATAGCTCTGACCCGTTCAACCTCCGATTGATCACCGGTAATGGCGGCAATTGCTGCTTTTTGGATCGGTAGGAACATCCCGTAATCCATATTGGATTTTAGCTTTTTCAGCATGGAGACCATGGTTGTATTGCCCACACAGAAGCCGATTCGAGCTCCTGCCAGCCCGTACGTTTTGGACAGGGAATTGAATTCCACACCAACGTCCATGGCGCCAGGGAACGCAAGGAAGCTTCCACATGACTTTCCGTCAAATACGAGTTCGCTGTACGCGTTATCGTGGAGCACGATAATATCATACTTCTTCGCAAAGGCAATCAGGTCAAGATAGAACTGATCCGGTGCCATCGCGGTTGTCGGATTGTTGGGATAGGAGACCAGCATGAATTTTGCTCGTTGAGCGATATCTTCCGGTATATCCTGAAGCTGAATAACATACCCGTTTTCTTCTTTTTGCGGCATATAATACAGTTCTGCACCTGCCAGTAACGGTCCATCCGCAAAGACGGGATAGCAGGGGTCAGGGACGAGCACCAGATCACCTTCATCGACAATGGAGAGGGATATATGTGCCAGTCCTTCCTGTGAACCGAGCAAGGAACAGATCTGTGTTGCCGGGTCTAACTCGACCTGATAACGCTGCTTGTACCAATCGCTTGTAGCTTGCAGCAACTCACTCTGATCATTCACAGCATATATATAATTAGCCGGATCTGCAGCGGCCTCGCATAGTGCAGTTATAATATGCTGCGCAGGTGGGATATTCGGCGTACCCACACTGAGATCAATAACGGGCTGCCCGTTCTCCAGTCTGCGGCGTTTGATCTCCAGCAACCGGGTGAAAATTCCTTCATTGAAATGATCCATTCGTTTGGCAAAGTTCATGATGATGATTCAGCCTCCAATCCTCTTCGTACGCATATTCATTAATAATAAATGGACAGCGACTAAAAGAGAAGAGCGGGTGAAAGCTTGCAGATCATGACTTTACTTTAAACTGGCTTAGTTCGTCTTGCAGTTTGCCAGATAGCTGGTTCAACTGTTTCGACAGATCAGCTACCTGTTCGATACTATCCAGTTGATCTTGCGTGCTGGCACTTACTTCTTCCGTTGATGCCGAGTTCTCCTCTGTGGTGGAGGAGATAATCTCCAGTGCCTGGAATATCTCATCTTTGTGTTTGTGTACATTGGCGGTATTAGTGGTAATCTGCATCATACGTTGCTGCAGATCTTTCAGGTCTTTGTTAATACTAAAGAATACATGTTTGGTATCTTCTACGGATTTGGCATTCTCCTCCGCAATCTTCATACCGCGCATGGTATGTTCAACCGAAAGGGTTGTTTTCTCTTCAATAACATTCACCTTTTTGTTGATTTCCTCTGTTGCCTGAGCCGTCTGTTCTGCAAGTTTGCGGACCTCCTCGGCAACGACGGCAAATCCTCTTCCATGTTCGCCAGCACGTGCAGCCTCAATGGAGGCATTCAGAGCAAGCAGGTTCGTTTGAGAGGCAATCTGTTTGACTGTATCCACAAAACTGGATATTTCATTCCGACTCAGGTCAATCTCTTGGATAATAGAGGACATTGCTTGGGTGGACTGATGGTTTTCCTCGGACCATTTAGATAATTGTTCCACGACCGCAAGTCCTTGGCTGCTCTGATCAGCAGATGTCTGCACGACCGATCCCATAGCCTGCGCATCGGTAGCAATTTCATCGATTTGGCTGGATAAAGAGCCTGTTTTTCGTAAAATATTTTCCGTTTCGATGGACTGATAATTCGTTGCATTAGCAATCTCGTTGATGGCTGTTGATGTGTCATTCATGGTCACAGCTGTTCGAGAGGAGATGGCTTGCAGATCATTCGACGACTGGTTCAGGATTTGCGCCGAGCTGCCGACCATTTGCAGCATGACCTGAATTTTCTGTACCATGGAATTCAAGCCTGTAGCGATTTGTCCAATTTCATTATTAGATTTGATATCCAGTTGGACAGTCAGATCACCTTGTTCAATCTGTTTAATCTTAGCCAGCAGCTGTGGTATGGAGCGTAACAGACGGCGAAGGGTAATGTAACAGATAATCACAAGTAGAAGGGTAGCTGCAGCAAAACCGCCAAGTGTAATCCACGTGAACGTTTTTAATTCCGCGAGAACTTCTTCTTCGGATATGGTCAGACCAACGGACCATCCCGTATCCTTGCTGGTAGCGTAGCCGATATAACGACGCTCCCCATTGTCGTTCATAAGCTGTACGCCGTTTTCACCTGCAAGCATTTTCTTGCCAATGTCCCCCATGTCCCCCGTACTGTCCAGGATGTTCTCCTTCAAAACCTTCTCTTGATCCGGATGGTACAGAATTTCCCCGCTCTTGGACAGCAACATGGAATAGCCCGTGCTTCCAAGGGAATAACTCTCCATAATCGCCGGAATATCCTTAAATGCAATATCCGCTGCGGCAAAGCCGATCGTGTTGTTGTTGTCGTCTTTGATCGGATAAAAGATACCCATAAGTACATTGCCTGCTGCAATATCAATGTACGGATCGGAGAAATAAAGTCCGTCTGCGGTGGTAACCGGCTTGTAGTATGGACGCGACTGGATATCGAAGTCTGGTGCAGATACAACACCATCATTTTGAATCCAAAATCCTTTTCCATCCAGACCGGCGACCCAGGCATCGGCAAACGATGGCTCTGCCTTAACGATAGCGGCGAGTGTTGCCTGTGTCTCCGCAGCGTAGGTTGAACTTTTCGCATCCGCAGCAGATGCTGTTGTTTCTATGTATTGCTGAAATAATGTGTTGGTGGACATTTGCTTGACCAGTGCGCCCTTTTCCTTGAATAGTGCATCAAATTCACTAACAATGGCTTGTGTCTTGGTCTGGAGCATGGATTCCTGCTGTTTCACCAGAATGTTTCGTGTGCTTGCAAACATAAATGTTCCCAGCACGGCAAAGACAACTACGATAATGACGAGCAGCACAATGGACAACGTATTTGCCATACTGGATGTCCGTGCTCCCGTTTTCCCCCACTTGTTCAACATGTTCGACATATTCCATCTCCCCAGATGATTATTAAAAAGCTCAAAACGCCTAAGTTATATGTCGGTATGATCTATAGTTTTATGTAGATTTCTGTCGAATAATCCTGAAAGCAACTTAAAGGAAAGGCTTGAGTATGAGAAGGATGAAAGGGAAGAAACGAAAAAAGAGGAAAGGAATGAAAAAACGGGGATCGGTGGTGGTTCATCCAGGCGATCTTGTTTATAATGGAATGAATTGGAACTATGGGTGGAAAAGGGGGATTATCTGTGAGTGAGTTATGGCATGCATCAATACAGGGGGTTCCATGGAATGCCGAAAAGATGCACCAGGCGGTGCATCTGTTGCGTCGCAGAGCAACGGTTCATTTTCGCGTTGACGCGGATACATACGAGGACCTTGCCGAGCTCGATGCCAAAGTATTCTTTGCCCGGCCGGATCTGATCCTACATATATCACATACGGACCCTAAAGGGGTATATTCATCCGGATTTTTGGGGCGACTGGCACAGTTGAAACATGTGTCTGCCTTGCAGCTTGATCTTTCGCAGGCACAGGATTTGACGATACTGGGTGCGATGGAGCAACTGCAGTTTCTAAGATTGAATTCACCTGCAAAGGCGACTGGGCTCGATTTTATTAAACACTACAAACGATTGACCTTTCTTGAACTGCGTGGCAAATTCAACGGATTTGCTTCCATTGCGGCATGCCTCCAACTGCATACGCTCATTCTGAACTGCACGGTCGAAAGTGCTGATGTATTGGCGGAACTGCCCATGCTTCAGTATCTATCCCTGGATCACTGTGAGTTAAAAGGGGGATTGGATGTATTGACACAGTCGACCATCTCGATGTTGAAGCTCAGCTCTGTTCGCAAACTGACAAGCATTCAGGGACTCGAACAGATGCGCGGGCTGGAATATCTGCATCTGTCCTTGCCCAAGTTGGAGCAGTTATGCGACTTTTCCCAGATGACCTGCCTCAGACAGCTCGAACTGGACTATATGAAATCGTTGCGGGATACCGAACATCTATGGACAGCCGGCACATTGGAATCTATTGAACTAAAAGAGATGAATACGGCGCTCAAGGCCAATTCTTTTGCTGGACTGACCGAGCTGGAGCACTTGCGCCAAATCGATTTTCGTTATATTGATGTGAACAAAGGACGGATTGCCGCTATGCGTGATCACCTGGCCAAGGCAGGAAAGTCGAATTTGTTATATGAAAATATCCCTGAGCATGAACGCCTGAATTCTATAGGTATTGCGCACTTATCGCATGTATTAATGTAAACGGGCGTCTGTCCATCATGTGTATACAGAGCGCACTCCGGTGAACCGACCGATTGAGGCGTGTAGATGTCATTGCTATCTAGGTGTTCGTATCCGTTAATGCGGGTATGTTGATCTCTTTCACGCAGGCCGCTTTGGACAAGCTGATGATACATCGAACGATGGCGACCATATCCTGGAGGGGAATGCGGGTCCCATCATACTCGGCGAGTGCACGTTCCATTCCGTCTTCATAAGGAATCTCTGCCGCCAGTTCTCCCGGGTTAATACATGTCACCGCGATGCGGTCCTCTCTCGTATGCTCTCTTAAAGCTTCCGTAACACCCCGTATGGCAAATTTGGAGGCGACAAATGAAACCTGGCTGTTGCCTGCATTGCTCAAACCGGCTGTTGAACCGATCAGGATGATCTTGCCTGCCTCTGACTGGCGAAGATGAGGCAGTAAAGCCTGTATACATACAATCGTTGAGGTCACATTCACATGAATTAGCTGACTGATATCTGCGGGTTCATCCCGATCAAACGTATAGTGCTCTTCAAATCCTTCCTTCTCCCAGATCCCCACGTTATAAATAAGCACATCCAACGTCTCGCCTTGAAGCTGGTTGGCAATATGGTCCGCGGCTTGAAGTTCGGAAAGATCTGCTTGAATCCATATTCGCTGAACGCCATCCTCCACGTTCAGACTTTCCGGCTTGCTGCGGGAGACCACCCAGACTTTATCACCGGACTGTGGCACGCCTCTAACGAACGCGTCACCCAATCCTTTGCTCGCCCCGAAGACAATTATATTTTTCAAATGAAGTCCTCCTTATCGATTAGAATGTAGTGAATATACATTAATCTATATCTTACTACAGAGGTTATGTATGGAACAGGAAGTTTGAATGAGATATGCTTCATCCTTGGCATAGAAAAACCACCCCTGTCCCGCAAGAACGGGAGAGAGGTGGTTGAACAGATCATGATGACATTAATGGTAAAGTTTTAACTCGGCAATGGACCACCACCACTCGGGAGTGTCCGCGGTCAAAACCATTTTGATGTATCGCGCCGTTTGTTTGGAGAACGTATGTGAAATGGCGGGTCCTGTTCCCAGGACTTCCGTAACCCCATTCCAGTGCTCGCCATCATCAGAAGTGAAGAACTGGAAACTGCGAGCATAATCGTTACTGCTGCTGCCCGAATCCATGGTCAAGCGACTGAAGCTCTGCTTGCTTCCCAGATCAATCTGAACCCATTGATCGGCATGTTGACCAGATGAAGAGGTCCAGCGTGAGTTCAGATCGTCGTCTAGCATCGCCGCAACATCTTCAGAGGTGGAGGCAGTCGCTGTCCATGATGTTCGATCCAGTTCAGCAGGTAGCAGATGATCCTGTTCCCCGGATATCCATGGTGTCTGATCAGCGGTATAGACCTCGAATTCAGCCACGGACCACCAATGAGAAGCAGTACCCGTCTGTACGACCTTAATATAACGTGCCTCTTGCGTTGCAAAGGGGATAGAAACCATCGAATCTGATCCTTCACCCGAAGCCAGGGCATCTCCCCAATGCTCTCCATCCAGGGAGGTATATACTTCATAACCGCGAGCAAAGTCTTCCCGGCTGTGCGCGCTGTCCAGCACAATCCGATTCACTGACTGCGAGGTTCCCAGATCAAGTTGAATCCATTCGCCGCCTGTTTGAGTCTGACCGGAGGTCCAGCGTGTTTGGTCCGAGCCGTCGACTATAGCCGATGCATCGTCTCCAGTGGAAGTGATCACGGACCAGCCGTCTGGCAGCAAAAGTTTTTGTTTGCCCGTTCCATTATGATGAATAAACAACTCGGAGATCGACCACCATTGATCGGAATCCCCGGTCTGCACTACCTTAACATAACGTGCCTGCTGTTCAGGGAAGGTGATGGACGTGCGTCCAGGCGTGCCTTCGCCGCCTGCAATGGACGTGCCCCAGTGTTCACCGTCATCCGAGACATAAATCCGATACTGTCTCGGATAGTCTTCTTTCGCATGACCCGGGTCCAATTCTATGGCATCGAAAGAACTCTTTTGGCCGAGGTCAATGGTAATCCATTGTCCTTCGATTTGTTTCCTCCCATTTGTCCATAGGGTATCTGAACTTCCATCCAGCATATTGGCTGTCACATCGGCTCCTTGAGTAGAGGAGGCGGTTACGATCCATGAAGAGCGATCTGGAAGCGGTATGGGCTGTGGGAACTCCGGTGTTGCTTCAAGTTTGCCAAAACGGGCAAGCTTGAGTTCAGAGATCGACCACCAGCTGTCCGCAGAGGAAGTCAATACAATCTTGACATAACGGGCGGTTTGCATGCCTAATTCCACGGACAAACTTGGAGATGTTCCAGCGCTCTCTGCGATAGGCTGGCCCCAGTTCTCGTTATCTTTGGATACGTAGATTTCGTACCCGTGAGCATAATCACCGCCGTTGTTGCCGGAGTTCATGAATACCGTATCCATAGACTGTTCGCTTCCCAGATCAATATGCAGCCAATCGCCGGGCTTCTGAAGCTGTCCGGATGACCAGCGTGTAGTCAGATCACCGTCGACCATGCGCTCTACCGGCTCCGAACTGGAGGACGCCGTAATGGTCCATTGGCTCCGATCGAGATAGACTACACCCTGAGAGGCATCCGGCTGTTGAACAACGGAATGTTCCAGCGGGTTAACCTTTACTTGCGCTTTGGCATAAACGGTAGCCGAACCCAAAGCGCCATTGGCATTGTAGAAATGCACTGTTTTGACAGTGTCGGACGGATTCCAGATTTGCGCTGTATAGACGCCGTCTTTTTCATACACGGTTGCTGCCGGATCATCTGCCCATATATCCATCGTGCGTGTTCCCGTAGAAGCCATGCTGTGCATGAACCAGTACGCGTTAAAGACTTCATTTTGCTGCATCTCGCTCGTATTCCATTTGGCTAGAGCACCTTGCGGGTCTCCAATGGACTGGAACGGCCAAATAATATGCTGCCATGTGCGTTCCTGCTGACCGCCCAGATCCTTGATGAGACCATTGTAGAGAGCCTTAGTATTCTGCGGATCACGTCCATAATAGGTCATCCATTCCGCTGGTGGCAGCCAGTGAATACCGTAAATGTGCTCGGCCTCATTCGAGAAGTACGTTCCATACAGGTAGGCGCTGCCGTAGACATGACCTACCGTAGCATGTGGGTAATCCTCCAGCCAGTTATCCCCGTCATAGTTAAACCAGTATTGCTCGGCAGCCTTCTCTTCGGTCACGAAGCCCCAGATCCCGGTGTCGCGATAGGCTTTGTTGCCTGTCACCTCACCCCACATATATTGGCCGACCCAACTAAAGAGGGCTTCACCTGCGGCCTCCTGGTTATTCCCGCTGCGATTATCGGCGTAACCACCTGCCCAGGAGTGGCCTGCGTACGCATCAAAATTGCGAAGCCTTGGAAACTGATCATCTGTCCGTGAAGGATTGGCGTAGTCCCGAATCAGAAGGTCAACCATGTCGCCGTAATCTTGCAAGAATGTCTGGTCATATGTGGCCAGCACAGCCGATGCAAAAACATAATAGCCGTAGGTAAAATGATGATCTGTCAATCCGGTATTAACACCAAATCCACTACCGTAAGGGAAAATGCTTCCCCATTCATCCGAATAATAAAAATAATACGAGTGCAAAGGTTCATCCGGCGAATAGGTATACCAATCTGTCAAAATGTTTCGAAGCAGGGACAGATAGTGGTCTCGTCGTACCGTATCTCCGATCTGGTCGCTGATGAGTACACCCAGCGCAAGCGGATGAAGTTTTTTCCCTTGCCAGTAAGGATCCTCGCTCATCAGATTGCCTGCCGTATCCGCGTCAAGCTGATCCAGATAGCTGATTAATTGTGCACGCGAATAGGTTGGATCATCCGGCTCCACAAATTGCGGGATAATGCCATAGAATCGATCCTGTGTCGTAAACGTATTGCCTTCACTTAATTTCATCATGCCGCGAATGGAAGGGTAAACAAGCTCCGTTATCGGAGTAGTCGCCAGTTTCCATTGGTGCGGGAACAAGGCCATGAGTGTCTCGGAGGAAAAGCCTGCCCGCTTCGTCTGGGTTACCGAATTGAAGGTAGTCGTTACCAGTGAAGTGCTCTCGTTATAATTGTAGTCCACTTGTGTATCGGTAACAAAGGCGTAGGCATGCTGGTAATAATAAGGCAGCTCTGCCGCGGACGGCAGGGTAGCCAGTGACAGATAGTTTTCGCTCTGGCCCAGCTTGATCTTGAGCGTATTGCCAAGTTTCATAAATACGGTTCCTTCAGGTGCAAAGATCCCGTAATTTCTTGTAAAGGTCTGAGGCTTGGGCGCTCTGTCCTGATTGGTTATTTCAACGCCGATATGATCGGCCGTCAGCGATTCTCCATCCTTCAGAACAATTTCACGGTTCTGATCATCGAAGAGACGTGTGATGTTGGGCGAACGAACAATAATGGTATCCGGGTTATCGAAGGTGTTGTACAGGAAAGGGGAACCCTTCACAAACGTGGTGTTCATTTTGGCCGTGTCATCATCGCTCATGATGATCGTTGCAGAATAATCCCCGTATCCCGCCACCTTGGTATTGACCTCCGCCGGATTCATATTGCTGGTGGTCATGATCAGATCCGGTTCCCCGTCAGCGTCCATAGAACCGCCATCAGCCGAAACGTAACCAGCTCCGGGATTCAGAAATTGAAGTCCTTGTTTGGTATATCTGCTTTTGAGCGGGAGTGTGACCAGACTGTTGCCATCCCCCAGATCGGATACAAGAATAGACTGCCACCAGTCATTGGAAGGGAGAGGCGCCGTAATATCAGTCGTACGATTTTTCGGATTTTTCGGCTGCAGCATCGTGATGTCATTTACAGCGTAACTGCCGGAACCCACCTGTACCGAGGACGGTTCAGGGATATTCGGAATGGTATGCGCAGGTTTGGCATCACCTTCGATATACTCGTAGACATCTAAGGCGTACAGGGAGTATCCGTTGGTTGTTCCTCTGCCAAGTCCGGCCAATTTCACATACCGTGCTTCAGCGTATACCGGAATTTCATCCCGTCCACCGTTGCTGTGCAGTTCCCGGTACAATGTAGTCCATTGCTGTGCATCATTGGATACTTGAATATCGTATGCACGTCCGAAAGCGTTTTCCCATTGCAAGGATACGTTCCCGATTTCCCGGCTTAATCCAAGGTCAACAACAATCCATTCCTGATCCTTGTAGATGGAAGACCAGCGTGTATCGGGATTGCCATCCGTTACATTCCGGGCTTCGTAATTCCCTTTTTCCATTTTGGCCTTATCCTCGGCTGAACGGCTGGGCTCATCAATTTCTTCCGAAGACGCGGTAACCGGTTGTCCAAGTGCAAGGTTCATGGCTGCTGGTTTGGGAGGTGGATTTGCTCCGCCCGTCCCGTATACATTGAATTCGTATACAGAGATGCCATAGGCTTGCTGTGCTCTTTGATGGCTGAACAAACGCACATATCGTGCCTCCGCTGTGACCTCAATCTCGTTCAGGCCGCCTTGCCCCTTTGTTGTGGAGTAAACAGACTGCCAATGGACCTCGTCGTTGGATACTTCCAGATCAAAGGCGGAAGCATACGCATTTTCCCACTGGATAGAGATGCCCGAGATGGAGGCCACCGCGCCTAAGTCAACATAGATCCACTGCGGATCTTGCTGCCATATACTTTCCCAGCGGGTGTTTTTGTTGCCGTCAACCACATGGTCTGCCGTATTGCCCCCCAGAGATGAGGAGCTGTACACAGGCCGGTTCAGGGATAACAGATGATGTTCCTCATCTGCGGCGTTCACTTTTGAGACCGGCCACAGCGGGATGCTGCTAATCAACAACAGAACTGATAACAGCAAGTTCATGTAGATGTTGCGTGTTTTTCCTCTTTGACTCGTTCGTACCTTCATATGACTCTCCTTCTCCTTTGTTTGCCCTTTCCATCTCACCAGATAGAGCTTATCTTTTTCCCTTACTCGCTACCGTATGTATCATTCTGTTCTCCCATGTTGCATTTGTGAGATGTGAATCCAATGCTCAACACGGGATATTCAGGTGTCCCATTTTGTATATCGATCATTTGGTCTGGAATATAAAGGTTTTTTAAACGTTTTCGTGGAAAAAGAGACATATGTCCTACTTAATGTATGGAGGATGTGCAACTGTGAAATCAAGACTCGGGCTGGTTGTTCTCCAACAATACAACATCTTCGCCCCGCTGCTGTCTGAGAGCAATATTGTCCCTTCCCCAAGTACACATGACATCAATGATGGTATTGGCGGTAACGCCATACTCTGTAAGTCCGTATTCCACTTTGGGAGGCATCTGCTGGTAGACATGTCTGGTGACAAGGCCGTCCCGTTCCAGCTCGCGTAATTGTTGAATTAACACTTTTTGCGAAATACCCGGGATGCTGCGCTCTAATTCGCCTGTTCTCTTGACTCCGGACATCAATAAACAGATGATCAAGGCTTTCCACTTGCCACCTATAATTTCGAGCGTCGCTTCAATGCCCAGATTGTATTGTTTCATATCCTGATTCACCTCAAGTTAAATTTTACGTGTTATATAGGGTGTAACTATTTATTTTCTCATGGTTCTGACACGAAAGTCCATACACACTTTGAGGTAAGCATCTTACTTCATTGTGTGTATTTTCTTTTGACTGGATGTGATCGATAATGGTCCATATCCAAATATAGAAACCAACACCCTGGATGGGAAGAAAGGAACTTATGATGAAAACACTTGTTATTCTGGCACATCCCGATATGGAAAGTTCGAGAGTCAATCGTCGCTGGAAGGAGGAGTTGCTGCAGTATACAGATAATATTGCTCTTCACGAATTATATACGACCTACCCCGATTGGAAGATTGATGTCTCCCGAGAACAAGAGTTGCTGGAGACGCATGATCATATCATGTTGCAGTTCCCGTTATATTGGTACAGTTATCCACCGCTGTTGAAAAAATGGTTTGATGACGTGTTCACTCATGGATGGGCGTACGGATCGAAAGGAAATCGATTGAAGGGAAAGCGGATGGGACTGGCGATGTCCATAGGGGATAAGCAGGAGAACTATGCGAAAGATGGTTCTATCGGTTACAGCGTAGAGGAACTTGTTGCACCTTTCGTAGCAAGCATGAATCATATAGGGGTTCAGGCGCTGCCGCATTATGCAGTCTACGGTGCCTCGTTCCAGGCTACGGATGAAGAGATTAACCGAAGTGCTGAAGAATACATGCGTTATATAAAACAGTTCCGGGATTTTTAAAAGTTAAAAGCTGAAACTCTTCATAAGAAATGTACTGAAAAGGACCTGGCTCCACACATGGTGAAGTCCAGGTCCTGATTAATAACCGAAAAATTAATAACCCAATAAAACCACATTTATTCTACGCGAAAATAATCAAAATCTGCATATCCTCCGGTAGACTTCGTTGCATAATTGAATAGTGCAAACCGGTATCCCATAAAGTGTGGCAGGGTGTAAGACATTTGAAGTGTATTGCCAATGGTTGTCCAGTTGCTGCCATTCAGGCTATAAGCAAAGTAGGCTTTGTCGGTTTGGTTCGTAAAATCACAGATGACGCGGAGATAGATTCTGTTCTGGTTTAATGGCACAGTTGCTACTTCAGTCATGGTGCCGGAACTGGCATTAGCCATAACGATGGATTTGGTGCTGCCCGTCATTTTTACGCCGACAAAACCATATTTGGCCTGAAAAGCAGCGAGTCCAGCATAATCACCATCCTTCATGCCTGCTGTATCCAAAGCGGTCATCCCCGTACTTTTTGGACCAAAGGTTCGTTGTGTCAGCGTGTTGCGGGCTTCTAACAGGTTTTTGCTGATTTTGCCTGCAGTTAACCGCATAAAACCGGGCCGCTGGAGCAGGGACCAGTTGGCAGTATCAGGGTTATGATTCCACTGCCAGTATGGAGCCAGACTGGATGTGCCGGTAGATGAATTGCTCGTCAGTGAGACGTCATCCACATAAAACGCCATCAGATCATTGGTAGGGTCCGGATTCGAGTTATACGGTGTTTCCACAAAAATAAAGCTTTGGGATAGGTCTGCATTCGACGGAACGGTATACGTACCTTGAATGGTACCCCACTGTCCGCGGGTAAGCGTCGCACTGCCCATAATGGTAATTCCGGTATAACTTGCACCATTCTGGATGCTAAGATTGAACGTTTTGGTTGCAGGACCAGTCGTGTATTTGATCTTAGCCGAAAAAGAGTACGTTTCTCCCGGTACCAGCTTGCCTGTAATCATCTGTTTGGCACCGCCTGCTGTCTGCTGTCTGCCGCTGACGAGCAGGCTTTTGGAACCGCCAAAAGCTTCGGCATTTGTTACGGTGATGTTCGCCGTATTGTTGCTGGTCCAGGGCTGAATGCTGCTCTCCTCAAAGCCGCCGTTCACTAACAGTTGCGTTACTGAGGGTGTGCCTGATGTGGTTGAGTTGAACTCATCGGACCCGTAGATTTTGGCAGCAGGCTGACCTTCAACGGGCATATTCATGTTCAGGGGAACCTTGCCGTTCACCCCAAACACAGGCCAGTTATCGGACCATGTCACCGGCACGAGATAGGGAATGCGTCCAACAGCCCCGCTATCTCTGAACAGCAAGCCGTACCATGCACCGGATGCGGTATCCACGATACCTCCTTGGGCAATGCCCGAGTCTCGTAGTACAACTTTACCTGTGTATGGCCCTGTCAAAGTGTTTGCACGATAGGCAAGCTGAATGCGGCCATCACCTGAAGGCCAGGCAATCAGGAATACATAGTACATGCCATTGATCTTCTGAATGTGTGCTCCTTCTGCCTTTACGATCATGTTAGAGCCAGCTATGCTGCTTGCGTTTGGAATCAGAACCTGACTCAGCCCGCCGGACTTGACGGCCTTGGCATCAGGTGTCAGCTCAACGATACTGATGTTATCACTGCCATGAACAAGAAAGGTTCGATTCCCGTCAAACATAAGGGAGGGGTCATGATAATAACTGTTCAATGTGTAAGGTGTCCATGGCCCTGTTTCAATATTGCTGGTTTGGTAAATATATGTCTTGCCCGTGGAAAGCGAGCCAAAGGCCACATAATATATACCGTTGTTGTACCGCAAGCTGCTCGCCCATGAACCACGCCCATACTCGTTTTGTCCGTTGTTCAGATTTTGTATATCCCCGTTTCCAAGCGTATCATACACATAGTTTACGATGCTCCAGTTGACCAGATCATAAGACTTCATCACAGGTACACCCGGATTCATATGCATCGTTGTGCTGGTCATATAGAAGGCATTGCCCACCCGGATGACATCACTGTCAGGAACATCCGCATAAATGACAGGATTGCTGAACGTTGATGCGGAAGCGGTAGGACTTGTCGTTGACAGCGATGCCAGGAGTAACGGAATTGAGAGCAGAAGCGTACAGATTTTTTTCCACATAACTTGTCCTCCCAAGTCTATCTTGACCTTTGTGTTATTGCGAGTGTTCAAGATAATCAATATAAGCATCCCACGTGCCATTATCCGTTGTTACGACCAGCTTGACTTCCTGATTGCCTGTAGCATGTGTGATGTTCGACAGGGTCTGTACGGTCGGTTGTGTACCGGTAAAGTAGAATGAACCCGCCGTTACACCCCCGATGACAAGATCGACACGGGCCGTCTCATTGTTGTTGGAAGCACCGCGGACAGAGAAATGATGGGTTGGGAAAGCATAATATTGATTGTATGCTGCATAATCATTGTTGGCGTAGAGCGCTACTCCATTAAAAGGGGAGCTGATCACACCGGCATATTGACCGCCAAGTGTCATGCTTTCCGTTTCGATGCGAGTAACGGATGGGTTAGGATTGGGGTTGGGGTTGCCGCCCGAACCGGATGTAAACTGCCAGTAATCCAGTTTGAACAGGTTTCCATTACCTGAGCCTGTAAACACCAGATACAAACGATGTACGCCCGTAGCGTTGGTTACATTGGTCTCCATCTCGCGCCACGTTTGCGAACCGCCGGTTGAGCTTACATTAAGTGTTCCAGCCAGAGGACCTGTCGGACTGTCCAGTCGTACCTCGATGTTGCCATTTCCGGTAGAAGCGACATTAGCCTTGAACTTGGAGGCTCCAGCTGAGCCAAAATCAACATTGCCGACCGCGATCCAATCTCCATTATGAATATTAGTAACATTCTGATTGGCTACAGGTCCACCGCTCGCTTGACTCGGCTCGGTGTTAATGCCTGCTTGCCAGCCAATGGTTTCCGCTTCCACCCGGACATACGGGTTGAGGTTGGTCGTTTGGGATACACCAGTCATGTTACCCTGCACTTCCTGGATGGAGCCATCCGCGTTGTGGGTCAGCTTGTTAATGTGGGTGGAACGGTACCCTTTGCCATCCCCAAGGAATGCTTTACTTACCGTTTGTGCATGGTACGCCACATACCATTCGTTGTTGAACTGGAACACGGCATGGTGGTTATTGCCGCCTACCCCGAAGAACGTACCGGGATTTTTCAGAAAGTGTCCTTTATACGTGAAAGGCCCCATCGGGCTGTCACTAACCATGTATCCGATCTCACCTTTCGGATATGCCGTGGGATGTGTTCCCGCGAAGTTGATGCAGTAGGAGTAGTAATATTTGCCGTTATACTTGTGGATGCCAGAATCTTCGAACATATAAGGAGAATCAATAGTAACCGCACTGCCCACCACGCTGGTCATGTCGGCACCGAGACGAATGACCCGAGCTGTTTTGGGATTGGCAATGGAAGCAGCGTTGGTATCGTTCGGAATGCCGCCTCCAGCATACAAGTAAGCAGAGCCATCATCATCGACAAGTACAGCCGGATCAAAGAGCCAAGTTACGCCGGACATACCCGGTGTACCGTGAGTCAGGAGGGCACGTCCGATTGGGTCTGACCACGGTCCAATGGGAGAATCAGCCGTGAGTACGCCAATACCTCCACCCGAGTTGGCAAAATACAGAAAAAACTTTTCTTTGCCAGCAATGGTTTTCTTCGCCATGGCAGGAGCCCAGGACTGAGTAGCCCATTTGGCAATTCCTTGTCCATTATTGGCATTATTCGCACCCGCTACCGGGATGGAACCATGGTCTGTCCAGTTCACCATGTCAGCTGAGGAGATGACGTTAATTTTCCCGATCGTGCTGTACTGGTTCTCTCGGACAGAGCCGTCACTATTGTACAGATATGCATCACCTGTCATGTAGACATAGACCCGATTGTTATGGACGAGCACATAAGGATCGGCTCCCAGTTTATGATCGATGAGGGGATTAGAGTTTCCAGGAAGTTTGGCAACGGCTGCATTTGCTGCATGGCTTGATTCCACGGGCAGGGTGACAAAGATTAACAGACACGACAACAACAAAACTAGCGGTTTACGAATCATACGTTTCGCCTCCATGAGATTGGATTAGTTGGTGAGCTAAAATTCAGGATAGCTGAGATGATGAAATGCCGAAAAAACGAAAAGATTTTCCTCATGTCACCCCCTTCTTGAAATAATGGTTAGATTGGCTGTTAGGATAAGTCTTCATGTTGTCATATATGGTTTAAGCCAGACAACCTGTGTACCGGGTACGTAGTAACGGCAGCAAGGGGAGTGGCTATAACCCGTAGTAAGCCTGCATCTGTGGGTGCGTTTAGAAAAGCTATAATCTGTCAGGTTTCTTTTTGTAATCGCTTTCAATAAAATGAGTTAGAACACTGAAATTTGGCGAAGAAAGAGGTTTGGTCACATTTAAATGTAATTATTTTTCATATTTTCTTTTAAATGTTTATTAACTTGACGATATCATATCACAATTTTAAGATAATACAATCTTTTTCTATTTTTAGTAAAGGATGAAGAGACCATTATTATTCTATGTGTTTAACATTGGGCTTAATGGTAAAATACTCTCTCGTATTCTATAAAACTGCACTTTCAAGCATAGTTTTACCCGGCCAACAATTAGATACGAGAAAAAGACGTCTTAAGCTGCGACCGTTTCCCTGGAATCTACCGGGGGAACGGTCATTTCGTTTTTTTCTGGAATCGATCCTGGTTACATAACAAAATCTACTCTTACTTGCTGACCAACTTTGATATTGCATAATTTTTTCTCTTTGCTGTACATATCCCAGTTTTTGTATAGCTAAAGCCCTGTGCGTAATAGGGTGTTAAGTGACAATGGTGGATTGCCCCCTGTGTTTTGTCCACACCGTTGATTGAGTGTTTGAATATTACTATCGAGTGAGCTTATGCCAAATACTGCTAGAGTCAGAGGTTCATAAAGGTGGGATGGGAAAATGGCTATTTTGTCAACTGGGCCGATTGAAAACAATCCGGTTTCCGGGGTTAGACCGACCCAACAGGTAACGATTAGATTGGTAAGTCGGGCTGAGGTGGACTCGGTAACCGTGTCCATTCAGGGTTATGTGCTCAGCACAACAAGAACGCTATATGTGAGTGAAGTGATCAGTATTGCTCCTAATGAAGCAGTGACCAGAACTTATTTTGCAGATTTAGATGCTTTTGAGTTTGTTTTTGGAACAGACGTGGAAGGTGTGGAGGAAGTAGGGATTTCAGTGTGGGGCAAACAAGCCTCTGGGCAATTGGTAGATGCACACCGGGTGGTGGAGCACGAAAAAACAGTTAATGACATCTAGGAGATCAGAAATCCCTAAAAGAGGAGATGTAGCGATGAGCTTTTTATCAACAGGGCCGATAGAAAATAATGCGGTTGGTGGTGTAAGACCGACTCAAACAGTTACAGTAAGAATAGATAATCGTAGTGATGTGACAGTATCAACCGTACAGATACAAGGGTATTATATGAGCGGTGGCTTGAGGGTTTTGTATGTCAGTGAGTCTTTTGACATCGCACCGAATCAAGTAATAACCAACAATTATTTTGCGAATCTGGACGCCTTCGAGTTTACTTTTACAACAACAACCATGGTTAATGATCCTATTCAAGTATCTGTATGGGGTAAGAGCAGTACAGGCTCATTGGTAACAGCCCATCGTTTGGTTTCTTCCGAATTGCTGGGTGAAATCCCAGGTATCACGGGAGCCACAGGTGCAACCGGAGCTACAGGAGCAGCAGGCACAACGGGGGCAACCGGAGCAATGGGAGCGACAGGCAGCGGGGCAACTGGAGCGACAGGCACGGCAGGTGTAACCGGAGCTACAGGAGCAGCAGGCACAACGGGGGCAACCGGAGCAACGGGAGCGACAGGCAGCGGGGCAACTGGAGCGACAGGCACCGCAGGTGTAACCGGAGCTACAGGAGCAGCAGGCACAACGGGGGCAACCGGAGCAACGGGAGCGACAGGTAGTGGGGCAACTGGAGCGACAGGCACGGCAGGTGTAACCGGAGCTACAGGAGCAGCAGGTACAACCGGAGTAACGGGAGTAACGGGAGCGACAGGCACAGCAGGTACAACCGGAGTAACTGGAGCCACAGGCACAGCGGGTACAACCGGAGTAACTGGAGCCACAGGCGCAGCAGGTACAACCGGGGCAACCGGAGCAACGGGCACAGCAGGTGTGACAGGGGCAACTGGAGCGACAGGCGCAGCAGGTACAACCGGTACAACCGGAGTAACGGGTACAGCAGGTGTGACAGGGGCAACTGGAGCCACAGGCACAGCGGGTACAACCGGGGCAACCGGAGTAACCGGAGCGACAGGCACAGCAGGTACAACCGGAGCAACGGGAGCAACGGGCACAGCAGGTGTAACAGGAGCAACGGGAGCCACAGGTACAGCAGGTACAACCGGGGCTACGGGTGCGACAGGTTCTGGAGCAATTATTCCGTATGCATCAGGACTTCCGGTTGCGTTGACTACGGTATTGGGTGGACTTTTGAATACTTCCAGTTTAGTTGGTTTTGGTAACAATGCTACAGGAGTAAGTGTTACCGGAGGAATTATTGATCTCACTGGCGCTGCGGGTACCTTGCTTAACTTTGCTTTCTCGGCATCACGTTCAGGAACGATTACTTCACTAGCCGCTTATTTCAGTACGACTGCCGGACTTAGTTTGGTTGGATCTACAGTAACGATAACTGCACAATTATTCCGTTCCACTACACCTAATAACTCCTTTACAGCTGTACCGGGTGCATTGGTAACTTTGGCTCCTGCACTTACCGGGGTTTTGGCACTGGGGACAATATCCAGCGGGTTAACTACGGGACTGAGTATTCCGGTATCGGCAGGTGACCGCCTGCTGATGGTCTTCTCGGCATCCGTAACAGCCGGAATTGATGTGGCTACAACCGTGGCCGGTTATGCAAGCGGTGGGCTTACCATCACGTAACGGAAAATGGGCTATATAACAAGTTTAAAGACAGGGACCCTTGCCAACATGGTGAGAGGTCCCTGTTTATTTGTGTGCACAACTACGATAGCATAACACTATTGGAACAGATCGCAGGCTTCGTCGGTAAATAGGTGTGTATTCTGTCCAGGCTTTTTCAAATGTGGCAATGTTATATATAAGTCGCGTTTTTGTTTTCAAACTCTCTTTAAATGAAAGATAAGGACTATGCAAAAACATAAAAAGACGAGGATTGCTCCTTGCCTCGTACATACCGTGGTCTACTCCATTTCACTCTGTTTGGGTTAGGCTGTCTACGACAAATTTAAGTTGGGCTTGCAACGAAATCAGGTCACTAAACACGAAGCCACGGCTTTCCTCACGATAAACGTGATTATTCTGGACAGCAGGGAGGTTATCCCAGATAAGACCTTCAAAAACGGAATCCTCACTCTCATCACCTGTCCATCCACTTTTGAGTTTTTTTTGGATTTGTACTTCACCGTTTCCTTATAGTCTTTTAAAAGCCACGATAAACGCAAGAACTATAAAAAAGATATTCACGCCTAGCTCCCGGTACTCTTTACGCCAAACATGAAACAGCATCCCGAACAGGGTGACCGTAGCCAAAGCGATTGCGGCGATGGGCGTAAGCACCGGAGTGATGTTCAGCGCCCAAGGAAAAACAAGGCCAAGCGCTCCTAGTAGCTCCGCGATTCCGATCAAAATAACTAGACTTTTTGGCACATTATTGACCCAGGCCCAGGTCTTTTTTGACGACTCGATACGAATGGTTTTCATCCATCCTGAATATACAAAACCTAGCGCCAATATGATTTGTACGATCCATAACGTTACATTCATCTTTTCGTATCCCTTCACTTGCTCGATTTTAATATCTGCCTCTATACTAAAGTGAGAAGGCCCAATCTGGAAGTAGGCACTTAAACCTAACCAGGTAACCAAAAGTATACCCGGATATGGTCAGAAAGTGAGGAATAAGAATGACGGTATATTGCAAATTCGGAACGGCCTTGGATATCCTCACGGGTAAATGGAAATCTTTGATCCTTCTACGACTGCTGAGCAACGGTACAATGCGGTTCAGCGAATTACAAAAAGCCATTCCGGATATTTCAAAAAAGATGCTGACCCAGCAGTTAAAAGAACTGGAGTATCACGATATTGTGCATCGCGAAGTATATGCCCAAATTCCGCCTAAGGTCGAATACTCGATTACGGAGTACGGACAGCTCATGAAACCTGTGCTCCAGACAATGAGCGACTGGGGAGCCGGCCATGTGCAGCATATGGAGAAGCTGTACGGCGAAGAAGACGAAAAAGGAGCACACCCATCCGAACCTCGGAAAATCGATCCCTTGGGGTGATAGGGTGACAAGGGAGAGTTAGTTTTGAATAAACAAAAAATTGTGATTATTGGTGCAGGGATTGTTGGGGCGTGTATGGCCTATCATCTAGCCAAACGAAATCAAGATGTAACTGTTATTGAACGGCACTCAGCCGCGGCGCGTGAAGTCACAGAAAAATCATTTGCCTGGATACATACGACGCATAGAGTGGCTCCTGAATACTGGCATTTGTACGATGCAGCTGTGGAAGAATATCACACACTTCAGCAAGAGTTGTCCGAACTGAAAATTCATTGGCATGGCGCGCTAACTTGGGACATTCCGCCTCTAAGGGAGCAACAATTTCAAAAATTAAACCGGGAGCAGCTTGAGGCATTGGAGCCCAATCTGAAGGAATATCCGGATGAAGCCATGTTTGTCAGCAAAGAAGGTGCGGTGGACCCTATAGTGGTAACGGAGCTGTTGTTGAGCAAAGCGCAAGAGTACGGAGCAAAGATTCAGTTCGACACCAATGTTACACAACTGAAGCAAGAGGGTTCCCGTCTGGTTGGTGTTCATACATCCAGGGGTTTTGTGGAGTCAGATATTGTGGTATTGGCCGCAGGAACAGGTACACCCGAACTTTGTAACCCGTTAGGTTGTCACGTGCCAGTAACTTTGTCACCTTCGATTCTGATTCGGATAAAAACTGCTAATAAACGGATACACACATTAATCTCCAATGCGCAATTTGAAGCGCGTCAACTGACAGATTATACGCTGCTGGCTGCGGAAGACTATATCGACGAGTCGGAGGAAAACGGACCACAGGCGGTCGGTAAGCGAGCTTACGACACATTGCGTCGCAGTCTCAAGCACGGAAATCAACTGGAACTGGAGAGCATAAAGGTTGGATGGAGACCTATGCCTGAAGACGGTTATCCGATTGTGGGCTTCCATGATCACATGAATGGACTTTATCTGACGGTAATGCATTCTGCAATTACGCTGGCGCCGCTGATTGCGAATCTGGCTGCAAGTGAAATTATTGATGGAAAATCAAGAAATGAATTAGACCCTTGTCGCCTCTCACGTTTTTAGAATCACCACACAACGAAAAGTACATCGCTCAAGTGGTGATGTACTTTTCGTTGTGTATATTTGTTGGAGTCTTCTACACATCCCCAGTAGCCACTGGATTCTCTTTATAACTGTATTCGCAGCCACTGGCAATTGGCAATTCTATGCTAGCCATTCATCTACCTGTGAATCTCGCTAGCGGATTTGGCACCTTGACTTTCAAGCCACGGGATCAGTTCAGCTGAAAAATTACGTTTTGCTGTGTCCAGTGGAGTCAATCCATCCCAGCTGGCTATCCAATTCAATTCGGCACCTTGGTCAAGTAGGTACTCGGCTGATTCTCTTTGTCCTCCATGGCAAGCACACCAGAAAGCAACGGTTACTGCATCGGGAGGAGAAGGGGAGGTGCTTGTTCCCCAAGGATAACGTTCTGGGAGTTTAGCTCCTTTAAAGTGTTCTTGTATGGCGTGAATATCTCCTAGGGCGGCCGCATGCCAAAGGGCAAAGATCGCGCCGCGCTCAACCAAGCGCCGTGCTGCATTCCATTGTGCGAAAGCAATAGCATCGTCCAGCGGTGTGCCTCCGGCGATGACTGCGCCAGGGGCTTCAATATCTGCGCCAGCATCAAGAAGGGCATCGAGCACTTGAACATCATTGGAGCTTGCAGCCCAATGCAAAGGTGTCTCGATGTTTGGACCGACAAAAGGAGCGTTCACTTCCGCACCGAACTTGGTCAACACTCGCACGGTATCCGCTCCATTAGGGAAGTGCCCCGGCCAATCCGTTACCACGTGCAGCAGCGTTCGAGAGATTCTGGAATCTGAATCTACGTTGTCAGGCTTTCTTTCCAATATTCTTATCTTTGCCAACCCGGGATTCTCTGCCAGCAGTTGCTGTAACGATGGAATATCTCCAGTGTGAATGGCTTGAATAAAGCTCACTGCAAGTTTTTCATCTTCGTAAATAAATTCCATGTTCAAACCTCCTTTCAGGCTTATCCATATTCATGTTTATAGTGTTATCACAGTTTGATTAAGCGGGATAATTAAACTTTTTGGCTAAGCATCTGAATTGCACATCTGGCATGATACTCCGCGAGGCCTCTTGCGAATTGCTGATCGGGGAATTGTCTGTGAAGCAGTTTCAATCCTCCTGATATCAAGGACAAATGATGGCAAAATCGATAAAATGTCATCCGCTCCGGGTCGAGATCATTATTTTTTAAGTATTGATAAAAGTCTCCAAATCGAAACTCCAGAAAGCTATGCTCATGTTCGAGATCGAAAAATCCTGCGCCCTCAATATCAATAAGGCATGGTTGCATAGCATGATCTATCCATATATGATCCGGACCTAACTCTCCATGAATGAAACTATAGAGATCTCTGGGTTGAATGGCTGCTTCCAATTCGTAAAGTTTCTCAAGCAGCCTTTCGTCATTATTCCTTATATCTGTCATGTGCTTGGATGCATAGGATAAGGCTGCTTCGGCATCTAACCGCTGAACTTGGTAGCAAGGCCCAGCCTTTTTGTTGTTATTGTTGGCGTTTCCATAAACGTTTCTTTGGATGTTATGCATATTAGACAACATATCCCTGATCCGTTGAAACAACTCATCCCGATCTTTGTGGTTTTTATGCTGGAAATAGGCTTCGGCTTTTTGTCCATCTACATACTCAACAAGAGCAAAATCATAAGAGTGCCGGTCTCTATCGTTATTTAGATCATACAAGATTGGTGTTCGAATTCCATGTTGAGCGAGAAAGCGAGTATTCAAAGAGAAAAGTTCGCTGCCATAGGAACTGTGGAAAGTGGAGTCATTCAAGATCTCTTCCTGAAAATAGTTGCTGGAAATATCCCAAACGTAAAACATACAAGTGAAACCATTCGTGCAATCAATTTTGTAAATGACTTTTTGTGCGCCTCCATGAATTCTTGCGCTCTGCGTTATGTGGTAACCGGCACCAAATACATTGTACAGATAATCCTGTAATTCTTCACGAGTAAGATGGTTGTTGGAAATCATTGATTTATGCTCCGTTTCATCTGTATTTTGCCGGCCAGCAACCTAAATATATAGAACATTTCCCCAAAAATATAGACTGTTTCTTTTCGATCTGTTATAGTGTTGCTTAAGGTCTGTATATTCATATGTATATTAAAGCAAGGGGCAGGGGCACTCATGTTCATGAGTAACCCGGCCCCTATTTTGCATGCAAAGATGTAAAATGGATGAAAAGCACTTCAATTGGAAAGGAGACATCATTCTTTGAACTATTATTTTCTGGAATCTCAATATCCACGTAGAGGGTTTATTAGTGGTGGAACGATTTTCACTCCCCAATTAGAGGTGAATTATCTGGCGGTAGAGAATCGGTTGCCAGAGGGGACAACCGCAGAGGTTGAGTTACTGTCCTCGGTGCGCAACCTGAATGTAGATTATTTTGAGACGATCACAGGCACAAGACACGTATCAGATTGTTTTAAAAAGCTGCTGGAGGAAAAGCAAACAAACACACAGTTTATTCCGACAACGGTATGTTACCATGACGGTCGTTCGGTTGATCAAACCTATTGGACTGCACATCACCTTGATCGTTTGGATGTTTTTGATTATGAACGTTCCGAATATGGGCGCAAAGCAGTCATTGCTGCATCTGTAGAACAGCCTCCACGTAAGAACGTCAAAGTTGTATCTCGAATCTGCCTTCATAAAGAGCGAATTGGCGAGCATGAATTTTTTATGCTGGATTATATCAATATCTTCAAACCCATTGTTTCAAAAGATTTTTACGAAGTATGCGAAAAACATAAGCTGAATCTAAACGTTACAGAAGTCGGAGAGGTAAGCTCCTGAAATGCATGGATATGGATGTATAGAAAGCACAAAGAAGCCCGCGTCAGACGCGGGTTCTTAATCTTTATTTTTCCCCGATAACCACCGGATTTTCCTCATAACTTATTCAGTCGCTCCTGCTGCAGATGGGATTCTGCTACGCTTTGGCACGCTAACTTAACTCCCCGATCTGTGTGTCATGCTTTCCTTCAACGTATAATCCAATGGATATAGTCTTGTATCATTTCTTTGCTTCGTGTTCGATTTATCTTATGCGGCTCTAGATACAAATTGAGAGCCATCCCATTCATAAAGGCATACAGCTTTTCGTGTTCCTTCTCTTCATCGGTAGTGCGCAGAAGACCTTCATTTTTTAAGTACATAATGCAGTTCCTGATTGCACTCTGCAGGTCCTCATAATTGGCATCGAACCCTTTTTGCGTCTTTCCATAGGTTACAAATGCAAACCAAACCTCCATTTCCAATAATGTTTGTTCATCCGTAGGTACTAGCTCGAGCAAGTATTCAACAATTCTTTCTTGAGGCGCCAGTTCTTTTGCATTCAGATTCCTTAACCGAGTAAGTACCTTTTCTTTAACTAACTCCATTGCAAATGCTAGCAGGCTCTCTTGTTTGGAAAAATAATGTCTTAAGGCTCCTTGTGATAATCCGGCTTCCTTCGCAATTGTTCTTGACGTTGCATGATGAATGCCTTGCTCACTAATGATTTTCCAAGTTGCTTCAGCAATAATATTCTTCATCTTCTCATGGTCCACGATTTTTGGCATACACACAGAATATCATATTATTTAACTCAACTGAAATAAATAGACGATGAAGATGAGATGTGCTAGAGTTTATTTAACTCAATTGAATTAAAAAAAGAAGCAAAGGCGACATAGCACTCAAGGAGGGGAATTGGAATGAATCAGCAATTCAAAGTAATGTTTCCAGCATGGGGAAAGGCAATCGGCTTATTATGCATGATCATGATATTTGCTGCTGTATTGTGGTTAGTGTGGACAGGAAACTTGAATATAAGGTACACGGCTGATCGTGAGGAAGTGATTCCAATATGGCATAGTATGTTGCCGGCATTCCTTGGCATTGTTCTAATCCGTATGATTCCTTATAAAAGTCAAGATCTCTTTTATTTCAAGCAAATGGAGAAAAAGCACTTGGTCGTTCAATCCATTGTATTATTGCTGTCAGGCGTTTTATTTACGGTTTCTCTGATAACGATAGACCCGCAAGGATTACATTTCCAGCTATATTATTTGACGTTCAAGTTGACGACATTATTGTTCATCCCATTGATTTTATTACTGATTTATCGAAAAATGACTGGCGGACAGCAAGATAATATCTCTGCAAAGCCTCGCACCCATAGACACGTCATCGCACCACTAATCGTTATTGTGGTGTGGGGTTATCTAAAGTTCTATTCCCCAATTGCACAACCAGAAGGAGCAATTGTAGGAACCGATACGACAGAATTACTTCTCTTGGTGTTGATTGGTTTTGTGATCAATAGCGTATTGGAGGAAGTTTTTTATCGAGTATGGATGCAAACCCGATTGGAGGCGTTGCTTGGAAGATGGCCAGCCATACTACTAGTTTCAATACTATGGTCCATTTGGCATATCGCCATTCAAGGAAATGGTCAGTGGGATATAGATGTGGCAACAGTGATTGCAAATCATGGGGTTACGGGTCTGTTTCTTGGTTATATGTGGGCCCGCTATCGTAAAATATGGGTGATTATTCTGATTCATGGACTCATGAATGCTTCTCCTCATTTTCTTTTACAGATTTTGTTTCATTAAGCGGGAAGGGATCTGGTTGGATCAGTCTTCCCGTGCAACGATGCCTCTCTCCCGTATTCCCGGGTGACGCTGAGGCCCGACAAATACACCGCCCCAGGCATCAGCCTGCATGGCGGTGTATTTGCTGTTGAGATCCTGTAGACTTGTGCTCCGTATCTATCTCTTCCCCGGTAGCCACCGGATTTTCTTCATAACTAATCCAGTCAATCCACCTTCCGGAATACAACTCCACATTTGTGAGTTGTCTTTCATATGGTAAGTATAATGACATATCATTTATTTTTATAAGTTAATTCTTAAAGAGTAGCTACATTATGTTATGTTTTTTAACAAAAAAATATTGTTGTAAATTTATTTATATGTTAGTGTTTATTTGTGTTAGGTAATATTACATAGTACAGAGGGGGGACGTTATGTTTATTAACCGAACGATTAGGAAATTTGGGGTTTCAGTAGGGATTATAAGTATGTTTACATTTGCTCTACCTTCAGTGGGCTTTAGTATGCCACTGCAACCAACAACCCTTGCAAAGGTTGAAGGTGATTATTATGTAACGTCTGCGATTGAGAACATTCGCTGGGGATCACTGCCTAATCGAGACAGCTCTCCGATTCTTACTGTACCATCAGGAAGTGCTGTAACATTTGACACGGTATCGCATGAGGGACTGATGGAGGATCAAGGGAGAAATCCAGGCGAGTACTTCGGCAAATTTGGTATCTCATCCGATGGCGTGTTGGATGATGCGAAGGCAATTGCAGCTTCTGAGATTAAGCATGATTTTGTAAAAGACGGACCTCATATTATCACTGGGCCAGTAGCGGTTGAGGGGGCAGAGCCGGGTGATGTTCTTAAAGTAGAAGTCCTTTCATTGCAAACGCGAGTTCCATATGGTGTCATTTCTAACCGCCATGGTAAAGGTGCCCTTCCTAACGAATTTCCAGAAAATACAGGCCCACAAGAGGGAGCTAGCGCAACAAAACCGGAATTATATAATAATGTATCTATATTTACGCCTATTGAAGAAATCAACGGCAACTGGTATGGGGTATTACCAACAAAAGCTGGCAAAAATGTACGTTTCCCCATTAACCCGTTTCTAGGTGTTATGGGGGTTGCACCAAATACCAGTGAAGTTGTGAGTTCGATTCCACCTATTGAAACAGGAGGGAATATGGATATTAATGAGTTGGGTGTTGGTGCAACTATTTATTATCCGATTCAAGTTAAAGGCGGTCTATTCTATACTGGAGATCCACACTTTGCTCAAGGAGATGGAGAAGTGGCGTTAACTGCATTGGAAGCTTCCTTAAGGGGGACAGTTCGGTTAACGGTGTTAAAGAAAGGTGATCCATCACTGCCACACAGTGGAGAATTCACGCAACCCTTTGCTGAAACAGAGGATTATTGGATTCCGATTGGACTGGACCCTGATTTGGATGAAGCTATGAAAGAATCAGTACGTGAATCGATTCAATTCTTATCCGATAAGCTTGATATGGATAAAAGTGTAGCTTATGCGTACCTATCGGCCGCAACGGATTACGAAGTATCTCAGGTCGTGGACCGAACAAAAGGCGTTCATGGACTCATTAGAAAGACTGATTTCCTTGAATATGTTGATGTTGCCATGAATGTAGGGGGGACGACAATCAAACCGGTTGTTCATAATGATGAGTTCTACGTACCGATTCGAACCATTTCGGAGCTATTGGGCGGTACAGTAAAATGGGATCATAAGACGCGTACCACACAAATCAAATTAGGTACAAAAAATATAAGTGCTCAAATTGGTTCAGATGTGTATTCAATTAACGATAAACTAGTATTCAATAGTAACGTACCAAAGCTTTTAAATGGTGAAACTGTCATTCCAGTTTCTGTTATTAATGAAATACTCGGTGCTTATGTCAACTGGACGACGATCGACAAGACGTTAACAGCAAATGTATCTTTAAGTAAAAAGCAATAATAGATTTCATTATTCAACCGTGGTGGACAGATATCCATCACGGTTTTTCTATTATCATGAATCCAAACAAAGAAAAATACATCGCCGGGGAAGATAAGCCACCTGGCGATGTATTCAACATCGATACACTGCTATACGTCTTTATCCGCTTCCGTATCACCTATAGCCACCGGATTTTCCTCATAACTGATCCAGTCGCTCCAGCTCCCGGAATACAGCTTCACATTCGAGAATCCCGCTTCTTCCAGCGCAATCACGTTCGGGCAAGCCGACACACCTGAGCCGCAGTACACGATAATCGCACCATCCTTGTCCAGCTTACTGAAACGTTCTTCTAACACCTCAGTATCTGTCCAACGTCCATCCCAATCCAACACATCTTTCCAAAAATAATTCACCGCACCTGGAATATGTCCGGCCTTGGCATCGATCGGTTCCTCCAGACCCGCATAACGGCGGGCATCGCGGGAGTCAATTAACACGGCACTGCCATTTGCAGAGGCTTGTTGCACATCCTCAACACTTGCCAGCATCTGCGGCTGTAGGTTCACCTCAAAGGAAGACGGGATCTGAACAGGCACATCCTGAGTCACCGGGAACTTGGCATTTTGCCAAGCGGAGAAACCTTCGTCCATGATATACACCTGTTCATGACCGATGTAGCGCAGCAGCCACCATAGCCGAGATGCATTCATGCCGCCTTGATCGTCATAAGCAACAATACGACTATTGGAGCCGATGCCAGCTTTGGAGAGACGACTTGCGAGAACAGCCGGATCAGGAAGCGGGTGACGTCCTCCGTGCGCAGACACAGGAGAAGACAGGTCTTTTTCCAAATCGAGATAGACAGCTCCTGGAATATGTCCAGCTTCATAGGCTTGTCTTCCAGCCTCCGGTTGACCGAGCAAGAAACGGCAATCTGCAATGACTACATCCGGTTCATACATTCTGGCGAGCAGCCAGCGCATGGATACAATATTTTTCATCAAAATACACCGCCTTATGAGAGTTGTAGAGTCGTTTATAACTATGCATTACGAATGAATAGGTTATACCGTGGTAGGTTCAACAGGCCCTTTGCCAGCAACAGAGGCTTCTGCTGAAGCAATCTGAGGTTTGGTTTTGCCGTATCGAATGAAAATCCATACCCCGAATATAATGACGACCCCGGCAGACATCTGTGATGCACTGAGGGATTCGCCGAGCAGCATCCAGGCCAGTAATGAAGAGAATACGGGTTCCCCAAGTACGCCCATGGATACCGTCGTGGCATTCATATATTGAAGCAACCAGTTGAAGAGATAATGTCCGAAGATCGTTGGCACAATGGCGAGCAGCAGGAAGATTCCCCACTCTGACGCAGCGTAACCCCCGAATGGGTGGCCCATAATCAGATTATATACCGCGAGCGTACAAGCAGCGACAAAAAATACCCAGAAGTTATACGAAAATGCACTAAGTCCCGCTCGCAAAAATTGACCCAGCAGCATATGGACAGCGACTGCGATTGTGCCAAGTAAAGACAGGACATCACCTTGCAGAGCAGTACCTGCCAACTGGAAATCTCCTGCACCAATGACGATTGATCCAAACAGGGCGATGCCCATGCCAATGATCATCATGCGGTTAATTTTGGCTTTGAACAGCCATACCGAACCGGCAAGAATCAGTATAGGCTCCAGCGCGAGAATAACTGTGGAACTGGCAACACTGGTGAGCCGCAGCGAACCCATCCAGAGCAGGAAATGAAGGGCCAACATCACACCGGATGCAAGCAGCAATCCCCACTGTCGTGCATTCAGACGCATCATCTCGTGTCTATATTTCCAGACAAAAGGGAGCATCAACAGATTGGTCAGAAATAGACGGTACATGGCAATGACCGCAACATCTGCGGTAGACCAGCGTACAAAGATCGAAGAGAAAGAAATCGCGATAATGCCGACAAAGAATAACAGATAGATGGATCTGCCGGCACGGTTCAAACTTGTCATGGGTGTAGCTCCTTCTTGAAGTCTGATGGCGTAAATCACTTCATTATACAGGAGAAGGTAACCGCAGGAAAGATATATAGAGCGAAGAGATAAGTAGATTGTAACCGGGCTTGTAACTATTCTGTCATTCTCCCGATCCATTTTTCTATTAATCTTCTATATAGAGACATGAAACGAGATAATATACCAGTAATCGGGAATAAATGAAAGTAAGGAAGTGGCATGGCAGTGAGAGTCCAGCAAGAGAGAGCGGGAGAACGTGGAAGTATTCCGCCTAGCACAAGTCGCAAGAAAACACATAAACGAAGAAAAATCCGGTATGGAAGGATTAGCATAGCTCTAATGCTTCTGGTATTGTTCGTTACCGGTGTAACTTATATATTCCTTGGCATGACGCATTGGATCAAAAGTATTGTTGCGCCGCCTCCGATGACTGTAATCGAACAGCCCGCCAAGCTGGGCATGATACAAGTTACTCCGGATGCCAAGGAGGAGCCGGTACGGTTCCAGGGCCAGGTTCGCAAATTGGCATACATAACGTTTGATGATGGCCCAACGGAGTATACGGAACAATTGCTGGATATTTTGAAGCAACACGAAGCGAAGGCTACCTTTTTCATGATCGGACGACAGCTTAATCAGCATCCAGATGCAGTGAAACGGCTGTTGAAGGAAGGCAGTTATCCTGGACTTCATAGCATGACGCATAACTACAAAAAGCTGTATAAGAGCGGCAGTTCTGCAAACTTTGTGAAAGAGTTCAAAAAAGAGCAGAAGATGGTGCAAGACCTGATTGGTTTTACACCTCATCTGATTCGTGCACCTTATGGCAGCAGTCCACAGATCGGTGAGACGTTCAGAGGTGATATTGCTGCGGCCGGGTTCAAAATGTGGGACTGGACGACAGATTCACTCGATTGGAATCTTCCCGGTCACCCAGACAAGATTGTGGCCCGGGTGAGCAAAAGTGTACATCGGGATAAGGAAGTGATTCTGATGCATGAGCGCGAGCAGACGGTTCAGGCTTTACCACGTATTCTGAAGTTACTCGAAGATCGGGGTTACGAGTTCGAAGTATACGATCCGGATGCACACTGGGTAGCCAATTTTAGCGGAGATACACGCTTGTAAGAGAACAACAAGATGATGCAAGAGAGGAAGGACTTTGGTGCTAACGAGTAAAAAAGTGGCGCTTGCAGCAGTTAGTGTATTGCTAGTTTTGCTGGCGAGTGGTTGTGGAGATCCGCAGGAGCCTGCGGCAAATCAGGTAAACCAATTGGTGCTCAGTGGTCAGAAGATTGATCAGAGTTTGAACAATCTGACCAGTCATGAGCAGGAAGATATGAAGTTATACAAGTCCATTTTAGACAAAGGCAAGAACAAAAACAGTGATCTCGAAGCACTGCTGGATCAGGCGGCAGATCATATTGATGAACGAAGAACGTTGTTGAAACAGGCGGAAGAGGCTCTGAAACAGACCAACGAGAAGACGGTAGCCCTGCGCAGTTCCCTTAAGGAACTATCATTTGAAAGAGAAGAAACGTTGGCACAGGCTGAGAAGGTGCTGGATCAATATGAAGCAAGAGCGCGTGCATTGGAAAATTTTATTGCCTCGTATCAGCTGAGTCTGAGTGCCGATGAGCAGTTGTATGATCTGATGAGAGAAAGTGCAGAACCTAATCTGGTTAAGATCAAGCGAGCCATTCGGTTACGAAATAGCGAATATGCGAAGCTTGCTGAATTCCGCAAGCAATTTAACCTCCAGACCAAAGCATTTAACGTAGCCAATGCCAAACTGGTACAGATGGATCAGGCCAGTTAGGTAGAGGACTACAAAAATCGTTCAGACATTTTGCATGATTGAGCTGCCTTTCTCCCGTGTAAGTACTAGTATACAGCCAAGCCAATGGATGAGAAGCAACATGGACAAGCATCATTGCGTATAAGCTAACGGAGGTGTTCATATGCGAAAAGGAAATACAATGAAAGTCAGTGCATCACTCCTGGTTTTACTTATGGGATTCTCGCTTGTGGCCTGTGGGAACAGTAATCCTGCTGCACAGCCGCCAGTGAATAATACGGAAGAACAGTCACCAGCACCGGAGCAACAACCGAATGAAAGTGCTGCAATAGAAGCAGAAGGTATTCTGACTGGGTGGGCTGATCCGCATACCGTTGAGATTCGAGTGAATGAGAAGCCGATGTCATTCCAGGTGAGCGAAGATCTGCAGAAGTCTCTGGATGATATCGATGACGAAGATTCCGTTCGTTTCAAATATGTAGAGAAAACGATTGATGCAACAACAAAACAGTTGGTACTTACAGAGATTGCAAAGATTGAATCGAGTGATGACAATAACGGTTCCAATACAGGCGGTACAGTAACTTCCGATCGTCCGAAGACATCAGAGTTGGAAGTGACGGTAGAAGGAATGACCGAGAAACGTCCAGTCACACTGGCACAAGCGAAAGGTTATTCACTTTATGTGTTTGAACCGATGGCTTTTGACGCCGAAGACCATGAATTAACAATGAAGATTGATCCCGATTATGAGGTAGAGATTGAGAAGTTGCCGGTGAATTACAATCTGGATGCGCTGAAGATGGATGCCAAGGAAGAGTTGTCCGAGACCGGAGAAGTGAAGCAATTGACGGCTGAACAACTCAGTAATGGGCCGATGAAGGATGCAAAATTGTACATGATGTCCCAGAATGATAAGAAAACAGAGTACTTTATTGTCAAAGAACTGGACGGGAATGGTTACATTTTCCACATCCAAGCACCTATTGGTGAACCTTCGGAAGGTTTCCTGCCCATGGCATATGCATCCCTTAATTCCATCATGAATGAGTAGAAAAGGGATGAGGCTCAAGGCTGAGCCAAACGATGTAGTAAATTTAAAAAAAGATTCCCTAAACAGCGTATTTCCTTGAGAGAGGAGATACGCTGTTTTATTAACGTTACTACAATGTAGATAGAATGTACCGTGCCATGCCACGCCGTGCATAGACAAAGAGCCGGAAGGAGCGATGCGGCTGCATAGGTTCCTCCCGGCTTCTTGGCCGTGCTTTTATTCAGTTTGCAGGATCGACCCCATGCCCTGATCCGTTACTCAGGTTAGTATAGTTGATTCCTTGCGCCCTCTGAGTTCTTGATAACGGGCGATTACATTCTGATGAACGGGATGTTCGTCGGGAATTCCCATGCGTTCACGGATGAAGGCGGAGACGCCATCTTCGCGAATCATGTGTTGTAGCTTCATGGCTTCCTCGTCGCGCTTGTCATTGAACAACATTGCGGCCGCCATAGCAGAAGTTAAATGAGGAATTTCAATTCCGAATTCAATGGCCTGCAGCGCTGGGCGAACAAGCCGATCATGAGGCGAAAGCTTGCGAAGGGGGGAACGTCCGACCCGGGTGACCTGATCCGTCAGGTTGGGATTGGCGAAGCGTTCCAGTATGGTGTCGATATATTTGTTATGCTTCTGTGCGTTGAATCCATGCTTCTGGATAAGCATCTGACCCGTCTCTTCCATAACATGGCGTACCTTGGCCCGAAGGGTGGAGTTACTCATCACCTGGCGGATCGTCTTGAATCCTTCGAGATAGCCGAAGTATGCAGCGACACAGTGACCTGTATTGACCGTAAACATTTTACGCTCGATATAAGGTTCAAGCGAATCCACATAGTGGACGCCGTTTATTTTCTTGAATCCATCCAGAAGTGCTGGACGATGAACGACCCATTCGTAAAAAGGTTCAACAGTGACCTGCAGCGGGTCTTTGTGGTTTTGAGCCGGAACAATCCGGTCCACAGCTGCATTGGGGAAAGAAATATAACGTTCGGCTTTTTTGCGAGTTTGTTCATCCAGAAATGGATAGATGCGTTTCTTCAGCCTGGTGCTACCACCGATGGCATTCTCGCAAGCGATAATATGCAGTGGAGCCTGATTATTGTTTTTCATGCGAAGTTGAATGCCTTTGGCGATCGGTTCGGCGATATCTCCGAGTGCAGATACCCCCACCGCGGTTGTGATCAGATCGGCTGAAGCGATCTCTTCCGCAACCAGATTCTGCTCACTCACATTGATCGCCGTCACGTTGTTGACAATCGTAGTGTCCTGATCGTTATTGGCAAGTGTAATCGGATATTCCTGTCTCTCTTGAAGCATGGAGATTTTCTTCGGGTTACGTGCGACAAAGCAGACTTCGTAGTCGGAAGCGGACAACATATGACCGATAAAACCGCGGCCTATATTGCCCGCACCAAAATGTACAGCTTTCATGTGAACTCCCCCTTTAAGGATTAAATCGCGAAATTCGTGCAAACCTTAGACGGTAGTGACGAGTGGCTTCGAAATCAAATCGTTAAATGCAAGGTCAGTCAAGCAAGACAGCCGTTGGTGAGGCATATCGAATTCCAGTGTTCCTGTGATGGTATTCGAGATGACTACGCAGTGCATACCAGCCGCAGCAGCTGCACGCGCGCCGTTAGGTGAATCCTCAATCGCTACGGCTTCGTCTGCAGTTACTCCAAGGGCTTCAAGCGCTTGAGTGTAGAGTTCCGGGTCAGGCTTTACATTCGCTACATCATCTGCCGTACGAATGACTTCAAAATAATCTTTCAGTTTCAGTTGTTCCAGATGCTGTTCAACCCACTCCCGTTTGGAGCTGGAGGCTACAGCGAGTTTCAATCCGGCTTCACGTGCTTGTTCGAGATATTCCTGAATACCAGGACGCACCTTCTCTTTGTTCATCAATGCAGCGTGCTGCAACTGAACGGACTCCCTGAACGCTTCCCGATCGATCGGAAGATTCAAATCTGTGATGAGGTACTCATACGGATTAAATGTTTTCAGACTGGTCCCGATGCATTGTGAGTACATCTCCAGGGTTAGATCTACGCCATGTTCCTTGTAAGCATCACGAAAAGCAATATACCATGCTGTCTCTGTATCAATAATCGTTCCGTCGAAATCAAATACCAGTGCCTTAATCATAAATTTGTTCCTCCTGTTTCAGAATTAGTTTGGGATAAAATAAAATGAAAATTTTCTGCAAATTCATTTCCGTATATTCATTAACCCGCGGAATGTTATCTGACGCAGTTTATCGTTAATGAATATTAATTTGGGAAAAAATATGCGTTAAAAGCTAATAAAACCGTAACATAGGACAAACTTGGGGGTCAAGTGTGTTATGAATGTTTACATTGAAAGTTTTCGTATGTATGACGTGTTTTCAGAAAGTAATGAACCTTGCAAACCGTTAAGCCCTTTACATGTAAGCGGTGTACTGAATAAACTGTTTTTTCAGCATAATAAAATAAAAGAATTTTTATGAAAATTGGTTTTTCTGATCGTTCAACAGCTTTCGACACTTTTATAATAGAAGAAATCGTGTTCCTGTTATCAGGAATATTAGCTTTACGCCAGATTAAACACTGTGGGAAAATAGAAGAAAGATTCTGAAAGTATATGGAGTAAGGGAGGAAGACAAGCATGCTGCTAAGAGACCGTTTCAATGGCTGCTTCATCGGGCTTGCAGTGGGTGATGCGCTCGGAACTACCGTGGAATTCAGCAGTCCGGGTACGTTTGAACCTGTAACGGATATCGTGGGAGGCGGCGTATTCGGGTTGGAACCTGGACAGTGGACAGATGATACATCCATGGCTCTATGTTTGGCAGAAAGTCTGGTACGCAAGGCAAACTTTGATCCTGCGGATCAGATGCGCAGATATACCAATTGGTACAGGGTCGGGTATATGAGCAGCACAGGCGATTGCTTTGATATCGGCGGGGCAACGCGAAGTGCCTTGGAGAGATTTGAGATAACCGGGGAAGCTTACAGCGGATCAACTGACCCGATGACGGCAGGCAATGGCTCTATCATGAGGCTTGCTCCTGTCGCGATGGCTTATGCCAATCAACCAAACGAAATGGTCCGCTATGCCGGGTTGAGTTCTCGTACAACACATGCCGCAGCGGAAAGTGTGGAAGCCTGTGAAGTGCTAGCCGCCATAATTGTTGCCGGTCTGCGCGGAGCGGACAAGAGCGTCATGCTGATGCCGGAGACATGCAGACAGTGGAGGGAAGAACCTGCCTTTTCGCCCGCTATTGAAGAGGTTGTTATGGGTTCCTATCAGAGCAAAGAACCGCCGGAAATTAAGGGCAGTGGTTACGTGGTTCGTTCACTTGAGGCAGCACTTTGGGCGTTCCATAAATCGGCGAACTTTGAAGAAGGTGCGTTGCTAGCTGTTAATCTGGGTGATGATGCGGATACCACGGGTGCGGTGTATGGGCAGATTGCAGGTGCTTATTATGGACTGAGTGGTATTCCGGCACACTGGCGGGACAAGCTGGCTATGCGTGAAACGTTCGAACAACTAACAGAAGCCTTGTGGTTGAAGGCGACAGAAAATCGTTGATTAAGAGACTGGAGAAGAGAACATCTATGAGCACGACTGGACACAATACAGGATACAAAACAGAACTAGAGGCTTCGCAGCCGGGTAAACGTGGGGCGTTTCCATTGTCCCTGTTATGCCTGACGATTGGCGCTTTTGCGATTGGTATGACTGAATTTATCATTATGGGCCTGCTGCCCAATGTGGCAACAGACTTGAATGTAAGCATTCCGCAGGCAGGACAACTCATTACGGGATATGCGCTTGGTGTAGCGGTAGGTGCGCCGATTTTAACCGTGTTTACGCACAAGATTCCACAGAAAAAACTACTGGTGCTGCTCATGTGCATTTTCATTATCGGGAACGCATTGTCCGTTATTGCTCCCACCTATGGGTTGTTAATCTCGGCACGGATCTTAACGGCATTTGCCCATGGTACGTTCCTTGGTGTAGGTTCAATCATGGCAACACGGCTTGTTGCGCCAGAGAGAAGGGCGGGAGCGGTATCGGTTGTTCTCGCGGGGCTAACGATTGCCAACATCATTGGCGTTCCGTTTGGTACATTTATCGGGCAACAGCTTGGGTGGAGATCATCCTTCGGAGCCATTACAATTCTTGGCATTATCTCATTAATGGGAATTATTCGTTTTATTCCGGTTATTGCGCAAGGACCGCCTGCAAACCTCGGTCAGCAATTCCGAAATCTGGTACGTCCACAAGTGTTGCTGGTTCTGCTTATTGGGGCGTTGGGGTGCGGAAGTTTGTTTACAGTCTTCACCTATATTACGCCGATGCTTGTGGATATTAGTGGTTTTGCGGAGCAAAGTGTGACTTGGATTCTGGTGTTGTTTGGCTTCGGTGTAACCTTGGGCAATTTGGTTGGCGGCCGTCTGGCAGACTGGAAGCTGATGCCTTCGTTGATCGTCAACTTTGGGATACTGGCGGTTCTTTTGGCTGCACTTACGATTACACTAGAGAATCCTTATCTCGCGGTAATCACCATATTCTTCTGGGGTGTAGCTGCTTTTGGTATTATGCCGGGACTTCAGATTCGGATTATGAATATGACTCGTGAAGCACCGCTGCTTGCGACAACCTCAAGTCATTCGGCATTTAACCTGGGAAATGCCGCCGGTGCCTATATGGGTGGGTATGCAATTACGCATACGGGACTTATCTCAGTGCCTTTGTATGCCGCAGTAATTGCTGCACTGGGTTTGCTGGGCTTGTTCATCAGTCTGTTGATGAAAGACAGACTGGCTTCACCCGAGGGTGCAGAGGCAGTTAATCCAGTATCCGTACACTAAACAGATGTCAAGAAAGCCTCAGCCATCCTGTGTAACCAGGAGCTGAGGCTTTTTGGGTATGTTGTTTTAATAGATTTCAAGCTCATTGATTCGCACATAGGTTGACTGATGGGAAGGACCTTTACTCGCTACGACACGGATCTTGGAGGTACTGACTGCTGAAAATGTGTGTGAACGCATTAACTCTTGATTGCCTGTAATCTGTACAAGATTCACCCAATTTGAGCCATTCCAGTATTGCAGATCATAATTGGCAAGCGGGTATCCCTGGGTGGTATACAGATCCATTCGCTGGATTGAACTCGATGCCGGCAAATCAATGACGACATATTGGGGAAGTGAGGAATTACGGTTATTGGCCCAGCTATAATTTTCCCCCAAGGCCGTGTTACGATCCCCGTCATTAATTCGGGCTGCTGAATACCCGGGATAGGTGGAAGTTACCGTTATGGCAGCATTTCGTGCCAGGTTCTGTCCGGTTCCCGGATTGGTAGGGGTTTTCACCAGATTCACCAAATTCCAGCGCAGCTCGAAGAGTTTGAAGGACTTATTAAATACAGCTCCTTCTCCTTTGACGAGAGCATCAATCTTTAGAGACATGGTACTGGGCACATTATTGCTGCTTGTCCATTTCCCTGTGCCTTCAATGCCGGCAAAAACACTTACCTCAAGTATTTTTTTGCCGGCAATTTTCAGACCGACTTCCGCTTTGGCTCCTGCCCAAGCAGTGATCTGTCCTTCAATTTTATGGGTTACCGTAAGATATCTGTTCACACTGCTGTAAGGCTGGATCTTCACGGGAATAAAGACACGTGTTTTCCCTTTGACTCCCGCGGTAACCGTGTATCCCTGATCGACCTGAAATTCAAAGGTGACGTTGCCGTCAATACCAATGACCAGAAAAACGCCGACAGATACGGCTCCGAGGTTGCCAGCACCAATGTTGAAGCCCATGATTGGAACTTTAACTTCTTTTTTGAACTTGGCATCACCTTTGATATAGATGTTGGCTTTCTCACCAGCAGTAAATTTCAGATCATATTTCCCCCAAAATCCGTATTTCCCCGTAACTTTGGGTGCAATCAAGGTGAGCTTGCCACCTGCTTCAACGAACACTTTGTTACCGTTTGCATTTTGTTGATTTACAAGTACCTTCTTGAAATCACAGACAAACTCATTGCCGGATTTTTTGCAATTGGCAAAATCACCTGCTCCAGCAGCACGAATCACATCATTCAGATCCGTTGAATTAATATCAGTTAATTCCGTGGAGTTTATTTCATTCAGATCCATATCGTTTGTATCATTCATGTCCATAGAATTCACATCATTCAGATCCATGGGTGCGATATCCGTGGAAGCGATATCCATTGTTTCTGCATCCGCAAGCATATCCATATTTGCATCTAAATCATTTTGAATCGTGTTGTCGATGTTGAACTGTCGCATTTCAGCATCGTCAGTTATATCGGTCTCTAACAAGGATGGGGTTTCCTGAACAAGCCATTCCTTGCTATCCAATACCATCTCAGGATCAGGCATGACGATGTTACGCTCTTCGAACGAGACCTCCTGCTCGGGAATATCATAGTAATCGAACAATTCCTCCACACCCGGAGTGGTGTAATCTACCCGCATACCACCAGAGCTTCTATTGACGCTTGTAACTTTGATAGCCCGGGCAGAGGACTGATCGAGAAAGATCTGACCAGGAGCTAGGTTATTACCGATTTGGGCAGCTTCTTGGGTGCTAAGTTCTATAGAACCTTTCTCTTCCACCGTTTCAAAGACGGCATTTACCACGGGAAGTCTCTTCACCATGGAAGCAGGCATGGGTTGGGTCGGTTTTAACTGATAATCGACTTGCTCGAATTGACCAGAAGAAGAAATGGGATTGCTAATAGCCAGTCCGTCTTCGGATACGTTAAACGAGATTCGAAAATATGCTTCTGAAACTGGAGCATCCACATTGGTCTTGCCTGCCCAGATCCAGCGTGCACTGGTCTCCTCAGGCATGCCGCTAATCTGTTTCCAAGGATCACTGCCATACCGACCGAAGTCAGTAGCACGTGACCATGACGAATCATCGAATTTGGGTTGCTCCCACCCTTCGACATATCGTTCAGATACTTTCCAGTTGAAATCCGTAACCAGATTCTCATCTCCGTAGCTAAGGTCTGCCAGCAGTCCCGCATAGAGGCCTATATCCTTCGCTTGAACCGCAATCACATTGATGCCAGATTGAATCGGCACAGGGAACGTATAGGCTTTGGCCCAGTCGGTGCCTTTTCCCGTCTGTCTTCCGTTTATAAAAAGTGTGAACTCATCATCTGCGGTTATGGATATTTTTCCTTCATTGTTAGATGCAGCATAGACATTGGATGGCCATAACCCCACAAGTAAAGGCAGCAATAATGTAATAACCAGGAATGAAGCCCACGCTTTTTTGATCGACAAGCGTACATTGAACATCATCATTTTCCTCCCAGAAAATAAAGTAGTTGCAAAAGATATTGGCGGCCGAAACGTTGAAACTTTTGCGTAAGCATATCTCAGAAGAAAAATATTATGAATCAATTGAAATTGTTCATAGACACCCCCCTATGGAAGCTATAATAAGGTAAAATATTCAATTTAACAACAGTATTTTACATTTTTAATTATGATTCGAGGATAAAGAAGAAAAACTCTGATGCTCTAAGATTCATTGAATTGAATCCATAGAAATGAAAATATTGTTGCAAAAAATGGATAAATAAGTTTAAATATACTATATAAGTAATTCTATGTCGGGAAAACAGAGTGAAATCTACATGTTTTAGTGTTTTTCTGAAGGGAAGGGAGGTGATCTAACCTGTTTATTGTAAGGGCTTTCAATTTTGGGTTGAGAGGAAGCTTGCTTCACCGCTTTATAAAAAGTTGAACTTCAGCATCAAGCGTACTCCAGTGAAACTTCGAGAAACGCATACTTAAGTTTGACAAAATTGAGAGGAGAAATTGAGATGAAAAAACGTATTTCAATCCTTTTAAGTCTTTCGATAGTCGTTGCCATGATTGCCCCAACAATGGCTTTTGCTACGGATTCCAGCGAGGTTGGTGCTCAGAACACAGCGTATGAATCTATGAATGTATCCAGCAATGACGCAAACAATGCTCTGGCTAACACTCCGGTGGTGCCGGCACCATCGGGTTTTGATGGCTATCGAAACAATATTCCGCATGGAAATACCAATCTGATATCCTATTATTCCACAACGGTGGGCAATACACGCAAAGCGACCGTGTATACACCGCCAGGATATTCTCCGAATAAAAAGTATAACGTCCTGTATCTTCTGCATGGCATCGGCGGAGATGAGTATGAGTGGGTTAACGCAATGAAACCCAAGAACATTCTGGACAACCTGTATTCGGAAGGTAAGTTGTCTCAGATGATCGTTGTCATGCCGAATGGCCGTGCCATGAAGGACGACCGTCCAGTCGGTGACATTTTTGCTCCGGACAAAGTGGCTGCGTTTGAACGGTTTGAGCAAGATCTGCTCAAGGATCTGATTCCTCATATCGAAGCCAATTATCCGGTGTACAAGGACCGCAATAGTCGTGCGTTGGCCGGTCTGTCCATGGGTGGTGGGCAGTCGCTTAACTTCGGGTTGAAAAATCTGAATACCTTCGCTTGGGTAGGAGCCTTCTCGGCTGCACCGAATACGCAATCTGTATCACAGCTGGTTTCCAACCCGGGACAAGTCGCTAGCCAACTCAAATTGTTGTGGATCTCCTGCGGATCAAGTGATGGTCTGCTATGGGTCAGCCAGAACTTCAAAAACGGCTTGAGTAGCATGAATATTCCGCATACGTTTTATCTGGATGTAGGTGGACACGAACCATCTGTCTGGAACAGTGGACTGTATCAGTTCTCTCAACGAATCTTCAAATGATTTAATTTGAATTAGTTTCTTGAAGCAATCGACAGGAGAAACAGGAATTCATATCGATATGCAGCCTCAGTTCTGTTCTGCACAGGGCTGGGGCTTTATGTTGGTTAGTGTGCGAATATGACATGATGAATGAGAGAGAATATGTTAGCATGAAGGAAGCAGATCCACATGAAGCGGGTAGTTAATTACATAGGTAGATACATGAAGGAGCGAAATAGGATGTTCTATTACAAAGGTGCATTCCGGGAAACGGACAATGTGATTTATTTCAAAAGCGATGTCCCGTTAACGGAGAACGATGTCGTTATATTTGGGGAGAAAACATATTTTATCCAAAGTGTGGAGAAAGAATTTCTTCTGCTTCAGCGGGTAGGCTCTATTGTCTCTGTGAGCGTGTGAAATAACTACAGAAGCTTCACCTTTTTCAAGTGTACGTGCACTTCTGGGCCTCTGCCTACATACAATAGATCGACCCTGTTCCCACATGTGCTCAGGCCAGATCGTTGTAAAACTGCAGGAGGTGTCATCTGTGCCCGGATTGTTTACCGCAATTGCTCTATTCATTAAAGAGTTAACGTTACTCGTCTCGTATGTCAAAAATAATGCGTTCCCCCAGCCACTGGCTGAGGGTGATGAAGCCAAACATTTACGCCTAATGGCTGAAGGCAATGCCCACTCTCGCAATTTGCTCATTGAACACAATCTGCGCCTCGTCGCGCATATCGTCAAGAAGTTCGACAATACGGGTGAAGATCAGGAAGACCTGATTTCCATCGGAACCATTGGTTTGATCAAAGCCATCGAAAGTTTTCAACAAGGCAAAGGTACGAAGCTTGCCACATTTGCGGCGAGATGTATTGAAAACGAGATACTTATGCATCTGCGTTCCCTGAAGAAAACACGCAAAGATGTATCCCTGCACGACCCCATTGGTACGGACAAAGAAGGCAATGAAATTACATTAATCGATATCCTTGGCACAGAAGCTGATGATGTTGTAGATCGGGTACAGCTCAAGATTGAAAAAAGCAAAATTTATCGCAATCTCGACATCCTGGATGATAGGGAGAAGGAAGTTGTAATCGGTCGATTTGGCCTGGAAGCGGGCGGGGAAGAACGAACTCAACGCGAAATTGCGAAGGAACTGGGCATCTCACGTTCTTATGTATCACGGATTGAGAAGCGGGCGTTAATGAAGCTGTATCATGAGTTTTATAAGCAAAAATAGTTGCTGAACAGACCAGAGGGCGCCTTTATCGGGAGCCCTTTTTACTGTGAAGATACTTAAATTGGATATAAATAGTATTAATTATTTGGAGCATAACCTAAATAAAGGAATTTTCATTCCTGTTGAAGAATATCTTATACACATACCAATTTAATATATAAGGAGTAAATCATAATGAAGCAGCTTTTTCAGAAGATTCCACTGTGGTATTTGTTAATCTGTATCATGGGGATGATTATGATCGTTTATAACATGTTCCAATCGTATTCAAGTGTTCTTAACTATATTGCGTTAATCATGATTAGTGTTGCTAATGCTATTCGAATTTGGAAAACCGAACGTTCGTTAGCGATTACCTTTTTAGTCGTTGCCGCTATATGCTTGGCTTATATTTTAAAATACTTCTATAGATATGTATTATCAGCATAACGTGGCATGAGAATAACAAAAGAATGTACATATAGGCTGATGATAGTATGGATCGGATGCAACTTAAGATTATAAAAGCCAAGGGTATGAAATAGGAGCATATGAAGTGGTCATCTCTTACAAAGGTGGCCTCTTTGCTGTGCAAAAAAAAATATATAAAGAGGGATATGTATTCTGGGCAGATTATTATATGATGATTAATATTATTTTTCATCGTAGAGAGCATGTGCAGAAAGAGAGTGGTGGTTGATCATGCAGCAAGAAACGTTAACAAGGGGATTAAAGAACAGGCACGTGCAGTTGATGGCGATCGGAGGTGCGATCGGTACAGGTCTGTTTCTCGGAGCAGGCAAAACGATCCAGCTAACAGGGCCATCCATCTTGCTGGCCTACATTATTACGGGTGTTGTGTTGTTCCTGATCATGCGTGCATTGGGGGAGCTGCTGTTAAGCAACTTGCAGTATCATTCCTTTGTCGATTTTGTGCGTGATTACCTGGGAAATATGGCGGCATTTATTACAGGCTGGACCTACTGGTTCTGCTGGATCTCCATTGCCATGGCTGATATTACGGCAGTTGGATTGTATACGCAGTTCTGGTTTCCAAATGTACCTCAGTGGATGCCAGGGCTAATTGCGTTAGTCCTTTTGCTAATCATGAACTTGGCAACGGTCAAGTTGTTTGGGGAGATGGAATTCTGGTTTGCCCTGATTAAAGTCGTGGCTATTCTGGCACTCATTATTGTTGGTTTATATATGATATTCAAAGGTTTTACCACGGATCAGGGTCCAGCAAGCTTCACCAATCTGTGGAGTCATGGGGGATGGTTCCCGAATGGACTGCATGGGTTCATCATATCTTTTCAGATGGTGGTGTTCGCCTTTGTAGGCATGGAACTGGTGGGACTCACAGCGGGGGAAACGGAGAACCCGGAGAAGGTTATTCCGAGAGCCATTAACCAGATTCCGATCCGGGTACTGCTCTTCTATGTTGGCGCACTGCTGATTATTATGAGTATTTACCCGTGGAACGCCATTGTGGCTACTGAAAGTCCGTTTGTACAAGTGTTTGCCGCTGTGGGTATTGCAGCCGCAGCCGGCATTGTAAATTTTGTGGTACTGACTTCCGCAGCGTCAGCGTGTAACAGTGCCATTTTCAGTACAAGCCGTATGGTGTTCTCCATGGCAAAGGATCACAACGCGCCTGAATCATTTGCAAGACTGAACAAGAGGAAAGTCCCTTCCAATGCGCTGTTTTTCTCCACGATTGTTATTCTGATCGCGATTGTGCTGAACTATATCATGCCAGAGGGCGTGTTTACGCTGATCACGAGCGTGTCAACCGTGTGTTTTATCTTTGTCTGGGGCATCATGGTGATCTGTCATCTCCGGTATCGTCGTACTCAGCCGGAACTGGCGAGTCGCAGCCGCTTCAAACTGCCACTTTATCCGTTCTCGAACTACTTGATCCTAGCGTTTTTGGCATTTGTACTGGTGGTACTGGCATTGGCCGAGGATACGCGTGTGGCACTGTTTGTCACGCCGGTGTGGTTTATTCTTGTTGCGGGGATTTACCTTTTTAAAAAGAAAAATTTGAGTAGTAACAGACAGTAGGTGTTACCATTGTCGCCAAATAAAGCCGCCCAATGATATTGGGCGGTTATTCGTATTTAAATTCTTGCAGCCCCTTTGCTTTCACGAATGCCTGCGTAGATGGCATCACAAATAGCGGTGGTATACTGGCCCGACATCCCTTCAAGTGCCGTGTTGGTGAATGCGGCAACACTAAGTTCTTCTTTTGGATCAACAAACCAGGAATGGCCGTAAGTTCCACCCATTCGCCACGTACCCGCTGATTCCGGTGTACCAGCTGCCGCAGGATCTTTAAGTACGGTAAAACCAAGGCCAAACCCTCTGCCTGGCCAGTATGGCATCACGAGATCACCGATTTGATTGGTAGACATCTCAGCCGCAACGGCTTCTGTAAGGATAGGCTGTCCCCCTTGTCGCAATGCTTCAAGTAAAGTAAGAAAATCTCCGGTACTTCCAACCATACCGGCTCCGCCTGATGGATAAGCCGAAGGTTGATTCGCACGATTGGGGGCAAGCCGGAAACCGGCAGTCCCTTCAATAAAAGGAACCTGCTCCAATTGATTATGGAGAAGACGCGGTTCTTCAGATCCATCAGCATATGCAGCGGTCAATCGATCCGAATCGACTGCAACAAAGTCAGTGTCTGTCATGTGAAGTGGACGAGTAACCAGCAGTTGAACAGCTTCTCTTAACGACATTCCGGTTACCTTTTCAATAACGGCTCCGAGTACATCTGTCGCGATGGAATACCTCCACATGTCTCCTGGCTCATATATAAGAGGAACAGAAGCAAGCCTTTGGAGATTCTCCTCCAGACTTAATTCAGATAAATCCATTCCATCCGAGATACCTGCACGTTCATAGGTTCCTTGCTCTTCTTGGAAAAACCGATAGGTCAAGCCAGCGGTGTGTGTCATCAATTGTTGAATTGTTATTTGGGTGTCCTGACCATTGGCAAGCTTGGGCCGGAATGCAGGTAGCCAGCGAGTCACCGGATCATGCAGATTCAGCTTTCCTTGTGAGACCAAAGCCAGAGCTGCTGTGGACACAATGGGTTTAGTTACGGAAGCCAGTCGAAACAGAGCGTTTTCTGCCATGGTACGTTTTTGCTCCCTGTCTGCGAAACCAGCTGCCCGGCTGTATATCAGTTCCCCTCCTAATGCAACCTGTACAACCGTTCCTACGATTCTTTTTTCGCTTATCGCGCGGTCCATGGCTTCATCCACATAAGTATGCAATGTTGTCTTATTTTCTTTTTCCATTCCAATCTTCCTCTCTTCAGGTGATATGCTTGATTAATGATTGTGACTGTGTATATTATATAAATGATTTATCTTGTATCACATAAGGTGTTAAAGGTATTATGGTTAATTAGCGAATATATTTAAGGTAATATTTAATCATATCTTATAGTTCAAAGGGGTGCATTACATGGACGAAATAGATCAGCATATTCTGTTTCACTTGGAGAATCAGGCGAGATTATCCATGACCGAGTTAGGAAAATTAGTCGGATTATCTCAACCAGCTGTGACTGAACGAGTCAAACGAATGGAAGAAAAGGGGATTATCGAAGAATATCGTACGGTGATCTCCCCATCCAAATTGGGCAAGCAGAGCACAGCATATGTTCTTTTTCGTACACGGGATTGTTATCCCTTCCTGGATTTCTGCCGTGCGTCACCTGAAGTCGTGGAATGTTATCGGATTAGCGGGGAGTATAACTACTTGCTGAAAATCCTCACAGACACGATCCAGGGACTTGAAGAGTTCCAGAACAAGTGTGACCCCTACGGGACTTACATGACCTTGATTACGATGTCTTCTCCGATTGCACATAAAAATCTGATGCAAGGACCGAATTTGCTGGCACAGGCAGAATAAGACCGCAGTCTATATAACTTAAAAATGAAATGCAAAAGAGGAGTTCACATCAAGTGAACTCCTCTTTTGTCCTTTGTGTCACTCATGGTGTCTCATGCAAAATGCCTTCCTGTTAATTTGCTTTGGGGAATCCATATTTATAAGCACGCATAACTACAAGCAACGCAGGAATGAGCAAGATAAACAGCGCCCCAGAAAGGTATCCTGCTCCAAACACTTCAAGAAGGATGCCCCCGATGATGCCTCCTCCGCCAATCGCCAGATTCCATGCTGTAACCAGCATCGATTGGGCGACATCTGTGCTTTTGCCTCCGGCTTGAGCGATGGCAGTCTGTAACAGTGTCGCGGCCCCGCCAAACGTAATTCCCCAGATCATGATGCCAAAGATAATCACCACAGGTTGATGAGTACCGATTCCCATCACGACAGACGCGAGAGCGAATGCTGCCAGACTGATGATTACTAATCTCCTCAAAAATCGGTCAATGAGCATTCCGGTTAACCAAATTCCCACAATGGAAGTGATACCGAAAATGAGCAAAATCAAGTCTACTCTGTTAGCAAATACGGTCTGGGCAAGGTAGGGAGAAATATAGGTGTAAAGGATATTATGGGCCAGCATCCAGGCCAGAACAACAAACAGAATGGGCCTAACTCCGGGAATTAAAAACACCTTATGCAGTGGAAGACGTTCCCCAGCCGGTTCTCCTGCAAAATCCGGCATTTTCCAGAGAACCCATACGATTAAAGCTGCGGTCAGAAGAGATACAATCCCGAAGATGAGGCGCCAGCCGATATAAGAACTGAGAAAACTGCCAATTGGGACACCAAGGGCTAACGCCACCGGTGTGCCGACCATAGCCACGGCCATGGCCTTGCCTTTTAACGAATCCGGAACCATCCGACGAGCATAACCTGCTGTCATTCCCCATAACACACCGGCAGAGACACCGGCCATGAAACGAGCAGCAAGTGTCAGGATATAATCTGAGGATATTGCGGTAACGGTGTTAAAGACAAGAAAGCCGCTAATGCATGCCAGCAGAAGAGGTCGGCGTCTCCATCCACGTGTAGCAGCAGTCAAGGGAATGGCAGCAACAAGTGATCCAATGGCATAAAGAGTCACCAACTGTCCAGTGAGGGATTCGGTGACCCCCAAGTCTTTTGCAATTTGCGGCAGCAGTCCCGCAGGCAGGCTTTCAGTGAGGATGCAAATGAAGCCAGCCATGGCTAAAGCAAGTAGTCCCGCCCACGGAAGGCGTTCTGAAGATATGGAAGGCAGCTCCCTTTGCTTGGGGAGGGATGTGTTAATGGCCATGAATTAAAACCTCTTTTCTTATTGTTTAATCCTATCCAGAACTATGCATATAAGCTTATCTAAAAAAAACAAACTTTTGCATACAGGATTAAAGGTAAGAAGGAGGTCTTAACATGGTATTTATTTTATTTTGTGAGTTTTTCCGTTAATTCAAAAGGGTGCTGTATGTTCAACCATTCCAGAATGAGTTTGACAGGTTCCAAGTACCGTTGGCCTACCAGTAAACCCGTATGGGTTGTATCCCAAAGTCCGGCATATGCAGCGCCCAGCTGCTTGGCAGTTAATTGGCCTCTCTGATCTTCGTCTTCACAGGAAACAGCCTTGATCACCAAGCTGGGACAATGGATCAGGTCGCCATTAATGGATATTCCATCGGCTCCACACAGGGCTGAAAAGGTAGCAAATGCCTTCGCAGATTCCGTTTGCAGATATTTTCGCTGAAAAGCAATGTCTTCTGCCGTCTCATCTATACTGGTCAGTTCATCACGGACAGGTGCAGGCATGATGATGTCCGATACGGTTTCACGATCTTTTTCAGGATAAGGCACGGCGTCATGGACCTCTTTGCTTATACTGGCATCAATGACAACCAGGCCTGCGAGAGTAGCGGTTTCTGCAATCTTTTGACTGAGAATCCCACCCATGCTGAAGCCAATAAGAATGGGAGGTTCGTTGATCCCGGCTAACACTTCCCGAATATCCTCCAAATAATCGTCAAACGTAATCTTTGTCATGTCCATGACCCGACTCATGTAATGGCTTCTCAAGTTCATGGCATAACAGGTCCAACCGTGCTGGACAAAATGGGGGATATATTTGCTCCACATCCAGCTGCCTGTGTAGGCACCGTGAAGGAATAGCAGTGGGGGCTTCTTGGTCACTGTTTCGGCATCATGAGGCAGGGTTCCTTCGAAAATCTCCAAGTGCAAATCATGTTCTCCGATCTTCTTGACCTCATGAATCGGTAATAATTTTGTGTAATCTGTCATACTAAAAACCTCCTCCAAGATATTGGTTTGATATCAAACTATTTCTCCAAAAAAAATTAGAAGTTACCATGAATTTTCATTAAAATTCGAAGCAGTTCCTTTTTCTCCGCTTCCGTAACGTCCGCATAGAACGCGTCCAGCATGCGCTGCGATATCTCTTCAAAGACCGGCTTTAATTCTTCTCCTTTTGTAGTCAAAGCCACATGAACAACGCGTGAATCTGTTGCATCACGCTCTTTGACGACGTATCCTGTCCGCACCAATTTGTCCACAAGTGCAGTCACCGTGGATTTATCCTTGCCAATTTTTTTGGCGATTTCAGCCATGGTCATCCTGTGATTGTTATACAGGGCATAGATAATATCCCCATGGGACGTGGCGAGATCCTGGATTCCTTGCTCAGCCATCTGGGCCAGGATGAAGCGGTTGACCTTCTCTTTAATTTTGGATATGAGTGAAATAGCGTCTCTTGTTTTCATAAGTGTAATATAGTTTGTTATCAAACTAATGTCAAGCTTTGATCCGGGATTTATTGTATGCGCAGTATAGTAAAAGAGCAGTGAGAATTTCTTCTCCTGCTCCTTTGCTCCAGTTATTACTTGATTGGATTAGCTTTCATTTCCTGTCCCATTTTCTCAATACCATCCAGAATTTGATATCCATAACCCCAGAACTGGCTGAAATCTGTGACATAGATCTGTTTGTTCTTGATTGCGTTCATACTTTGCAGGGCGGGATTGGCATACAGTTCTTGAATCAGCTTGTCGATATCCGGTGAACCGGCGTACGCAGACAAGAGCAGATAGTCCGGGTTCGCTGTGATCAGTTGTTCAACACTTACCTCACCTTGCACCCCATTAAATGTATTTTTCAGCTTCAACAGTCCCAGTGCATCAAGCTGATACGTATCGGTCTGCATGCTGCTTACCGTAATAGTGTCTTCCGTAGCAGGTACGATGTAGGCAAAAGTATGCTCAGGCTGATCGGCTACACTTGCCTTAATGGCTTCAACACGAGTCTTCAGACTTTCCGTGAATGTTGCGGCATTATCTTGAACGTCAAAGATCTGCCCAAGTTGTGCAATATCACTATACAGGCTATCAAGTGAGCCTTTGTGATTCGTCGTTTGCAGGAACGTGCGGATATTCATGTCATTCAATCCATCGACGGTACCCACGCCCCAGTCTGCATCAGCGAACAGGTCGCCCCGTCCGAGTACCAGATCCGGGCTTGCACCTACAACCAGCTCTTTACCTACATAATCCTTGGACAATACCGGAATTTTGGCGAAATCATCAGCCACATCCGGTGTAACGGAACCGTATAGAGCAGCAACACCGACCATTTTATCGGTCAGACCCAATTTGATGAGCATCTCAGCCGCAGATTGGGTATTCGCAACAACACGTTCAGGAGCTTTATCGAATACTTGCACTTTCGGTTTCCATTCGCCGCCCTCACCCGAGATTGTGAAATTCTCAATGGAGAGTGGGTACGTCGTTTTATTTGTATTCTCAGCAGGAGTTGAGTTTTCTGTCGTGTTAGTTGTTGAAGTTGTTCCTTCGGCAGGGGAAGAAGTTGAAGCATTCGAACAGGCTGCAAGCAGCAGTAACAGGAGACTCAGAGCAGCGAAACCAATGGTTCTGGATGTGAATTTCATGAAATGGTGAACCCCTTTTCGATGTGTTTTAAATTGACAAAGATAATCATTCTCAATTATAATCCGAGAAAATGCTTTGTAAATAGCTAAATTTAATATGTTCTACATTTTACATGAATTGATGGGGGAAGAGATGGCACAGACGGTTCAGGTTCAGACGCAGCGTATGGGGAAAAGGGAGTCTCTGATTCATAGTAAATCCGGGTTTGCTTTACTGATTGCAGCTTTAATCATGTTTACAGTTATTTCTGTAGGTATTGCAGTTTCCATTGGACAGGTTCGTATTCCGCTGGCGGAATCATATCGTATTCTTTTGTACAAATTAACGGGATTTCAGTGGGGGGCAACACCCATTGAGGCAGGTTCATTTACAGATATCATCTGGCAGATTCGTTTCCCGCGTGTGCTGATGGCGATGTTTATCGGTGCAGGCTTGGCCTTGTGCGGTGCTGTTATGCAGGCTGCTGTGCAGAATCCACTGGCTGATCCTTACATACTGGGTATATCCTCAGGTGCTTCACTTGGAGCAACCTTTGCGATTCTCATTGGATTCGGTGCGATTGGGTGGCTTGGTCAGACGGGGGTGGCTTTCTGGGCCTTTGCCGGAGCGATGGGTGCATCCTTACTGGTCCTGACTTTGGCAGGGATTCGGGGGAAAATGACGTCGGTCAAGCTGGTGCTTGCCGGAATGGTGATTAACGCGCTGTGCAGCGCATTTTCGAACTTTATTATTTATTTTGCCAACAATGCTGAAGGTATCAAAACGGTGACGTTCTGGACCATGGGCAGTCTGGCGTCTTCTGGATGGAACAAGCTTCCACTCGTAGGTATCGTCGTGCTGGTGGCGATTCTATTTTTCCTTTTACAGTCCAGAGTCCTCAATACGATGTTATTGGGGGATGAAGCAGCTGTTACACTGGGCATTAATCTGAGTGTGTACCGCAGGGTGTACATGCTGTTAACGGCTTTGGTGACAGGCGTCATGGTGGCGAGCTGTGGCATGATTGGTTTTGTGGGACTCATTATTCCGCATATCGTCAGAGGTCTGGTGGGTTCCGACCATCGTAAAGTGATGCCTGTATCCGTGCTGTTTGGAGCCATTTTCCTGATTTGGACGGATGTGATCGCAAGATCCCTGATATCCAGCGTGGAGCTGCCAATCGGTATTATTACAGCCATGATTGGTGCACCCATGTTTATGTATATGCTGGTCAAAAAAGGCTACGGTTTTGGAGGAAATTAAACATGAAGCTGAACGTAGAAAATGTATCCATCTCTGTGCTGAACACGGACATCATCAAGGACATATCTTTACAGGTGGACGGCAAACAGTTCGTTGGACTGATCGGACCGAATGGTTGTGGGAAGTCAACGCTACTCAAGAGCATCTATAAAGTGATCAAACCTCAGCAAGGCAAGGTTTTTCTGGACCATACCGATATTCTCAAATCCAGCCCGAAGGTTGTATCCAGACATATGGGCGTTGTTGGCCAGTTTAATGAATTGAGTTTTGATTTTACGGTGCGCGAGATGGTCATGATGGGGCGTACCCCGCACAAAAAAATGCTGGAGACGGATAATGAACGGGACCACGAAATTGTGGAACAGGCTTTGGAAAAAGTACATCTGACTGGACATGCAGACCGCAATTACGTGTCTCTGTCTGGTGGAGAGAAGCAGCGTGTCGTATTGGCGCGTGTCCTGGCACAGCAACCCCAATTTCTGATCCTGGACGAGCCGACGAACCATCTGGACATCAAATACCAACTTCAGATTCTAAATATTGTCCGTGGACTCGGCATTGGCATATTGGCAGCGTTGCATGATCTTGAACTCGCAGCAGAATATTGCGATTATCTCTATGTGGTGAAAAAGGGCCAGATTGTGGTCCATGGCAAACCCGCTGATATTCTGACTCGCGAGATGATTGGTGAGGTGTTCGATGTAGACTGTGAAATCTATAAGAATCCGGTTACGGGTGGCCTGGGTATTGCTTACCTGAGTACACGGTGATTGGGACTATATCTTCGTTTGGATGACGTGGAGCAATCTTTCGAAATAATCAATTGAAGTGAACATAGACCGTACCTGATGGAGCAATGTTGTTAAGTGCTCACAGGGCCGGTCTTTTGTTTGAGGTGGGGGTCGGGATCAACTATTGAAGCTTAGGATCAACGGGATGAGCATGAGCACCTTTGCTAACTTCTTGGAAAATATCTGTGGAGTTATCGCTATGCGTTGAAGGCTTGCTGCTGTTGTCTTGTTGGGGGTGTTCTCCCGTTGCTGGATTACTACCTGTAATCGCATAACTTCGTAGGATCTCTTCCAGATCTCCAATCGTCACGGGACGAGCATGTCGTTTCAGGACATAACCAAGTTGACCATTGGGTTCCACGGTTGCCGTCTCCAGATCATCTACACTTGTAATTCCGTTCTGCCGCATATGCATCTCAAGCTGATCCATCGTATAACGCATACGTTTCAGATTGGGTATAATGACCTTCCCGTCCTCTACCACAATTTTGGAACTGCCACTCATTAACCGTTCAAAAATATTAAATTTCAATTGCAGTTGTTCCACCACAAGTAACGTCAAAATGAATACCGATGCTGATCCAATCGCTTTGCCAAGCTCATGATTCGCGATGGGCTGTACAATCGTTGTTCCGATGGAGATCATGATGACCGTTGTGGCAACACTCATCTGTGAGATCGACTTACGTCCTGCAATTCGCAGGAGAATCATGCCGATAAGTACAAGTAAAACAGATTTCCATATCCAGTCCATACGTATATTCCTTTCTATTCCAGTATGCGCTTTGCTTCTTAGGCTGTTCTGGAGTTGGAGGAATTATGCAGATGGCTAAATCGATAGCTTTCATTCCGCCCACCGGATCGTATACAATAGGGTATTGATGAAGTGAACAAAGGAGCGGGTCACAGTGGCAAAACAGAAATACTATGTTGTCTGGGAAGGCAAGAAGCCTGGTGTGTATAACACATGGGCAGATTGCAAAGCGCAGACGGATCATTATACTGGAGCAAAATATAAATCCTATGAGTCCAAAGCAGCCGCAGAAGAAGCGTATCGTGCTGGATGGAAAGGGAACTGGGGTTCAAGTGCAGGCGGAGCGTCGAAGACAAAGTCGGCTGGTAGCGGAAGAAGTGCTGGCATGGAAACGTCAGAGGAAGTGGATTACGACAGCATCTCTGTTGATGTGGGCACACGTGGTAACCCCGGACCTATAGAATACAAAGGGGTAGACACCCGCACCGGTGAGATTATTTTCTCCGTTGGACCGATCTCCAAAGGCACGAACAATCTGGGCGAATTTTTGGCCATTGTACATGCCCTCGCACATCTGAAAAAAGAAGGCAGCAGCAAAACGGTGTATACGGACTCGGTCAATGCCATGAAATGGCTAAAGCAGAAGAAAGTAGCCACGACCTTGCCAAGAGACAACTCCACGGAAGAGATCTGGTTGATGATTGACCGTGCGGAGCAGTGGCTCCAGACGAATACGTACAGCAATAAAGTGCTAAAATGGCAGACCAAACAGTGGGGCGAAATCAAGGCAGATTACGGCCGGAAATAAGTATTTCTCTATAAGATGAGCCCTTTATTTCTGGTCTATTAGAATCGTTATTTACAATTTCCAGTTTCCGCTCTATAATCATCTGAATATGATTAGTTAAACATATGGAGGAGCCTGTCATCTGCGGGCCCTCTTTATCTTTTTGGTCCATTGATTAGCAAGTCCATTCAATAGAATGGGGTATTTGAGTATATATTGCAGGAGGCAGACATGAGTTCCATTTATAGAAGTGAAGAAGGCAAGAGCAGCATACTTGAAGAGTATGAGATTTATTTGAACGAGTTGGATGAGAAATTTACTCGGGAGTATGTAGAGACGCGTTTTGGCAAGACGCATGTTTTACTGACAGGTCCTCTAGATGGCAAGCCGTTATTTATTCTCCAGGGCGGTAATTGTGTGAATCCGATGACATTATCATGGTTCTCTTCTTTATTTAAAGAATACCGGATTATTGCTCCTGATACGATTGGTCATCCTGGTTATAGTGAGGAAGCGAGTATCTCCACACGGTTTGATAGTTTGGCATTATGGGTATCCGATCTGTTAGATCACTATGATATTGAGAAAAGTGCATTTATCGGTCCATCGTTTGGAGGAGGCATTATCCTCAGACTGGCTACCTATATTCCGGAACGTATCTCGTGTGCCGTATTGGTTGCTCCTGCGGGTCTTGCGGTCAATTCCAAAATTAAAACAGCTCAGGATATCACGCTGCCGCTCGTCAAGTATCGGATGACGTCTTCACCATCTTCTTTGCAAAAAATTACGGACAACATGTCGTGCAACTGCATGAAAGAAATGGATAAAAACATTATCGGCAAACTTTTTAAATACGTCAGCATAGATCAGGATTTGCCCAAGCTAACGGAGCGAGAAGAACTGGTGAATTATACGTCACCAACCTTGTTATTGGTAGGGGAGAAGGATGTCTTTTTCCCTGCGGATAAGTGTATTGAACGGGCTCAAAAGATTATTCAAAATGTTCAAGCCATCAAGTATGATACAGGGCATTTTCCTTCACAGGACGTATTGGTTCAGATGAACGAGGAAATAGGACGTTTTTTACAGAATAATTATTAATAAAAGCTGCAAATGAAGGATTAAAAATGTTTTTCTCCAGTTTAATAAAGTAATTACATCCATCTGTCGATACTCTATATAAGAGAATGCTTTTCTTCTATAGAATAGTGTGGATAGGGATTAGCAGTAGATCGTAGAAGGCTTGAACTCATTAATATTTAAATATTTCGCGTTAAGGTGTTTCAAATTGCATCATTTGGTTTATATGTATAGTTGGCGATGAATTGCTGACTGGTTGAACCAAATGATGCATTTACGCGGAAAGTCTTCCGATCGACAAGGTTGAAAAGAGGTCTGTTATGAGAAAAGACAATTGCAAAATGGCATTGCAGCGCAATGTAATTATAAATGATACATATCAGGTAAGACAGGTATTAGCCAGCAGTGAGTTGGCTATTGTATATGCAGGGCGAGATCGTAACACGGGTGCCAAGGTAGCCATTAAGGAATTCTTCCCACAGAGACTGGCTGAACGTCAGGTAGACAAACGGAGAGTGTTCTGTTCTTCGCGAGGATATGGTGGACAATATCAGGAGTTACTGGCAGCATTTCTGCTCGAAGGTGAATTGTTATCGAAACTGGATCATCCTCATATTGTTTCGTATTTGGATCATTTTGAAGCGAATGATACGGGGTATCTCGTTATGGAATACTGCACGGGAATCACATTGACCGAGTATCTGAATGAACATAATCATGCTCTTGATGCTGCCTTCATAACGGAGACGCTGCTTCCACTGGTGGATACATTGGATTACATACATAAGCAAGGCATTCTTCACAGGGATGTGAAACCTTCCAACATTATGGTTATGGAAGATGGTACACCCAAACTTCTGGACTTTGGCTCAGCTACACGTTGGCCTATGCAATCCGGAGAGAAACAGGTGATATTTACATCGACAGGTTATTCTCCGCTGGAGTTCTATTCAGAGAAATCCAGTCAGGGACCGATGTCGGACATCTATAGTTTGGCAGCTCTACTCCATTATTGGACATGTGGGCAACCCCCTATGGACGTGAAACAGCGGTTGTTCCAGGATGAATTGCCATCTGTTCGCTCACATAATGAGTATGTGAATCCTTGGCTCGCTCGTGTTATTCATTGGGGGTTGACGGTTCGTTCTGAGAAACGCTGTGCTTCTTTAATTTGGGTCAGAAGCTCGCTGCGAGTTCAAGCCTGGGTATGGAAAGTGCGCAAGCCAGGTACAGTGGAATGGTCTTTAGCCGAGAATGAACATACACAGGTCTATGAAGTGGAGCCGAAAAAGCAACATGAGATGGCTTGAATTATAACACCTCTTTTGTAGAATGTATGTTAGATAAGCATATTCGTACAATAAATTAAACCAAGCCGACTTGTAAAAGAGGAGATTGGTTTTTTTATTTTTTATTATGTTATACGGAATTGTACCTCTTCCTAAGGATGTAAGGATAATTTGAAACGAACACCCCAACTCCGATACAATGTTCTCATAGAGTCTGAGAGAATGGATCAAATACGGTGCAGAAATGGAGAAAACCAATATGACTGAATTTATCAACGCTGACGATATTAATGACGTAATTCTGGGTGCGGCGGCAAACGAGCTGGAGCAGATGGTGGAGAAAATGTGTGAGCTGATTGGTACGCCATTGGAACAGACGAGTGAACTGGAGCGTCAGGTAATGGCTGCTTTTGGTTTTGGCGCGGTATATGGCATCACTCATCGGGATCAGTTGGCGGAGCCGCAGGCCCATGCCTTGAGCATTCGGATGCTGATCAAACCATTTAATTACAGTGAGCAGCAGGCGGTTGATTTTGCCGATGATCTGATTCGGGTGGCTTCCGATCGTGAGGTTCATCCGGTGATGAATACGATTATCCAACGTGGGATTGATGGACACCGCCAATTCAATCAGGAAGACGACGAAGGATTGGAACGTAACATTCAGGAGATTTTAACCGCGGTTAAATCGCAAAATTAGACGGTTTTATAAGATGTGGGAGATGATTGCATTGGATCTGATGAAATTAAGCAAGGAACTCTCATACGCTCTGCGACATGCACCATGGGAGTATGAGCTGGAACTGGACGAAGAGGGTTGGGTGGAAATCTCGCAATTGCTGGTGGCTTTACATGAAAGTCCGCAGTGGAAGGAAGTCACACAAGCCGATCTGGAGCAGATGATTCAAGCCTCGGAGAAAAAGAGACATGAAATCCGTTCTGGCCGCATCCGGGCATTGTATGGACATTCGACACCTCATAAGATATCGAAGATACCTGCTAAGCCACCGGAAACCCTGTACCATGGGACGCCGGCACGCGCAGTGCATTCTATTATGGAACATGGCTTACAGCCGCGGCAAAGGCAATATGTACATCTGTCCGCAGATATCGATACGGCCAATCAGGTGGGACGAAGACGGGATGATCAGCCTGTCATTTTGAAAATCAATGCTGCTCAAGCGGCCACAGATGGAATCCTCTTTTATCATGGAAACGAAAATATCTGGCTGGCCGATCACATTCCCGCACGTTATATTCTTGAGCAGTGACCAATGAGTGATGAACTGTTGTGGAAAACATAAGTATCTATCTCGAATTGCAGCAGTCGCAATCAACGGGTGAGTGTACAGTCATCCGTTCAACGGGGATATCGTTGTATTGATCGATAGCTACACCAAAAAGGGACACATCCAACATTGGTTGGTGTGTCCCTTTCTCATATCCAAAACTTACTTGCCTAAAATTGCTTTAATACCTTCGCTAAGTGGCTGAGCCGGACGGCCAAGCAATTTCTCTAAAGTATCACTCTCTACAGCCAATGCGCCTTCACGGATGGCACTTTGCATATCAACAAGCATCGATACGACAAAGTCCGGTAGACCTGCGCCTTTCATGATGTCAGCGTAGGCGGCATCGTCCACGTTTTGCACGTTGATTTCCTGTCCAAGCACTTCACCAACAATGGCAGCCAGTTCAGCTTGCGTACGTAGTTTGCCGGACAATTCATATACGGTATTCTCATGTCCTTCACCTGCGAGTACAGCTGCAGCAGCATGGGCGTAGTCACTGCGGGTAGCCCAGCCTACTTGGCTGTCATTGGTGGCATGAACCCAAGGTGCGCCTTGCGTAGCGGCTTGCACACTGCCTGCTTCATTTTCCAGGTACCAGTTGTTGCGCAGGAAGGAATACGGAATGCCGGATTCACGAACCGCTTTTTCTGTAGCGCGGTGAACTTCCGCCAGGGAAAGGGTGTTTTTCTCTGCATTCACAACGCTTGTATAAGCGATGAAACCAACGCCTGCGTTCTTGGCAGCGTCAATGGCAGCCTGATGTTGGCGAATACGCGTTTCATTGTCACCATCGGTGGAGATGAGCAACAGACGGTCTACACCGGCAAAAGCTTTCTCCAACGTCTCCGGTTGATCGAAATCACCGTGACGCACGTCAACGCCTTGAGTGCGGAGTGCTTCCGCTTTCTCTGGATTACGTACACTTACTGCCACATCTTTTGCAGAATCCGTTTTTAACAATGCCTCTACAACCAGTGAACCCAATTGACCTGTTGCGCCAGTAGCCAAAATTTTCATTTTCTTTTCCTCCTAGGATATGTGTTGTTGGTTGCATATGGATGTAATCAAAAATGTTATAACAGGTGTGATTACAACGAAAGGGTTAAAAAAAGCTCATAATGAGCTTTTTTATTCAGAGACATGAATCTGATCCATCATCTGCTGTATGGTTACACGATTCAAGCGCTGTTCCATGGCTGTCTGAGCCTCAATGAGTTCGGCACGCAAGGTGTGTTCAATCATGTTGCCAACCGGACATTTCGGATTCGGATGTTTGTGAAAGTTAAACAATTCCCCATCCTCCACGACCTCTAGCGCTCGATATACATCGAGAAGGGTAATGTCGGCCGGATCTTTCAACAAGGAAGCACCGCCCACACCGGGTCTGACGTCAATTAGACCAGCCTGTTTCAGCTTGGACATAATCCGCCGAATAATCACGGGATTGGTATTCACACTCTGCGCGATCATATCTCCGGTGCATTCATTGGGCATAACAGCGATCAGGGACAGGGTATGAACCGCAATGGAAAAGCGACTGCTGATTTGTCTCATGGGATAATCACCACCGTTGTAACTATAATAGTTACAAAGTGATTGGTTGTCAATTCTTTTATATTATATGTTAATTGATAGTTGCTGTTATCCTGTAATCGTATCTGACTAAACAGATGATAATTGAATTATCACCTGTGTCAAATAAATGAGTTGTGGTTCTTTTGAAGCGTTAAAAAAGAAGCAGGTTTCAAACCTTTTAATGTAATAATAGGGCTAAATTCCTGTTATTTTCAAGTTAAATGGAACTATATGGTTTTCTTGTTTGCGTACAGTGGAAGAAAAATGACAAAAGCTTCGACAAAATAGAAAATTATGTATGAATTGACAAATGTAAAAGCGATTATATAATGTGTGTATCTACAAGATTGTACATTTAGTTACAAATGATTCCAAATAACAAACGGCGGGAGTGGGACAGGCATGTGGTTTTTGGTTCTATGGTTGTTAGGTCTAATTTCAGGGGGAGTACACCTGTATGTGTTAGGTTTTCCCGGGGAAATGAGCGAGATTAGCAGAGTATTGTTGCTTCATCAGTTTGTGGTTACGTTTGGATTGGTTGGAGTGATTGGTTATGTTGTCAACATTGCCAGAGCGGATCAGACAGCCAAAATGTTAGGATGGCCTGGTGGACCATTTCAGGTTAAATACGGTTTTTCCCAGGTAGGGCTTGGAGTTATGGGGATTATGGCCATATGGTTCCAGGGGAACTTTTGGGTTGGTGTATTGGTAACGATGTACATATACGGGTTAAGTGGTCTTTGGTCACATACTTATGTCATGATTAAAAATCGCAAGGCAGATGGAGACAGTATCGGGAATCTCATTATGGATGTGGTGTATCAAACGTTTATCACGGTTCTCTCCGTATTGGCTGGTGGAATCTGGGTAATGCACTAAGCTGTAATTGATTTTTTGCCTTACACAGCTTGAATCTCAATTAAACGATGAGGTGTGGTCGTGATGGTACAAAAAACCGTTGAACTTTCCGAAACACAAAAGGGAATCTATTTTGATTGTCAGGTGAATGATCCCACTTCGTATAACATCTCAGCTTCAATTCAATTTGATCATCTTCAAATGGAGATATTTCGCCGGGCCATCGAATTGCTTATGTATGAGCAAGTGGTGCTGCGTACTCGGATTGAGATTCAAAATGATGTACCCGTGTTATCCGTTCTTGAAGATATGGATTATTCACTTACCTTGTGGGACCTAAGTAGCGAGAATCAGGAGAATCCAAAGGAACAACAGTTAGAAGCACTGGTGGATGAATGCATCGGGACACCTTTTGATCTGGAGAAAGGTCCTCTGTTCCGTATAATGATTGTTCAGATGGATAAAAGCCGATATATTCTGACCTTATGTATTCATCATTTAATATGTGATGGCATGTCGCTTGAACTGATGAAAAACAAACTTATTCAGTCATATACGTGTCTTCTTGAAGATCAGCCTGTGGATGTCAAGCTGGATGAAGGATTCATCTCTTATGTTGAGGCAGAGAACAAGAAACTGCACGAAAACAAGTACTCCAAAGAGCGGGAATACTGGTTAAACAAAATGAAGGGAGCGGAACCTCTTTCTCTAAAGCACGACTTTCCAGCAGGTTCTTTACAAGAAGGAATTGGTCATGAACTGCGATTTGATATTTCGGAATCGTTAATGGCTGATATTACACAGATGTCCAAAGATAATGAAGTAACCGTTTTTATGTTCTTTATGGGTGCCTTTGGCATTCTTATGAGTAAATATGTCGGTACAGACGATATCACCTTTGCCTCCCCATATTCTCATCGTCCCGGTATGGACTTGGAAGAAACGATTGGATGTTTTGTCCATATGTTGCCCATGCGATTCCATATTGACCTCGAATCAACTCTAAAACCTCTGCTGCAACAAGTAGCCACAACCTGGATGGATACGTACAGGAACATCGGATATCCCAATAACCTCATTGTCAGAGACAGCATGTTACAGGCTCAACCCGGATCACCATCGTTGTTTGATATTTCCTTTGTTTATGATTCCTATGAGGAAGATATGCTCGGAACTCGTATTCTGGATCAGGATAAGGTTACGTTTCCAGGAGATCTAATGGTGGTGTTGAGCCGTTTACCGCAAGGTGCTCAATTGAAGCTGCAATACAAACCGAGCTTGTTCCGTGAAGATTCAATGGAGCGAATGGGCCAACGATTTCTATACTTGCTGAATCAACTAGTAACCAATTCTGATCAAAAAATCAGTGAGTTTAGCCTCCTAACGCAGGATGAGAAAGAAGACTTACTGTACCGATTCAATCAAACTTCTTATTTTCCCTACACTCCACAACATATTATGGATATTTTTCACGATAAAGTAGCACGTTTCCCGGAGCGGGTAGCTCTAATGGAAGGGAAGCAGCATCAGACCTACGCGCAGGTCAACGCAAAAGCGAATCAATTGGCTAGGCAGATCGTTGCGAGTAAAAAAAGTGATAACGCGGCAGTTGGCGTGCAGATGCCGCGTTCCTCGGATATGGTCATAGCCCTATTGGCTGTATTAAAAGCCGGATGTGCTTTTGTGCCTGTAGACCCTTCCTATCCTTTGTCCAGAAAGGCCTATATTATATCGGATGCAGACATATCCATAGTGCTGGCTATGCAGCCCGAAAAAGATGACGAGACTCTGGATGTCCAGTACATCTACGTTGAGGGAGATCAGGCCTATACAGGAGATGCCTCAAATCTCGAAGAGGCGCTGAATCCGCATAGCCTTGCCTATATCATGTACACATCCGGATCAACAGGCAAGCCAAAAGGAGTCATGGTTGAAAATCATAGCGTAGTCAATACACTGCTTGATCTGGAGCGTCGTTTTCCAATGCAGGCGCAGGATGTTTACTTGCTGAAAACAGCATATACCTTTGATGTGTCGGCCACGGAACTTTTCGGCTGGTTCATGGGTGAAGGCGCACTAAGTATTCTTGAGCCTGGAGCAGAAAAAGACCCTTCTCGTATTTTGTCTACGGTGGCATCACATAAGGTGACCCACATCAACTTTGTTCCAACGTTATTCCGTCTTTTTCTGGAAACGATGGAACTCCGCTCCGATCTGTCAGCATTGGAAACGCTGAAATGGATGTTTGTTGGCGGAGAGGCAGTTACGCCTGACATCATTGAGAAGTTTAACAGGTTAGGCATGAGAGCAAGTCTTGAAAATGTATATGGTCCAACCGAATGCACCATATGGGTTTCTCATTATCCGTTAAGCCATTACGAAGGCTTGGGCAATGTACCGATTGGCTACCCGCTCAATGAGTCCAGATGGTATGTCGTCGGAAATCATGATGAGCTTCAGCCGTTAGGTATTCCAGGGGAGCTTTGTCTTAGCGGTGTTGGGCTTGCGCGTGGATACCTGAATCTGGAACAGACGACCCGAGAGAAGTTTGTCCCTAATCCTTTCTTTCAAGAAGGACAGGACGCAGCGCATTTCAGGTACATGTACCGCACAGGGGATCTGGTACGTTCACTCCCAAGCGGTACGATCGAATATCTGGGACGCATTGATTTCCAAGTTAAAATTCAGGGAGCCAGACTGGAGACAGGCGAAATTGAGAATACCCTGTCATCCTATCCGGGTGTCATCCAGACCGTGGTAGTCATGAAATCATTTGAAGGTAGGTCCGGCTTGCTGTATGCCTACTATCTGTCAGAGCAGGAGCTGCCTTCTGTCGGATTGAGAGAGCACCTGTCTCGTTCGTTACCGGCATACATGATACCATCCGTTTTTGTACATAAATCCGAATTTCCATTGAATAGCAGTGGGAAGATTGACCGGAAGGCACTCATGGCAGATATCACGCATGCTCACACTTCCAATACGTTCTATACCGCCCCGTCTTCCGAACTTGAGAAGGTTATAGCCGAAGTGTGGGCCGAAGTGCTCGGTGTTGAGAGAGTAGGGCGCGATGACCATTTCTTTGAATTGGGCGGAAATTCATTTTCTGTCATTCAGGCTCACAATAAACTAAAACATTATACCGATGTGGAGTTCCCTGTTCCTCGTTTTTTCGAATGCCCGACATTGCGTCAATTTGCCGCGCTGGGTCCGAAGGATGAGGCAGTCCGGGTACCGACTGAAAGGGAACAATTGTTTCAACGAAAAGACGGCATTATGCGTGAGGACATTGCAATTGTGGGCATGGCGGTGAATGTGCCGGGCGCTGAGGATATAAGGGAGTTCTGGAGTAACCTGGTTGAACGGCGGGAAAGCATTCACTTTTATAGTGATGATGAATTGAGGGAGCTTGGTGTGGAGGAAGCGCTGCTGCGTTCACCTCGTTACGTCAAGGCAAAAGGACGTGCCAACGGCATCGATGAGTTTGACGCAGGGTTCTTTGACTATACTCCCGGTGAAGCCAAAATGATGTCTCCCCAATTCAGACTTTTGTATCAGGGAATATGGGAAGCGCTGGAGGATGCAGGCTGCAGACCGGATGAGGCGGGTAAGGTGGGTGTGTTCCTTGGCGGGTCCGATGACTTCGAATGGTACCGTCAAGTGCTTTTTAACGATGCTAACTATAGCAGTAAATACGAAGCATTTACCCTCAGCACCAATCATTTTCTCGCTACCCGAATGGCTTATAAACTTAACTTAAAAGGGCCGGCCTATACCGCTCTGACGGGATGTTCTACTTCATTGGTTACACCTCATCTGGCATGTCAATCTTTGATCGTTGGAGAATGTGATGTGGCCGTGGCTGGTGGGATCACCGTGGAGTTGCCCAATGAAGGGGGTTACATATTTGAGGATGGCATGATGTTCTCCACAGATGGACACTGTCGTCCATTTGATGCGGCAGCCAGTGGAACCATCTTCTCCAATGGTATGGGAATTGTGGTGCTGAAGCGGGTAACCGATGCTCTGCGGGACGGAGATCATATCTACGGGGTCATCAAAGGCTCAGCAATTAACAATGACGGACAAGAGAAACTTAGTTTTCTTGCTCCAAGCGTAAACGGACAGGCTGAAGTCATTCAGGATGCTTATAAGGTCGCCGGAGTAGACCCGGAAACGGTGAGTTATATCGAAGCACATGGTACGGGAACGTTGCTTGGTGATCCAATTGAAGTAAACTCGTTAACTCGGGCCTTTGCTTCCGACCAAAAGCAATTTTGTTATCTGGGTTCGGTCAAGGGCAATGTGGGACATATGGATACAGCCGCAGGTGTGGTTGGTTTAATCAAGGTAGCGCTCAGTCTTGGACAAGGTTATATCCCTGGAACAGCGAATTATGAGCAGCCTAATCCCAAGATTGATTTTTTGAATACGCCTTTTAAAGTTATTGCACAAGGGGTGGACTGGAAACAGGGCAATGTTGGAGTCATGCGCGCAGGAATCAATTCATTTGGTGTGGGGGGCACGAATGCTCACATGGTATTGGAGGAGGCTCCCGAGATGGAGAAGTGCAGTCCGGATGATGACGTAAATATATTGCTTTTTTCCGCCAAAACAGAGTACTCGCTGAACCGCACCGCTGAACGGATTATGGAACATCTGACTCAGCAGCCGGATCAATCTGTGTCCAACGCAGCGTGGACCTTGCAGTCAGGTAGATCTGTTTTTGCGTATCGTAAGGCACTCATTCTGGATAAGACATGGAAGGATAATCCGGACAAGCTGATACAGCAGCTGGGGAAAGCACGCGTATACCATTCAGCTCAAGACACCCGTCCCGTATACTTTATGTTCCCCGGACAGGGCAGTCAGTATCAGGGAATGGGTGCAGAACTATACAGATCTACAGAGCAAGCAGGCCTAGCTCCAATCTTCAGAAGTTATATTCAGGAAATATTGGACCTTCTGCCTGCGGAAGAACGAGAAGATATGCTGTCCGTTGTATACGGGGATCAGCAGCCTGAGCGAATAAACCAGACGGAGTACAGCCAATTCGCACTGTTCATGACCAGTTATGCGCTGGCCAAGTCGCTGCTGGATCTGGGCATCAAGCCAGATGGCATGATCGGACACAGCATAGGTGAATTGGCTGCCGCTGCGGTAGCGGGTGTGTTCGAACTCGGAGATGCTGTCAAGTTAGTTCGGCTTCGCGGACGTCTGATGCAGCAACAACAACCCGGGGTCATGCTTGCCATTATGGCGGATGCACAGCAGGTGAAGTCACAACTGGAGGAAGACATGTGGCTTGCCCTGGTGAATACTACAGGTTCCAGTGTGATTGGTGGGACAGCTGAAGCCATTTCACGGATGGAAGCCAAGGCTGAAGGACTGGGCTGGAAGTGCATTCGTGTGAAGACTTCCCATGCATTCCATACGCCAATGATGAATCAGGCTGCCGAGGAATTTAGACGTTATCTAGCAGAGCATTCACTTCATACGCCACAGATCCCATTACTGTCCAACACCAGTGGAACATGGACGCTTGGAGATGAAATCACACAACCTGACTATTGGTCCCGTCATATTTTACAGCCGGTGTTGTTTGAATCAAACCTGGCTGAAGTGTTGAAGGATGAGCGCGCTGTATTAATTGAAGTCGGTGCAGGACGAACGCTAAGTTCCTTTGCCAGACAGCACAGTCAATCAAGAGATTCTCAGACGGTACTGAATATGCTGCGTCACGTAAGGGAAACAGAGCAGGACAGTATCTATGTGAACCGCAGACTTGCGGAGTTATGGTGCGAAGGCATTGAACCGGACTGGAAGGTGCTCAAAGGGCAGACGGTACGACGCAAATGCTCTCTGCCTACTTATGTTTTCAACAAACAATCCTATCCTGTCAGTGTTTCTCTTTCTGGCTCATCAGCAGCGGAAGGAATGGGTACCGGGGATGATAGGCAACATGCAGAGCAGGGTAAGGGAAGTAGCTCTGCTCTAATAAAAGGGACAGTTTATACTGGTGGTTCAGACCAATTGAAACAGTTTGTTCTGGATGCATATCGAACGATTTTTGGCATCGATGATCTAGATGAAGAGGTTAATTTCTTTGCGGTTGGAGGAGATTCTCTCAAAGCAGTCAGCTTGTCTGCATGGATCCGGTCTCATTTAGGAATTCAGCCTGAGGTAGCAGATATTTTCAATCATTCAACGCCTATTCAATTGGCGGAGCATCTCTATGTCATTGCGAAACCAAAAGTGGACCAACAGACAATTCAATCTGCACCCACTATGGATGCGTATCCAATCTCTTCTGCACAGATGCGTATGTTCACACAAGCGATGCTTGATCCAGGCAATACGGCATACAACCTACCGTCTGCAACCATTATTGAAGGTGAATTGGACCGTATAAGAGTTGAGTCTGCTTTGCAGAAGTTGATGCAGCATCATGAGGCGCTCAGAACATCGTTTGAGATACGGGGCGTTGAGATCGTTCAGATCATCCAACCTTCGGTTCGCTTAAGTATGGGCTATGCAGAGCAGCATGTGGCAGATGACCAAGAGTTGCCTGCGATGATCGAGACATTGATTCGTCCTTTTGATCTGGGGAGTGCTCCGCTTATGCGGGTTGAACTGATTAAGATAGGCGAGCGCAAGCACCTGCTATTCTTTGATATTCACCATATTATCGCAGATGGTACATCTGTCGAAATCATTACTCGTGACTTCAATGGTTTATATTTTGGCAAAGAGCATGCAGTCCGATTGCAGTACAAAGATTACGCGGTATGGCAGCAGCAGCGTCTCGCTTCAAATGAATACATTTCACATCAAACGTACTGGCTGGACCATCTTGGCCCTTCTTTACCTGTGCTGGAGCTTCCACTTGACCAGGAGCGTCCATCACAGCGATCCATGCAAGGGGGACGTCTCCATTTCACGTTGAATCGTTCGTTAACACAAAACTTGCACGAGCTGGCTTCCTCATCGGAAGCATCCATGTATATGGTAATGCTAAGTGTGTGGAATCTTCTTCTAGCACACCGCTCAGGTCAGCAGGACATTGTGGTAGGAACGCCTGTTGCAGGAAGGATGCAAGAGGAGTGGAAAGAGACGGTAGGCATGTTTGTCAATATGATTGCGATGCGGAATTTTCCAACGTTTGATCGTACGTACACTGATTTTTTACGCGAACTTAAACAACATACACTCGATGCTTTTGCGTATCAGGAGTATCCGTTTAATGAGCTTGTGGCACAACTGGGCGTGACACGTGAGTTGAACCGAAATCCGGTATTTGATGTTTGTTTCGATTATCAGAACATGGATTTGCATGGACTCGAACTTCATGGTTTGCAATTCAGTTCTTTTCCGGTGGAGACGGGTACGTCTACTTATGATCTGTTAATGACCTGTCAAGAAAACAGGGAGAAGCAGGTGATTGAAGGATATATCGAATACTCGCTGGATCTGTTCCGCCGGGACACAGTTGAAGGTATGATGCAGGAGTTTATCGGACTCTGCCAAGAGGTTGTACAACAGCCTAATCTGTCTCTGAGCGAACTGTTTGAGAGAAACATTGGTTCTCATGAGCACCCAGTCCATCTGCTTGCTGGTCCACGTCTGGATTACACTCCTGCGGTGGGTCTGCATCGGCTGTTCGAGCTGCAGGCAGAACACACACCAGACAAGGAAGCTCTCCTTGTATCATCCGGAGCCGCTTTTACCTACAGGGAGCTTAATGAAAAAGCTAATACGCTGGCTTGGAAGCTTATTGATCAAGGTGTGCGCCGGGATGAACCTGTGGGCGTATTATCCAGACGTGATGAATCGTTGATCATTATGCTATTGGCGGTGCTGAAAGCTGGGGCGGCTTATGTGCCTCTGGACCCTGCTTTTCCGCCGCAGCGTATCCTGAATATGATCGAAGATAGCCGAATGAACGTATTACTGTGTACGCCTGATGAAGAAGGCACAGTGACTTTTAGCGGAGAGCGATTCGTGTATGATCCAACTGCCCAGGATGTGCGCTCATCCGTTAACCCGGACGTAAACTTCCTGTCTTCGGACCTGTCCTGTGTGATTTTCACCTCAGGATCAACGGGGCGTCCCAAAGGGGTCATGATTACTCATGAGGCGATGGTCAATTTTGTTGAGGACATCAGGCACCGACATATTTTTGCACATGAGACAGATCGCATCATCAGTGTAACGACCATATCTTTTGATATTTTCGGATTTGAAGTGTGGGCACCATTATGCACCGGATATTCGCTGTATCTGGCCAATGAGCAGGAACAGCTTGACCCGGCTCTTGCTTCACGTCGAATACGTGAACATGGTGTTACGCACATTCTTAGCACGGTCTCACGCATTAAGGCATTTGTCGAAAATCCGGAATTCGCTCAGGCGCTGGGCAATCTGCGGTGTGTTCTTACCGGAGGGGAAAATGTCCCTGTGGGACTCCTCACCGATCTGAAGCGGCTTACGCCCGCTCGAGTCTTTAACATGTATGGACCAACGGAAACTACGATCTGGTCAACGACCAAAGAATTGAATGACACAGCCGCGATTACCATTGGCAAGCCCATTACCAATACAGAGATTTATATTCTGAATGATGAAGGTGAAATACTGCCACCTGGAAGTTATGGAGAGCTGTGCATTGCAGGAAAAGGATTATCCCGCGGTTATCTGCACAATGCAGCTGAGACCGATGCCCGATTCATTGCAAACTCGAATGTGTTGGGAGGCCGTTTGTACCGAACTGGCGATCTGGCCCGTATACTGCCGGATGGGGATGTTGAGTTAATGGGACGGTTGGATCAGCAGGTGAAGATTCGTGGCTACCGGATTGAACTGAACGAGATTGAGCAGGCAGCGATGAATTATGAACGTGTAAGAGAAGCTGTCGTTAAGGTAGAAGGGGCCGAGCAACATTCATTGCAATTAATCCTTTTCTACAGTCTGAAGCCTGGGATTGGGCCTTCCGTTATGGAAGATGAAGACGTACAGCTTCGGACCTGGTTAAAGCAGCGGCTTCCACAGTACATGATGCCTTCTCGCTTGATTTGTCTGGAAAATCTGCCTGTGCTGCCTAATGGCAAACTGAATCGCAATGCCCTTCGTCTGGCTGATTTCGAAACGGGAGAGAGGGATAACCCTGCTCTGGTTTATGGCTCATCGATTCAAGGAATGGAGCGGGCAAAAGTTGATCTGGAGCAGATGCTCATTGCAGCTTGGAAGGAAATATTGAATCTGGATACGGTTAATATCCATGATCACTTTTTTGACATCGGAGGCAACTCGTTGGGGCTTATTCTGATTAATAATCGGCTGAATGCCTATCTGGATCAAAGCATTCCGCTGGTGCAATTGTTTGAGCATTCCTCCATTGCATCACTGGTCACTCATCTGGTGGCTGAGCAGATGCTGCCGACAGTTACACAACAGGTGCGAGAGGAGAGCGGGCATATCGCTACGGCTGGATATCCTGTTACGAACCCGGACCCGACAACAGCTCCCAAAGATGATGTGATGAGCACAGTTGAACACAGCAAAGTGGAGCAGAGCAGACCAAAACAGAGTATCTCGTTTGCTTCAGAACACAGTAGCAGAGATTCTTCGTCGTCAGATATCGCAGTCATTGGCATGGCAGGGCATTTTCCCGGCTCAGGAAATATTGAGGAGTTCTGGGATAATCTAATGGCAGGTAAGGACGGCATCACCCGTCTGAATGAGGAGGATCTAATCGCTGCGGGTGTACGACCGGAAGACTTCAAACATCCCGATTATGTACGGGCCAAAGGTGTACTGCAAGATACTGAGTATTTTGACTCCGGATTTTTCGAATATCCGCATCAGGAATCCAACATGATGGATCCGCAAATACGGCTGCTGCATCAGTGCTCATGGGAGGCGCTTGAGCATGCCGGGTGTGATCCTTACAGTTATGAGGGATCTATAGGATTATTTGCCGGAAGTGGACTGAGCTTACCATGGATGGTGCAATTTCTAGGTCGTTCCGGTAATTTGCTACATGCTTTTGAAGCCATGACTTTAAATGAAAAGGACTATATTACAACCCGAGTATCTCACAAATTAAATCTGAGAGGGCCGAGTATGGCCGTACAGACCGCATGTTCAACTTCTTTGGTCGCTATCCACCAAGCTGCTGAATCGCTGATCCGTGGGGAGTGTGATGTGGCACTTGCGGGAGGTGTCTCTATCTCCTATCCGCTCAAAGAAGGTTATCGCTGGCATGAAGGCATGATTTATTCAAAGGATGGTCATTGCAGACCGTTTGATGAGCAGGCATCTGGTACTGTGTCTGGTAATGGATGCGGAATGGTTGTGCTCAAGTCACTCCGCAACGCACAGCGAGATGGAGATCATATCTATGCAGTCATTAAAGGTTCAGCGATTAATAATGATGGCATGGACAAGATTGGATATACGGCACCGAGTGTGGCCGGGCAGGTCAAGGTTATTCAATCAGCTCTTCATCGTTCGGGAGTGTCTCCAAAAGAGATCTCCTATCTGGAGGCGCATGGAACAGGAACCAAACTGGGTGACCCGATTGAAATTGAAGCGCTCAGGCAGTCATGGGGAACAGATCGTAGAAATTATTGTGCTCTAGGTTCTGTGAAAGCCAATATTGGGCATCTTGATGCGGCAGCAGGTGTCGCCGGTTTTATTAAAACCGTACTGACGCTTTATCACCGGGTGGTTCCGCCACAGATTCATATGAATCGGACGAATCCGATGTTGGAACTGGAGCATAGTCCCTTCTATATCAACAAGGAGCCACAGTCATTAGAAGACGCGAAGCATGTCCTGCGAGCAGGTGTCAGTTCGTTTGGGATCGGGGGTACTAATGCTCACGTCATTCTGGAGCAACCGCCCGTCCAAGAGAGCCAAGCCAATTATGAATCATTGCTTCTGCTGCCCTTCTCGGCCAAAAGTGAATCTGCGCTGGAACGCACGTACGATTCGGTTCTACAGGCGATCCATGCATTGCCGGAGCAGTTGCCCAATGCTGCATGGACACTACAGAAGGGAAGAAGCAGATTCATTCATCGTAAAGCACTAATCGTTGTAGATGGTTATATTCCGCCAAGCGAGCAGTCTGTAGAGTTTGAGCCACAGACAAGTGTGATGAATGGGAAGCCTAAGGTCATGTTTTATCTCAGCGGAAATGCAAGTTGGGAAGCGCGCAAGATTCGGGAACTATATGCTTCTGTGTATCGCAGCCAGGTCTCAGAGATATTCAAGCAGCACTTTGAAGAGATACTGAATCTCTTTGAGTCCAAGGAACAGTATGCCATTCGCCAGGGCATAGGGCGATCGTTAACCGATTCAAGGCTTGAGCGTATGCAGTGCTTTGTTGTGCAATATGCTCTTTATAAAACCGTGATGCAGCTTGGTATCAAGCCGGATGCTGTCTGTGGACAAGGCGTTGGCGAACTGGTGGGGTTGGTTATTAGTGATGCACTTGATCCAGTACATGCCGTTGGGCTTCTATACAATCTGGAGCATTGGTCACTACAAGAAGGAGCATTGTCAGATGCTTTGACAGGAAGGATGACAGATGCAACTGTAACAGACCTTGCGTCGAGTATTGCACCACTGTTATCTCCAAATTTCCTGTTCACGCTGCTAAATCGCAAGACGCTTTCTGAATCTGCTGGGCATACGCTGTGGATCGTTTCGAATCAGCTGCAGGATACAGAACAAATAGCCCCGGATTCATTATCAGAGCCAAACATCATTGCTCTTACTGGAGATCGTCAGAGCTTGCTTGAGGCAGACGTGTATTTAATGAAAGTACTTGCTTTTTGCTGGTGCTCTGGCATGGAGTTGGATTGGGAACAGTTAAACGGAACGGGGCGTAGGCAAAAAATCTCCCTGCCGACGTATTCCTTTGATCCCATTGTTCATCAACATGATGTTGCGTTGTATCAGCTTGCAGGTATGTCGCAGGTTGCAGCGGGTTCTATCGCAGCATTAGACCAATCTCCATCTGGGAAAGTCAGGGTTCAACGGACTGATGATGAGATAAGGCATGTATTGTCGCAATTGTGGCAGGAGTTGCTTGGTAATGGAGAAGTCGGCCTTGAAGATGATTTCTTTGAGCTTGGAGGTCATTCATTAAAAGCGATTTCCTTGGCGTCGAGGATTAAAGAAATGTTTGGACTAAATTTGGGGCTGGAAGAGGTTTTTGATCATTCTGTGTTTGAACACATGGTTCAATGGATTGCTGAACACCAGGCCACAAGTGACTCCAATTCAGTGGACCCAATCTTGCCAGTTACTAAGAAAGAGAAATACAAGACCACTTCTGCACAGCGAAGAATGTATGTGGTACATGAGTGGATGAAAGGTGAGAGTACGGCGTACAATCTCGCCAGCTCTTATATGGTAAGAGGAAAACTTGACCCTGCCCAATTCAGAGTAATCATGGATGCACTGGTAGAGAGACATGAAGCATTCCGTACCAGGTTTGAAATGATTGACGGTGAGCTTTTCCAAATTGTCGAGGAGCAGGTTCCAAGCGTGGTGGAGTTGCTGGAATTAGAAACAGCAGGGTTAGAACAGGTCATGGAATGGATAAAGCCTTTTGATCTGACCAGCGCACCATTGGTTCGTGTTAAGCTCATTCGCCTTTCTCAAGAGGAACACATCTTATTCATCGACATGCATCATATCATTTCGGATCAGAGTTCCATTGCGATCCTGATGCAGGATTTTGCTCGCATGTACAGAGGAGAAACATTACAATCTCTTGACATTCAGTATAAGGATTATGCGGAATGGCGTGATGAAGCTGCGTCACACGCACAATCTGTTGAAGACGCCAAGTTTTGGATACGGGAATTTGAGGACAAGCCTGCACCGGTTGAATTGCTTACAGACTTCCCAAGACATGGCGCGTCATCTTACAGCGGAGACAGACGTTCCATTGAACTTGGTGAGTCGTTAAGCACACAGGTCAATGACTTCTGTACTCAACAAGGGCTTACACCTTATATGTTGTTTATGGCAACTTTGAATCTATTAATCTGGAAGTATACGGGTCAAGACGACTTGGTCGTTGGTACAGCGGTTGCGGGGCGTGAGAAGCCAGAACTCAACAACGTTATGGGTATGTTCGTGAACATGCTTGCCATTCGCACCAGCATGGACAGAGAATGGTCCACAGAGACGTATTTGAATGAGATGCGTGGCAAGCTGTTATCCTGTTATGAGCATCAGCATTATCCTTATGAAGCACTGGTGGAACAACTTGGTCTATTCGGTGATTTAAGCCGCAACCCCCTATTTGATGTGGTGTTAAATTACATTAATATGGGAACCGATGATCCTGAAGCCGGGGAACTGATGCTTGAACCATGGGTTGAAGGTAAGGTGGATGCCAAATTTGATCTGACTTGGACACTGGTCGAGCACAAGCAATGGTACACGGTTGAACTTGACTATCGCTCGGATTTGTTTAAAGCGGAGTCCATGGAACTGATGCTGGATAAATTCCGGTATATCCTGTCTCAGATCACAACAGGGCATAATGAACGAATTGGTCAGATTAAGCTCACTACACCGGAGGAAGAGGAATGGCTGCTGTACGGAGTCAACGATAATGCCGCTCAGTATCCGCGAGATGCGACCATTTCCCAATTATTCGAGGAACAAGTTCATGTGCATGCACAGAAGACAGCATTGGTCTGGGAAGACGGTGAATGGAGCTATGCGGATCTGAATGAACGTGTTCAGTGGCTGGCGTTCAGGTTGCTTGGACAAGGGATAAAATCAGGCTCCAGTATTGCTCTCATTTTGGACCGTGGACCGATCCAGATGATCAGTATTCTTGCTACACTCAAACTCGGTTGCAGTTATGTTCCGATCGACCCCGCTTCGCCGCCATCGAGAATTGAATTTATTGTGCAAGATTGCGATGCGGCTGTGTTATTGACTGAAACGGCTTATGCCTCCACATGGCAATCTGTAGTTCCTTGTATCGTGCCGGCAGATGAACTGGCAGCATTTGATTCAGGAGACATGCAGGAGCCCGTTGAAGATATGAACACGACCGCTCTTGACCCGGCTTATATCATTTATACATCAGGGTCTACAGGAACCCCGAAAGGGACTGTGATGAGTCATCGCAATGTCACCAAAGTCATGAAAAATAGCAATTTTGTCACCGTCGTGCCAGAGGATCGTATCCTGCAAATTTCTAACTATGCGTTTGACGGTTCCATTTTCGATATTTTTGCTTCATTAATAAATGGCGCTACTCTTGTATTAATCTCAAAAGAGACCACTTTGGATATGGCTCGTTTGGCGGATGTCATCCGACAGCAACGGATTTCAGTATTTTATATTCCGACATCCTTGTTTAATATGCTGGTGGATTGGGATGCTGAATGCTTGAAGAATGTGCGTAGAGTGATGTTTGGTGGTGAAGCTGCATCGATGAGCCATGCCAACAAAGCTCTTGCATGTGTGGGACCTGGCAGACTGTTAAATGGATATGGGCCAACGGAAGCAACCTTTTTTGCCTCCTACCACTTATTACAGCAAACAGAGCCTTATACTGGCTCACTGCCCATTGGTTACCCTCTGTCTAACACAGCTTTGTATGTTCTGGATGATGAGCTGAAGCCTGTGCCACCCAACGTTCCAGGTGAACTGTATATCAGTGGGGATGCGGTGGGTATTGGATATCTTAACCGTGAGGATCTTACCCGAAAACACTTTCTTGATGATCCCTTCCGCAAGGGAGAACGAATGTATCGGACAGGTGACATCGTCAAACGTCTGGCTGACGGCAGTCTGATTTTTATTGAACGTTCGGATTTCCAGGTCAAAATTAGAGGTTTTCGCATTGAGTTATCGGAGATAGGCAATTGCATGGAGCGTCTTTCGGGAGTTCGTGATGCCTTTGTCATGACAGTTACAGAACCATCAGGAAGTCTTTACATTGCCGCTTTTTATACAAGCGACACTGGGGCAGATGTTGAGTATATTCGAAGAGAACTTCACCAGCAACTGCCAGAGTACATGGTGCCTGCACGAATTATTCGAATGGATCATCTTCCGATTAATGCCAATGGCAAAGTGGACCGAAGAGCATTGTCCGAGCATTTGGTTGAAGAGCAGCAGAGGTCTATGGAAGTGAGTTCACCTCAGACAAAAACAGAGCGTGTCATTCTTGCCGCTATGCAACAGATCCTGGGTAATCCAGGTATTGGTGTGGAAGATCACTTCTTTCAAAATGGGGGGCATTCGCTTAAAGCGATTGCAGTCACTCAAATTTTGGCAAAAGAAGGAATTGCCATCAATGTGAACGAATTATTCCAATATCCGACAGTTAGAGGACTTGCCAAATTGGTAGATATTAATCCTCCGGCGTCAGTTTGGTCCGAAGATAGCCTGCATATTCAGTCCCCGATAGTCATACCACAGGACATAACACTTCATGAGAAACAACTGGACAGCCTGGTCCTGCATGTCTTAAACAGCTGCAATCAGGTTTCATCTTTTATGGCTGGCATGACCCCTATGGGTCAATTCCCACTATCTCCAATTCAACAAGCACATGCTTCTACGACTTCACGAGCAAGCGGATTTACAACAACGCTGGAAGGCGAATTGAATGAACAAGCTGTAAAACACCTGATACTTGGGGTTATATCCCGGCATCAGTTACTGCACAGCATAATATATGAGGAAGAACAATTGTATTGGCATCCATGTGATATGTCATTAGCGGCGGACATGCTGCAACAGCTTATCCCGTATCTTGATATTCGTCATTATGCTTCGGCTACAATGGAGCAGCTGGAGTACAGACTGGTTCAGTCTCTGTTACACAAAACGTATACGTTGAAGGAACTACCATGGCGTCTATGTATTTTGCGTACAGGAGCCACAGAGCATAAGCTGATTTGGAGTTTTGATCACCTTGCGTTTGATGGTATGAGTGCCCAAATCATCAAACAACAACTTGAGTCGAAGGCATTATATAGACCGCAAGGTGTAGAGCTCGAGAGTGATCGAAATTATGAGGATTATGTAAATTTTCTGTCTCAAGGCCCCATAGGGGTAACTGAAGATGAAATGAAGAAACAATTTTCACTTCAGGCATGGCATAGATGTAACACCATCGTCATGAACAAGTTGAAGGAAACAGAAACATTGTCGCCTTCAGCGATGACTGTCGAGTTGTCCCTTGCAGGGAAGGAGCCTGCAGATGTTTGGTGGACATGCTTTGAAACTTTTGCCAACATCATTGCGGCTTATCTGAACATAAGCCAATTGCCAATAGCCCTGGTGCATTACGGAAGGGAGTATGGCGAAGAATCCTACTACGATTATGTGGGAGAATTCCTTGATCTGATTCCAGTGCTGGTAGACAGTGAATTCACACAGGAAGATCTGTTGGAACGTCTGGAATTTACGAAGCGACACAGCATTAACTTTATGGCACTTACACATGATTCTTCCCTCTCGGCACAATATGATGGCATACGGGAACAATTGGGAACTGCCTACAGGCAAGCAGAACAGGAGCCGCGTCAGATGATTCTGTTTAATTATCAAGGCTTCATCTCCAGCAGCGAAGCGATCCCAATGTCGTCTCAGTCGTCGGATGACCAAGATTCGAATTCGGGACTCTCCCAATTCGAATGGGTAATTCGCTACGACGAAGAGTGTCTGTACGTACATCTGGCCTGTCAGGCTGGTCTGGACATCAAACGTATGAAACAGCTGATTGATGACAAGCTTGGTAGCGATGTGAAAGTGGTAGTTCACAATGAGGCAATGGAGGTGCAACATGTCCAGTAAATCCATACAGCGAGGACCCGAGCTGATTGTGCCAGAGCATTATTCAACAGTGGCTGAGATGTTAATCTACATTGCAGATACTCATCCAGAAAAGGGAATGACCTATATCAGCTCTTCAGGTGACGAACAGTTTGAATCATATCCTGAATTACTGATGCAGGCGCGCAAGTACCTGCAGTCTCTTCAGGAGCAAGGCATTCAACAAGGACAGGTCGTTATTTTGGAAATTGACCAGTCACAGGAATTTTACCGTACATTTTGGGCTTGTATGCTGGGGGGCATTATTGTCGCCCCTGTTAGTCCTCCAGCCGCCTGGGAACCAGGCTCAGCTGGTCTGGAGAAATTCACGAAAGTGTGGGAGGTACTCGGGCGTCCGGTTGTGATCGTCGAGGAAGCCTACATGCCCAAGTATAAGCAGCTTGCGGAAAGTCCGGTATTCAAAGATCTTATGTTGATTAGCGTGAATCAGCTTCAAGCAGGCCAGCAGATGGCCGATCTATGCCCAACCTCTCCTGATGACATTGTGTTCCTGCAATTCTCATCAGGAAGCACGGGAATTCCCAAAGGTGTGCAGTTAACAAATCACAATATTATCGCCAACAGTATTGCATGCAAGACTTTTCTTGGAGCTGAAGAAGGAGATAATGTGTTTACCTGGTTGCCGCATACGCATGATATGGGGATATTTGGACAGCATCTGACACCCGTCCTGAGTGGAGCCAACATCATGGTGATGTCACCTTATACCTTCGTACGGTCGCCTTATCTGTTCTTGCGCAAGATTACGGAGCATCAGGGAAAATGGTTTTGCTGTACCAATTTCGGTTTTGAATGGATGGTTCAGAAGATCCCGGATTCCAAGCTCTCAACGCTTGATCTGTCTTCACTGCGTATGACCTTGAATGGTGCAGAGCCTATATCAACGTCTGTTATTGAGCGATTTGTCAAAAAATTCAGCTCTTGTGGCTATCGTCCCAATATGATGTTTCCTGCGTATGGCATGGCCGAAGCGACAGTAGGTGTATGTACCTCCAGACTGGGGGAAGAGCCGCGAATTGAACGTATTTCACGTTCGCGGCTGGTGCAGGATGGACTGGCTGTGCCAGTCCAGCTGCCTAGCAGTGATAGCCATACTTCGGATGTGATCGAATTTGTTCATGAAGGATATCCCATGACAGGGATTCAAATCCGGATTGCGGATGAACAGGGTGAAGTGCTGGATGAGCGGGTTGTTGGCGAAATCCAGATCCGTGGGGAATCGGTAACCTCCGGATATTACAGTCTCCCGGAGATCAATCGTGAAATGTATATGGATGGGTGGCTTCGCACTGGAGACTTGGGTTATATGGCTGATGGCTCCCTGGTTGTAAGCGGACGAATCAAGGACATTGTGTTTATTCGGGGACAGAACCATTATGCGCATGATCTTGAAGAAATTTTGTACCAGAATAGCAGCATTCCTAGAGGGAATCTGACGGTAGTCGGGCACTTTAACAGCCTCAAACAAGTAGAAGAGTTGCTTGTATTTGTTAAATACAAATCGGGCACTCCACAGTTTCTGGATGTACGCCAGGATCTGATCCAACGTATGAGGGCTGGATTGGGTATTGAGATCACCCATGTTCTCCCAATCAAGGTTATTCCCAAAACGACGAGTGGCAAGGTCCAGCGCTTCATGCTGAGAAACGAATATGAGCGTGGAGTATTTACCAAGGACATCGAGGCCATTGAAGAGCTGATTCGCCAAAACACACAACAGCAACAACACGAGACGGTTTCCACATCGTCTTTGGAATATACCGTACGTAAAGCCTGGGCCGAAATTCTTCAATTACCCGCAGGAAAGATTGAGATGGATACTTCTTTTCTCGCACTTGGAGGCAATTCCATTCTCTCCTATCAATTACTTGACAAGCTGTCTGCACATATGGGGCGTGAATTAGGACAAGAACTACTTGTTTTTTGCAGTACAGTACGTGAGATGGTGGAATATCTGCAGGAACTTCCAGCAGAAAAGAAGGACTTTGAACAAGCTGAAACAACAGATAATCACCTGAATGTACATCGTGCTATTGCTATTACCGGGCTGTCTCTGCGTCTGCCTGATGCCGACACCCAAGAGCAGTTCTGGAGCAATCTGGTTAACGGGTTAGATAGTGTTGACCGGGTTAGCTTAGAGCGTGCAACACGTTCCAAGCAACCCGGTTGGGATGACTGGATTGGGGAACTGAAGCAACCGGATACGTTTGATCACGACTTCTTTGAAATCCCGTCTGAACAAGCTGCATTTATGGATCCGCAACATCGGAAGTTGCTGGAAGTTGCTCATGAGGCGCTGGAGGATGCAGGTATGCTCGTGGATCATGAGGAGAAGCGTGATGTGGGTGTGTATGTAGGGATTAACCCAAGCACATACTTCGATCTGGTTGTTGATTATATGAACCGGAGTCTTGGAAAGGCTGTTCATTCTCACGCTATGGTAGGCAATATGTCCAATATTGCAGCGGCCTCCATTTCACACATGTACAATTTTACAGGGCCGGCACTGTCGATAGATACAGCATGTTCTTCTTTTCTGGTAGCACTGACACAAGCTGTGGCGGCCATTCAGGACAAGCGTATCTCTGGAGCAGTTGTAGGTGGAGCGAACATTTTGGCTACACCGCATGTTCATCAACTATCACGCAATGCTGGAATCTGTTCTTCCACTCAACATACGAAGGTATTTGACCGGGAAGCAGATGGTTCAGTCTTAGGAGAAGGTGCTGTTGTTGTATATCTGGAGCCGCTAACAGAGGCAATTCGCAACAATAAGCATGTTTATGGTGTGATTCGCGGGACAGCGGTGAATAACGACGGATATTCCCTGGGCATTATGGCACCCAACCCTCAGGGACAATATGAGGTGCTCCGTGCCGCTTATCGCGATGCCAACCTAAATCCGAGCGAGATTTCTTATATTGAAGCACATGGATCGGGGACAAGGATTGGAGATCCAATTGAGGTGAATGCCTTGCTCCGACTGTTCCGGGAAAAGGGATGCACAAGCGACAATTCGATTGGATTAGGTTCAGTCAAAACCAATATTGGTCATTTATTTGCAGCCTCCAGTGGAGCCAGTCTTGCCAAGGTTCTGCTCAGTATGCAGCATGGTGAACTGGCACCAAGTCTGCATATGGATAATCCGAATCCGGCCCTACGACTGGACCAATCGCCGTTCCATATTGTTAGCGAGCATAAAACGTGGGATGTACCTGAAGGAAAAACACGGAAGGCAGGCATCAGTTCATTTGGACTGGGAGGTACGAATGCCCACATTGTGCTGGAGGAATGGAAAGCCCCTGTCCGTGCAGTTGCCCCGGCACGAGGCCAGTTGTTAACGTTCTCTGCCAAATCAGAGCATGCTTTAAAAAAGCTGATTGATAACACGGAGCAGTATGTGAAGAAACATGTGGACCTGGCACCAGAGGATCTTTGTTTTACCCGAAACAGATATAGAAAACATTATCGGCATCGTGCAGCAGTAACTGTCAGCTCAACCGGAGAGTGGAGCATCGAAGAGATGGAATTTGGCTTCAAGCCTAGAAACCGAGCTGCTCGTGTCAATATTGTGGTTGGGGGGCATGAGATTTGCGGAGAAGATGAGGCTCAAGCTCGTAAGGTAATCAGGCCAGACGATTCTAATGAAGATACGGTATCCACCTTGAACTATTGGGTGACCTTGCTTGAGACACTTGTACGTCTGGTCCCTTCCATTCAGGAGATTCGAGGAATAGCTGCAGGAGAGGAACTTGTATCCAGTTTACATCTGGATGGCGAGGAACATCACAGCGCTCATGCAAGCCAATCCATTCCAGTGAACAACAGAGTGACGTTAGACAGTCTGCAAGACACACCTGGCAAGATGGCAAGCGCCGACATTGTAATTATGATTGCTGCAGATCAGACAGTGCAGCAGCTTGAATACAGTGGCAAGGAGAGCTTCATTCGCCTGTCTGCCAAGTCGACGCTTACCATGGAGGATCAGCTTGCTTTATTACTGGGACAGCTTTATGTACGTGGTGCTGCGCTGGATTGGGAACAGTTACATCCGAATGGCTCTGGCCAGATTGTACATCTGCCAGCACATCCATTCGAGCCGTATGTACATTGGATAGATGTGAATCAGGGAACGGAGGTCATGATATGACAAAAGAAGAAATTGAGCTTTTTATCAAAAGCGAGATTGCAGCAGCGTTGAATCAGGAGCCAGAGGACATTGATGAAGAGATGAATTTTTTGAAAATTGGTGTCTCATCTGTGCAGGCGCTCAAGATCATTAACCGTGCGCGCAAGCATCTTCAAGTTGACATCAGTCCGGTTGCGTTGTTTGAATACAAAACAATTGCCGAGTTCGCCGCTTATCTCAATGAATCTCTTCTTCAAGAGGGGGTTGCCGAATGATTGAAGCGGATATAGAGCAAGAGATCATTCATGAAGCTGAATTGTTTGCTGCCCGTGAAATTCGTCCGTATGCTCAACAGATTCAAGAGCAGCAAGCCATTCCCAGAACATTGATCCGTGCCATGGCTGAAAAAGGTTACTTGGCTGCCTCGATCCCCGCTGAATATGGCGGCATGGGTCTCGGCCCCAGGGCGTACGGGCTGTTGACTGAAGTATTTGGCAAGGCTCTTCCAGCCGTTCGCAGCTTGTTAACGGTACATACTTCACTTGTAAGTGAAACTTTGGTACGTTTCGGAACGCCTGAGCAAAAATCGTCCTGGCTGCCCAAGTTGGTGAAGGGAGAATGGATTGCTGCCTTTGGCCTGACTGAACCGGAAGTTGGTTCGGATGCCAAAAGTGTAAAGACCGAGTGGAGAGAAGAATCGGACTGTTATGTTTTGAATGGAAAAAAGAAGTGGATCACGTTTGGACATTTGGCAGATGTATTTATCATTATTGCCTCGAATCAGGGACGAAGCACTGCTTTTTGGGTAGAACGCCAGTTTGAGGGTGTACAGACCAAACCTATTGAAGGTGTCATGGTTGCGGGAGAGACAGGTATAGCTGAGATTGATCTCCATGAGGTGCGTGTACCAAAGAATTACATTATTGGACGTCTAAATGAAGGTTTTGAGTACATCGTAACCGGGGCGCTGGATCAGGGCAGATATAGCATAGCCTGGGCAGGGCTGGCGATTGCGCAGGAAGCGCTGGATGCCATGGTGACTTACTCAAGGAAGCGGAAGCAATTTGATCAGAAGCTGAGTCATTTTCAGCTGATTCGCGGCATGATTGGAGATGCGGTGACAAAAGTCCATGCAGCACGAGCATTATGTTTACGGGCAGCCGAGCTGAGAGAAGCCAGGGACCCGCAGGCTGCCATGGAGACAACAATCGCCAAATATTTTACGTCCAAAGTTGCTGTTGAAGTTGCAAGCGATGCGTTACAGGTGCATGGTGCGAACGGAATTAGTAACCAATATCCTGTTGCCAGGCTGTATAAGGAAGCCAAAATTCTGGAGATTATTGAAGGTTCTTCTCAGATGCAGCAGGAGATGATCTCGCATTACGGATTAAAAGCCTATTACAAGCGTGGCGGTGGCGTATGACGTTTTGTGCGCTATTTCCTGGCCAGGGCAGCCAGTATATCGGAATGTGCAGCGAGTTGTTGGACAGTGAGCCGGAGGCGAATCAGATCTTTGCGGAAGCAAGCGAGGTGATTGGATTTGATTTGAAGGCACTGGTTATGGAAGGGACCCTGGATCAATTGACGGTCTCTGAATATGCTCAGCCTGCTGTACTGACGGCAAGCTACGTTCTATTTGACTCATTTGTTCGCCGGACTGGAATGACTCCAGATTATGCAGTAGGTCACAGTTTGGGGGAGATTTCGGCTTTAGTAGCGGCGGGTGCATTGCGATTTGCTGATGGAATCCGTTTTACAGCTCAGCGTGGTGCGTTGATGCATCGCTCCATTCAGGAGCAAAAAGGAAGAGCGGGTATTGTTGTTGATGTAACCCAAGAAGCGCTTGAAGAATTAGTCGAGAATATTCGTCAGAACGAGTATGTGACGATCTCCGGTTATAATTCACCGGGACAGTTTGTCGTCGCAGGTACTGGGAAGGGTCTTCAACTGCTGGATGATCAGGTGGATGGCTTCGGTGGGGAATTCATTCCTTTTCGCATGATGCCAATGAAGGCAGATGCACCTTATCATAGCGAGTTGATGCAGTTCATTCAGCCTGAGCTTGAAGAGATGCTTGCAGGGGTTTCCTTCTCTGCACCGGTGTTTCCCATATGCTCTACAGTACATGGTGAGTTCATTAGTGGAGCCGAGGACATTCCTCAGCTGCTGAGCAGCCAGCTTTTGCAACCTATTCGCTGGAATCAGGCATTGGCACGCGTTCAAAATCTGGGAGCGACGGTATGGATCGATATCGGTCCAGGCCAGAGCGTAAGAAATATGATGGCTGAGAATAAGACTTTGCCTGCAGCCTATTCGCTGGATGATCCGCAAGATCGGTTCAGGTTATTGGAGCGATATGAAGCAGTAAACCAGACAAGTGGGGGAGGCGATAAGGGATGATCACGGAGATGATGCAGTACAATCAGCGGGTGAAACAATGGCTGCCTGGCGGTGTCCACTATAATTTTCACCTTCCTTGGGAAGAGACGCCGCTCCATTTCAAGCATGCTTCCCGAAGCAGAGTGACGGACATGAACGGCAACGAGTATTTGGATCTATATGCCCGCTTTGGTGCCCTCATTGTTGGCCACGGCAACGAGGAGTATAACGAGTGTCTGAAGGATACCATTGACCGTGTTCTTTCCGTAAGTCATTGCGATCTGGATGCAGAGGCTCTGGAACTGATCCATCAATATGTACCTTCAGCAGAGATGATTCGTTTTGGGTTATCAGGCACGGAGATTGTCCAGAATGCACTTCGTCTTGCCCGGGCGTGGACAGGTAAAAATCGCTTTGTACGTTTTGAAGGCCATTATCATGGCAATGCGGACAATATTATGGGTGGCAAGACTGCACGTACAGGTTTGCCTGTACCTTCAGACTATCCTGGTGACATGAAAGGAACAAAGGGGAGGGCAAGGGATGCCATGGAATCTCAATCCTACCTCCTGCCATGGAATGATGCAGTCCGTCTGGAGGAACTATTTCGCGAGCATGGAGACGACATTGCAGCAGTAATCATGGAGCCGGTTTGTGTAAATGGAGGCGGAGTCATGCCTGCTCCGGGTTATCTGCAAAAAGTCAGACAGTTATGTGACCAGTACCAGGTCGTGCTCATTTTTGATGAGATTATAACAGGATTCCGTATGGGACTCGGTGGTGCCCAACAGTTATTCGGTGTAACACCCGATCTGACTACACTTGGGAAGGCAATCGCCGGTGGCGGAGTTCCGGTGTCAGCCCTGGTTGGCCGAGCGGATATCATGAAGTTGCTTGTAGACAAAAAAGTAATTCATGCGGGTACGTTTAATGGCTATCCATTAGGTACAGCTGCTGTAAAAGCTACGCTGGAAATGTTGGGCCGCAATGGAGGACAGGCGATGAACAGCATGAACCGCCACGCTGAGATGATGCATGACATACTCTGCCAGGAAGCAGTGAAGGTAGGTCTGCCTTTAATTGTTCAGGGTCCGTCTGGCTGTGCTTCTTATCACTGTTGCACGGAGCCGCTTACGGATACGGCTGATTATACGTTTGAATTGATGTCTTTTGATATTTTGTTAAATAGCAAGCTTGCTGAGCACGGTGTTCTGGTATCTACGCTCTCGCGGATGTATCCGAATATCCTGCTTGATATGCAGGATGTTGCCTGGTTTAGTGAGCGTGTCCCAGCAGCACTTGCAGAAATGAAAGAGCTCTACGACGAGCTGATCTGATGGTAGCTCAATAAGGAGGTGATTAGGTATGCATAATCGACTCATTGCAATCATTGGCGCAGGTGTGATGGGATGCGCCACAGCACTGGATGTCGCGAGGGCTGGTTATCGTGTGATTTTGCAGGATATTTCGGCGTCGGTCATCGAACACGCTCCTGATGTTATACGTCGTGAATATCGTTCAGCTTGCTTCCTGAAGCAAGGGTACGGTCAGGTGCCCCTGGATCAGATCATGGAACGAATTTCGTTCCAGACACAAGATGAAGGTGTGGAAGAGGCAAGCATCATTATTGAAAATGTAACTGAAAATCTGGAGTTGAAAAAGGAAGTTTACGCACGACTATACCACACGGCTCGTCCGGATGCTTTATTTGCGCTAAATACAAGCTGTATTTCCGTGACAAAGCTCGCTTCATTTTTGCCTGACCCAGGTCGAGTCATTGGGGTGCATCTGATGAATCCGGTTCCCGTTAAATCCATGGTGGAGGTGATCAAAGGACATCATACAACACAGGGTACGGAACATGAGATGGTGGCGTTTTTGGAAACTCTTGATAAAAGTCCAGTTGTCATAGAGGATCTGCCCGGGTTTGTCTCTAATCGCCTTTCGCACTTGTTAATGAATGAAGCGGCGTACATTGTACAGGATGGAATCGCTACACCTGAGCAGGTGGACGCCATTATGAAGAAGGGCTTCAATTATCAGATGGGGCCGCTTGAGACGGCGGATCTGATTGGTCTGGATACGGTCGTGCATTCATTGAAAGTATTGTACGACAGCTATCAGGACCCCAAATTCCGATGCTGTCCGATGTTGCAGAAAATGGTTGATGCAGGACAGTGGGGGCGGAAGACGGGTCAAGGATTCTATGCCTACTAAGATGAAGGGTGGCATGGCCATGGAAAAGCTCAAGGAAATCAAGTGTATCGTTTGGGATCTGGACCACACCATATGGGATGGGGTTTTGCTTGAATCTGCAGATGTGCAACTGAAGCCGGGCTTAAAGGAGGTGATTGAAAAACTGGACCAGCGAGGTATTTTGCACTCTGTTGCCAGTAAAAATGATGCAGAACTAGCTTGGGCGAAACTAAACGAATTGGGCATTGCTGAATATTTTCTGTATCCCGAAATCCATTGGGATGCGAAGTCCGTCTCTGTTCAGCGGATTCAGCAGAACATTAATATCGGCATGGATGCCATTCTGTTTGTGGATGATCAACCTTTTGAACTGGAAGAAGTGCAAAGTGTACATGCTGACATCCAGGTACTTCATGCGGATCAATATGAAGCCATGCTTGATGACCCAAGGCTGATGCCCCGATTCATTACAGCCGACTCTGCGTGCAGAAGGCAGATGTATCAGGCGGATACGCTCCGTAAACAGGCTGAGGAACAGTATGAAGGACCTTCAGAACAATTTCTGGCTACGCTCGGCATGAAATTTTCCATCTACGAGGCTACTGAGGATGATCTTCAACGTGCAGAGGAACTTACTGTCCGTACCAATCAGCTAAATGCAACGGGAATTACCTACAGTTACGAGGAGCTGCATCAACTGATGACCTCGCAGGACCATATGTTATTGGTGTGTGAACTCGAAGACAAATACGGAACGTATGGCAAAATTGGACTTGCACTAATTCACATGCAGCAGAAAGTATGGCGGCTAAACATGCTTCTGATGTCTTGCAGAGTAATGTCCAGGGGAGCAGGGAGTGTGCTGCTAACGTATATCATGCGTGAAGCTCAGAAGCAGGGCAAACAGATGCTTGCGGACTTCAGGGATACCGGAAGGAACCGAATGATGAATATCAGCTATCGCTTTGCCGGTTTCAAGCAGCAATCTGCAGATCAGGAAGGAAGAGTACTGTTTTATCATGATTTGCAGCAGGCTGTAGAGTTTCCAGATTACATTCAGGTTTTAGTGCCCGAGGGGCAACATCAATAACAAGGGGGAAGGGCAGTGGATTATCGTCAGGAAATTCGGGAGTTTATCGGGAACAACCTCACCATGGATCATGAGGACACTCAAATTAATGATAATGACAATTATTTTGAGCAGCGGTTCGTCAATTCGCTCTTTGCGATGCGTTTGGTGGACTTTGTAGAACGTAAATTTCAGATTGAGATCGCAAATGAAGATCTGGATTTGGCTAATTTCTGCACGATTAACCGTTTGCATGATCTTATTGAGAGAAAGTTGACTGAGAAGGAGGCGGCACTATGATTACAGCTAATCAGGCATCCATTCGTCCAGTCACAAGTCCGGCAACCAGCCCGTCCAACAAATATATGTATTTGTTTTTGGGAATTTCCTTTGGCACATGTTATGGAATCGCAAGTTTGTTCATGTTCTTTGCGGATTTTATTGTACCCATAACAGGTGAGTTAACCTTGATGCATCCACTTGCGATCGTTGCTCTGTATTCACCTTCCATTGCCGGATTAATTACATGTTATGTGATGGGCGGAACGGAAGCATTAAAAGGAATGTTTATGAAGCTGGTTCCGCGCAGACAGGACCTGTTCTGGATACCGCTCATTATCGGAATTTCCATCATCTTTGCATCAACAATGCACTTTGGTTCCTTGTTATTCGGCATACCGGTCCCTGAGTTGACATATAGTGTACCTGAAATGATCTGGTTGGGGATTGTGAATCTGATCAAGGAGACGGGGCTGATTGGTGGGCTGTTTGGCTGGATCGGATTTTTGCTTCCATTCTTGCAAGGGAAGTTAAAAAATAATATAACAAGTGGTCTGATTACCGGCCTGTTGTTCGGATTATGGGTGCTTCCGGGATACTTGATTTCCTCTTTTGGCACCTCAACCACTTACATATACTACGTTGTTCAGCTTATGGCATTTATCGTGTTCCAAAGTTATATCTTCAATGCAACCAAAGGTACACTTCTGTTCTATCTCCTTGCATTCTGGCTTGTAGCCACAGGAAGTCAAATTGATTTGTACTACTTTAATCCGCAAGTTCAAATTATGCAATTTTTCTTTTTTGCAATATCGGCTATTGTCATTCATGTCATCTTCAAGCGTAAAAATGTGGATACTTCACTTCAGACATTCCCTGCATATGTTCTGGAAAGAAAGTAAGCCTGGTTATGGTGGTGGATAAGTGATGGAACCGATCTATTTGGAGCAGCTACAAAAGGGGAAGGGAGACAGACAAATGGTCTGTTTTCCTTATCTCGGTGGCAACTCCAACAGTTTTCAGCCCCTAGTGCCGTACCTTCCTGACACGGAAATTTGGGCGTTTACGCCCCCGGGTCATGGTCTGAACACCGAAACACCCCTGGAGCATATGCAGCAACTCGTAGAACTGTATACCAGCAAGTTGCTGGATGTTATACAACCTGGCAGTCTGTTATTTGGACATAGTCTGGGAGGGATTACAGCCTACTTCGTTGCGCAGCGCTTATGTCAGGAACGTCCAGATGTAGCTAAAACGCTACGGCTTGTGTTATCTGCCTGCAACACGCCTGACGAATGCGGGATGCAGAATTATGATCGGATGTCAGACGAAAATCTGATTGATCATCTGTTTTCCTATGAAGCTCTTCCGCAAGAACTGATACATGAAAAAGAATTATTGAATTATTTTCTGCCCGTCATCCGTGCGGATTTCAGGATGCTGGAATCTGCAGCAACGCTTGAATATGAGCCGCTCTCATTGCCGGTATTGTATCTGTGGGGAGAACTGGATCGTACGGTTACCCTTCAATCAGCGTTGAGATGGGGCCGATATTTTCGCACATCCATGAAGCTTCAAACCATCAAAGAGGGTGCTCACATGTTCATGATGCATCAACCTTCAATGGTGGCGCATTGTCTGACAAGCTTTATGACTCCAGATAAATAGGAACAACTTGTAGATGAGAGGAGCCATGTTCGTTTATGCTGCTACGAATGCTGAGAAACGATATAACGAGAAAAAAAGGGATTACGGCTGCGTTATTTATTTTTGTACTGCTGGCCGCCTTGCTGGTATCTTCGGGGTCACGAATGATTATGGAACTGACGAGTTCCATCCAATATCTATTTTCTGAATCCAAAACACCACACTTTGTGCAAATGCATGCCGGAGAACTCGATCAGGCCAAAGTGAACACATGGGCTGAAGAAAATGCCATGGTCCAGCAGCATCAGATTGTGGAAATGGTCAACATTGACGGCTCTAATCTGTTTCTCGGAGCAGAGTCCGAAAAGAACAGCGTTATGGACATTGACTTTGTTACACAGAATCAGGGTTTCGACTATTTGTTGAATCTGGACAGTGAGATTATTCAGGTTAACGATGGCGAGATCGCGGTTCCGGTATATTACATGCAGCAAAAAAAATTGAGCGTGGGCGACCAGGTTCGGATCGATAATGGTCAATTTGAGCGTTCTTATACCATCGTTGATTTTGTCCGTGATGCTCAGATGAATCCATCGGTTGTGCACTCCAAACGTTTTATCGTGAGTGCAGGGAATTTGCAGGAACTGAAGCAGAGCATCGGAGAGATGGAGTATCTCATTGAATTCCGGTTGACGGATCCCGGACTGACGAGTGAATTTACCCAGGCTTACCAAAATGCAGGGCTTCCCAATGCGGGTCCAGTCGTAACCTATGGGCTGTTCCAGGTATTGAATGCCATGACCGACGGAGTTATTGCAGCCGTTATTATTTTGGTCAGTCTTGTGCTGATTCTGATCGCGATGCTTTGCATCCGATTCACGATGCTTGCGACCATCGAAGAGGATTATCGTGAGATTAGTGTCATGAAAGCGATTGGGATCGCAGAGAAGGATATTAAGAGACTGTATCTGATGAAGTATGTATTTATGGCCGGATTTGCATCCGTACTTGGTTACATTGCATCACTTGGCGTTAACAGATTATTTGTTTCCAACATCATGTTGTATATGGGAAAAGCACCTGCAACCCTGTTGCATTTCGCGATTCCGTTATTAGCCGCTGGAATCATATTTGCCATGGTTGTTCTGTTCTGTCGAACGGTACTGCGACGTTTTCGTTCCATCTCCGCAGTGGATGCTCTCCGTACCGGGAGCCTGGGAGATACACAGATCATTCGAAACCGGCTTAGTTTGTCCCGCAATCGCTGGTCTTCTGTACCTGTCTTTCTTGGTCTGAAGGAAGTCATACAGCGAATCAAGATGTTCCGATTATTGTTATTCGTCTTTGTAGTCAGTTCATTTATCATGATTGTGCCGGTCAACTTCCTGAACACTTTGCAGGCGCCAAGTTTTATTTCTTATATGGGTGTTGGACAAAGTGATATTCGCATTGACTTGAGGCACACAGATGATGTGGAGCAGCGTTATGACAATCTGGTTGCCCAGATCCAAAATGATAAAGACATCAAAACATATTCCCCATTGGTAACAAGCCAGTTCAAGATTAAAAATGCGGAAGGAAGTTACGACAATCTGAGTGTAGAAACTGGGGATTTCAGTATTTTCCCATTGTCTTATGTTAGCGGTAATGCGCCAACAACTGAGAATGAAATTGCGTTATCTGATGCCAACAGTAGCGAGCTGCGCCTGAAGACTGGTGAGCAACTTACCTTGCTGGTTAATGGCAAGGACCAGATGATGACAGTCAGCGGGATATACCAGGACGTTACGAATGGTGGGAAAACGGCGAAGGCCTTATTGCCCTACAACAAGGATAGTGTGTTGTGGTATGTGGTCAGTTTGGATCTGAATAATCGCGGGGACATGGCTACCAAAATTGCTGAATATGAGGCGGCTTTCTCGCCAGCCAAAGTAACCGATCTTCAAGGTTATCTGGATCAGACGTTAGGCGGAACCATCCAACAATTGAAATTGGTGACGATGCTGGCCTTGGTCATCGGTGTCTTCATATCTATTTTAATTACAGCACTGTTCCTTCAGATGTTAGTAGCCAAGGACAACAACGACATTGCTGTACTAAGAAGTCTTGGGTTTGCCTTGTCTAAAATCAAGTTCAAGTATGTCGTGATGTCACTTGTCATATTAATCTTAGGGGTTGTTACTGGAACGATATTGTCCAATACGTTGGGTCCGTTGTTGGTTAGTGCTATTATGTCGACGTTTGGTGCTTCCAATATTGTTTTTGTTGTTAACCCGTTACAGGCATATGTTTTGTGTCCATTGTTACTTGCAGGCACGATTGTACTAACAGCATGGATAAGCATCCAATCGATCAAAGAAACGAGCATCTCCAAAATGATTGTCGAATAGGGAGGATCAACGATGACAACTATACTTGAGGCTAAAGACGTGAATAAATCCGTAGCGATCGGCGAGAATGAAGAACATAACATCTTGAAAGATATCAACCTTCAATTAAAAAAGGGAGAATTTGTTTCCATCATGGGGCCATCTGGCTCAGGCAAGTCTACCTTACTGTACAACATAAGTGGTATGGATCAGATTAGTGCTGGAAGTGTCTATTTTAATGGCAAAAAAATATCGGCATTTGAGGAGAGGGATCTGGCAAGTCTACGTTTGACCAAGATGGGATTCATCTTTCAAAATATTCATCTGCTCAAGAATCTGAATCTATTAGACAATATCGTTCTTTCCGCGTATCTGGCCAAGAATAGCAGCAGAGAAACGATTAATACACGGGCAATGTCATTAATGAAAAAAATGGGGATTGATGAGCTTGCTGGGCATAACATCACCCAAGCCTCAGGTGGACAGCTTCAACGGATTGCCATCTGCCGTGCGCTGATCAATAATCCAGATATTTTATTCGGCGATGAACCAACGGGGGCGCTGAATTCCAAATCAACGTATGAAATCATGGATATTCTGGGCGATATTAATGCAACAGGTACAACCATTCTGCTGGTGACCCATGATGTGAAAGTCGCTGCCAGATCGGAACGTGTACTGTTTATGATGGACGGTAAGCTTGTTGCAGACAGAAATATTGGAAAATATGCAAGAGAGCGTCAGGATCTAAAAACAAGGGAAAGCCATTTGGCGCAATGGTTGACTGAAATGGGGTTCTAAAAAAAGAACTCCATGACTACAATAGACCGACAGTCGGTCGAACGTATCGGAGGCCAGGATATGAGATTGATAAAAAATCCGGAAGAACGAAGGAACGAGATTTTGGATGCCGCCGAGATTCTGTTCATAACAAAGGGGTACACCAAAGCTACGGTCATGGATATCCTTCAGGCGTGCAACATTGCCAAGGGTACATTTTATTATTATTTTCAGTCCAAGGAAGAGGTCATGAACGCCATCGTCATGCGTTTTATTCTGAGCGGGGAGGCATCGGCCAGGCACGTGGTGTCCGACCCCAAACTGAATGCCCATGACAAAATTTTTCGCATCATGATGGCGCAGAATCAGCCTGACGGCAGAAAACATGATCTCATCGAGCAATTGCACAGTGTTCATAATGTGGAGATGCACCAAAAGAGTCTTGTAGAGACGGTAATTCGATTAAGTCCCATCTTGGCCGAGGTGGTAGAGCAGGGCATTCAGGAGGGGGTATTTCATACACCTAACCCAAAGGAATCCATCGAATTCCTGCTCGTATCGTCACAATTTTTGCTGGATCGAGGCATCTTTCAATGGGAGGAGGAAGAACTCGAAAAAAAGGTTGAAGCATTCACACAGATTATGGAACGTGTGCTGGGAGCAGAAAAAGGAAGCTTCGCCTACGTCACTCGTCTCTATTTTCCGAATCAAGGTTAGCCGAGAAAGGAGTATCATCCATGGAACATACCGTTCAAAAATCATTTAAAAAGTTTCTGGTAGTATGGTTCGGTCAGCTCATCTCCATGATTGGGATTGGACTTACAGCCTTCTCCCTGGGGGTGTATGCTTTCGAAAAAACGAATACGGCAACAAGTGTTGCATTGATTACCTTATTCACGTTTCTGCCGAATATCCTGCTTCGACCTATTGGAGGGGTATTGGCAGACCGATTCGACCGTCGAACGATGATGATTATCGGCGACCTGGGGTCGGCAGCCGGTTTGATTTTCATTCTGTCCATTATGCTCACAGGTGATATCCAATTATGGCATATCTATGTGGGAGTGGCCTTTAGTTCGGTGTTTTCCGCGTTGCAGAGCCCGGCATACAAGGCCTCTGCTACGGACCTGCTGGATAAGGATCAATTCTCAAAAGGAAGCGGTCTTGTACAACTGGCTGAATCCTCGAAGTTTCTGTTTTCACCCATCATTGCGGGCATTCTGCTTAGTATAACAACCATTGAAGTCATTCTGGTCATTAATATTCTGACATTCCTGGTTGCCATTCTGGCTGTGCTGGTTATTCGGAAGAGCATGAAAGTGGAGCGAGAGGATCGAGAAGGAAAAAACTGGATCACCGATATTCAAGAGGGCTGGAGAGAAGTTGTAACCAACAAGGGAGTACTGTTGCTGGTGGTGATTATTTCACTTGTCACCTTTTATCTGGGATTCCTGGAGACACTCATTGGTCCGATGCTTCTGTCATTCACGGATGCAAAGACACTTGGAACGTTTCAGTCTGTAAGTGCCATCGGCATGCTCATTAGCAGCTTGTGCATCGGCATATTTACAATAACAAAGAGATACGCTAGTGTGCTTGTGATGGGTCTGATTTTGTGCGGTTTGTCCTTTTCGCTTCTGGGGATATCTACCAATATTTATTTTATTATCTTCGCAGGTTTTCTGTTCCTGTCATCGCTGCCGTTTGTCAATATGAGCGCAGATGTGCTGGTGCGAAACAATATCGCCAACGAAAAGCAGGGCAGGGTATGGGGAATCATTGGTATTCTGTCACAACTCGGGTTTATTATTGCATACAGTTTGGCTGGATTTCTGGCCGACCATGTGTTTAATCCGCTGTTGATGGAGGGGGGAGCACTGGCTTCTTCTGTTGGTCAAATTATTGGAACTGGGCCAGGCAGAGGTATTGCCTTTCTGTTTATCATCGCGGGTCTGTTTGTTATTCTGATCGCAATAATCACATCCCGTTTGAAAATGATCAAATCTCTGGAGCAGAGCCCAGATATAACAGCTCCATCCGATGTTGGAGGGTTGGCGCACGATTAATGCGAATCCAACAGCGTAAGCCCTTGCCCGCAGCAGCGTGTGATACTTCTTGTGTACGAAGAAGTGATTCACACGATGAGCAGACAAGGGCTTTTTGTGCTGAGGAGTCAGCAGATGTACTTATGAAAGATGCGTTTGTATATTTGGATTGTCGGTGGAGCTTACCCTTTAACCGCCCCTGATGTTAGTCCTCCTACAATATACTTTTGCCCAATGAGGAACACAATCAACACAGGCAATGACGTGAGCACGATATCGGCACTGACCAGATTCCACAGGGCACTGAATTGTCCAAAGAAGTTATATACAGCTAGCGTCATCGGCCACATCTCCACTGTATTCAGCATATAGAGTGGGGCAGTAAACTCATTCCAGACACTTAGGAAATTAAGAACAAATACCGTTACCAGCACCGAGGTTAACAAAGGTACAATGATTCTCAGGAACAGCTTGATCCCATTACATCCGTCCATGATCGCGGCTTCATCCAGCTCCTTCGGGATGTTAGACACAAACGCATACGTAATGAACAGTGAGATCGGAATGCCCATGGCCGTGTAGAGCAGAATCATGCCGACATGTGAATTGATCATACCCATCGACTTCATGACTTCCATCAGCGGAATGTAGTTGAGCGGTAGTGTGATACCGAGAATCAGGAAGAAGTACAGAAACTTGCTGAGCCTCGAATGGTTACGAGATAAAGTGAAGGCAGAGAAGGCCACAACAAACACCAATAGCAGAGAAGAAGCCCCGGAATGCAGCAGACTGTTGAAAAAGGAACCGCCCAAATGTCCCTGTTCATAGACAATTTTGTAATTTTCGAAGATAAACTTCTCGGGCAGCGTCAGCTTCAGCACTTTGGCCTCGGCGTCCGACTTGAATGAATTCAGTACAATGACAACAAAAGGAATCAGGACCACCAGGCTGAGCAGCCAGGCGAGTGCATTTAACCCGATCGAAGCCAATCTTTTTCTCAATCGCATGTCAGTATTCCACCTTTCGGTTCATCAAACGAATGATGAAAAAGGAGATGATCGCCATGATGACAAACAGAATGGTAGATAGCGCACTCCCTAGCCCCCAGTACCCTTTGGCAAAAGAGGAATAGACCGCCGTGTTAATCACATCTGTTGCGTTACCGGGGCCACCGTTGGTTAGCACGTATACGGCATCGAAAACTCTCAGCCCATACGTAATATTGAGCACCGTGGCAATGGTAATCGTAGGCATCAGCATCGGAATCGTGATCCGGAACAGCTTTTGCCCAAACCCGGCACCGTCAATGGACGCTGCCTCGTAATAATCCCGGGGGATGGCGAGCAGTCCGGCGATGAACAGCACCATGATGTACCCCATGCCTTTCCACGTGTCCACTGCCATGATGGATGGCATGGCCCAGTTTAGGGAGCCCAGCCAGTTTTGGGCGAGAACATCCAGCCCTAATGAACGCAGGGTTACGTTAACGAACCCGTTGTTGGGGTCAAGCAGACTTTTGAACACAAGCCCAACAATCAGGAACGACAGCACCTGCGGGGAGAAAATGATCATCCGGTGCAGATTGGCGGCCTTTACACCGCTAACTAGGAGTAGAGCCAGAAATAAGCCCAGAACGGTCTTGGCGATGGATGTCACGAGGGTGAACAGGACTGTGTTTTTGATAAAAAGAAGATAAGTCGGATCACCCGCCAATATGGTACGGAAATGCTCCAGACCGATAAAGTTCTTCTCCGAACTATAACTGTTCCAGTCGGTGAAGGAATAATAGATGCCCAGCAGGGCGGGAGCAACGATGAACAGCAGATATAATACAATCGCTCCAGATGAGAAATACCAGGGATAGATTTTGTTCGCATTCATAACCGGTAACACCTTTCCTTCCTGCCAAAACAAAATACATGAGCGGGCAAATGCCCGCTGCATGTAACGCTGTTCAGCATTTATGTTTATCTACAATATGCGCTATTACTGCCACTTCTCATCTTTCAGCACTTTGGCTTGTTCAGCACGGCGTTTATCAATGTTTTGCAGAATCTGATCCGGTGTCATGGCTCCAGCGAACATGCCCGACAAGTCTTTACCAATATCCATCCATTGTGGATCAATATATTTCACAGCGGCCTGCATGACCGTACCTTTTTCATGTTTTTTCTCATAATCAATATAGTCCTGTGTCAGCTTTGGTTCGATTTCCGGCCAGCAGATCGTCAGATTACCTTCACCTTCGTCGAACACACGTTGCAGATGATCATGCTCAGTAATCCAGCGGAAGAATTTCAGCACTTCTTCGGGATGTTTACTGTTTTTGTTACCAAACATGGCAGCTGAACCGCCGGGATTCACACCAATCGTCTGATTATCTCCCCACGGCATGACGAAGAACCCCATATTGTCTTTCATTGCCGGATACGCTTCGGAGACTTCCTTTTCCGTCCCTGGAACCCGCAGCAACATCGCTGCTTTCTCCTGACCAAACGCCTCAATTCCCGCTTCTACCGTATTGGACAAGAAGTCTTTGCCGAAATAACCGAGATCCGCAAATTCTTTCAACTGTTCAATGACCGTCTTGAGTTGCGTCATATCTGCGACTTTCATCTCATTATTGTTCAGCTTCTCGTACGTTCCCGCTGTTGTTTGCTCATAGTTAGGCCCTGTTTCGAACAAAGGCAGAACCTGATACCATCCGCTGGCAGGTGCTTGATAGAACGGAGTAATGTCTTTATCCTTAATTTTCTGGCTGATTGCCTTGAATTCGGCATAGGATGTAGGAGGCTCTATGCCGAGCTCTTGGAAGATACGTTTGTTATAGTACACATACCAGATTTTCGTTGGCGCAAAAGAAACCCCGTACACCTTGTCATTGTGACTGACGGTTGGCAAAATCTCTTCAGACATCCGACCTGTAAATTCCTCATTGGTCAGGTCAATGGCATTTTCCTCCGGTCTTACGTTAGCCGGCATGCTCAGTGGGTCCACATCGACATTGAAAATGTCAGGTGCTTCGCCAGAGGCCAGCTTCACCTTGATCAGGTCACGCCACTGTGCGTCAGGGACGACTTGGAAGTCAATTTTGACACCGGTTTCCTGCTCATATTCCTTGGCCATCGTCTGCATGATGCCTGTACGCGGAATACCGGATTGGCTTGTTCCAAACGTGAGTGTCACCTTACCCGAACCTTCCGTACTTTTACCTGAGTTGCACCCGGCAAGCAGCAGGGTGGAGAGCAGGAGCACACTTGCAAGCGAAAATAGAAATCGTTTTCTCATCATTGAACCTCCCGGAATATAAAGAAAATTGTCACTTGCCGAAACGCTTAATGTAAGCGTATTCTTATGTGGATAACTTTACTGTGAACAGCGAATACGCTCAATAGACAAAAGCGTTCTGTTGGGTGGACATTTTCGAATGGTGTGACAGATATCATCATAGGACGAGGTGTGAGGGGATTGCGGTATCGATTTGGAACGCTTCAGCAAAGTCTGTTTGCCTATTACTCTGCGGTATTTATTATCTTTTCGCTGATTGTGGCGGGGCTTCTGTATGTTTTTCTCGCAAGTGACATTCGTCAGCGAAGTGAAGAACAGCAGAGACAACTGGGGGTATCAATCGTCAGTAATCTGGATCAGGAAGTGGTGAAAATGAACAACTTCTCCATGAATATCGTGTACTCCAATCTGGTCAAAGAACACTTCAGTCACTACTTGGCACCAGCGGAGGATAGCGAGCAGACAATGACGAGTGATCCGGCATTGTATAAGGATACAACCACACTAATTGATGTCATTCTCGCGATCATCAGCAGCTCCAATACAGCCAAGCAGGCCAATATCTATGACGTGAACGGCAAGATGTTGGGAGCGGGTGCATTCAACGGTCAACTGTCGGTAGACCTGACTCAGCGACCGTGGTACAAGGAAACCTGGGAGCGGAGTGGCTGGCGAGTGATCCAATTGTTAGAGGGCGGAGCCTTGCCCATGCCGACCGGCGAGGGAAAATCAGATCAACCTTATATTTCGCTTACCCGTGTATACAAAGATGGCAACTATGTCAGCCAGGGCGTCGTTGAGATTTTGCAGGATGCCGGAACCCTGTTCCAGCATTTGAATGAATTGCAGGCGAATAACAACGATCTCCGGATCTATGTAGTGGATGAACAAAATACACGGTTGTATCCACTTTCTTCGGATGCCGGTGCTTCTCAAGCAGGCCATTTCGATGATGTGGACTTGATTCAAAATCTTTCATTTCCGCCTGATACGATGCAGGAGATCACCGATCCTTTGAATCATTCCAGACAAATGATGACGTACATGACATCACAGGAGACGGGATGGACCGTTGTTGTCATGCAGTCCAAACAGTCCCTTTTCGCGAGTCTCAACCGGATGGCTGTGATGTTTATCGGTGCCACGTTAGCTACTCTCGTGCTGATTCTGGTTCTCTCGTATCTGATCTCCAAACGGGTTACTTTGCCGCTACATCGTTTGCAGCGTATTATTCAGAAAACGGGTGAGAATGATCTGGTATCGGGTCAGGATTCGGGTCAGTTGTTCAAGCTGGAGCATCCCGGTTCTATTCGGGAGATGGATGAGCTGAATGATACGTTTATCCGGCTGAATCAACAGCTTGTGCAATCGTTTCAGGACAGGCTGGCGATGAAATCTCAGGAGACAGAAGCGAGATTACTGGCGCTGCAATCCCAGATGAACCCGCATTTTCTCTATAACAACATCACAAATATTAGCATCATGGCGGAAGAAGGCATGAATGAGCAGATTGTCGCGTTCTGCACCAATATTGCGTCTATGCTGCGTTATATTTCTACTCCGGGAAAGAATGGGGTTCCCCTGTCCCAAGAACTGGATTATTGTGAGCGATATCTGGAGTGTATGAAGATTAGGTTCGAGGATGATCTACACTATGAGTTTCATATTCCAGAAGAGATGAAGTATATCCAGGTTCCGATGCTGATGGTACAACCACTACTCGAAAATGCCATGAAATATGGACTGGGTGATTCCCCTCCATGGAGACTGAATATTACTGGAGATATGGATGCGGTACAGCAGACCTGGCAGATCCACGTGGAAGACAACGGGCCTGGCATGGAACCGGAGGCACTTGCCAAGATCATGCATTACATCGAACAATCACAGGAGTGGGAGCGTATGCCTGATCTCGAAATTAACGGCATGGGACTCAAAAATATATGGGTCCGATTGAAATTATGGTATGGCACGGCAGCCCACATGCAGATCACGAACAAGCCTTCCAGCGGTGTCCAGATTACCATAGGCGGTTCCATTCGAAAGGAGCATGACTGAACCCATGACAATCAAATATAGAACGATTATTGTGGAAGATGAAGCCCTGATTCGCCGGAATGTCTCGCGCAAATTCAGAGAGCTGGACACCCGGTTCGAGGTGATCGGTGAAGCGCGGAACGGTCAGGAAGCGTTACAGCTGATCGAACATTCCGTACCTGATCTGGTTGTAACTGATATACAGATGCCGGTAATGAATGGATTGGAGCTCGCCAAACATCTGTATTTTGCCTATCCGCATGTAAAGATTGTCATTCTGAGTGGTTACCATGAATTCGAATATGCACGGCAGGCAATCAGTTACAAGGTGGAGGATTATCTGCTCAAACCATTATCGGAAGAACAGCTTCGGACACTGCTGGATGCGATGGAATTGAAGCTTGGGAGCGCTGTGGATTCACTTGCCCACGTCAGTGCCGTGCTGGACGAGCAGGTGAAGCCGGAGGATATCGCAGAGGCCATTAAGTTGTATTTGAAGCAGAATTACATGCATGAGATTACACTCCAGGACATGGCGGGACAGATGCATTTTACTGTGGACTATCTAGGAAAGTGTTTTAAGAAAGTAACGGGGGAGACTCCGCTGAAATATATGACAGGTCTGCGGATTAATGAAGCAAAACGTATGCTTGTCACCCATGAGAATATGGATATCAAGACGATTGGTGGAGCGGTAGGGTATAGTGATTCCCACTATTTCAGCCGGATCTTCAAAAACAAAACGGGCTTGTACCCTAGCGAATACCGACTGCAATTGCAGGAACGAAAAAAAGCCCTGTCCATGGATGAGGAGAACCATGTTGACCTGAGCTGATTACTGGGCCAGAGCTTCTTCGGTTATTTTGCGAATATCAAACGGGGAGCGAATACCTTCTTCAATCATGTCGGGTAGAATCTGTTCCAGGAAATACTGCACACAGTGGAGGTCGATATTTTTGATTTTGACCAATGCATAACGGTACATAACGATAAACTCTTTCTCCGTATTGCCACGTTGGAGCTCAGCAAAGGCTTCATATACCTGATCCATCTTGTCTGCGACTTCGAGAATCAGTCCTTCAACCGATTGGTCTTTGCCCTCACGCAGCTGTCTGCAGAATATAGGCTGGAACTCTTCAGGAATATTTTCATTAATAAAATGTTCAACCATGCCTTCTTCCACCTTCTGCAGCATCGAACGCAGCTCCAGTGAATAATGTTTGACTGGTGTTTTGATATCACCAATGAAGATTTCACCATAATCATGACTGCTCGTAATTTCGTATAACTTCTTCCAATCCACGATGACTCCATGCTGTTCCTCAATATCTGCGAGTGTTTTGGCGTACTGTACCACTTTCCAGGAATGAGCGGAGACGCTGTGTTCTTCGAATTTGAATTTGCCAGGTGTACGAATAATACGTTCAAGATCATTCAGTGACCTGAAGTATGTATGGATTCCCATATAAGCGATCATCCTTTGCTGATTGAGTATAAATGTGAGTATCCATCGACTATACACCAGTTATGTCAACTGTGGATTAAGGCGGATAGCGACGAAGGTAAAATGAATTTTAATTCTTTATAGAAGGACGAGAGGATGAAAGGGGAACCATGCGAGAGAGTACGATGCTTATCGACAAACCATAAAAAGCCACGATGTGTGACTGAACGTAAGTTCGGCATCCATCGTGGCTTCAGTGTGTAGATGTTGTGTTACCTGGCGCTACATAATTGCTGTTGAATAAAGAATTATGATCTTTTACGTACCGGTGAAGTATACCAGTAAGCCATTCCGACAAATAGGGCACCGCCGATGATATTACCAAGTGTCACCGGGATCATGTTATGAAACCAGCCTGCCAGAGTAATGGTATCCGGGTGGTTAGGCAACAGCCAGGACAAGGACAGCAAAGTCATATTGGCAACACTGTGCTCATACCCACTTGCAATAAAGGCGTACAGACACCACCAGATAAGAGCAATTTTGGCGATATCCTCTTTTGTGCGAGCAGCCATCCAGATTGCCAGACAGACGAGCCAGTTACAGAGAATGCCGCGGAAGAACAACTCCGATACGGGAGCAGCCATCTTTTTGGCTGAAGCGACGAATAACAGATGTTCAGGCGCAGCCGTTTTGAACAGGCCACTGCCTACAATAAGCAGGCTGAGCAGGATCGCACCTAACAAGTTGCCGAGGAAGACGAGCCCCCAGTTTTTCAGTGTATCTTTAACTGTGGTCCGGCCTGCCAGTGTACTCATGGTAAAGAACATATTGTTACCTGTGAACAGTTCCGATCCGGCAAAGATGACCAGCGTGAGCGCGAGTCCGAAGGACATGCCCATCAACATGGTTTGCAGTGGTGACTGTGCCGCAAGGAGCGGAGCACCGATACTGAAGATCAGCACGATGCCAAGTCCTACATAGGCACCCGCCATTAAGGCGGCAACCATGTAGCGTGAAAGATTGGAGTTCATCTGATCCCGTTTTTTAACTGCAGCTTCAATAATTCCCTCAACACTTGGTGTATACATCACGGTTTCCCCCATTATTTTGCATCAATCTTTGAACGTTTCAATGGAGCTATACAGCAATCCAGACCTGGCCGTTCTCTACCTTGACTGGATACATCTGGACTTGACCATTATCCGGTGCTTGCACAAGACCGGTCGTCAGATCGATTTTCCAATCATACAGTGGATCGTACAGATAATGTCCGGACACGATGCCTTCTGCCAGCGGCCCACCCTTGGGGTGGGGGTTGTGATTATCCGCAGCGAAGATGGTGCCATCCGATGCACGAAAGACAGCAAGCTGATGGTCCTTAATCTCAACTACTCTTCCGATTCGTGGCAGGAATTCTTCAACTACTCCGGCAGGGAAGTAGGTGCCTGATTGTTTTGTCGTCATCTAAAACCACTCCTTATCTATATTTAACATTCCGGTAGTATTAATCTTGCGAGCTTACTTATGGACGAGCCGATACTTCGATGCCGTGGAACATTTTGCTTTGGCCTTCCTCATTACGAATCGCTTTTTGCCAAGGTTCTTCCACATGCTCAAGTGCGAATTCAATCCGTTGCATCAACGCTTTGCGTTCCTCAAGATTATCCACGACAACCGAACGAATATGCTCCAGACCCATACGTTCCACCCACTCGGAAGTCCGCTCCAGATAGTTACCTGTCTCGCGGTAATATTGCATGATGGCTCCGCACAATTCAATTAACTCTTCATCTGTTTTCACTTTGCATAGGGAATCAGCAAGTCTTGCTTTAATACCGCCGTTACCACCGATAAAGATTTCCCAGCCGCCGTCGTTACCAACGATACCGATATCTTTTGTACATGCCTCTGCACAGTTCCGTGGACAGCCATTGACAGCGTATTTGAACTTGGCAGGCAGATCCAGACGTTCGAATTTCCGTTCAATCCGAGCACCCATAGCCATGGAATCCTGTGTACCGAATCGGCAGAATTGGGAGCCGACACATGTTTTGACCGTGCGCAGCGATTTGGCGTATGCATAACCTGAAGGCATATCCAGTTCAGCCCAGACTTTAGTCAGATCTTCTTTTTTGACACCAATCAAGTCGAGGCGCTGACCGCCGGTAACTTTGACTGCTTTCACATCATATTTGACTGAAACATCAGCGATGCGTTTGAGATCCGCTGGTGTAGTCACTCCGCCATACATCCGAGGTACGACCGTATACGTTCCATCTTTTTGAATATTTGCATTCATGCGTTCGTTAACAAAACGGGATTCCTTCTCATCTTCGTGTGTGTCTGGTGCAATCATGCCAAGGTAATAGTTGATTGCAGGGCGACATTTCGAACAACCCTCAGGCTGACTCCAACCCAGTACATTCATGACCTCTTTGGTCGTTTGTAATCCTTTTGCACGAATCTCAGCTACAATCTCATCCCGTCCCATGGAAGTACATCCGCATATTCCCTGTTTGGCTCCACTGCTGAAGCCGTCTCCCAGCACATATTGCAGAATCTGTTCCACAACCGGTTTACATCCACCGCATGAGCGTGTTGCACCGGTACAGGCTTTGATTTCATCTACAGTGGTAAGGCCCTGGTTTGTAATTACATCGACAATCGTGCCTTTAGTTACCCCGTTACATCCACAGACGATCTCGTCCTCGGGCATCGTTTCAACAGAGGTTGCTTTCTTATGACCACCGCAGCCTGTACCCATGAGTGAACCGTACAATTCCTCGGTCATTTCGGTTTGATTTTTAATCAGTTTCTGCAATTCGGCAGAATCCGTAATGTCACCGAAGAGAACAGCGCCGACCATTTTATTATCACGAAGCAGAATTTTTTTGTAGGTTCGTTTCCAGTCATCTTTGTGCGAAATGACCGTGTGCTCTGGGCTGTCGATGAATTCACCCGTTGAAAACACGTCAACACCCGAAATTTTCAATTTCGTAGATACTACAGAACCTTCATATGGAGCGGTCTCTACACCGCAGATATGTTTCGCGAGAATCGTGCCTTGTTCGAACAAGGGGGCAACGAGGCCGTAACATACCCCGCGGTGCTCTGTACATTCCCCGACCGAATACACATTCTCAAGTGAAGTCTGCATATAGTCATTCACGACAATACCCCGGTTCACTTCCATACCGCTTTCGCGGGCTACAGTCGTATTGGGTTTAATGCCTACAGCCATGACCACAAAATCAACATTCAGAACCGTATCATCTGCAAAACGTATCCCTTCAACGCGTTCGCCGCCCAGCAGTTCGGAAGTCTGCGCACCCATCTTGAACCGGATACCCTGACGTTCGAGTTCTGCCTTCAACATGGCTGAAGCTTGTGGATCAAGCTGACGCTCCATCAGATCTTCCATCAGATGCACTACGGTAACTTCCATGCCAAGTTGTACCAACCCTTTGGCAGCTTCAAGGCCTAGCAGTCCGCCCCCGATAACGGCCGCTCGTTTATACTGCTTAGCAGCTTCCAGCATGACATTGCAATCGGCGATATCGCGGAAACCGACAACACCTTCTTTGTCATGTCCCGGTACGGGGAGAATGAAGGAGTTGGAGCCTGTTGCAATGATAATTTTGTCATAAGGAACGCGAGTTCCATCTTCAGTCACAACTTCGTGTGTCTCGGCATCGATTCGTGTAACCGTTGTGCCTGTGTGCAGCGTAATGCCGTAATCTTCATACCAGTGAAGGTCGTTCAGCACGATATCGTCCAGTGTTTTGCTTCCTTCCAGTACATAAGACAACATAATGCGGTTGTAGTTAGGATAGGGCTCTGTGCCAAAAACAGTAATATCAAATCGCGTAGTTAATTTCAAAATTTGCTCAACGGTACTGATTCCTGCCATACCGTTACCAATGATAATGAGGTTCTCTTTTTTTCCGTTCATGTGTGTATGCCTCCTTGAATAGACGCTGTACATTACTCAAAATTTTAGTGGTTTATATTTGAAATTATACAAGTAGTTGACGACAATTTATGTGATTTAATTCACTAATAAAGATAAAAGAGTCATAAATATAATAATGTGAGCCCCATCACAGAAAGTTATATTAATTTTCATACAAATAAGAAATGCGAACTATTGTTCTTATTTTGTTTTCGTTGTAAAATCGGAATTGGGCCGTATTGTTCCCGATTTCTTCGAAAGGACGTTTTTGCATCATGATGGGAAGATCCCACCTTATTATCGGGACAGGCGTGTCGCTTTCTGTTCTGCAGTTGGCCGGCATGCCGGTGACTGCGCCGGCAGTTACGGTTGCTCTGATTGGTTCGTTATTGCCTGACATTGATGAGCCAAATTCGCTGCTGGTATCCAGAGCCCTGCCTAACAGTCTGATCAGGTTGTTACAGACGATTCTGTTGCCCACAGCTGTATTTGTGTACTTCTATGTTCATGCCAAACCATGGAACCTGTTGCTTGCGATCCTCATTGCGCTTGTGTCATTCCTGCCTTCGCGTTCGCTTCGCAAAGTGTTGATGTTTGCGATTGGACTAGGGCTTGTCTTCTATGGTCATGCGTTTGCACCGTGGAACTTGATTGCAGGCAGCCTACTTATGCTGTGTACAACGCTAACTCACAGGGGATTAACGCATACCCTATATGGAACAGCCATTTGGGCCGGCTTGCTTTACAGCACGACCCAGCAGCAGGGACCGGAGATCTGGGTAGCAGGAGGTACAGCATATGCCATGCACTTGTTGGCCGATTCACTAACCAATCGGGGGATTCGTCCGTTACCACCGCTCAAGTGGCGCATACGGGTGAATCTGATGAGTACAGGGACCAAACGTGGGGCCGTTGTAGAGAATGTCTGCATTGTGCTTACTCTTATTTTGGCCTGGATTGCATTCTCACCGCTATTTCTGTAATGACCAAATACCAGTCCTGCATAAGGGCTGGTATTTCTTTTTTGTTATTTACCTGTAAGCCATGAGAGGGTAATGGGATCAAGTTGCTGTTGGAGTGCTGGATAGACTTTCAATATCGGAGGAGCCAAATACAAATAAAACAACAAGAATAAGCACAATTAACAGTTCGGCGAACCCGGTTCCGTCAAACTCGGACATGTTGCCCACCTCATTTCTTTATTAAGAATTGATTCTCTGCTGAAATGCCTGTATAACATCATTAAGCGTCATATCCCCGCCAGTTTCATCCAGGAATTGTACCAGTTTGTCTGAATTGGAGGGTGTGACCTTTTGAAGTGTTTTATATTGACCAACCAATTCTACAACCAATGTAGCCTCACGAAACAACGTGACTGCATCCACTCTCAACTTTCCGCTCACCAATAACGCCGCTACAATTAGTTCCAGATTTCTTCCTTTAAGGTTGCCATTGAGAAGGGTGTTTGCGGCATTTGTTTTTTTGGAACCTTTATTCGATTTTCCATTCCTTCTCACTGCCATAACAGGTCCCCCACTGGTTGGTGTTTGGTTATTGATCTTCCATTATCGTATATCTTATGTGGCATTCTCCATAATGTTCGACCTATTAATCTAGTTGATTAAACCCAAAAAAGAGACATCCCGGTCTGACGGGACATCTCTTTCAGGTACATCATATTTAAGGACGTTCCGTTTAACCAAACTACGCGTTATTAATTATCGTATTCATCGTTGTCCGATCCAGACCTTTGACCAACTTCACGATCAGTTCTTTGGCCGCATCGTAGTCATCCGTATGAATGATGGAAGAAGAGGTGTGGATATAACGAGCGCAGATACCAATAACTGTTGAGGGCACACCGATACCGCTCAGGTGAACTTGACCTGCATCGGTACCGCCTGGTGAGATGAAATACTGCATTTTGATCTGATTGGATGAAGCCGTATCTTGAACATATTCCACCATTCCGCGATGGGTGAACATGCCCGGGTCAAAAATACGAAGCAATGCGCCTTCTCCGATATGTCCAAATGACTGTTTGTCACCTGTCATATCATTCGCCGCGCTACAGTCAAGTGCAAAGAAGATATCAGGCTGAATCAGATTGGCCGCCGTACGTGCACCGCGAAGCCCCAGTTCTTCCTGAACCGTTGCACCAGCATAAAGCGTGTTAGGCAGTTTTTCCTTGTGCAGCGCTTCAACCAGTTCAAGTGCAAGTCCAACGCCGTAACGATTATCCCACGCTTTAGCCATAATTTTCTTAGGATTGGCCATAGGTGTGAATTCACAGATCGGTACGATCTGCATCCCTGGATGAATGCCCCAGGATTCTGCTTCCGCACGGTTGTCTGCTCCAATATCGAGATACATGGAATTCAGATCCACAGGTTTGTTCCGCTGGGACTCGTCCAGCAAGTGTGTAGGTGTAGAACCTACAACTCCGGTAATCCGACGATCAGGTGTGATGATTTCCAATCGTTGAGACAGTACAGCCTGACTCCACCATCCACCCAGTGGACGGAACTTGATCATACCTGTTTCCGTAATGCCTGTAGTCATGAAACCAACTTCGTCAAAGTGTCCGGCTACCATAACTTTAGGACCGGATTCCTCCCCGCGTAATACACCAAATAGACTCCCCAGGCGATCCTGGACGAACTCATCGGTATAAGCGGAAAGCTTATCTTTCATCCAGCCGCGAAGCTCACGTTCAAAACCGGATGCGGAAGGAAATTCCGTCAACGTACGAAACATATCCATCGTTTTTTCATTCATGTGTCAACAACTCCTCTGTTGGTATGTATTTCAGGTCACAGTAGAACGGCTACCCGCCTGTTGTCCTTTTAAGATGTAGTTCAAAAAGTCTTTTATCTTCATCCCATCTTCTTGGTACTGAATACTAGACTTTTTCAACATGCACTTTAATATGCTGAGGACTTGTTATTTAACCACTGGTCACATTACAGTATGAACCTTGCGCAAGTGATTGTCCATGTTTATGTCACGTATTTAAGGCATATTTTGGGCGCTTACCGTGTCCAAGTTTCATGATTCTATCCGCTGTAGTCGCGGTCCTGATGCCACTTCAATGAATATGAATATATGGAGGAGATGTCATCATTTTTTGAAGTTCTTTATTTCAATATTTGTTTGTCTGTTTACAGGAAGGAGCTAAATATACAATGAAGCCTCCAGAAGAGGGCACGGAAAAAGTACTGTTTATCGTTCTTTTTATCTTGCTCGTGATTGTTCTTCTTTATTTATAGACGTATCTAAAAGTCCTTAGATCCGGCGTATTCCCATCTTGCTTCCACAACATGATCTTGTTGGAAACATATGCTGTCTGTCGCCGGATACATAACCTTCCGATGATTAACAAACAATGAATATAGGATTACACACATTGGCATTCAGCCGTAGCTTTGAACCATTTCACATAGAGGAGGTCTTGTATCTTGCCAGCTCAATCCGCATCCGGAAGCGAAAAAAAATCGTCGTCCCTGTCCATGGATGAAAAGGAGTACAAAAAAGTCGCAAAAAAACATGAACCGCCTCGTCCAATCCTGAAAAATTGCCTCAAAGCATTTCTGGTTGGGGGTACCGTCTGTTTGATTGGACAGGCCATTCAAGAAGCTTTTATGGCCGGTTTCGACATGACATCGAAGGAAGCTTCCAGTCCTACGGTGGCGGTCATGATTCTCATATCGGTTATTCTAACGTGTCTCGGCGTTTACGATAAAATGGCTCAATGGGCAGGAGCAGGAACTGCTGTGCCGGTTACCGGCTTTGCCAATTCCATGTGTTCTGCTGCACTGGAACATCGTGCTGAAGGACTGGTGCTCGGTGTAGGGGCCAACATGTTTAAACTTGCTGGTTCCGTTATCGTGTTTGGTGTCGTGGCAGCATTTGTCGTAGGGATTGTTTACGCCTTTTTGGGATTTGGAGGTGGGCACCTGTGAAGCGATTGGGTCGCCAGACATGGCAGTTTGAGAATCGTCCGCGGATCATTGGTAAAGCCGCAGTTGTAGGACCAGAAGAAGGCGAGGGTCCACTGTCATCTGATTTCGATTATGTCTACGACAATCTCGAGATCGGCGAGAAAACGTGGGAAAAGGGAGAACGCAAACTGCTCGAACAGGCCTCCCAACTGGCTTTGGTTAATTCAAATATCACCAAGGAAGAGCTTCAATTTTTTGTGGGTGGAGACTTGATGAATCAGATTATCAGCAGTTCCTTTTCAGCGCGAAAACTGGGTGTGCCTTACCTGGGCGTCTTTGGTGCCTGTTCCACATCAATGGAAACCTTAGCGTTAGCGTCCATGATTGTTGACTCCGGAGCTGGCGATTATGTCCTTGCAGGAACGGTTAGCCATAACTGCACGGTTGAGAAACAATTTCGATATCCGACCGAATATGGCTCCCAGAAGCCGCCTTATGCGCAATATACCGTAACAGGTGCAGGGTGTGGCGTGGTCTCACGTACCGGTGATGGTCCTGTAGTTACCAAAGCCACTATTGGACGCATTATGGATTTGGGCATCAAAGATCCTTTTAATATGGGTTCAGCCATGGCGCCAGCAGCAGCCGACACTATAATCTCTCATTTCAGGGATACGGGATTGGAACCCGGCTATTATGATCTCATTGTGACTGGGGATCTGGCCTCCGTCGGTCTGCCAATTACGAAAGAGCTTTTGCAAAAAGAAGGCATTCCCATGGAACAGACGGTTTTTAATGACTGCGGCCTGATGATCTATGATCGGGAGAAGCAGCCTTATGTTGTTGCCGGGGGAAGTGGCTGCGGATGTTCTGCCACCGTCACCTATGGTCACATTTTGAACCGGATGCAGAAGGGTGATCTTAAACGGGTGCTCGTCGTTGCTACGGGTGCGCTGTTATCTCCGATTTCGTACCAGCAGGGTGAAAGTATTCCTTGTATTGCACATGCCGTAGCTATTGAAAAGGAGGAATAAAGGTAATGCAGTTCTTGTGGGCATTTATCGTTGGCGGTTTAATCTGTGTTGTCGGACAGCTTCTAATGGATGGGGTTAAACTGACGCCAGCTCATACCATGAGTACACTTGTTGTGACAGGTGCGCTTGCGGATGCATTTGGCGTGTATGACCCCTTGGTTAAATTTGCAGGTGCGGGTGCTACCATCCCCATCACAAGTTTCGGTAATTCCTTGGTGCACGGGGCATTGACGGAGCTGGAAAAAGAGGGATGGCTGGGTGTGATTACAGGGATTTTCGATCTGACTGCGGCGGGGATTTCGTCAGCGATCATCTTTTCTTTTCTCGCGGCATTGGTCGTTAGACCAAAAGGCTAACATAGAATGAGAAATCTCCTTGAACATATTGCGATTCAGCAGAGGCTCCGGATAACTTCTATCCGGGGCTTTTTTGTCGTATTCATGCGAGAACTGCGGTGAATCTGACGGGCTGGAAACAAATTGTGAGTTCCTTCGAGTGTACTCGTGACTCTGGATCATGTACAATAAAAGGAAATCTGTATGCTTTTTTAGGAGGTTAGACCACATGCCTGTGCGCAAAGAGTCGATCCAAATCATATCCGCAGTTCGTTCAAATCTGGAATCCTGTATTATGGGGAAATCCTTTGAAATTCAACTTTTACTTACAGCTTTGCTTGCAGGCGGGCACGTTCTGATTGAAGACGTACCGGGAACTGGCAAAACGCAATTAATCAAGGCATTATCGAAATCCATGCGTGGTGAGTACCGGCGTATTCAATGTAATCCTGATATTTTACCTAGTGATATTACGGGCGTATCTGTGTTCCATCCGAAGGATGAGCGTTTTTATTTCCGGCCAGGTCCTGTGATGACCAACATCTTGCTAGCTGATGAGATTAACCGGGCCACAACAAAAACCCAATCGGCTCTGCTCGAAGTAATGGAGGAGCGCAGCGTAACCGTTGATGGCGATACGTATGATCTGCCACATCCATTCATGCTCTGTGCAACTCAGAATCCGATTGATTTTGAAGGTACGTATACTTTGCCGGAAGCACAACTCGACCGGTTTATGTTGAAAATAAGTCTAGGTTATCCCGATAAAGAAATTGAGAAAACACTGCTCAAGACACATCAGTTGGGCCAGCCTGTAGATCGGCTTGAATCCGTGACCCATATGGATCAGATCTCGGCAATTCAACAGGAGATCAAAGAAGTCTTTATCGGTGATCCTGTCATGGACTATCTGCTGGATGTTGTTCGTCAAACCCGCTCCCACCCATCTGTATTGCTGGGTGCCAGCCCACGTGCAGCCATATCATTCATGATGGCCGTAAAAGCCTTTGCTTTCTTGCAGGAACGTGATTATGTGCTTCCGGATGATGTAAAAACGATGGCCCCTTATGTGATCTCTCATCGTATTGTGCTTCGTCCTGAATCGAGACTGGACAGTATGAGTTCCGAGGCCGTTTTGAATGCCGTACTCCAGCAAGTACGCGTGCCCGTCTCCATGGGGCAATAGTTCATGAAGCCGCTTTTGAGAACAGTCAATAGAGGGTTACGCCACCCACGCGTATGGAGCATCGCAATGGTGTGGATGTGCTGTCTGGCTTATGTTTTGTTTCAGGGCGGGAAGACATCCCTTATGTTGCTGTCAATGGTGACCCTGCTCTGTGTGTACCTTGCCATTGCTGGATTTAGCGGGGTAAGACGTGCTCAAGGAGTTCGTAGGTTATCTTCTGGTCCAGACCACGAAGAATTGCTGCATGCGGGTGACCAGGTTCAAGTACAGCTGAGTCTTACGATTCCGGGATTCCTCCCGCTTCCCTATGTTGTTGTACGTGAAATGCTGCATCGGCATAACGGAGAATCGTGGTCGTTCAAGGAAAGTTTGATTCCCAATATGCGAGGTAATGGCGAGTTGTCTTTTCAGACACCGCCACTTGAGCGGGGGAAGTATGTTTTTTCAGAAACGGAATGTGCCAGCGAGGACATATTTGGACTGATTGAACATCGAGGAAAGTTTAAGGCCAAAGGTGAGTTTCGCGTACTGCCAAGAACGGTATTTATTCCATATTGGCAGCTCTACGACCGCAAATCACGGCTATCCGGTCCTCAGACGGCGTTAACCCGCTCACGGAGAGAGACTACTCAGATCAATGGTGTACGTGACTACGTATACGGAGATCGACTTTCCCGCATTCACTGGAATGCAACGGCAAAGACAGGGAACTGGAAGTCCAAGGAGTTTGAACATGAGTCTGTGCCCAAAACCGTTCTGGTTCTGGATGCGCTGGCATCAAGTTATGAACATGGGGATGCATTTGAAATTGCCGTTTCCACGGCTGCCTCTCTGCTGGAATATGGTGTCAGGGAACGAATGGGGATGGGATTGTTGACATTGTCAGAACAGACATCCTTCATGGTCCCCAGTGAAAGTCTGATGGAACGACAGAAGATGATGCATCATCTGGTGGATATTCAATATAACGGTCAGGATACCCATCTGTTGCCCGGCGTGGAAAGAATCGCACGTCAACTGCCTCAGGGAGCTTACTTTGTCGTGATTTCTCCCCAGAAGGATGAAAAAATAATGGAACTGTTGCGCTGGGCCGATACGAGGGGCATGACGCCATGTCATATTCTGATCGATACCAGTGAATCTCGCCGGAGTGCCGAGTGGAATGCAATGCTGCGTGGAAGAGGCACGAGGTCATTCACTGTTTCTCACCTGCAGGAGCTTCCAACGGTGATGGGGGGAGGTTCTGTATGAGTACAAAAGGAAATGAAAGTATTGCAGGCAAACGATCCTGGTATCATGCAGCGTCATTGCTCTGGATTTTCCTGATTGGCATGCAGTGGATTTCATTTACGCAGGAATCGTGGTACACGGAGACAACTTCTCTGGTGTTATGGACACTTGCAGCGGTCAGTGTGCTGGAGGTCATTCTGCCCTTCAAAACGATGTATCGGGCGATCATCAAGGCGGTCGTTGTTGGTTACATTTTGCATAAAACGCTGATTGATTATACGGTGTACATCCCTTATGGCTCTTTAACGGACCGAGCGGAGCAATTCATATTACACATGACGCCGTACATCTGGTTCTCCCTGTGTGCATGGGTGATGCTTGAAGCTGCGCTTCGACTCGTGACCACAACACGTCGCATTCTTGTTTTTCTGGGTGTTAACATCATTTCGATGGGGATTCTCGATTCTTTCACCCAGATTCCACTCTGGATTGAAATCGCGTGGGTGATGTTTGCGGGGATGGGATGGCTCGTATGTCAGCATTTCCGTAACTATCAGCTACAGTATCCACAAGGTTGGAAACGAATCATCCGGTATCCTTATAAAGTCCTGGCCAATATTGCCATTATCTTTTCTTTAATTATTGTAGCCAGCGTTAATATGCCGGAGATTCCACCCACCTTGACGGACCCATATACGGCGTGGCGTAACTATACAGGAACTTCCACAAGTCAGGCTGGTAACGGAAACCTTGATATTCCCGCGGCTACCGAATCGGGATACAGCAGGGAAGACAATCAGCTTGGTGGAGGGTTCAACTTCGACTATACCCCTGTTATGTCTGTCACCACCAATGAGCGTAGTTACTGGCGCGGTGAGACACGTGCAGAGTATACAGGTACAGGCTGGGATGACCGTGGACGGGGTGCGACAGAGAATGTTGAAGCCGGACAGCCTCTGGAGAACCAAGAATCCGGTAATGTGAATACCAAGCAAGTAACTCAGAACGTAACGATGCTGAATGATAATGTCTATCCGATTCTCTTTGGTGCTTATTCGATCTCGGAAGTGAGCTCCATTAATGGTGAGGACAGAACGGAACGGATGTTGTGGAATGCTGAACAGGCTGAACTGCATGTGGTGACAGACCGTCAGCAACCGCAGTATCCCAAGACGTATACTATCGTATCGGAAGCCCCTGTGATTGTGGAAGATGAGCTTCGTACGAAGTCATTTGAAGATCTGTATAACAGTAATCCGGCAGATGATATGTACTTGCAGTTACCATCCCGTTTCCCTGACCGGGTTTCGGATCTAGCAGCCGAGATAACGGCATCTGCGAATACTCCGTATGAAAAAGTGGCATTACTGCAAAACTATTTACAAACTAATTTTGAATACACGAACAATCCGGATTTATCTCGAAAAGTAAGCAGCGACTTTGTGGAAGGTTTCCTGTTCGATATTATGGAAGGCTACTGTGATTACTTCTCCACTGCGCTGGTGATGATGGCGCGCTCGGAGGGCATTCCTGCAAGATGGGTTAAAGGTTATGCGCCTGGACAATTGTCCCTGAATTCGGACATGCAGGCTCCACGTCAACCTGGCGCGGAGATTGAGACGAGCTACACCGTTACCAATGCAGATGCACACTCCTGGGCAGAGGTTTACTTTGGTGAATATGGATGGATTCCTGTTGAGGCAACGCCGGGCTTTGATATGCCGCTGCTGACGGAACAGCCTGATGTACAGCCTGTAGATGAGCCAGAAGAAGAGCCAGAAGAGGAGCCGGTACAAGAGGAGGAGCAGACCCCTGCACCTGAGCAGACATCGTCTGCCATCCCGACTTTTGTTATCTGGGCTGCAGGAGCCATTATTGTAATGTGGGTAGCATACATGTTCTGGCGTAATCGTTTCTCCATGCGATTCTTCCTTCTTCGTCTACGGACAGGTGGACCGCTCACCCCTGAACAGAAGGTAGTGGCAGAGACCGAGCGTTGGATTCAGTATGTGAAACGCAAAGGGTTAACCCGGAGCGGAGACGAGACACTTCGTGAATCGGTAGCCCGCTGGAGCCAGACAAAACCTGCTGCAGAAGCAACATTGTATGAGCTTCTCACGAAGTTTGAACAGACTCGTTACAGTCCGGCGTCCGTAACTGCCGACGACTGGAAGGGTGTCTATCAGACCGCCTTGAAGCTGCGGAAGGAACTGAAAGCGGAACGGGCATAGTTGTTGCCCGTCCCGTTTTTCCTTTTTTCCTATGCCATCAGGCGCTGTATGCATTTTCAGGAAAGACGGATTTGTGATATAGTGTGTCGTATGAAACTGAGGTGACTTCTTTGTTTAAAATGTTAATGCCCAAGCTGCGTGTAGACACGGTTTTTGACATTAATCTGGAAGAGCTGTACGCTCAAGGCTACCGTGGAATTATAACTGATCTGGATAACACACTCGTTGGAGCCAAAGCCCCTGACGCTACGCCCGAACTGATTGAATGGTTTGCACGTGTGAAAGAGGCCGGTTTCAAGCTGATGATTGTGTCCAATAACAATTTGAATCGTGTATCCCTGTTTGCGACCCCGCTGGATATCCAGTTTGTGCATAGTGCACGCAAACCATCGAATGTACCGTTTCGTAGAGCAATGAAAATGATGGAGTTATCTCCTGAAAACACGATTGTAGTAGGCGATCAGATGCTTACGGACGTTTATGGAGGGAACCGAATGGGGTTATATACCGTTCTGGTACTGCCAATCTCCATTGGGGACGAAGGTTTTATGACCCGCTTCAATCGACGCGTGGAACGGATTGCTCTAACGAGTTTACGCAGGAAAGGCTTATGGCTTGAGGAGGAAAAGAAGAAATGACAGAACCGCATAACGGCAATCTTGCCGTAAGGTGCAGCGGATGCGGCGTGCATCTGCAAACAGAAAATTCGGAATTACCAGGGTTTATCCCTGAGAAGGCATTGGATCGTGAACCGGTTATATGCCAGCGCTGTTTCCGCATCAAAAACTACAATGAGTCATCATCCGTTACGGTGGATCAGGACGAATTCCTGGCTCTGCTTAGCAAAATCGGGGATAAGGATGCACTTGTCATCCATATCGTTGATTTGTTTGACTTTGATGGCAGTATTATCTCCGGTCTGCAACGTTTTGTAGGCAACAATCCGGTATTGCTTGCTGTGAACAAAACGGACTTGCTTCCGAAAGTAACCAACTGGAACAAGGTTCGCAACTGGGTACAGAAGCAAGCCAAAGAACAGGGTTTGCGCACCGTGGATGTCGTCTTGTGCAGTGCGAAGCAAAATCAGGGCTTTGACCGTCTGCTTGAGCTTGTTGGAACCTATCGCGAAGATCGTGACGTCTACGTGGTTGGCGGTACCAATGTGGGTAAATCCACACTGATTAACCGTCTGATCCGTGATTACAGCGATCTGGAGCAGGAGCTGACCACGTCCCGTTATCCGGGAACAACGCTGGATATGGTGAACATTCCGCTGGATGATGGAAAATATATTATTGATACGCCTGGAATCGTGTATCCATGGCGTTTCAGCGAGATTGTTTCACGTAAGGATCTCGCCGCCATCATGCCTGAAAAGCCGCTTAAACCGGCTGTGTATCAGTTAAATTCCGGTCAGACGCTGTTCTTCGGCGGCATGGCTCGATTTGACTTTGTGGAAGGTGATCGCCAGTCGTTCACTTGTTTTATCAGCACTGCGCTTGATATTCACCGGACGAAGCTGGAGCGTGCAGATGACCTGTACCGCGACCATCTGGGAGAATTGTTGTCTCCGCCAACCCGTGAGGATGCAGCAGAGATGGCTGAATGGACCAGACATGAATTCCGCATCAAACGCGGCAGTCAATCGGATGTATTCATCTCGGGTCTGGGTTGGATTAAGGTTAATGGCGATATTGGAGCGCTTGTTGCTGTTCATGCTCCAAAAGGCATTCGTGTACAGATCCGCCCATCCTTGATCTAGTAATCTCAGAAGCTGTACATCAGATGGATCGGAGGCGGAACACTATGTCTGAGCAGAAAAAGTTCAACTCTTCACTTCCCGTGTTGCTTGGTGTTATGGGTGATCCTATTGCTCACTCCAAGTCTCCGGCAATGCACAATGCGGCTCTGCAGGCTGCAGAAGTGAATGGAATGTATATGCCACTGCATGTTCATCCGGATCAACTGGAAGCGGCCGTTCGGGGAATTGTGGCACTGGGCTATCGTGGTGTTAATGTCACCATCCCGCACAAAGAGCAGGTGATGCAGTATCTGGATGTGATCGATGAAAGTGCTCGCCTGATTGGTGCGGTGAATACCATCGTTAATGAAGGTGGAACACTGACAGGGTACAATACCGATGGTATTGGTTATGTCCGATCGCTGAAGGAAGAGGCTGTGCCTGAGCTTGCGGGCAAACGTATCGCTGTATTGGGAGCAGGTGGAGCGGCAAGAGGCGTTATATACGCACTTGCATTGGAGAAGCCTGAGCAGATCCACATTCTGAATCGTACAGCGGACAGGGCTGTTGCACTTGCTTCGGATTTACGTGGCCATGGCTTGGGAGAAATCTCGGGCAGTGGCATGGAAGACGCTGCAACGGTACTGGCTACGGCTGATATCGTGATTAACACAACGGCTGCCGGTATGCATCCTCATGTTGATGACGTTCCGGTTGATCCTGAACTGATCCGTGAAGGAGCAGCGGTGAGTGATCTGATCTACAATCCGCTGGAGACCCGTCTGCTTCGAGAGTCTCGGTTACGTGGATGCACAGTGCACGGTGGTCTGGGGATGTTTGTATACCAGGGCGCCGTAGCTTTTGAACATTGGCTCGGCATCCCGGCTCCTGTGGAAACGATGAGACGAGCGGTACTAAACAGTTTTGAAGTGTGAAAATAATAATTGAATGGTCAGGTCCGGACAGTTTTTGCGCTGTCGATCAGGGCCTGCTCAACATAAGGAGTATGGAGTATTCATGTTAAACGGTAAACAAAAGCGCTTTTTGCGGTCACAGGCACATCACCTGACCCCTGTATTTCAGATTGGTAAAGGTGGAACAAACGAGCACCTGTTCCGTCACATTGAAGATGCGATTGAGAAGCGCGAATTGATGAAAGTGCAAGTGCTCAACAACAATGACGAGGACAGAAAAGAGATGGCAGAAGAAGTTGCCCGTGAAACGGGAAGTGAGCTTGTACAACTCATCGGTAACACAATCATCCTGTACAAAGAATCTCGCGATAATAAACAAATCGAACTACCTAGATAAGGGAGCGTGACGCGGGTGAAGATCGGTATCATGGGTGGTACGTTTGATCCGATCCACATGGGACACCTCCTGGCAGCTGAAGCGGCAAGGGACTCACATGCACTGGATGAGATCTGGTTCATGCCTTCCCATGTTCCACCTCACAAACGCGGAGCCGGAGCTTCGGGACAGCAACGTCTCGATATGACGGAAGCGGCTGTGAAGGGTGTGCAGCAATATGAGGTGCTGGGTATCGAGATGGAATTGGGCGGAGTGTCTTATACCATCGATACGATGAAGGAACTGTGGCGTCGCCATCCTGAACATGAATTTTATTTCATTATCGGGGCGGATATGGTGAACTATCTTCCCAAATGGGAGCAGATTGAAGAGCTTGCAGAACGCTTAACCTTTATCGGAGTTGGTCGGCCGGGCTTCCAGTTACATCTGGATGATTTACCAGACGAGTTACAGGATCGGGTCCTGCTGGCCGAGATGCCCTTGGTCGATATTTCATCGACCGCCGTACGCAGACGTCTGGCCAAAGGACATTCGGTACGCTTCATGATTCCTGATGAAGTGCACCAATACATTGTAAGGAGCGGTTTATATGGCACTAAGCCGTGATGAACTGATTCAAGCCGTATCCGGACAAATGCCGGAAAAACGCTGGAAGCATACACTGGGTGTAATGGAATCGTCAGTGATGTTGGCTGAAAAATACGGTGCTGATCCTGTGAAAGCAGATCTGGCAGCGATATTGCATGATGTGGCGAAGTACTGGCCCGTAGCGGAGATGGAAGCGGTCATCCGTGATAACGGATTAAACCAGGAACTTCTGCAGCATGACAAACAGCTCTGGCATTCCGAAGTCGGTGCTTTTGTAGCCGAGCGTGATTACGGTGTAGAGGATTCCGAAGTTATTAATGCCATCCGGTGGCATACCTCGGGTCGGGTAGGCATGAGCCTGCTGGACAAAGTGGTATGTCTTGCCGATTACATTGAACCGGGACGAGATTTCCCGGGAGTGGATCACATTCGCGAACAGGCTGAACGTAGTCTGGAGGAAGGTTTAATTGCCGGATTCGATTCGACGATCAGCTTGCTGATATCGCAAAGACGTGTCATTTATCCTTTGACCATGCTGTCGCGGAATGACTTAATTGCACAATTATAGAGTTGTTCAAAAAGTCCACTTTTGATTACGAAGGATCTTTTTAAACACACAATTATAGATTATGGAGGTTGGTTCATGACAGTATCATCGAAAGAACTTATGAATATGGCGGTTGCTGCCGCTGACGACAAAAAGGCATCCAACATTGTAGCGTTGGATCTGATTAATGTTTCTCTGGTGGCGGATTATTTTGTTATTTGTCACGGGAATTCCGATACACAGGTACAAGCCATTGCCACTGAGATTCGCAAACAGGCTCATGCAGCCGGAGCGACGATCAAAGGTATCGAAGGTATGGATTCCGCACGTTGGGTACTGATGGACATGGGCGACGTTGTTGTTCATATCTTCCACCGCGACGAGCGTGAATACTACAATATTGAGCGTCTATGGTCTGATGCCAAAGTGGTGGAAACTGTATGAGTTTGATTGCTGGAACAGTCGTCTCTTTGCCGGTTTCACGTGAAGTGTCTCCGTTTGGCTTCTTTTTGACGACAGGATCGGAAGATGTACTGCTTCACTACACCGAGTTAACGCGGGATATTAAGATTGGCGAGACGCTTGAAGTATTTGTGTTCTTTGATACGGAAGATCGTCTGGCCGTAACGATGAAAAAGCCTTATCTCATGCTTGGCGAAATGGCACGACTGGTTGTGGCTGATGTTCACCCAAGACTGGGTTGTTTCCTGGAAATGGGACTTGGACGGCAATTGCTGCTTCCTATTCGTGAATTGCCTGAACTGGAAGAACTGCGTCCTCAAGTAGGGGATGAAGTCTTTGTAATCATGGAACATGACAAGCAGGGACGTCTGCGTGCCAAATTGGCCGGGGAACGTGAGCTTTCACAATTGTCTTTCCATGCGCCAACTTCATGGTTAAACGAGTGGGTTGAAGCGACGGTATACAAGCCACTGCAGATGGGTACTTTTGTACTTGTAGAGGGCGGTGTACTGGGCTTTGGCGCGATTGGTATGATTCATTCATCCGAACGCAGTCATATGCTGCGCCTTGGTGAAAAAGTGAAATGTCGAGTGACACTGGTACGTGAAGACGGACGTGTGAATCTGGCCATGACTCAACTCAAACAAGTTGGACGTAACGAAGATGCAGACAAGCTGCTCGCTTTCATGAAAGAACGCCCTATGGGTGGCATGCCATACTCGGATGCAACTCCGCCGGATATCATCAAGCAGCGCTTCGGCATCAGTAAGTCTGCGTTCAAGCGTGCCTTGGGCAAATTGATGAAGGACGGACTGGTGGTCCAAAAGGAAAGCTGGACGTATCTGTCCGAATCTGCTCCTGCGGATCAAAGTGAAAACAAATAATCTTCTTGATTAAATAGTTGTAATATGGAACTCGGATAAGGCAGGGATAGGCTGGGTAAACACCGGATGCCCCTGCTTTTTCTTTTGTTAGCAGGATTAGAAAATGAAATTGAAAGTGCGGTGCCTGACATGTCTTACCGGAAATTTGCCTATGTGTATGATGAATTAATGGAAGATATGCCTTATCCGGACTGGATAAGGTTTGCAAGAACAGCATGGGAAAAGCATGGAATGCCCAAAAGTGTCGCTGAACTTGGCTGTGGAACGGGCTCCATTACGATCCCGCTCGTGAACTCCGGTTTCGAAGTTACAGGCATTGATCTCTCAGCAGATATGCTGTCGGTTGCACGCAGCAAGATGGAGGCTACGCCTCAAGGTCATCGTTTGTATCGGGAAGGCAGTGTCCGTTGGGTGCAGCAGGATATGCGGGAATGGCGAGTTCCTGAACCTGTGGATTCGGTGATATCTTTCTGTGATTGTGTCAATTATTTGCTTGAACAAGAAGATGTCATTCGTACATTCCAGCGCACATATGAGATGCTGAAGCCTGATGGAACGTTCCTGTTTGATGTGCATCATCCCAATACCCTTATTCGTTATGATGAGGAGCAGCCTTTTGTACTGGATGAGCGCTCCGTGTCGTATATTTGGACTTGTGATCTGGATCAGGATCGCTGTGAGATCGAACATCATCTCAGTATTTTTTCGCGTGTGGATGATGGTAGCAAGGATATGTATCAACGGTTTGAAGAAGTTCATGTCCAGCGTGCATATAATCCGGACTGGATGAAGCTGGAGTTATCCAAGGCAGGTTTTAGAGACGTGAAGGTATATGCGGATTTTGAATGGAAAGAGGCTGAAGACAGCGCTCAGCGCTTGTTCTATGTTGCTGTGAAGTAAGAACGAAAGATGACAACTGTCCTTATGTATGGTGCATAAGGGCAGTTTTTTTGTTTGATTTTCCATGGAGAATGAATAGCAATATTCTTAAATAGGGTAAAGGAATACAAGAAAAGACATAACGACGTGACAAAAAGTATTGCCAGTTAAAGTAAAGGAGGCGATAATAGTCGGATAGAAAGCGTTTTCTGAGAAAATAAATCAATTGTCAATGTGAGGTGTAGAAATGGAAAGTACATATAAAACAAGACTTACGTCAGAACAGTTGAATGCCATAATAGAGCAGCATTTCTCTGCAGGTATACAGGACTACAAGGAAATGGTGGATGGCTGGGCCAATCATGCATATCTCATTACACTGAGTGACGCACAGCGGGTGGTACTCAAAATTGCTCCATCGGCTTCGACAAATCTGATGCGCTGTGAGCAGGATCTCATGATTGCCGAGGTTGAGGCACTACGCCTCATTACGGAGCTACAGGATGTTCCCGTACCCCAAGTGCTGGCTTATGATGATTCGTTAACGATGGCTTCAGCGCGTTATTTTATCATGGAGTACATGTCTGGAACACCCTATAATCAGGTCAAGGATCAGTATTCTGGGGAAGAGCAGGAGACCATTGAACAACAACTCGGTCGGTACAATCGTCGAATTAATGAAATCAAGGGTGAGAAGTTTGGATATTTCTCGGAGCAAAAACAGCGTTATTCCACATGGAAAGAAGCATTTATGAATTTGATGGATGACATTCTTACCGATGGTGAAGAAGCCGGAATTACATTTTCGATCGATTACCCTGAATTGAGACGCTTGATTGAAGAAAAATCAAATGTGCTGGATGATGTCAAAGAACCTGTGCTTGTGAGTTGGGATCTGTGGGATGGCAATGTTTTAGTAGACAAAGGTCGTATCACAGCGATTATTGATTTTGAACGTTCACTATGGGCAGATCCTCTGATGGAGCATTATTTCAGTCATTTTAACTATACGCCTGGTTTTGTGAAAGGGTATGGGCATGCGATTACGACTGAAAGTGAGCTGAAAAGAAGAAGCCTCTATGACTTGTACTTTGATCTGGTGCTACGCATTGAGTGCGCTTATCGTCAATATGATAATCAGGAACATGTGAATTGGACCATTCATAATCTGGAGGAAGGCATTGAGCGTTTTCGGTCATCCTGAACAGCAACCAGCGTTATGAACGGTACGAACCGTAGACTTCAAGATGGCGATTATAACGTGTAATATTGACTTTGGGCTTGCTTTTTTATATAATGGTCCCGATATTGTATACATATTTCGATGATAAGGATCAGTAGTAATTCCTGTACATAACAGAGAGCCGGCGGTTGGTGCAAGCCGGTTGACAGTGATTTGCGAACTCGCCTTGGAGAAATGCGGTGATTACACCATTCTGTTTAACCTGCTTGTATAAAGCTTGGGTTCAGGAATGGAAATCCGCATCGGTTAACCGCCGTTACAGGTCCAAAGGGAGTGGATGACGAAGCACGTTCGTCCGCTAACTAGGGTGGTACCACGGGAATTCAACCTCTCGTCCCTAGCGCTGCAAACGCTACGGGATGCTGAGGTTTTTTTGTTGCAATTAAAGCTAAAGCGAATAACCTGAAGGAGGAACAATAGATGAGTGAGAATAACCAGCCGAAACACGGCTATCAGCCACAAGTTATGGAAAAAAGTTGGCAGCAATACTGGGATGCAAATAAAACGTTTAAAACGGGTGAGGACCCTGCTAAACCGAAATTTTATGCACTGGATATGTTCCCTTATCCATCCGGTTCAGGTCTGCACGTAGGCCACCCGGAAGGATATACGGCAACGGATATCGTTTCCCGTTACAAACGTATGCGCGGTTACAATGTATTGCACCCAATGGGTTGGGACGCTTTCGGTCTGCCTGCTGAGCAGCATGCACTGGATACAGGTGAACATCCACGAGATATTACATTCCGTAATATTGACAATTTCCGTCGCCAGATCAAATCGCTTGGTTTCTCCTATGACTGGGATCGTGAGATCAGCACAACGGACCCTGAATATTATAAATGGACACAATGGATCTTTATCCAGCTGTACAATAAAGGCCTGGCTTATGTGGATGAAGTTGCAGTTAACTGGTGTGAAGCCCTTGGAACGGTACTTGCTAATGAAGAAGTTATTGATGGCAAGAGTGAACGTGGTGGACATCCGGTTGTACGCAAACCGATGCGTCAATGGGTTCTGAGAATTACCGAGTATGCAGAGCGTCTGCTGGAAGACCTGGAAGAGCTGGATTGGTCTGAAAGCATCAAGGATATGCAGCGCAACTGGATCGGTAAATCGACAGGTGCGGAAGTTGTATTTGCCATTGAGGGTCGCGAGGAAGTCATCAAGGTGTTCACTACCCGTGCGGACACATTGTTCGGTGCGAGCTTTGCAGTACTTGCTCCTGAACATGAACTGGTAGAAGCAATTACAACCAATGACCAACGTGAAGCGATTCAGGCTTATCAGGAGCAGGCTTCTCGTAAAAGTGATCTGGAACGTACAGATTTGGCGAAAGACAAAACAGGTGTTTTCACTGGCGCTTATGCAATCAATCCCGTTAATGGTGCAAAACTGCCGATCTGGATTGCTGATTACGTTCTTGCAGGTTACGGTACAGGTGCGGTTATGGCTGTTCCGGGTCATGATGCACGTGACTGGGAATTTGCGAAGCAGTTTGGTCTGGATATCATCGAAGTTATTCAAGGTGGAGATGTTACACAAGAGGCTTATTCCGGTGATGGCGCGCATGTGAATTCCGATTTCTTGAACGGACTGAATAATGAAGAAGCGGTTGCCAAGATGATTGCTTGGTTGGAAGAGAACGGTAAAGGACAAGGGAAAGTAACCTATCGTCTGCGTGATTGGCTGTTCAGCCGTCAGCGTTACTGGGGTGAGCCAATCCCGATTCTGCATCTGGAAGACGGAACGATGAAGACCGTACCGGAGGATCAACTTCCACTGCTGCTGCCTGATATCGACCAGATCAAACCTTCGGGTACAGGAGAATCACCACTGGCGAATGTTACGGAGTGGGTGAATACGGTAGATCCGGAAACGGGAATGAAGGCACGTCGCGAGACCAACACCATGCCGCAATGGGCGGGTAGCTGCTGGTATTACCTGCGCTTTATCGATCCGCACAATGACAAGGAACTGATCTCCAAGGAGAAACAGCAGCAGTGGCTGCCAGTTGATCTGTACATTGGCGGAGCAGAGCACGCGGTGCTTCACTTGCTGTACGCTCGTTTCTGGCACAAAGTACTGTATGATCTGGGTGTTGTGGAGACCAAAGAACCTTTCCACAAACTGGTGAACCAAGGTATGATCCTGGGTACCAATAATGAGAAAATGAGTAAATCCCGTGGTAATGTCATTAACCCGGATGAAATCGTGAATGAATTCGGTGCAGATACATTGCGTCTGTACGAGATGTTCATGGGACCATTGGAAGCGACAAAACCGTGGAATGCAAACGGGGTTGAAGGCATGCACCGCTTCCTGTCACGTGTATGGCGTCTCTTCATTAACGAAGACACAGGAGCCATCAATGACAAGATTACGGTGGACGGTGGAACGGATGAGTTCAAACGGACTGCTCACAAAACGATTAAAAAAGTTACGGAAGATCTGGAACATCTGCGCTTCAACACATCCATCAGCCAGCTGATGATTTTCATCAACGATGCATACAAAGCGGACACACTGCCTCGTGAAGCGATGGAGAAATTTGTGCAGCTGTTGTCACCACTGGCACCGCATATGGCAGAGGAACTGTGGAGCCGTTTGGGTCATGAAGGTGGAATCTCTTACGTGGCTTGGCCTGAATATGATGAGTCCATGACAGTGGATGCGGAAGTAGAAATCGTTGTTCAGGTAAACGGTAAAATCGTAACTCGTGCTACAATCGCGAAGGATCTGGATGCACAGGGTATGCAGGACTTCACGATGGAGCTGGCACCTGTTAAGCAGGCACTGGAAGGCAAGACCATTCGCAAGGTCATTGCCGTTCCAGGCAAACTCGTTAATATTGTTGCCGGTTAATCTCACCGGCTCGGAATAGTTCATCCAGCTTTAACAAATCTTCATCATATTTGTCATGTGTCGTGTGGATCAGGCTGTCGAAAACACCGTCGAGACTTACCTTCAGCAGTGCAAGTGCCTGAGCGGTAATACCGCCAGGTACAGCGACACGAGCCTGAAGCTCTTGCGGGGTGTATCCTCCTTCGGTGAGCAGCTTGCCTGTTCCCAGGAGCATTTCGCCAGCCAGAGCGCAGGCATCTGCCCTTTTGATGCCTGTCAGCTTCACGGCACTTTCGATCCACTGTTCCAAAAAGAACGATATGAATGCAGGTCCGCAGCTGGAGAAGTCGGATGTAATTCGTGTACAGGCTTCATCCACCTGGTACGGCCTGCCTATATGACTAAGCAGACTTTCTAACACAGCGCGGTCTTCACTGGTCATTCGTTCGCCGTGTATGCAGAGTGACGCTCCACTGCCGACTTGGTGTGTGACACTGGGAATTACCTTGGAGACTTTGCAAGGAAGTGAAGATTCCAGATGTCGCAGCTGCACGGGACTGGTGATCGAGACAATTATATGATTGGGATTCACGACAGGCAGGATGTCGTCAATAACATGTTTGAATTCAAGCGGCTTCACGCACAGGAAGATGATGTTGCTTCGGATCACCGTTTCCCGATTGCTCTGGGATTCATGCAGACCGGGGTAACGGAGGGATAACTGACGTACTTTGGACGGGGTTCGATTGCTGGCGGCGATCTGCCGGGGCTCAAGTGCACCCGATTGGATCAGGGCATAGATTAGCAGGCTGCCCATGCTGCCGGTTCCGATAAATCCAACCTTCATTGTTTCAGGCCTCCTTTCATGCTTTACGGTACTGGCGCAGTTCATTCCCTCTATTCTATGCGTGAGGACCTGTTTCACATGACATGAAAAATGCACAACTTGTTTCATCAGGAAAGTACAACGGTTCGGAAGCACCGCCCGTGTTCGAAATGAATGATTTTGAATTCAGGGAGAGGTGTGGAAGAATGAGATGGAACAAAGGGATGACCATTGCTGCTGCGGTGGTTGGAAGTATACTTATATTATGGTCGGGCAAAAGTGAACAACCACCTAGTGGCTGGGAACCCTTGCAGCTCGGCACCGAGAAGCCGACGATAGAGCAGGAACTCCCTGCTGTACTGTCGGCTAATTCGGTTCAGGGCAATACAGGAGCATCTTCTTCGGGAACCGAGGCAAGTGGGCTGCAGACTGGAAATGATGCAAAGGCAGATGAGTCTAAAGAGCTTGCGAGCGTTGGGGTTGAAGGTGATTCAGTTGTTCAAACTACAAGTCAGACGAATGATAATCCACCGGACACCTCGAATTCGATTGAACCAGTTACACAGGGTACGAATTCTGATCCTTCGGTTACTTCGGAGACGGCATCAAGCAGTAATCCACCTGTAGTTCGTGAGGAAGCTGGCGACAATGGCAAGATTGATGTGAATACCGCTCCTGTCTCCAAGCTTATTGAGCTTCCCGGAATTGGGGAGAAGAAAGCTCAAGCTATTGTGGACTATCGGAATACACATGGTCCTTTTGCAAAAGTCAGTGATCTGACAAAGGTCAAAGGAATCGGGATGAAGATGCTGGAGAAGATGGCGCCGTATGTGCAGATCCGGTAAAATATAAAATATAAATTGTATTAAGCGGGAGGAAAGCAGCATGAGTACAGAGGTACGCAAGGACTGGGATACGTATTTTATGGACATCGCGTATATGGTTTCCACCCGTTCCCGCTGTTCGCGTCGTCATGTGGGTGCCGTTCTTGTTCAGGGAAAGAAACTGCTGGGAACAGCCTATAATGGTGCACCCACCGGCGTCCCGGATTGTTCTGAAGCAGGTTGCATGATATCGGAAGAGTATGAGTTGGTCGTGACCGATGGGCAAGAAGAAATGGTGAAAAAACAACGATGCATTCGCACAATTCATGCGGAGCAAAATTTGCTTTTATTCACAGATCGAATCGACCGCGAAGGCTCGTCTGTGTATGTGACTGACGAACCGTGCTGGACATGTGCCAATATGTTGGCGAATAGCGGGATTACAGAAATCGTGTTTCATCGTTCTTATCCTAAAGATACCGGCAAGGTTACAAATATGATGGAACAGAAGGGAATAACGTTTCGCAGGCTGGAGAATTACCAGCCCCCGCGGGAAACGATGATGACCGTGAGCAATTAATGTAAATATGATCGAATACGTGAGGGAGAACCTCCGGTAAGCCTGAATCGGCTTCCCGGGGGTTTTTCTGCGTTCAACGGGTGAAATGAAGGAGGGGTAGAAATGAAAGGCAGACCGTTATTAAGTTTTACGATTTGTTGGATGTGCGGGAGCGTAATGGCATGCGCGTTAACAGGCTGGACATTAATCTGGGGGTTAATTGGAGCTCTGGCATGTCTGCCACTTTTACTTCGTTTTATAGATGTGCGTGGATGGTCTGTTTTATTTTTACTCGCTGCCTTTATTGGAGGCGCTGCACATTGGGAGTGGAATGACTCACGCAATCATAGCAGTCTGCCGGAGACCCTGCATATCGCAGCTTATGAGTTGGACGGATGGTCAGCTGAAATTCAGGGTGAGCTGGTGTCAGATGTACGCATTGATGGAGATCGGGCTGACTTTAAGATTCAGATGTCTGCAATATTGCCCTTATCGGATTCATCAGCAGATACAGATCTGGCAGCATCATCTGCATTCAACATAGATGAACAATTGATGGTACAAGTCAGACTGTTGGAGGAAGAAGAACAACAGGTAGCAGCGGGATGGAAGAGGGGCGATTTGATTACGCTTAATGGTTCTTTTGTCCTTCCTGGTGAAGCCAGGAACTTTGGCGGGTTTGATTATCGCAGTTACTTGCGCACCCTGCATATCCACTGGTTGTTCAAAGTGAAGGGAGCCAGTTCGGTCACAGTAGTTGCTCCTGAGGGACTTGGACAATATAACGTACTACGGTGGACGGATTGGACTAGGCATAAGTTGGGCTTGGCGGTTGAGCAGTTATTTCCAGAGCCTCATGCAGGATATATGAAGGGTCTTATTATCGGGATGGCTACTGATATCGATCCAGGTACCTATGGTCAGTTTTCACAACTCGGTCTAACGCATATCCTGGCAATCTCCGGAACCCATGTCGCTGTATATGTTGCTTCGTTGCTTCTCATTCTATCTTGGCTAAGGCTTACCAGAGAGACGGCACTCACGATTGTTCTGATCCTGGTGCCAGCTTATGTACTGTTATCCGGAGGTTCACCTTCGGTGATTCGGGCAGGAATTATGTCCATGATTGGGTTGTACATGGCACGCCGTGGCCTCGCCAGAGACGGTCTTCAGATGATCAGTGCAGCAGCATTGCTGATGATGTGGTGGGACCCGTACTTTTTGCTAAGTGTGAGCTTCCAGTTATCCTTTCTCGTTACCGCAGGTCTGATGATATACATGCCATTGATTAACCGGCTGTTCAGCAGCTGGCCGAAGTCTCTGGCTGCAACGGCATCCGTTACCGTGACCGCTCAGCTGATTTCGTTCCCAGTAACCATTTTGTATTTCAACCAGTTCTCACTACTTTCATTTGTAGCTAACTTTCTGTTGGTTTCTTTGATCAGTGCTATTGTATTACCTCTGGGGACGGTCGCCATGTTGTTGTCATTCATATGGGTTCCCTTGGCGAAACCCCTCGCATGGATAGCGATGCAACTGAATCAACTGACATTTGTAAGCGTGGAGTGGATGAACAGTCTGCCAGGTTTTGTGTTGATCTGGGCAACACCGCCCTTGTTATGGATCGCCGCATATTATGCTGTGTTGTATGCCTTACTCTACCTGTTGCATCGTGGCAATGGTGAGCAGCAAGAAACAGCGTTTGTTGAGGAAGAGACGGCTCCTCTTGTGAGGGGACAACCTTCAGTTTCAATGACGAATATGGGCATTCGCTCTTCGGTGTCTACGGTGGCACAGGATCAAGGTAAGAACCGTGTAGATGGAAAAGAAACTTCATTAACGACATTAGGAGCCAGTATTGCCTGGCCGGAGTATACAAGTGCATTTACTGCACGAGGTGCAGGTTATTATGCGCATCAACGAATGAGTAAAGTTCAGCGCGGGTTGTGCGGCTTGCTCGCAATCAGCTTTGTTGCTGGATTGTGGTGGGCATATCAGACTCCCAAGCCTGCCGGAACCGGCATCGTGCAGTTTTTGGATATTGGACAAGGAGACAGCACATTGATTACAACCCCGGAAGGCAAACACATTCTGGTGGATGGCGGGGGAACGGTTAGTTTTGGGAACACCGAACACTCATGGAAAACAAGACGTGATCCGTATGAGGTGGGGGCTAAGGTGGTTGTTCCTCTATTGAAAAAAAGAGGCATCCATCAACTGGATGCTGTCATTGTCACGCATGCTGACCAAGATCATGCCGGAGGACTACAGGCTGTGCTGGAACAGATTCCAGTTAAACGTTTCATGTTTAATGGCACGACCAGCGGTAAGGATAACTTTGATAAGCTGCTGAATACAGCCATGGAACGGAAGATTCCTCTGTACGCCATTCGGCAGGGCATGTCCTATAAGGTTGATAAGGAGACAAGTTTACATTTTATAGCTCCAGATCTGGCACATATGGATGTAAATGTATCGGGCAGTTTGCCTGTGTCTGAACACCAGAATCATGATTCCGTTGTTTTTTTGCTGGACATGGCTGGCACTTCCATGTTGTTCACTGGGGATATGGATGCAGCAGCCGAGCAGGACCTGCTCTATATGATTCAGGATGGCTCGTTGGCTGCCCAGTTTGAACAGAAAGGTGCAGATATTGGAGTTACAGAGGGGGTTGTACAAAGGGTACTTACACGCCCGTTGCAAGGTAATTTAAATGATGCTTCAGCATCTGTATCCATTGACGTTCTAAAGGTCGCTCATCATGGGAGTAAAACGTCGTCAACCGAAGCCTGGCTCCAATACTGGAATGCCAGAACCGCCGTGATATCTGCAGGAGTTAACAATACATATGGGCATCCCAATCCGGGAGTGATGGAACGTCTGGAAGCTGCCGGGTCAGATATTTATCGGACAGATCAGATGGGCGAGGTTCAGATGAGGGTGAAAGATGGGGAGATTGCTATCCGGTACAAGTTGGTCGGGGTTGAGTGACGATTTTACAAGGCTGCATAATAACCAGGTTGAAGTGTTTATAAAACGGTTATGACGGCACGCGATCTATTTATCGGTGTGAAGATGAGTGAAGAAAACTCCGATTTAATACCAACTGGAAGGTTAAAAAGACAAGAGAACATAGAACAATGTGGATAGTTTGAGCAGAAAAAGTATTGAAGTTAAGTGTAAATATCGAGTAGATGATCCCACCTATGAAGCCTAATAGACCATATGCAACGATTGCAACAAGCAATCTCATATACGTATTATCTTTTTTTCTGTATAAACGTAATCCATCCACCAATATAGAAAGTGGCGTAAGTAAGAAAAGTAAAATAGCGAGGTTAATCAATAATCCAACCGCAAATTGATACCCGAATGAATAATAGTAAGTATTCTCTAATCTTTCATCTATAGGGACATAGTGATATATCCCCATTGCAAGTGAAATGAACACTGCAGTTAGTACAGCTGCAAGTATTTTTCCGCGCGGCCTATTGATTCTATGGGTTTTTGTCATTCGTATATTGACCTCCATCTTGAATAACTATATTCAACAACTGATAGACTTAGGGACTTACTATATTTTAGCATACACAGGCTGAGAAAGAATGAGTGAGGGATATTGAGAAAGTAGTACTTGGTTAATCAATAACAGAAAAAAGTCGTTCCGTTGCGAACGACTTCTTTCTGAATTTCATGATAATAACACATTTCAATCTTTATGCGTTATGAGGATAGTTTGGCTGTCAGTTAGTATAGTTGACTAGGGAGGAACTACTCTCACTCTCTTGCTTTTGAGATACTAATCGGCAAGCTAATTATAGTTGCACTGAATAAGTTTAGTATATGATCAATTTGATCCCAACTTTTATGCCAGATTATCATATTAAATGCAATCAATAACACACTACTGAGTAGAAAGAATCCCAGGAAGTATTTGAAAAATATGATTAGATTCATTTAATCTCCCGCATATCCATTTATAGTTTTGTTACGGTTGCACGCTCTATTTAGTCTGTAATATATTTTCTATTTTAGATTATTAAATGCAATCATTTGTATTTGGTTTGTTGGATTTATGTAAAAATATGGCATTAGTTGTGTTTGTTATTAGTGTTCAGTAATTTTTGTTGCAGGATTATGGTTATTTTTACCGAATAATAGTTAGGCCCACCTTCGAGTAGGGATAGAGATACTTAGTGATCGTAGCACTAGCACTATACATAATAATGAGGGGATCAAGAAAATGGAACTTGTAGAAATGACACAAAGTAAAAGGAACTGTAATGCAACTCAGAAGTTTAGAGTGAAATGGATTAGAAAAGCGATAGCCCTATGGATTGGATTTTTAGTTATCGGTTTGATCGCAGGACAGTCCTCCGCTTTGGCATCATCTGGATCGGGTAACTCCATCACTTCAGTTCTTGACCGGAATGACTATTTGCTGGACGATGGTACACTTTGGTCTAAAGGGATCATAAGTGGAGTATGGACACAAAATAGAAAACTGATTGGTATTTCAAAATCTGACAACCATTTCATCTTTGGGTGGACTGCCGATGGCCAAGTGATTCGGTGGGATAAGGACAATGCGCATAAACCAGTAACGAAACAATTCAATGGTGTGATTAAGGTATATGGCCATGGATGGGTTCAGCTTCAGGATGGAAACCTTTATAATTTTGATGATCAGGCTAAGGTTTTGGAATCGATTATCGATGCGGATTCTTATCGGGATAGTTCTGGGAGAGATTCTTCTTATACTGCATTATCTTCATCAGGAGATATATATTATGACAAATACAACAAAATACGTAAAGCTGGAAATGTACCTGATGGTAAAGCAATTGCAACAAATGGTGTTTACGCAGCTGTGCTGAAAAATGATGGCTCGGTAGTGATCGTAAGTATGCTATATGAGGATGACTACATCACGGTTGCAAATAATGTGCAATCTTTGATTTGGTGGGGGAGTACGCATAAGCTGCTCACGGTGAAGCAGGATGGAACCGTCTGGAGCTACGATCGAACTGCCAAATATAAGGGTGAGCAACTGCCGGGTTTAAGTAACGTATCGCGGATGGTGTATGCGCCTAATCTGGATGAACTATATGCACAGTTACAGGATGGATCATGGGCTACATATGATAATGGAAAGTTAGCTCCTCTATCAGCTCCTGCGTTAAATCAAGTGACACTTGCGGCATCTTCCAAGGACGCTAATATTGGGGATACGATTACCCTTACCGTTCAGGAGAATTATAGTAATGGATTCAAAAACAAACGTGCGCCATTGCCTGAAGAACTTATAGTGGAGCAGCCCCAAGTTGCACAGATTCAGGCAGGAGCCAAACTGAAGGTTACGGGCATGGGAACAACCAAAGTGACATTGAAGATAGGAGATTTGGCTTCAAGTCTTCAACTGAACGTTGATTCAGAGCAAAAGTTATCAGGGGCCACATTGCTGGATGGAAATGTATACTTGCCAGTACAGTCGGTGTTCAAAACATTGGGAGCCACAATTGATGTGAAGGGCTCATCTTTTGAGATTCAATTTGGAGATGACAGTATTACTTTGCAAAAGGGAAGTGCTGTTGCGCGATTAAACAACAAAGAGCTGAAATTGAAAGGGAAAGTACAAACCATTGGAGGACAAACTGTATTTCCAGCAGACTTGTTAAGACAGGCTGCGGGTATTCAGGTTCAATGGGATGCTGAGCTAAAACAGGCCAAGGTGCTGGTTGGAAATTCTTCTATTGTGGTGGAATCGAAGGATACACTTGCACTGATTAAGAAAAAAGAGTTGGGGAATCTTGCTCGCTTCATTGGCAAGTCCTACTGGATCAACAGTGATACGAGTTTAGGGCAACGATTCAGTAAAGTGACCATATCAGATATCAAAATTGAGAAGATTAAATACGGTGATCGAAGTTACTCTATTATCTTCCGTAATGCAAAAGGAAAAACCGTTTCCGCTTACGCAGGAGGTACACCTTCCAGTGTGACGGAGATGCTTGCCGATTCCAACCAATTCTTCTCTTCTGATCCGTATAAGAAATACAATTGGTCCAAGTCCACTTGGAATAAAATCATTGGTGGAGAGGTAGCTCTAGGAATGAACATAACTCAGGTGCGCCTTGCATGGGGAGATCCATCGAACATTACGTATGAAACGAGTTCAAAAGGCAAAATCGAAGTTTGGGTGTATGGCAGCTCAGCAGGCATAAGAGCTTTAGGGTTTCTCAATGGCAAACTGATGGCGATTTACTGATGAATATACCAATTCATCACTTCATTTGATTGCAGGTTACAGCACAGCACAAAAAAAGCCCGCTTTCCGTTACACTCCACGAGGGAGAATATCGGAAAACGGGCCATTTTTTCAAATTGTAGAAGAGATATAAGAACTATTCAACGCCGTCCTTAAAGTGTTTGTTCCAGTGTTTATCTCCCTTGTGCAACAGATCTTCTACCGTTTTCTCAAGAGTCATCAACAACTGTGCTCTGACATCAAGTACGGTTTCTCTGTACAAGCGTTCTTCCGATCCAACGATTTTATCGCCGTATAATGCCTGTGCAGCTACGTACTTCCGATGTTCCTCGACCAGAGTATCAATGGACTCCAATGCATGTTCCACAAAGTGGGAAATACTTTGGTATTCTTTGGGCATTTGTTCTTTTAAAGCTTGAATTTTCGCAAGAGCTGGCATGCTCATCACCTCGTGTTTATGAATGTAAATTTACAATACACTATTTTCATGAAAATTGCATTAAAATCAGCTTAAATTTGGACAAATTTCGACTTTTTTTATTTTAGGAACCAAAAAAGTGCTTATCTATAATGTATGCCATTGCATTTGAATTGAGTCGTGTAAGTAATGGAATCGCTTTTGGATACGTTTGGTGACTCGTTATGCAATTTCTGTTATTCTAAGAGAAGATTTCAGCGGCCCTAATACATACGCCGTTATTTTGTTATGGCAAATTAAAAAATACTTAACTTTGCAACAATTTTATTGATGATCACGTCTGTAAGGTTGCAGGGAGAGGGGGATCCTTTGTGGTAGAGCCGGAACTCATCAGAGCCGCTCAATCGGGCGATCGCGACGCTCTAATTACCCTATTGCGGGAGATTGAACAACATGTCTATCGGACCGCATATTACATTCTAAATAATGAACAGGACGCTTTGGATGCTGCTCAGGAAGCGTTGATCCGAATTTACACCAAAATCAATTCATACGAAGAAAAGGCCCAATTCAAAACATGGGTACAACGCATCGTCACGAACATCTGTATTGATAAATTCAGAAGAACCAAGCCGTCCGTCTCCATTGACGAACATGACATGGTTTTTCAGGATAATCAGGATGTGGAGTACGAGGTCATGTCTACATATGTGGCCCAGGACATTCAGGATGCGATCAACAAGCTTCCCGAGCACCATCGTACCGTTATTGTTCTAAGATATTTGCAGGACTTATCCTACAATGAAATTGCGGATTGTCTCGATCTTCCTTTGAATACGGTGAAATCTTATTTATTTAGAGCCAGACAGCAGTTACAGAATCTACTACAGGAATATCAGAAAGGTGGTGTGACAGGATGAAATGCGAAGAGGTGGTGGAATGGATGCACCGCTATCTGGATCATGATCTGGGCGAGGCGGAAACCGCGCAGATGCTACAGCATGTGGCAAAGTGTCCGGAGTGCGCCGAGAATTTTAGTTTACTCAGAGCTCTTTCCAGAGAACTGGAAGAATTACCGCAAGTAAGCCCGAAATTTAGTCTGGTTGATGCGATTATGCCACAACTTGATGCCATTGACGAAGCGCGGAAGGAACAAAGTAGCACCATACAGGAAATGAATCCTGTCCCCGCTACATTTGAGAATTTACAACGTTCAAGTGAGCGGAAAACGAAGCAAAAATGGCTTAACTCGATGGCAGGACGTATGTCCATGGGTGCAGCGGCTGCGGCAGTTATATTGGGATTCGCCATCTGGGGGAATCCGCCTGAACAGATTGAGAATGCCGATTCCATGCTAATGAGCTCTGGAGCTTCTCAAGAGGGCGGCAATTTGGATGAGAATTCATTAAGCAAGAATATTGAAAATTATGATCCTGCCCCTTCGTCCCAACCAAGCAGCAACGATGTGTTTGTGGATCAATCGAATGTTTCACCAACTAAACCAGATAACCAAGACGTAGAAACAATTCCTGAAGAGAACGGTGGAGATGGGGTACAGGAGCCTGAAGTTCAGTCAGATCCGACACCTAAACAACCGGCTACAGAATCAACGCCTGCTCCGAATAAAGGGCCGCAGGATAATTCGTCCAGAACTCCTTCGACCGATAATCAGAATAATCAGGTTCAGAACCAAGATTCTGAGCAGAGAATTCAGGGATCAGGAGATTCTCCTAAATCTTCTGCAGATGGCGAAGAGAATGGAATAACAGAAACGGAAAATGGAGATGCGCAATCCTTCACTTCTCAGGATACAACACCTAATATGACTGAAGATGTTCCGGTTGAAGGTAACACTGTACCTGATTCAAGTGCAGGTGCAGACGCTTCTGGAGGAAACAAAGGTTTTGCAGCAGGACAGGATCAGGAAATGACAACAACGGCAGCACCAAAAGAATGGAAATCCCCTGACGGCTCTTATGTAGTTATGCTTATTGGTGATCAAATCAGCATATACTCCAAACCTGTGAGCGAACCGGATGTTCTAAATTTGGTTGAACAACGCAGTATAGATGGGACACTGAAGTCAGCGAGTTGGTCGAAGGATGGTACCCTATTTAATTACGAAACGGACAAGGACGGAACAACGGCGAAGAACTCGTTTAATGTGCCTGCTGTTTCAGGTGGAGCTTCTTCGAAATAATTAAAATTGGGGAGTGCGCTCCTCTCAACGAAAGAACATTTTCAGTATGACAAGCATATAGTGGAGTAACAAAACGTCCTATCTCAGTTCAAACAACTGACGTCGTATGACCGCGCTCCGGCTTTTTCTAGAACTGCTGGTGTCTGCGTTTATATAGATGTAGGACAGGGGACCTTCATCCATAACTGGATGTAAGGTCCCTTTGTTGTCTTGCATGTTTTCTGGTAGGATAAGAGGGATAAGGAGGCGCCGTGAATGGATGTAAAAAGTGCAACAAAGGCAATACGTAATGGAGAAACGGCACCGATCTATGTGCTGTACGGAACGGAGAAGTACCAGATACAGCAATTTACGGATATGTTAAAAGAGCAGGTTATTGAAGAAGAACATCGTGATTTTGCGATTATTCCATATGATTTGTCTGAGACGGCTGTGGAGGTCGTTATTGAAGAAGCAGAGACCGTACCTTTTCTGGTTCCACGCAAATTAATTATTGTAAGGGACGCGAGCCTGTTCACCGCAGGTAAAGAATCCAAGATTGAACATCAGGTTGATCGTCTGCTTACATATATGGAAAATCCGGCAGATTACAGTACGATTGTTTTCCTGGCCCAAGGGGATAAGCTGGATGAGCGTAAGAAACTGGTGAAAGCTGTCAAGAAACAGGCAGTCGTTCTTGCTTTTGCTCCACTCAGTGGAGAAGAGTTATTGAATTGGATAGTGAAACTGGCGAAGCAGCGGGATGTTTCCTTGGAGACGGGAGCGGCGGAAACGTTGATCAGCTATGCAGGAACAGGTCTTCAGACCCTGTCTGCTGAAGTAGATAAGTTATGTTTGTTTGCGGGTAATGGGGGGACAATCAAGCGTGCTGATATCGAGTCACTGGTTGCCCGTAGTACAGAGCAGAATGTATTTTCACTAGTGGAGGAACTCGCAAATTTGCGACTGGAGAAAGCATTGGCTCTTTTCTATGAGTTGCTGAAGCAGCGGGAAGAACCGATTAAAATTGCGGCTTTAATCGCTCGTCAGTTTCGGATCATGATCCAGGTGAAAGAGTTGGGACAACAAAGTTACTCCCAGCAGCAGATTGCCAGTCAGCTAGGTCTGCATCCGTATGCTGTTAAGATTGCAGGTGAGCAAGCCCGCAAATTTCAGCCGGAACGTCTGAGAATGATTCTGAGTCACCTCAGCGAGCTGGATTACCAGATGAAAACAGGAGCGGTGGATAAAGTGCTTGGTCTGGAGCTGTTCTTATTGAGACTTGGTGCATGAATGGATAAGTAACCGTAATAGATTACTAGTGTGAATAACAAACAAAGCGACCTTTGCTCCATGATGGTTAGATCATCGGAATAAAGGTCGCTTTGTCTGTGTCTTATACTTATCGAATCAGATACTAAAAAATCCTGAAAGCCTATGCTGTTCAGGATTTTTCCATTGGATCGTATAAGTAACGCTTCTTACGCTTGTGCGGAAAGAGCGTTCAGTTTTTTCGCCAAGCGAGACTTTTTGCGTGCTGCAGCATTTTTATGAACCAGACCTTTAGTTACAGCCTTGTCCAGCTTTTTGGAAGCAGCTTGAATCGCAGCTTTTGCAGTATCAACTTCGTTACTTACCAGAGCAGCATCAGCAGCTTTAACAGCTGTACGGAGTGCAGACTTCTGGGAAGCGTTGAGTGCGCGGCGCTTGTCGCTCGTTTTTACGCGTTTAACAGCGGATTTGATGTTTGGCATTACATTCACCTCCTGTAAGGCATTTGCATGAATACAAACGTTTCACAACTTAAAATATTCTATCACGCTAGCATGTAAAATGCAACAGATATTCCTACGATGTTCGACATGCTGTATAAAGAAACCCTTTTTCCCACACAATATGCTCAAATGCGGTAAGGGAGGCAGGGACAGAATGACACTGGATTTGCAAAACTATACAGTTCGTACCGATTTGGCGATCGACTCCAAGGAAATGGCGCAAGGTGGACAGAAACAGACGATTCCCGGACTGCGGGAAGATGTGGAGAAAAAAGAGGGCATTACGATTACACGTATTGATGTCCTGACTGAAGAAGCAGCCACGGCCATTGGTCGGGTGAAAGGTCACTATGTCACCTTGGAAGTACCTTCCCTCCGGAATGGTGATACCGAGTTACAGGAGCGAGTTGCTGCCGAGTTCACACGTGAAATGGAAGATTTTATGGTTAAGGCCGGAATCAACAAAACATCCAAGGTCTTGATTGTTGGCCTGGGCAACTTAAATGTCACCCCGGATTCACTCGGTCCACTTGTTGTGGAAAATCTGATGGTAACCCGTCAGTATTTCGAATTGGTGCCAGATCAGGTAGCGCCAGGGTATCGGGAAGTCAGCGCGATTGCTCCCGGCGTGTTAGGAACAACAGGCATTGAATCCAGTGACATCGTACAGGGAATTGTAGACCGGACCAAGCCGGATGCCATTATTGCGATTGATGCCTTGGCCTCCCGTTCCTTGGAACGTGTAAATACAACGATTCAGGTAGCGGACATTGGTATTCATCCTGGTTCCGGTATTGGAAACAAACGGCGTGGCCTGACCCGTGAGATATTAGGTGTGCCTTGCATCGCCATCGGAGTACCAACCGTATGTTATGCGTCCACCATTGTGAACAATGTGATTGAGATGATGCGCTCACACTTCCGCCAGGAAACGGATCAGACCAAACAGATCATGGGTATGCTGGACGACATCGGTGAGCAAGATCGCTTGAGTCTGGTCAAAGAGGTACTGGAGCCACTGGGTCATGACCTCATTGTTACCCCAAAGGAAATCGATGAGTTTATTGAGGGAATTGCCAATGTTATCGCTACAGGACTTAACGCCGCACTCCATGATGCCGTGAATCCGGATAACGTAGCCGCCTATACACATTAAAACTAAAACTGCTGAGAAGAAGGTCCGAATCTATCGGACTTTCTTTTTTTTGTTTCTGGAATCTTGCATTTTCCTGTTCTATCAATTTGGGCGGGCTCATAGAGTTGAAGTATAAGAGTTGTCCAGCAGGGAAGGAGACAGCAGAATGAACAAGATATTGGCCTGGAATATTGGGAAGTGGAAAAAAAGATGTCTGCACGTGCTGGCCATGGGCCGTACGTTGTTGTTGCTTATGATCATATCTGCCTTGTTTTTTGTCGTACTGGGTCTGGGGGGGATGGCAGAGAAACGCTTGAATAATTCCCCCGTTTCTTCCATGAAAGGATTTGCGAGTGCCGTATCAAGCCGCTTTTTTGTCGATATGCTCGGTATGGAGATGCCCCATCTCACCCAGAAGGAACAGACCTCTGCCATATCCGGTGAGAATCTCACTTCATTTGTTTTCCAATTACTAACAAATGTAAATCCTCAAGATCCGAAGAGCCTGATTGCGAGAGAAATGCCGGGCATGGGTTCCAACCAACCTGTTCTGCTCCGTCCTGGATCTGGTAACGAAAAAGCCGAGGCTCCCGAAGATTATCAGCCAGGTCCCGGTCTTACGGATACGGCTTCTGCAGGTGGAGGAAAACCCGGTAGTGAGCTGCATGTTCCACCAGGTCAGGACAATACGGATCCACCTGAGTCGAGTGAGCCTGGAGATGGACAAGGTAAAGAGGATCCCCCAGCGAAGAATGGTGAGAAAGACAATTCAGGCTCACCGACAACAGGCAAAAAGTCAATTCTTATCTATCATTCCCATCCACGTGAAGGCTACAATCCACTACTAGGTACAAAAAGTGATAATCCATCATCAGGCAAATCAACAGGCAATGTGTTTCAAGTGGGAACCTACCTCTCAGACAGTCTGAAGAAGCTGGGAATCGGCGTAGAACACGCCAAGGATGATTACCCCACTAAAGTTAAGGACTACAACTGGAACTATTCCTATAAATACTCCCGTCAAACGGTAAAAGCGGCACTCGCTCAAAATGATGATCTGACGTATCTCATAGACATTCATCGCGATTCACAGCGTCATGGCAAAACAACAACCACTATTAATGACTTGGGCTACGCCAAAGTATATTTCATTATTGGACATGAAAATCCAAATTGGCGGCAGAATGAAGCCTTTGCAGCAAAAATTCATAAGAAACTGGAAGCGAAGTATCCTGGGGTATCCCGTGGTGTGTGGGGCAAAGATGGCGGAGGAGCCAACAATGGAGAGTATAACCAAACCCTTTCACCAAATAGCATTTTGATTGAGATTGGTGGCATCGACAACACAGGAGCTGAGCTCCAACGGACATCGAAGATTCTAGCAGACATGATTGCCCAAGTGTATTGGGAAGATCAGAAGGTGGACAAAGCCAGTGCCAAAACTTCGTCGCAGGGTGGATAGGAACCATATATGTAAGAAAGAAAAATAGTAGAGCGTGACAGGAGGCAATGCACATGTCCAGATTCGGTAAAAGACTGTTATCCATCGCTGTATTAATGTTGCTGGGTATTCTGTTTGGAATGCAGCTGGCTGGCAGCAACTTTCATATGGGCATTCCATCAGGAGGCACGTCAACCGTTGTGACAACTGAGCCAACTTCATCGGTGACCGAATCTGTTCCGACTGCACCTGTCCAAAAGGAAATTAAGGAACCACCATTTGTACCTGTTCAGTCACCAAGCCAAGTGCTTGGGGCAGATCAAAATAAGGCTCCGGTTGATGTGTTGGCAGACAAAACGGCTGGACTATTGCAAAATCTCTCACACAGTGGAATCAAGTGGGTGGTCTCTCTTTTTAGCGGTGTTGCTGAATAAAATACCATAATTTTAAGGTACAATATAACCTCTGGGAGTGCATGATAACACTTTATTATAAAGTTGAGACATCACGGGATTGATGCACTGTGCTTCAACTGTTATAATGAAGTGATTGACACTAGGCTGTTTCTGGGGGTAAGGAATGACTGACATTCGGGCAAGACAACGTAAAATTCGTAACTTTTCTATTATTGCACATATAGATCACGGCAAATCAACACTTGCGGACCGGATCTTGGAGCACACAGGTGCGCTCACTTCACGTGAAATGCAGGAACAAGTTCTGGATAAAATGGACCTTGAACGTGAACGTGGAATAACGATCAAGCTACAAGCAGTAGCCTTGACTTACAAAGCGGATGATGGTGAAGAGTATTTATTGAATCTGATTGATACACCGGGACACGTAGACTTCACGTATGAAGTATCACGCAGTCTTGCTGCATGTGAAGGTGCTCTGCTGGTTGTGGATGCGGCTCAGGGAATTGAAGCCCAAACACTTGCCAACGTGTATCTGGCATTGGATAACAATCTTGAAATTTTACCGGTTATCAACAAAATTGACCTTCCGAGCGCTGATCCTGAGCGGGTGAAGCAGGAAGTGGAAGATGTTATTGGTTTGGACACAAGTAATGCGGTTTTGGCTTCGGCCAAATCAGGAATCGGAATTAAAGAAATTTTGGAACAAGTGGTGAAAAGTGTTCCGGCACCGACTGGTGATCCTGACCAGCCTTTGAAAGCGCTGATTTTTGACTCGCACTACGACCCGTACAAAGGTGTAATCGTATATGTGCGTGTTGTTGACGGCAAAATCAAATCCGGTTCCAAAATCAAAATGATGGCAACAGGTAAATCATTTGAAGTCATTGAAGTTGGAGCGTTCAAACCTCGCATGACCATCGTGGACGAGCTGAACGTGGGTGATGTTGGATTTATCGTTGCAGGTATCCGGCATGTTGGCGATACACAAGTCGGGGATACAGTAACGGATGCCAAAAATCCAACACCGGAACCTTTGCCGGGTTATCGTAAAATTAACCCAATGGTGTATTGTGGTCTCTATCCGATCGAAACATCGGACTATGTTGATCTGCGTGAAGCGTTGGAGAAATTGCAGTTGAACGATGCGTCTCTGAGCTTTGAACCGGAAACATCCAGTGCTCTCGGTTTTGGATTCCGTTGCGGATTCCTTGGACTGCTTCACATGGACGTGATCCAGGAGCGGATCGAGCGGGAGTTTAACATTCCGTTGATCACAACGGCACCAAGTGTAATCTATCACGTCACCTTAACAAATGGTGAAGTGATGAAAATCGACAACCCATCCAACTATCCTGAGGTGGGACGGATTGATTACGTCGAGGAACCATACGTCAAGGCAGATATTATCGTGCCGAATGATTATGTAGGTACCATTATGGAGCTGTGTCAGACTAAACGCGGTGAATATGTAAATATGGAATATCTGGACACAACCCGGGTTACCATTACCTATGAGATTCCGTTGTCCGAGATTGTATATGACTTCTTCGACCAGTTGAAATCCGGTACCAAAGGATATGCATCCCTGGATTATGAACTGTCCGGTTACCGTCAGTCCAATCTGGCGAAAATGGATATTGTACTCAATGGCGAACAGGTGGATGCTCTGTCCTTCATCGTTCACCGTGACCGTGCCTATAATCGCGGACGCATTGTCTGTGAGAAACTGCGCGAGCTGATTCCACGGCAAATGTTCGAGGTGCCAATTCAGGCATCTGTAGGTACCAAGGTTGTTGCTCGTGAGACGGTAAAAGCAATGCGTAAAAACGTACTTGCCAAGTGTTATGGTGGTGACATCTCGCGGAAACGGAAACTGCTTGAGAAGCAGAAGGAAGGTAAGAAGCGGATGAAGCAGGTTGGTAACGTTGAGGTGCCACAAGAGGCATTCATGGCGGTACTGAAAATTGATGATTAAACAATCTATTTTGAGGTACAACACAGAATGTGTGTATTCAAATTAGATTAAGGAGAATTCAATTTCGGTTACAACACAGAATATTAAATAACTAAGCTGAAAGGGAAGCCGGATGGCTTTCCTTTTTTCAAATAGAGGGGGACTTGCCATGACATTGGCAGCACACAGCCGGAAGACAGGTGCGCCCCAAGCGGTGTATCTTCACATTCCCTTTTGCACGAATAAATGTTTTTATTGCGACTTTAACTCCTACGTTCTGAAAGATCAGCCCGTGATGCAATATCTCGAAGCGCTGGAACGGGAGATGGAACATACAGTCAAGGCCAATCCACCGGGTGAGATCAAGACCATATTTGTAGGTGGGGGTACGCCAACGGCTTTGAAACCGGATGAGATGGCCGTATTTCTTCGTTCCGTGAAGACGTATTTCCCCAATTGGGCGGACGATATTGAATTTTCGATGGAAGCCAACCCGGGAACAACAGATGCGGAGAAACTCGCTGCAATGAAAGAAGGCGGCGTCAACCGTGTCAGCTTTGGCGTGCAGGCTTTTCAGAATGATCTGCTGACAGGCATTGGCCGTATTCATAATACGGATGATGTATATCGGAGTCTGGAGAACGCTCGAAAAGCGGGACTGACTAATCTGTCCATTGACCTGATGTTCGGGTTGCCGAACCAGACTGTAGAGATGTTGAATGAAAGTATCGACAAAGCGCTGGAACTGGATCTGCCGCATTACTCCATTTACAGCCTGAAAGTGGAAGAGAATACCCTTTTCCATACACTGTATCAGAAGAACCAGTTACCACTTCCTCATGAAGATGATGAACTGGAGATGTATCTTCTATTAATGAGACGTATGAAAGAAGCAGGTTATGGACAATACGAGATCAGTAACTTTGCCAAGCCGGGCTTTGAGAGTCGTCACAATATTACCTACTGGCGTAATGAGGACTACTACGGTTTGGGTGCAGGTGCACATGGATATGTGGGCCGCGAACGGCATATGAATATTAAAGGTATAAATCCTTATGTTGAAGCTTCACGTGCAGGGCTGCCTCGTCTGGATCATTTTGAGATTGCTCGCCCGGAAGCTATGGAAGATTATCTGATGGTTGGACTGCGAATGTTGGAGGGAGCTTCGGCCTCACGCTTTAGCGAACAGTTCGGAGAGTCCATGGAAGAAGTGTTTGCGAAGCCTTTGGGCAAAATGTTGAACGCAGGGTTGCTTGAGCGGACGGCAGACGGCTTCCGACTGAGCGAGCAGGGTATCCTGTTCGGAAATGACGTTTTTGCGGAGTTTATCGGGTCCATATCGCTGAATTCATAGCTTGAAATTCTATACGCTCTGTTGTATATTTATTCATATTGATTTTACAGAGCGTGTTAATTTAACAACTACGAAGTCAGCTTTCCTCTGGAAAGCTTGGTAATAGGAGGAGAGCAGGATGTCGGTAATATGCAGAAAAGCTGTGCCGGAAGATGTTGAACCACTGTATGAAATGATTAAGGGCTATGCAGAGCGTGGGATCATGCTTCCGCGATCACGGGAAATACTGCACCGACAGCTGGAGCACTTTGTTGTAGCCGAAGTTGATGGTGAAGTGGTGGGTTGCGGATCACTTTGTCGTCTTGGGAATGATTTGGTAGAAGTCAGGTCACTCGGTATCTCGGAAGGACACAAAGGGCTCGGTATTGGCTCCCGATTGCTGGACCGACTGGTAGAAGAAGCAGAGAAACAACAGATTCCTAAGGTGATGGCGTTGACATATGAAGTATCCTTCTTCCTCAAAAACGGCTTTGCCGTGGTGGAAAAAGAGATTTTCCCCGAGAAAGTATGGACTGACTGTGTTCATTGCAGCAAGCAGGATTGTTGTGACGAGATCGCGGTATTAAAAGAGCTTAACGTTTCAGCCTAATAACTGAATGGACTGCATGGATCGAGCCGAGTCAACCTCTGCCCTACATGCAGTCCTTTTTTACTTCAAAGTATGTTCAATAAAGTTGTTAGGACTCGTCGACATTGGTCTATACTATAAATAGATGAGCCCACTCATCAAACTCACTTGACAATGTTCACGTCAGTTTGGTATTTTTGTATTACCGCTTAGCACTCATCTAACCGGAGTGCTAACGACATGGGACAGTACAGTCAGAAGGAGGGAATACTCACCATGTTAACAGAGCGTCAACGAATGATTCTGAACGCTATAGTGGATGACTATATCCGTTCAGCTGAGCCCGTAGGGTCCCGGAGCATTTCCAAAAGGGGAGATGTTGGATACAGTCCGGCGACGATCCGTAATGAAATGGCGGACCTTGAAGATATGGGCTTTCTGGAACAGCCGCATACATCGGCTGGACGTATTCCATCCCATAAAGGCTATCGATATTATGTCGATCATTTGGTTCCTTGGAATCAAGTGGAGCCTCAGGAGTTGGATGATCTGAAGTCGTTCTTCGCTGAAAAGTTGAACGTCATGGAGCAAGTTATTCAGCATGCATCCAATATTTTGTCACATATGACGAATTATACTTCGATCCTGCTTGGACCGGAAGTATTCCATACGTCCTTACGTCACTTTCAATTGCTTCCGCTGAACGAGAGTGAAGCTGTGGCAATCATCGTGACCAATACAGGTCAGGTGGAGAACAAGACGGTTCAGATTCCACCAGAAATCTCGGTAGCCGAGATGGAAAATGTGGTTCGCTTGTTAAATACCAAGCTTGTGGGCGTACCCATCTACAAATTGAAATCCCGTCTTTATACCGAACTTGGGCAAGAGATGGAACGGCATATTACACGTTATGAGGAAGTTATGCAGGTGCTGAACAGTGCCTTTGATAACGAACATGATAATCGTCTGTTCCTCAGTGGTGCCACCAATATGTTGACTCAACCGGAGTTTAAAGATATCGAAAAGGTAAAAGATATTCTTGACCTGCTGGAAGAGACACCAACACTCATGAAATTGATGATGCCCGTGCCGGGTGGATCTGGTATTCAAGTGCGAATCGGCACTGAGAATGATCATGAAGCCTTTGCCAACTGCAGCCTGATTACAGCTTCCTATTCATTGGACGGTGAGGCTTTGGGTTCGATCGGTATTCTAGGACCCACGCGGATGGATTATGCACGTGTCATTCATATTCTAAATACACTATCCCGTGACTTGACGGCGATGCTGACACATCGTTTCAAATAAGATTCGGGAATGAACCATTTCATTCGTATAAGGAGGTGAACATCTTGAAAGAGGAGCAATCATTTACAGAAGAACAAGAGGTAACAGCAGCTGAGCAGGAGCCTATTAATGAAGCTGGCGCTGCAGAAGCACAAGCTGAAGAGATGGCTGATCAGGAGCAGGATGAGCTTGCACGTTTGAAGGCAGAAGCTGAGGAGCAACAACAGCGTTATGTCCGTGCACAGGCTGATTTTGATAACTTCCGTCGTCGTACTCAGAAGGAAAAAGAAGAATTGGCTAAATACGCTTCGATGAAGCTGGTCACCGAACTGGTACCGGTTATTGATAACTTCGAGCGCGCCATGGCTACTGTACCGGAAGGAGCAGAGGTCGAATCTTTCTCCAAGGGCATCCAAATGATTTTCCGTCAATTGGAAACCGTGATGAATAATGAAGGTCTGACGGCTATGGAATCGGTAGGACAACCGTTCAATCCTGAATTCCACCAAGCCATTATGCAAGTGGAGAGCGACGAGTACGAAGAAGGTATCGTCGTTGAGGAAGTCCAAAAAGGCTACATGCTGAAAGATAAAGTGCTTCGTCCAGCTATGGTTAAAGTCAGCTCATAAATTCCTTATAGGAAGGAATGAGTCGGCTCCATAGTTGAACAATGTGGGCGAAGTTTAATATAAAGGTTTGTACACATAGAGCACGATTAGCAACATGAACATCTAAATAAGGGTCAGATCAGACCCATTCATTTTAAATTGTTGAGGGAGGAAATTTTCGGATGAGCAAAGTAATTGGTATTGACTTAGGAACAACAAACTCATGCGTAGCAGTAATGGAAGGCGGCGAGGCTGTCGTAATTCCAAATCCGGAGGGCGCACGTACAACTCCATCCGTAGTCGGTTTCAAAAAAGATGGAGAGCGCGTTGTAGGTGAAACAGCAAAACGTCAAGCGATCACCAATCCGGATCGTACCATCATGTCGATCAAACGTCACATGGGTACTTCCCACAAGGAAACAATCGATAGCAAAGACTACTCCGCACAAGAGATCTCTGCAATCATTCTGCAAAAATTGAAAACTGATGCTGAAGCTTATCTGGGTCAAACGGTAACTCAAGCAGTTATCACTGTACCAGCTTACTTCAATGACAGTCAGCGTCAAGCGACTAAAGATGCTGGTAAAATTGCAGGTTTGGAAGTTCTGCGTATCGTCAACGAGCCGACAGCAGCAGCATTGGCATACGGTATGGAGAAATCCGAAGACCAAACGATCCTCGTATATGACCTGGGTGGCGGTACGTTCGACGTATCCATTCTTGAACTGGGTGATGGCTTCTTCGAAGTTAAAGCAACTAGCGGGGACAACAAACTAGGCGGGGATGACTTTGACCAAGTGATCATTGATTACCTCGTAAGTGAATTCAAAAAAGATCAAGGCATTGACTTGAGTAAAGATAAGGCAGCGGTTCAACGTTTGAAAGATGCAGCGGAAAAAGCGAAAAAAGAACTTTCCGGCGTATTGACTACAACGATCTCCTTGCCGTTCATCACAGTTGCTGATGGCGTTCCACAACATTTGGAGTTGAACCTGAGCCGTGCGAAATTTGAAGAAATCTCTGCAGGTCTGGTTGAGCGTACGCTTGAACCAACTCGTCGTGCATTGAGTGATGCGGGTATGACGCCTAACGATATCGACAAGATCGTATTGGTTGGTGGTTCGACACGTATTCCAGCAGTACAAGAAGCTATCAAAAAACTGACGGGTAAAGAGCCACACAAAGGCGTTAACCCGGATGAAGTTGTAGCTTTGGGTGCTGCTGTACAAGCGGGCGTACTGACAGGTGACGTGAAAGACGTTGTATTGCTCGACGTAACGCCATTGTCCCTGGGTATCGAAACAGCGGGTGGCGTATTCACTAAAATGATCGAGCGTAACACTACGATTCCTACAAGCAAATCTCAAGTGTTCTCCACTTATGCAGACAATCAACCAAGTGTTGAGATTCATGTTCTGCAAGGTGAGCGTGAGATGGCAGCGGGTAACAAATCGCTTGGACGTTTCATGTTGGGTGATATTCCACCAGCTCCACGTGGCGTTCCACAGATCGAAGTTAGCTTCGATATTGATGCCAACGGTATCGTTAACGTATCTGCAACGGATAAAGGTACGAACAAAACTCAAAAAATCACAATTACTTCTTCCAGCGGTTTGAGCGATGCTGAAGTTGAGCAAATGATGAAAGATGCTGAGTTGCACGCTGAAGAAGATAAAAAACGCAGAGAACTCGTTGAAGCGAAAAACAGTGCAGATCAATTGATCTACTCTGTTGACAAAACGATTAAAGATCTTGGCGAAAAAGCTGATGCTGGCGAAGTTGAAAAAGCGAATGCTGCCAAAGAAAAACTGCAAGGCGTTCTGGCTTCCGACAACCTGGAAGATATCAAAGCTGCTACAGAAGAACTGACAGAGATCGTTCAACAACTGTCCGTGAAACTGTATGAGCAGGCTCAGGCGCAAGAGCAAGAAGCGCAAGGTACTGAAGAGCAACAAGGTTCCGCAAAACGTGACAACGTCGTAGACGCTGATTACGAAGTTGTGGATGAAGATAAAAAACAAAACTAATTCGTAGTTCTACGCGAATTAAACATCGGTGACGTTCGAATTAGAGGGAAAGTCATAGCCGGGGCTCCCGCGCTTTGGCTTTCCTTTTGTCACGATGTGCGATAAGGTGAATGATATGGGGGTGGAAGAGTGGCTGAAAAGCGTGATTATTATGAGGTGCTTGGCGTTAGTAAAACGGCTAACGACGATGAGATTAAAAAGGCTTACCGTAAGCTTGCCCGTCAGTATCACCCTGACGTAAACAAGGCTGCTGATGCGGAAGCTAAATTTAAAGAAGTTAAAGAAGCTTACGACGTAGTGAGTGACGGTCAGAAGCGTGCACAATATGATCAATATGGTCATGTCGATCCGAATCAAGGTGGATTCGGTGGTGGCGGTGATTTTGGCGGTGGCGGATTTGGCGACATCTTCGACATGTTCTTTGGCGGCGGTGGCGGTGGACGACGTGATCCTAATGCTCCGCAACGGGGAAATGATCTGCAGTACACAATGACGATCGAGTTCAAGGAAGCCGTATTTGGTAAAGAAACCGATATTACGATTCCGCGTACCGAAGGCTGTGATACCTGTCATGGCTCAGGTGCCAAACCTGGAACGAAACCGGAAACCTGCTCGGTCTGCCAAGGTAGCGGTCAGCAGGAAGTCGTGCAAAATACACCGTTTGGTCGTATGGTTAATCGTCGTGCATGTTCGAACTGTAGTGGTTCGGGCCAGATTATCAAAGAAAAATGTACGACGTGCAGTGGTAGCGGTAAAGTCCGCAAGCAACGCAAAATCCATGTTCGCATTCCAGCGGGTGTAGATGACGGCGCGCAACTGCGTATGACAGGTGAGGGCGAGGGAGGCCTGCGTGGCGGACCAGCCGGAGATCTGTATATTGTCATTCGCGTGAAGACACATGATTTCTTCGAGCGTGAAGGCGACGATATTTATTGCGAAATCCCACTTACCTTTGCTCAGGCAGCTCTGGGAGATGAGGTTGAGATCCCGACGTTGACCGAGAAAGTGAAGTTGAAAGTACCAGCCGGTACACAAACGGGAACGTATTTCCGTCTCAAAGGCAAAGGCGTACCACGCCTGCGCGGTATGGGGCAAGGGGATCAACATGTGAAAGTGGTTGTGGTTACACCTAGTAAGCTGAATGACGAGCAGAAAGATCTGCTTCGCCAAATTGCTGCGCTGGATGGAGAACAGACACATGAGCATGAACAATCTTTCTTTGATCGAGTGAAACGCGCCTTCCGAGGCGACTGAGAATAACATATAGCAATTCCAAAAGGACACCACAACGGTTTTTACCGCAGGGTGTCCTTTTTTGTACGCCTTTTTTTAGTGGTTCAGTGGTTTTGGCAAAGTCCATGGATATATGCTACGAAGAACGAAAGTAATTTGTGGGAGCATTTCGGTATATTCTGAGCGAACTTGCGGAAAGATAGCATGGCGAGAATGATATGCATAGCTGATATGCGAGAAATTAGGAAGCAGGTGAAGCGGATGACCGAGAAAAATATTTTGGCGTACTTTCACAGCCCGGAGCAGGCCCAAGGGGCAGCCAAAAAACTGGAGGCATTGCGAGTGGAGGACCTGTCGATTAATCGATTCAGCCGTTATGCGGGTGTAGGACCAAGCGGGGCTTCCTACAAGCCGGGCGTTTCCGGCAGTTTTTCATCATGGGTGCCCGATTCGATGCAAACAAATGCCAGTGCTGGAATCATGGCTGCGGCGGACCCTTCTGCAAGCGGCATGAGTGATGGTGGACAAGGTGGACCTACGGGAAGGGATGTATTACTAACGGTCATCGTAGATGAATCGGTACATCACCGCGCCATGTCTATAATCGAACAAGCCGGTGGAATGATCTAGTTTCAAGAAATCTATATTTAGATCACAATATAAGATTCAATCTAAACATTTACACAATAACGGAGAGGACAGAAAAAACTGAAGAAGCGAAGCGTTCGCCTAAAAGCTTTCGCAAGAAAGCTACTTCGGAAGCATACGCTATCCCCGGATTTTTCCTTTGGAAGAAGGGAATTAAAAAAATCTGGGGATAACAGCGATCGGAAGGTTGTTCTGTCATCGGAGTGTCAGTGTAAATATGATTTAGTTGAACTTATACAATTTGAAGGAGGAGCATTACAATGGCAGAACATGAACGTCCAGGCAAGATTTTAACGAAAACGGAAAAGATGAAACGTATGCAATCCGCAAAAAATGAGGACGTGGAATTCAGCGCTGAAGCTGCGGATCATGAAGATATCGAAGCATTACGCCGCAGTGAAGCGGCTGATCGACGTCAGGGACGGGAGCTTCATGACTGAAGATCGCTCGGCAGTGACCCTCGAAGCTGTTTTTACAAGCTGGACTGAGGCCGAGTCTGCACGCAGAGCCCTGGAATTGTTGCACCCAAACCAATTGAGTATAGAGAGTCTTGGCAATGAATCGTCTGCATTGGATTCAAACGATGTTAAGGGCTTCGATAATTCTCCTACAGCCGTCGTCGGAGGATTTAGTGGCGAATTGAATGTACTTGCCCTGATTAGTGATGACACGGAAATGTTGTCCAATGGTCAGGTGTATGATACACCCGAAGAGGATTCGGCAAACAGGCTAAAACAGGAAATTTTGCTTACCGTGTCCGTATCCAACGATTCGCTCCCGCAAGCCGCAGAGATGATCACGCAGAATGGTGGACGTTTTTGCTAAGTGAGATTCGAATGTTGCAAAATGCTGAAGTAAATGAAACAGATATGTATGAATAGATGACAGGATATTCGAGCAGTCAGGCTGCGGATATCCTGTTTTGTTTTTCTTTTACTGGTGCGGCTTTGTGCTCCGGCTAGCTTGTGTAGTACAATAGTTGGGATGTTTGAAAAATGAGGAGGAAAAACCAAGTATGTTATGGCATGAACTAACAATACATACCACAGAAGAAGCTGTGGAGATGATTTCGAATTTTTTACATGAAGCGGGTGCTGGAGGGGTTTCGATTGAAGAGTCCGGTACTTTAAATAAAAAACGGGACACGACATATGGTGAGTTATACGACGTTCCTTTGAATGATATTCCGGAAGGCTTTGCGGTCATCAAAGGCTACTTCTCCGAAGGTACGGATATGGTTGCACTACAGTCAGAAGTTAATCCTAGAGTTGAGGAACTCTCTGAATTCGGAATTGATACAGGTGAGGTTCGTTATGAGACGCGTACAGTGGATGAAAATGACTGGGCAACAGCCTGGAAGCAATATTTCAAGCCGGTACGTGTATCGGAACGTCTCACGATTAAACCAACGTGGGAAGAGTATACGCCAGAAAGTTCGGATGAGAAAATCATTGAGCTTGATCCCGGCATGGCTTTTGGTACAGGAACACACCCAACGACCTCCCTCTGCTTGCGCACACTGGAAACAGTTATTCAGGGCGGTGAGGAAGTCATTGACGTAGGTACAGGTTCTGGCATCTTGGCTATAGGCGCGATTAAACTCGGGGCAAAACATGTGCTGGCGCTCGATCTTGATCCGGTTGCGGTAATCAGTGCCAGAGAGAATGTGGAACTGAACGGGCTGGAGCAACAAATTACGGTTAAAGAAAGTGATCTGTTGTCCGTCCTTGGGAGTCAAGACCCTGCGCTTGGTGTGCAATTACCGGTTAAGGTTGTGGTGGCGAACATTCTAGCTGAGATCATTTTGTTGTTCGTGGACGATGTGTACAATGCACTTGAGTCGGGTGGCACCTATATTGTATCTGGCATTTGGAAGAACAAAGAGCAGGTTGTACATGATGCTCTGGTAGCCTCCGGGTTTGAAGTAAGTGCCATCCACCGTGATGAGGATTGGCTCGCGTTTGTAGCCAGAAAGGGGTAACGTATGGACTTTTGGAATTCGTTCTTTCGTTATCCGATCGATCAGCTTCCGTTTTTCCTGCTGACCATTCTGATCGCATTTACGGTGCATGAATTCTCGCATGCGTATTTTGCCAACAAATTCGGTGATCCAACAGCCAAGCTGTTGGGTCGGGTCACACTGAATCCGGTTGTACACTTTGACTTATTTGGTGTGCTGTTGCTCATTATTGCTGGCTTTGGTTGGGCGCGTCCAGTTCCGGTTAATCGGGCTAACTTCGAAAAACCTAGATTGATGGGCATCATCGTATCCGCAGCAGGGCCTCTGAGTAATCTGTTGCTCGCGATCATTGGTACAATCATCTATGCTTCACTGGTTGGTTCGGGAGCACTCGGCGGCATTGATAATGAGCGGTTGCTGACAGCAATCACAACGTTCTTCGCTATCTTTAACTTAACCAACTTTTTCCTGTTCCTGTTTAACTTGATTCCGTTGCCCCCACTGGATGGTTATCGGATTCTGGAAGATTTAGTGCCACCTGCAATCAGCCGCAAGCTACAAGGGGTGGAGCAATGGTCCATTTTTATCTTCCTATTGATTCTTGTTATACCTCCGTTGCAAAATGTGACGATTCAACCTTTGTATGAGTTTGCGCAAACGATGTATGTGGATCTGGCAAAGCTGGTTATTGAACTATATCGCTAAAAGCGCATCTTGTATTGGACCGGAATACTGGTCAGAAACACGTAAAAGTTGTATGATCATCTGTGGCGATTGGATTCACGCTTGTCATTAGGCGCGGTGAATTCCAGTCATAACAGGACAGAATGGGTGGATTGACTAATGCAGCGATATTTTGTATCTGCAGAACAGTTTAATGAACACGCTGTGATCATCACAGGTGATGATGCACGCCATATCGGCAAGGTCATGCGTGGTAAGCCTGGAGATAAACTGATTGTCAGTGACGGAAACTCCAGAGAAGCACTCGTGGAAATTGAGACCATTGAAGTTGGCCAAGTGACAGCGAATATTGTGGAACCTCTCGAGATGGACCATGAAGCACGGATTCGTGTAACTGTGGCACAGAGTTTGCCCAAGGGCGACAAGATGGAAACAGTGATCCAGAGATGTACAGAGATTGGGGCGGTATCATTTGTACCCTTCCTATCAGAACGTACGATTGTGCAATATGACGCCAAGAAAGAAGGCAAACGGTTGGAGCGCTGGCGGAAAATTGCCAAGGAAGCTGCCGAACAGAGTCACCGGAATCGCATTCCTTCCGTCGAGCAGCCGCTTTCCTGGAAAGGGCTGTTATCTTCTTTTGAGGGCTACAGCCTGGTATGTTATTGTTATGAGAAAGAAAACGGTAAACAGCTGAGAGATGCATTGAAACCGTTTGTTGAGCAGCTTGCACCTGATGCAAGTGCAGAAGTTTTGATCGTGGTTGGACCGGAAGGTGGATTTTCTGAGAAGGAGACGGCAGAGGCTGATCAGGCAGGTGCTGTATCTGTTGGACTGGGCAAACGCATTTTGCGTGCTGAGACAGCTGGAATGGCGGCACTAACTTGCGTGTTATATGAATCCGGAGAAATGGGAGGAATGTAATTATGCCATCCGTGGCGTTTTACACCTTAGGCTGCAAAGTTAATTTCTATGATACAGAGGCGATTTGGCAATTGTTCAAAAACGAAGGTTACGATCAAGTGGACTTTGATGAACAGACAGCGGATGTATACTTGATTAATACTTGTACAGTAACCAATACCGGCGACAAAAAGAGCCGTCAAATTATTCGTCGTGCCATTCGGCGCAACCCGGAGGCGATTGTGGCCGTTACAGGCTGCTACGCGCAGACTTCTCCGGCAGAGATTCTGGACATCCCAGGGGTGGATCTGGTTATCGGTACACAGGACCGTGACAAGATTTTGCCATATGTTAATGAAATCCAGGAGTCCCGTCAACCGGTTAACGCGGTGCGTAATATTATGAAAACCCGTGTATTTGAAGAAATGGACGTACCGGATTTTGCTGACCGTACCCGAGCATTCCTGAAAATTCAGGATGGTTGCAATAACTTCTGTACATTTTGCATTATTCCGTGGTCTCGGGGTCTCTCACGCAGCCGTGAGGCAAACAGCATTATTCAACAGGCGCATCAACTCGTACACGCCGGATACAAGGAGATTGTTCTGACCGGTATTCATACAGGTGGGTATGGCGATGACATGGAGAATTATGATCTGACCGATCTGCTGTGGGACCTGGACAAGGTAGAGGGTTTGGAGCGTATTCGAATCAGCTCGATTGAAGCCAGCCAGATTGATGACCGCATGCTTGACGTGATCAAACGTTCAGACAAACTGGTTCGTCACTTCCATATTCCGCTGCAAGCGGGTGATGATACGGTGTTGAAACGCATGCGCCGTAAATATACGACAGAAGAGTTTTACAACAAGATGCTTCGCATTCGGGAAGCAATGCCGGATGTAGCGATTACAACAGACATCATTGTTGGATTTCCGGGTGAGACGGATGAGATGTACCGTAATGGCTATGAGTTGATGCGGAAGATCGGTTTTTCCGAAATGCACGTATTCCCTTATTCCAAGCGTACGGGTACGCCAGCAGCACGAATGGAAGATCAGGTGGACGAAGAGGTCAAAAATGCACGTGTGCATGAACTGATTGACTTGTCTGAGCAGATGCAGCTGGAGTATGCTGAGCAGTTTGTCGGACAGGTACTGGATGTTATTCCCGAAGGTGAAGCCAAAGGCCGCGAGGGAAGTGGCAAACTGCACGGTTATAGCGACAACTACATTCAACTGGTCTTTGACGGAACGATGGATATGGTCGGTAAAGTGTGCCGAGTCAAAGTGGTTGAAGCCGGCGTCAACGAGAGTCAGGCTACGCTGGTACGTGTGTTGGAAGAGAATCTTAAGTCCGCCGCGATGTGATCGAGGCGTCAGAAACAAGGATTTCATTTCCTTGGGGAGCTTACCCGGGGAGATGAGGTCCTTCTTTTGCAAAAAATAAGATAAAGATATCGAAGTTGATGGGGGAGAGCACGATGAACAAAAAAGAAATTTCAGCAGGCGGAGTTGTTTATAGAACAGGGGAAGACGGACGTCTTCAAATTCAGCTTATCGTAGATCGTTACGGTAAAACAACTCTCGCCAAGGGCAAAATGGAAGAGGGAGAAACAATCGAACAGACGGCACTGCGCGAGATTTTGGAAGAGACAGGTATGGTGGGTCGCATTGTAGAACCGGTTGACATCATTGCTTACACGTACCAACATGCAGATTTTGGCCCGGTGGACAAGGAAGTCCATTATTATCTCGTTGAAGCCAAGAGTGGTGATCTACAGCCTCAGATTGAAGAAATCAAGGGTGTGGATTGGTATGCTCCGGAAGAAGCATGGTCCTTACAGCAGCAGAGCGGATATGATAATAACGATGATATCTTGCGTGTAGCCCTGAACAAGTTAGGCATTAACGTATAACGCATTATAGTTCTGGTTCGAGTCAGTTAGCCCTCGCGCCTTGTGGGTCCGATAGGCAGATCATCAAGCCACGGGTGACTTCGCCGCGGGGGCGTGGACCGGTGGTTTTTTGTGCCAGATGGGCAAGTAACAGAACGGTAAAGCAAGCAGTGAACTGGTGATGTTAAAAAGGGTCTGGGCATGCGCAATCTGTGCCCCGTTGTCCGCTGACAGCCAGGCCGAAGCTGCATGCAGCTGGCCGATCAGCGGCATAAAGAGCAGTGCTCCCGCAATGTTTAATACAACATGGGAGGCTGCGACAAACTTGCCTGCGGATGCTCCACCCGCGGCAGCGATCACAGCGGTGATGCAGGTCCCCACATTGGACCCGATCACAATGGCGATGCCGATTTCCACAGGTAATACCCCTGTGGCTGCGAGCGTAATCGCCATGCTAATGACAGCAGCGCTGCTGTGAATGAGCGCTGTCAAACAGGCACCTGCCAGGAAGCCCCACCACAAGCTGTCGGCCGAGCGGTCGAGAAACCATTGAAATACGCCCATGCTCCGCAAGGGTAAGGCAATGGATTGCATCACCTGAATGCCTGTCATAACAAGTGCAAATCCCGCAGCTGAGAGGAAGCTGTACTGGATGTTAAACAGAGTCTGGCGCGTACGTTCAGGAGCGGTCAGATTGCGTTCACCAAGTACAACAAACATGGCCCAGCCCGTCAGCGACAGGACAAGCAATGGCAGGGAAGCTCGCCCGATCTGCAGTCCCACCAGCTCCGTTGTCAGGCATGTCCCGATGTTGGTGCCGAGGATGATGCCGAGTGTCCGCCCATAGGTAATTAATCTGGCATTAGCCAGTCCAATGGTGAGTACGGTGACTGCAGTACTGCTCTGTAACAGAGCCGTTGCACCTGCACTGAAGGCCATGCCTTTCCATGGAGCAGAGGTGGCCCGATTGAGCCAACTTTCCAACATGGGCCCAGCCATGCGCTGCAAGGCCGTTTCCATCAGCTTCATGCCACCAAAAAAGATAATAAGCCCATAAAGTAGGGGCAATATAACATCTCTAAACATAGAAACATCATTCCTTCCGTCCGGGTTCCTTAACTCATCCTATGAGTAAGAAATGACAACCATGACAAGCCTATAGGAAATCAGAGGAAGCCAGCCTCCCACAATTCAAGTATTTCAATTGCCGCACCCCAATTCGAAAGATACGGTGATTCGTGCAAACGTAGCGAAGAAGACGAAATTGTTACCGAAGAAGCGAAGCGCTCGCCTTTATCCCCGGATTTTCCCTTTAAGAAAGGGAATCAAAAAAATCTGGGGATAACAGCGATCAGAGGAACAATTCGTCGCCGTAGCGCCACCTAATTGCGCCATCCCAATTCGAAAGATAAGGTGCTTCGTGCAAGTGTAGTGGAGGGGACGAAATCGAATCTGAAGAAGCGAAGGGTGCGCCTTTGTCTCCGGATCTTCCCTTTAAGAAAGGGAATCAAAAAAATCTGGGGATAACAGCGATCGGAAGATCGATTCGAACCCGGAACGCCACCTACGCGCCGCACAAAACCTATCTTTTGAACTATTAAATTAAAGGAAGTGGATCTACCTTGCCATCAGTTAAACTCGAACGCAGTCGCAAAAAGCGGCTTGAACATGCACATCCATGGATATTTAACAACGAAATTGCCTCTGTTGACGGAAACCCGGAACCGGGAGATCTGGTCAATGTATTGAATCATCAAGGTCGCTATCTGGCGACAGGATATTACAATCCCGCATCTCAAATCACTGTAAGGGTTGTAGCTTATCAACCTTTGGAGTCCGAACAAATGGATACGGCGTTTTTTGCAGCGCGTTTCCGCGATTGCTTGCGTCATCGGGAACGTTTTATCCAGGATGGAGAGGCTTACCGTCTCGTTTACGGCGAAGCTGATTTTCTGCCAGGATTAATCGTTGACCGATTCGGCAGCATTCTCGTTGTACAGTTGCTTACACTTGGCATGGATCGTTGCCGTGAAGCCATTGTACAGGCACTCATTGAAGTAATGCAGCCTGAAGGCATTTACGAGCGCAGTGATGTCTCGATTCGTGAACTGGAAGGTTTGGAGCAGACCAAAGGTCCGCTGTACGGAGAGTGCCCACGGCATGTCACGGTTACAGAGAATGGACTACTCATTAAAGTCGATATCGTGGAAGGACAGAAGACAGGTTACTTCTTCGATCAACGTGAGAATCGTGCAGCGATCGAACCGCTCATGAAGGGTTGGGGCTACAAGAGTGGAATCACACTTCAAACGACTGAGCAGGATGGCACAGAGCAGCTCTTGCCTGTGAATAAAAGCGGAAAGGTAGTTACATTCCCATATTGGGATGGTGCCACTGTACTGGAGTGTTTCTCACACACGGGCAGCTTTACGTTGAATGCTTGCAAGTATGGAGCTAAAAAAGTGACTTGTCTTGATATTTCGGAGCATGCCATTGAGAGTGCACGAACAAATGTGGAGCTGAACGGTTTCACCGACCGGGTCGAATTCGTAGTTGCTGATGCATTCCAGTACTTGCGTGAACAAGTGAAGGGGCTGGATGAACGTACTGCACGTGCGCGCGCTGGCGAACAAAAAGTAGATACTTCCAAAGCGCTTGCAGCTGGCGGTAAAACATTTGATGTAGTCATCCTCGATCCCCCGGCGTTTGCCAAGACGAAATCAGCAGTTAAAGGTGCATGCCGCGGATATAAGGATATCAACCTGCAAGGTATGAAACTGGTTAATGAGGGCGGATATTTGGTAACAGCCAGCTGTTCGTATCACATGCGTCCTGACCTTTTCTTGGACACGATTGCCGATGCAGCAGAAGATGCAGGAAAAGTACTGCGTCTAATCGACTGGAAGGCAGCTGGTAAGGATCACCCGCAAATTTTGGGCGTGGATGAAGGACATTACCTGAAATTTGCTATTTTCGAAGTGCGCAGTAAAAAGAATTAATCGTATGATTTCCGTTCAAATTTCACTGTATAGATTGGACTAAAGATTTACACGAGAACGTAGAGGACAGAAATAACCTGAAGGAGTGAAGCTAAAAGCTTTCTGAAGAGCTGCTTCGGAAGCATAATCTTCGCCTTTATTCTTGTTTTTTTTCACTTTTTAAAAATTGAATCAAGAAAATCTGGGAATAGCAGCGATCGGAGGGTTGTTCTGTCATCGCAGTGGCAAGTGTAAATTATCTTTAATTTAATCTATAGATCAAGTCAAAAGTCCACAGTGTGATAGCTGCGGGCTTTTTGCTGTTTTGCTGTGTTAACGGAGATGATCTCCGGTTTTACCGGATAGTGGCAAACGTATGTTCCGAACCAAGTCAGATATGTTATACTGGGAATTAAAATCTTGTACGTGTGGTTTGGAGGATTAGACATGTCCGTTCGTTTTGTTATTGGCCGGGCAGGCAGCGGCAAAAGCTCGCTGATTACCCGGGAAATTACATCCCTGCTTCAACAAGAACCGCAAGGCACACCTTTGATTTTGCTCGTTCCAGAACAGAGTTCTTTTCGAACAGAGCAGGCATTGGTGTCTTCTGGAACAATTAAAGGTACGATGCGTGCAGAAGTGCTCGGCTTTCGCCGTTTAGCCTATCGTGTAATGCAGGAAGCAGGTGGTTCTGCTCGTATTCCGATCGGAGCCGAAGGCAAAAAGATGCTGCTCTACAAGGTCATCCAGCGCCGTAAGGAAGAATTAAAGCTGTTTGGTGCATCCGGCAGCCAGCTGGGTTTTATAGGCGAATTAAATGACTTATATAGTGAATTTAAACGTTATGAATTTGATCCATCATTGCTGGAAGAGGGGCTGTCTGGAGGGAATACCTCATCGACTTCGCCAATTCTGGAGGATAAGTTGCATGACTTGAATCTGATATATCGTGACTATGAACAGGAACTGACCAATTTATATATTGATGATGAAGACACGTTGACCGAGCTGACAGATCGTTTGTCGGAAAGTGCATTGCTGCAGGATGCCCAGATCTGGATTGATGGTTTTCAGGGATTCACGCCACAGGAGATGAGTGTGATTGGTCGGCTGATGTTGCAGTCCTCTTCCGTGACCATTGCACTGACATTGGATCGTCCTTATGATCACGGCGCACTGCCTGGAGAATTGGAACTGTTCTATCCCACGGCAAGTGCCTATGCGCGTCTGAAAGGGATGGCTGAAGAACTGGGTGTACCGAGCGATATAACCGTGCTAGATTCGGAGATTCCACCGAGATACAAGGATCGTCCGGGACTTGCTCATCTGGAGGCTGGTTTCGACCGCCGAATTCGTTGGAAAAGTGATGGCCTTGATTCCGGAATCCGACTGGTTGCAGCGGAGAACCGACGAGCTGAGATGGAGGGAGCACTGCGTGAGATGCGGCGTCTGGCGCAAAACGAAGGTGCGCGTTATCGGGATATGGCAGTACTTGTTCGTCAGTTGGATACCTACGCTGATATAGCTGAACCTCTATTCAGGGATTATGACGTACCCGTCTTTCTGGACCGCAGAAGAAATGAACTTCATCATCCATTATCCGAGTTTATCCGTTCGGCACTGGATATTGTTCGGCGCCATTGGCGTTACGAGGATGTATTTCGCTGTGTCAAAACGGATCTGCTGCTTCCGCGTGATGGTTCCATCACCCGTGAAGATATGGACCAGCTTGAGAATTATGTACTGGCTTGTGGTATTCATGGATATCGCTGGACTGACGGCAAACCGTGGAAGTATGTCCCAAGCCTTTCGCTTGAAGACAACGGTCAGGATGGACGTAGTCGAGGACGGGACCAAATGCTTTCTTTAATGGAGCGTTGTCGAGCGGTCATTACAGATTCCTTGGGGGTTTTTGAGAAACGAATGAAAAAGGCAAAGACAGCCAAAGCCCAGTGCGAGGCACTATACAGACTGCTGGAAGATGCTGAGATCCCATGGAAGCTGGAGAACATGTCTGCTGAAGCTAAGGCTCAAGGTGACCCCGAACGGTCGAGAGAACATCGGCAGATGTGGGGAGCTGTGCTGGATTTATTGGATCAGATGGTCGATATGATGGGGAATGAACGGCTGGATATCACGCTGTTTGCCGGGATGATCGAGACCGGATTGACGGAACTGAAGCTGGGTCTGGTACCACCGGCACTTGATCAGGTATTGGTCGGTTCCATGGACCGTACACGTCTTCAGGACATCAAATACGTATTTATCCTTGGTGCAGTTGATGGTGAATTACCCGCAATACCTCAGGATGATGGCGTATTAACGGAACTGGAGAGATCGTTACTGACGGAAAGAGGCGTGGCGCTTGGACCAGGTGCAACAAGGCAGATGCTGGATGAACGTTTTTTGATCTATACGGCACTTACAGCGGCAAGCAGCCAGTTGTGGCTGAGTTACCCTGTTGCTGATGATGAGGGGAAAGCACTGCTTCCTTCCGAGATTGTCCGCCATGTACGGAAGATGTTTGGTTTACAAGAACAGCCATTGCTCGCTCAACCACCGGTTGCGAACTCGGAAGAAGCACATTGGTCCTATGTCACCCATCCGGGTCAGAGTCTGTCTACGCTCATTGGACAATTGCGCAAATGGCGCCGCGGAGAAGACATCCCTGAAATGTGGTGGGCGGTCTACAATTGGCATGTATCTCGGGAGACAAGCAGACCTCAGCTGGAGCGGTTGATGGGATCGATCTTTTATCGTAATCGGGCATTGCCACTACGTACAGCTACCAGTCGCAGATTGTATGGCACAGAGGTGAGGACGAGTGTTTCGCGAATGGAGCGTTTCGTCGCTTGTCCGTTCTCCCATTTTGCTTCGCACGGGTTGCGTCTCAAAGAACGGCAATTGTACCGCCTTCAGGCTCCTGATATCGGACAGCTGTTTCATGCTGCACTAAGCCAGCTGGCTATGCGGTTACGTGAAGAAAATCGTAGTTGGGGCAGTTTGACTCCAGACCAATGCCGTCAGGAAGCCGAGCAAACGGTGGAGCAGATTGCACCACAGCTGCAAGGGGAGATTTTGCTAAGCACCAAGCGATACGGTTATATTTTCCGCAAATTGAAGGACATTGTTAGCCGGGCATCCGTTATTCTTGGGGAACAGTCCAGACGTGGAAGTTTTGAACCGATTGGGCTGGAGCTTGATTTTGGACCGGATAAAACGCTGCCCCCACTCCGTTTTGAACTGGAGAACGGATGTGTGATGGAGATCGTGGGTCGGATTGACCGTGTGGATGTGGCAGAAGGAGAGAATGGTCTGCTCTTGCGTGTCATTGACTATAAATCAAGCCAGACGGACCTCAAGTTACATGAAGTGTACTATGGTCTGTCATTGCAGATGCTCACCTATCTGGAGGTGCTGCTTAGTGCTGCCGAAGAATGGCTTGGGGAAACGGCGATGCCGGGAGGAACGTTGTATTTCCACGTGCATAACCCGCTGTTGCAATCCGCAAACGGCATGACATCGGAGCAGGCCGGGCAAGAACTGCTGAAACGGTTCAAAATGAAAGGTTTGCTGCTGGCAGACCGGGATGCAATCGCACAAATGGACAACACCCTGGATAAGGGGTATTCAGCCATTATTCCGGTTGCCCTTAAGGCAGATGGCAGCTTTTATAGTAGTGCTGCTGTAGCTACGCCAGAGCAATGGGATACGCTGCTTGCTTCGGTTCGCAGTAATATCCGTGAGATTGGTACCCGAATTACGGATGGGGATGTGGCCATTGAGCCTTATCGTATTCAACAGGAAGTGGCATGCACGTTCTGTCCGTATAAGCCTGTATGTCAGTTTGATGAGAATATAGAAGGAAATGAATACAACCTGTTGTCCAAACCGGGTAAACAGCAAATCTGGGATATGTTATCTCACACCAAGGGAGGGGAAACATCATGACGAATATGCCAAAACCGGAAGGAAGCTTCTGGAGTGATGACCAGTGGAGTGCCATCTCCGAAAGCGGAGAAGACATTCTGGTTGCCGCTGCGGCGGGATCAGGCAAGACAGCTGTACTGGTTGAACGAATTATTCGCAAGATCGCAGATCCCTCCCAAGGATTCAGTGTGGATCGCTTGCTTGTAGCTACGTTTACCAAAGCCGCCGCCGCCGAGATGAAACAACGGATTCGGGAAGCGCTGGAACGTGCGCTGGAAGAACAACCTGGAGAAGAGCATCTGCGCAAGCAGCTGTCGCTGCTTGGACGGGCATCTATTACAACGCTGCATTCATTCTGTATGGAAGTCATTCGCCGTTACTATCAGCAAATTCCGTTGAACCCGGCTTTTCGTATCCTGAATGAAAATGAAGCGGAAATCATGCGCCAGGAACTACTCGAAGAACTATTTGAGGAAAAGTATGGCCAAGAAGATGAAGGGAGTACATTCCGCGAATTGGTGGACTGGTTCAGTGGAGAACGAAATGATGATGCCATGCATCGACTGGTGCAACGATTGTATGATTTCTCCCGCAGTCATTCCTGGCCGGATCATTGGCTCTCAGAGATGGCATCCGCTTTTCAGGTAGAGAGTGTGGAGGAGCTGGGGCATTCAGCATGGGTTCAGAGTATTATGCGTGATGCGGCTCTTGCTTTAAGTGGTGCAGCAGGACTGCTCCGTCAAGGCATTCACATATCCATGCAGCCTGAAGGTCCGGCACCTTATGCAGATACGTTAAAAGAAGACCTGGTGATGGTAGAGGAGCTGTTGTCTGCGGCCCAGGTTATGCCATGGGAGAGGTTGCCTGAAGTGTTTCAACCTGCTACATTTGGCAAACTGAAACCCTGCAAAAAAGATCAGACGGACCCTGCTTTACAGGATCAGGTGAAGGAACTCCGTGAGGCTGCGAAAAAAGCAGTTACCGACCTGAAAGGTTCATTGTTCGGAAGAAGTGCGTTTTCGTTCTGGCAGGAGCTGGAGCAAGCGGCACCACTCATGCAGGAGTTATCGAGGTTGGTTAGTACATTTGGAGAACGTTACCGACAGGCCAAACAGGAACGTGGGCAAGTTGACTTCAGTGATCTGGAGCATTACTGTCTTCACATTTTGCGACATGAGGATTCAACGCCTGAACTCTCGATGCCTTCCGATGCGGCTATGGAGTACCGTTCGCGATTCGATGAAGTGTTGCTTGATGAATATCAGGATACCAATACGGTTCAGGAAGATATCGTGAAACTGATCTCCAGAGAAAACCCGGGTAACCGATTCATGGTAGGTGATGTCAAACAGAGTATCTACCGGTTCCGGTTGGCTGAACCAGGTCTGTTTATGAACAAATATCGCCAGTATGGAGCGAACACGCATGAGGACAGAAATGGTGAAGATCGCCCGAATCGTACAGGTCAACGTATTGATCTTGCGCGGAATTTCCGCAGTCGTGCGGAAGTCGTACATTCGGTCAATATGATATTCCGGCAACTCATGAACGAAGGTGTGGCAGAGATTGCTTACGATGAACGAGCTCAACTGGCATATGGGGCTACTTTTCCGTCAGAAACACTTGGTGATGAGGCGTATACACCTGAACTCATGCTGATTGATCGTCAGGGCGGTGGACCTGATCTAACGGAGAGTACGGATGAGAACGGGGATGCATTGGTTTCCGCAGAACTGGAGAGTGCCGAACTTGAAACGGCCCAGTTGGAAGCAAGGGCCATCGCAAGGCGTATTCGTGAGATGGTTGGAGATACGGACAAACCTGCCCTCCATGTATATGACAAAGCCCTGCAAACGATGCGCCCGGCACGTTACGGTGACATGGTCATCTTGCTGCGTTCAACCTTGATGTGGGCTCCGCTCATGATTGAGGAATTCAGACAGCAGGGAATTCCTGCTGGAGGAGAACAGAGCAAGGGCTATTTTCAGGCTACAGAAGTGGAAATCATGATGTCTCTGCTTCAACTTGTTGATAATCCAAGACAGGATATTCCGCTCGCTTCCGTGCTTCGTTCACCGATTGTCGGACTGGATGAAGAAGAACTGGCACAGATTCGGCTTGGTGACAAAAGACAGTCATTCTACGATGCGGTTATATCGGCTGCTGGAGAGTGGAGCGATTCCTCCACTAATGCTGTACAAAAACTCCGGCAGGACAATCATCCTGATTCCAATATCGTCCAGTTGCAGTGGCCGGAAGCCTGGTCAGAGATGGAACAGGGACAGCGGGAGACAGCAGCTTCAGTCGAGGCAGAGATCCTGGATGATGTCTATGAATTCGATGTGCATACATTGCATACAGATGGAATGCAAGATGCTGGTGTTGCGGGACATACAAGTGAGGATCTGGGCATAAAGGAGATTTCAGGCTCGGAGTTGCAGCAAAAGTTAATTCGCTTTTTGCGTCAATTGCAGCAGTGGAGACTTGAGGCAAGACAAGGCAGTCTGAGTGAACTGATCTGGCGTATGTACCGAGAAACCGGGTATTTGGACTGGGTTGGTGGTCTTCCCGGAGGATTGCAACGTCAAAGTAATCTTAAGGCATTGTACGATCGCGCACGACAATATGAGGAATCAACTGCAAATCGCGGCTTGTTCCGTTTCCTGACCTATGTCTCAAGATTGCGGGAAAACGGGGGAGACCTGGGGACTGTAGCGGGTAGTTCCGGTGAGCAGGACAACGCTGTACGTATCATGACGATTCACCGGAGTAAGGGTCTGGAGTTTCCGATTGTCTTTGTCGGAGGCATATCCAAGATGTTTAATCAACAGGATCTGAACGCACCGTTTCTCATGCATAAGGAACTGGGATTTGGTCCGAGATATGTGGATCGTGAGAACCGGGTTGCCTATCCTACACTAGCGAATCTGGCGATTCGTCGTCGGGCTCAATTCGAACTGCTTGCTGAAGAGATGCGTGTGTTGTACGTTGCGTTGACCCGTCCCAAAGAGAAAATGATTTTGTTGGGTACTGTAAAAGATGCGGCGAAAAAAGCGTTGGCGTGGTCTCAGGTCAAGGACAGTACTGAACTGGCATTGCCAGACTACCTACTGGCTGCTGGACGGAGTTACCTCGACTGGATTGGACCATCCCTGATGAGACATCCAGATGCGGCTGTGCTGCGTGAACTTGCTGGAAGCAATGATTCGTTCTCGTCCTGTCTTGCAGATGATCAATCACGATGGGCAATTTCTATTATTTCCGCCGATCAGGTATCCCGTGATCATGTGGTGGATCAGACTCAGGGAGAAGAAGATGGGATGACTGCGGTGCGGAAAGAACGAATTGCTGCACTAAAAGCGGTTCAGCCCGTGAAATTGGTTACATCCTCAACTGTAGAAGAGCTGGCGAAGAGTGGACAAGATACGGTGAACCAAAACATTGCAGATGCAGGTGCAGATACGGTAGCTCTTCAACAAGAGGAGACACGGCTGATCCACGAGGTTGAACAACGGCTTTCATGGACATATCCCTATGAAGCAGCAACTCAAGTGGCAGCCAGTACATCTGTCACGGAGTTGAAAACGTTACTCGCGATGCAGGACATCCAGTCCGTAGAGGTGATGGAGGAACTGGGAGAGCATTCCGAGACATTATTGGATCAAAACACCCCGGGAAACCATTACACCAACGATGAAGCAGGCCTTGTACTATATGGTTTATCCAGTGAATTGAACGAGCATGGGACTGGGTTGGGGGCAGATTCGAGCGGTGCGTTGAATGTTTCGGATGCGGGATCTGCGGGAACGTCATTCAAATTGCATCTGCGTCGTCCCAAATTTATGGGTGAGAACCAACTGACAGGAGCAGAACGGGGGAACGTGTATCATACGTTGATGCAGCATCTTCCTATAGATGGGTCGGCCATTGATGCACAGCTTATTGAGCAGGCCCTTCAGCGACTGGTGAAGCTCCAGATTTTGCTGTCCCATCACGCGGAGGCTATCGAACCGGAAGAGTTAGTTGGATTTTTCGATACAGAACCAGGGAAAGAACTGTTGCGTGCAGAATGGGTGAAACGGGAGATTCCGTTTGTGTATGGGCTTCCGGCACATCAGTCCCCTGTGGAGTGGCTACATGGACAGGCGGCAGCGAACTCAGGTATGCACACCATAAATGAAGATAGCAAACTGCAAGCCTCCATTGAAAATGAAACTGTGCTAGTACAGGGGATTATCGATTGTCTGTATGAGGTTGACGGCGAGCTTGTCCTGCTCGATTACAAGACAGACCGGGTGTTGGAGCATCGTGGTGGTTTGGATGAACTCACCAAAAACTATCGCTTCCAACTGGATCTGTATGGACGGGCTGTTGAAGATATATTAGGTCGGAAAGTGGACCGAAAATGGCTGTACTTTTTTGATGGTGGACATGCAGTGAAAATATAAATGAACTTGATCGGAATTCAAAACCATGGATTTCATATAGGAGAGGGGTGGAACGGACGATGCGTATTTTGCATACAGGGGACTGGCATTTGGGAAAAACGCTGGAAGGACGAAGCCGACTGCGTGAACAGGAAGATTTCGTTGATGAACTCGTCAGGTTGGCTGATGAGCAGCAGGCGGATGCCATATTGATGGCCGGAGATGTATATGATTCGGTGAATCCTCCCGCAGCGGCGGAACAACTTTTTTATGAAGCGGCAGCGCGTCTGACGGAGCATGGAAGACCCCTCGTGGTGATTGCAGGAAATCATGATCAGCCAGAGCGTGTGGCTTCTGTGACTCCGCTTGTGAACAGACAGGGCATCACACTCGTAGGGATGCCTACTTCAGAAGCGGTGACTATCCATGCCAAACGAACCGGAGAAATTGCACAGATTGCCGCATTACCTTATCCTTCTGAAGCCAGATTGAATGAATTGCTGACAACGGATGGGGACGAAAATGTGCTTCGTCAGGCATACAGTCAACGGGTGGGGATGTTAATGCAGCGTCTGGCCGCTTCTTTTCGCCCGGATACCGTGAACTTGGCCATGAGTCATATCTATGTGCTCGGCGGTCTTGAGAGTGATTCGGAACGTCCGATTCAGATCGGTGGGGCCTACACGGTGGACCCTTCGTCTTTATCGACTGGTGCGCAATACACGGCGCTTGGGCATCTTCATCGTGCACAGGCTGTCAAAGGAGACGGTGTGATTCGATATAGCGGCTCTCCGCTGGCTTACAGCTTCTCGGAAGCAGGGCAGAGCAAGTCTGTCACGATGGTTGATCTGGCGCCGGGCGGAGCTGCACAGGTAGAGGAAGTTTTGTTAACGTCCGGGCGTCCGCTTGTGCGTTGGCAGGCCCGTGGTGGTCTGGCAGAAGTATATCGCTGGCTGGATGAGGGACGTGATCCACAGGCTTTTATCGACATGGAAGTGTGGCTGGACGAGGCGATGTCCCTGAAGGAGATTCAGCAGCTGCGAAAATCACATGAAGGTATCATTCATATTCGCCCGGTGTATCCCGAAATGGCTGCAGCAGGGCTTTTGGAACAACGATCCGAGCTGCCTGTACATGAACTGTTCCGTAAATTCTATCAGCGTCAGACAGGCGGTGCACAGCCGGAAGACAGCCTGGTACAGCTTTTCCTGGAACTTGTGGATGAAGACGAGCCAGGTGTGCGTGAGGAGGTCGAGGAAAGATGAAGCCAATTCTATTAAAAGTTGCCGGACTGCAAAGTTATCGGGAGATGCAGGAGATTGATTTTACCGTGCTGACGGAGACGGGACTATTCGGTATTTTCGGTCCAACGGGTAGTGGTAAATCTTCCTTGCTCGATGCCATCACACTCGCCATGTACGGAAAAGTGGAACGTGCGGTGAATGGGACGCAAGGCATTATGAACCATGCAGAGGATTCGTTGTCGGTTGCTTTTACATTTGAACTGATGTCGGCAGAGGGGACTCGAAGATTTCGTGTAGAGCGACGTTTCAAACGAAATAATGAAGTGTCAGTGAGTAACACGATCAGCAAATTCATAGAGACGGTTAATGGCGAAGAACAGGTACTTGCCGACAAATTGGCAGATGTGAATCGCTGCGTTGAAGATGTGATCGGTTTGAAGATGGATGATTTTACACGGGCAGTGGTGCTTCCGCAAGGGAAGTTTGCCGAGTTTTTGTCACTAAAAGGCAGTGAACGTCGCCAGATGCTGCAACGATTATTCCATCTGGAGAAGTATGGCGATCAGCTAGCCATCAAATTAAGCCGGCGGGTCAAGGATAATGATATGGTTCACCAATCTCTTGCTGCGGAGCAACAGGGACTGGGCAATGCCAGTAAGGAGACGCTGGAAGAAACGAAACGTCTTCTTCAAACCGCTGTTCAGCAGTCTGAATTGTCCCGCAAAGCGCTGGATGAAGCTGCGAAGGAAGCTGAAAAGCTGGGTAAAATCCGTGAGTTAAGTAACGAACGGCAGGCCCGGATGGATGAACAGCAGAAGCTGAAAGCACTGGAACCACAGATAGAGGCAGGCGAACAACGGCTGAAACAATCCGTTGCGGCAGATGCAATACTGCCTGCGCTGCAGACGGTACGAGATGCCGCATCTACACAGAAGCAGCGGCAGGATACCGCCGAGACAGCTCATCAGCAAGCACTGGAACATGAGCGTCTGGCTGTTCAGGAAGCGGAGAAGGCTGAGACGGCACGTAAGCAAATGACTGAGGAAGAACCGAAACTTTTGCTGCGTCTGGAGCAGCTCGAACAAGCGAAAGAGCTGCAACGGGAACGGGACGGGCTTCAGGCCGATTGCGCACGCCTTGCTCAGTTACTGGAACAGGGGCAGGGCGAACAGACTGCGCTGGGACAGCAACTTGAGAAAGAAAAGGAGCTGCAGCAGCGCGGGCGCAAACGGCGTGAGGAACTACAGGAGAGCCTCAAGCCGAATGAGGTGAAGTCAGAGGAACGCAGACAACTTCAGGCTGCGCTTGAACTGAAGCATCGTGTCGATACTGCTGCGGAGCAATTACAGCAAAACAAGGCTGACATTCAAGCCTATAAGCAGTCGGCAGAACAGGGAGCCGACAAGCTGAAGGCGGCGGCTGAGGAAGAAAAACGCCTGAGTGATCAGCGTCAGCATCTGGTAGAACAGGCGTCAGCAGGTCTTGAGGCCTTGCTTGCCTGTGAGCAGGACCTCAGCTGCGAACAGCGCCTGTTGGCCCTTGCGGAGGAACAGCTGCGTGGCACGATGCGCGAGCAGGAGCTGCACCAGCTGTCCTCCGCCTTGCGCGCCGAGCTGCGCGATGGCGAGCCATGCCCGGTGTGCGGCTCGCCGCATCACCCACTCCCGGCTGCGCCGACGGGAGAAGGTCCGCACGCAGGCGATGCGGACCTGGAACTGCTGCGCAGCCTGCACGCGGAGCTGCAGGAGCTGCGCTTTGGGCTGCGCCAGCAGCTGCACGAACGTCGCAGCCTGCTGACGCAGCTTGGCGCTGCGGCCGGCGATGCTCCGGCCGCAGCCGAGGCCGCGCCTGCGGCAGCGGAGCCCGAGCCCGCCGGGTCGCCCGAATACGGGCGACCCCCGGCAAGCT